>NZ_FOYU01000001.1:0-1432719 GCF_900115255.1 Pseudidiomarina tainanensis
CCGTGAGGCTTAACCATACAACACCGAAGGTGTTTAGGGCTTAAGGCCAAGGCACAAGTTCGAGCTTTTACCAAAGAATGGCTCATGTAGAGTGGTTCATTACGCACAATCAGCGGGTTTATATTGTTTAACAGTTTTTGCCTGGCGGCCATAGCGAAGTGGAACCACCTGATCCATTCCGAACTCAGTAGTGAAACGCTTCAGCGCCGATGGTAGTGTGGGGCTTCCCCATGTGAGAGTAGGACACCGCCAGGCTTCAAATACGACGAGACCCCGAGCTAACGCTCGGGGTTTTTTCGTTTACGGACCCAACAGCGCAGCGCACGAACAACGCCTTTCGTCTCTGCCTTCCACTAATATCTAATATCCAATAGCTAATATCGCTCTAGCCTTTCTCTACCGTTCTCATGTAAATAGCCGTATAATCAGCCCATGAACGAAATTGAGACATTCTACGACTTATCCACGCTTCACACCTTTCGACTGCCCGCAAAGGCCGAAAATATCTTGTTTCTGACTCAGCAAGAGCAGCTAACAGAAATACCGGCAGATGCATATGTAATCGGAGGTGGTTCGAATACTATCTTTTTGAATGACTTCAAAAAGCCACTTGTTTGTGTGCGTATTACAGGAATCGAAATAGTAGAAGCTGATGATCATTGGAATGTAAAAGTTGGTGCCGGAGAGAACTGGCATGAACTGGTTTTATGTTTGAATGATAAAGGAATTAATGGTCTCGAAAACTTGGCTTTAATCCCCGGTACTGTTGGTGCTGCACCTGTGCAAAATATTGGTGCGTATGGTCGTGAGGTTGCTGAATTCATTACCAATGTGACTGCATGGGATAGGCGGCAACACAAAGTTGTAAACTTTAAACCGATAGACTGTAAATTTGGCTATAGAGATAGCATTTTTAAACAGAACCCAATGCGTTGGGTTATTTTAAAAGTTGAGTTTTCAATGCCGAAAGCCTGGCAACCCGAATTGTCATACGGTGAACTAAAAGCGCTCGATAGCCCAGTTTTACCTACGGATATTTTGAATAAAGTGATAGCGATTCGCTCTGCGAAGTTGCCTGATCCTGCAATTACGCCTAACGCAGGTAGCTTCTTTAAGAACCCAATTATTGCCCGTGCTCACTTCGCTGAACTCCTTCAACACTTTCCAACCATACCTCATTTTGATACGCCTAACGGTGACATAAAAATAGCCGCCGGCTGGTTAATCGATAACTTAAACTTGAAGGGGTTTGCAATTGGCGGTGCTGCAGTTCATACCAAGCAGGCTTTAGTACTGGTTAATTCGGGTAACGCCATCGGTAAAGATGTACTTGAGTTAGCGCGTCATATTCAAGCACTGGTTTTTAAAAATTACGGTATAAAGTTAGAAGCTGAGGTTCGGTTGTTAGACGAAAAAGGATTAGTTTCGTTATGAAGCCACAACGTGTAGAAAGAATCACCCAAATAATTGAGATACTTAGTGACGGTCAGTTTCATTCAGGTGAAAAGCTTGGAGCCCAACTCGACGTAAGCCGAACCGCTATTAGCCAATACATTAAAGATGTCCAAGCGCTTGGTATCGATGTTTTTCGTGTAACAGGTAAAGGTTATAAGTTTGCGAATGAGTTAAAGCTTTTACATTTGAATGTAATCTCTGACTTCCTAAATTCGAATCAAGAAAATGCGCAAGATATTCATTTGGAGCGTGTCGTTGGCTCGACTAACGACTTTATTAAACACGCGATTACTCATAACATAGACTCTGGTTATGCAGTATTTTCTGAAGCACAAACAGCTGGGCGTGGGCGTCGCGGCAAACGCTGGGTTTCGCCGTTTGGTAGCAACCTCTACATGAGCATGTATTGGCGCTTAGAGGATGGAATGGGCGCTGCCATGGGCTTGAGTCTAGCTCTGGGAACCGTAATTGCTGAATTGTTGTCAGAGCTGGGCGTTTATGACGTTGAAGTTAAATGGCCAAATGATGTGATTGTTAACGGAAAAAAGTTGGCAGGGATTCTTATCGAACTTGAAGGTCAAGCACTTGGCGTCGCTCATGTAATTATAGGCATCGGCGTAAACATTAAAATGCCAAGTTGGTTAGCAGATCAAATTGATCAACCTTGGACTGATTTGAGTACGTTATTGAATAATAATTTTGATAGAAATCATATCGCTGCGATGCTACTCGCAAAATGCCGGCAGGCCTTAAGAGTTTATGAACAAGAAGGGTTGAAGCCTTTTATCTCACGTTGGCAACGATTCGATAGGTTAGCAATGAAACCAGTTCGAATTATTATGGGAGATAAAGAGTTACATGGTATTGCCGAGGGCATAGACGAAAGCGGTGCGTTATTAGTTAAGCGTGATGGCAAGCTCGAGCGTTTTCACGCAGGAGAGGTAAGTTTACGTTATGGCGCATAAATTATTGATTGATGCGGGTAATACTAGAGTTAAAGCAGCTCTCATGGATTCTGAAGGACATTTAGAGCCCTGGTTAAATGTTAACTATGACGAACTGATTGAGCACAGAGTACCAGATAACATTGAAAGTGTTTGGATAGCTAGTGTCAGCAGCGAAGAGCGTAATAATAGGCTTCATCAGTGGCTTGAGGGTTTTGATAAAGCAATTATTCGTGTTACGACCGAAGCGCAAGCATTTGGTGTTACCAATTCGTACAGCGAGTTTAAAAACCTTGGTGTCGATAGGTGGCTTGCTATTGTTGGAGCTTTTAACGAGCAACCGAAAGCAACGGTGATTATTGATGCCGGCACTGCAATCACTGTCGACTGGGTTGATCAGGAAGGACAGCACTTAGGCGGTTGGATTGCTCCGGGCGTTCACCTAATGAAGCATTCAGTGATTAATCGCGCGCCAGGCGTTTTTGTCGGCCACGAAGGTGACGATCATTGGGGTAAGGCTCATCAACTAGGCCAAAGTACGCCAGATTGTCTATTAAATGGTTGCGTGAATACTTTTGTAGGCCTGGTGCGCCAAGCAATTGCAGTTTCTGAAACCGAACTCGATTGGTTTGATTATCGGATTCTATTTAGTGGTGGGTCAATTCCATTATTACCTAATGACTTGAAGCGTCGTGGCGAAGTGCGAAGCGAATTAGTTCTGCAAGGTTTAGCCTGCTACGCGCGGCAATCTTAATCGAACTTACTTAATAAAAAGCACAGCTTGAAGGCTGTGCTTTTTTGATACTGACTTTATAGCTCCCACAGAGCGACCTATGAAAGCCTTCCGCGGAAATCTTCATAGGTGAATTTTCGAATTAAATCGAATTCACCATTGCGGCGTAAGATACCAATACTCGGATGCTCAACACCATTAAAGAACGATGTTTTCACCATTGTATAGTGCATCATATCTTCAAAAATAAGTCGGTCACCTGGTTGTAATGGTTGTTCGAAACTATACAAACCAATCACATCGCCAGCCAAACATGAGTTACCGCCAAGTTTATAGGTGTGTGGTAAAACTCCTGGTTCTCTAGCGCCGGTGATATTCGGCCGATATGGCATTTCTAAAACGTCAGGCATATGGGCGGTCGCAGAGATATCGAGCAGGGCGATTTGTCCATCATTTTCAATAATATCAACTACTTCAGCGATTAATGGACCGGTTTGCCAAGCAACCGCAGACCCTGGTTCAAGAATGACCTGGATACTGTAAGTTTCTTGAATGCGCTTCAACTGTTTAATCAAATGCTCAACGTCATAACCTTTGCGGGTCATGAGGTGACCGCCACCAAGATTAAGCCATTTCATTTTATGCAAAAGATGACCGAACTTAGATTCTACAGCAGCTAATGTGCGCTCAAGAGCAAACGAGTCGCACTCACATAGATTGTGAACATGAAGACCATCGATTCCACTAAGGTCCGCATCCGCTAACTCTGCAGCTCGAATACCTAGGCGTGAACCAGGAGCGCTAGGATCATAAAGCTCGGTTTCCGCTTCTTGATGTTCTGGATTCACACGAAGCCCAGCTGAAACACCTGACGCTAGAGTTTGCTCGCGGAAGCGTTGCCATTGCGACAAACTGTTAAATGAGATGTGATGAACGATTGGTAAAAGTTCATCAATATCACTTTGTTTGTAAGCTGGGGCATATGCATGTACTTCACGACCGAACTCTTCCGCTGCTAAACGAGCTTCCCATACAGAGCTTGCAGTGCAGCCTTTTAAGTACTGCTTCACTAGCCCAAAGGTGCTCCACATTGAAAAACCTTTCAGTGCCAAAATAATATCAGCACCGCTTTCCTGTTGAACACGCTGCATCAACTGAAGGTTTCGCTCCAACGCCGCCTCATCACAGACGTAACAAGGCGACGGTATTTCTGATTTCAAAAATGGATTGGTCATGATTCTAACGCTTAAATGGCGATTCAGTTTCCATGACTTTCCATGGTAGGCCATATTTGTTGAGGCGCTCCATGAATTCGTCTGGATCAAACTGCTCCATGTTCCAAACGCCTGGTTTCATCCAATGACCTTGTAGCATCATCGATGCAGCGATCATTGCCGGAACACCTGTCGTGTAGGATACGGCTTGTGCGCCAACTTCAGCGTTACAAACGGCATGGTCACAGTTGTTATAGATAAAGATTGTTTTCTCTTTACCATCTTTGATACCGGTTACATAGGTACCGATACAAGTCATACCGGTGTAGCCTTCAGCAAGTGAACCTGGGTTAGGCAACACGGCTTTAAGAAACTCTAGTGGCACAATTTTCTGGCCTTGGAACTCAATTGGCTGAATAGACGTCATGCCAACATTTTCCAGTACACGCAGGTGAGTCAGATATTGTTCACCGAAAGTCATCCAGAAACGCGCGCGCTTCAACGTTGGGAAGTGCTTCACCAACGACTCGAGCTCTTCGTGGAAGAGTAAGTATGAAGCGCGAACACCAACGCCTGGATAATCTAAATCTTCGCGAACACTGATTGGATCAGTTTCGTGCCATTCACCGTTTTCCCAAAATTTACCGCGTTGAGTAATTTCTCGAATATTAATTTCAGGGTTAAAGTTCGTTGCAAATGCTTGGCCGTGATCACCACCGTTGCAGTCAACGATATCCAAATAATGAACCTCATCGAAATAATGCTTCGCTGCATAAGCAGTGAACACGTTAGTCACACCCGGGTCAAATCCAGCCCCAAGCAAGGCCATGATGCCTTTCTCTTTAAACTTGTCTTGGTATGCCCACTGCCACGAATATTCAAACTTAGCTTCGTCTTTTGGCTCATAGTTTGCAGTATCGAGATAGTGCACGCCGGTCTCAAGACACGCATCCATGATTGGTAAATCTTGATAGGGTAATGCAACGTTGATAACCAAACTCGGTTGAACTTTTCGGATGAGCTCAGCAACTTCACTGGCTTCATCAGCGTCAACTTTGTAGACACCGACGACGCGATCTTTACCGACTTCTTCTTGCAGCATTTCACATTTAGATAATGTGCGACTAGCTAAATGAATTTCCGAAAAATATTCTGGCAACATCGCACATTTTTTTACAACTACACCGGCGACACCGCCTGCACCAATAATTAATACTCGTGACATGTTTAAAATACCCTTTCGTTTTGGGTGAACACAAAGGCTAGAAGATAGCATATTTTTGTTAAGTAAGCATGCTTAGGTGACTATTTTAACAGTGTTTAGCGGGTGAGTTCGAGATATTCGCGGGCAATTTGACGCAACTGATTTTGCATTGTTTGTTGGCTACTGTATCCGTACTTTTGGGTAAGACGGGCTAAATCTTCAGTGACGTTAAGTATCTGTCCAGGTAGAGTGACGCCAGATGCTTTGATTGGATATTTTTTATCGCAAACATTCCAAGCAAACTGCGCTTCGGTGAATGGTAAGTGACCATATGCAAAGCCCACTAATACTGCTCGAGCAATTCGATACATATCAGAGCTGACATTGACGTCGACGTGATTGCGCCAGTCGAGTTCAGCATTACAGTAGTGATGAAGTTTGTCGATGAGTTCACGAACGTCATCATTTAATCCGTAAGCTAAGATCGCATTCGGATAGCCACTTGCCATATTGAGTTTACGGCCTAAACGAACAATTTTGTACGAACTTTGACGCCAAAACTCTAAAACTTCTGGGCTAGCGCCAAAACTCGAGCCGAGCGCATCAATTTGTGCACGTTGCGCTAATTTCTGCAACTCTTTGAGGAGTTCTAAACCGATGCCCTGGCGGCGGACTTTATCGTGCACTGCAACACGAGTGATACGCCACCATTGCCATCTTAAAACATCGGGTTGCTGTAGATAAAAAGCAATCGCCTGTGGAAGTATTTGTCCATTTAATCGGCGCTTCCCATCAACAATGGCTTGTTGCAATGTTGGCGGAAGCTGTCCTTCAACGCTGTACCAAATCACCCCAATAATATTGCTCTGCCGGCGTGCTAAAACGAGTCGTTGTTGTGGATCATCAAGTAGCAATCGCAAATCATTCGGGCTACTTTGATAATGAGCTTCCAATAACAGAGTAATGACTTCTTGTAGATCAGCTTCTGATAACTCACTCGAATGGATGTCTTGATAAGTTGTCGGCGTTTGCGAATGAGTTAAAACCGCGGTATCGATTTCTCTGTGGTGAGCTTGCATAAATAACGCTTGGTTTAACCAATGCTCAACCTCGTCGTGCGTTGACCAGCGCATCGGCTCCGTTAATTCATGTTGCTTACAGATACGTTGCTGTTGCAACCACTCAACAAAACGAATGGCAAAGCCACGGCCGCAACCTTCGTAACCATCAACAGTACTGGCGACTGCCCATACGGTGAAACGTTGCACCAATTGTTGCAGTACATGCATTGGGATTGCGGCTGCTTCATCAATGATTAGCCGAACGCTTTGCGGGTTATACTCACTAAGTAGTTTATCCCAAGGAACAAAGCGGACCGACTTAGCTGCATGTTCTAGAAGGGTTGTCACTGCTGATGGTCGGGGACCCGTCACAACTAACTCTCTACCGCGATAGTTTCGAATCCAAGCTTGGCAGGCGAGACCAAGGGTTGTACTTTTGCCGCGCCCGCGATCAGCCATGAGTATATGACAGGTACCGGGCAAGTCTATCATCGCTTCAATAATAGCCTTTTGCGTATTACTGGGAAAATTCTGAGGCTTAGCCTCTGGTAGCGTTGCTGTAGCAAGCTCTCGGGTCAGTTTTTTTAAGTCGGTATTTGGTTGAATGAGTTCAATTCGGGCAAAGTTTGTGCTCGTTGCCAATAGGCGGTTTTTAAATGCTGTTGTTTGCTGTGGTAGAAAAACAAATAGTATACCGCCACCATTTACGGTTCCCGCTAATGCTGCTAGGGCGTCGGCATGAATGGTTTCGGTAAACTCTAGTAACACGAAGTCATTCGAGGTGCCCAAGTAATCGCGATAACGATGCATTGCTATTGTGTTGCTGTTGCTTTCAGATAGATATAGAACATCTGGCAGTTGTCGCATAATGGCGCTTTTATGAAAAGCCTGCCAATCCTGAGGGCCATCAAACAAAAAGACTGCTCGAACACGAGCAGTCTTTAAGTGGTGCGCAATTCGAATTAAACCCATGAATTAAATGATCGAAATTGCGAAGAATTTAGTTAATACCGTATTAATAAATACTACCGCAAGTATCAATGGTATGAACGTTCCTATCGCAAAGCTTACGTATTTTTCTAACCATGATGTTGCGTATGCTTGATTGCCTTCGCTCAATTCGGCAGTTAATTGACTGCGTTTCCAACGGAAGCGAACAAACAGACAAATCAGTAATCCATTCAACGGTAATATCGTATCGTAAAATACATCATAGATGACATCAAAAACGGATTTGTCAGCACCCGCGTAGCTCGTAAATGCAGTAAACCACGGGACTAAACCGAATGATGTCGCCGCAATTAGTGTGAGTATGGTAATTGCGACTCCCATCACTAATAAGGCTTTTTTACGCGAGATATCGCGTTTTTCCATCAACGACGATGTTGGTACTTCAATAATCGATACTAACGATGTAATAGCTGCCACAAACGCTAATAAAAAGAAAATTGTTGCGGCAACGCTGGCAGCGAAGTAACCGACTGATTCAGATAATGCTAAGAAAATATTCGGGAAGAATGAAAAAATCATACTGACCGAGGAGTCACTCAATGAGTCTGGGTTCGTATCAGGGTAGATCGCGAAGATAGCTGGTAACGTCATCAAGCCTGCAATAAATGCAACGGCAGTATCAGTAATAGCAACAAGTTTGCCTGAAGTCACAATGTCATCGCTACGGCGGAAATAAGAACCGTAGGTAATCAAAATACCCATCCCTAGCGATAATGAGAAAAATGCCTGTGCTAAAGCTCCGTTAATTACCGAACCAGTAATTTGACTAAAATCTGGAACCAAGTAGAACTGAACTCCGGCCCATGCGTTGTCTAATGTCAGAACGAAAATGACTAACAATATGAGCATCAAAAACAATGTAGGCATCAGAATTTTTGAGGCGCGTTCTATCCCTTTACGCACACCACCAACTAATATGAAGTTAATGATGATCGTTACGCCCACTAGATACCAAATGAAATCATAGTCATTGACGAAGCGGCCAAAATAGCCTTCGCTGGCCAATGCATCCAAGTTACCTAGCAATGATTGAACGAGGTAACCAAAAATCCAAACGGTGATGACCATGTAAAAAACGGCAATCATAAATGGCGTAATGGTTGCCATTAAGCCTGCGAAACGCCAGCGCTTCATGCCTTGTCCGAGTTCAGCGTAAGCTTTGTAGGGGCTATGTTGTGCACGCCGACCAAGGCCCATTTCCGCCAGCATGACCGGCAAACAAATGAAAGCCACAAAAAAAGCGTAAATTAGTAAGAATGCGCCACCACCATTTTTGGTAGCCGCAACAGGAAAGCCAACAAGGTTACCAATACCTACTGCAGAACCGGCGGCAGCGAGAATAAAACCAATTTTTGAGCTGAAATGCTCACGAGATGCGCTCATAGAGAGAACCCTTGCTATTCGTTATTATAATGGTTTGCAAACCGCCCAATCCTAGCGCATGCGCTTACCGCGGGCAAGCAGACCAGACCAAACGCTAAAAAAATGCGGTTTGAGTCAGGTCCGCTCAGAATTACGAGAACCAACGCAGTAGTTTTTGCTTAAACGATGTGTAAGGTGGATAGCGAAATTTAGGATCCATCGTGAACGGTCTCGTCATCACTGACTTCATATGGCTGAATGTATCGAAACCAAATTTACCGTGATAACGCCCCATGCCACTTGAGCCAACACCTCCAAATGGTAGCTCGGGATTCAGCATAAACATTAATGTATCATTATTGCATTGATTACCCGCATGCGTATGCTCAGTGAGTTGTTTTAATTGTCGGCCTGATTTACTGAAACCGTATAATGCCAGAGGCTTGTCACGGTTTTGAATAAAGTCGATAGCCTCCGCTAAATTTTTAATTTTTAGCACGGGCAAAATCGGTCCGAAAATCTCGTCTTGCATGACCTTACTTTCCGGTTCAACATCGCATAACACGGTCGGCTGAATATAACGATCATCACCGTCAAACTCACCACCAAAGGCAAGTCGACCATCTTTTAAGTAGCCTACCAGTCTATCGAAATGCTGTCGGTTAACAATTCGGCCATAATCATCGGCATGCTGCGGATCCTCGCCAAAAAATTCATCGCAGCAATGTTTTAGGGCGGCAATAAATTCGTCATGCTTTGCTTCGTCTATCAATACGTAGTCGGGTGCAATACAGGTTTGGCCAGCGTTAATCCATTTACCCCAAGCGATACGTCGCGCGGCTACGGCAATATCTGCATCAGCAAGCACGACAGCTGGGCTTTTACCACCTAACTCTAACGTTACAGGAGTCAGATGTTCTGCGGCCGCACGCATTACAATACGGCCAACACGTCCGCCACCGGTATACATGATGTGATCAAATCTGTGACGTAGTAGTTCTGAGGCGACTTCGGCGCCGCCGGTAATAACCTGAAACGCCTCAGCGGCTAGATAGTCAGGTAAAAGGCGCTCAATGAGTTGCGCTGTTTTTGGCGATAGTTCTGAGGGCTTTACAATCGCACAGTTACCTGCAGCAATGGCGGCTACAAGAGGGCTTAACAATAACTGGATTGGATAGTTCCAAGCGCCAATGATGAGCACGACGCCCAGTGGTTCTGGGTGTAAATAACTTTTCCCTGGCCACGCTAATAATGGCTGGCGAACCCGCTGTGGTTTCATCCAGCCACTTAAGTGATGGAGCGTATGTTTAATGTCACTTTTCAGAAAGCCAAGTTCAGTCAGCCAGCCTTCGGCAGATGATTTTCCCAGATCGTGCTGTAGAGCCTCAAGAAACTCATTTTCATGCTCATCGAGCATAAGTTGAAGTTGCTGCAATTGTTGTTTACGCCAAGCGTGAGGCTTGGTTAAACCACTATGGTAAGTTGTTCGTAATTTTGCTAAACACTGTTCAGTGTGTTGATTCATGCAAAGCCACCCAAGGTGATATTTTTAGTTTCTTGATACTCCGCCAACCCATAGCGAGAGCCTTCGCGTCCGATACCGGATTCTTTAACTCCGCCAAAAGCATTATAGGCATGCGAAATTGCACCAGCATTTATTCCCAACATTCCACACTCCAGTTGTTCACTAACGCGTTGAATTCGGGTGTAGTCTTGTGCACAAAAATAGCCGGCTAAGCCAAAGGGGGTATCGTTTGCGCGGGATACACCTTGTGCTTCGTCGGTAAAGGTTTGTACCGCGACAACAGGTCCAAATATTTCTTCTTGTGCAATACGCATGGATGGTTTTACACCAGTGATAAGGGTTGGTGCAAAGAATAATTCGCCAAGCGCATCTAAAACGTTACCGCCAGCGAGAATCGTGGCGCCTTGTTGCTCAGCATCATCAAGTAGCTCTTTTACCTTAGTTATCGCATCGCCATTAATTAGTGGACCATAATCGACTTCTTCGGCGTCTCCAGCAGCGACTTTAAGTTTCCCAAGCGCTTGCTTAAGTTTATCGATAAATGCATCGTGTACCGATTCTTGCACTAACACGCGATTAGCACTGATGCAGGTCTGTCCCGCATTGCGGAATTTGCAGGCTATTAACTCACGCACCGCCAAATCAATATCGGCATCATCAAACACTATAAATGGTGCGTTGCCACCTAGTTCCAAGGATACCTTTTTCATAGTTTGTGAGCATTGTTCCATTAAGGCCTTGCCAACTGAGGTAGAGCCGGTAAACGTGAACTTTTTAACTTGAGGGTGTTGAGTAAATACCTCTCCCACGTCTTTTGCTTGAGTTGACGGAACAAAATTAATAACGCCATCAGGGATACCGACTTCGCTGGCGAGCTGGGCTAGTGCTAATGCCGAAAGTGGTGTTAATTGCGGTGGTTTAATCACGATGGTGCAGCCCGCAGCAAGCGCTGGAGCTACTTTTCGAGTGATCATCGCATTAGGGAAGTTCCACGGTGTAATGGCGGCACATACGCCAACGGGTTGTTTAATTATCCAACTGCGTTTGTCCTGAGAAGCAACTGGAAGAATGTCACCATAACAGCGCTCAGCCTCACCAGCGAACCAATCGACAAAGCTTGCACCATATTCGATTTCACCAATCGCCTCAGCTATTGGTTTGCCTTGCTCTGCGCTCATTAATTCACCAAGCGCCTGCTTGTTGTCCAACATGCTTTGGTACCAGCGTCGTAGTAGATCCGCTCGCTGTTTCGGAGTCTTTTCACGCCAATGACCAAGCGCCTTATGTGCAGCTTCTACGGCGCGCTCTGCCATTGCAGCGTCGCCATCCGCAACCTCAGCAAGCGTTTCACCTGTGGCTGGGTTGGTTACCGCGAAGCGTTTGTCCGTTGGTATCCAATGACCATCAATAAACGCATTAGTTTGAATGAGTGAACGCATGGTATGTGTCGACATGACTACTCCCAATTTTATGAATGTATAAGTCAGTATTAGGGTTATACGGCAGAACTTCAATGCTAGTTTAACTTGTGTTTATTTAACAATTGGCGTATAGTTCGCCGCCTCAGGGTCATTACCGCTATTGATGGGAGCGGACTTACCCCTGAATTTGTTGGGGTAAACAGCGCCTAATTTCCTGCCAGAGTGTTCATCGTGTTCTGTAGCTGGGCGTATATCCCCTTATATGCAATACAGAAACATGTGAGAAAAATATGTCTGAAGTAATGACTGGCCAATCGTTTGCCGATTTGGCCCTGCCTGCTGTTGTGCTTAAACAGCTTGAGAAAATGAATTTCACCCAACCAACTCCTATTCAGTTGCAAGCCATTCCAGCCCTTATTGAAGGCAAAAATGTACTTGGCGAAGCGCAAACCGGTACCGGTAAAACTGCTGCCTTTGGTTTACCAGGTTTAGCAGCAATTGATACCAAAGAACGCGCTACTCAGATGCTAGTTGTTGCGCCGACGCGTGAACTTGCTATTCAAGTAGCGGAAGCAGTTGCTGAGTTCGGCCAACAAATGCGAGGCCTCGAAGTCGCAACTGTGTATGGTGGTGCAGCATTTGGTCCGCAAATTAAAGCGCTTCGTGGCGGTGCTCATGTTGTTGTAGGAACACCAGGACGTTTACTAGATTTATTAAACAAAGGTGTGTTGAATTTAAGCGCACTGCGTTTAGCTGTTCTTGATGAAGCTGATGAAATGCTCAATATGGGTTTCATCGAAGATATCGAAACCATTATGGGTGCGGTACCAAACACCGCGCAACGCGCATTGTTTTCAGCAACTATGCCACCTGCAATTCGTAAACTTGCGAAGACATTCCTTGTTACCGAAGCGGGTGAGCAGCCATTAAATATTCAAATCGCGGCAATTGAAAAAGCCAAAGCGACCATTCGCCAGCGCGCATGGTTAGTGCGTGGCTTGAGTAAAATGCAGGCATTGACGCGACTGTTGGAAACCTTGGACTATCAACGTGTTTTGATTTTCGTTCGGACGCGCTCAGATACCATGGACGTGACTGAGCAGTTGCAAGCATCAGGTTTTAAAGCATCACCGTTAAGTGGAGATTTAAACCAAGCACAGCGTGAGCAAACAGTCGCGCAATTGCGTAGCGGTCGTATTGAGATTTTGGTAGCAACTGACGTTGTAGCGCGCGGCCTTGATGTGCCGGAAATTACTCACGTTGTGAACTACGATTTACCAGGCGATAGCGAATCTTACGTTCACCGTATTGGTCGTACTGGTCGTGCTGGACGCAGTGGTGAAGCAATTTTGTTCTATCGTAACAAAGAAAAACACTTGCTTCGCACCTATGAGCGCTTGACCAACGGTACTATCGAGTATTTTGAAGTTCCGAACGCGAAAGAATTGAGCACCCATCGCCAACAGAAGTTGCAAGAGCAAATCGTCGCAACAGTTGCGGGCGGTCAATTTAATGAATTGAACGATATTATTGCAAAAATGCAGGCTGATACTGGTTTGTCGGCAGAGCAAATTGCCGCAGCCTTGTTAGCTCAACAAAATTCACAGCGTCCGTTGATTGTTGCGGATGACCCAGCGCCGCGCAAATTTGAAGAGCGCGCAGATCGTCGCGGTAAACGCGATGCTCGTGATGGTCGTGAGGGTCGTGAAAAACGTAGCCCACGAGATCGTCGTGATGCGAATGTCGAATTCGATACTTACCGTATCCAAGTCGGTCGCGAGCATGGCGCGCGTCCGCAAGATATTGTGGGTGCGATTGCGAACGAAGCAGATATCGACAGCCGTTTTATCGGTCAAATTCAATTGTTTGATGGCCATAGCTTGGTTGAATTGCCAAAAGGTATGCCGACAGCTGTCGTCCGTGTACTGCAACGTGCACGTGTACGTCAGCAACAAATGGGTCTTGAATTAGCGCCGGGTGAGCAAATTACTCGTCGTCCACGTCCACCTGCTGGTGAGCGTCCACCGTTTAAAGGCGCGCAGCGTCGCGGTGATAAAGGTGGTCGCGGTAATGCTGGGGAACGCCGCGGCCGTCGCGCTCAGTAATCGTTATTGATATCCAGCCTGATGATTCACACGAATCATTAGGCTGGTGTCATATCCCCAATTTTCAGCTTTTTGTAGCAATTCCTCGAGCATGGCTTCAGGTATTTCTGGTGTGCGCGCAAGCACCCAAAAATAGTCATGACTATCACTCGTAATGACAGCTAAGGTATATTTACCAGCGCTATTCGATTGCAATTCACTAATATAGTAACCGCCATAAAACGGCCAAAAGAAGGTCACTTTATACATTGCAGTTCCAACCGGCTTCGCATGGCCGATAGCCGTTTCCCATTCACCAAGCTCAACGTTATAACCGCGATTGGTAACTTCAAGCGTGCCGTCGCTATTTAATCGATATTCAGCTGTAACCCGCTCCAAATCCTCTTCAAAGCTATGTGGCAGACGAACAATTTCATACCATTTGCCAAGATAGTTGTCTGCGTCAAATTGCTCGATAACTGGTGCTACCGGCGCTGGTTTACTCGTACAACCAAATAAAAAAATACTGGTAAACAACACGGCTATGAACTTATTCATTTCAATTTCCTTTATAACGAGTCGATCTGCGATAAATAAAAGCGAGCTTGTTTTAATAACTCTTGTTTATCCGATTCATCACGCTTATCCCATTGATTTAAGATTAGCCCCATTCGTCCATTATTACGAAGCTGTTTTTTATGAGTTTCAATAAAGTGCCAATATAGGCTGTTAAAAGGACAAGCATTTTCACCAACTCGTTGGTTCACATCGTAATGACAACTCTGGCAATAATTCGACATTTTATTGATATAAGAACCACTCGAGATGTATGGCTTAGTCGCGAGAATACCACCATCAGCAAACTGACTCATGCCGCGAGTATTGGGTAATTCTACCCATTGTAAGGCATCGATATAGATACCCAGATACCATGCATCTACCTCATCAGGAGCAACGCCACTAAGCAGGGCAAAGTTGCCGGTAACCATGAGACGCTGAATGTGATGCGCATAGCTAAACTTTAGCGACTGCTCGATACTCTTCGCCATGCATTGCATTTTTGTTTTAGCAGTCCAATAGTAGGCTGGTAGCTTTGCGCTATGCTCGAAGAAGTTGGTGGTAGAATAGTTCGGCATATGGTGCCAATAAATCGCTCTAATGAACTCTCGCCAACCAATAATTTGCCTTACGAAACCCTCAATTTGAGCCTCGTTAACTTGTGCGCGATGGTCTTGCCAATAATTAATTGCTCGTTCGACAACCTCACGGGGAGAGAGCATTTTCGTGTTTAATGAAAACGATAGACGCGCGTGAAATAACGACCAGTAGTCAGTATGCATGGCATCCTGATAACGGCCGAAATTCGCCAATAGTTTATCGATAAAGTAGTCGAGTAGTTGCCGCGATTCTGCTCGGGTGGTGGGCCAAATAAAACGCTCAGGGTCAATCTCACCAATCGTTTTAACCTGAGCTTTCGTCAGCATTGCAACAATGTCGGTCACGTCGTGAGAGAACATCAATGGAGCTGGCACATCGTGCTTATCTGCTAACTTATGACGATTTTCTTTATCGAAATTCCACTTGCCTCCGATGGGTTTGTCATGCTCCATCAGATAGCCGGATTGTTTGCGAATGCGTCGATAAAAGGATTCCATCAAAAAATTATCTTTACCAGGAAACCAGTCATGCAAAACACTGCGTTGTGTTAAGAAATGCTCAGTATCGAACCAGCTCACTTGAATGGATTGCTGCTCAGCCCAAGCTTGCAAATAGCAGTCTACTCGATATTCGTCAGGTTGTTGAAGGTGAACATGGGCGACACTCGGCAGCTTTTCTAATAAGCCAGTTAAGTTTTTGGTCACGCTTTGGTGATTGTGTGGGTCGTCAAGGCGTATATATAAAACAGAATGCCCAGCCGTGCTTAATGCCTGCGCAAAGTTACGCATTGCAGCGAAAAAACCAACAACTTTTTGAATGTGATGGTTCGCATAATCCGTTTCTTCACACACTTCCATAAGAATAATCAAGCGTTGTGGGTTAACGGTTTTAAACCAACTATGACTCGCATTTAATTGATCACCCAAAACCAATGCGAGGCTGGTAATCGAATCGTCAGGCAGGTGATTAAAATCAAAACTGCCGATTGCGTGAGAGGTGGAATGGCTGGTCATCTGTTAAATCTACGCTAAGTTATAGGGAATCATTGCTAAATACGTGTTTTAACATAGCGAGATCACTGAAAATTTGGCATTATGCGTCTATTAAATTAGTTAACCCTCAGGCAGGAACATCATGCAGCCAGTTAATATTATTTGTATCAAATGGGGCAACAAATACGGCTCGGATTACGTCAATACCTTGTATTCGATGGTGAGTCGCAATATTTCATTGCCATATCGTTTTGTTTGCTTCACTGATGACGCAGAAGGTATTCGCGATGAAGTTGAAGTAAAGCCAATTCCGGAGATTGGTTTTGAAGATTTTGACCAGCGCAAGCCATGGACGTTTGCGCATGGATGGCTGAAATTAACCTGTTTCGCCGATCCGCTCTATGATTTACAAGGACAGACGCTGTTCCTTGATCTTGATATCGTCATTGTGGGTAGCTTAGACGAGTTCTTTGAACCTGAAGGTGATTTTTTAGTTATCAAAGAGTGGGATAAATCAGATGCGACCGGAAATACGTCAGTATTCCGTTTCAATATCGGTGCTCACGTTGATGCTTTGGAACATTTGAAAGCCGATCCAGTTGGCTCTCGTAAAGATGTGCGTAATGAGCAAGAATTTATTACTCAATTCGTTGCCCGCCAAGGGAAATTGAAGTATTGGCCTGCGCAGTGGTGCCGTAGCTTTAAACGCCATTGTTTGCGTCCATTCCCGTTAAGTTTCTTTCAGCAGCCGCGGATTCCTGAGGGCGCTAAAGTGATTATTTTCCATGGTCGCCCACATCCAGATGATGCTGTTGCCGGACGTAGCGGCAAATGGTACCGCAAGGTACTGCCAACGACGTGGATTAAAGACTACTGGCGTTAAGCGGGAATGACTTTTTGGTATAAGCTGCTTATTCGCCTCGCGATACCTTTGGTTTTTATATACCTTTGGTTACGTGGGGCGAAAGCGCCTGCTTACCGCAAGCGATGGGCTGAGCGACTTGCTCGTCAGAATGTTCCAGCACAAGC
Organism: Pseudidiomarina tainanensis; assembly: GCF_900115255.1. Classification (NCBI taxonomy): domain Bacteria; kingdom Pseudomonadati; phylum Pseudomonadota; class Gammaproteobacteria; order Alteromonadales; family Idiomarinaceae; genus Pseudidiomarina; species Pseudidiomarina tainanensis. The sequence continues at coordinate 17,194 of NZ_FOYU01000001.1, forward strand.
ACGTGACGGTCTCGTTATCCATTGTGTTTCGGTGGGGGAAACTGTAGCCGCGCGAGGCCTGATCGAAAGCACCTTAAACGTTTACCCGCATTTGTCGGTGACGCTGACCTCCATGACGCCTACAGCTGCTGAAATGGCTTATAAACTCTTCGCCGATCGCGTCTTTCATTATTATTTACCGATAGATACCCCCGCCGCAGTATCGCGTTTTCTCGATAAGCTAAGCCCGCGGTTGATAGTCATTCTTGAAACAGAAGTTTGGCCGTGTCTGGTAGAACAGTGCCGGCAGCGTGATCTACAGATGTTGGTTGTCAACGCACGTATGTCAGAGCGCTCAATGAAAGGTTATCAGAAGTACCGTTGGTTACTTGGTCCAATTTGGCAAAAGTTGGACTTTGTCGCTGCGCAGAACGAAGTAAGTGCGGAACGGTTTCTATCGCTTGGCGTCCCATCTGATATGCTCGCTGTGCGCGGCAACCTGAAACATGATTTTCAAATACCTGAACACGTACAGCACGAGGCCAAGCGTTGGCGCGATACTTTAAGCCGCCCCGTGCTGGTTGCTGCAAGTACACATGATGGTGAAGACGCACAAATTCTTGAAGCCTTTAAGGTAACACTTAAGCAATATCCGCAAGCTCTCTTGATTTTAGTGCCACGTCATCCGGAGCGTTTCGATGCAGTCGCACGTTTGGTAAAACAGCAGCAATTCAATTTGGTTAGGCGCAGCGATAAGCAGACTGTGCAATCGACACATCAAGTGTTTCTTGCTGACTCTATGGGCGAGTTATTGCTTTGGTATGCGGTCGCTGATGTTGCTTTTGTTGGCGGGAGTTTGATTGAGCGAGGAGGGCACAATCCTCTTGAACCAATCGCAACCAAAACCCCCGTTGTTTCAGGCATGAATGTATTCAATTTCGACGAGATTTATGCACGTTTAAAAGCCGCCCATGGCGTGCAAATGGTTGCTAACTCAGAAGAACTCGCGGACATTTGGTGTACTTGGCTGACTCATCCTGAACAAGCAGCTGCTTGCGCCGAACAAGCGTTTAACGAGTTTGCCAACGATCAAGGGGCAACGGCGACCATTTTAGAAGATATCAAACGGTTTTTACCGTCGACAGAGACGGCTGGAACAGTGAGGACAATGTCGATGATTAAAACAATTAACCCGAATAGCAACACAGAAATTTGGTACGACCCAGCTATTCTTGATGATTGTACGACCGAACATTTTGAAGCTGGATATTGGCAGCGCTTGAATAAAGTGAAGGGCTCCGCTACGGGCCGCAGTACGGCATTTTTTGTTGATGCAGGCACACATGGTTTATTGCTGCGGCATTATTATCGCGGTGGCTTAGTCGGTAAATTTAATAAGGATCGGTTCAAGCGCGAGCCGATTGCAAGCAGCCGCGCGATGGCAGAATTCTCGTTATTATTGAAACTGCGAGAATTAAACTTGCCAGTACCGCGCCCAGTTGCGGCGCAATTTACCAAAGCGCCGATATGGGGTTATCGAGCCGATATCTTGGTTGAAGTGATTCCTGGTGCACAAGATGTATTTAAACTGCTGTTACAACAACCACTGACAAGCGCCCACTGGCAACTTCTCGGTGAAACCATTCGACAGCTTCATGATGCGGGCGTTTATCACTCTGATTTAAACTGCCATAACATCATGCTCGATGATACAGGCAAGTGTTGGATAGTCGATTTTGATAAGTGCGGTTTCAGAGCTTTTGGAGAGTGGCGCGAGGCTAACTTGCAGCGTCTGCTTCGTTCATTGAATAAAGAGCTGACGAAAGCAAAAGAAGCCAATCAAGCGTTCCACTTTGATGAAACACGAGACTGGCCTCTATTGGTTCAAGGGTATGGAGCGAGCCTATAGCTCCAGCACATCGCGAGTAATCATTACTCGCGAATTTGCCCCGTTCCAGTGACCACAAATTTCTCAGTGGTAAGCGCTTGCAAACCCATTGGGCCATAAGCATGCAGCTTACTGGTAGAAATACCAATTTCAGCACCGAGACCCAATTGACCGCCATCACTAAAGCGCGATGAAGCATTTGCCATAGTGACTGCAGAATCCACTTCACGAATGAAACGGTCGGCTGCTTGTTTGTTTTCAGTCACAATAACTTCTGTATGACCGCTACCGAAGTTGTGAATGTGATCCAACGCTTGGTCGAAATCACCAACTGTTTTAACTGCAATTTCAAGTGCGAGATATTCTTCGCCAAATGCGTCATCAGCGATAACATCGGCATTTTCAAAATAGCTGGCCGAAGCTGCATCAGAGTGAATAATCACGTTCTTCTCCGCTAACGCTTTCGCAGCAGCTGGCAAAAATTTCGACGCAATCTCTTGATGAACGACTAATCCTTCCAGAGCATTACAGACACCTGTACGCTGCGTCTTGCCATTGAGCAAAATGTTTAAAGCTGTATCAACGTTTGCATCTTTATCAACGTAGAGATGACAAACGCCTTTGTAGTGCTGAATTACAGGGATCTTACTGTTATCGCTCACGAAGTGAATTAAGCCTTCACCACCACGTGGAATGACGAGGTCGATGTATTTGTCCTGCTTTAGCAGTTCATTCATTAGCTCACGATCGGGCGATGGCACAACAGTAATGACATCTTCAGGTAACTCGCTTTCACGTAAAGCCTGGTGCAATGCCTCAGCAATTGCTTTACTGGTTTCGATAGCCTCGCGACCACAACGAAGGATCACAGCGTTACCAGACTTAAAGCATAGCGCTCCGGCATCTGCTGTAACATTCGGGCGCGCCTCATAGATCATGCAGATGACACCAAGCGGAATGCGCATTTTATCAACTTGAATGCCATTCGGTCGTGTTTCAAAATGGTGGCGTTCGCCAACCGGGTCAGCCAGTTCAATAATTTCTTCAATTGCAGTAGCCATGCCCTCAATACGTTCATCATTGAGCTGCAAGCGGTCTAACATTGCATCAGATAGACCTTTGTCTTTTCCTGCAACCATGTCCTTTTCGTTGACCGCTAAGATGTTACTTTTTGCGGCTCTGATGGCGTCGGCCATACGTTGCAATACTTGATTCTTCTTTGCTTCTGATAAGTTTGCAACGGCTCGCGCAGCAACCGCTGCACGTTTGGAAATTTGTTCTGCTAACTGAGTACTCATTCGTCCTCCAGTATCATTAAATCATTACTTTCGATTACTTCTGAAATTGGGCTATAACCATATGCTTCAGCGATTTCGCTGATGTCTTGCCCTTTGATATGCATGAGTTCGTGCGAGCTGTACTGGCAAATACCTTTACCAATAGCGTCTGCGGTACTGCCACATCGAATCACTACCGCGTCACCGCGATTGAAGTCGCCTTGAACGTCCACAATACCGCTGGTTGTAAGAGACTCGCCACGACTCAATGCCGCCGCCGATTCCTCATCAATAACAAGCTCACCTTGTGAAATTAATGTATGGCGTAACCAATGCTTCTTGTTACTCATTGGATCTTGCTGGCGCTTAAACAATGTTCCCGGATTCTGACCACGTAACATATGTTCGAAGGTTGCACCTTTGCGACCATTCACAATATAAGTGTCGATACCGTGTGACGTTGCTTTCTCGGCTGCCTCGATTTTGGTACGCATGCCACCGGTTGCAATCTTGTTGGTTGTACCACCGGCGAGTGCAAAAATTTCCTCGGTTATTTCATCTACCTGAGGAATTTTTTTCGCATCCGGCTTTACTCGCGGATCGGCGTCAAACAAACCGTCAATGTCTGAACAAATAAACAATGCATCGGCATCAACTAACGTCGCAACCATTGCGGCGAGATTATCATTATCGCCAACTTTCATTTCATCGGTCGCGAGCGCATCGTTCTCATTAACGATTGGTAATACATCGTGTTCTAACAATGTTCGAAGTGTGTTTCGAATGCTGACATAACGAGCTCTATCACGTAAGTCACCATGCGTCATAAGTACTTGAGCGCATGGGAAATCGAAAAAACGTGACCAATTCGCCATCATGTCGTTTTGTCCAACAGCTGCCATCGCTTTCTTAATGGTCACCGGGAGTTGATCGCCGTCAAAACTGATATGTTTTCTGCCGGCTGCAGCACTGCCCGATGAAACAAGGACTATTTCCTGTCCACGTTCATGACACTCAATAATAAATCGAGCGATAGCTAATAAATACTTACTGCTCGTTCCTGTATCGTCTGGTGCAATCAACGCACTGCCTACTTTTAGTACAGCACGTTGCCAGGAAGGCATCTCCATAACTTCTCCCTCTTGAAAAATTCGTATGTAGTCTAACAGATTTAAGGCTGTTTCTCTAGTTGACAGGGATAAGTGATGGAAATGCCCATTATATAAGGCATAAAATAAGGAAATAGGACTATTCTTGATGAATACTTTACTTTTTTTAAACATAAAAAAGCCCCGCTTAGCGGGGCTTTGAAGGATATTTATTTGGCGGGAGGGGTGTAACCTTCTATATCGACGTCTTTGCCCTCAAATAAGAATGCTTGCATTTGCTCTTCAAGAAACGTTCGAGCTTGCGGGTCCATGAGGTTTAAGCGCTTTTCGTTAATCAACATCGTCTGCTTTTTTTGCCACTCAGCCCATGCTTGTTTAGAAATGCTGTTGAAAATTTTCTCACCTAGTTCACCTGGGTAAAGTTGAAAATCTAACCCTTCAGCTTCTTTCTTTAGGTATTCACAATATACAGTACGGCTCATGACAACCCCATTTGATTTTAAATTTGTATCTTATTTTACGGCGTTGCAGTAAGCGAATGCAAACTTACATCATCGTTAAATACGTATATTTATGTACGTAACGTATTAAGATATTTACGTATGGGTGTTGGTAATCCATAGCTTTCAATTTCATCTAAATGCACACGCGTAGCACCGTTTGGAATCGATTGCGCAAACACTGTTGCATCAAGCTTATAGTGAGAAAATACATGTTTAAATTTGCCGTGAATCGTAGCATTTTTTGGTGGCTCATCCGTTTCGGGCAGGCACCAGAGTCGTGGCCATATACCGTCAGCAGATCGCTGGACTAAAACAACGCCGTCGGAAGTTAAATCAAGCAAGAAATTTCCGCTACGCGTCGGTATTTTCGATTTCATCTTTTTCGTTGGCAAAATTTGTACACGATCGGTTGCATAGGCGTTACAACTTTCTTGTAACGGACATTCCTGACATGACGGCGCTCGAGGCGTACAAACTGTGGCACCCAGATCAAGCAGAGCTTGTGCATAACGTCGACTGTCAGTAACTGGTGTGTATTGTTCTGCTAACGACCAAATCGTCTTATTTGTCTTGGCCGAACTAATTTCACCCTCAATACCAAAGTAACGGCTAAACAACCGTTTGACGTTGCCATCTACGATGGCTGCCGGTTTATTGAATGCAAAGGCTGAAATTGCTCCTGCTGTGTATGGCCCAACCCCAGGTACCTCTCTGAGCTCGTCGACATTGTCAGGTAATTGTCCGGCAAACTCGTCAACCACATAACGCGCGGCTTTGTGTAGATTCCTGGCTCGTGAGTAATAACCGAGACCTTGCCATTGCGTCATCACCGCATCCTCTGACGCTGTCGCTAAATCTTCAATGGTGGGGAAGTGTTGCAACCAACGCTCAAAGTAGGGAATTACCGTAGCGACTTGTGTTTGCTGCAACATTAGCTCACTAACTAAGACTCGATACGGGGTGATATTTATCTGCCATGGGAGGTCATTGCGACCATACTGACGTTGCCAGTTTGTTACGGTTGCACTGAACTCAAGAGGGTTTAGAGGCGTACTTGTAGGGCTAGAAGTCTTATCAATCATGAATATTTTGTAAGTTAATGGTTAAAAAAGTCGCAAAAAAACGGTAAAGCCCCGTCGCGTCAGGCTTTTTTTTTATTTTTGTACTATAATGCAACCACGTTATTAAATCGGCCTATGAGAAAACATAAGGAGCATCTCATGAAACGGTTATCAATGGTATCTGCAGCTGTTATTTCTTCTTTAATCGCTGCACCAGTCATGGCATTCGAAGGCGATGAGCCGGGTAGTATTTATGTTGGGCCTCGTATTGGGGTATTTGGCACCGATTCAGACCGTCGGGTTATTGAAAATAATCAAGTACAATCATTCGGTGGTGGTTTTGATTCGCTCATGGGTGGTTTAGAAGTTGGTTATCAATTCACTCCAGAGTGGGGTTATCGCGTGTATTATGATTATTTGCGCGGTGATTTAGAAACTTCGAGCGATGATTCGACCGGCAGCGCCTATGGTGTAGATTTAATTTATAACTTCACCTCAAATGTATACGGTGCAATTGGTATTAACTCAACCGAGTTTAGCGATATCAAAAACCGTTTCGTGCGCGTTGGTGCAGGTTATAAAGAGTTTTTAAACGATAATTGGGCAATCTCCTTTGAAGGAGCCGTGCAACAGAGCGATGGTGACTTAACTGAATTCATGCTAATGACCGGTTTGCGTTACTACTTTGGTGGTTCAACTGCATCAACCTATACCAAACCAGAGCCTGCTCCGGCACCAGAACCAGCCCCTGCGCCAGTTGCTCCAGTAGCAAAAGACTCTGATGGCGACGGCGTCAATGATGACATGGACAAGTGTCCAAATACTCGAGCTGGTTACAAAGTCGATGCAGAAGGCTGTGTTATGTATGCAAATGAGACAGTAACTCGTGAGTTAGTGGTAACTTTTGCGTTAAATTCAGACGAAATTCCAGCTTCGCAGAAATCTGATATTGCAGACACAGCTGAGTTCTTGAAAGAGTATCCACAGCTAACCGTGGTTATCGAAGGTCATACCGATGACACTGGTGCTGCAACATATAACCAGCAGTTGTCTGAGCGTCGTGCGAAATCGGTTGGTAATAGTTTGATCAACGATTTCGGTATTGCAGCTTCTCGAGTAACAACAGAAGGTTACGGCGAGAGTCGTCCGAAGTATCCGAATAATTCAGCGGAAAATCGCGCGAAGAACCGTCGTATCGAAGCTGTTATGTCAGTGACTAAACAGGTTCCTGTTCAAGAATAATTCAACGATTATTCTACTTTTAAAGGCACGCCAAACTTGCGTTTGGCGTGCCTTTTTGCATAATGAGCGCCGCAAATTTAAACTTTTAAGATTCACTTGATCGCGCATTAACACACAGAGGCACCATGAGCTCAGAGAATTTAGAAAAGGCCCAAGCTGAAGGAAAGTACATTCGGAAAATCCGCAGTTTTGTTAAGCGTGAAGGTCGTTTAACCAAAGGTCAGGCTGCCGCTCTTGAACGAAGCTGGCCAACCATGGGGTTAACGCACGATCAAGGATTGCTTGATTTAACCGATGTGTTTGGTCGTCAAGCCCCCACAGTATTGGAAATTGGGTTTGGTATGGGCAAATCGCTGGTTGCCATGGCCGCCGCCGCACCAGAAAAAAACTTCATTGGTATTGAAGTGCATCGACCAGGTGTCGGCGCTTGTCTAATGGACGCCGAAGAAGCTGGCTTAACCAACTTGCGTGTTTTTGAGCATGATGCCGTGGAAGTGCTCGAAGATTGTATTGCTGACGGTAGCTTGTCGACTGTACAAGTTTATTTCCCAGATCCGTGGCATAAGAAGCGTCATCATAAACGCCGTTTAATTCAGCCTGAGTTTGTTGAGCTATTACGCCGCAAGTTGGCTATCGGTGGCATCATTCATCTGGCAACCGATTGGGAGAATTATGCCGAGCATATGTTAGAAGTGATGAATTCTGCGAAGCAATGGCGTAATTTGTCAGAAACGAATACTTATATTCCGAGACCATCGGAGCGGCCATTGACTAAGTTTGAGCAACGTGGCGAGCGCTTGGGACACGGTGTGTGGGATTTGAAATTTGAACGGGTAGAATAACCCGTTCAAATCTATACGAGTAAGTCGAGAACACTATTAAGAAAGCGTCGTCCTAGCGGTGTCGTTTCCCAATAATCCACCTGATCAATCACCAGCTGTTTCGCGATGGCGTCAGTGAGGAGTGCATCCGCCACTGAGCTTGATAAGCCGGTTAAGTCTTCAAATGACGATTTTGGTACCGGTTCTAATAAGCGGAAGTAATTCATAAAAAACTCGAACGGACGCTCATCTGCGTCCACGAGCCACTCTTTATAACGTAGCGCTCGGGTAAGATCGAGATAACCTTGTGGATGCTTTATTTTTTCGCAACGAACAATTTCACCAGCTGCGGGTAAGGTAATTTTGCTGTGCGCACCGCAACCAATGCCAAGATAATCGCCAAACATCCAATAGTTGCGATTATGTTTACTCTGGTGCCCGATTTTTGCATAGGCGCTAACTTCATACTGCTGATAACCCGCGGCAACTAATCTGTCATGTCCGTGTTCTTGTATGCGCCATAACTCATCATCTTCTGGGAGTTGCGGTGGGCGGCTAGCAAATGCCGTATTTGGTTCTATGGTCAGCTGATACCAAGAAATATGAGGTGGGTTCAGCGCAATAACACCATCCAAATCTGCCATTGCATCCGCTAGAGATTGACCCGGTAAGCCGTGCATCAAATCAAGATTATAACTAGTTAAGTTTAATTTCGAAGCATGCTCGGCGGCGACGATTGCTTGTTGCGGATCGTGTATTCGACCTAGCGCTTGGAGCTGCTCGTTTTGCAAACTTTGTACGCCTATTGATAATCGCGTGATGCCTGCGTCGACAAATCCTGAAAAGCGCTCTGTTTCAAAGGTACCTGGATTTGCTTCTAAGGTGATCTCACAGTCAGGCTGCAGGGGAATTAACGCACTGATGCCATCCAAGAGTTGTTTGATACTGCTGGCGCTAAACAGGCTTGGTGTGCCACCACCGATAAAAATGCTTGAGAGACTGCGTCCTTGAACCCAACCTAAGTCAGCTCGTAAGTCATCCAGTAATCGGGCAACATAAATTGCCTCGGGAATATCATGTTTTAAAGCATGTGAATTAAAGTCACAATATGGACACTTTTGAATGCACCAAGGTATGTGGACATACAAAGATAGCGGCGGCAATTTGAGGTGGCTCATAGGGACGCCTGTAGTTGCTTAACGAACTGGCGTAAAGCTTGCCCACGGTGGCTGAGTTGTTGTTTTTGAGCTGTGCTAAGTTGTGCTGCCGTACAATTTAGTTCGGGTATCCAAAATACTGGGTCATAACCGAAACCTTGTTCGCCTTGCGGTGTTGTCGCAATCATCCCATCCCATCGTCCATGACAGATAATTGGCGTCGGGTCGTTAGCATGACGCAAATAGGCAAGAACACAGTGAAAGCTTGCTTGGCGTTGTTCTGGTGCGGTGTCTTTTAGTGTATCTAACAACTTTTCGATATTATCCTGATCATTGCATTCAGGCCCAGCATAACGGGCAGAGTAGATACCGGGAGCTCCTTGCAACGCGTTAACGGCTAGCCCTGAATCATCAGCTAAAGCTGGCAAACCGGTATGCTGTGCAGCATGTCGCGCCTTGAGGATTGCATTTTCGATGAAGGTCAATCCGGTTTCTTCGGCCTCGGCAAAATGCCATGCAGACTGAGGTCTGACGTTCCAACCAAACGGCTGTAACAGCGCCTCCAATTCAACGACTTTGCCTTTGTTACCAGTAGCTAAAACCAATTCTTGCATGAATTTTTCACCCGAATTTTATATTTGCCTGTTATTATACGGGTCATAAGCATTGTGACCAAGGAGAGAAAATTTGACCAGCATTACTGGAATCATGCTGTTGATGGGTTCACTGCTGCTAATTAGCATTTTAGCAGCTGTTGTTTCTAATCGACTCGGTGCCCCCTTGCTTCTAACTTTTCTGGTTGTAGGAATGTTAGCAGGTGAAGAGGGCGTGCTTGGCATTGAATTTAGTAATCCAGAGCTGGCTTTTTTCATTGGTTCGCTAGCGCTCGTCATTATTCTCTTTGACGGGGGCATGCGCACGCACAAAGAGCGTTTTCGAGTTGCTCTGTGGCCAGCGATTAGTCTCGCTACTGTTGGTGTAGCTTTAACTTGCGCATTAACAGCTTCAGGGGTTGTATGGCTGTTTGACTTACCATGGCCAACTGCATTGCTGATTGGTGCTATTCTCAGTTCGACCGACGCGGCTGCGGTATTCAGTATTTTTCAATCGCAAAATCTGCGCATCAAACAACGGGTTGCTTCAACACTTGAAATTGAATCAGGTACTAACGATCCGATGGCGATTATTCTAACCATGACGCTGACTTCGATTATTGCGTCGGCAGAGAGTTTCTCGATAGGTTGGGTGAGTCTTGATATTGTTCAACAGGTTGTCTTTGGATATTTTGCCGGCTGGGTTGGTGGTAGAGCATTCGTTTGGATTGCGCAAAAAATCTCCGTTCAGTTTTCCTTTTTCCCTTTATTAGCGGCGGCATCAGCTGTGGTTATTTTTGCCATGACATCGGGTATAGGTGGTAGTGGCTACCTTGCTGTTTATTTGATGGGCTACAAAATTGGCAACTCACGATTACCGCAATTACCTCACATTTTGCAGGTACAAGACGGTCTCGCGTGGCTGAGTCAAATCATGATGTTCTTAATACTGGGGTTGTTGGTAACGCCTTCGCACTTAATGGAGTATTGGACTTTGTCACTCAGTGTCGCGGTGTTAATGATATTTGTCGCGCGGCCGTTAGCAGTATTAATTAGTCTCATCCCTTTTGTATTTCCGTGGCGCGAACAAGTGTTCATTAGCTGGGTTGGGTTACGCGGCGCGGTACCCATTATTTTGGCGCTCTATCCATGGTTAACTGGGGTTCCTAACCAAGAGCTTTATTTTGATATTGCTTTTATGGTGGTCATGGTCTCGCTGATTGTGCAGGGCTGGTCACTTGCGCCGATGGCACGCTGGCTAGGTCTCGAAGTTCCGGCTCCGGCCGAGCCAGATAGACGGATGCCGTTAGATCGCGTTGGCAGTAAAGATCCGATGGAAGTCTGGGCTTATCAAATTAGTGAGCGCTCACCGGCTTGTGATCATCATTGGGATGAATTGCGTTGGAATGTTGACGTTGAGTTTGTCGGCATTATTCGTGATGGTGAGTGGTTACTGCCGAAAAGTCAGCCCGTTTTGCAAGAGTCTGATACCGTGATTGTTGTTGCGAAACTCAAACATGTCGATGCCATAAGTCGTGTACTTGCCGCTGGTGGTAAACCCACTGAATTGCAGAGTAGCCAATTCTTTGGTGATTTCACTTTGCGTGGCGAATTAATGTTGAAAGACGTTGCTAGCTTTTATCCAGTCGGTGATCTCGATAGTAGACTACTCGGTATGTCCATACATGAGTACTTCACGGAGAGATTCCATCGTCGCGTGGTCATTGGTGACCAATTACAACTTGAGCGAGTCATATTAACGGTGCGAGACGTTACTGACGATGGCTTTATCAAGCAAGTAGGTGTGAAACTGCTAGAAGAAAAGACCAACTAATTAGTTGGCCCAAAACTCTTTATGAAAACGCAATTCTTGCGTCTGGTCACCTTGTTTAATTGTGATAAAAAACCGCAATGTTTCAAGATTAGAGAAGCGGGTTTGAGCTAGATAATACACCGCTTCACCCTCAATAACTTCATTGAAGTCTAGCGTTTGTTGTTGGCTCAATGGGTTCATCACATAGCCTGAAATCTCTACCTGTTGCGCCGGTTTTCCTGGCGCCGTGGCATCAAGCACCGAAATATTCAAGGTGGCTAACGTTGCACTTCGCGATAGCCCATACTGAGCCGCCATTTCAGGGCGCAACAAAGTTGAATTGAAGGCATTGTAGTGTACTTCCCAAGCGCCTAACCGCTTACTTTGTTCTGCTTGAAGATCGTTACTGCCCAAGCCAATCAGAAAAATTGTGAAAACAGTGATGAAAATCTGCTTCATAATCCCATTCCTAAACCAAACAGATTACCCAACAATATGCGGATAAATTGAATCGCAACAATCAATACTAGTACGGATAAGTCAAGGCCGCCAATGGGCGGAATAATGCGACGAATCGGTGCCAAGAATGGTTGGGTTAATTGCTCAATCATTGCCATCATCGGATTATAACCGCGGTTAAACCAGCTCATAATTGCCATAATGATAACTAACCAAAAGAGCAATGACAGAAACTGAAATAGCACAACGGCTAACCCCATCAGCAAGGTGTCGCTGAACATTGGTGTCATACCGGCGGCGATGTTGGAAAGGATAAGGATTTTACCAATACCAACCAGATAGGCCAGAACCATCGTCGCAATATCCCACTGGCCGACCATTGGTAAAAAGCTCCGCAACGGTTTTACAATCGGGTTTGTTACTTTCACGACAAACTGACTCATTGGGTTAAAGTAATCAGCCCGTGCAGCCTGCATCCAAATGCGGAGCAACACAACGATTAGGAATAAATCAAAGACAATCTCAACCAAAAAGCGTAATGCGTTCATAAAGCTTCTCTAGATAAATGAATTAAAACAGTTTAGCCATTTCTTGGTTACGTTGCACTGCTGCCTTTACGGCTTGTCCCGAAATGTCATCAATATCTGCGGCTTGATAAACTTCAATGCCTTTCGCAGTTGAACCACCCTTACTGGTCACCTGTTTACGTAACTCTTCGAGCTCTAACTTGCTGGCGATAGCCATTTCAGCTGCACCCAATGCGGTTTGTTGCACCATTTGACGTGCTTTGTCACGGTCGAATCCGAGCGCTGTTGCTGCTTTCTGTAAACTCGCCATAAACTCGAAAAAGTATGCAGGACCGCTGCCTGCAACCGCACCGAGAATATCTAATTCATCTTCGTCAGCGACCCACAGAGTGGCGCCAACACCATCAAAAGCGTCGGTTATAAATGCTTTGTCAGCTTCGGATACACGGTCATCCGCAACGAGGCCTGACATACCTTTGCCCACGAGCGATGGTGTATTCGGCATCACCCGAATCATACGAATGTTTTCGCCTAAATATTGACGATATTTTTCGATTCGAATACCGGCAGCGATAGTGACGATTAACTTTTTGTCTAGATTTGCAACTTGTTGCTTCAGGGTGGCACAAACATCCGCCATGAGCTGAGGCTTGACTGACAGCACAATCACATCTGCAGCTTCAGCGACGACTTGGTTGTCTTGGCTAGTATGTACTTGCAAGGTGGTTTTTAGCTTGTCGAGTTTTTCTGGACTCGGATTGCTGACATAAATGTGATCACTTGGGTAGCCACTTTTGACCATGCCTCCGACAATACTTTGAGTCATATTCCCGGCGCCGATAAAGGCGATTTTACGAGGCGAAGTTGTCATGCAAGGTCTCCTGTATTTTTGGGTGTTTGGGCACGAGCGCCAAATATTGCGGTGCCAATTCGAATCATAGTGGCTCCCGCTGCGATAGCGTATGGCCAGTCACCGCTCATGCCCATTGATAAGGTATCCACTTGTTTATATTGGGACTGTAAGTCTAAAAACAACCGCTGCATTGCGGCAAAGCTTGCTCCGGAGTCACTTGGATTCGATTGCGCGGCAGGTATTGTCATTAATCCGCGCAATTGTAATTGTGGGAAATTGCTAATAGTCGCTGCAAGCTCATTGATTTCGGAGGGCGCTACACCAGCTTTTGATTGCTCATCATCGATATTCACCTGAATAAGTACATTTAACGGTGGTAAATGTGCGGGTCGTTGCTCCGCTAAGCGGCGAGCAATTTTGACGCGATCGACGCTATGAACCCATGCGAAATTCTCAGCGATATCACGTGTCTTATTAGACTGAATAGGACCAATAAAATGCCAGGTAATGTCGTATTCCGACAATTGCATAATCTTTGCAATTGCCTCTTGTACATAGTTTTCGCCGAAGTCGTGGTGGCCGGCGGCATAGGCCGAGACGATATCTGATGCGGGTTTAGTTTTACTTACCGCAATTAATTTTACCCGATTTGGCACGATTTCATGCTGCTCACAAACGCGAGCAATTTCATTACGGACTTCTTTTATGCGTTCAGCTATGCTATTCATCAATTGCTAAAACTCACTTACAAGAGGCTGTTATATGGATATCACTGAGTTACTCAGTTTCGCTGTTAAACATAAATCGTCAGACTTACATTTATCAGCTGATTCGCCTCCTATGATACGGGTAGACGGTGACGTTCGTAAAATAAATATCCCTGCGCTTAGCCATAAACAAGTGCAAGAGCTGGTGTACGACATCATGAATGATCGCCAGCGTAAAGAATACGAGCAAAACTTAGAATGCGATTTTTCATTTGAAGTTCCGGACCTAGCGCGCTTTCGGGTTAACGCCTTTGTCCAGAATCGAGGCGCTGGTGCTGTATTTCGGACTATCCCGAGTGAAGTACTCACACTAGAGCAACTGGGCGCTCCAGAAATCTTCAAAACTATTTCAGAAAATCCGCGTGGGTTGGTGTTGGTCACAGGGCCGACTGGCTCAGGTAAATCAACCACGTTAGCGGCGATGATCGATTACATCAATGAAAGTAAATATCATCATATTTTGACCATTGAAGACCCAATCGAATTTGTGCACAAGAACAAGCGTAGCCTGATCAACCAACGTGAAGTGCATCGTGACACCCATAGTTTTAATAATGCATTGCGCTCGGCATTGCGTGAAGACCCTGACGTCATCCTCGTGGGTGAGATGCGAGACCTTGAAACCATTCGACTGGCGATGACCGCCGCGGAAACGGGTCACTTAGTATTTGGTACGCTCCATACCACGTCTGCACCAAAAACTATTGACCGTATTGTTGACGTATTTCCCGGCGATGAGAAGCCGATGATTCGCTCGATGCTTTCAGAGTCACTGCGTGCCGTCATTTCGCAAACACTATTGAAAAAAGTTGGCGGTGGCCGTGTCGCCGCGCACGAAATTATGATTGCGACCTCTGCGATTAAAAACTTGATTCGCGAAGATAAGATCGCACAAATGTATTCATCGATTCAAACCGGTGCAGCGCATGGGATGCAAACACTCGATCAATGCTTGCAGAACCTGCTGAACCAAGGCCTCGTTTCTCGTGCCGACGCGAAAGCAAAAGCCGCGAATAAGGACTCTTTCTAACCATGGTTTTAGATAAATTATTAAAAATAATGGTGGAGCGAAATAGCTCGGATCTATTTATTTCAGCGGGCTTGCCACCGAGTGCAAAAATTAATGGTGAATTAACCCCATTAACTGAACAAAAACTCAGTGATAACGCGGCTTTAGCAATTGTAAAAGAAGCTCTTGGCGATAAACATCTGAAAGAATTCATGGATGAGAAAGAGTCAAATTTTGCGATTTTTAGAGAGGGAATTGGGCGTTTCCGAGTCAGCGCGTTTTGGCAGCGTCAACGTGCTGGCATGGTCGTGCGTCGAATCGTCACTGAAATTCCGACGGTTGAAGAGCTTAAATTACCAGAAGTATTGACGAAGTTAATCATGAACAAGCGCGGCTTGATGTTGGTTGTTGGTGGCACTGGCACCGGTAAATCAACCACGTTGGCAGCATTGATAGGGTATCGCAATCAAAACTCCAAAGGTCACATTTTAACGATTGAAGACCCGGTTGAATTTGTTCATGAACATGCCAAGTCAATGGTGACGCAGCGCGAGGTGGGTAGCGATACCGAATCGTTTGAAGCGGCTTTAAAAAGCTCATTACGGCAAGCGCCAGACGTGATTCTTGTGGGTGAGATTCGTTCGCAAGAAACAATGGAGTACGCACTTACTTTCGCTGAAACGGGTCACTTGTGTGTCGCCACATTGCACGCCAATAACGCCAACCAAGCCATTGAACGAATCATGCACATGGTTCCGAAAGAGAAAATTGGTAAATTGATGTTCGATCTTTCGTTGAACTTGCGTGGCATTGTGGCGCAACAGCTTATTCCGACCATTGATGGTGGCCGAGTTGCGGCAATCGAAATTTTACTCAATAGCCCAATTGTTGCAGAAAAAATCGCAACCAACGATATGGGTGAAATTAAAGAAATTATGGCGAAATCACGCGAACTCGGCATGCAAACTTTTGACCAAGCGTTGTTTGATCTCTACAAAGCTGGCCGCATCAGTTATGACGAAGCATTACGTCATGCCGATGCGCCGAATGATCTACGTTTACGTATAAAACTAAGTGGCGATAGTAATGCCAGCGACGATGATAGCGCGTTGCAAGGAGCAACGGTCGATCTCGACTGACTTTGACGAAAATCTGGGGTAAACTGTGCGCCGCTTTTTACACCAGATTTTTGAGGCTTAACATGCGTGTGCTTGGAATAGAAACGTCCTGTGATGAAACCGGTATTGCAATCTATGATACCGACCAAGGTTTATTAGCACACCAGTTATATTCGCAGGTTAAACTACACGCTGATTACGGTGGCGTGGTGCCAGAATTGGCGTCACGCGACCATGTCCGCAAAACGCTTCCGCTAATTCAAAAAGCGCTCACTGACGCAAATTTATCAGCTGATGATATTGATGGTGTTGCTTATACCGCAGGACCAGGGCTTGTCGGTGCTTTGTTAGTCGGCTCATGTATTGGCCGTAGTCTGGCATTCGGTTGGAATATTCCAGCAATCGCGGTTCACCACATGGAAGGACATTTGCTCGCACCGATGTTAGAGGATAACCCGCCGGCATTTCCGTTTGTCGCTTTGTTAGTCTCGGGTGGACATACACAACTCGTGCAGGTTGATGGCGTCGGTAAATACACCTTGTTGGGCGAGTCTGTTGATGATGCCGCTGGCGAAGCTTTCGATAAAACTGCGAAATTGATGGGACTTGATTACCCAGGCGGACCGCGACTTGCTAAAATGGCCGAGCAAGGTTTGCCAAACAAGTACAAGTTCCCGCGTCCAATGACCGACCGCCCTGGGTTAGATTTTTCTTTCAGCGGTTTAAAAACTTTTGCAGCAAATACGATTGCCGCTACCGACGGTTCACCGCAACAACTTGCCGATGTGGCGCGCGCATTTCAGGATGCTGTTGTTGATACTTTAGTGATTAAATGTCGTCGTGCTTTGGAACAGACTGGCTTAAAAAGGTTGGTGGTTGCTGGAGGGGTGAGTGCGAATAAACATTTACGCGAGCAGCTAGCTGAATTTGCCGATCGTATTGGCGGCCAAGTATTCTTTCCACGCCCAGAATTTTGTACTGATAATGGCGCCATGATCGCATTTGCTGGCGCGCAACGCTTATTAGCTGGCGAGCGAACTGATATTGCTGTGAAAACATTCCCTCGCTGGCCACTGGCAGAACTCTCGGAACCGAGTGGCTCGTAATCGATTAATCGTTTCGGCGAGTTCGTTGTTCTTGGCCGCTGCGTAAACGAACAATATTCGATTGGTGACGCCACATGATTAACACCGAAATCATGATGACTGGAACTGTATACTGAGGTTTTATCCAAAACGCATAAAACGGTGCCAAACTTACCGTTACTAGTGCCGCCATTGATGACACTCGACTGATTCTAAATACCACCAGCCAAGTCGCAATCAACAGCAATGCCATTTCCCATGCAACTGGAAACATTGCGCCCAGCGCTGTTGCTACTGCTTTACCGCCGCGAAAATGGAAGTAAAGTGGAAAAATATGCCCAAGACAGGCTGCAACAGCGATGATTCCGAGGTAGAAGGGCTCTATTCCAAGAAAATATGAGCCCCATACCGGAATCATACCTTTTAGAACATCAAACCATAATGTTAACGCTGCTGGAAGTTTCCCACCTAAGCGATAAACATTGGTAGCACCGGGATTGTTGGAACCAGACGTGCGGGGATCGGGTAAACCGAATAAGCGACAAATCAGAACAGCACTGCTAATAGAGCCGAACAAATAGGCTGAAATAATCGCTAATATTATCAGGGCACCCATAGCTGACTCACTTAAGTTGACGACAGAGTTTTGCCGTTTGCTTCTGGTTCGCTTTCCGTTACTATGCAAACCCATAGCATAAGTGCTTTAGCGTTGAATTTCTATTGATACGGACTCTTCCATGGATAAAGTTTTTATTGAGGGCTTAGTCGTCGATGCATTTATTGGCGTCTACGATTGGGAACACGAGCAAACACAACCATTAATATTAGATTTGGAAATGGATTGGGACAATCGTAAAGCAGCTTTGTCAGAGCAACTTCAAGATGCATTAGATTATGATGCCTTGAGCCAAGCCATTATTCAGCTAATTCAGGCGCGTCCGCGTGCTCTTATCGAAACCGTCGCCGAAGAAATAGCGACCTTGGTGCTTGAAAAGTTTCATGCGCCACGTGTTCGAGTAAAAGTGAGCAAACCCCAGGCAGTTGCCGCCGCTCGTCAAACAGCTGTTGAAATTATCAGGCTAGCGCAGTGAGTTGGGTTTGGTTTGGTATCGGCAGTAATCGTGACCGCGAGCATTTTATTAAAGCGGGCATTTGTGCGTTGCATGACACTTTTGCAAGTGAGCAGCGGCCGCTGTTCGTATCACGGGTATTTGAAAGCGATTCTGTAGGTTTTACAGGTAGTCGTTTTTATAATCTGGTTGCCTGTGTAGAGACCGACCTTTCGATTAATGAAATTCAGACAATCTGTAAGACCATAGAGAAAGCTCATGGCCATGATGGTAGTGCAACCCGATTTAGTCCCCGCACCCTCGATATTGACATGCTGATGTACGATACTGTGGTTAGCGCTGCACCAGTGCAATTGCCACGCGCCGAAATTTTAACCAACGCGTTTGTGTTATGGCCGCTAGCTGAATTGAGCCCGGACGTGCGTCATCCGATTACCAATAAAACATTTACCGAACATTGGTCAAATTATTCTGGTGAACAAAAACTAGAGCCGATATCCTTAGCGTTTGAACCGCTACCTTACCTTATTATTGACCATTCACATTAGAAGGACGTTTGTACTGTGAGCATTTGGGAAGCTATCATTCTTGCTTTAATTCAAGGGTTTACCGAGTTTCTACCGATATCTAGCTCGGCACATCTTATTTTGCCTTCGCAGTTATTTGGTTGGGAAGATCAAGGGTTAGCTTTTGATGTTGCAGTGCACGTAGGTACCTTATTAGCGGTCATGTTGTATTTCCGTCAAGAAGTAGGGCAGCTATTGGTCAACTGGTTTGGGAGTTTGCGTGGACAACATAATGCGCATAGTCGTCTCGCTTGGTTGATTATCTGGGGAACTATCCCCGCCGGACTAGCCGGCTTGCTGGGCAATGATTTAATCGAAAATTTTGCGCGGTCGGCGTTGGTTATTGCAACCAGCACTGTCGCATTTGGGTTATTGCTTTGGTACGCCGATGTGCGTGCGTCACAGCAGCAAACTATTGAACAATTGTCGTTAAAACAAGTATTGATTATTGGCGCCGCGCAAGCACTCGCGCTGATTCCAGGTACCTCGCGTTCAGGCATCACCATGACTGCAGGCATGATGCTCGGTTTGACAAAAACCGACGCAGCGCGGTTTAGTTTCCTGCTGTCCATTCCGATTATTATTATGGCCGGTGGCTATCAAGGCATGAAATTAGTGCAACAATCAGAAGCGGTTGCATGGTCAGCAATTATCCTTGGTGTTGTCGCATCTTTTATTGCAGCTTATGTTTGTATTCACGTGTTTTTGCAGGTGATTAGCCGCATGGGCATGCTGCCGTTCGTCATCTATCGGTTAGCACTTGGCGCCGTGTTATTCGCTTTCTTTATTTAGTTTGCGACCAGCAATGGCGCATTGCGGTTAACCGTGCTGCGCTTACTGCCTCGCCAATGGCGGGGCCTTTGAGTTCAATACCATTTTGTTGAGCAGTAGCAATCACATCACCAGCCTTAACCTGCTGCGCTTGTGCGAATGCTCGTTGCACTCGCTCAATATCAGCCTGCACCATACCGAGCGCTTGCCATATAAAAAGCAACTCATGGACAATGTTTGGGCGTCGCCAGCCGTCAACCTTACTAATGGCATGAAATGCCCATGACGCGTCGACTTTTTCTGTTTGTTTCCAGTTCAGTTTTCGAGCCGCCATCGCAATATCGGCATAGTTATTGGGAACTTTTAGTCGTTCGTGGAGCTTGGCAAGTTCAGTAACTGACAATGAGTAACAACTGAGTGCCCAAGCTGAAGAAGGATTAGGTGCCGTTTCTAGCTGGGCTATGTAACATTTGAGCTGGTTAATATTAATGTTGGATTGTAATTCGTGATACCACGGCTCAAATGCCTCACTTTGTTGTAATACCTGCCAAAAAACGTGCGGCGACGTGGTCGCCATAGCTTTTTCAGTTTCCCGCCAAACGCGTTCCGCCGCGAGTGTTTTGAGCTCACCACTATGACTGATTTTGCGCATCAGTTGTAATGTATCAGAAGCAACGGTAAAGCCATCGCTTGCAAAGCGAGCAGCGAAGCGGGCGACACGTAATATTCTTAGCGGATCTTCCGCAAAAGCTGAAGACACATGGCGTAGTGTTTTAGCTTTGAGATCATTAACGCCACCATAGGGGTCAATGAGCTTGCCATCTGCAGATTGTGCAATAGCATTAATAGTTAAATCGCGACGGATTAAATCATCCTCTAAGGTAACGTCGGGGGCGGCATAAATTGTAAAGCCAGTGTAGCCTGCTCCAGATTTACGTTCGGTGCGGGCAAGAGCATATTCTTCGCCAGTTTGCGGGTGCAAAAATACCGGAAAGTCTTTGCCGACTTGGCGGAAACCTTGCGCAAGCATATCTTCTGGGCGCGCGCCTACTACCACGTAGTCGCGTTCATGAACGAACTTACCTAAGAGTTGATCACGCACTGCACCACCGACGAGATAAACTTCCACATTTGCTCCTTTTGCTTTTTAATGATCATCGCGAATCACTAGCTCTGATGCAAGCGAGTCGTTACACTGTTTCATACTATAACTATTAATGCAGCGAAGTTGCCATGTATCTCAATTATTTTGGATTGCACACCGAGCCATTCTCAATTGCACCCGATCCACAATTCTTATATCTCAGTGAGCGCCATCAAGAAGCGCTCGCACATCTCAGTTATGGTTTGCAAGGTAGCGGCGGTTTTATCTTACTGACCGGCGAAGTCGGCACCGGGAAAACGACCGTTTCGCGTGCACTATTAGAACAACTTCCGGAGCAAACCCGTACCGCATTCATCTTAAACCCAATGTTGAACTCAGATGAATTGCTGGCAACGCTTTGCGATGAGTTTGGTATTGAGTACAACAAAAGCCAGGTAACAGCGAAGCAACTAACCGATAAACTCAGCCAATTTTTACTCGAGGCTCATGCGCAAAATCAACAGTGTGTGGTGTTAATTGATGAAGCGCAGCATTTGCAACCACAGGTACTTGAGCAACTAAGGCTACTGACGAATTTAGAAACGAATCAGCACAAATTGCTGCGGGTTATACTAATTGGTCAACCGGAATTACAAGATTTATTGCGCCGGCGCGAATTACGTCAGCTAGCGCAGCGTATAACGGCTCGTTATCACCTGTTACCGCTGCAATTGGCTGATTCTGAACGCTACATTAATTATCGGTTACAGGTAGCCGGCGCGCAGCGCGGATTATTTGACAAGAAAGCTATTAAAAAAGTCCATCAGGCAAGTGAAGGCATTCCGCGTCGATTAAACTTACTTTGTGACCGCGCTTTGCTTGCGGCTTATAACGAGCAACTGCCGGTAGTATCGGTGCGTCATATTCAAATTGCCACGAACGAATTAGACGGTCCAGTACCGCAGCATAGAGCTCGTGGTCAGTTCGGTTGGCTACAGTTATTAGCGGCTTGTGTTGTGATTGCGGGATTAACTGGATTAGGAAACTGGTATTGGCGCCAGGTTGAAACGCCACAATCAATGGCTGTGTCGACGCCGACGAATAAATCGGGAATTGAGTTGTTGGCACAGGCTTGGAGACTTCCGAATCCACCGCAGCAACAAGCTTTTTGTGAATGGATCCAGTCGTTTGAATTACTTTGCCTAGGCGGGAGTGCGCGTCTCGATCAAATTCTTATCCCGGAAATCCCAGCGCTGTTGACGTTACAAGATGGCGCGTATCAGTTGGTAAACGATAAAGCCGCTACACCAAATAGTGATTGGACAGGTGAGTTCGTGATTGTGATTGCGCAGCCGCCAGGCTATTTCGACGGTGATGCTGAAGAGGAACAGTCCGTGTATCAACAATGGCTGGCGCAGCAGTTACTCAAGCATGGTGCTGATCGACGCGAGGAAGTCACCGCGCAAATTCGACATGTGCAGCAGCAAGCTGGTGTGAAAGTCACGGGTCAACTGGATGCACTAACATTGGCATGGTTGAGTGCTAATGACACGACATCAGGTCCGCGCTTAGCTGATACTCAAATTTTGGAGGGGCGTTAATGTCTTCCGTACTTAAAGCGTTGCGCAATCAACAGTCGCCGCTGTTGCAGCAACCGGGGTCGATCGCTCTGCAGTCTGCGCAACAAGGCACCGGTATTCTGATAAAATTATTTATTGCGGTGGCGGTCATTTTCATCGCTGGCGTTTCGGGGTGGTTAATTAGTCAGCAATTGATGAATAACGCTTCCGGCACGCATTCGGCAGTATCACAAGATGAACAACCAGTAACGGCGCCAGCGCAATATCAGCTCGGCTCTGTGGTCGCTATTATTCAGCCCAATTGGCGTATTGAGACAGAAGTAGAGCCTGAAGTGACAGAGCAATCTGGCGAAGAATTAATCAGTGCAGCAGAACAGCAAGCCGACAGCTCGGTCGTGAACGATAATCAAGCGATTGACCTCAATCAAATTTCTCCCGAAATGCTCAGTGCGTTCGAAAGCGCATTAGGGGAACAGGGAGAAAATTTAAGTGTGGTGCCAACGCTGGCGCAATTAAACCCTAGCTTTCAGCGTTCAATTCCAAGCTTTAGCTACGATGGGCACCAATATTCCTCCCGTCCTAACTCGCGTTGGATTGAGTTTAGTGGCATCCGCTTATTTGAAGGCGAAAGTTATCAAGGTTTGACAATCTTAGCTATCGCACCTGCACACGTGGTGCTGTCAAAAAATGATCAAGCTTTTCAGCAACCCGCCTTAGAAGACTGGACAAAGCCATAACGAATCTGTTATTAAAACACCTGTTTAAATCTACTGTTTGATTTCACCGTGAAATCATCGTCAGCAAAGAGGTGTTGTTATGGCGGATTATCGTGTTCCACGTGAAGATATGCAGTTTGTGCTGCAGGACGTTTTCCAAGTTGATAAAGATTGGGCGCAGTTCGGCGAGCTTGCTGAATTGGATATTGATACCGCTGTAGCGATTATCGATGAAGGCGCTAAGTTAGCAGAAACGCTCATTGCTCCAAATGCTCGCGCCGCAGATGAAGAAGGCGTGTCTTTTGACAATGGCGTTGTGACTACGCCAAAAGGCTACAAAGAAAACTTTAAACAACTAGCCGAAGGCGGTTGGGTTGGTGTTACCGCTAACCCTGAGTTCGGTGGCATGGGATTGCCGAAAAGTGTATCCGCCCAGTACGAAGAAATGCTATGCGCAGCTGATATCTCGTTCTCACTTTATCCTGGCTTAACTGCTGGCGCGATTATGACGATCGATCAGCACGCTGATGAAAGTCTAAAAGCGACCTATCTCGAGAAAATGATCACAGGGCAATGGACCGGATCCATGTGCCTCACTGAACCGCATGCGGGCACTGACTTAGGTATCATCCGTTCAAAAGCGGTACCTAATGACGATGGTAGTTTCTCCATTTCAGGGACTAAGATTTTTATCACTGGTGGTGAACATGATCTTGCTGACAATATCATTCATTTAGTGCTGGCCAAGTTACCTGACGCACCAGCCGGCAGCAAAGGTATCAGCCTTTTCTTGGTACCAAAGTTTCTGGTTAATGTTGATGGTGATATTGGCGAGCGTAATGGCGTTCACTGCGGCTCTATTGAGCACAAGATGGGGATTCATGCCTCAGCAACATGCGTGCTGAACTTTGATGGGGCGAAAGGGTGGTTAGTCGGTCAGCCACATCAAGGATTACCAGCCATGTTTACCATGATGAACTACGAACGTCTTGGGGTGGGTATTCAAGGGTTAGGCGCAGCCGCGCGCTCTTATCAAAATGCTTTGGAATACGCGCAAGATCGTATTCAGGGTCGCGGCGCAAAAGCAACGCGTGAACTGGATAAAGAAGCTGACCCGTTAATTGTGCATGGCGACGTGCGTCGTATGTTATTGACGATGAAGGCGTTCGTTGAAGGTGGTCGTGCCTTTTCAACTTACGTTGGCCAGCAGTTAGACATTGCAAAATATGCACAAGATCCACAGCAAAAAGCTCGTGCCGAAGCGTTAGTTCAATTACTCACGCCGGTGGCAAAAGCCTTTTTAACTGACACCGGATTTGAAACTACTGTGATTGGTCAGCAAGTATTTGGCGGACACGGGTTTATTCGTGAGTGGGGTCAAGAGCAACTAGTTCGCGATGCCCGTATTGCTCAGATTTATGAAGGCACCAATGGTATTCAAGCACTTGATTTATTGGGGCGGAAAGTCGCTGGTTCACGAGGCGAACTACTTAAGCCTTTATTGGAAGATATTCAGGCTCTTTTGGCAGAACCACAAGCTGGTTTAGAAAAAGAATATCAGCAATTGGCGGAGGCAACTCAGTTAGTTGGCAAGGTCACGAAACATGTACTTGAGCGTGTTACACAGGATGAAAATATCATCAACAGTGTTGCTGTCGAGTATCTGAACTTGGTCGGTTATGTCGCATTTGCATATATGTGGTTGCGCATGGCAAAAGTTGCTCAACCGTTAGTTGACGAGCGCCCGTATCTGGCAAGCAAAGTGAAAACTGCGAAGTTCTATATGGCTCGTATTTTACCGCGTATCCACGGTTTGGTTGGAGCGATTGAGGACGGCAGTGAGAGCCTTTATAAACACGAAGTGGGCGAGTTTTAGTCGCCCACCTTATTTGAATTTCAACGTAATAACTTGTTGTCGCTAGTCACCTAGTGACAACAAGGTTGCATTACCACCAACCGCAGTAATGTTGTTGGTGCGAGTTTTTTCCGTCACAAAACGGGTGAGGTAGTGCGGGCCACCAGCTTTCGGACCAGTGCCTGACATTCCGCGACCACCAAACGGTTGCACGCCAACCACCGCACCAATCTGGTTACGGTTGATGTATACGTTACCCACATCGATACGACGAGCGATATCAGCAGCAAAGGTTTCGTTACGGCTATGAATGCCGAAGGTTAAACCGAAACCGGTACCGTTAATACTTTCGATCACTTGGTCAAGCTCGCTGGTTTTATAACGAATAACGTGCAAGATTGGGCCGAAGTTTTCTTTGACTAACTGGTTAATGCTATCAATCTCAATCGCAGTTGGAGCAACGAAAGTGCCGCCATTGGTGTATTCAGGCATTGGCGCTCGAGCAATCAAGCGACCAGCTTGTGATATATCATTAATATGTTGCTCAAGGTTGCTTTTCGCAACGCCATCGATCACTGGGCCAACATCGGTTTCATGCAACATCGGGTCACCAACTTTTAACTCTGCCATCGCACCTTTGAGCAAATCAATCACGCGATCCGCAATATCGTCTTGTACAAACAATACGCGTAATGCTGAACAACGTTGGCCTGCACTCTTGAAGGCGCTAGCAACAATGTCGGTAACCGCTTGCTCTGGTAAGGCGGTTGAGTCGATGAGCATGGCGTTCTGACCACCAGTTTCAGCAACTAATGGTACGATTGCGCCGGTACGGGCTGCCAAAGCACGGTTAATTGACTGCGCAGTGTAGGTTGAACCAGTAAAGCACACGCCGCCGATATCTTCTTGCGAAACCAAGAAGCTACCTACTTCAGCACCACTGCCTGGCATATAATGCAGTACGTCACCAGGAATGCCAGCCTCTAATGCCAATTGAATTGCACGGAAGGCGATTAAACCGGTTTGTTCAGCAGGTTTCGCAATGACACAGTTTCCAGTTACTAGAGCAGCAGCGATTTGGCCCATAAAGATAGCTAATGGGAAGTTCCACGGGCTGATGCAGATAAATGTACCGCGACCTTGTAGGAACAATTCGTTCGTTTCGCCAGTCGGTCCTGGCAATGTCGTACCATCGCCCATCAATTCACGTGCTTGCTGCGCATAATAGCGACAGAAGTCAACGGCTTCCCGAACTTCATCAATACCGTCTTGTAAGCTCTTACCAGCTTCCATGGTACACAGCGCAATAAGTTCATTGCGGTTTGCTTCCATTAAGTCAGCTAGCTTCTCTAGCGCAGAGGCGCGAACGTTAACATCAGTATCACGCCAGCGACGATAAGCCGCGTTTGCGCTTTGTAATGCTTGCTCAGCGAGCGCTTTGTCACCCCAACAAATTGTTCCAATCTGTTGACTAGTATTCTGTGGGCTATGAATAGCGACGCGATGGTGTGCATCAACCACATCACCATTTACAATCGGACCACCTTGCCATTGCTTATCACGATATTGATGAACGGCGTTGATAAAATCATCAGCTTGCGAGTGAATGTTCATATTCAATCCTAACGAGTTTTTCCGATCGCTGAAAATCTGCGTCGGTAATGGAATCTTATGGTTTGCGAAGTGCTCATGCTTCAGCATGGTACGCAGTGGATGCTCGGTGAGCTCTGCAACAGGCGTTTCTGGGTCCACTAGTTTGTGTACAAACGAGGTGTTCGCACCATTCTCAAGTAATCGACGCACTAAATACGGCAATAAGTCTTTGTGAGCCCCCACTGGTGCATAAATACGCACGGTTACCTTCGGGTCTTGCTCAAGCAAAGTGTCATAAAGGTCATCACCCATGCCATGCAAACGTTGAAACTCAATACGACGTTCGTATTTCTTATTGAGTTCACGAATCGCGACAACCGTTTGTGCATTATGCGTTGCAAACTGCGGATAAATGGCGCCATCGGTAGCCGGACTCATTAGATAGTGAGCACAGGCGAGATAAGATACGTCAGTGTTGGCTTTGCGCGTATACACTGGGTAGCCTTGTAAACCGTTTACTTGGCATAGTTTGATTTCGGTATCCCAGTACGCACCTTTTACCAAGCGCACAGGAATTTCATCGCCGCACTCACGCGCTAACGCAGTCACCCAACAAAGTACCGGTAATGCTCGCTTCGAATAGGCTTGCACAACCAGGCCAAAGCGCGGCCAGCCTTTGCATACGCCACTGCGGTACACCTTCTCGAAAAGCTCGAGTGAGAGTTCAAGACGGTCCATCTCTTCAGCATCAATGCTCACACCAACGTCAGCTTCTTTCGCTAGTTTTACCAGTTCGGTGAGGCTTGCTGCGAGTTCAGTAAGAACACGTTCATGATTCGCGACTTCATAGCGCGGATGCAAAGCCGATAACTTGATCGAAATTGTCGGTCGCGGCGCATTTGGGTTGTTGAAGTTTTCTTTGCCAACAACTTTAATCGAGTTGACATAATCAGCGTGATAGCGACGTGCATCAGCCATCGTCAATGCTGCTTCACCCAACATATCGTATGAGTGGGTATAACCTTTATCGCGGTTATTTCGGCTATTTTTTAAGGCTTCTTGAATTGTGCGACCAAGAACAAACTGGGTCCCCATAATTCGCATGGCAGCATAGGTTGCCTTGCGCACCACCGGCGAACTCAGGCGACGTACCATGCGACGGAACACACCGCGTGGCGTTTCCATCGGTTGCCCCGTCGGGTTAATCATGCTGTTAGTTAAAGCAAGACCCCACGTTCCGCTATTAACTAGCCACGAAGCGCTCTGTCCCATATGACGTTGCCAATCACCGCCGGACAAGCGATCTTGGATAAGAGCATCTGCTGTCGTCGCGTCGGGAATACGCAGTAGAGCTTCCGCAAGACACATCAAAATGATGCCTTCTTTGGTATCAAGACTGTACTCTTGCAAGAAAGCGTCGACGCCACCGCCATCAGCACGGTCGCGAACTTTATTCACTAAATCGGTTGCTGCCTGAGTTACCGTATCAAGAGTTGATTCTTCTTGAGGGACTAAAGGCAATAGCTCACGCAAATAAGCATCTTCATCTACCAAGTAGTTGGCAGTTATCGCTTTTTGGAGTCGACCAAGGTCGGCGCCGGTATACTGAGCCGCAAGTACTTCACTCGCTTTGAACATAGCATCTCCTGTTGGACTCAGCCCAAGGCTGGCGGTGACATATTTCGGGCGCCAGTATATGACTTTTTTGGCGCGCGTAAAGCCTAGTCTGAACAGATTTTTTTTAATCTGTAAAACGCGCCCACGGTGCATTTTTTAAACACCGCTGTCAAGCCCAATTAAGTTGACCCGCACAATGAGTACGAGTAACGTATGAAGCAAGCAAAATCAACGTGTAAGAGACCACTTGTGAGTCAAGAAATAGAACTTAAGTTACTGGTAGAACCAGCCAAGCGCGAGGCCGTTTTGGCGTTGTGTCAGCAACTGGCAAAAGAAGCGCAACCAAGCCAACTTGAATTGAGCAATGCATATTTCGATACGCCAGACCTGCAATTGCGTCAGCACGATATCGGATTACGTATTCGGCGCCGCGATGATCAACGCGAACAAACTGTTAAATTGGCTGGCGAGGTATTGGGCGGTATGCATAGCCGTCCCGAGTACAATGTTGTGGTTACTCAAGACCAACCTGACTTAACGCTGTTTGAGGAAGACATTTGGCCGGACGAATTTCCAGTATTTGATGTACAACGTGAGCTGACAGAAATATTTCGCACCGATTTCACACGGCATCGTTGGCACATTGCCAGTGGTGATGGCGTTATCGAATTAGTATTCGATGAAGGTAGTATTATTGCCAACGATAAGCGTCGTTCAATTTGTGAAATAGAGCTAGAGGTTCAAGGTGGTGACGTTGCACAAGCATACAAACTGGCTCGACGGTTTATTACCCGCGTTAATGCGCGCGTAGGAAGTTTAAGCAAAGCGGCGCGCGGCTATTTATTGGCCGAGAAATCAGTTCTAGAGCCATTTACGCATGCGCATTTTGTTCGACAACAACCGAATGATGACGCTGGTAGCGGCTTGTACCGTGCGCTAGCATACGCACTACAGTATTGGCAGCACAACGATGCTTGCTTGAATGAGCAGCCCAGCGTGCGCGCAGTTGCTGGAATTACCGATGGTATTCGCTTATCAAAAGTGGTGTTACAGCAGCTGGCGTTATTTGAAATTGATGTCAGTGACCATATTGTACGCTTAGAGCAAGTGTTGGGGCATCTCGGTTGGTTGAGTCGATATGATGGGCTTAACGAGCTGACCGCTGAAGATGGCGCCTATCATCGCGCGCTAGAACAAAATCAGAAGCTTTATGATGAAATTCTTGAACAGCAAGAACATGCGGTTCAGCTCGAGCTTGTGATTAACTTGAGTAAACGAGATGACTATCAACTGACATTGTTTGAATTGGGCGAGTTATGTGCTCAACAACCACGACATGAACAACTCACTCAGCTCCCACTGAAGCAATGGGCAGCACAACGTTTGCGCGAAGATTGGCAACAAGTGTTAGAGGCATTTACTCGCCATGAGGAACTTCGCGCGGACCAGTATTTAAAACTCTTACCGCAGTTACAAAGCTCCTTGCAATTGGGATATTGCGTCGGCTATTTATTTGACGCTGATGACCGTGAAAGCTTCCGTGCTCCATGGCAGGATATGCTCCGCGGTATTCGAGAGATTATGGCTCTCAAACTATTGCGAGAAGCGATAAAAGATACCGATGACATAAACACCGACAAGCTATTAAGTTGGCAAGAGGTGCAACTGGAATCACTGCTATACGCCCTAGAACGTTCACGGCGAGCAGCTCTCAAACAAGAGCCCTATTGGATTCTGTAACGGTGGAAATGCTAACGCGGGTAAAATCAATTAGCGAGTTCGTTGCTCGTGTACTGGAGCAACAGCCGGATGCAATTGTCTGGCAAGGCGAACAAGTTGTATTGCCTTCGGTCACTGATTATCAACGTCTGTTAGACGAGCATCTTGGGCAATGCACAAATGAAACTGAGGCGAACCGTTTGGTGCGGCAGTTGCGGCAGCGTTGGTATGCAACCATTGCAGCGGCTGATTTATTGCAACAAATGTCCTTAGAGCAAGTTCTAGCGCATATTACCGCCACAGCTGATGCATTTATCAGTGCTTCATTGGCATGGCTATATCCGCGCTTTTGTGAGCGCTTTGGTACCCCGCGCGATGAAGACGGCACAACACTACCATTGCTAGTTATCGGTATGGGCAAACTTGGTGGTGGCGAACTCAATTTCTCCTCGGATATCGATCTGATTTTTTGCTATCCGCAGCAGGGCGAAACCGACCATCCTCGTAAACCTATCGAAAATAGTGTGTTCTTTACTCGGTTAGCTCAAGCGTTAGTGAATATGCTCGATCAAATTACCGCCGATGGACGCGTGTTTCGTGTTGATTTACGTCTGCGGCCTTTCGGTCAGTCTGGGCCGGTGGTCGCAAGCTTATCTGCACTTGAGTATTACTATCAGGAGCAAGGGCGTGACTGGGAACGCTATGCGATGGTGAAAGCGCGTATCATTGGCGCTGAACCCAATTATCAACACCAGCTATCGGCATTGTTACGTCCCTTTGTCTATCGCCGCTATATCGACTTTTCTGCGATTGATGCATTACGCAAAATGAAAAGTTTAATTACGCAAGAAACTCGAAGAAGAGGGCTTGAACGAAATATTAAGCTGGGGCCCGGTGGGATTCGTGAAATTGAATTTATCGCTCAGGCATTTCAGTTAATTCGCGGTGGACAGCAACGTCAGTTGCAAACGCAATCAATTTATCAAGCTTATCGTGCTATCGCCGAACTCGGATTACTGACGCCAGAAACGGTAGATGAACTTCTAGATTGTTATACGGTTTTAAGAAAAATGGAACACGTATTGCAACAGCTCAATGATGAGCAGACACAAACATTACCGGACGATGATGCTGCACAGCAACGTATCAGTTTAGCCTATCAAAAACCTTGGCGAGAAATTGACGAATTAATCAAAATAACGATGACCCGTGTTCATCAGCATTTTCGTCAAGTGATCGGTGACCCTGACGCTGAAGATGAAGAGGCCGGTGAGTTACAGCTGCTGTGGCAAGATATGATCGAAGATGACACTGCGGTAGATGTATTGATCGATTTAGGTTTAGCAAAAGCCACGGCACAATTGATATGGCAACAAGTGAATCAGTTACGCATGGATGTGCGCAAACGTGGTTCAGGCCCTCGTGGGCGCAAAGCGATGGCACGTTTGGTCCCACTATTGCTCGAGCGAATTGTCCAATTTGCTGATTCTGATTCGGTACTGGAGCGGGTGTTCCAAGTGCTCCGAAAAATCATGACGCGTACCGCCTATGTCGAATTACTTGTAGAGAACAGTGGCGCACGTGAACAATTGATTAAGTTATGTCGAGCCAGCTCATGGTTAACACAGCAATTAGCGACCTATCCACTGTTACTGGATGAGTTAATTGATCCCCAACATCTCTATCAACTACCTCAGTTAGAGGAATATCCAGCGCTTCTAGATGAGTTTCTATTACGCCTTCCGGAACAAGAACAAGACTTAGAAGCGCAGATGGATGCGCTGCGCCAAGCGCGACAAGTGCTGCAATTAAAAGTGGCGGCTGCAGATATCAGTGGTGCACTGCCGCTCATGAAAGTGAGTGACCATTTGAGTTACCTAGCTGAAGCAATTATTGCAAAGGTGGTACGACTCGCGTGGTTCCAGTTAACTGAAAAGCACGGAAACCCGCCGGGTCGGGATATCGACAACATGGGTTTTGCGGTATTGGCCTACGGTAAGCTTGGCGGGCTGGAACTTGGTTATGGTTCTGATTTAGATTTAGTATTTATCACCGACTCAGATTATTCCGGTGAGACTAACGGACCGAAAGCAATCGAAGTTCAGCAGTTCTATTTGCGGTTAGCACAACGAATTTTACATTTATTCACCACGCGAACCTTGGTCGGTACGCTTTATGAAGTCGATATGCGTTTGCGGCCATCAGGTAAGGCTGGGTTGTTGGTATCGAGGGTTGATACCTTTGCTGGCTACTTGCGCGAAGATGCTTGGACATGGGAATTACAGGCTTTAGTGCGTGCGCGTCCAGTATTCGGTAGTCCGGAGTTATGCCAACGGTTAATCGATATTCGACAACAACAATTGTCGCTAAAGCGAGACAGGACAAGTCTGCGAGAGCAAGTGCTCAGTATGCGTGAAAAAATGCGCGAGCATCTGCAAGCAAAAGTGGAAGGCTTTGAGTTTGACGTTAAGCAAGGCGCAGGTGGTATCACTGATTTGGAGTTTCTCGTGCAGTTTCTCGTATTGTGTTATGCCCATGAACACAGTGAACTGACAGAATTTACGGATAATATTCGTATATTAGAACAAGCGGCACAGGTTGGCTTGATGCAGTCTGAACAAGCGCAGAATCTTATTAATGCGTATATTGGTGAGCGCGAAGTTGCGCACCAATTAGCTCTTGATGATCGTGGTAACGTAACGCGAAGAAATTTAGAGGAATATCGCCACACGGTGATTGATGCGTGGCGATATTGGCTGACTGACTAACGTTACTAGTTAACGTTGATAAAGGTCGGGATCATCTTCATTAGGACGCGTTTTGAAGCGGCGATGAATCCACATATATTGTTCAGGTTGCTGCTGAATAGCGAACTCAATCATATGATTGACACGGGTGACGTCGTCGACATCATTGCCGGTTGGGAAGTTTTCAAATTCCGGATAAAACGTCATGTCATAGCCGCTACCATCATCCCGTCGAAAGCAGGTAACCGGTAACACAGCACAATTAGCATTACCGGCAAACAGCAGGGTACCTGTTGTTGTACTGGCTTTTTCAACCGCGAATAGTGGGGCGAAAACAGTCCGCTTTCGGCCGTAATCTTGATCTGGCAAATAACCTGCAATTTCGCCTTGGTCGAGCGCTTGTAACATACTTCGTACGTCGGTGCGCGGAATCATGTACTTGTTTGAGCGTCCGCGCCCCAAGGTCTGAAGATATTCCATGACTGCATTATTGTGTGGTCGATAAAGGCCAACCGCAGGTTTCACAAAGCCATGTAAGCGAGCATGAACTTCAAGGCTCAAAAAGTGAAACAATAAAAGTAATACACCTTTACCATCCTTCTGTGCAGCGTGCAGATGTTCCTCGCCATGCACATGCAACTTACGACGAATACGCCAATCGGGCCACCACCATGCCATGCCGGTTTCGAAAAAAGCGATACCGGTATTTTGCATATTTTTTCTGACGAGAGATTCGATGTCGCTTGAAGACATATCTGGAAAACAGAGTTCGAGATTACGTCTGGCGATAGCGGCACGGCGGGGAACAAAGCGGTAGAAGAGTCGACCTAAACCTCTACCCATTCCTAGCTGCCAACGATACGGCAGCCAAGAAATGGTATAGAGAATGCCGACGCTGAGCCACGTTAACCAATATTTTGGTAATAGAAAACGTGCCTCAAAGTGCGGTTTTTCAATTATTTTCATTAATCAAGCTTGCGTTAATGGCTACTAAATCTTGTTCACTAATTAGGCCTGAAGCTTGCTTCAAGGTCAAATACTGACGAATGTATCCATAACGAGCGCTCGATAAATTACGGCGAGCATTGTACAAATTACGTGTGCTATTGAGTACGTCAACAATGGTACGTGTGCCGACTTCAAAACCAGTTTGTGTCGCTTTCAATGCGCTTTGCGCTGATACAACGGCCTGCTCGAATGCACGAATCGTCGCTTGTGAAGCCACTACATCGTAATAGGCGTTACGTACTTGGCGTTCAACGCCGCGACGAACACCTTCAAGCTCTTGGCTTGAGGCGACATAATTTTCACGTGCTTGATCAACTTCTGAAGACGTTCTAAAGCCGGTAAAAATTGGTACGTTTAAGGACAAACCAATTGAGTTTGAATCCATACGCGGCATATCAATCTCGTTACCACGGGCTGTTGTTGTGGTATCGCGAGTTGAGTATGAACCGTTCAATGAAACTGTTGGTAAGTGGCCATTACGCGCTAAATCGATTTGTTGCTCAGCAATTTCAACAGATACGCGCTGAACGAGTAACTGTAAGTTTTTGTCTTCTGCAATTTTTACCCACTGCATGGCATCTGCTGGCGCTGGGCTCTCAGGAGCAAAAGTTTCAGTATTTAATTGCGCGAGGTCTTCATGATAACGACCAGTGATTTCACGCAATGATTCTTGCGCAATTTCTACCGCATTTTTAGCTTGGATTTCCGCTGCCACCGAGGTGTCATATTGTGCTTGCGCTTCGTGC
Source organism: Pseudidiomarina tainanensis (assembly GCF_900115255.1). Lineage (NCBI taxonomy): Bacteria > Pseudomonadati > Pseudomonadota > Gammaproteobacteria > Alteromonadales > Idiomarinaceae > Pseudidiomarina > Pseudidiomarina tainanensis. Next base: position 51,527 of record NZ_FOYU01000001.1, read on the forward strand.
ACATCGGTAATTGCCGTTAAACCAACAGAGAAACGTTGTTTGGTTTGCTCAAGTTGACGCTCGATAGCTTTCTTTTCGGCGGTTGCAAATTCCAAATCATCTTGACGTTCAAGTACGGTGAAGTAGGCATTAACGACGCGAATCATGAGTTGCTGACGTACACTTAAATAATTCACTTCAGCTTGATAAGCTTGCTTCTCACTTAATTCTGCGCGATCCCAAACGTTCATATCGAATACTGTTTGACTCAGGTTTACACCCGCATTCCAGCCACGGTTTTCACTATCAATGACGATAAAGCTTTGGGCCACGGAATCGTAAGTCGCGCTCTCGGATTCATTGCGAGAGTATCCAGCAGAGAGGCTCACTTGCGGCCAAAAAGCTGATTTGGTGATATCGATACCTTTTTGTGCGGCGCGGCGCTGAGCATCAACTTGTTGTAGTGTAGGATCGTTTTGCAATGCAAGTTGGAATACTTGTGCAAGGTCGTCGGCATAGGCAACACTGGTTGTTGCGCTGAGCGTTAAGCCGACTAAAACTGATAATACGTGCTTTTTCATGGATAGGGTGTCCTAATTATTTGAAAGCATCATCTTGCCAAAAAACTGGCTGCTATTTTACATACACTCGTGAATGTTTACTAGTTTACCGTTAAACGAATTTAAATGCATGGCGCCAGTTGCAACAGAATGGGTTCAAGTGTAACTAATTATGTGCCAAAGATGGCTTTTTTTACAATTGTTATGAATCAATTTCGCGTTCAATCGAGTACATAAGACGTTAAATAACGAGAAAAGGTTGCTTGTGCAAAAATATCATCAAAACGACGTAAAAATTATCGAGAAAACACCGATTAGAGAGGGTTTTCTTAGTATTTACAAATTACAGTTACAGCACCGTTTATTTGCGGGTGAATGGTCACCTGTATTTGAACGCGAAGTTATGGACCGAGGCCATGCAGTGGTGGTGCTGCCATATGATCCGAGCAATGATGCGTTGGTGGTGCTCGAACAATTTCGAGTGGGTGCCTTAGATACTGGCGCGTCACCGTGGTTGCTCGAGTTTGTTGCTGGCATGTACGATAGCCACGATGAAACGGCAGAGCAGGTGGCCCACCGCGAACTCGAAGAGGAAGCTGGGTTAACCACTGATAGCTTACATTATGCGCTCACGTATTTATCAACCCCCGGTGGCTGTACCGAAAAAATATCTATTTTTATTGCACTGGTTGACAGTAGTAAAGCTGCGCGTCATGCCGGATTAGCCACAGAAAATGAGGATATCCGTGTGCATGTATTGCCGTTCGGTGACGTGGTGCAATTGCTCGAAGCAGGAAAAATTAACAATGCTGCAAGTGTGATTGGGCTACAATGGTTGCAATTGCACAAACGCCAATTTGAGGATTTATGACAACTGATGTGATTCGAAAGCGTTACAAGTTTGACCTCGCAGCTCTGCAAAGACTTGCGGCGATAAACTATGCCGCGCTGCGACCAATCATTGCTGGGGTCAAACAGTCGGGCTCAAAAATCATTAAGGTAGGGCAACAATTACGGTTTGCGGTGACGGTGTTAGAAACCGCGCCTTACACTACTGAAGTTAGAATTGAACAACAGGCGTTGATGACGCAGTTACCGGGATTGCGAGAAACGCAAATTGATGTGCGTCTCTATCACGATGCGCAGTTAGCCGAAGTGGTTAGAAGCCAAGGTGTCGGTCGATTGCAAGCAAGCTATGAGATACCGAACCCCGATATGCACCATGCCGATGAAAAGCATCAGGTCAACCATTTTTTACAAGAGTGGTTGCAACTTATTCGAGCGAATGGCTATTTCCAGGAGGTTTAAGCCTTGTTGTTATATTTACATGGATTTGAAAGCTCGCCAGCCAGTTTGAAAATCATCCAAACCCAAGATTATTTGCAGGCCCAAGGTGTCGACGCGAACTTACTCTTTGCACCGCAACAACCGCCGCGTATGAGAGCGATTCGAGCCATGCTGGATGAGCTGATTGAGAAGCAGCCAATCAGTGCAGTGATGGGCAGCTCGTTGGGCGGTTTCTGGACCCACTATGTGGTGAGTCAACTGCACCGCCGTCAACGCCAGGTTCGTGGCGTTTTGATTAATCCAGCGGTGCACCCTTACAGTTGGATGCCAGAAGAAATGGTTGAGCGGGTTCATCCATACACGCAAGAACATTATCAACTCGACATTAACGACCGTGAAGTTTTAATTGCAGCAGAAGAACAGTTCTCGCAAGATGTCGACTTAATGGTGCTATTACAGGCTGGCGATGAGCGTCTGGATTATCAGCTCGCTCGAGATTATTACCGAACTCAACGAATGCTTGTTGAGCAGGGCGGCGATCATAGTTTTGTTGATTTTCCACGCTACTTGCCAGCTGTGCTTGAGTTTCTCGACGTCCTGTAACAGTATATGGGCATTCCTATAACAACGATTCCGTGCAACACGAGATAAAGAAGCGCATGTCAGATTACAAAGCCGATGCGATAGAGGTCCTCAATGGCCTCGAACCGGTCCGTCGCAGACCGGGAATGTACACCGATACCACGCGCCCCAATCACTTAGGTCAAGAAGTCATCGACAACAGTGTTGATGAAGCCCTAGCTGGCCATGCACGCGAACTGGTGGTGACATTACACCCTGATCAATCACTTGAAGTACAAGATGATGGTCGTGGTATGCCTGTTGATATTCACCCTGAAGAAGGCGTGCCTGGGGTCGAATTAATCATGACCAAGCTCCATGCTGGGGGCAAGTTCTCGAATAAGAATTATAAGTTCTCCGGTGGCTTGCACGGGGTCGGTATCTCGGTTGTGAACGCATTATCAACACGAGTTGACGTAACGGTTAAACGCGACGGCCAAGTCTACCAAATGGCATTTGAGAACGGTGATAAAGTTGCCGAACTTGAAGTAACCGGTACAGTTGGTAAGCGTAATACGGGAACTAATCTGCGCTTTTGGCCAGACCCAAAATATTTTGACTCGCCGAAATTCTCAATATTGAAACTGACGCATTTATTGCGCGCTAAAGCAGTTCTATGTCCGGGTTTAAAAATTACGTTTCGTAATCTTGTCGATAATGAAGAGCAAACATGGTTTTACGAAGATGGTTTACGTGACTACCTAGTTGAAGCGGTCCGAGAGTTACCGACACTTCCTGAAGAACCATTTATTGGTGCATTCTCCGGCAACGAAGAAGCGGTTGATTGGGCTGTGACATGGTTACCTGAAGGCGGTGAGGGAGTCACTGAAAGTTATGTCAACCTGATCCCAACACCACAAGGCGGTACGCATGCCAATGGTTTACGCCAGGGATTGCTCGACGCCATGCGCGAGTTTTGTGAATTCCGTAATTTGTTACCGCGTGGTGTGCGTTTAACACCTGAAGATATTTGGGATCGCTGCGCATATATCTTGTCGGTAAAAATGCAAGATCCGCAATTCGCAGGTCAAACGAAAGAGCGTTTGTCTTCACGTCAATGTGCGGCATTTGTTTCAGGCGTTGTGAAAGACTCTTTCAGCTTGTGGTTGAATGAACACACTGAACAGGCAGAGCAATTAGCGGAACTATGTATCAACAATGCCCAGCGACGGATGCGGGCGAGTAAAAAGGTTGTTCGTAAAAAGGTCACTCAAGGTCCTGCATTACCGGGGAAACTGACCGACTGCGCAACACAAGACCCTTCCCGTGGTGAATTGTTTCTCGTTGAGGGTGACTCAGCTGGTGGTTCGGCCAAGCAGGCGCGCGACCGTGACTTTCAGGCGGTAATGCCATTGCGCGGAAAAATCCTAAACACTTGGGAAGTCGAGTCTGATCAAATCTTAGGTTCGCAAGAAATTCACGATATTTCAGTAGCGCTGGGTGTGGACCCAAACTCTGACGATTTAGAACAATTACGTTACGGCAAAATATGCATTCTTGCCGATGCGGATTCCGATGGATTACACATTGCAACTTTGCTTTGCGCATTGTTTGTCAAACACTTCCGAGCGCTGGTTGATCATGGCCATGTATACGTTGCGATGCCGCCATTGTATCGCGTTGACGTTGGTAAAGAAGTTTACTACGCGCTGGATGAAGCGGAAAAGCAGGGCATTTTAGATCGTATTGAAGCAGAGAAGAAAAAAGGCAAAGTGAACGTACAACGCTTCAAAGGCTTGGGTGAGATGAACCCTTTACAATTACGCGAAACGACCATGGATCCGAATACACGACGCTTGGTGCAACTGACTGTTGATGAGCCAGAAGCAACAGAAGAGTTAATGGATATGCTGCTTGCCAAAAAACGCTCGGGAGATCGTCGCGATTGGCTGGAAAGTAAAGGTAACTTAGTCGACTTGGCCGAGCTTTAAGGAGAATTATTCACATGTCTATGGACGCTTTAGAGCAACTCCCATTACGCAAATTTACTGAAGATGCGTACCTGAATTACTCCATGTATGTGATCATGGATCGTGCTCTGCCGCACATTGGCGATGGTTTAAAACCAGTTCAGCGCCGCATCATTTATGCGATGTCTGAACTTGGTTTATCGGCACTAGCGAAATATAAGAAATCAGCGCGTACTGTCGGTGATGTTCTAGGTAAGTTTCACCCACACGGTGATATTGCATGTTATGAAGCCATGGTCTTGATGGCGCAACCATTTTCGTATCGCTATCCATTAGTTGATGGGCAGGGAAACTGGGGTTCGCCAGATGACCCGAAATCGTTTGCAGCGATGCGTTATACCGAAGCACGCCTATCACGATTTAGTGAGGTTTTGCTCAGCGAACTTGGCCAAGGTACTGTAGATTGGGCGCCAAACTTTGATGGCACCATGAAAGAGCCGCGCATGCTACCGGCTCGTTTACCGCATATTTTGCTAAATGGTGTTACCGGTATCGCGGTTGGGATGGCCACTGATATTCCGCCTCACAACGTACGTGAAGTAGCGCAGGCTTGCGCATTGCTACTGGAAAAACCGAGCGCTGATTTAGCTGAAGTAATGGAGCACTTGCGTGGTCCGGACTATCCAACGGATGCGGAAGTTATCACGCCTCATCAAGAAATCGTGAAGATTTATGAATCTGGGCGTGGCACGATTCGCATGCGCGCGAAGTATCACATGGAAGACGGTGAGGTGGTTATCACGGCGTTGCCACACCAAGCCTCCGGTGCCAAAGTACTCGAACAAATTGCCGCCCAAATGCAAGCGAAGAAGTTACCAATGGTGACTGATTTACGTGATGAGTCAGACCACGAAAACCCGACTCGCTTAGTCATTGTGCCGCGCTCGAATCGCATCGATGTCGAGCAAATGATGCAACATTTGTTTGCGACAACTGACCTTGAGAAAAACTATCGTGTCAATTTGAACATGTTAGGACTCGATGGTCGACCGCAAGTAAAATCAATTCTAAGTGTTCTAAAAGAATGGTTGGTATTCCGCCAAGATACCGTCACCCGTCGTCTGCAGTATCGTCTAGACAAAATCTTAGCGCGCTTACACATCTTAGAAGGCTTATTAATTGCTTATCTGAATATCGATGAAGTGATTGCTATCATTCGTCATGAAGATGAGCCTAAAGCTGTTCTTATGGAGCGTTTTGGACTCACGGACACGCAGGCTGAAGCAATTCTTGAATTGAAATTGCGGCATTTAGCAAAACTTGAAGAGTTTAAGCTAAAAGGTGAGCAAGACGAGCTCGAGCAAGAACGTCAGCAACTTGAATTGTTGCTAAGCTCAGATCGTCGTATGAAGACACTTATTCGCAAAGAGATTCTTGCGGATGCTGAAAAATATGGTGATGACCGCCGTTCGCCACTTATCGAACGCCAAGAGGCGAAAGCTCTGAGCGAGCGCGATTTAACGCCAGCTGAAGCTGTGACTGTGGTGCTCTCGAAAAAAGGTTGGGTGCGTGCTGCCAAAGGTCATGATATTGATGGCGCTAGCTTAGCGTATAAATCGGGCGACAGTTATTTGGCTCAGGCCGAAGGCAAAAGCAATCAGCAAGTGGTATTTCTTGATAGCTCCGGCCGCAGTTATTCTTGTGAAGCGCACGGATTACCGTCCGCAAGAACTCAAGGTGAGCCATTAACTGGCCGCTTTAGTATGGTTGCAGGTGAAACGGTCGATCAGGTGCTTATGGCGAAAGATGACCAGCGTTATCTATTAGCTTCAGATGCAGGTTATGGTTTTATTTGTAAGTTTGGAGATTTGGTAAGCCGTAATAAGAACGGCAAGGCTATTTTGAACCTCCCAACTGGTGCCAAGATATTACCCCCAAGTACCGTCGGTGATCTCGAAAATGACCTGTTAGCTGTGGTATCAAATGAAGGTCGTATGTTGTTGTTCCCAGTTCGTGATTTACCTGAGCTAGCAAAAGGTAAGGGGAATAAAATGCTCAGTATTCCGACGTTGCGAGCACAATCACGAGAAGAATACGTGGTTGCGGCTGCTGTCGTCCCAGCAGACAGCCCGATTACCTTACTCGCTGGCAAGCGCAAGCTGACGTTAAAGCCTTCAGATCTTGAGCATTATCGCGGTGAACGTGGTCGTCGTGGAAATAAATTACCACGTGGATTACAGCGAGTTGATGCAATTACTGTTGAAAATCAAGACTGATCGGACGTTTTTCGGCGCCTAACAGGTTATACTAGCGGGCATTAGTTATTAAGGAGACTACATGCTCGCTGTTTTACGTATCGTACTGTTAGGTGTTTTTATCGTTGTTGGCAGTACATTGTTATTGTTAATTTGTATTTTTCGTCCATTCCATCGCAACAACACCGCGGTCGCTGCTCATTGGTATGGGCGTATGCATCGGTTATTAGGCGTCAAACTCGATATTCGTATTCCTGACGAAGTCAAAGAAAGCGGCCCGCACGTCTATATTGCAAATCATCAAAACAGTTATGATATTTTCACACTTGCCAGAGCGATGCCACTAAACACCGTTAGTATCGGCAAGAAGAGTCTGAAATGGATTCCATTCTTTGGGCAGTTATATTGGCTGGCCGGAAATATTCTCATCGATCGCAAAAATAAAGGTCGTGCTCACGGCACCATAGAACAAGCCGCCGAAGCGATTCGTGAACGTAAACTTTCTATTCTATTGTTTCCGGAGGGCACACGTAGCTATGGCCGCGGGTTACTCCCATTCAAAACCGGCGCGTTTCGTACTGCAATGCAAGCCAATGTCGATATCGTTCCAATTTGCGTGTCAAATTTGCATGGACGGATTAAACTGAATCGATGGAATAACGGCACCGTTATTGTGGAGATGTTAAAGCCCGTTAAAATTGCAAATTACAGCGCTGATTCTATTCGAGCTTTAGCTGCTCATTGTCATGAGCTGATGCAGTCGAAAATTAGCGAACTTGATCACGAACTGGCGCAAGGACAAACGACACATGGCTAATGATCTTTCTGAATTATTGAAGCAAAGTGACGAAACTGTTGATGCACTGCTAGCTGATGGTGCTGATACCCAAGAAAAATTTCAGATTGAACACCATTTAGTGAGTGCAGATTTTACCAAGCTTGAGAAAGCCGCTGTTGAGTTAGTTAAAGTTGGTTATCATGTTGATGACGCAGATGAGTTCGATCTGGATGATGGCTCACGTTTATTTGCATTTGTAGCTGTTAGTGAGGTAAAACTTGAGAAACAAGTTTTACAAGCACAGACCAAGGAAGTGACCAAGATAGCGGATATCGCAGGTGTCGATTACGATGGCTGGGGCACGTTTTTCGGTGAAGACGACGAAGAAGAGTAAACTGATTCGCTAATCACCGCGCCCTTTAAGAACAATAATAAAAGGGCAATACATAATGTTAGGTGATTTGGGGCTGGTTGCTGGATTAGCATTACTGATTTTATTGGCGCTGCGTGGCGTCAACATTTTATTGGCTGTACTGATTTCAGTGTTGGTTATTGGCGTAACTAATAACCTCCCCATTGAAGATATATTCCTCAAGCATTTTCCTTTCGGCCCTTCTGGGGCATTCAGCTTTGCTGGTAATTTTCTCCTGCTCTTTCTGTGCGGCGGCCTGTTCGGTCGCGTTATGGCGGCTAGTCATGCGGCGCAGGGCGTTGCTGTTGGAATTATGAGTTGGTTAGGACAAAAGCGTGCGTTGCTCATCGCTATGCTCGTCTGCGCGGTGTTAACTTACGGCGGCGTGGTCGTATTTGTGGTGATGTTTACCATGTACCCGATTGGCGTCACGTTAATGCGCACCGCGAATATTCCACGCCGTTTATATGCGGCAGCGATAGCGCTTGGTGCGGGTACGTTTACCATGACAGCGCTCCCTGGTACGCCATCTATTCATAATGTTATTGCTGCACGAAGCCTTTCTACCGATTTATTTGCCGGCGGTTGGTATGGTGTATTAGCTGCTGTGATTATGGCTGGTCTCGGCATGTGGTATCTGCAACGACAGTGGCATGCAGCTCAGCGGCAGGGCGAGGACTATATCGCGAACGATAAAGATCAACATATGGCAGCGTTGGCGCCCAAAGAAGGCGAACCGCTGCCAGGCCTAGGGCTTTCGTTAGCGCCTATTATTCTGGTGCTCGCCACGATTATTTTGCCAAGGATTCTACAAAGCATCGGTTTTGATAGTACCTGGCAGCAGTTTGCGTCGACTCAGCCAGTGTTATGGGCAAGTTTTGCCTTATTGGTGGGGAGTGCGCTGTGCTTTGTTCTTTTCCCGCCGGTTCGCAAGCAGTTCGTGCAAGCTGCAGGTCAGGGCGTTGACGACGCTCTATTACCGCTCATCAACACAGCTGCAGTGATTGGCTTTGGTGGTGTGGTCATTCAAACCACCGGTTTTCATGCCTTTGCACAGTGGTTGCTGGCATTAGATATTCCAGCCTTGGTATCCGTATTTGTCTCTGCGAACTTAATTTCCGGGGTAACGGCTTCTGCATCTGGTGGGTTACAGATCTTTATGTCGAGCTTGGCTCCAGCTTACCTTGAGGCAGGAATTGCACCGGAATTGTTACACCGTATTGCTAATTTGGCGGCTGGTGGGCTCGATTCACTGCCGCATTCTGGCGCAGTGATTGCGTTACTCACGCTGATGGGATTGACCCATAAAGAGGCTTATAAAGATATTTTTGTCGTGACGGTGGCGATTCCAATGCTCGCGGCATTTATTGCCGTAGTCGCTGCACTCGTGTTGGTTTAGAACACGAGTGCAGCGTAACGAACGGCAACTAGCAATCACTATCGATATTATAGTGCGGCTATCTTAGCGCGCTGTTGCTGCAACTGATGAAGTGTTTCTTCAGCTTCAGCTTGTTTGGCGCGCTCTTTCTCAATGACTTCCGCTGGCGCTTTGCTAACAAAATTCTCGTTGCTCAACTTGCGCGTAAACAAATCAAATTCTTTTTGCGCTTTTTCGATTGCTTTATCGAGTCGAGCAAGTTCAGCTGCTGTGTCAATCAGGCCAGCCATTGGAATATGAATTTCCATACGGCCAACTAACGCTGTGGCACTCGCTGGAGCCTCATCGTTTGCCCCTAAGAACGTGACTGATTCTAATTTTGCCAACGCGCTTAAGAAGTTTGCGTTTTGCTCAAGGCGCTGATGAGCCAAGTCATCGGCGTTTTTAAATAAAACCGGTAGTGGCTTGCTTGGGGATAGATTCATTTCACCACGAATGTTACGCACCGCGACGATGACCTGCTTGAGCCATTCCATATCGTCACGCGCGCTAGCAAATTGCTGTGCTTGCACTTGCGGATAAGGCTGCATCATGATGGTATCGCCGCTTACCCCTGCCAGAGGTGCTACACGCTGCCAAATAGCTTCGGTAATAAATGGTAGCAACGGGTGTAATAATCGTAACAACTGTTCCAATACTGTAACCAATGTATGGCGAGTGCCGCGTAGTTGTTCGGCGGTACCATTAAACAGAACAGGCTTGGTAAGTTCTAAATACCAATCGCAGAATTGATTCCAGGTAAATTCATACGCGATGCTTGCCGCTTGGTCGAAGCGATAGTTATCAAGTGCGCTACGGAACTGTTTCACGGTGTCGTTTAACTGTTCAATAATCCATTGATCAGCAAGCGATAGCGTCATTTCACCGCCATTTACACCGCAGTCTTGTTCTTCGGTATTCATCAACACGTAACGGCTAGCATTCCACAGCTTGTTACAGAAATTACGATATCCTTCGAGACGTTTCATATCCCAGTTAATATCGCGGCCCGTCGAAGCTAATGCCGCCAGGGTGAAACGTAACGCATCAGTACCATGAGCAGAAATGCCTTCCGGGAATTGCTTTTCGGTACGCTTCTTAATTTTAGCTTCGAGCTGCGGTTGCATCATGTTCGCCGTGCGTTTTTGCACGAGCGATTCCAAATCGATACCATCAATCATGTCGAGCGGGTCAAGAACATTGCCTTTTGACTTCGACATTTTTTGACCTTCTTCGTCGCGAATTAGGCCAGTAACGTAAACCGTTTTAAATGGTACTTGCGGCTTCCCATTCTCGTCTTTGAGGAAATGCATGGTCATCATGATCATGCGTGCCACCCAAAAGAAGATAATATCGAAGCCCGTTACCAGCACATCAGTTGGATGGAAGGTTTTCAGGTCATCTGTATTTTCTGGCCAACCGAGTGTCGAGAATGTCCACAGGGCAGATGAAAACCAGGTATCTAAGACATCGTCATCTTGACTGAGCTTAATATCACCTAAGTTATGTTTCGCTCGAACTTCCGATTCGTCACGACCGACATAGACATTGCCTTGTTCGTCATACCAAGCTGGAATGCGGTGGCCCCACCAGAGTTGGCGCGAGATACACCAGTCTTGAATATCACGCATCCATGAGAAATACATGTTTTCGTATTGTTTTGGCACAAACTGGATGTCGCCATCTTCAACAGCTTTCGTTGCAACTTCAGCTAACGGTGCCACACGCACGTACCATTGATCCGTTAAATGCGGTTCAATTGGTACACCACCGCGATCGCCATAAGGCACTTTATTGGTGTGCTGTTCAGTTTTATCGAGTAAACCTTGCGATTCAAAGTCAGCAACAATTTTCTTACGCGCTTCAAAGCGCTCTAAGCCTTGATATTCAGCAGGCAAGGTTCCGTCAAAACCATCAATACTTGGCAGTTCTTCACCGGTCGGGGTGTATAAGCCGGCTATCTCGCGCACGTGTGCGTGATTATCTAGAACGGCGATCATTGGCAGATTATTTCGTTTGCCAATTTCATAGTCATTAAAGTCGTGGGCCGGAGTGATTTTTACACAACCCGTACCGAATTCTTGGTCGACATAACTATCGGCAATAATTGGAATTTTGCGGCCGACAATTGGTAATTCGACATGCTTACCAATCAGGCTTTGATAACGTTCGTCGTCGGGATGCACGGCAACACAAACATCGCCTAGCATGGTTTCTGGGCGAGTTGTAGCGACGACTAGGTAATTCTTGCCATCAGCGGTCGTTGCGCCATCAGCTAGCGGATAGCGCAGGTGCCAAATGTGTCCCTGCTGCTCTTTGTTTTCGACTTCAAGATCAGAAATAGCAGTTTGCAGTTTCGGATCCCAATTAACGAGGCGCTTACCACGATAAATTAGGTTTTCTTCATGCAAGCGGACAAAAACTTCTTTCACCGCATTCGATAAACCGTCATCCATGGTGAAACGTTCACGATCCCAATCGACTGAATCACCGAGGCGACGCATTTGCGATGTGATGGTGCCACCTGATTGCGCTTTCCAATCCCAAATTTTATCAATGAAGGCGTCGCGACCTAGCTCTTGACGCGAAATCCCTTGCGCTGCTAGTTGACGTTCCACGACCATCTGCGTTGCGATACCGGCATGGTCACTACCCACTTGCCAAAGTGTATTGTAGCCATCCATACGTTTGTATCGAGTCAGCGTGTCCATAATGGTGTGCTGAAACGCATGCCCCATATGCAAGCTACCAGTGACATTGGGGGGCGGAATCATGATGCAATATGAATCGCCATGACCCGATGGTTTGAAGTAACCTTGCTTTTCCCAATTTTTATAGAGCTCTTGCTCAATGGCTTGCGGGGAATACGTTTTGTCCATAGAAACCTTCACTTCGTTCTATTTGGTTAATGAATTTATCTGCTCAGATGCTTTTACGGTTTGTAATTCAACACCTTGATGACGATAAGTTTTGTATCTTTCACGTGCGGCCTGACGCTCGTGCTCTGCGGCTGGAACACGTTCTAGTATAAGTCGAGCACCTTGCCAGTTTGGGATGTCGTCCATCAAATTGACAATAGCCGCTGTGCGTCGTTGCGGCACATTCGCTTCGGGCCAGCACAATTCGACCGGCGCGCCTTGTGGCGGACCTTCACCGACGAGGTTGTGCGGTACAAAAGCGTCAACGGGTGCTTGCCATAAGGCTTCATCCAATTGCTCAGCAGCGGCTTGGCTTGGGCACCACACACGCACACTGCGAAACTCACGCCATGCTTGAGTAATGCGCTCGCAAAAGAACTGCAGTTGCTGTTCTTCAGTGAGGTTATCGAGTACGTAGAAAATGCCTTGGGCCATAATGTGCTTGACTTAATCCTGTTCGCCAGAGGCGGTTCGATTAATGATAAATTGGGTTAGCAAAGGAACCGGTCTTCCGGTTGCACCTTTTTTCGCGCCACTACGCCATGCTGTGCCGGCGATATCAAGATGAGCCCAATGATACTTTTTGGTAAATCTTGATAAGAAACATGCTGCGGTAATGGTTCCAGCATCACGTCCACCAAGGTTAGCCATATCAGCAAAAGGACTATCTAGCGCATCTTGGTATTCATCCCACAGCGGCAATCTCCACGCTCGGTCGCCGCTTTGTTCTGACGCCGATAATAACTCATGAGCTAATGGGTTATGACTACTCATTAAGCCACTGGCGTGATGTCCAAGTGCGACGATACAGGCGCCAGTTAGTGTCGCGATATCGACCACAGCTTCTGGCTCAAAACGCTCGACGTAAGTTAGGGTATCACATAATACCAAGCGCCCTTCAGCGTCAGTATTCAATACTTCAACAGTTTGACCGCTCATGGTTGTCAGCACGTCGCCCGGCCGATAAGCGCGACCATCTGGCATGTTTTCACAGCCGGCAATGGCGCCGATAACGTTGATTGGTAATTGTAATTCAGCGATAGCTTGCATGGCACCTAGTACGGCTGCAGCGCCACCCATATCGTATTTCATTTCATCCATATTTGCTGCTGGCTTAATCGAAATACCACCAGCATCAAAGGTCAACCCTTTGCCAACTAAAACGATAGGTGCCTGCTCTTTTGCTGCGCCTTGATAATGCAACAGGCTCAACACCGATTCGTTTTCTGAACCACGACCGACAGCAAGGTAAGCATGCATCCCGAGTTCAGCCATTTCTTGTTCGGTTACAGCGTTAAACGAGAGGTTATCGTAATTCGTTGCGAGTTCTTCACAACGCTCAGCTAAATATCGTGGTGTGCAAATATTCGGTGGCATGTTCGCCACGTCGCGGCAAATTGACATGCCTTTAGCTACAGCGAGACCATGAGCAATGGCTTTTTCGCTAAGCGGTAATTCACGACGCGTTGGAACGTTAAAAACAAGCTTACGAAGTGGTCGACGCGGCTCTTCTTTACGAGTCTTCAATTGATTGAATGTGTAGAGACAGCCTTGTGCGGCTTCAACCGCTTGGCGCACCTTCCAATAGGTATCACGACCTTTAACGTGGAGCTCACTGAGAAAACAAACCGCCTCCATTGAACCGGTTTCGTTCAAAGTATGGATGGTTTTTTCTATAATTTGTTTATACTGACGTTCATCGAGCTCGCGTTCCTTACCACAACCTACGAGCAATACACGCTCGCTAAATATATTAGGAACGTTGTGTAACAGTAGCATCTGACCTGATTTACCTTCGAGGTCACCGCGGCGTAATAGGTTACTAAGGTAACCGCCGCTGACTTTATCGAGTTGCTCTGCTACACCGGATAGGCGGCGTGGTTCATAAACACCGACCACGACACAGGCAGAACGTTGCTTCTCAGGACTGCCGCTTTTTACGCTGAACTCCATATGTGCTCCCGTTGGTTGCGGTTGACAGTGGATCGCTGTCGTAGAATAATTCTTGTTAAAATGACAAGTTTACTTAAAATTCGCAGCATTTCCAGTAAAAAGCAATGTTAAGAGTGGGTTTCAGTGCGCATATTTCGCTATTTAATACGTGAAACATTTAAGTCTCAAATCGCCGTATTGGTGGTGTTGATGACTATATTTGTGAGTCAGAAGTTTGTTCGCGTATTGGCTGATGCTTCAGCCGGTGAAATTCCAAGCAACATTGTCATTCAATTGCTCGGATTAAACCTTCCTGCTTTAGCTGCACTTATCCTGCCATTGAGTCTATTTTTAGGTATTTTGTTAGCACATGGACGTATATACGCCGACAACGAAATGACCGTACTCCATGCTTGCGGTGTCAGCGAATGGTATGTTACACGAGTTACGTTGGTTCTCTCGGTTGTATTGGCGATAATCACTGCGACGATGACGCTTTATCTGGTGCCTTGGTCACTCGAACAAGAGCGCGTTGTTGAAGAAAAAGCGCGCAGTGAAAGCGGACTCAGTGTGATTATGCCAGGACGTTTTCAACAGGCGAGTAACCAGAAGGCGGTGATTTACGTACAAGGATTGACTGATAACGGTGATCTCGATGAGGTATTCGTCGCACAATCATTGCGCGATGAAAATGATCAGGTTATCGGCGGCAGTGCTGTTATGGCTGATCGTGGAAGCGTTCTCGCTGCCGAAACTGGGGCGCAGACACTCGTTTTGAATAATGGTATGCGTTACGCTCAAAGTTTTGTTGAGGGCGAGTATCAGATCATGCAGTTTGATGATTATCAGTTGCAGATTAAGGAACAAGAGGGCTCTGAGTATATCCGTAAACTGGAAGCCTACAGCACCTTAGAACTGATGCAAGAGCAAGATGCTGAAGCCCAGGCAGAGCTGCAGTGGCGTATTGCTATACCGTTAGCAATGCCGTTATTGACGCTCATTGCAGTGCCTTTGAGTCGGGTGAATCCGCGTCAGGGCAAGTTCGCGCGAATGGCACCAGCGTTATTAATATACCTCGGTTATTTTTTGACACTCATGGCGGCACGTTCAGCGGTTGCTGATGAAGCAATTCCGCCAACGATAGGCTTGTGGTGGATACATATTTTGCTATTGGTTTGCGGAGTTGCATTAATCGGTAAAGGAAGGCCTTGGGGGCTAAGAGCTATGGCTAAGCTGAAGAGGTCACGCTAATGTTTTCAATTCTTGATCGTTACATTGCGCGCTCGGTGCTAGTCACGTCATTACTCAGTTTGGCCGTGCTGAGTGGTCTATCAAGTCTGATTCGCTTCGTTGAGCAGTTAAAATCTGTCGGTAAAGGTACTTATTCGGTAGCTGATGCTGGTTTATTTGTGCTCTATAGCCTACCACGCGATATCGAAGTGTTTTTTCCCATGGCCGCATTGCTCGGCGGACTTATCGGCATGGGGATGTTGGCCAGTAACTCTGAGCTTGTCGTGATGCTAGCAGCAGGGCGGTCGCGGTTAAATATTGTCGGTTCCGTAATGAAAGCAGCTGTGGTGATGATGTTAGCGGTTATGGCGATGGGGGAATGGATTGCACCAGAGCTTGAATCACATGGTCGCGAACTGCGAGCTCGGGCGATTTCAGGCGGTAGCTTGATTTCAGCGCAGCAAGGTATATGGGCCCGGGATGGTTTGAGCTTCGTCAATATTGGCGAAGTTGAGAATACGGGAAGACTGCGCGACGTTACTATTTATAATTTTGATCAAAACAATGAATTAGAATCGATCACGCAAGGCAAAACAGCAACATATGCTGCCGATCAATGGCGTCTTGTCGATGTTACGAAAACGCAATATACCCTTGAAAAAATCATTCAATCGTCACAGCCAGCATTTATGTGGCAATCATCGTTAACCCCCGACAAACTTGGGGTGGTGACAGTTAAGCCGGAATCATTGTCGATTCGCGGGTTGGTGGACTATTTAGAATATCTGAAAAGTAACCGACAAGCTGCAGAACGCTACGAGTTAGCGCTTTGGCGTAAGTTATTGGCACCATTAACCGTCGCCGTTATGTTGCTGGTTGCACTGTCTTTTATCTTTGGACCGCTACGTTCAACCACTATGGGGGCACGTATCCTACTGGGGGTAATCACCGGTTTTGGCTTCCATGTCAGTAATGAAATCTTTGGTCCGATGGCACAGGTGTATCAACTGCCACCAGTACTGGGTGCGCTGTTACCGAGTTTATTGTT
Organism: Pseudidiomarina tainanensis; assembly: GCF_900115255.1. Classification (NCBI taxonomy): domain Bacteria; kingdom Pseudomonadati; phylum Pseudomonadota; class Gammaproteobacteria; order Alteromonadales; family Idiomarinaceae; genus Pseudidiomarina; species Pseudidiomarina tainanensis. The sequence continues at coordinate 67,874 of NZ_FOYU01000001.1, forward strand.
TGCCGCTTGGGCACTTTGGATGATGGGGCGCCGCGGCAGTTAACCGTGGCGCAGAGCAATCAATATCTATAATTCTTTCCAGTAATAGAGTTGGTTGGCTTCTTTTGACAGGGTAACAAGCTCAGTGCCGGCAGCGTAGTCGTGCCAAGCCCGCCGATTCTTAAAATCGACTAAAACCCACAAGTTACCAAGACCAAATGCGCAGGTGATAATGCGGATGAATGCTTGCTTCTTGGTTAAACGTTGGCCGTGTCGTTGCTGTACTTTTAATCGCCATGCCCGCATACCAATTGTTTGCCCACTGCGCCACCAAAACCAACCGAAAAATAGGCCAAGTACAGTCATTAGATAAATACCGTACAATGGCGTTTGATTCAGCCAATCGGCAGCCGTGAATGATTCGGTAAGCTCAATTATGCCCGCTTTACTGAGTATGCCCGGTAATAACATGGCAATACCCGAGGCCAACATTAATATGGCAACAGCAACCAACAAATCATAAACCATTGCCGCTAAACGTCGAAAGAACCCAGCACTCGGAAAGCTTGCATGAATTTGCGCCGTTGTTCGAGGCGGGTCTTGATTTAATTCTTCAGATTGAACGGTCATTGCTGCTAATCAGTCTCTCATTAAAATTGATGGGTATTATCTTAACCAAAACTGGCGTTGCAACACTAATTTTTAAATCAATTTGGTCATGAAATAATCGAACAAACAAATGTTCATTAAAATGTCTTGATTGACTGTAATGGTTCAGTATAATGCGCACCATACTTCAGCTAGCCAAGCTAGCGCAAAAGTCCCCAGTGCCTGGGTGGCGAAATTGGTAGACGCAGCGGATTCAAAATCCGCCGGGATAAAACCCGTGTCGGTTCGAGTCCGACCCTAGGCACCACTTCCAAAAAACTTAATCGTTATTCGTTACTGGTTATTCGAAAAAACAAAAACAAAAGCGTTGTTCGTTATTCGTTCGCTTCGCTGGTCGTCCGCTTCGCTGTTCGTCCGCTTCGCTGTTCGATAAATTCAAATCCAATTCTGCGGAATAACTTCTTTAGCTGCAATGAACTTGCGTTCTTAAGCTTTGGTCTTATGTTTAACGAATAACGAATAACGAATAACGAATAACGAATAACGAATAACGAATAACCTGTTATGCTTAGGTTATTCTTTCAGTGCAAGAACGCATTGCCAATTTGAGAAATTATGACATCTAAAGAAAACGAAACCCCCGAATATGAAGTAGAGATACCCTCGCGTGAGCAACTTCTCGAAGCAGTAAAAGCGCGCCTTAAGCCAATGCGCTTCGAAGAGTTAATCGAACAATTCCAATTGATCGACGAGCGTCAACATATCGGAATGAAGCGCCGATTGCGGGCCATGGAACGCGACGGCCAACTTATTTATACCAAGGCTAATGCCTACGGTTTGCCAGATCGAATGAATTTAATCAAAGGCAGAGTCATCGGGCATCGCGATGGTTTTGCATTTTGCCGACCGGACGAGGGCGGTGCCGATTTATTTATTCCTCATCACCAAATGTATAACGTGTTGCACGGCGATAAAGTGCTGGTTCAGCAACAAGGCACTGACAGTAAAGGTCGAATTGAAGGACGTGTCGTTCGAGTAATTGAACCACGCCAAGGCGATATTGTTGGACGCTATTTTGTAGAGCACAATATTGGCATGGTCGTGCCCGACGATAGCCGAATTAGTCAGGATATTTTAATCCCCGAAGGGCAAGCTAATGGCGCTCGACATGGGCAAATCGTTGTTGTTGAGATTACTCAGCGGCCAACGCGGCGAAGCAGTCCACTCGGTAACATCACCAAAGTACTTGGTGAACATATGGCACCGGGTATGGAAATTGAAATTGCCATTCGTGAACACGACATTCCAAATACTTGGTCAGCGGCGGTAGAGCAAGAGCTGGCGCGATTTGGTGAAACCGTGCCACCGGAAGCCTACGAAGGACGCGTTGACTTACGCCAGTTACCGTTGATAACCATAGACGGCGATGATTCTCGCGATTTTGATGATGCGGTGTGTGCTGAGCCGTATGGTGATGGCTGGCGTTTGTGGGTGGCAATCGCCGACGTGAGTTATTATGTGCGTCCGAATACTGCGCTTGATAAAGATGCTTTAGAGCGCGGGAACTCAGTCTATTTCCCCAACTTCGTTGTGCCTATGCTGCCCGAAAAACTTTCAAATGGGTTGTGTTCGTTGAATCCTGATGTCGATCGGTTATGTATGGTCGCTGAGATGGAAATTAACGGGCGCGGTAAGCTGCAAAAATCTAAATTCTATCCAGCAGTGATGAATTCACATGCTCGACTTACGTATACCAAGGTTGCTGCAATTTTAGAGGGCGACCCCAAGTTACGTGGCGAATATGACCACGTAATGAGTAACATTGAGCATTTGCATGGATTATTTAAGGTGCTCAAAAAAGCTCGTCAGCAACGAGCCGCCATTGAATTTGAAACGTTAGAAACGCGTTTTATTTTTAATGCGCAAAGAAAGATCGAATCAATAGAGCCAGTGCGTCGAAATGTCGCTCACACCATCATCGAAGAATGTATGATTATGGCAAACGTTGCGACTGCCCGCTTAATTGAAAGGCATGAAGAGGCGGGAGCGCTATTTCGGATTCACGAGCCGCCATCAACGGAACGGCTCAGCGCATTTCGTAGCTTCCTAGCTGAACTTGGCATCACCATGAAAGGTTCAGATGACCCGAGTCCACGAGATTATACCGAAGTATTGCAGCAAGTCGCTGAGCGCCCCGATGCCGAACTGATCCAGACCATGTTGTTACGCTCCATGCAACAGGCTGTTTATAGTCCAGATAACGCCGGGCACTTTGGCTTGGCGCTGGATGAATATGCGCATTTTACGTCGCCTATTCGCCGTTATCCTGATTTGATTTTGCATCGAGCCATTAAAGCGCTGCTGAAAAAACAGCAGGGGCCAAACTCAGCGCTTGAAGGTGCATGGATGTATCCTGATGATCAGCTAGATGAGTTGGGGGCGCATTGTTCGATGACCGAACGTCGCGCTGATGATGCGACGCGCCAAGTCGATGAGTGGCTCAAGTGCGAATATATGCAAGATCACATTGGTTCTGAGTTTGGTGGTGTTATTGCATCTGTGACAAACTTTGGTTTATTTGTGCGTATTGATGACATGCAAATTGATGGTTTAGTGCACATCAGTAACCTGTCGAACGATTATTATCAGTATGACGGCGATAAGCAGATGCTGATCGGTGAAAATAGTCGAATTGTTTATCGATTAGGTGATAAAGTCCGCATCCGCGTCAAGTCAGTTGATTTGGATGAGCGCAAAATCGATCTCAACTTGCTTTCTGCAGAAAGTCCTTTAGGCAAAAGCCGCCTACCGCAGGCCCGTCAAACTGGTAGGCGAGACGAACAGCGCAAACCGCCGGCAAATAGCAAGAAGCAGAAGAAGCAAGCTACGAAAGCACGCATAAAATCGAAGCGTAAAGCGACCGAAGCGGCACGCAAGGGCAAAAAGCCGAAACATAAAAAAGTAAGAAAGTGAGCTAAGTATCCCCATGAGCAAGAAGATTACAATATTTGGTATGCACTCGGTACGAGCTTTGTTAGAGCAACACCCTGAACGTTTGGTTGAGGTGTTTGCGACGCGTGAGCGTCAAGATAAACCGTTACAACTGCTAGTCAGTCAGGCCCAAAGGTTAGGGTTGCGTGTGCAGTTTGTGCCGAAGGCAACCTTAGATAAGAAAGCTGAAGGTGGTAATCATCAGGGTATAGCGATTACCGCACTAGAAGCGCCGCAGATGACTGAGAATGATTTAGATGGCTTATGTGATAAGGCTGGTAATAAAGCCTTGTTTCTAGTCTTAGATGGTGTCACCGACCCGCATAATCTCGGAGCATGTTTACGCACCGCCGATGCGGCTGGTGTGACTGCCGTCATCGTACCGAAAGACAAATCGGCTTCGATTACTCCTGTCGTTCGCAAAGTGGCAAGTGGTGCAGCAGAAACGGTTCCGTTTGTGCAAGTGACCAACTTAGCGCGCACCCTTAGGCAACTGCAAGACAAGCAAATTTGGGTAATTGGTACCGCCGGTGAAGCGACCCAAGAACTATACGCTGTCGACCTAAAAGGGCCAGTAGCAATTGTCATGGGAGCTGAGGGTGATGGCATGCGTCGACTCACTCGCGAAACGTGCGATGAATTAATTAAGATTCCATTGCTGGGCACCGTAAGTAGTTTAAACGTATCGGTAGCGACAGGCGTGTGTTTATATGAGGCGGTGCGACAGCGTCATGGCAGTTAAACGCGGTTGGAAACCGCTATTTATAGCGGCATTAGTTATTGTGATGCTGGCTTTGGCGTGGTTACCACTCGGCGATCTTGACCCTGGCGAGCGCTCGAACAAGCCATTTTTATATGTGACCTACCAAGTACAGGCAACCGCCGACGCTCAGCAGCTAGAGGATGTCTTATTTGATGTGCGCGAGCGTATTGAAAGTCGCCATGAATGGCGACTTTTAGACCAGCAGGAAAGTTATGGTTGGCAATTAGAAGTTACTGTTTCACATAATGAATTATTGCAGATAAATGGCCAACTGAATGCGCCATCAACTGAAGGCAACGCCAGCTCAGTCCAACGTTTTAAAGTGCAGGGGCCTATGGCAACTTTCGGTGCATTACCAGAACAGTATGTGAAAATTTTAATTGAGCTTGTAGAAAACGGCCACGAAGCGCAATCAAACTTGTGATTGCAACCGTTATAGGCTAAAATCCCGCCGCTTAAATCAGTCTGAAGTATTTTATTCATTTAAAAAGCGTTCCTTGCTGCTGAGGGTGTGACTGAGCCAGTTAGTAGCTATGAACCATAAGGAGCAGAAATGCGTCATTATGAAATCGTATTCATGGTCCATCCAGACCAGAGCGAGCAAGTACCTGGCATGATCGAGCGTTACAGCGAGACCATTAAATCAGGTAACGGTACCATTCATCGTTTAGAAGACTGGGGCCGTCGTCAGTTGGCATACCCAATCAACAAGTTGCACAAAGCACACTATGTGTTGATGAACATCGAAGCGACTGCTGAAGTTGTTGAAGAGTTGGAAACAGCTTTCCGCTACAACGATGCAGTATTACGTAGCATGATCATGCGCAAGAAAGAAGCAGTAACTGAAGCTTCTCCATTGAGCAAGAAAGACGAGCCGCGTAAGAGCGAAAGCCGTAACGAAGAGCAAGACGACAGCGAAGCGGCATAAGCCAATACGTTGTGTCTACTACTGTGGAGCCTGTGCAAAATCACTATCAAGTCAGTGGCTCGGTTATAAAACCGCCGCAATTGACGCACAGCCCGGCCGGCATTAGCCATTTACGATTTGTTCTAGAACACTTGTCTGAGCAAATTGAAGCCGGATTACCGCGCCGCAGCTATGTTCGTATAGTTGTTGTAATAAGCGGTGATAGCGCAGCACAGTGGGCAAAAGAATTAAACGTTGGAACTGCAGTACAAGTCACTGGTTTTTTGAATCGAATTGAAGATAAAAACGGTATTGGCAAATTGGTACTACACGCCCAGCAACTTGTGAAGATTTGAGGAGACCATCATGGCTCGTTTTTTCCGTCGCCGTAAATTCTGCCGCTTTAAGGCTGAAGGCGTTAAAGAAATTGATTACAAAGATATCGCTACTCTGAAAAACTATATCACTGAGAGTGGCAAAATCGTTCCTAGCCGCATCACTGGCACTTCTGCGAAGTACCAGCGTCAGTTGGCGCGTGCAATTAAACGTGCACGTTACTTGTCGTTGCTGCCTTACACTGATTCACATCAGTAAGCCGGCATCGCGAACGATCTCAGAAACTCAGAGGTAGCGTACAATGGAAATCATTCTATTAGACAAAATTGCCAACTTAGGTAGCTTGGGTGACCAGGTTTCAGTTAAGTCTGGCTATGCACGTAACTTTTTGTTCCCACAAGGTAAAGCAGTTCCTGCAACCGAAGCGAACATTAAAGTATTTGAAGAGCGTCGTGCTGAACTTGAAGCTAAATTGGCAGAAGAGTTAGCGGCTGCGCAAGCACGTGCAGAGAAAATCAATGCACTTGAGCCTGTAGTAATCAGCTCTAAAGCTGGTGACGAAGGTAAATTGTTTGGTTCAATCGGTACTCGCGACATCGCTGATGCAGTTACTGCTGCTGGCGTAGACGTTGTGAAAGCTGAAGTATTGTTGCCAAACGGCACCTTGCGTGAAGTTGGTGAATACGATATCGAGTTGCACTTGCACTCAGACGTATTTGCAACTGTTAAATTGCAAGTTGTTGCTGCTGACTAATTTAGTCACAGTTAGACAATCAAAAGAGCTGTCCATTTGGGCAGCTTTTTTTTTGGAAATTTTTCGAGCCGTGTAAACCTTGCTAATTATTCCTGCGACTAAAGAAACAAGACAAATGCAACACGCTGTACCAACTGCAATCAAGGACTAACAGTGACAGCCCAGATTCTTACATCAACACAGTTTGACGACCCTGATATTGCGCTGGCGAAACGCGCTGCAGGGGGTGATCTCGAAGCTTTTCGTGACATCTACGAGCGTCATCATCGACGCGTCTATGGATTGGTTCTGCGCTTGGCAGCAGATCAGGACGCTGCGCAAGACGTGACGCAGGAGGTATTTATTCAGTTGTGGAAAAACCTCGAGCGCTTTCGTGGTGAAAGTAAATTTAGCACTTGGTTACATACAGTGGCGACGCGAGTTGCCATTACCGAGTTACGCAAGCAAACCAAGCGATTGAATAAATTACAGCTTGCTGGAGATGACCAGGTGCAATATGAACAACAGCTTGTGCATGAAGATAGTGCTGACTTGAATGTGCTTGACCAACTACTTACGCGGTTACCGTTACAGATGCGCTGGGTTTTCGTGTTGCATTGCTTAGAGGGTATGCGCCACGAAGACGTTGCCGATGAGTTAGGTATCGCAGTGGGAACAAGCAAAGCTCAAGTGCATCGCGCCCGTGGTCTTTTAGAGGAGTGGCTTAGCTATGACAACGCCTGAGAAACAAACCCCAAAACTTGATGCGCTTATTCAGCAAGCTACGGAAGAAAACCGTGAGGTTACGCCACCGCGCGATCTTTGGCGAGGTATTGAGGCGAGTATAAGCCGTGGCCAAGTGACGTTGAAGCGCCAGTCTCATCATTATTGGCTTTGGTTTACCAGTGCGGCCGCTTCACTATTTGTTGTCGCCGGTATTACCTTGAGTTTATCAATGAATTCAGGAAGTAACGCTGTAAATGGACAACAGCTTGAATTGCTAACTATGGTGAACCAGCAACATCAGCAACAACGTCAAATTCTATTAACGAACTTTGAAGATGCCGGATTACAGCCGTCATTTTCAGAGCTACAAGCGGAACTCGATCAACTGCGTAGCGCTGCTGTGCAAGTAACTGAGCAACTACGTCTTGATCCTGATAACAGCGAGCTATGGCAGTTTTTGCAATGGTTACATCAACAAGAACTCGATTTATTAAAAGTCATGTATCAACAACCACGCACCTATCAACAGGTGTAAGAGGAGTACAACCATGAAAGTATTAAATATGTTGATTGGCGCCGTCATGATTGCGCTATCGTTTTCAGCGCACGCGCAAGGTGAACGTGTGGACCAGAAGCTCGATATTCCAGCGAATGCGCGCGTTGTCATCGATACCATGCGTGGTGATGTCGATATTCGTGGCGGATCAAAAAACGTTGCTCACGTAGCTGGGCGTTTAGATAAACATGCAGAGAAGTTTGTGTTTGAGTTAAATGGCGACACCCTGACGATTAAAGTTGAAATGCCAAAGCGTGGCAATTACAACGACGACGATGGTAATGAATTAACCATCACGCTGCCGGAAACGGCAAGAGTTGAAGCGCGAGGTGTTTCAGTTGACTTTACCTTGGCTAACTTTACGTCTTCGGTGACTGTAAATACAGTGAGCGGTGACATTGACGCAGAAAAACTGACCGGTAAGTTGCAGTTAGAATCAGTGAGCGGTGATATTGAAGCTAAATCGCTTTCCGGTGAGTTGGCATTACGCAGTGTGAGCGGTGATGTGAAAGATGATGGTAGCGATAGTTCACGTGCGACTTACTCAACTGTTAGTGGCGATGTAGAGGTCAAGACAAATGCTAATGTTGTGCGCGTTGAGGCTGTTTCCGGCGAAGTCGAGCTTGCTTTACAACGTATCGAATCACTTCACGTCAATAGCGTCAGTGGTGATGTGAAAGCACAATTGGAAGTAGCCCGCGAAGGTCGTGTTAGTGTTGAGAGTGTCAGCGGTGAAGTGACGATGTTGTTTAACGGCTCAATTGATGCTGATATTGACGCGAAGACCAGCGCCGGAGGTACGATTCGTAACCATTTAACGTCACAAAAGGCGGAAGAGTCAGCGTTTGGTATTGGTCAGCGTCTTAATCTTGAACTCGGCGAGCGCAGCGGCTCAATGAGCTTCCGTACGGTCAGCGGCGATATCGTTTTGAAGAAATAAAGTTTGCATTAAAGCAAAGCGAATCAGCAAAATTATGCTGATTCGCTTTCTTACTTGAGCATCATTTTGTATAGTCTCGCTTGGTAACTTCTAAATAGTTCATTGGGACATTCATGGCAGACAAGCGCAACGATAAGCAATCACGGCAAGGACAGCAAAAAGCAAAAGATGCCAAACTTGATGCAATAAAAACACCTCCTCATTCCATCGAAGCTGAGCAGTCAGTCCTTGGTGGCTTGATGCTGGACAATCAAGCGTGGGATACCATTGCCGGTGAGCTGATTGCTGATGATTTTTATCATCGCGGCCATCGTTTAATTTATCGTGCCATGCATCATTTGTCTGAGCGCACGCAACCAATCGATTTAGTTACTGTTTCTGAAGTTCTTGAAATATCAGGTGAACTCCAAGATGTTGGCGGGTTTGCGTATCTCGGAGAAATAGCAAAAAACACGCCGAGCGCAGCGAACATCCGAGCGTATGCTCAAATTGTACGTGAACGCGCAATATTGCGTGAAATGATTGCGGTCGCGAATGAAATTGCTGAGTCTGGGTTTGATACACAAAATCGCACTTCGAGTGAGTTACTTGATCTTGCTGAGAGCAAGGTATTTCAGATTGCAGAAAAGCGAACCAACGAAAATGAAGGTCCACAACCAATTTCCCCGATTTTGCAAAAGACCATTGATAGAATTGACGAATTGAGTCGAAGCAAAAATCATAATGGTATTACCGGAGCATCTACTGGTTTTTACGATCTCGATCAAATGACAGCTGGTTTACAGCCATCCGATCTAATTATAGTCGCGGCCCGGCCATCGATGGGTAAAACAACCTTTGCTATGAACTTGGCGGAAAACATTGCAATGCGTTCCGACAAGCCTGTTTTGGTGTTCAGTTTAGAGATGCCGTCAGAACAAATTATGATGCGTATGCTCGCATCACTCAGTCATGTCGACCAAACCCGTATCCGTACCGGACGACTGGAAGAGGACGAATGGTCACGTATTGCCTCAACCATTAATATTCTCAAAGATAAAAATAACATCTATATTGATGATTCATCTGGCTTAACACCAACGGAAGTGCGTTCACGAGCCCGCCGAGTGTATCGTGAGAGTGGTGGCTTATCGATGATCATGGTCGATTACCTGCAATTAATGACGGTGCCAGGTATGGCCGAAAATAGAACCCTTGAAATTGCTGAAATTTCTCGCTCGCTCAAGGCTCTCGCAAAAGAATTAGAGGTGCCAGTGGTCGCGCTGTCACAGTTGAACCGTTCATTGGAACAACGCACTAACAAACGCCCAGTGAACTCAGACTTACGTGAATCAGGTTCAATTGAGCAAGACGCCGACGTGATTATGTTTATCTATCGTGATGAAGTTTACCACCCAGAAAGTGAAGAGAAGGGTGTGGCAGAAGTCATTATTGGTAAGCAGCGTAATGGTCCAATAGGCAGCGTAAAGCTAAAATTTCAGGGCCATTATTCACGCTTTGATAATTTGGCTAAGATGGAAATGCCAGATGGGCCTGATTATTAGGCCCATCTGTTTAACGACAGTCTTTGCAGAGGCCGTGTGCCTCAATAGTTTGCGAAGCCACTAAGAAACCTTGACCCTCTGCCTGTTTCTTCAACGCATCATACACGCCATCAGATTGAATTTCTTGAACGGAACCACAGCGTTCGCAAATGAGCATTTGTACCGGATGTTGGTGGTCGAAATGACTACATAATACGTAGCTATTTGACGATGTGATCTTGTGAACAAAACCTTGCTCTTGTAAGAAGTCCAAGGCGCGATAAATCGTTGGTGGCTTTGCGTTCGGTACAGCCGCTTTCAGTTTATCAAGTAAATCATAGGCACCAATGGCACCTTCTTGTTCTGCAAGGATCTCAAAAACCTCGCGACGAGCTGGCGTTAGTCGAGCTCCGCGTTGTTCACATAATTTTTCGGCCTTGTTGACGAGGCGCTGGGTTTCTTGTGTGTTCATGAGCAGCAGTTTATCATCGGTTTCATCAGGCGCAAAGCGCCATCTATCAGTGACTTGAAAGGACAACAAATGAAAACAATAAAAGCATTTTGCTGGTTGGCGTTTTTTGCACTGCTCAGTGTGAATGTCTGGGCGGCTGATGAGCCGTCAATTGAGCAATTACAACATCAAATGAATCGTGGTGAAATTACCAGTGTTTCTTTGGTTGAACGTTATTTAGACCGAATCGCTCGGCATAATCGTGATGGCGCTGAACTGCAGGCTGTCATTACCGTGCAAGATAGAGAAAAATTAATTGAAATTGCAAAGCAACTCGATGAACAGCGCAAGGCGGGACAAGTGCGCAGCGCCATGCATGGTATCCCGGTTCTATTAAAAGACAATATAGATACGGCCGATGGCATGCCCAATACCGCTGGCTCGTATTTACTGCGCAATCATATGCCACCGGATAATGCATTTATTGTTGAGAAACTACGCGAAGCTGGCGCCATTATTCTGGGTAAAGCAAACTTGAGTGAGTGGGCAAATTTTCGTTCAACGAATTCATCATCGGGTTGGAGTAGCCAGGGTGGACTTGTTAAAAATCCATATGATCAATCGCGCACTGCTTGCGGTTCAAGCTCAGGCTCAGCAACAGCAGTAAGTGCTAACTTTATTACTGTTGCTGTAGGCACTGAGACTGATGGTAGCCTAGTTTGCCCAGCAGCCATTAACGGTATTGTGACTATTAAACCAACAGTAGGTCTACTGAGTCGCGATGGCATCATTCCTATTTCGGCGAGCCAAGACACCGCTGGGCCAATGGCGCGCAGTGTCGCCGATGCAGTTCATTTGTTGCAGGCCATGCGTGGCGTAGATGACTCAGATACTGCGAGTTATAACGACACCACGAACTATATTAAGCACCTGAAGACTGATGGTTTGAAAGGTAAACGGATTGGCGTGATGCGTGATTTAGCCGGTTACAATACCGAGTTAGACGAAGTATTCAATGGCCGTATTGAACAATTGAAAGCAGCGGGCGCGATCGTTGTTGATGGCCTCGAGTTTCCTAATGGTCGTAACTGGGGTGGCGATGAATACACGGTTTTATTGTACGAGTTCGCCCATGGCATGCGTGACTATTTTGAGCAGAGCCCTCATCCTGAGTTTAGCTCATTGGAAGATCTTATTGCTGCGAATAAGGCAAATGCGGGCATTACTATGACTTGGTTCGGACAAGAGTTATTCGAAATGTCGGTATCACGCCAAGCGGACAAAGAGGCTTACGAACAGGCGAAAGTTGATGCTAAACGTAAAGCCGGTGCAGAAGGAATCGATGCGGTGTTAAACGAACATCAATTGGATTTATTAATTGCACCAACGGTATCCCCAGCTTGGAAGATAGACTTAATTAATGGTGATCATTTCACAGGTTCAGCAAGCGGCGCTGCTGCAGTAGCTGGATATCCTCACATTACCGTACCAATGGGATTTGTTCAGCATATGCCTGTGGGCTTGAGCTTTTTTGGAACCGCTCGCAGTGAAGCGCTACTAATTGAAGCGGCTCACGCGTTTGAGCAGATGACCCAAGCGCGCCGTGCACCAGTTGTGGCTAGCCCTCACTAGGAGAGAATGGTAGAATCGCGCGCTCGAATTTAAGCCGCTGTGAAGACGTACGATGAATTACTATGATGCCGACAAGTTGATTGCTATTGCGCCGATGCTCGATTGGACCGATCGGCATTGTCGGTATTTTCATCGGTTATTGACTAAAAAATCCGTGTTATACACTGAAATGGTGACGACGGGCGCGATAATTCACGGCAAGATGGACTTTTTACAGTTTAACTCTGAAGAGCAACCTGTCGTTTTGCAACTCGGTGGCAGTGATCCTGGCGCAATGGCAGAGTGCACCGCACGGGCGGCTGAGCGTGGCTATCACGAAGTAAATATTAATGTCGGTTGTCCTTCAGACCGTGTGCAAAACGGTAGTTTTGGCGCTTGTCTGATGGCCGAACCTGATACTGTTGCTGCATGTGTAAAGGCAATGCGCGAAGCGGCGCCAAATACAATTGTTTCAGTCAAAACGCGGCTGGGCATTGATGAGCATGACAGCGATGAGTATCTTCAGGCGTTTCTTGAACCGGTGATGGATGCCGGATGCCAGCACTTCACCTTACATGCGCGCAATGCGTGGCTAAAAGGCTTAAGCCCGAAGCAAAACCGTGATGTTCCGCCGTTACGTTACGACCGCGTTTATCGTATGAAGGAACGTTTCCCACATCTGCACATCTCAATTAACGGCGGTATTAAAACGCTCGCCGAAATTAATACCCATCTGCAGTATGTTGATGGCGTAATGATTGGCCGCGAGGCTTATCAAAATCCTTATCTTCTAACCCAGTTCGATGAGTTATTAGGTCATCAACGTCATGTTGATGTCGAAGCCGTTATCGAGACTATGATCGCGTACACAGACCGCCATGTTGAGCAAGGTGGCCGCCCATGGCACGTATTGCGACACATGATTGGCTTATTTCAAGGTGGTCCCGGTGCGAAAAAATGGCGCCAAGTACTCAGTCAACTTGGTCCTCAAGCCATCGCCGCTCGCCCTGTACTTGACGCAGCCTATGCGGAAGTTATGTCAGCACGTGCGCATTTTGCCGAAAATTTAGCTAATTTCACAAACGAAATGAGTTAGCTTTTATTTTGCATCAATTTAGTCTTGCGCTATTCCGAATTAAAAATAGATAAATTAAGTTATTGAAATAAATATAAAAACATAAATAAAAATCTTTTTTGTAAAAGTTGGCACAACCTTTGCTTATCTCCTATTGACTAAATAATTAGTCAATAACACAAACTAGGAGATGACCCATGAAAACCACAATCACTTCAATCGTTGTTGCATCAGCTTTGTTATTTGGTTCAGCGCAAGCGCAAGAACAAGAACAACAAACCGACAGCAATCTCGAATCATATTTAACGCAAAGTATTTCTCAAGAAGTTAGTAATACGCGCAAACAAGTTAAAACTGAAAATCAACTTGAATTGATGCAGTACTTTGCTGAAGTAAAACTAGCTCTGAATCCATCGCGCATGTTGAATAACGTTGCCGAAGTTGCAGTTGAATTAATTTCTGGCAACGAGGAATAACAGCATGTGGATGCAATCCAGTTTACTTGTGGTAATGATGGCAGCACCAGTATTGGGTACCGTGGTTGCTGGTGCGGTCGTTATCGCCTCTACTGCGATGAGCGTCGACAAATCCAAGTGAATGCAACATAAACATGTGGTAGGCTGATTTTCACTGTTAATTCTTATAATAAGAGGAAGTTGTCGCGTGAATAAGCCACTTATGTTGGGGTTGGTTGGCGCCCTAAGTCTGACGGCTGCTGCTACTGCACAAGAGTACACAGCTAGTGAAAAGGCGCATGAAATTGCGCAGAAAAATTTAATCATTGATACGCATATCGATGTACCGTATCGCCTCAATAAAGCATGGGAAGATGTTACCCGTGCTACAGCAAACGGTGATTTTGATTACCCACGCGCAAAGCAAGGCGGACTGAATGTTCCGTTTATGTCGATTTATATTCCGGCACAGCTAGAGCAAACACCTGGAGCCAGTTATCAACTCGCACATCAGCTCATTGATAGCATGGAAGCCATTGCCTGGCGGGCGCCGGATAAGTTTGCAATGGCTTATAGTGTTGATCAAGTGATGCAGCAACAAGAGCGCGGCGTGATTTCAATCGCTCTTGGAATGGAAAATGGCTCACCGATAGAGGGTGATCTCAAGAATTTACACGAGTTTTATAACCGTGGTATTCGCTACATTACATTGGCGCATAGTCAATCGAATCATATATCTGACTCGTCGTACGATATTCGTCGTCAGTGGAACGGTTTAAGCCCGTTTGGTAAAGAGTTAGTGAAAGAGATGAATAATGTGGGTGTTATGGTTGATATTTCACATGTATCAGACGAAGCGTTCTGGCAAGCGGTGGAATTATCAAAAACGCCCGTTATTGCATCGCATTCATCGTTGCGTGCTTACACACCAGGATTTGAGCGCAACATGAGCGATGAGATGATCAAAGGCCTTGCGAAAAACGGTGGCGTGATCATGATTAACTTCGGGTCGTCGTTTGTTACGCAACAAGCGAACCGTTACGGTGATATCGTACGTAAGCAAATTGCGGCTATTAACGAACAGTACGGGGAAGGTAGTGAAGAAGCTGAGAAGCGAATTGCAGAAGTTCGTGCCAAAAATCCGTTCCCATTCGCAACGCTAGAAGAAGTGTTGGATCATATTGATCATGTTAAGAATCTAGTTGGCATTGATTTCATTGGTATTGGTTCAGACTATGACGGAGTTGGTGACTCGTTGCCGGTTGGATTGAAAGATGTGTCGACCTATCCAAACTTGGTTCAAGGCCTTCTTGATCGAGGCTACAGCGAGGAAGAAATTGAGAAGATTCTGTATAAGAACTTCGTTCGTGTTTGGCGCGAAGTAGAAACCTACGCCGCCAACCACTAATACCAGAAGCGCTATTAGCTGTTAGATATTCGATATTAGATCTTCAATTTCGAAATTTGGCTGATAGCGCAATTTCCTCGCATACAAACATGCACCTCAACCGCCCGAATATCTAATATCCAATAGCTAATATCATCCTTGCTTTTCCCCTGTAAAAGTGTATAATTCGCGGCCACAGTTGATGAACTCCTTGGAGCTCTCGTGAACTGTGTTAGGTTGCCACAGCAGTCCCGATAGGGGATTGAATGGATTTTTCGTTGAAAATACCACGCCCGGTATGCTGCCAGGGTGTCGGTTTTTTTCTGTGCTCTTTTTTAAATGCTCTTTAATTGAGGCTTTGATTTTTTATGGCTAATCAAAGAATTCGGATTCGCTTGAAAGCGTTCGATCATCGTCTGATTGACCAGTCGACTGCAGAAATCGTTGAGACTGCAAAACGCACTGGTGCTCAGGTACGTGGCCCAATCCCACTGCCTACACGCAAAGAACGTTTCACTGTGTTGATTTCTCCACACGTGAACAAAGATGCGCGTGACCAGTACGAGATCCGTACCCACAAGCGTTTGATCGACATCATGGACCCAACTGACAAGACTGTAGACGCGTTGATGCGTTTAGACCTTGCAGCGGGTGTTGATGTACAGATCAGCCTGGGCTAAGCGGGCAGTAATAGGATTACACACGAGAGGTTTTAACAATGGCTATTGGTCTAGTCGGTCGTAAAGTAGGAATGACTCGCGTCTTCCAAGAAGACGGCGCTTCTGTACCTGTTACTGTGATCGAAGTGACAGCAAACCGTGTGACTCAGGTGAAAACTGAGGAAACTGACGGTTACCGCGCGCTTCAAGTGACTGCAGGTACTAAAAAAGCAAACCGCGTTACAAAACCACTTGCTGGTCACTTCGCGAAAGCGGGTGTTGAAGCAGGTCGCGGTCTCTGGGAATTCCGCCTAGAGAACGGTGAAGGTGAAGATTATGCAGTGGGTTCTGAAATCACTGTAGAGATTTTTGCAGACACCAAAAAAGTAGACGTTACCGGTACCTCTAAAGGTAAAGGTTTCCAAGGTGCTGTTAAGCGCTGGAATTTCCGTACTCAGGACGCTACCCATGGTAACTCGTTGTCGCATCGTGCGCCGGGTTCTATCGGTCAAAACCAGTCTCCTGGTCGGGTATTCAAAGGCAAGAAGATGGCAGGTCAAATGGGTAACAAGCAAGTAACAGTACAAACGCTTGACGTTGTACGTGTTGACGCAGAACGTGGCTTGTTGCTGATTCGCGGTGCTGTCCCTGGTGCTATTGGTGGCGATGTAATCGTCAAGCCAGCAGTCAAGGCTAAGGCGTAACGTCTGAGGAGAATGGTGATGGAATTAACATTAAAAGACGCAAAAGGCGCTCTTGAAGTTTCCGAAGCTACCTTTGGACGTGAGTTCAACGAAGCTCTGATTCATCAGGTAGTCGTTGCTTATGCTGCGGGCGCTCGTCAGGGCACCAAAGCACAAAAGACGCGTTCTGAAGTATCTGGCGGTGGCAAAAAGCCATGGCGTCAGAAGGGTACTGGCCGCGCTCGCGCAGGTACTATCCGTAGCCCAATTTGGCGCTCTGGTGGTACTACGTTTGCAGCGAAACCACGCAGCCACGACCAAAAAGTAAACAAGAAAATGTACCGCGGTGCTATGAAAAGCATCTTGTCTGAACTTGTTCGTCAAGATCGTTTAATCGTGGTAGAGAAGTTTGGTGTTGAATCACCAAAAACTAAAGCATTAGCAGCTCAGCTTAAGTCTATGGATTTAAACGACGTTCTTATCGTGACTAAAGAAGTAGATGAAAACTTGTTCTTAGCAGCACGCAACTTGCATAAAGTTGACGTTCGCGACGTTCAAGGTCTTGACCCTGTAAGCTTGATTGCTTTTGAGAAAGTTTTGATGACTGCTGACGCAGTGAAGCAAATCGAGGAGGTATTATCATGATGCGCGAAGAACGTTTGCTGACTGTAATTCTGGCTCCTCACGTTTCTGAAAAGTCTACTGTGACTGCAGAAACTGCTAACACTGTCGTGTTCAAAGTAGCGAAAGACGCCACTAAACCACAAATTAAAGCAGCTGTTGAAAAGTTGTTTGAAGTTGAGGTTGATAGCGTTCGCACTGTGAACGTAAAAGGCAAAACCAAACGTACCGGCATGCGCTTCGGTAAGCGCAGCGACTGGAAAAAAGCGTATGTCACCCTGAAAGAAGGTGCGGACATCGACTTCGTCGGCGGCGCTGAGTAACAGGAGGAATTCACATGGCATTAGTTAAGTGTAAGCCTACGTCTCCAGGTCGTCGCCACGTAGTTAAAGTGGTTAACGAAGACCTGTACAAAGGTAAGCCTTACGCCCCGTTGTTGGATAAAAACAACAAGAAAGGCGGTCGTAACAATAATGGTCGTATTACTGTTCGTCACATTGGCGGTGGTCACAAGCATCACTACCGTATGGTCGACTTTAAACGCGACAAAGACGGTATCCCAGCGAAAGTTGAGCGTTTGGAGTATGATCCAAACCGTTCAGCAAACATCGCTTTGGTTCTGTACGCAGACGGTGAACGTCGTTACATTCTTGCTCCAAAAGGCATGAAAGCTGGCGATCAAATCGTATCTGGTTCAGATGCACCGATTAAGAGCGGTAACGCACTTCCACTGCGCAATATCCCAGTGGGTTCAGTGATTCACGCTATTGAAATGAAGCCTGGTAAAGGTGCTCAGTTGGCTCGTTCAGCTGGTGCGTCAGTACAGCTTCTAGCTCGCGATGGCGCGTACGTAACTGTACGTTTGCGTTCTGGCGAAATGCGCCGCATCCAGTCGGATTGCCGTGCAACCATCGGTGAAGTAGGTAACGCAGAGCACATGCTGCGTCAATTGGGTAAAGCTGGTGCGCAGCGCTGGCGTGGTGTTCGTCCTACCGTTCGTGGTGTGGCGATGAACCCAGTTGATCACCCACACGGTGGTGGTGAAGGTCGTACTTCTGGTGGCCGTCATCCGGTTACTCCATGGGGTACTCCGACTAAGGGTTATAAGACCCGTAAGAACAAGCGTACTGATAAGTTCATCGTACGTCGTCGCAACAAATAAGAGTTGAGGATTAGACATGCCACGTTCTCTTAAAAAAGGTCCATTTATCGACCTTCACCTACTGAATAAGGTGGAGAAAGCGTTGGAAGCCGGGGATAAAAAGCCAATTAAAACTTGGTCCCGTCGTTCAATGATTATCCCAGATATGATCGGCTTAACTATCGCTGTTCATAACGGTCGCCAGCACGTGCCAGTTTTCGTTTCTGACGAAATGATTGGTCACAAGCTTGGTGAATTCGCACCAACCCGCACTTATCGTGGCCACGCCGCTGATAAGAAAGCGAAGAAACGCTAAGGGAGACATAAGATGGAAGCTATTGCTATTCACAAGTTTGCCAAGCTTTCTGCGCAGAAGGGCCGTTTGGTAGCGGATCAGATTCGCGGTTTGCCAGTAGCGAAAGCGCTGGATATTTTGAACTACAGCCCTAAAGACGCAGCTGTGCTGCTGAAAAAGGTGTTGGAGTCAGCTATCGCGAATGCTGAACACAACGAAGGTGCCGACATCGACGAGTTAAAAGTTGCTAAAGTAATGGTAGACGAAGGTCCAACCATGAAACGCATCAAGCCTCGTGCGAAAGGTCGTGCTGATCGTATCTTTAAGCGTACCAGCCACATTACTGTGGTTGTATCAGATAGCTAGGAGATAAATTATGGGTCAGAAAGTACATCCTAATGGTATTCGCCTAGGTATCACCAAACCATGGAATTCAACCTGGTTCGCGAATACGAAAGATTTTGCTGATAACCTGCACAGCGATCACTTGGTTCGCAAGATGTTGAACAAAGAACTGGCTAACGCGTCAGTTTCACGTATCGTCATCGAGCGTCCAGCGAAGAGCATCCGCGTGACTATCCACACTGCACGTCCAGGTGTTGTGATTGGTAAGAAAGGCGAAGACGTTGAGAAGTTGCGTCAAGCAGTTTCTAAACTGACTGGTGTTCCTGCGCAAATCAACATCTCAGAAGTGCGCAAGCCTGAGCTTGACTCACAACTGGTTGCTGAAAACATCGCTGGCCAGCTAGAGCGTCGTGTAATGTTCCGTCGTGCTATGAAGCGCGCGGTACAAAACGCCATGCGTCTTGGCGCCAAAGGTATCAAAGTTGAAGTTAGCGGCCGTTTAGGCGGCGCGGAAATCGCACGTACCGAATGGTACCGCGAAGGTCGTGTTCCATTGCACACATTGCGTGCGGACATCGACTATTCAACCGCTGAAGCTAACACCACTTACGGTATCATTGGTATCAAAGTATGGATCTTCAAAGGCGAAGTTCTTGGCGGTATGCCAGTTGCTGAAGAAAAACCAGCAGCTCCAGCAAAACGCCCTAAAGGCCGTAAGTAAGGAGATACGATATGTTACAACCAAAGCGTACTAAATTCCGTAAGGTACACAAAGGCCGTAACCGCGGTCTGGCGCAAGCAGGTAACAAAGTTAGCTTCGGTACTTTCGGTTTGAAATCGGTTGAGCGTGGTCGTATGACTGCTCGCCAAATCGAAGCGGCTCGTCGTGCCATGACGCGTCACGTGAAACGTCAAGGTAAAATTTGGATCCGCGTGTTCCCTGACAAGCCAATCACTCAGAAGCCTCTTGAAGTGCGTATGGGTAAAGGTAAAGGTAGCGTGGAATACTGGGTAGCTCAAATTCAGCCAGGTCGTGTCCTGTATGAAATGGACGGTGTTTCGGAAGAGTTGGCGCGTGAAGCGTTTGACCTTGCGGCACGTAAGCTGCCATTCAAAACCACCTTTGTGACTCGGACGGTGATGTAATGAAAGCGAACGAACTGAAAGAAAAAACCGTTGAGCAGCTGAACGAAGAGTTGTTAGGTTTGCGTCGTGAGCAGTTTAACCTGCGCATGCAAGCAGCCACTGGTCAGCTGAATCAAACTCACATGTTGAAGCAAGTGCGTCGTGATATCGCACGTGTGAAAACTATCTTGAATCAGAAGGCAGGTGCGTAATGGCTGAAGAAAAACGTGTTCGTACTCTGCAAGGTCGTGTTACTAGTGACAAGATGGACAAGTCTATCACTGTTGCGGTAACCCGCCGTGTAAAACACCCGGTATATGGTAAGTACATTACCCGTACCACTAAGTTACACGCACACGACGAGAACAACGAGTGTAAAGCTGGCGATACCGTGATTATTCGCGAAACTCGTCCAGTATCTAAGACCAAGTCTTGGGCACTTGTTGAGATTGTAGAGCGCGCTGAAGTAATCTAATCGATTACAGACTAACGTGAATGCGAAACGGCTACCCTCGGGTAGCCGTTTTTTTATTTGCACAGGAAATCTGCCTAAACACCGCTATACTAACTACAAGTTTTTCAATTCAAGCAAGGACATAGAATGAATGATACTAACGCTCCTGCAAAACTAAACCCACCCGTTTTCTATAGTGCCGCTGGCCTTATCATCCTTATATTATTGTTCGCAGCAGTCGTTCCCGAAACCGCCGATGCAGTTTTTCAATCTGTTCAGGCTGCTATCATAGAGAATGGTAGTTGGTTTTACGTATTAGCTGTCGCAATCATATTAATCAGCGTGCTCTATCTTGGGTTTTCCAAAATGGGGGCGATTAAGTTAGGTCCCGACCACTCAGCACCTGATTACTCCAAGATAAGTTGGTTTTCGATGCTATTCTCTGCCGGTATGGGTATTGGTCTCATGTTTTTCGGTGTGGCCGAACCAGTCATGCACTTTTTGGCCCCTCCCGTTGCAGAAGCCGGTAGTGTCGAAGCCGCACGCGAAGCCATGAAAATTACATTCTTTCATTGGGGACTTCACGCATGGGCCATTTATGCCATTGTAGCTCTCATTCTTGCCTTTTTTGCATACCGCCACGGCTTACCGTTAACGCTACGTTCAGCCTTATATCCGTTAATTGGTGATAAAATTTACGGCCCGATTGGCCACATTGTTGATGTGTTTGCGGTAATTGGTACGGTGTTTGGCGTAGCCACCTCGCTCGGATATGGCGTAACGCAGATCAACGCGGGTATTAACTATCTGTTTGATATTCCGGTGTCTGATACCGTACAAATTTTGCTGATTATAGGCGTGACATTACTCGCAGTTATCTCGGTAACAACTGGTTTAGACAAAGGCATCCGTCGGTTATCTGAGCTCAATATGATTTTGGCTGTTTTGTTGTTGGTATTCGTATTGTTACTTGGGCCAACGGTCTTTTTATTACAAGCGTTTGTCCAGAATACTGGATCATATGTCTCTGAATTGGTGAATAACACCTTTAACTTATTCGCCTACGAGAAAACCGACTGGATAGGCGGTTGGACCGTGTTCTATTGGGGTTGGTGGTTGAGTTGGGCGCCGTTTGTTGGTCTCTTTATTGCGCGCGTATCACGCGGCCGTACGATTCGCGAGTTTGTACTTGGCGTGTTGTTGGTGCCAGCTGGCTTTACTTTGATGTGGATGACTTTTTTCGGTAACTCAGCGATTGATATGATTCTGAACAAGGGCGTGACATCGCTTGGTGAGATGGTCGAAAAAGATGTTTCCATCGCCCTGTTCGCGTTTCTTGAGCAATTCCCATGGAGTGGCTTTTTAAGTTTGGTTGCGACGCTAATGGTCGTGGTATTTTTCGTCACATCATCCGATTCAGGCTCAATGGTCGTCGATATGTTGTGCTCTAATGGCCGAGATGACACGCCGGCATGGCAGCGTATTTTCTGGGCCAGTGGTGAAGGGATTGTAGCCATCATTTTACTACTAGCTGGTGGCTTGGGCGCGCTACAAACCATGACCATAGCGAGTGCGTTACCGTTTACGATTATTCTTCTGATTGCAACGTATGGATTGATCCGTGCCTTGCGCGTTGACGTTCATAAGAAAGAAACGTTGCAAAATAATTACTTAACAGCATCGTCGCAAAGCAATAAAAATTGGCGTGAGCGACTGCATAATATTATTGATTTTCCGAGTAAATCCGTTGGTCAACGTTTCTTATTGCAAGTTGTCGAGCCTGCTTTTAAAGATGTTGCAGAAGAAATGGAAGCGAGTGGGTTAACGGTTACATTGCAGGTTGAAGACAAGAATCTTAAGACTTTCCGTGTTGTTCACGGTGATGAAATTGATTTCATTTATCAAGTGGAGCTCGCCTCTCATATTCAACCAGCGTTTATCTATGCCGAAGGCGAGCAGGAAGACGCACCAGAGGAACAGAAGTATTATCGTGCCGAAGTTCATTTGCGTGAGGGTGGACAAGATTACGATATTCTCGGTTGGTCACGCGATGCAGTGATTGGTGACATCATTGATCACTACCACAAACACATGCATTTTTTGCATGTACTGCGTTAAGGAACAGACGATGAAACTAAAACTGTTAACAGTAGCGATAGCGACTATGCTTACTGCGCCGAGCGCTTTTGCTCAATCAGCCGAGTTAACAAGTGCTGAGGAATTACAGCAATTGCTTGAGCAAATTGAACAGTTAAAACAGCGCGTCGTTGATTTAGAGCAGCGTGTTGCTGCACAACAACAAGAGCAGCAAACTTCTGTAGAAGATGTAGCGCCACGTCGGCAGGTGAAAAATTCAGCCTTAGCGGCGCGCGTGGAACGCTTAGAAGAAGATGTGCAAGAAGCTCAAAATGCGCCGATTCGTGTTGGCGGGGCGGTGCGGGCCCAATACGTGTGGGAGGATTACAATGATCCGCTAAAAGATCGGGGCGGTGATTTCGATTTTGACTTAGTGCGCATTGATTTTGGCGGCGAAATTGGTGATGTCATTCTTTCCGCGCAATATCGCTGGTTCCAGTATATGGATGTGGTGCATCACGCTTGGGTTGGTTATAACTTCAGCGAGAATTGGCAGGGACAATTAGGTGTCACGAAAGTCCCATTTGGTAACACACCATACAACTCAAACAGTTATTTTTTTAGTTCGAACTTTTATGTCGGCTTAGAAGATGATCATGATATCGGTGCAAAAATGCGCTATCGCGATGCCGACTGGGATTTCGATGTTGCATTCTTCAAATCGGATGAACTCGGCGGTGCTGATGGCCTTGCCACAAATAAATCTGATCGTTATGCCTACGATGCGGTCGGTATTCGCTTTGCTGATGAAGGGTTGTATGCAGAGCCTAATGCACTTGCTGCTGAAACCAATAGTTGGGCTTTGCGCGGTGTACGTAAATGGTCGTTTGACGACATTCGTTCAGCTGAGTTTGGCGCATCCGTGCAGTGGGGCGATATGAACGATGGCGTCGATAATGTCGGTGAGCGCAATGCTTGGGCAGTTCATGGCTTATACACTTACGATCGCTGGACATTTATGGGGCAAGTTACTCAATACGACTATGATATGGATATGGCGAATACCGGTATTATTGTTGGCGCCTACAACTATTTTGACACTATTCCCACGAAAGCCACTTTATACTCGGCAAACATCGCATACAGTCTTCCAGTAAAATGGGGGCCGGTTACTAATTTAACATTCTATAATGACTTTAGTTTAATGACCGACAAGCGGTTTTATTCTGAAGATACGCTAATGAACGTGCTGGGGGTTGCGGTTTCAGCCGGTGGCTTGTACACCTACTTTGATCTTGTTACCGCGCGCAATCAACCATTTGTGGGCGGCTCAATGAGTGGCAATGCAACAGACACCAATACCCGTTTCAACATCAATATAGGCTATTATTTTTAAGTAAAAATGAGTACAGTGACCTTATTCAAACAGTTGTTTAAGTTGAGGTCACTGTGACTACCAAATATCAGCATTTATTCCAGCCTTTAGATCTAGGCTTTACGCAACTCAAGAACCGCGTGCTAATGGGCTCGATGCACACCGGGCTTGAAGAAGAGAAAAATGGCTTTGATAAACTTGCCGCCTTTTATGCAGAGCGCGCAAAGGGCGGTGTTGGTCTAATTGTAACCGGTGGTATTAGTCCCAACTTCCGCGGACGAGTCAGTCCTTTTGGCAGTGAGCTGAGTAAACCTTGGCATGTCGCCAAACATCGCAAGGTGACAGAAGCCGTTCACGCAGAAGGCGGTAAGATTTGTATGCAAATCTTACATACCGGTCGTTATGCGTATCATCCTTTTTCGGTTGCACCGAGCAAAATCAAAGCGCCAATTAATCCGTTCGCACCGAAAGCAATGAGTGAACGCCAAATTCAGACGACCATTCGACATTTCGCACGTGCAGCGAAACTGGCACAGAAGGCGGGTTACGATGGCGTTGAGGTGATGGGTTCTGAAGGGTATTTGATTAACCAATTTATTTGTCCACGAACCAACAAACGCAACGATCGTTGGGGCGGTTCGTTTGAAAATCGTAGTCGCTTAGCCATCGAAATCATCAAAGCAATTCGAGCGGCTGTCGGAAAAGAATTTATTATTGTGTATCGCCTCTCAATGCTCGACCTCGTGCCAGACGGTAATACCTATGAAGAGGTTATCGAGCTTGGTAAAGCTGTTGAAAAGGCGGGGGTGACCATCATTAATAGTGGTATTGGCTGGCATGAAGCGCGGGTACCTACCATCGTCACATCAGTTCCACGCGGAGCGTTTAGCTGGATAACTGCGAAGGTTCGACAAGAATTATCAATTCCTGTCGTTGCCGTTAACCGTATTAACACACCAGAGGTGGCTGAGAAAATTTTAGCTGATGGCGAAGCTGATATGGTGTCGATGGCGCGTCCATTGCTTGCTGATGCGCGTTTTGTCGCAAAAGCGAGCCGCGACCAAGCAGACAAAATCAATACCTGTATCGCCTGTAACCAAGCCTGTCTGGACCATGTATTTGAGAACAAGCGCGCCAGTTGTTTGGTTAATCCGCAAGCGTGCTACGAGAGTGAGTTAGTATTTACTCCAGTAGCCGCAGCTAAACGCATTGCTGTTGTTGGTGCTGGGCCTGCTGGGCTTGAATTTGCCTGTCGCGCTGCCGAGCGTGGTCATTATGTTGATTTATTTGATGGTGCGGGCGATATCGGCGGGCAGTTTAATTATGCTAAGCAGATTCCGGGTAAGGAAGAGTTTCATGAAACTATCCGGTACTTTAAAAATCGCCTTGTCGATGCCGGCGTCAATGTTCACTTGAATTCGCGCCAAACCGCTGAAAGCTTAAGCTCTGGTGGCTATGATGAAGTGGTACTTGCGACCGGTGTTGTGCCAAGACAGTTAGATATTCCAGGAATTGATGGGCCGAACGTACTTGGCTATCTTGATGTGTTGCGTGATCATAAACCAGTTGGCCACAAAGTTGCGCTTATCGGTGCCGGTGGTATCGGTTTTGACGTGGCTGAATATCTCACAACTGAGCATTCGCCGACGTTAAATGTCAAGGAATGGTCACAAGTTTGGGGAGTTGATGAAAGCTATCAACATCGCGGTGGATTAATGCCTCCAGCTGCGGAACATAGCCCTCGTGAGGTTTGGTTATTGCAGCGCAAAACTTCAAAAGTTGGTGCTGGTTTGGGTAAAACATCAGGTTGGGTGCACCGCGCAACATTGAAGAAAAAAGGTGTGGAAATGGTGGCTGGCGTGACTTACCAAAAAGTAACTGACGAAGGATTATGGATTGAAGTGGACGGTAAGGAACAATTGCTAGCGGTAGATACTGTTGTTATTTGCGCTGGCCAACTTCCACAACGTGAGTTACATCAAGCCCTACAAGACAAAGGCGTCACAGTTCATCTTATTGGTGGTGCTGATGTAGCTGCTGAACTTGATGCCAAACGCGCTATACGACAAGGAGCTGAGCTTGCAGCCAGCATCTGATGCCGTAACACGCTACGACTTGCATTGTCATAGCTACTATTCCGATGGGACGTTAAGTCCAGCGGAATTAGTGCAACGAGCCTGCGAGCAGGGCGTTACTCATCTCGCGTTAACTGATCATGACTCTGTTGATGGTGTGAGTGAAGCGCAAGCTTTCATTGAGCAACATCAGTTACCTATTAAGCTCATTGTTGGCACCGAAATTACCTGTTCATGGGAAGGCTTCGAAATTCATCTGGTGGCATTAAACTTTAACGCCGACGCATCCAGCATGAAGGAATTACTCATGCAACAACAGCAATGTCGGCGCGACCGTTATCACGCGATGGTGGCCAAGTTGCACAAAGCGGGTATTGATGTGCAACCACCGATGGCACAAGCGATGACGATGCCTACGCGCAAACATTTGGCCGATGCATTAGTTGACGGTCGCTGGGTTAGTTCCTTCGAAACCGCATTTCGCCGCTATTTGGGCAAAGGACAGCAAGCGTATGTTGCAACTCAATGGGTGACTTTAGCTGATGCCGTCACTGCTGTGGTAGCTGCTGGTGGCGTGACAGTGATTGCGCATCCGCATGCTTATCAGCTGAGCAATAAATGGTTGCGACGATTGTTAACTCATGCCAAGGATGTTGGCGTAACCGGCGTTGAAGTTGCCATTGGCACACAATCACCAGGACAGCGAGAAGCTTTGGCAACGTTTGCTGAGGAGATTGGTTTGGCAGCCTCCGTTGGATCCGATTTTCATTACCCCGCACGATGGCGTGAACTAGGTAAAAATCTTTGTTTACCAGAGCGCTGTGTGCCAATATGGACGCTATGGTAAACAATATAATTAGGCTGTGTTAAAGCCACTGCCATGAGACGAATTTACTTATTATGAGCCAATATCTTAGTGTACATCCAGAAAACCCACAGAAGCGCTTGATGCAACAAGCCGCTGAAATTATTTTGCAGGGTGGCGTGGTGGTTTACCCAACCGATTCAGGTTATGCAATAGGTTGCCGTATTGGTGACAAAAACGCCATGGAACGCATTTGTCGTATTCGAAATATTGATAAAGACCACCATTTCACACTGATGTGCCGTGATTTATCAGAGCTCTCTACGTATGCACGGGTTGATAACCAAGCGTTTCGGCTGCTTAAAAACAACACGCCGGGAGCTTATACTTTTATTTTGAAAGGTACCAAAGAAGTCCCGAAGCGCCTGCTGAATCCCAAACGAAAAACGATCGGCATTCGGGTATCGGATGACCCAATAGTTATGGCATTACTTGAAGCCTTGGGTGAACCATTAATGTCGACCAGTTTAATTCTCGACGATAATGAGTTTGCTGAGTCTGATCCTTATGAGATTCGCGATAGATTAGACCTACAAGTCGAGCTGATTATTGATGGTGAGCATCGTGGTGAAGAGCCAACTACAGTGATTGACTTAGCCGACGATGTGGTCAAAGTAGTACGAGAAGGTGCTGGCGATATTTCGCCCTTTGCGGATTTATAAGCGGCGATGAGTAACGCTGACTTAACTACCGCACAACAACAATCATTACCGCTCGGTTTCGTTCGCGGTGAGCCTGTCATTGAGAAGCCAGAAGACCTATATATTCCTCCAGACGCACTGGAATTAATTCTCGAGAGCTTCTCGGGTCCGATGGACTTGCTGTTATATCTCATTCGCCGCCAAAAGCTCGACATTGTTGATCTTCCAATACTGCCAATTACCAAGCAGTACATGGAATATGTCGACATGATGAAGGACTTAAAACTTGAGTTGGCTGCTGATTATTTGGTGATGGCAGCGATGCTTGCTGAAATTAAAAGCCGTATGTTGTTACCACGCCCACCAAGCGAAGATGAAGATGAACACGACCCTCGTGCTGAATTGGTTCGACGATTACAAGAATACGAAGCCATACGCCAAGGTGCCGAGCACCTTGACGGCTTACCGCAAACCGGCCGTGACAACTTTTCGGCACACGCACAAACCGATGCTCACGAACTGATTGAACAACAGTTACCCGATGTGACGCTGGTTGAACTGGCCGTCGCTTTTAGCCATGCACTAGCTCAAGCTAAATTGCAAAATCATCATCAAGTGCAACGTGAAAAACTGTCAACTCGCGAACGCATGAGCCGAATCTTGGATTTATTGCAGACGAAAAAGCGTCTGCGGTTAAGCGATATATTCGAGCCGCAAGAGGGCCGAGCTGGCGTTGTCGTTAGTTTTCTTGCTATTTTGGAGCTTGTAAAAGAAGCTTTAGTCGAAGTTATTCAGGTTGATGCGTTTAGCGAAATTCACGTGACAAATCGAGAGCAAATTTATGCAGATTCAACAACTTAAGCAGGCGGTTGAAGCTTTATTATTTGTTGCTGAAACACCACTCAGTGAACAGCAGCTGGTGGATCATTTTGACTCGGAAAATGTGACAAAAAAGCAGCTCAAAGAAGTTTTGCGCGAGTTGCAAAGTGATTACCAAGAGCGCGGCGTTCAACTTATTTCAGTTGCATCTGGTTATAGATTTCAGACGCGCGCAGAATTGGGTGGTATAATAAGCCGTTTATGGCAAGAGAAGCCGCCGCGTTATTCACAGGCTCTATTAGAAACACTCGCATTGATCGCTTATCGTCAACCAATAACTCGGGGTGACATTGAAGAAATTCGCGGTGTGAGTGTCAGTTCAAACATTATGAAAACCTTGCAAGAGCGCGGTTGGATTAAAGTAGTTGGACATCGCGAAGTACCTGGTCGGCCGCAACTTTATGCCACAACCAATGAATTTTTGGACTATTTTAGTTTAAACGATTTATCTGAATTACCTGCAATTCCGGAACCTCCAGAGCGAGGCAGTCAAGCCGGGCAGACCGCTCAGATTAAACTTGAGATAACCGCTGAGACAGCGACAAATACAGAGTAATATCCACCATGAGTGAAAAACTGCAAAAAGTTCTCGCCCGTTCTGGTCATGGTTCGCGCCGTGAATTAGAGTCGATGATTGCTGCCGGACGCGTGAGCGTTAATGGTCAAGTGGCCAGTTTGGGAGAGCGCATCGATACCAGCGCCGTCGTACGTATTGATGGACGTGAAGTTAATATTAAGCCGCCTGAAGATGTGGTTTGCCGTGTCTTGATGTATCACAAACCTGAGGGCGAGCTGTGTACACGTCGTGATCCTGAAGGTCGTCCAACTGTTTATGATCGATTACCGCGTATGCAGGGTGCACGTTGGGTTGCGGTCGGTCGTCTTGATGTAAATACTTCGGGCTTATTGTTATTCACAACCGATGGTGAATTAGCCAATCGATTGATGCACCCAGGTCATCAAATTGAACGCGAATATTCGGTGCGAGTGTTTGGCGAAGTTACCGATGCAATGTTGCGTAAACTTAAGCAAGGCGTGCAATTAGAAGATGGCCCAGCGGCCTTTAAAGAAATTAAACGTGGTGGTGGCGAAGGCATGAACCAATGGTTTCGTGTCGTGTTAACCGAAGGCCGCAATCGTGAAGTACGTCGGTTGTGGGAATCACAAGGCGTTCAAGTCAGTCGCTTAATACGAGTTCGCTACGGCAATATCAAATTAGAGCAAGGGCTTCCGCAAAGTGGTTGGGGAGAACTATCGCTCAAGGATATTAATTACTTGCGCGAGTTAGTTGGGTTATCGGAAGAAACCCGGTCATTTATCGACCCACGCCAAGGTGAATCGCGACAGAAACGTTATTCCCGAGCCCGTCGCATCAATGCGCAAAAACTGCAGCAACGTCAGCCGGACACCAACGCGGCAGCCGCTGCACCAGAACAGCGCAGAGCGCCTCGACAGGATTCGCGAGCGAATACGCGAGAAGATTCAAGAAAGGATTCAAGAAAAGATTCGAGAAAAGAGCCACGCAATCCACGCGGCCAAAAGCCTCGTGCGGGAAAACCAACTTCTCGAGCTGGTGCGAACAAAAAACCTAAATCAAGTGGACGCCAACGAACGCGATCATGAAGTTGCTGGCAGACTGGGAACTTACCGGGCCACTACTTGTATTGTGGCCTTTTCGCAATGATGTGTGGCGCCAAAATGGCGAGCCAGCGCAACAACAATTACTCAAGCTGATTGAACATCTTGCACCTTATCATCGTGTCGTTATCGGCGTACATCCGAGTCGATATGATGGTGTTCGCGAGAGCATAGCGAGTGAAATTCAGCTGATTCCCATAAGTTATGACGATGCATGGCCTCGAGATATTGGCCCTCTGTGGGTTTTAGATTCGGCTCAACAACCGAACGCTCATGGATTTCAATTCTCGGCATGGCATGGGTTGTATCCTAACTTTCATAATGATCAACTTTTTGCAAAGCGCCTAGCACATCAAGCCCAAATACCTTTTACTCTGCATGATTTGGTATTTGAAGGTGGTGCTATCAGCACAGATGGCGCTGGCACAGCAATTATTCACAGTGTCAGTGTGGCACGTAATAACCCAACGTGGTCACGTTCCGATATTGAAGCATACATGTGTGAAACGCTCGGAATTAGTAACCTTTTGTGGTTACATTTTGCGCATCCTGATGATGAAACCGGTGGCCATGCTGATAACCAAGTCCAGTTTTTGGATAGGAGCACCCTGGTAGTCAGTCAGCCAACATCTTCCTCACCTTTATATCATGACTATACCAAGCAGCTGAGCCAGGCGCGAAGTTGGCGCAATGTCCGTGGTGAGGCATATCAGATTGTTGTGGTACCACAACCTCAATCACTGACACCTAGTTTTGAAGATTATCTAAGTGTTCAAGAACAGCCTGGTGTATTTCGTCGTGGCGTCCGACCTTTGCTTGCCAGCTACGTCAATTTTGTGCGTGTTGGCGATGTTGTCGTGGTGCCGCAGTTTGGGCTAGATACGGATGCTGAAGCACTCTCGCTTTTACGGCAAGCAGCACCGCAATTAATTGTTATTGGTGCTGCTGCTGATGAGTTTATAAAAGCGGGTGGGGCGTTGCACTGCATGACACTCAACCTGCCTGCAACAACGCAATTAACTTAATCTTCAATACGATAACTCACGCTGACTTGCGCGCGTAGTTCATTTTTTCCAGGAAGGCTAACATCCGCGGCTTCTTGCACGCGCATCATCGCCTGCTGGCGCACGGCGGGTGCGTAGCTACTTTCCTGAATCGACACAACGGAGCCGACATTGCTACCTGCAGCCGCAGCCATTTTTTGAGCTTTTTGATACGCATGTTCGACCGCTTGTGCGAGCAATTGCTGATAAATAGCGTCGGTTTCGCTGATAATAAACTCAACGTTCATAATATTAGTAGCACCGGCCTCTAGTGCCTGATCAACAATACTGTCGTACTGCTTTAAGTCGCGTAGCATGATCTGAATCTGGCGCGTGGCGGTATAGCCGCGAGCAATGCGCTTACCATCTACGTAATCGTATGCCGGGCTGGCACTTATTTGGTACGAAGTGATGTCCGCATCGTCTATTTGCTGCTCGCGCAGAAATGCTATGATTGAAGCGGTAACGTGGTCAATTTCTTGCTTGATAGTGGCAAGTTCTGCACCTTCGCGATTAACGCTGATGGTTAAATTCGCTTGGTCTGGTGCGACCATAGCTTCCGCGTGTCCGGTAACACTGATGGTTTTCGGCGCATCAGTTGTGGTTGGTTGGCAACCGACGAGAATTGCACTAAGTAAACTTAAGATAATTGCCTGGCGAAATAACATAGCGCCTCCAAGTAGGGTTGATAGCACATCATAATGACAGTCGACAATGAAACACAACAAGCAGAGGAAACACTCGTGCGTTTGCTGGCACGTCGTGAACATAGTGCTCGAGAGCTAAAGCAAAAGTTAAAACAACGAGGTTTCGACCACAAAATAATTGAAAAGGTTCTAAATAAAGCGCAGGAGAATGGTTGGCAATCGGATCAACGATTCGCGCAAGTTTGGATTCGCGCCTGTATTGCAAAGGGAGATGGCGTACGAAAAATTATGGCTCACGCGCCGCAAAAGGGGCTCTCGAGTGAATTGGTCGAGAAGATTTTGCAGACAGAACAGCCAAATTGGAACCATGCCTGTTACGAACGCTTAATCAAAAAATTTGGCGAAACGCCGCCGAATGATCAAAAGCAGCGTGACAAAATGATTCGTCACCTGATGCAACGTGGTTATAGTTTCAGCGAGATAAAGCAGGCGCTTGATCGTCAAGCAAACGCTGATGCAGACTAGTTTACCCGTTTCTTTCGTGGTAGCATTTCGCCCTATATTTTAGTCCATTTTTTACCCAAAACGTCTTAGGAAGTAGTCCATGCAAATGACCAGTGCGGAAATTCGTGAAGCGTTTCTCGCGTTCTTCGCTACCAAGGGCCATCATCGTGTCCCTTCAGCATCTTTAATTCCAGGTAACGACCCAACATTGTTATTTACCAATGCGGGCATGGTGCCGTTTAAAGACGTGTTTTTGGGCGATGAACAACGTGACTACTCGCGTGCAACCTCATCGCAGCGTTGTTTGCGTGCAGGCGGTAAACATAACGATTTGGAAAATGTCGGGTATACCGCACGTCACCACACGTTTTTTGAAATGTTGGGTAATTTTAGTTTTGGTGATTACTTTAAACGCGAAGCGATTCAATATGCTTGGGAATTTCTTACGGAAGAATTAAAGCTTCCCAAAGAAAAGCTTTGGGTGACTGTTTTCACCGAAGACGACGAAGCTTACGATATTTGGGCAAAAGAGATTGGCGTCCCAACTGATCGAATTTCACGCATTGGTGCGAAAGATAACTTCTGGGCCATGGGTGATACGGGGCCATGTGGGCCGTGCTCGGAAATTTTTTATGACCATGGCGAAGAAGTTTGGGGTGGTCCTCCGGGAACGCCTGAAGAAGATGGCGATCGTTATATCGAGATTTGGAATCTCGTCTTCATGCAATACAACCGTCAGGCAGATGGCACGTTATTGCCATTGCCAAAGCCATCGGTTGACACGGGTATGGGGCTAGAGCGTATTGCGGCGGTACTGCAGCATGTGCATAGCAATTATGAAATTGACCTGTTCCAAGCGTTGATCAGCGATGCAGCCAAAATTATCGGCACCGATGATTTAGATAATAAGTCACTGCGCGTAATTGCAGACCATATTCGCTCATGCAGTTTCCTAATAGCCGACGGTGTACAACCATCGAATGAAGGCCGTGGTTACGTCTTACGTCGTATTATTCGCCGTGCTGTGCGTCACGGGAGTATGCTTGGAGCCAATGGTACCTTCTTCCATAAACTTGTTGCCAGCTTGGTAGCTCAAATGGGAGCTGCTTACCCAGAGCTTGGTGATAAACAGAAAGTTATCGAGCAGGCATTGCAACGCGAAGAAGAACAATTCGGTAAAACGCTGGAGCGCGGGTTAAGCATTCTGAATGACGCGCTAGCAAGCCTAGAAGGTAAGGTGTTACCGGGCGAGCTGGTCTTTAAACTTTATGACACCTATGGCTTCCCAATGGATTTAACCGCCGATATGGCGCGCGAACAAGGCCTGACTATTGATGAAGAAGGCTTTAACGAAGCGATGGAAGCACAGCGCCAGCGTGCGCAACAGGCATCTAACTTTGGTGTTGATTACAATCAACGTCTGAAATCGAATCAGAAATCGGAGTTTTCTGGCTATACTGAAACAGCAGGCGAAAGCACAATTGTCGAAATATTCGTCGATGGTGAAGCGGTTGCAGAGCTTGGCGCCGGCAGTAAAGGTATTGTGGTGTTATCGCGCACGCCATTTTATGCCGAAAGCGGTGGTCAAATTGGCGATACTGGAAAATTAGTAGCCAATGGTGGCGAGTTCATTGTTGAAGATACCCAATATATTGGTAAAGCAATTGCGCATCATGGCCACGCTGCGACGGCTTTAAAAGTGGGCGATAAAGTTGCTGCGCATGTTAACGCTGAACGCCGTCAAGCGGTGAAGCGTAATCACTCAGCAACCCATTTATTGCACGCTGCGCTACGTAACCTCTTGGGTGAGCATGTGACACAAAAAGGCTCATTGGTCACTGCAGAGCGGCTACGCTTTGACTTTTCTCACTTTGAAGCTGTTTCGGCTCAGCAACTTGATGCGATTGAGCGCCAAGTGAATGAAGAAATCTTTAAGAATCACATCGTCAAAGCAGCGGTTATGCCAATTGAACAGGCGAAACAACAGGGTGCTATGGCGTTGTTTGGTGAAAAATACGACGACGATGTTCGCGTGCTAACCATGGGTGATTTTTCAATGGAGCTTTGCGGTGGAACACATGTCAACCAAACGGGTGACATCGGTATGTTCCGCATCGTTTCTGAAGCAGGTATTGCCTCTGGCGTGCGTCGAATTGAAGCGGTTACTGGTGCTGGAGCCGTACAATATACGCAACAGCAACAGCAGCAATTACGTCAAGCTGCCAGCATGCTGAAAACTGACACCATGCATGTGAGTGAGCGATTACAGCAACAGATTGATCGTAGTCGACAATTGGAACGTACTATTGATGAATTGAATCAGAAAATTGCTTCACAAGCTGGTTCTGATTTAGTTAGCGATGCTTTGGAAATCAACGGTGTGAAGGTTGTCCTGGCTGAAGTGAATAACGTAGAAGCAAAAGCGTTACGAAACATGGTTGATGATTTAAAAAATCAACTACAATCTGGTGTCGTGGTACTCGGATTAGCTGCTGATGGCAAAGTTAGTCTTATTGTTGGCGTAACCAAAGATTTGACGGATCGCGTGAAAGCCGGTGAGGTAGTCAATGTAGCGGCTGCCGAGGTCGGAGGTAAAGGCGGCGGTCGACCTGATCTAGCACAAGCGGGTGGTTCAGAGGTGAATAATTTGAGCAAAGCGCTAGTTGTTGCCAAACAGAAAATTGAATCATTATTGCGATAAGTTGCACAGCGAGGCGGATGGCTTCACGCTGAATCTGGGTGTGTTAGGTGGCTTTAATTGCTAAACTAACCGCCCTTTCGAAATATGCGATGAATAAATACGCAATCAAGTAGTGAATCTTATAACAATTGTGATATATTCAATGGGGCAGTAAATTAGACAGGCTGATAGTGCGGTAATGTTCTATACTGAACCGTATGGAAAACAGAAGTAGGGAAGGAGTAGGCGAATGTTGATCTTAACCCGCAGAGTGGGTGAGACCTTGATGATAGGTGATGAGGTCACGGTCACTGTATTGGGTGTAAAAGGGAATCAGGTGCGAATTGGGGTAAACGCACCAAAAGACGTCTCTGTTCACCGTGAAGAAATCTATATGCGTATTCAAGCCGAGCACCAAGACGGCGAGAAAACCGACAAAGAATAAGATTGCGTAAAAAAAGCTGACTTTTTAGAGTCAGCTTTTTACGTTTTGAGCAATCCTTCAGTAATTCGAATTTGCTTGAAAATAGACCGTTGTGTTGGAAATTTCGTCCAGATGCTTAAAAATCCCACAAACGATCAGCGAATTCCAAAAAATCGTTTGACATATTTGTCAACATCGCTAGAATTCAACGCCACAAGTAAGCGGTGAGGTGGCCGAGAGGCTGAAGGCGCTCCCCTGCTAAGGGAGTATAGGGTTTGTAGCTCTATCGAGGGTTCGAATCCCTCCCTCACCGCCATTTGTCAACAACGCACTCGTAGCTCAACTGGATAGAGTACTCGGCTACGAACCGAGCGGTTGGAGGTTCGAGTCCTCCCGAGTGCGCCATTTGTTGACAGTCAAAATTGAAATGCGCACTCGTAGCTCAACTGGATAGAGTACTCGGCTACGAACCGAGCGGTTGGAGGTTCGAGTCCTCCCGAGTGCGCCACTTCCTTCTGAAAAGCAAAAGCGATATTAGATATTAGATATTTGATATTAGCTAAAACCTACATACCCGATACTTCGTTCTAATATCTAATATCTAATATCTAATATCTAATATCTAATATCGCTCCCGCTTATACCGCCTATATTTTTGCTAAACCCTGCCTTTAATTAAATTGTGTTATCCTGAAGTTCGATTAGGATTAAAACAATAAACTCAACACAAGTGGGCGCTGCATGACGAACCTTATCTCAGAAGCATTCATGATTATGGTGACGGGAATGATCACCGTTTTTGTGTTTTTAACGCTATTAATTGGTGCGATGGCTCTTTTGCGCGTTATTGCGGGCAAAGTAGAGTTAGATTCACCAAATCAATCGTCTGATACGCAGCAACCAAGTTCGTCGCAACTCGCGGCAATTACAGCAGCGATTCATCAATATCGTCGCCAACATCGATCGTAAAAGTAAGGAGCGCTTTCATGACAAAACCTTTGAAATTGACCGAATTAGTCTTACGTGATGCTCATCAGTCATTGCTGGCAACGCGCATGCGGCTCGACGATATGCTACCGATTGCTGAAAAGCTTGATGATATGGGCTACTGGTCAATGGAGTCTTGGGGGGGTGCGACATTTGATGCTTGTATTCGCTATTTAGGCGAAGACCCATGGGAGCGTATTCGCGAATTAAAAAAGGTAATGCCCAAAACGCCTCAACAAATGCTATTGCGAGGTCAAAACCTGCTTGGTTACCGTCATTATGCCGATGATGTGGTACGACGCTTTGTTGAGAGAGCAAAACATAACGGTGTCGATGTGTTTCGCATATTCGATGCCATGAATGATGTCCGTAACTTAGAAACAGCAATAAAAGCCACCAAAGAAGTCGAGGGGCATGCGCAAGGTACTTTGTCTTATACGGTGAGCCCTGTACATACACTCGAAAAGTGGTTGGACATGGCGAAAGAATTAGAAGCGCTTGGTTGTGATTCGATTTGTATAAAAGACATGGCTGGCTTATTGCGACCGGAACCCGCGTTTGAATTAATTTCGGCGCTGAAAAAGACGGTGGATGTGCCGATAGCGATGCAGTGTCATGCCACTACCGGCTTGAGCACTGCAACCTATCAAAAAGCCATAGACGCCGGTATCGATATGTTGGATACCGCTATCTCGTCAATGAGTATGACTTATGGGCATTCAGCGACTGAAACGATTGTTGCCATGACGGAGGGTACAGCCAGAGATACGGGATTAAATCTCGAAGATCTGACCGACATTGCCAGTTATTTCCGAGAGGTTCGCAAAAAGTACGCACAGTTTGAGGGTTCATTAAAAGGTGTTGATGCGCGCATTTTAGTTGCGCAAGTGCCCGGCGGCATGCTCACCAATATGGAAAATCAGTTACGCGAGCAAGGCGCTACAGATAAATTTGATGAAGTACTTGAGGAAATCCCTCGAGTTCGTGAAGATCTTGGATTTATCCCATTAGTCACGCCAACCTCGCAAATTGTTGGAACCCAAGCCGTGTTAAATGTGCTGAGCGGCGAGCGTTATAAATCCATTTCGAAAGAAACCCGTGGTGTGTTGCGCGGTGAATATGGTGCGACTGCGGCTCCAGTTAATAAAGAATTGCAACAGCGTGTTCTCGACGGTGAGCAGCCAATTACTTGTCGTCCAGCTGACTTAATTGATGACGAGTTAAATAAGTTAACGCAAGAGCTCAAAACAAAAGCCAAAGAAGACGGTATTGCGTTAGCAAAAAATGAAATTGATGACGTGTTGACGTATGCACTATTTCCACAAATAGGCCTTAAGTTTTTGAAGAACCGTGGCAATCCAGATGCGTTTGAGCCAGCTCCAACTGGTGAGAGTGTTAAATCCGAGAGCGGTTCGCCAACATCGAGTTCGACTAACGAAAGCGGTGTGACCGAGGTTTACGACGTACGAGTTGATGGTCGCACTTTTACTGTGGAAGTTGCGCCTACAGGACAGATTACTTCGGCCACACCGACAGCGACACAGGCCAAAAAGTCTCAGCCGACGGAGCTTAAAGAAGTCAAAGCGCCGTTAGCCGGAAATGTATTTAAAGTTCAAGTTGAGCAAGGCCAAAGCGTGAAAGCCGGTGACGTTCTAATCATTCTTGAAGCAATGAAAATGGAAACGGACATCAAAGCCGAACATGACGGCACCGTAGCATCACTTACGACCAAAGAAGGTGCTAGTGTCAATGTCGGTGACGTTTTGCTGACGTTGGAGTGATACATGGACCGTATAATGACTTTGTGGGATAGCACCGCAATCGCAGCTTTTACATGGGGCGCCGCAATCATGATGATGGTTGGGGCTTTACTCCTGTATTTGGCCATTCACAAAAAGTTCGAACCATTACTTTTGTTACCCATAGGCTTTGGTGCCATCCTAGCGAATATACCGCAAGCAGGTTTCACAGAGCCAGGCGGCTTGCTTTATTACATTTACTATGTGGGTATTGAGACAGGTGTGTTTCCGTTGCTCATTTTCATGGGCGTTGGCGCCATGACTGATTTCGGACCACTGCTCGCGAATCCCAGAACTTTACTACTAGGCGCCGCAGCGCAATTTGGTATTTTTGCGACATTACTTGGCGCGATTGCATTAAATGGTCTTCCGGGTTTTGACTTTACTCTGGCTGATGCGTCGGCAATTGCAATAATCGGCGGTGCAGATGGGCCGACAGCAATCTTTTTAGCATCACGATTAAGTCCTGATTTACTCGGTGCAATTGCCGTTGCCGCCTATTCGTACATGGCGCTAGTTCCAATTATTCAGCCGCCAATTATGAAGCTACTTACGACGGAATCTGAACGTAAGATTCAGATGGAACAGTTACGTCCCGTGGCTCGTCGGGAGAAAATTTTATTCCCATTGGCGGTGTTATTCCTGACATTACTGTTCTTACCGACCGCAACACCGTTGGTCGGCATGTTTTGTTTGGGGAATTTGATGCGCGAGGCAGGTGTTGTCGATAGGTTGAGTAAAACCGCGCAAAATGAACTGATTAATATTGTCACCATATTTTTGGGGCTGGCAGTCGGTTCCAAGCTATCAGCGCAAGAGTTTTTGTCGTTACAAACTCTCGGTATTTTGGCCCTAGGTGCTGTTGCTTTTGGTATTGGTACAGCTTCAGGTGTATTAATGGCCAAACTGATGAGTAAAGTCAGTAAACAGCCGATTAATCCGCTAATTGGCGCTGCAGGAGTGTCAGCAGTACCGATGGCTGCGCGGGTAGTTAATAAAGTTGGTTTAGAAGCAAACCCACAAAACTTTTTGTTAATGCATGCAATGGGACCTAATGTTGCTGGCGTGCTTGGTAGCGCAGTCGCGGCAGGTATATTGCTGGCGCTGGTGGGTTAGTTAGAAAGCAATCTATGTCATGTGGTTAACAGCGCAGGTGATACAGTTACCGTCCTGTTAACCACAACATGAGAGTGTAAAAACCTGCAATAAATGCACTAAAAATCGCAATATAGATAAACCCTTTTAGTCCTTGTCGTAAAGTCCAACCGTGTGTTCTTAAATAGACAAACCACACGACGCTCAGAATGAGTGGAATTAAGAATAAAAATCGAGTCATGATTGCTTACCTGCTGTTTGTTGTCGTTGCTGCCACAATGCTAAATCAGCCACGGCTTGTCGAGCTTGTTCTAACAGCGGGTCGAGGCGTGTAATATTATCCGCTACTTCATTCACCGCACCCTCAGACATACTTTGTTCAAGTTTCGCAGCAACTTTGGAAAGCTTGGTTAATCCGAGGTTTGCAGCTGCGCCTTTCAGTGAATGGAAAAAGCGCTTAGCTTGGTCGTGTTGCCCTTTTGATAAGAACTCGACGACTTGTTGTGGCGCTTGGTGATAGTCACTATAAAGACGTTCTACGAGTGTTTGGTATAAGTTTAGGTTGTGCCCAAGCCGTTCCAGCGCACCGTTGAAATCGATGCCATTATGATTGGTTGGATAAACGATTTGATCCGTTGACTCATGTGCTGGCGTTGCCGAAGAAGCGGACTTGTGCGCTGTGTACTCACCTCGGACACACCATTTTTCTAGGGCATCAATGAGCCTCTCTTCATCAATCGGTTTACTAATATGATCTTGCATACCAGCAGCTAGCGAGCGTTCAATGTCTTCGCTAGTGCTATTGGCGGTCATTGCGATGATGGGCAACTGCTGATAAGAGAAGAAGCCGCGGATTTTTTCAGCTGCGGTCAGGCCATCCATTACCGGCATTTGAATATCCATAAATACCAGAGCATAATTTTTCGCCTTCACCATCGCGACCGCTTCTTCACCGTTACGTGCAACATCAACCACTAAACCCGCTTGTTGTAACATTTCTTTGGCGATCATTTGGTTAATATCGTTATCCTCAACCAACAGAACCGGTGCGCTACATATGTCCTCGAGTCGATTTGATGCTGTTGGAGTTTCGGTTTGCCCAGCAATAGCCAACGCTGAGCAAAGCACTCGCAATAACGCTGAGCTGGTATAAGGCTTGACGATATATTCAGCGACACCGATTTGTCGCGCCTGCTCAATCATATCTTTTGCATGATAGTTAGTGGCCAGAATTAAGCGAGGCAGCTGACCTTCTTGGCACAATAACTCTTGGCAAAATTCGAGACCACTGATACCGGGCAACTGCCAGTCAACAATCACTGCATCAAAATCGTGCTGCTCAAGAAGCTGGAGGCCTTCTTCGGCGGTACGGCAACTCACCACATCGACCGAATAACTGCGTAACAACTCGGTGAGCATCTCGCGAGTGGTCAAGTTATCTTCAATGGCAAGTACGTGCTTATGTTGCAAGCGTTTAATAAGAGAGTCACGGCTTGAATCGTCTTGATTCTTTTGTAGCGGGAAGCGCATTTCCAAAAAGAAGGTTGAGCCTTGCCCCAGTGTACTGATCACACCGAGACCATGTTGATTCATCAATTTTACGATGCGCTGACTGATAGCTAAGCCAAGCCCAGTTCCGCCGAAGCGCCGGGTTGTTGATGCGTCAGCTTGCGTGAAAGCGTCAAATAGTCGTGCGCGTTGTGCTTCATCCATGCCGATACCGGTATCCGTCACTGATAAACGCAAATAGACGTTCTCAGAGTCAACATCAAGTAAGGTTGCGGCAACGACAATCTCGCCATCTTCGGTAAACTTAATGGCATTGCTGACCAAATTAACTAGTACCTGATTTAATCGAAGTGGGTCACCAATTAAACGCGTTGGAATATTGGTTGGCAAATTTATAATAAACTCTAAATTCTTATCATATGCTCGATACGCAAACATGTCTGCTAGGTTCGCAAGCACTTCCTCTAAGTCAAAAGGAATCGCTTCAATGGTTAATTTACCTGCCTCGATTTTGGCGAAATCAAGTAAATCATTGACAATACCCAACAAAATCCGTGATGAACTCTCAATTGAGCGTAAATAGCTACGTTGTTGGTCATCAAGGTCGGTCTTTAAACTGAGCTGTGTCATACCAAGAATGGCATTTATCGGTGTGCGTATTTCGTGGCTAACGTTAGCCAAAAACTCACTTTTAGCTTGGTTTGCGGCAGCAATTGCATGCAACTGGCGCTCGCGCTCATCGATTGAGTTAGGTGTTGTGTTTGAAACAGGAGCAGGCGGCGCTTCTTGTTCACGTTGACGGCGCCGTGATAGCCATTTTTTTAACTTTCGTGGAAATTGCATCAACTGCCTCAAATCAACGTTACTGTTTCTTCGTTGGTCTATCATGCCATGCAAGCCATGTACTGCCAATGTTTAACAGTGATCAACTAGCATAGACTAACCGTTTATAAACCAGTAATATTTCGCCATAACTTATGGCTCGACGATATAAGGCAGGAAAAATTTTGCAGTCACAATTTGCCGAACTGTTGGCGACTCTCGCCAAATCCGAGCACGTTAACGCCTTACGAGGTATTCAGCGTGGCGTTGAACGCGAAACTTTGCGCATTACCGAACAAGGGAAGTTAGCAGCTACTCCTCATCCTAAAGGGCTTGGCGCCGCGCTGAAGCATCCTTTAATCACCACCGATTATGCTGAGACTTTAATGGAGTTTATCACGCCAGTCGCGTCAGATATCAATGTGACGCTTGAGCAATTGGCTGATATCCATAAAGTAACTTACCAAGAATTAGGTGATGAATTATTGTGGCCACTAAGCATGCCGTGCTTTGTAGGCTCAGCCGATGACATCGTCATCGCGCAATACGGCAAGTCGAACACTGGCAGAATGAAAACCCTTTATCGCAAAGGGTTAACTTATCGATATGGTGGCGGCATGCAGATTATTGCTGGCGTGCACTTTAATTTTAGTCTCTCAGATGAATTGCTTGCGTTGCTTGCCGAGCACGAGAATAAGACATTTAATCAAGATTTTATTTCGACAAAATATTTTCATCTTATTCGAAATTACAAACGCGTGTGCTGGATCATTCCTTATTTATTCGGCGCTTCGCCAGCCATTTGTAAATCGTTTTTACAACATACCGAAGACAATATTGAGTTTTCATCAATGGGGAAAGGGACTGTTTATCGCCCTTATGGTACCTCGCTACGCATGAGCGACCTTGGCTACACCAATAAAGAGCAGGCGGATTTAAAAATCACCTATAACACGCTTGAAGAGTACGTTGGTGGTTTACGTCGAGCGATTACAAAGGAATCGACAAGATTTAGCAAAATCGGCGTTAAAGTAGACGGTGAATATCGCCAACTCAACAATAATATCTTACAAATCGAAAATGAGTTTTACTCAGCCATTCGTCCTAAGCGAGTGGCGCGCTCGGGTGAAACGCCAACGCAAGCATTAGAGCGTGGTGGTGTTGAATACATTGAGG
The DNA here is from genome assembly GCF_900115255.1 of Pseudidiomarina tainanensis. Classification (NCBI taxonomy): domain Bacteria; kingdom Pseudomonadati; phylum Pseudomonadota; class Gammaproteobacteria; order Alteromonadales; family Idiomarinaceae; genus Pseudidiomarina; species Pseudidiomarina tainanensis. Next base: position 110,474 of record NZ_FOYU01000001.1, read on the forward strand.
TGAGAGCGCTGGATGTAAATCCATTCAGTCCAGTAGGGATTACCGCTGAGCAAATCCGGTTTTTAGATTTGTTACTTATTTACTGTGCGATTTCGCCGAGTAAAGAAATGAGTTGGGATGAGCAGGTTATTGCCGATAAGAATTTTAACCGAGTGGTAATGGACGGTCGTAATCCTCGCCTAACGCTCAACGATAATAATTATGAGCGTCCAATTTCTGATTGGCTGGAAGACATCTTCGCTGATTTGCAACAAATAGCAAAGGTCATGGATGGAGCCAACCATAGCAGTGATTACAGCAACACGGTTGCACAACAGTATCGTTGTGTTTTAAATCCGGAGTTGACCTTATCGGGTCAGTTTCTATCGCATTTGCTCGAAAATCAGATCGACAATAGTGAGTTTGGAATGACTTTAGCTCGTCAGTACAAACAACAACTGACAGGAAAGCCCTTAGCATATTTTTCTGAAGCAGAATTTGAGCGTTTACGCGATGCTTCATTAACTGCTCAAGCCGATTTGGAAGCACAAGACGCAAATTCGAGTTTTGATGATTTTTTACAGGAGTATTTCCGCCGCGCTGCCTGTCAGTCGCCGGATTGTTAAGACATGAAATTACGACTTACGCTGATAGTCACCGCAATGACTCTGGTCGGTTGCGCTTCGGCGCCGCCGGAAGAACCTGAAAACTTGTGTCGGATATTCGAAGAAAAACGCGATTGGTATGATGCTGCCGCAGATATGCGGGACAAGTGGGGCGTACCGATTCAAGTCCCTATGGCGATGATGTATCAAGAAAGCTCGTTTAAACACGATGCGGTCCCGCCGCGCGATTATATTCTTTGGATTATCCCGTGGGGTCGAGTAAGTAGTGCATATGGTTATTCGCAAGCTAAGACAGCCACTTGGGACGATTATGTTCGAGAAACCGGAAATTCTTGGTCGTCTCGAGATGACTTCGAAGATGCGATCGATTTTATGGGATGGTTTATTTCGAAGAGTCAAAAAATCAATGGTGTTTCGAAATGGGATGCCTATGCACAATACTTAAATTATCACGAAGGTTGGGGTGGTTACCAACGTCAAACGTATCGTAGCAAACGTTGGTTGATGCGCACTGCAGAGCGCGTGAAAGCGCGCGCGAGTCGGTATGGTGCGCAGTTGCGTCAATGTGAGGATGATTTAAAACGTGGTTGGTTATGGCGCTTATTATTTTAATAAGCGCTATTACTTCTGTTATTACTTCTCTGGTAAAAAGCGCACAACTTTCACTAAGTTGTCGCTACTTTCAATCACTTCCATTGCGTAACCATTTATACGCAAACACAATGCTTGTTGTGGAATATCACCTAAGGTTTCGATAATTAAACCACTGACGGTTTTCGGGCCATCGGTTGGTAACTCCCAGTTCATTTCTTTATTTAAGTCGCGGATGTTAGCGACGCCCTCTACGAGTACCGAACCATCGGGCTGAATTTGGGTGGTCTCACTTGGTGCCGGCGTGATACTGGTTGTGAAGTCACCAACAATTTCTTCAAGGATATCTTCTAAAGTCACCAAGCCCTGAATGTCGCCGTATTCGTCAACCACTAGGCCGATCCGTTCTTTGTTACGCTGAAACTTTAGCAGTTGAACATTCAGCGGTGTACCCTCAGGAATATAGTAAATATCGCGGGCTGCACGAACAATTTCTGACTTATCCAAATCGGCATTATTTTTCGTCATGATTTGCATAATGTCGCGGGCATGCAGAAAGCCAACAGCATCATCAATCTCGTTGCGATAGAGCAAAATGCGAGTATATTGCGCTTGGCTCAGCTGCTTGATAATCGATTTCACGTCATCCTGTACATCGATACCAGATATTTCCGCGCGCGGAATCATGACATCTTCAACTGTTACTTTTTCTAAATCCAAGATACTAAGCAGCATCTCTTGGTGGCTCGACGGAATCATCGAATTTGCTTCATTTACCACGGTACGCAATTCTTCCGAGCTCAGTGCATCTTGGCCGGCAGCACCATTGGGATTAATGCCCAGTAACCGCATAAAACCATTGGTAATGAAGTTTACCGTTGCAACGAAAGGATACATGATGCGTAGCAATGGCTTCAGTACAATCGAGCTTGGGAAGGCAATGCGTTCAGGGTGTAATGCCGCAATTGTTTTAGGCGTGACCTCGGCGAAGATCAGTACTATCAGCGTTAAGCCAAACGTCGCGATAACAATTCCAGCATCGCCAAACCAGCGCAGACAAATAATCGTAGCAATTGCAGATGCCGCAATATTGACGAGGTTATTACCAATGAGGATGAGGCCGATAAGTCGATCTGGGCGATCAAGTAAATATTGGACGCGATTGGCTCCGGCATTACCTTGTTGAGCAAGATGTCGAAGTCGATAGCGGTTGACTGACATCATTCCAGTTTCCGAGCCAGAGAAATAAGCCGAAAGCAGTAACAAAACCCCGAGAATGATAAGTAGGGTCGAGGTGGATATCTCGTCCAAAAAATATTCCTATAATTTAAAACTGAACGACTAATTTAGCCAGCTAGGCAAACAAGTCAAGCACTTCGATAGCTTTTCAGCCATTAATTACAGCGAAAGTATAATATCTTTGACGAATCTGCTACCAAAGTAGGCAAGCGATAAAATAATGCTGGCGGCGACACTCGTAATAACCAGTGTTCGACCTCTGGCTTGTTTAACCTGATGCAAGTACAGCACCGCAGCATACAAACTAAATGCAACTAAACTGAGCACCGTTTTGTGAGCTTGTCCTTGTGCAAACATATCATTGAGGAAAATAAAGCCACTGATTATGGCCACTGCCAACAACAAGGTACCGGCACTCAATAACCGAAAGAAATAACGCTCCACTGTCATTAATGGCGGTAATAAACCGGTTAATGCTTGTGAACGGTGGTGTTTCAACACATAGTTGAGATAAAGCAGTTGAACCGCGTACAAAGTCGCCAACATGAGTACTGCATAGGCGAGTAATGACAGCAGTATGTGGATGACCAAGCCATGTGCTTCGCTCAGCGGCGCTCCCCAATTAACCGGGCTCACGACCATGAGAATGACGCTGACTGCGGCAAAAATATAAATAATTGGGCTCAGTAACAGCCCCCCCGCGCGGCGGTTACGCAGCAGGGTTAAACTTACGAGTAGTAATGCGACGGTGCTTAGACTGGTGGTGATATTTAAGTGATTAAAGTGATCAGTTTCCAAATATTCCCAGAGCAAGGCCACATGACTAACGATAGCGACCAAAGGCACAACGAATAATAGCCACGACGCTGGTTTCGCTTGCACCAGATTACGCCATAATAATATGGCTGAGAGTACATATAGTGCGACACTGAACAGAAGCAATATGGTCATGGCGGTTATCATTTTACTGTGGTTAAGAATGAGAATATTCCAAGTATATGCATTGTCGCGCTCAAACCCAATAGGATCAGGAAACTTTGCTTGATTTGCGATATACTCGCCGCCATATCGATATAAGTGCTAACAGATAAGTGCAAACAGAGAGTGAGCAGATTCGCATGTTTGAGAATTTAAGCGAACGATTGTCGCAATCGTTGAAGAACATTACCGGTCGAGGCCGACTCACCGAAGAAAATATCAAAGATACGCTACGCGAAGTTCGGATGGCGTTATTAGAAGCTGACGTTGCGTTACCCGTTGTGCGCGAGTTTGTGAGTCGCGTCAAAGAGCAAGCGCTCGGCGTAGAAGTAAACAAGAGTTTAACCCCTGGACAAGTATTCTTAAAAATAGTCCAGAAAGAACTCGAGCATGCCATGGGCGACGGTAATGTCCCAATTAATCTTGCGGCGCAACCTCCTGCGGTTATTTTGATGGCTGGTCTGCAAGGTGCGGGTAAAACCACTAGTGTGGGCAAGCTAGCGCGTTATTTGCGCGAAAAACAGAAGAAAAAAGTTCTTGTTGTGAGTGCAGACGTCTATCGTCCCGCTGCAATCAAACAGCTCGAAACATTAGCTACCGAAGTAGAAGTTGAATTTTTTCCTTCAAACACTGAGCAAAAACCAGTAACGATTGCGCAAAATGCTATTGATCATGCGCGCAAGAAGTTTTTTGACGTTGTGTTAGTGGATACCGCCGGTCGTACCGCCATTGATGAAGCCATGATGGCTGAAATTCAAGCCTTGCACCAAGCGATTAATCCGGTAGAAACGCTATTTGTAGTTGATGCGATGACGGGTCAGGATGCTGCGAACACTGCCAAAGCATTTAGCGAAGCTCTCCCACTAACGGGTGTGATTTTAACGAAAACCGACGGTGACGCGCGCGGCGGTGCAGCTTTATCTATTCGTCACATCACCGGTAAACCGATTAAATTCTTAGGTGTCGGTGAAAAGAACACAGCATTAGAACCGTTTCATCCAGATCGTGTTGCCTCACGCATTTTAGGTATGGGTGACGTGCTGTCGTTAATCGATGAGCTAGAAACCAAGGTTGATCGCAGTAAGGCTGAGAAGGTCGCCAAGAAAGTAATGAAAGAAGGTAAGTTCTCGTTAGAGGATTTCCGTGATCAACTAGCACAAATGCGTGATATGGGCGGCATGATGGGCCTAATGGACAAACTTCCCGGCATGGGAAAAATGTCAGCTCAGGTGAAAGGGCAGCTTGATGACAAGATGACCGTTCGTATGGAAGCAATTATTAATTCCATGACCCCAAAAGAGCGTGAGTACCCGGATTTAATCAAAGGTTCGCGCAAACGTCGTATAGCGGCTGGCTCTGGTACGCAAGTACAAGATGTGAACAAATTGCTCAAGCAATTTATGCAAATGCAAAAAATGATGAAAAAAATGAAAGGCGGCGGCATGGCGAAGATGATGCGCAGTCTTGGCGGAATGGGTGGGAAAATGCCACCAGGAATGTTCCCGAAAGGCTAGTAAAAACTTGCATTCGGACTAAATTTCGGGTAAATTCCACGACCTCTTCGACCCCGGTCGGAGACTTTTTTATTTACTTAACATTAGAAACTGTATCGAGGAACGTAATGGTAACCATTCGTTTACAACGTGGTGGCGCTAAAAAACGCCCATTCTACCAAATGGTAGTTACTGACAGTCGCAATGCCCGCGACGGTCGTTTTATTGAAAACGTAGGCTTCTTCAACCCGGTCGCTCGTGGCCAGGAAGAAAAATTGCGCGTTGATTTAGATCGTGTTGATCACTGGGTATCTAACGGTGCATCACTTTCTGAGCGTGTAGCGAAGTTAGTTAAAGACGCGCGCAGCGCGGCTTAATGAATTAAATCCGTATTATAGGTGGCTATGAATACTCCTGCTGAAACCGTCGTCGTTGGTCAACTAGGCGCAGTGTATGGCGTAAAAGGCTGGATTAAAGTTCAAAGCTATACCGATGATCCGGAAGCCATTTTTGAATACAGCCCTTGGCAAATTATTAAGCAGGGTAAAACGCAAGCAGTTCAAGTCGAAGAATGGCGTCGACATAATAAAGGACTCATTGCAAAGTTAGCTGGTGTCGAAGATCGTGACCAAGCCCATGTGTTTACAGGCGCGGAAATCATTATTGATGCAGAGCAACTACCTGAATTGCCAGAGGATGAATTTTACTGGCGCGATTTGATTGGTATGACCGTGGTGAATACTGACGGTTATGACATGGGAGTCGTAGACCAGATTATGGCCACAGCATCGAATGATGTGATGGTGGTGAAAGCGAATAGCAACGATGCATTTGGTCGCTCAGAACGATTGATTCCGTTTATTCAGAGTCAATATGTACAAGCAGTCGACAAAGAAAACAAACGTATTGTTGTGGATTGGCCGTCGGACTTTTAATGACTGCAAAATTACAGGTAGGGGTCATTAGCCTCTTTCCTGAAATGTTTCAGGCCATTACCGATAACGGTGTGACTGGTCGGGCTGTTCGTGATGGGGTGTTGGATATCCAACTGATTAACCCACGCGATTTTACCCAAGATCGGCATCGCACTGTTGATGACCGCCCTTATGGCGGAGGTCCTGGCATGTTGATGATGGTGCAACCGCTCACTGATGCGATTGCAGCAGCCAAACAACAGCTTGGCGCCAATACCAAGGTGATTTATATGTCACCTCAAGGTCGCAAACTTGATCACGCTGGTGCTCATGAGTTAGCTCAGCATGACAAGTTCATCATAATCGCCGGTCGCTATGAAGGCATTGATGAACGAGTAATTACTCGTCACGTTGATGAAGAATGGTCGATTGGAGATTACGTGTTAAGTGGTGGTGAGTTACCCGCCATGGTGATGATTGACACGGTAGCACGCTTGATTCCCGGTGTTTTGGGGCATCAAGATTCAGCTAGCGAGGACTCATTTGCCGATGGCTTGTTAGATTGCCCACACTATACACGACCGGAAGTTTTAGATGGTGAGGCGGTTCCCGCAGTATTACTCAGCGGAAACCACGAAAATATACGCAAGTGGCGTTTGCAGCAGTCTCTTGGGAGAACCTGGTTGCGACGTCCTGAATTGTTAAAACACCTAGCTCTGACTGACGAGCAGAGGCAGTTGTTGGATGAATTCATTCAGCAACATGAAGATGCTTCTGATACAGGTTCGGGCAGTTAATCTAGGCAAGTGAGGCTATCATGGCAAAAGTAAACCAAAATTTGATCAAAGCGATCGAAGACGAGCAATTGAAAAGCGACCTTCCAGCGTACGCGCCGGGTGATACAGTGGTCGTTAATGTTAAGGTAACCGAAGGTAACCGTGAGCGTATTCAGGCATTTGAAGGCGTGGTTATCGCAAAGCGTAATCGTGGCTTACACAGCGCAGTAACTGTTCGTAAAATCTCGAACGGCGAAGGCGTTGAGCGTACTTTCCAAGTACACAGCCCAATCGTAGATAGCATTGTTGTGAAGCGAAAAGGTGCGGTACGTCGTGCTAAGCTTTACTACCTCCGTGAGCGTTCAGGTAAATCTGCACGTATCCGCGAGAAGTTGTCTTAATAAGCATCAAGCTTATTCGAAAAAAACCCGCCGCTGGCGGGTTTTTTTATGGTACAAATGCGCTATTACACACTAAATTGCCCTGCGGAGTTGAGGACATGCCGAATTCAAAGCACGAACAACATGAGCTAGACGTATTGCGTCAACAAATTGACGAAACGGACAGTGAGTTGGTGCGATTGTTATTACAGCGACGTCAATTAGCAAGCAAAGTTGGCGTAGTAAAACGTAAGTTAGGGCAACCTTTATATGTGCCAGAACGCGAAGCTGCAATGCTGGTCAACCGCCGCGAGCAAGCCGCTCAAGTTGGTCTATCGCCTGAATTGATCGAGGATGTGTTACGTCGAGTTATTCGTGAGTCTTATCAACAGCAGCAAGCTGCAGATGTTCATCTAGAGACGAAATCGGTGGTTATTTTTGGTGGTGCTGGCGCACTCGGTAAGTTGTTCGTTCGATTGTTCGAATCGGCTGGTGCTGCCGTCAACATCATTGAAAAAGATAACTGGGAAATGGCGGAGTTATATTGCGCACAAGCCGATTTGGTGCTGATTGCCGTTCCTGTTGTTGCCACCGTCGATGTTATTGAAGCATTACCAGTACTTCCGCCCAGTTGTGTGCTTGCTGATGTGACGAGTATCAAACAAAAGCCATTGGCAGCTATGCTAGCGAAACATAGTGGCCCAGTAGTGGGCCTTCACCCAATGTTTGGGCCGCAGCAAGTAACCCTTGCAAAGCAATTAATGGTTGCCTGTCACGGCCGCGATGAAGAAAGCTATCAATGGGTGTTAGAGAGCATTCAACGTTGGGGCGCACAGATAAAATTTATTGATGCGAGTGAGCACGATCAAGCAATGTCTTTTGTGCAGGTCTTGCGTCATTTATCGACCTTTGTTTACGGCGCTCATCTTGCCCATGAAAAAGTCGACGTACAACAGTTGCTAGAATTAAGCTCCCCCATTTATCGGCTTGAGTTAATGATGGTCGGCCGATTATTTGCGCAAGATGCTCATTTATACGCAGACATTATTTTGTCGGAGCCACACAATTTCTCAATGCTACGTCGCTATGTACGCTTGTTCGAGCAGTTATTATCAGAACTTGAACAAGGCAATAAGGCCGGATTTATTCGACGATTTGAACATATTCGTGAGTATTTCGGTGATTTCGCACAGAAATTTTTAACTGAAAGCCAACGCTTATTAGACGTCGCTGGCGATACGAAGTAAATCAGCGAGTTGCTTTGGACTAACCGGTTTATGTAGAAAAGTGTCAATGCCTGCTGCAGTACAATGTTGCGCAAAATCGTCGTGTTGATGACCGGTGATCATGGCTGCTTGCGGTGCGGCATCGCCAAGCTGAGCAACTATTTCACAGTACACATCAATCCCATTAATATCGGGTAATTCGTGGTCCAAGAGAACCAGTGCAGGGCGTTGCTCCACTGCCAGTGCAACCGCTTCTTTGCCTGTTTCTGCAGTGATGACCTCAACAGGATATTGCTGAACCATGGCACGTAACACTTCGAGCGAAATATAATCGTCGTCAACAATTAATACTTTATTAGCTGATTGGCTCATTGTTCTATCCTATACTGCTAAAAGAATAATACTGTATTGAACAGAAGGATGACTGAAAATGCAACGGGTAAAAATTTGGGATAGTTTTGTTCGGTTAAGTCATTGGTTGATGGTTATTTTGGTGGTACTCATGTGGTACACCGCAGAAGAAGGGCTGATGGATCGTCATCTACAACTTGCGGGAATACTTGGGGCGTTAGTTATTACGCGCGTTCTATGGGGATTTTTGGGGAGCGAATCTGCGCGTTTTTCGCGTTTTGTCAAAGGCCCTAAAGCTATTTCTGAACATATTTCTGAATTTAAATCTGGGCATTATCAGCCATCAAACACGCATAATGCAGCGGGCGGCTGGGCTGTACTCGCATTGTTATTATTATTATTGGTGCAATTCGGTTCGGGATTATTTGCCAGTGATGACATCTTTTATTCGGGGCCATTAGCGAGCAGTGTTGGCAGTGATTTCAGTGAAATAGCCGGTGAAGTGCATGAAACGATTTTCAATGTCTTACTGGCTGTGATTGTCGTGCACGTTGTCGCGATTATTCTGTATCGGCTTCGTGGTATCAACCTGATAAGTGCAATGATACACGGTTATCGCGAAGGGGTTGCAGCACCGAAACTGGTACCAGGTATCGTTGGAATAATCGCAGCAGCGATTATCGCTGCTGCGTTATATTATTGGATTAATTAGTCTTTATACTGATCATGGCAGCCCTTGCAGTTACGAGCGGCTGTCATGAAGGCATTCCGGATAGCGCCCTGATCACCAGAAGCAGCTGCCTGTTGCAATGCTTTAGCATCTTGTTGTAACTGCTCTGAACGCTCAACGAAATCTTCCCAGTTATCCCAAATAGCAGGTAACGCATCAGTATTATTACCTGGCATTGCACCTTCTTGGCTAAAACCAATCCAAGGAATGCTCGTTAATGCGGCAAAATCATTCGCACGCTCGGTAAAAATAGCGCCGTCGAATTCGATATCACCTTTCACCATATCGCCCATCACGGCAAAGTTGTTTTGCATAATTGATAATGCCTTTTGCCGGTACTCGACAGCTTTGTCAGCATCATTAAACGCATGTTGTGCAATTGCACTTGCAGAAACAGTCAGTGCAACAATGCTGACGAAACTACCTGCGACCTTGAATATTGACTTCATGTTGTTCTCCTAATTGTGTTGTTTAACGACTGCAATACGCTTTTCATCCTTAAATGGATTGCGCATGGTCATTGATCCCCATTAATGTGGACATGATAACCGTAAAAATCATAAAAGGGGAACCAGATGAACGGGATTAAACATCTCAGTAAACTGGCACTGTCAGTTTGTGCAGCGTTGCCGTTGGTGGCAGTGGCTTCGCAAACGACACCAGTGCGTGGTTTACATGATAATTCGTCAACATTTATTGCATTGCAAAATGCAACAATTGTGACGGAGCCAGGAAAAAAGCTAGAAAACGCAACGTTGGTGATTAAAAACGGCAAAGTTGTCGCTGTTACTCGCAATAACCGAGCGCCAGAAGGAGCCCGCGTTATTGATGTGAGCGGACACACCATCTATCCGGGCTTCATTGATGCCTATAGTAACTACGGTGTACCGGCTGTTGAAAAACCGGAACGCGCGCCGTATCGCAGTACCACACCGCAGTACAATAATAAACGTGAAGGTGGTAATGCAGCGAATGACGCAATTCACTCACAAGTTGACTGGGTGGATAAATTTGCAACGGATAGTAAATCAGCAAAAGATTACATCAATCAAGGCTTTACCGCGGTTCAAAGTGCTCGATTAGACGGTATTTTCCAAGGGCAAGCGGTTACCGTATCACTAGCGGATACGATTGCTAATAATGCCGTTTATAACCCACGTGCGCGCCATTTTGGTTCGTTTGATAAGGGCTCATCATTACAGCAATACCCATCATCGTTAATGGGCTCAATTGCGCTCATTCGTCAGACTTTGTCTGATGCAAACTGGTACGAGCAAGCCTATGGCAAAGATGCTTACAATCGTCCTGTTGAATACAATGCCGCATTAGCTGAGCTTGCCAACGTTGAACAAGAAGGGCTGGTATTCAAAGTTTCTGACGATCGCTCACTGTTGCGCGCGTACGATGTGCTTTCGCAATTCCAAGTTCCGGTAACGTTCTTAGGTTCTGGCTATGAATATGCCCGTCTGGATGCGATCAAAAACACTAAGTCAGCGATTATCCTGCCGCTTAATTTCCCAGCAGCTCCAGATGTTAAAGGGGTCGATGACCATTTAGATGTCAGCTTAGCTGATTTGCGTCATTGGGAACGTGCGCCAGGTAATGCGGCGGCTTTGGCTCAGGCAGATATCGACTTTTCATTTACATTGCATGAGTTGAAAAAGGCCGATGATTTTTGGCCGAATTTGCGCCGTGCTGTGCAGCATGGTTTAGATGCGGATAAGGCGCTTGCAGCGTTAACCACGGTACCGGCGAAGATTGCTGGTGTTAGTGATAAAGCCGGTAAACTGGCTCCGGGTTACATGGCCGATTTCGTGATTGCTGAAGGCGACTTGTTCACCAGCGGCACGATTAAATCAGTTTGGTTACAAGGTAGCGAGGTTGAGCTTGCGCCGCTAAATCAAGCTGATTTCGGCGGAACATTGGCTGTGACTGTAGCGAACCAGCAAGCAGAACTTGTATTGAAATCAGGCAAATCGATTTCAGGTGAGTTCAACAGTAATAAGATTCGCGACGCCAAGCGCACCGATTCGACAGTTGAGTTCGTGGTTGATGCAAACTTCGCTGGTTTAGACGGTGCATGGCGTATGCGTCTTGAACAAGCATCTGCGGACGGTTTTACTGGCGTTGCAATTGCACCAGATGGTCGCGAGCTCCCGCTAACTGCAAATCGTACGGCTGCAGGTGAGTCGGCAACAGATAGCACAGCAAATACCGTTTCTGAGTACGTCAGTAAAGTAACATTCCCAAATGTGGCTTATGGCTTAGACGGTTTGCCTGAGCGTCAGAATGTGCACATTAAGAATGCGACTGTTTGGACAGCCGATGAAGCTGGTGTGCTCGAGAACACTGACGTTTTGATTCGCGATGGTGAGTTCTACCGTATTGGTAAGGACTTACGTACGCCTTCTGGTTACACGGTGATTGATGGCACTGGTAAGCATGTCACGCCAGGGATTATTGATGAGCACTCGCACATTGCAATCGAAGGCGGTGTAAATGAAGGTTCTGAAGCAATTACCGCAGAAGTACGCATCGGTGATGTGGTGAATCCAGATGATATCCATATCTATCGTTCACTTGCCGGTGGTACCACTATGGCGCAGTTGCTGCATGGTTCTGCAAACCCAATTGGTGGTCAGGCGCAAGTCATTAAATTGCGTTGGGGTGCGGATGCAAACACATTGAAGTTCGACGCAGCACCACCAAGCATTAAATTTGCGCTAGGTGAAAACGTGAAACAAAGTAACTGGGGAACCACGTTCACGGTACGTTATCCGCAAACCCGTATGGGTGTTGAAGCGGTTATGCGTGATGGTTTCACAGCTGCGCGAGAGTACAAACAGCGCATGGATGCCTACGAAAAATTAAGTCGCAGTGAAAAAGCGAAAACCGCGCCACCGCGTCCTGATTATCGTTTGCAAACGTTGCTTGAAATTCTGCGTAGCGAACGTTTTGTTCACGCTCACTCTTATGTTCAATCAGAAATTCTGATGCTGTTACGATTGGCGGAAGAGTTTGGCTTTACCTTGACCACCTTTACGCACATTCTTGAGGGCTACAAAGTCGCTTCAGAAATGGCGAAGCACGGTGCCGGTGGTTCGACATTTGCAGACTGGTGGGCATTTAAATTCGAAGTGTATGATGCGATTCCGCAAAACGCCTGTTTGATGTCAGAAAAAGGCGTGTTAACGAGTATCAACTCAGATAGTAATGACCTGCAACGTCGCTTGAATACCGAAGCTGCGAAATCAGTGACTTACTGTGGTATGTCTGAGCATGAAGCGTTGCAAATGATCACGTTGAACCCAGCGAAACAACTGAAAGTAGATCAGTACGTGGGTAGTATCAAAGAAGGTAAACATGCCGACTTTGTTATCTGGAATGGTCACCCACTTAGCGCTTATTCAGCAGTTGAGGAAACTTGGATCAATGCTCGTAAATATTTTGACCGTGCGCGTGACATGCAACTGCGTGCTCAGTTAGAAACTGAAAAGCAGCAATTGATTCAGAAGTTACTACGTAGCCCTGAAAGCGCTCGAAACGGCAACGGTAATGGCTATAAGAAACCTCAACCAACTTGGCATTGTGATGATAATCATGATGTTTGGAGCGAACAATTTACCGTTCATGGCAAACATCTACATGTGCAAGCACATCAAGGAGAGCAACTATGAAAAAGTTAATAACAGCCGTTGTTGCTGCGAGTTTGAGTGCGGCAGCCGTTGCCCATGATATGGTTCCTGGTAAAACGCAAGAGCAACCAGTGTTGTTGCAAGGCGGTACGCTTAACACGGTCACCAATGGTGTGTTAGCCGATACCGACTTGTTGTTCGAAAACGGCAAAATCACCGCGATTGGCTCGAACCTAGCAGTACCTGAAAATGCCCGTGTTATCGATGTAACGGGTAAGCAGGTTTATCCAGGTATTGTTGCATTAGATACAACCTTGGGTTTGATCGAGCTCGCTGCGGTTCGTGCTACCAATGATTTGAGTGAAGTCGGGGATATCACACCGGAAGTGAGTGGACATACAGCTTACAATCCTGATTCAGAAGTTATTCCTACTGTTCGCTACAACGGTATCACGCACGCTGAAATTGTCCCGCAACGAAATCTCATTGCTGGTCGTTCAAGCTTGTTACAAACTGATGGCTGGACGTTCGAAGACGCTGCCGAAGCGCTCAACGTTGGCGTTCATGTTAATTGGCCTCGAGTTGGCATTAACACTTCGTGGTGGGAACGCCGGTCGCCGGAAGAGCAACGTAAAGCCAATGCTGAAGATTTGAAAAAATTGAAAGCAGCATTTGTTGATGCGAAAGCTTATTACGATGCGAAGCAAGCGAACGAACTCAATGGTACTGATGTGCGTTGGGAAGCAATGACTGGACTATTTGATGGTTCCAGTAAGTTGTTTGTTCATGCTCACGACAAACGCCAAATGGAGCAAGCGATGGAGTTGGCCTCAGAGTGGGGCTTTGAGCTTGTTTTGGTAGGTGCCCGCGACGCTTGGCGTATTGCTGATAAACTTGCAGCGCAAGATATCTCAGTTGTCTACGGCGAACCGTATGGCTTACCGACGCGTCATGATGAAGCTTATGATCAGGCTTACGCAGCGCCAGCGGCTCTCGCAGCAGCCGGTGTTGATTTCGCAATCGCCTATTCAACTGGCTTTTGGGATATTCGTAACCTTGCTTTTGCAGCTGGTAATGCCGTGGCTTTTGGTCTTGATAAAGACCAAGCATTAGCGGCGATTACGCTAAAACCTGCAGAAGTGATGGGCGTAGCGGATAAAATTGGTTCACTAGAAGTTGGTAAGCACGCATCACTCTTTGTTTCTGACGGGGATGTGATGGATCAACTCGGCCAAAAAGTGCGATTGATGTTTATCGATGGTGCGGAAGTTGATCTTAACAATCGTCATAATCAGCTGTATCAAAAATATCGTCAAAAACCGTAAAGAAATGCTTATTTGATGAGCCTTACGAGAAAGCCAGAACACTGTTCTGGCTTTTTATTGTGTTTTAGCAAAACTATCAAAAGTAAGTATTGTGTTAGTGCACAGTAATTGGCAGTATTTATAGAAAGCTATCTAAAAAGGAACAAACGATGCCATTACACCGCCAATTTGCCAATGACGGAAAAGAGCTGATTATCGCCATTAAAGGAAAATTCGATTTCGGTTTGGTTCAAGAATTTCGTCAGGCATACAGTAATGTAGGTGACCAACAACCGACCGTATTTATCGATTTACGAGAAACTGAATATTTAGATAGCTCCGCGTTGGGGATGCTTCTTAATATGCGTAAATCGTTAGGGAAATCAGTTAAAAGTATACATATTATTAATTGTCGACCTGAGGTAAGAAGTATTTTAGATATTTCGCGCTTCGATAAATTATTTGTTATTGAATAGTGATGGCTAATTTTTACGAGCCTGCAACCCCATCGTGTCACGTTACGGTTATCGATGACGGCTCAAGTATTGCGCGAGAAGTTATTGCGCAACTCTATTCAGCTAAACACTGTGATGTTGCCACTTGTTCGTTAGCGGAATTTCCAAACAAACCGATACGTAATAACTCAATTGTTTGTATAGTTGCGGCAGGTGATATTGGATCCGATTCTCTGAGTAGAATACGAGAGTTCATACCGTCAAAGACGATTAAAAGTATTGTGATTACTGACAACCCAATACTATTTGAACGGTTAGGTATGCTAGCCTCAGATGCTTTGTTATGGCCGTTAGCATCCGGACTTTTGCAACAACGTCTACTCTATCTGCAGCAATTACAGGTAGCCCAAGATCAAATCGATGGTTTACGACAATCGTTAGCTTGGCACAAAGCACGTGTCGACCGAGAGCATCAGCTCGTTGAACACATCTTTCAAAACGCTCTGAGTCGCAATTATCTCGAATATGCCCACGTTCACACCTATTTGACCCCAGTGTCTAAATTCAACGGCGATTTGTGCCTGATTGCACCAGGTCCGTTGGGAAATATTTATATGCTTATGGCCGACTTTACCGGACATGGCCTAGCTCCGGCTACCGGTGCGTTGCCGCTCTCACAAGCTTTTTTTGCAATGTCTGATCGCGGCGTTTCTGTAGCTGAAATGGTCACAGAGTTTAACTACCGTATGAGTCGGCTTTTACCTGATGACATGTTTTGCGCCGCAATTTTATTGGAATTATCAGCAAACGGTGAGCGTGTTACGTATTGGAATGGCGGTATGCCCGCTGCATTGTTGTTTAACGAACATGGTGAAATTTTAAAGCGCCTGAGTCCGGCGCACATGGCATTAGGTGTTGTTGATGATCATGAATTTGATAGTCGCGTCGCAACATTTCGAGCCCCGCGTGGTAGTTCAATCGCTCTGTTTACCGATGGCGTAACAGAGTTACTTGGTCATCAACATAAGTTCTTAGGCTCAGAAGCGCTTGAAATGTTGTTATCGCGCTATCCTCGCAATGAGGACTTTGCTTCATTAGTTGATGAACTCGAACGGTTTCGAGGCGAAACGCCACTACATGACGATTTGTCGTTAGCCATCTTAAGTTGCCAACCCACGGGCTTAGGAGAAGTGAAACCTGAACCTGAGCAGTTTGGCCTACCGTTTATTTTTGAATCAGTGCTCCAGCCTGAACATTTAATGACGATAGATCCGGTGGCGCATATTCTCTCAGCGCTGAGTCAATTGCCGCATCTGCGCCGCCACCGTACCACAGTGTATTTATTCTTAGCCGAAGCATTTAACAATGCGCTTGAACACGGGCTACTAGAACTTGATTCATCTATGAAACAAGATCCCGAAGGCTTTGCAGAGTACTATCGACTTCGCTTAGAGCGTTTGCACGGATTACAACAAGGTGAGATTCGTATTCGAGTCCACTTTGAGCCAAGTTCCAAACAATTGACCGTGAGTGTAACAGATAGTGGCAAGGGGACTGCAGATGTCGCAGCTTCGGCAAAATATACTGAAAAGAGCCACGGGCGCGGTTTGGAGCTATTACGCCAGATGACTACAGACCTAAGCTGGGATGCAGCAACGCGAACCGTATCATTTAAGTATCTGCTGTAAAATTAGCCACCAGCTAATTTTACTTTGAAGCCATGTTGCTCCAACCAAAGTTTTGCCTTTTCCCGCTGATCGCCTTGTAACTCAATAGTGCCATCCTTTACGGCACCACCGACGCCGCAGGTTTTGCGTAACTGCGAAGCATAATCAGCGAGAAGTTTGGGTTGTTGTGGCAGATCGATTAACACGGTAACGCCTTTCCCTTTGCGGCCTTTCGTCTGACGTTGAATTCGAACGACTTGTGACGTATCGACGGGACTTACCGTATCGTCGCTAACATTTTCGGGCGTCGCTTCGGCTTGTTGAAAACCGAGTTTTTGAAGTTGCTCTTGTAGACTGCTCACAATTTCCTCAAATTCAACTTGGAATAAATAGACTAGGTGTTATATATTTTTGGCATAAGTGTTTGGTCATAAACGAGCTATGCCATGAAGTTGCAGCAACTGCGTTATATTGTCGAAGTATTAAATCATAATCTCAACGTTTCAGCGACTGCTGATAGTTTATATACCTCTCAGCCGGGTATTAGTAAGCAGGTGCGCATGCTTGAAGACGAACTGGGCGTGCAAATCTTCGAACGCAGTGGCAAGCATCTAACCCATGTGACACCTGCGGGTGAAGAAGTTATTGCGATAGCTCGTCAAATATTATCGCAGGTAGAAGCCATTCGCGCGGTTGCCGGTGAATACACCCAACCCAATCAGGGTAAATTGAATATAGCCACCACGCATACGCAGGCGCGGTATGCACTGCCGAATATGATCAAATCCTTTATGCAACGTTACCCAAATGTCAGTTTGCATATGCATCAAGGTTCACCCGAACAAATTAGTGAGGCGGCGGCAAAGGGGGTTGCCGACTTTGCAATTGCAACCGAGGCATTGCATTTATATCAAGACCTCATCATGTTACCGTGTTATCACTGGAATCGTTCTATCATTACACCGCCGGATCATCCGTTAGGCAAATTGAGTGAAGTGACAATAACCGACTTGGGTGACTATCCAATTGTTACCTATGTGCATGGCTTTACTGGCCGCTCAGAGCTTGATCGGGCATTTAATCAAGCCGGTATTAAGCCCAATGTCGTATTTACTGCAACCGACGCTGATGTGATTAAAACCTATGTACGAATGGGATTGGGCGTCGGGGTAGTTGCCAGTATGGCGATTGATGCGAATAACGATGCTGATTTGATTAATATTCCAGCAGCCCATTTATTTGCGCCAAGTACGACGAAAATTGGTTTCCGAAAAGGGACGTTTTTGCGTAGCTACATGTATGATTTTCTAGAAGGTTTTGCGCCTCATTTAAATCGTTCACTGGTTGACTCGGCGATGATGAAAAAGTCGCAAGATGAGATCGATCGATTATTCCGAGATATTGAGCTGCCCACACTTTAATCGAGGCGGAGCAGCTCATTTATCAGCGGTTAACACTCGATGATATTAACGGCAAGCCCACCACGTGCGGTTTCTTTGTACTTAGTTTTCATATCATTGCCGGTATCCCACATGGTTTTGATAACCTTATCCAACGATACTTTGTGATCACCGCTACCACGCAAGGCAAGCCGAGCGGCGTTGATAGCTTTAATTGACCCCATTGCATTGCGCTCAATGCATGGTACTTGCACCAAACCACCCACAGGATCGCAGGTTAAGCCCAGATTATGTTCCATACCGATCTCTGCAGCGTTTTCAACGGCACTCACTCCGCCGCCCATTAATTCGGCGAGTGCACCGGCGGCCATTGAACACGCAACACCGACTTCGCCCTGACAACCCACTTCAGCGCCGGAAATTGACGCATTCTTTTTATATAGAATACCAATCGCTGCTGAAGTTAGTAAAAAGCGAACGACGGTTTCCTCATCCAGAGGCGCAATGAACTTATCGGCATATTTCATGACTGCCGGTATAATTCCTGCTGCGCCGTTTGTCGGCGCAGTGACCACGCGACCGCCCGCAGCGTTTTCTTCGTTTACCGCGAGCGCAAAGAGATCAACCCAATCCATGGTCTGCATTGGATCAGCCGACTTTTCATTCTTTAAACGTTGATATAAGCCCGGGGCTCGACGCCGAACTTTAAGGCCACCAGGAAGAATGCCTTCGGTACGAATACCTCGCTCAATGCATTCATCCATGGTTTTCCAAATATGCATCAGGTTTTTGCGGATATCGGCTTCACTACGAAACACTTTTTCGTTTGCTAGCATCAAAGAACTAATACGTAGCCCTTGCTCGTTACAGTGTTTTAATAGTTCATCACAACTATCAAATGGATATGGAATTGGCTTCGAAGATTGTTCAATAGCCTCTTCTAGCGACTCTTCAAAATCGGCATCGCGAACAATAAAGCCACCGC
Organism: Pseudidiomarina tainanensis; assembly: GCF_900115255.1. Taxonomy (NCBI): domain Bacteria; kingdom Pseudomonadati; phylum Pseudomonadota; class Gammaproteobacteria; order Alteromonadales; family Idiomarinaceae; genus Pseudidiomarina; species Pseudidiomarina tainanensis. Next base: position 129,203 of record NZ_FOYU01000001.1, read on the forward strand.
CAATTGAATAATAAAGGTCTTTGTAAATCACTTCATCGTTCTTATAGAGGCGCAACTCCATTGCGTTAGCGTGACGCGGCATCGTTTTGCGACGATGGAAAACGATGGCACCTTCACGCGGAAATTTAATTTCATGCTCACCCAATAACGCCAAGCGCTGGGTATCTTCGGTACGCTTTAAAAACTCATCTACGGTTGTGGTATCAACAGTTTCTGGCTGCTCACCGGCCAGCCCAAGAATAACTGCCTTGCCGGTACCATGGCCTTTACCGGTCTGGCCCAATGATCCAAACAGTTCCACCACAATCCCGTCGACATTTGACAAGCCAATGGCTTTATCTGCTGCCAATAAAAATTCATAGGCAGCGCGCATAGGGCCGACGGTATGCGAACTTGAAGGGCCAATGCCAACTTTGTAGATATCAAACACACTGATCATAAATTAACTATGCTTCCATTAGTCGTTTAAGGGGCGATATATAAATTGCCGTTCAGGATACACGTGATCAGCTAGTTCACGCAAAATTCCTGCCGTAGCACCCCAAATATTTCTTTGCTGATAGGGAATAAAGTATACCTGATCGTATATGAAACGTCGTAACCGGTATACATAATGTTTGTTTTGATGGAGCACTTCGCGCAACGGCACGGTGAAAATTTCAGCAACCTCGCGATGATCGCGTTGCAGAGGCTGGCGCGGGTTGATCAGCACAACGTAGGGACGAATCAGAAAATTACTCATGACTGGGTAGTCGTGTAATTGACCAACCAATGTAATGTCTTCTGGTTGTAATCCGATCTCTTCTTGTGCCTCACGTACGGCGGTGGCATACAAATCGCGGTCATGTGGCTCTTGCCGTCCGCCGGGAAAACTTATTTGTCCGGCGTGATGGCGTAATTGGGCACTCCGCTGTGTCAGTATCAAGTGAAGCTCGCCGTTGTCTTCAAACAACGGAACTAATACGGCAGCTGGGCGCAGACGCTTTATCAACGGACGCTGAATGTTTGGTGCTGGGTGCAATTGAAAGCGGCGCAAAAAATCATGACGTGTCATGATTGACGAGCTCCAAATTGCTGTGTTAACACGGGGATAATGCGCGCAACCTTATCAAAGGTTTCTTGATATTCACTCGCACAATCCGAATCGGCGACGAGACCGCCACCAGCCCAACAATGTATGGTTCCTTGTTGCACATTCTGCAATCTTTCAGATCGCGTCGCCACGAGTGTGCGAATCGCAATACTGGTATCTACGCGTCCGTGCTGGGAGAAATAGCCAAAACTGCCACAGTAAAAACTACGGCGGTGGGGTTCGAGTTCGTCAATAATTTCCATCGCGCGAATTTTCGGCGCGCCGGTAATTGAACCGCCGGGAAAACAGGCTGCGAACAATTGAATATTGTGGTCGGTTGAAGTCAGTTTACCGGTAACCGTGCTCACTAAGTGATGAACCGCTGGATACGATTCAATAGCAAATAATTTCGGGACGTTAACTGAACCTGGGATACACAAACGGCTCAGATCATTTCTGAGTAAATCGACAATCATGACATTCTCAGCGCGATCTTTGGGCGAACTTTGTAGCTCTGCCGCTAATTGCTGATCTTGTTTACTATCGGTTGCTCGCGGACGCGTGCCTTTGATGGGCTTGGTTTCAACGTTCCCGTGTTCATTGATGGCCAGAAATCGCTCCGGTGAAAGTGATAATAGCGAACCGTGCTCAAGCTGCATAAAAGCCGAAAAGGGCGCATTATTGTTCTTGCGGAGCAATTCGTATGCGTTCCAAGTGTCGCCTGCGTATAAACTGCTAAAGCGTTGCGCAAGATTAATTTGGTAACAGTCGCCGGCGCGTAAGTAGGTTTGAACCTGAGCAAATTTATCGGCGTACTCGACCGCCGACATGTTGCTTTGCCAAGTTGTCAGCAATTCAAAGGTTGTTGGCTGTGGTTTGCTATCCGGCTGGGTTAACCAAAACGTCTGTAATGCCTCCAGTTCTTCGGTGGGAGCTAACAGCCAAGTTTCACCCGTTTTCCGATTGCGCATCAAGGCTTGGGTATATAGGCCGACGCAAAGCTCGGGGAGAGTGATATCAGCCTGCGCTATAGCCGGGATTGTTTCGAGTGCTCTACCTGCATCATAACTCCAGGCTCCGGCGAGGCCACCGTGAAACGGCAAGTGACTCGGCCCTTGATAAACCGGTAGCGAATTTAAGGCGCTTTCTAGAACCTCTGGCCATTGTAGCGATGCTGTAACGACTTGTTTGGGTTGGCGAAAGATAAAATCCCACTGTCCCGCAGTATGATCACAACTATCAAGAAATAGCGCCATCGGTTCATCTTTGCAGCGGCGAAATAGCTCAACAAAAGAATCGGTAATGGGTAACTGAACGGCTTGTAGGGACACAACATTTTCTCCGTTGCTTGAATACGCATCAGCATAACATAATCATGCATCATGGAAGAGCCATAGAAACTAGTCAGCCAGCTTGCAAAACGCTATGATAGCGTCAACTTTACGTTACCCCTTGAAATTCGAACCAAGCTAAGTTCCGAGGTATTCATGGCTACAATTCGTCAGGCAGATTTTATCGAGAGTATCGCAGATGCTCTACAGTATATTTCGTACTATCACCCATTAGATTTTGTGCAAGCGCTAGAAAAGGCATATCACCGCGAGCAAAGCGAAGCGGCTAAGAATGCGATTGCGCAGGTATTAACCAACTCACGTATGTCGGCACAAGGGCATCGTCCAATTTGTCAGGATACCGGTATCGTGACATGTTTTGTGAAAGTTGGCATGGGTGTGCAGTGGGATAAAACTGACTTGACGGTGCAGCAAATGGTGGATGAGGGCACACGCCGTGCCTATATCAATCCGGACAATCCGTTACGCGCATCGATTGTTGCTGACCCAGCAGGTAGCCGCAAAAACACCGGCGATAATACGCCGGCCGTTGTGCATATTGATATGGTGCCGGGCGAGCATGTGGAAGTGATGATTGCTGCTAAAGGTGGCGGTTCTGAAAACAAATCAAAAATGGTTATGCTCAATCCAAGTGACAATATCGCCGATTGGGTTGTTGAAACGATGCCTAAACTAGGCGCAGGCTGGTGTCCGCCAGGTATGATTGGTTTGGGTATCGGTGGTACGGCCGAGAAGTCAGCGGTATTAGCAAAAGAAGCTTTAATGGATCCGGTCGACATTCAAGAATTACTCGACCGTGGCGCGCAAAATGCCGAAGAAGAATTACGTTTAGAAATTTATCATCGGGTCAATAAATTAGGTATCGGCGCTCAAGGTTTAGGCGGTGTAACGACGGTTATGGATGTAAAAATCAAAACCGCACCGACGCATGCTGCATCGAAGCCGGTTACCTTAATTCCGAACTGCGCAGCGACTCGCCACGCGCATTTTGTGCTTGATGGCTCGGGTCCTGCTGATCTACAACCACCTAAATTAGAAGATTGGCCGGATATTACGTTTGAATTGGGTGATGATGCACGTCGCGTTAACCTTGATACTGTAACGCAAGCGGATATCGAAACTTGGAAGACCGGCGAAACGGTATTGCTATCGGGCAAAATGTTAACCGGTCGTGATGCAGCTCATAAGCGCATTAAAGACATGCTCGATCGTGGTGAAGATCTCCCAGTCGACTTTACCAATAAATTTATTTACTACGTCGGTCCAGTTGATCCGGTTGGTGATGAAGTTGTTGGTCCAGCAGGCCCAACAACAGCAACGCGAATGGATAAATTCACTGATTTGATGCTCGATCAAACCGGCATTCTTGGCATGATCGGCAAAGCTGAACGTGGCCCAGCAACGGTCGAGAGTATTCGGCAGCATAAAGCAGTTTATTTAATGGCCGTTGGTGGTGCAGCTTATCTGGTGGCAAAAGCCATTAAGAAAGCGCGTGTGGTTGCGTTTGAAGATCTCGGTATGGAAGCGATTTACGAGTTTGAAGTAGAAGACATGCCAGTCACCGTGGCCGTTGACAGCACCGGTGAGAACGCTCACGAAACCGGGCCAGCTATTTGGCGCGTAAAACTGGAAGCTGCTGATGCTTAATTTGGAACTGTGGCAATTTATTGCAGCCGTGAGTGCGGCTGCAGTATTTGTTGGGTTGTTGGTTTGGTTAGTGCTGGCGCCACGGAATAAGTCGTTACAGCAAGAAGCGATGCAACAGCAAAGTTTTTTAGAGAACCAACTGCAACAACTCCGTGCACAGAACGAGCAGTTAAGTACAAGTTTTGAACAACGTTTGGCGCAGCGTGAACAGCAGCTCCAGCAAGTGCAACAACAACGTAGTGACTTGCAGGCTGAACTGGCTGGCGTTCGCGCTGATTTGAGCGCCAAGTTGCAAGGTGCGGAAGAGAAGCAAAAGTTGTTGGAAGCCAGTGAAGAGCGTTTGAAGAAAGAGTTTGAGCGCTTAGCACAACAAATCTTCGAACAAAAATCAGAGCGCCTTCAAGCTAGCAGTAAACAAACGCTAGAAACGACATTAGCTCCGTTCAAACAACAACTAGAAGCGTTTAAAACCCAAGTCACGCAACAATATACGGAAGAGTTAAAGCAACGCTCTGAGCTGACAGCTCAAGTAAATTCGCTGCGCGACTTGAATAAGCAAATGGCTGCCGAAGCAGAAGCTTTAACGCGTGCACTCAAAGGCGACACCAAAGCGCAGGGTACCTGGGGTGAGGTGGTGCTTGAACGTATTCTAAGCCAATCTGGTTTACGTGAGGGCAATGAATATCACACGCAATCGCAGCATAAAGATGATGATGGCAAAACCTTCAAACCCGATGTGGTGGTTCACTTACCCAATGATAAAGATGTGGTGATTGACTCGAAAGTATCGCTGGTTGCTTATGAGCGTTATTTTAATAGCGACGATGATGCAGAGCGTGAACAGGCATTAACTGAGCATGTGAACTCGCTTCGTAACCACATTAAGGGATTAGGTAAAAAAAATTATCAGCAACTCGACGGCGTGCGAACTCTTGATTATGTGTTGATGTTTATTCCGATTGAGCCGGCGTTTTTACTTGCGGTTGATCGCGATCCTGAGCTGATTCGATTGGCGTTAGATAACAACATTATGTTAGTCAGCCCAACCAATTTGTTAGTCGCTTTACGTACCGTCAATAATATTTGGCAGTACGAATATCAGAACCAAAACGCGCAAGTTATCGCTACTGAAGCGGCAAAACTATACGACAAGTTTGTTGGCTTTATTGACGATATGCAAAAGATTGGCAACGCGATTGAAAGTGTTCGCAAGCATTACGATGGCGCAATGAATAAGCTCTCAAGTGGGCGCGGAAACTTAGTCGGCCGCGTTGAAAACTTCCGTAAGTTGGGTGTTCAAACCAGCAAACAGATCGATAGCAAGTTGCTTCAAGATGACAGCACTGAAGACGATAACGGCTAGTGTTGCATATGACGAGCGCACAAGTTAATTGTGCGCTACTTCGATAATTTCAATGCGTTGTTGACCGCGTGGACTATCCCAATCGATTTGTTGCCCTTCAGATAAACCTAGAATAGCCGCACCGATTGGTGCAAATACCGAAATGCCGCCATCGATTGCCGCGACTTCTGATGGTAAGCACAACACTTTGGTAAACGTTGCGCCGGTCGCAATGATTTTGAAAGTAACCTTGCTACCAAGCGCTACAACGTTAGCCGGTAAAGCGTCATTCGCCACCACATTGGCGCGCGCTAACTCGCCCTCAAGTTCATCGGCGCAATCTGGCAACGGTTTGGTCGATGCTAATAAAGACTCAATTTGAATGAGATCTTTTTTTGTAATGATAATTTCTGGCTGTTGATTCATATAACAAACTCTCTTAATCAATAAAACGCGTTACAAAAGTCGGCCAATACTTGGCCTGATTGATGTTTCATTTAAATTCTTAGAAAAAATATTGGTTATTCGTGAGGTTCAGCAAAGCGCGCCGGACGTATCCGATTACGCCCGGCTTATATAGGTAAGGTCAGTGTAGTAACAGTATGTTGCGCATTTTCTTGCGCAATATAGTGGTTCATAGGTTTCCTTAAAGTTCCTTCACCTAATCATAGTGTCAGGAAAAATAAAGGCAAGAAAAAAAGCCTCGCGCACAGTAGGTGGCGAGGCTTTTAGAAGTATTTGCAGTAAACTCAACTCAACGTTGTACGGTTCCCCACAAATCATATTCGTCAGCGTGCTCAATAAGTACTTGAACGCGATCGCCTGGTTGTACATCAAACTCACCATTAAGATATACCAAACCATCGATTTCTGGTGCATCCGCATAACTGCGGCCAATCGCACCTTCGTCATCAACTTCATCGATTAACACACTGAGTGTACGACCAATCTTCGCTTGCAGACGTGCCGCACTAATTTCTTGCTGAACTTCCATAAACCGTGCGTAACGTTGTTGCTTGATCTCCTCTGGAACTGGGTCTGGCAATTCATTCGCTTTTGCACCTTCAACGTCGGAGTAGGTAAAACAACCGACACGGTCAAGTTGCGCATCGCGCAAAAACTGGAGTAACTCTTCGAATTCTTCTTCGGTTTCACCAGGGAAGCCAACGATAAACGTGCTGCGTATGGTTAAATCAGGACAGATGTCACGCCATTTACGAATGCGTTCTAACGTGCGATCTGCTGAACCCGGGCGTTTCATTAACTTGAGGATACGCTTATTGGCATGTTGTAACGGAATATCCAAATAAGGCAGCAACTTACCTTCAGCCATCAATGGAATGACATCATCAACGCTGGGATATGGATAAACGTAGTGTAAGCGTACCCATATACCGAGCTGACCAAGTGCCTCACACAATGCAAGCATACTGGTTTTAACTGGTTGGCCTTCCCAAAACCCAGTTTTATGCTTCACATCAACACCGTAAGCACTGGTATCTTGCGAAATCACCAATAACTCTTTAACACCAGCATTGGCAAGACGCTGAGCTTCGCTGAGAACATCACCAATAGGGCGGCTAACCAAATCACCACGCATGCTCGGAATAATACAGAACGTACAACGGTGGTTGCAGCCTTCAGATATTTTCAAGTATGCAAAATGACGTGGTGTGAGTTTCACGCCAGTTTCTGGAACTAGATTTTCAAACGGAATTTGAGTTGGCTTCGGAACGTAGCGATGCACATGTCCCATCACCTCCTCATAAGCATGCGGCCCCGTAATTGCTAGTACGTTTGGATGAACTTCACGAATTTCATCATCTTTCGCACCAAGACAACCGGTAACGATAACTTTGCCATTTTCGTTTAGTGCTTCGCCAATGGCGTCAAGAGATTCTTGTACGGCTGAGTCGATAAAGCCACAAGTGTTCACAATGACCATGTCAGCATTGTCATAGCTATTAACTATGTCATAGCCTTCGGTACGAAGTTGCGTGAGGATGCGTTCAGAGTCAACGAGGTTTTTGGGACAGCCTAAGCTGACAAAGCCAATGCGAGCTGCAGTTTCGCCGTTAGCAACGGCTTCTGGCTGGAATTTTTCAACGGTCATGTAGTGCTCAGTTAGTTACAGAATAATCTGGTGAAATTATATCACGCTTATTTTATCCAGTGCTAATCGACTCTACCGCGGGGAACTCTCCAACCAGAAATCTTGGGCTTGAATAAAGTGCGGATTATTTTGAACTTCTGGAATGACCTCATTAATTTGTCTGACAGTATCGTCACCCCAAGCGTTTTTGGTGCATGCAACGGCTCCGAGAATAATATCGCCAACCAGTTGCGTGACCGGAATAAATGCGAGCGAACGGCCTTCTGTTTCCTCGTAAAAACGCTTGACCATTGGGTAATCAATTGTGAAATCAAGACGCTTACTGAGTATCATCGACATCATGCTGGTATTCGCAGTATCGCCGGAAACATCAATGTGTTGTGGCGTTCCGATGACATATTCTTCAAGTAGTGGTTGTAGCTTCCCGTACAGCCGACCAACGGGTTGACCAAATCGATATAATTGATCACGAAGTAAAAGCTCAAGATCGATAGGGTTGCCGTATTTTTCGGTTAATTCAGCAACTAAACCAGGACGCGTAATGATTCCATGTGTTGGATAAGTATGGGTTGGATTCGAAAATGCAATCAACTCTTGTTCGTTACTACGATGGATCATACATGGAAAACAAATGTTTTTTTCCTGCTCCCACAACATACCAATACGTAATTGGGGAAGGTATTCAACCTTATGTTTCGTGTTCGGTAGCGCTTCTTTGAAAGCGTCGACTAAAGCGTCACAGAGCCCTTGATTAGCATACGGGCCTGAGACGATATGGAAAGGTGGCGCTATGTTAGCTGCCCAAACAATTTCGTGTGGTTGCTGCTGAGCAGCGAGTGGCCAACTCCAGCTGGTCACAATGATAAGAAAACTGAGTAATAATCCTTTATTTTTCATATTATCCTGCAACATTTACTCGTGTTACAAAAATAGTAGTCATTCTCGTAATGGATTACCAGACTCATTCATCGCAGATTGTATGTGATCTACCCACATTGCCGTTGCACCGCAAACGGCAACCGGAATCATCATCAGATTGATAATTGGAATACTTGCTAACAGCGCGACAATACAGCCAAACGATAAGCTCTTACCAGAATGACGCCAGAGTTCTTGGCGCATAGTACGAAATGGCACCTTATGGTTATCAAAAGGATAATCCGCATATTGAATGGTCATCATCCAACCACCAAACAGAAACCATAGAATTTGCCCTAAAATAGGCACAAATAAGAGTAATAGACCGAAGCCAAGAATACGCGGCAAGAAGTAGATAATTTTCTGAAATTCGCGTCCGATGATGCGCGGAATATCCTTTATCATACCGGCGACACCGCCATCGATAGGACCTTTCCCGGTGAGTTTGATTTCGACTTGCTCAGCAAGCAAACTATTAAATGGCGAGGCGATAATATTAGCAACGCTAGTAAACGTCAGCGCAAATATCAAGACAATACCAATGACAATAAGTGGCCACAAAAGAACTTCGAGCCAGTAAAGATAAGCTGGCAACCAAGCCATTAATTTCTCAACGCCAATTGTCGTGTAATGAAATGTTGCGTAAATCGCTGCGCTAAACAAGACAATGTTGATTGCTAAAGGAATCAAAACGTAACGTCGAAGTCCTTTTTGGAAAGCCAGCTCAAAGCCTCGCTGCACATAACTCCCACCAAATTCACTATAAACTTGCATCGTAATCCCTTTATCGGCTGTGTTTCTTTGATAAATTAATTATAACTCGTCTAAAGGTTTCTAATTTCTTGAAAATGTAAGTGTTAGTTAATCATTCTAGAACGTGTAAAGCTATTACAAAATTTACTATTATCTGCTAATGTCGAAACGATAATTAAACATGCAAAGTTTCTTCTTTTGGTAGCGAACTGATAACGATTATAAATGCGCCTAAAACACATTAAATTGGTTGGTTTTAAGTCGTTTGTAGACCCCACCAAGGTTCCATTTCCGCATCAGATGACGTGTGTGGTGGGCCCTAACGGTTGCGGTAAGTCAAACGTCATCGACGCGGTACGCTGGGTTCTCGGAGAGAGCTCGGCGAAAAACCTGCGTGGCGATGCCATGACGGATGTCATATTCAATGGTTCCAGCTCGCGTAAGCCAGTTTCTCAAGCCAGTGTCGAACTCGTTTTTGATAACTCTTCTGGGCGTATTCAGGGTGAATATGCAAACTATGCCGAAATTTCCGTAAAGCGACTAGTCACCCGAGATGGTCGCTCAGATTACTTCCTGAATAACAGTAAGTGCCGTCGCCGCGACATTACGGATTTGTTTTTAGGCACCGGCCTAGGGCCGCGGAGTTATGCCATTATTGAACAGGGTATGATCTCGCGTCTCATCGAATCCAAGCCTCAAGAGCTGCGAATTTTCATTGAAGAAGCTGCTGGTATTTCTAAGTATAAAGAGCGGCGCCGCGAGACTGAAAACCGTATGCAACATACCCGCGACAATCTCGATCGGTTAAACGATGTTCGTGACGAGTTAGGTAGTCAGTTGGACAAACTGCAACGCCAGGCTGCAGCGGCAAGGCGCTACAAGGATTTGAAATCTCAAGAGCGCAAATACAAAGCCGAATTGCAGGCATTACGTTGGTTAGCGCAAGAGCAACAAGCAGAACAAATTCGCACGACGATTCGAGAGCAGGAAACCGAGCTTGAGCGTTGGCTCGCCGAGCAACGTGGTAGTGAGCGCGGAACTCTTGAGTTGCGCGAACAAGCGGAAGAGACGAAGCAAAAGCTGGATGAGATTCAGCAGCAGTTTTATCAGTTGGGCAATGACATTACCCGCCATGAACATGAGCTACAAGGGTTGCGTCAGCAACAACAACAACGTGAACAGCGTCGCCACCAATTACAGGCGGAGATTGGGCAATTTGAACAAACGTTAGAAGATGACAAAGCACAGTGGCAGGAACTTGAACAGCAAAGAGAAATGCTGGCACCAGAGTTTGAATTAGCTGAGCAGCAACTCCAAGAAGCAGAACAGCGACTTGAGACGGAAGAGCATGCCTGGTTGCAATGGCAGGATGATTACCAACGTCATCTTGATGAACTGCAAAGACACCGTGAGGCGCAGCAGCAAGTGCAATTGCAACAGCAGCGCATTGAGCATCAACTTCAGCGGCAGCATGAAGAGTTGCAAAGAAACGGCAAAGAAGTTGTCGAGCTTAAGCAGCAATTGAATGAGATTACTAATCCAGAGTTACAGCAGCAAATTGATGAATTATCAGCTGCCCGAGAGCAATTAAAAGAACAACTTAGTGTTACCGATGCAAATATTGTCACTAATTCGTCGATGCTAGAGCAACTTCACGCTCAACGCGAACATCAGCAAAGCATGCAGCAGCAACTGTTGGGCCGGAAAAGTTCACTGGAGCATCTGTTGCAAGCCGCGCAAGCTGAAAGTTGGCCGGTCGCTGTACGAGAATGGTTACTAGAGCAGGGTATTGAACCGCTCGGTCAAGTTCGTGACTTGCTGCAAGTGAATACGATATGGCAATTTGCGGCAGAGCAAATTGTTACTGACTGGCTGGATGCTTGGGTTTTGCAAGAGCGCCCAAAACACTGGCCGGAACACTTGGGTGCGCGAATCGTCGTGCTAAGGGAACAATCTGTTGCTTCTAACAGTTTAGCCGAAGCTGTTTCCGGACCTTTGCGTCAATGGTCGTTGCTGAATGAAGTTAAGTGTGGTGAAGAACCTAGCGCAAAATCCATTGTCATTAACTCAGTTGGGCAACTGTGGTCAGTAGCGGGCTATCAAGCTCCACAAGTGGCTGCTGAAGATAGTCAGATTGCGCAACAACACGAATTACAGAGCGTTACCAGAGAGTTGCTGGAGCTCGAACAACAACTAACCGAAATTAATGAAAAGTTAGCCAAACAGAAGTCGGTCGCTGCAGATTTGCACCAGCTGCGTGAACAACAACGCGAGCATCTAAGTGAAATGCAAGCGCAGTACCTGAGCTTGTCGGAGAAGCTGCAATGGCAGACTCAACAGCGAGATTCGTTGACTACTAAGTTACAGCTCCTTGACGAGCAGAACGCTGCGACGAATCAGCAGTTGGAAATGCTTCAAATTGAACGCCAAGAACTCATTGAACAAGCTGATGTATTGCTCGAACAAGGCCAGCAACGTCAAGATGACGATTGGCAAGCACGGCGAGTAAAATTGCAGGAATCGCGTCAACAAGCACAAAATGCTCTGAGTACTGTACAAAAAAGCCACCAACAGCTGGTTTTGCAAATTCAGCAAACCGATTCGCAACGACAGCATTTGCAGACGTTAATCAGCCGGATTGAGGCACAAAAGCAACAAGCGAAGGAACAGCTATCCTTATTGGAGCAGCCAGACGAAGATAGCCATGAGCAATTAGAAATACTAGCTCTGCAACTTGAAGAATTGATCCAAAGACGTGAGCAAGTGGACGAGCAGCGTCGTGAGTGGGCGAATCGATTGAGTGAGCAAGAGGCTCAAATTCGAGAAATTAGTTCGGGTGCTCAGGGTGTACAAGGCCAAATAGAGAAAGTGCGGGTAAAACTGCAAAGTAGCCAAATGGAATTAGCTGCATTACAAGAGCGCACCCGTAATGTATTAGCGGTGTTGCAGGAAATGCAACAGCCACTTAAGCCAGTCCTCGAGCAATTATCTGAAGAGGCGAATGAAAAGGCTTGGCAAGCAGAGCTTGAACGCCTGCAAAACGCGATTCAGCGGTTAGGCGCAATCAACCTAGCGGCCATCGAAGAAGCTGAAGTGTTGGCGGAACGTAAAGAATACCTGGACCAGCAACACGAAGATTTGTCCTCGTCGCTGGAAACACTAGAAACGGCAATTCGCAAAATTGATAAAGAGACTCGTCAGCGTTTCCGTACCACCTATGATGCTGTGAATAGTGGCTTGCAAGAACTATTTCCAAAAGTGTTCGGTGGTGGTAGCGCTTATCTTGAACTAACCGATGACGATTTGTTGGAAACCGGCGTTACTATCATGGCGCGGCCACCAGGTAAGAAAAACAGTACAATTCATTTGCTTTCTGGTGGTGAAAAAGCGCTAACGGCTTTATCATTGGTTTTTGCAATTTTTCGTTTAAATCCGGCGCCATTTTGTTTACTTGATGAAGTTGATGCGCCGCTGGATGATGCGAACGTTGGGCGTTTTTGCCGACTTGTTGAAGAAATGTCCGCGACCGTTCAATTTATTTATATCAGTCATAATAAAGTGGCGATGGAAATGGCATCCCATTTGGCTGGGGTTACCATGCAAGAAGCCGGCGTATCGCGGCTAGTCGCAGTGGATATTGACGAAGCCGTGGCGCTCACCGAAGCGTCCTAATATGAAAACGAATGACCAAGTGAGTAGCATGTTATGAGTACGATGCAGATTGTTTTTAGTATCATCGGATTAGTGCTGATTGCCGCCATTGTGGGGCATGGTGTGTGGACGATTCGGAAAAATGAAAAGCGTCAGCAAGAGCAAGCTGCGGCTGTGGAACAAAAACGTCAGCGTGCCAGCTCCAGTGATTTTGATGACGATGGTATTGGTGAGGTTCGTGTCGTGAAGCGCACGCCGAGTGCGACACCAGCTAATCCATCTGTCAGCGCAGCTGAACAATCTGTCGATACCACTAAGGTTTCTAACGATAAACCGAAGGCAGAACAAGCGCCAGCGGTTGCTCCGACAATTCGAGCCACCGATGAAGAACCTGAGTTAGATTTGCCAGAAGTGACTGTTGATGATGAAGAGGTGAAGGCGCGTGCGGTTGCAGCGAAGCCAGCGCCACAACAAGCTGATAAGAAAGATATTTCACCCCAGCCGGCGCAACAAAGTATGGATTTGCCGTTGGAACGCGACGATGACGAGCCCATTATTACCGAAGAGCCAGAAGAAGTTATCGTACTGCATGTAACGGGTAACATTGAAGGTGCAATTTTATTACAACAAATGACCGAGTTAGGCTTTAAGTTTGGCGATTTTGACATCTTCCATCGCCATGTTGATACAGCAGGAAATGGCCCTGTATTGTTTAGCTTGGCGAACATGTTCAATCCCGGTAGTTTCAATATCGATACGATCGAAACGTTCCAAACCGAAGGCGTTGCATTGTTTTTAGCGCTTCCTATTAAAAGCAATTCGCTGCAAGCTTTTAACATGATGCACAACGCTGCCGTGAAACTTGCCGCAGCCGTTTCGCGCGGACATGTCTTAGACGAACACCGTAACCCGCTCACGCGTCAGGCTGTGCAGCATATTCATCAGCGTATTCGTGAGTTCGAGCGTAAACGTTTAATTAAGCAAAATTAATCATGACTAAAGATTTATTTGATGAAACACCGAGCGCGTCGCTTGAGCAACAGCAACGCGCGACTTATCTCCGTGATCTTTTAACTCGCTATAACCGCGAATATTACGAACTCGATGAGCCGTCAGTGCCTGACGCAGAGTACGATCGACTCTTCCGTGAACTACAGCAATTAGAACAAAGTTATCCAGAATTACAACACGCTGACTCACCTACGCAGAAAGTCGGGGGGCAAGCGCTTGACGCATTCTCACAGGTTACCCATGAAACACCGATGTTGAGTCTAGATAATGCGTTTTCGGAAGATGAATTTGATGCGTTTGCAAAGCGTGTTGCTGAGCGCCTTGATAGTGCCAGCGACGTGGCGTTCTGCTGTGAACCGAAACTTGATGGTGCAGCGGTAAGTATTCTTTATGAAAACGGCAAGCTTGTTCGTGCCGCTACGCGTGGCGATGGACAAACCGGTGAAGATATTACCGCTAACGTTCGAACTATTCGTAATGTGCCGTTACAGCTTCTTGAAGATTTTCCGGAACGTTTAGAGGTACGTGGTGAAGTGTTTATGCCAATCCACGCCTTCGAGCAATATAACGAGAGAGCCGCTGCTGCAGGAGAGAAAACCTTCGCCAACCCACGGAATGCTGCTGCAGGTAGTTTACGGCAACTCGATAGCCGCATGACCGCGCGTCGCCCGTTGCATTTTTATGCCTATAGCATGGGCGTGGTTAGCCCCGATGCCGATTTAGCGGCGACTCACTTCGAACGTTTGCACCAATTGCAACGCTGGGGCTTGCCGATTAGTGAAGAAATTAAGTTAGTCAGTGAGGCGGCCGGCTGCCACGCGTATTACCAAGACATCTTGCAGCGTCGTGACAGCTTGCGTTACGAGATAGATGGTATTGTATTAAAAGTGAATTCGATTGCGCTGCAAAGCGATTTAGGATTTGTTTCTCGGGCACCGCGCTGGGCTATCGCTTGGAAATTTCCAGCACAAGAAGAGTTAACGATTATTCGAGGTGTTGATTTTCAAGTTGGACGAACCGGTGCAATAACTCCTGTGGCGCGTTTAGAGCCAGTGGCTGTAGGTGGTGTTACGGTTTCCAATGCAACGCTTCACAACGCTGATGAAATTGAACGGCTGGATATTCGCATGGGCGATACTGTTATTATTCGTCGCGCCGGCGATGTCATTCCGCAGGTCGTTCAAGTTGTTCATGAACGTCGCCCAGAAAATGCTGAACAGATTGTTTTTCCGCAACATTGTCCGGTTTGTGAGTCGCATATTGAGCGTGCCGAAGGCGAGGCGGTGGCACGGTGTACGGGTGGTTTGATTTGCGCTGCGCAGCGACGTGAAGCGTTGAAGCACTTTGCATCTCGCAAAGCCATGGATATAGATGGTTTGGGCGATAAATTAATTGAACAGCTTGTTGAGCGCGATTGGGTTAAATCGCCTGCTGATTTATACCGTCTGCGAGTACGTGAACTTGCTCACTTGCCACGAATGGGCGAAAAGTCAGCAGAAAAAATTGTAGCGGCAATTGCCGCAAGTAAAGAAACAACATTACCGCGCTTTCTGTACGCATTGGGTATTCGCGAGGTTGGGGAAGCAACGGCCGCTAATTTAGCGAGTCACTTTAGTGAGTTATCGCTAATTTCAACTGCAGATATTGAGGCACTAGAACAAGTGACTGATGTTGGTGGCGTTGTCGCAAGCCATATTTATCAATTTTTTCGCGAGCCCCATAATCAGCAAGTCATCGAAGAGCTACTCGAACTTGGTATTGTCTGGCCGGCAGTCAAGAAAATCGCGGAGAGCGAGGCGACGCTTGCAGGTAACACATATGTGCTAACGGGTACCTTAACGCAAATGACGCGTGATGAGGCGAAGCAAGCGCTGCAAGCGAAAGGGGCTAAGGTGTCTGGCAGTGTGTCGGCAAAAACTACAGCTGTTATTGCTGGGGATAATGCTGGTTCGAAGTTAACGAAGGCTGAACAGCTGGGTGTCACAATTTTGAGTGAGGCCGATTTAATCGACCTCCTCAAATAACTCTTAAGATTGGGTATTCAACCGGGTTACGTCAACATACAGTTTCAGTTGCTGACCCGGTTGCAAGTAATTGCTGCGGCTAATTTGATTCCATTTTTCAATATCAGTAATGGTGACATTAAACCGAGAAGCAATACGGGCGAGTGAGTCTCCCGAGCGGACTTTATAGTTGAGACTACGCACCACACCAGCCGGTTTTTCCGATTGAGGCAACCAAACGACTAGTGTTTTGCCGGGGCGTAACGGGTCGGTTGGTGCCATACCATTCCAGCTTGCTAGCTTGCGCAAATTAACATTGTACTCGCGACTGATATCCCACAAAGTGTCGCCACGTACAACTTCGTGCTCTACTTTGTAAGCTCCGCGTGATTCAGATTGTTTACTAACCAAACGCTGCTCGGCTGATAAACTGTAGTCATCAAGATCGCGCGTGGCCACCGGAACTAACAAATGTTCGCCAGCGCGAATAATATGCCCTGAAATGTTATTCGCCTGCTGAATCGCTTTCGCTGTAGTGTGGTATTGCTTCGCAATAACCAACAAACTCTCACCTGACTTCACCTTATGGCGTGTCCACTGCACCAGCTCTTTGCTGTCTGCAGTAGCCAACCATGCTTGAAGCTTTTCAGCATGTTCAATCGGTAACAGCAGTCGGTGAGGGCCAACTGGGTCGGTTGCCCAACGGTTATAGGCTGAGTTGTAATGGTGCAGCGTATCTAAATCGAGTTCTGCCATTTCCGCAGCTTTCGCCAGATCGATTTGGCTTTGCGCTTCGACAATCGCTAAGTAAGGCGTGTTATCGATAGGCAGCCAGTGCTGAGCATAATCGTCGTAGTTCTTCAAAATATCAGCTAGCGCCAATAGTTTGGGTACATAAGCGCGTGTCTCACGGGGTAAATCGAGAGACCAAAAATCGGTTGGTTTACCGGCGCGCTTATTTTTCCGAATGGCATTAGCGACACGCCCCTCGCCTGAGTTATATGCTGCAAGAGCATGTAGCCAATCGCCATCAAAGCGCTTTTGTAACGCATCTAAGTAATCCAAAGCCGCATGTGTTGCTGCGTAAACATCGCGACGGCCGTCGTACCACCAATTGATCTCTAAACCATAGTGGCGAGCGGTACCCGGTATAAATTGCCATACGCCAGCGGCTCGACCATGAGAATAAGCAAATGGATCGAATGCACTCTCGACAATTGGCAATAATGCTAATTCGAGCGGCATATTACGGCGTTCTATTTCATCAACAATTAAGTACATGAAGGGTTGTGCGCGTTTTGCAACCCGCTCCATGTAGGTCGGGTTATTGAGGTACCAGTTACGCTGGCTGACTAAGCGCGGTACTTCAGGAGCTTCCATGGTGAGTTGTCGTTTAATACGAAGCCATAAATCAGCTTCTTCTTGTGGTGTAAGCTCGACCTCGGTAACGGTACTGACTTCCAATTCAGATGTTTCAGCTTCTTTTTCAACATCATTTATTGGCGCCGCAATACGCTCTTCTGGAACCGTTTGCACGGTCGTACTGGCGTCTGCAGGTTGATCTTGCCACGGCAGAGTAGAGCAGCCACTAAGGATGCTTGAAGATATTGCGATAGCTAACCATTTTTTCATGTACATCATTCCAAAACTCTAAATTGCTGGCAGTTTACGGGATTAGAACTGGTCTTTCCACTGTCGCAGTCGAGCGAACTCTGCAACCGTTGGTGCCCGCAAAAACGGATTAATTTGTTTTTCGAAGCCGATCGTGCTGGGTAACGTTTTTAACCCATGTTCACGCAGCGCTTTCACTTGTTCACTATACCGGCGAATTTCCTGATTATTAGGTTCGGCCGCCAACGCAAACTCAAGGTTTGCTGCAGTATACTCATGAGCACAATAGACGTTGGTAGCGTCAGGTAGTTCAGCTAAGCACTGTAAAGATTTGTGAAACTGTTCAGGCTTACCTTCGAACATTCGGCCACAGCCAGCAGAAAATAATGTATCACCCACGAAAACGTGGCCTGGAGTATAAAAACAAATATGATCGAGGGTGTGCCCTGGTGTACAGAAAACGGTGTATTCACGGTCATCGCCATCAACTGAAAAGCGTTCAAGGTGTTCGAGTGGGCGACTCACGCCCTGAATATGTCCGCCACGAGGGCCATAAACCGGAACGTCATAATCTTTTAATAAATCGACCAAGCCGTTGGTGTGGTCCCAGTGATGATGGGTAATAAAAAACGCCATAATACCGACATCATGACCGCGTAACCAATCGCGAACAGGTTCTGCTTCGCCGGGATCGACAATAATTGCATCCGAGCCAGCATATGGCTGAATGGCCCAAATATAGTTATCATCAAATGCAGGAATCGCAGCGATATGCATGTAATCACCTAATGAATTAATGAATATAAACACTTTATAGGCGCAGATTATAAAGGGGGCAAGCAATGATGTTAATGCCAGCGCGTCGAATAACGTCGACACCTGCACCAACAAGCTGGTCACAGCTGCCTCATGGCGAATGGCTCCAAGCAGAGTTAAGTAAGGCGTTGGCACCGAGTTGTGCAAAAGTTTTTGGCTATCACTTTGCCCGGGTTGGACAGCTTGCGAAGGCGTTGGAACTGCCAGATTTAAGAGTACAACATGAGTTTTCTGCTGCGCTTACTGCAGGGGCTGATATTCAAACCGATCTAGAATATTGGCCATTTGCCGAAGGTGTACTCGATGCTGTTATAATGATCGGCCAGCTTGAATTTGAGCGAGATCCACACCAAGTATTGCGAGAGCTTAGTCGCAGCCTTATTGCTGATGGCCACTTAATTCTGGCCAGCTTTAATCCAGTCAGTCCAGCGGTATTGGCAGGATTCTGGCCAAATAATACGAAAAAAGTACCATGGCGTGGGCGTTATTTTAGCAAAGCACGTATTAATGATTGGCTAGCTCTGTTAAATTTTGAAATTATTGATAGCGGTTATGTTGCACCAACGATGATGTTTGCGAAAACAAACTCACCAAGTGTCGGTTTGGGTCACATTGCAAGATACCTTCCGCAAGTTGGGTCAATGTACTACATCGTCGCTAGAAAACGAGAGTTTCCGCTGACGGTAGTGCGGCATAAACAGCGAGCAAAACCTCGTGTTAATGCATTACCGGTGGCAAATCGAGTGAAATAATCTGATTAAGAACTAAATAGGAGTTGTTGATGTTAAGTTCACAGGAATTATGTGCTAAGGCGCGCTCAAACGTGTCTGAAATTGATGTTCACGAGTTACAACAGAAAATTGCTGAAGGCGCGCGCGTCATTGATGTGCGTGAACCGGGTGAATTTGCCGCAGGTCATATCCGCCAAGCAGTCAACATGCCGCGAGGTGTATTGGAAATGCAAATAAATCAGCACCCAGCGGTCGCTGGCTATGATGATGCATTGCAGCGCATTGCGGCAGAGCCACTTTATTTAATCTGTCGCTCAGGCGGACGCTCTGCTTT
The DNA here is from genome assembly GCF_900115255.1 of Pseudidiomarina tainanensis. Classification (NCBI taxonomy): domain Bacteria; kingdom Pseudomonadati; phylum Pseudomonadota; class Gammaproteobacteria; order Alteromonadales; family Idiomarinaceae; genus Pseudidiomarina; species Pseudidiomarina tainanensis. Next base: position 148,557 of record NZ_FOYU01000001.1, read on the forward strand.
AGCTGCAGAATCACTCGTTCGCATGGGATTTGAACAAGCGAAAGTTATTTCCGTCGCCGGTGGCATGCAGGCGTGGGAAGAAGCGAAATATCCACAGGTAGCAGGTGAGTAATTAGCTACTGGGATTAAAACCCGTGTCGTCCTGCAGTTTCGAACTTTCTGCGGCGGCACGGGCCAATTCGTCACAACGCTCATTTTGCGGGTGGCCATTATGGCCCTTAACCCAGTCCCAACGAATCGTGTGGCGCTGTACTGCAGTGTCGAGCGCTTGCCATAAATCTGCATTTTTTACCGGCTTTTTTGCCGACGTACGCCAACCGTTCTTTTTCCAGTTGTGAATCCACGATTGAATGCCCTGACGCAGGTACTGACTGTCTGTAGTTAAGATGATATCGCACGGTCGTTTTAGCGCTTCCAGACCTTTAATTGCAGCGAGCATTTCCATGCGGTTATTGGTTGTTAACTTATAACCAGCTGAGAGTTCTTTTTTATGTTCACCGTACTCGATAACAATACCGTAGCCACCTGGCCCTGGGTTGCCAAGGCATGAACCATCAGTATAGATATGCACCTTTTTAGACATGAAAGCGTTACTCGTTCTTAGTTATTTGTTACTGGTTATTCGAACAACCGAGTCTAGCAGATATGCAAGACAATGTGCGTTAGATAAATTTAAATGTATTTACTTGTCCCATCACACTAAAACAAGCACACTAATAACGAATAATGAATAATGAATAATGAATAATGAATAATGAATAATGAATAATGAATAATGAATAATGAATAATGAATAACGAATAACTAATAACGGAATCCCCATGCGACAAATAGTACTTGATACAGAAACGACCGGTTTAGACCCCGCACAAGGGCACCGCATTATCGAAATCGGTGCAGTTGAAGTTATTCGTCGAAAATTAACCGGACGTACCTTCCATGCTTATATCAATCCGCAACGTGTGGTTGAGCAAGAAGCAATAGAAGTTCATGGTATTACCAATGAATTTCTAGAAGATAAGCCAGTATTTGCACAGATCGCCGATGAGTTTCTGTCGTTTATCGATGGCGCGGAACTAGTCATTCACAACGCAGCATTTGACGTCGGATTTATTGATCATGAATTTCGACTGCTCCGCAACGGATTTGGTAAAACGACGGATTATTGCCAAATACTCGATACCTTGATGCTGGCTCGAGAAAAGCGCCCCGGACAAAAGAACAACCTTGATGCGTTATGTCGTGCTTATGGTATCGATAACTCAAACCGTACCTTTCACGGGGCTTTGCTAGATGCCGAGTTATTAGCTGACGTTTATCTGATGATGACTGGTGGGCAGACTAGACTTGAATTAGCCGGTCAAAATAAGAATGCTCAAGGTAGCCATAGTACTGGATGGACGCGTATTGAGAATAAACCACCGTTAAAAATCGTTACGGCAACCGCAGAAGAAGAGCAACAGCACCAAGCTCGATTACAGCTTATTCAAAACCACATTTGGTCATAAAATCTATACTTTTTGCTGGTTTTGATGATTTTTCACGCAAACGAATCAAAAGTTGAAAAAAAAGGTTGACGATAGAATCCGGCGCTCGTAATATTCGCTCCGCATTCAGGGGGACCCATCCGGGAAACTCGGAATTAGGAAAGCGGAGCGGTAGTTCAGTTGGTTAGAATACCGGCCTGTCACGCCGGGGGTCGCGGGTTCGAGTCCCGTCCGCTCCGCCACTTTCCTGAAATTGGTTTCATACCGCTGCGGAGCGGTAGTTCAGTTGGTTAGAATACCGGCCTGTCACGCCGGGGGTCGCGGGTTCGAGTCCCGTCCGCTCCGCCATTTCAAACGATTATCTGTTCTTATTGGAGTGTCGTACGATGAGTTTGGCTAACGCCTGCTTGACGTGTGGGGCTTGCTGCGCGTCTTATCGTGTGTCGTTTTACTGGGGCGAAGCTACTGGCGCTCCTGAAGGCTATGTTCCCAGCGAACTAACCGAATCATTTCATCCTCATCTATTGTGCATGCAAGGCACGAATCAAAAAAATCCGCGTTGTGTCGCTCTCGAAGGCGAAATTGGGCAACAGGTTAGTTGTTCTATTTACGCGAATCGACCGAGTCCATGCCGTGAATTCAGCATCTCTGAAAATGGTTCTAATCCATATTGTGATAAAGCGCGCGCAAAATATGGCTTAAGTCAGCTCATTCCTGTGCAAGAAGTAGCCTAGAAGCCGTTAGATTGGGGCAAATTGTTACAATTGTGCCATGAACGGCTCTTGAGCGTGGTTGCTATGAGGGGTACATTAGTACAGTTAAATACAACCACAAGGGAGAATCATTATGCGCAAGAGCCTCATCGCTGTTGCTATCGGCGCGGCATTAACGGTTGCCGCATGTTCAGATAAAGATGCGACTCAGCAAGTTACTGACACGGCACAAACTGAACAAGCACAGACTCAACAAACCCAGTCTGCTGAATTCAATCAAAATAACCCATTCTATGCTGAGAGCACTTTGCCATACCATGCTCCAGATTTCTCAAAGATCAAATTTGAGCACTATAAACCAGCGTTTGAAGCAGGTATGGCCGAGCATGCTGAAGAAATTGCAGCAATTGCTAACAACCCTGAAGCGCCTACGTTCGAAAACACCATCGTTGCAATGGAACGTTCTGGTGCATTGTTAGGTCGCGTTTCTTCTGTTTTCTACAATGTCGCAGGTTCTAACGGTAACGACGATACTCGTGCACTACAAGGCGAGCTGGCGCCGAAAATGGCGGCGCATCGTGACAACATCATGTTGAACCCAGATTTGTTTGCTCGCGTTAAAACTGTTTACGAAAACCGCGACAGTCTTGATGGCGAAGCATTGCGTTTGGTTGAAGATACCTACAAAGGTTTTGTTCGCGCTGGCGCTGAATTAAGCGAAGACGCGAAAGCACAAATTCGTGAAATCAACAGCGAAATTTCTTCGCTAACAACTGAATTCCAACGCAACTTAATGAATCTTGCCAAAGAAAACATGGTTGTTGTTGAAGATAAGGCGCAATTAGCAGGCTTGAGTGAAGCTGAGATCAAGCAACTTGCTGAAGCTGCAACGGCTGCAGGTCATGATGGTAAGTATGCGATTTCCATTACCAATACAACACGTCAGCCAATTCTAGCGTCGCTTGAAAATCGTGAATTACGGCAGCGTGTTTGGGAAGCTTCAGCATACCGTGGTACTGGTAATACAGCGACGGACAACCGCCCATTAGTGAAACGTCTCGCTGAATTGCGAGCAGAAAAAGCGCAACTCCTCGGCTACGATAACTGGGGTAAATATGTTCTCGAAACCAGCATGGCTGGAACTCCTGAAGCGGCACAAAAAATGCTACGCGATTTGGTGCCTGCGGTTGTGAGCAATGTCGAAGCCGAGCAAGCTGAAATCCAAGCAATGATTGATGCGGAAGGCGGCGACTTTGAAGTTCAACCGTGGGATTGGGCATATTACGCAGAAAAAGTGCGTGCTGAAAAGTATGCGCTTGATGCAGAAGAAGTTAAGAAATACTTCGAATTCAACCGTGTTGTAGAAGACGGTGTGTTCTTTGCAATGAACCAATTATTCGGTATCACGTTTGATCAACGCGATGATATTCCGACATATGGCGATAATATCCGTGTTTACGAAGTGAAAGACGTTGACGGTGAAACCTTAGGTCTGTTCTATGGCGACTGGTTTACTCGCGATGGTAAGCGCGGTGGTGCATGGATGAGCTCGTTTGTTAGCCAATCGAACTTGCTCGATCAGAAACCTGTTATTTTGAATAACCAGAACATCAAAAAAGCAGCAGAAGGTCCAACTTTCTTGAGCTTTGATGAAGTGAGCACCATGTTCCACGAAATGGGTCATGGCTTACACGGTATGTTCTCAGACGTCATGTACCCGTCACTTGCCGGTACCTCTGTATCGCGTGATTATGTTGAGTTTCCGTCAACTTTCCAAGAAGACTGGATGCTCAATGAAAAGGTGTTGAATAACTTTGCGAAGCATTATGAAACTGGCGAACCAATGCCAAAAGAATTGCTTGATAAAGTGATGGCAGCGAAGAACTTTAATATGGGTTACGACACGCTTGAGTATATTGCGTCAGCCCTGTTGGATTTCGAATATCACACGTTAACGCCAGAAGCCGCTGCAAGCATTGAAGACGTTGCTGCGTTTGAAGCCGCAGCGTTAGAGCGCAATGGCGTCGCAGTTGATGCGGTACCACCGCGTTATAAATCAACGTTCTTCGCGCACGTATTCGCTGGCGGTTACTCAGCAGGGTACTACGCATACATGTGGTCTGAAATTTTGGCTGCCGATGCATTCAAATATATGCAAGAGCAGGGTGGTCTGACTTTAGAAAACGGCCAAAAATTCCGTGACACCATCTTGTCAAAAGGAAATAGCAAAGACCCAATGCAGCAGTACATTGATTTCCGTGGTCAAGAACCAACTGGTGAAGCACTTCTTGAGCGTCGCGGTTTAACGACACCGAAAATCGATTAACATAAATACAAAGTTAAAAAGGGGTAAAGCTTCGGCTTTACCCTTTTTTTTGTTTAATAAATAGCTGAATACTGTCAGTAAGGTGATGTTTAAGCTTAAAAATTTGATTTTTGTCAAAAATGCATCATAAATAAAGGTGACCATTTTGTCACATTAATAAAACAACCAGGAAACATTATTATGACAAGTTTAGCTAAGTCATTTAACTTATCGCTGAGTGCTCTTGCTGTCGCGTCATTGCTGCCTAGCGTTGCTGCGGCACAAGACCAATCAGAAAGTCAGAATGCTGATGAGGCACAAGAACGGATTATTGTAACGGGTTCACGAATCAACCGTACTGACATGGAAACCGCTTCACCGATTGATATTATTTCTCGGGAAGACATTGAAGCTTCGGGCTTCTCAAACCTTCAACAAATTCTAGAACGCTCACCGGCGGCAGGTGCAGGGACGTTTTCGACTCGTGGAAATAGCCAAGATTCAACGGCTAACGGCGGTGCTGCAGTAAGTTTACGCGGCTTCGGTGCCGACGCAACGCTAGTATTAGTTAATGGTCGACGGGTTAATGTATCAGCGTTCGCTGAGGGGGTAGCGAATTCGTTTGTCGATATTAATACTATTCCGGTATCTGCAATTGAACGTATTGATATCTTAAAAGATGGTGCGTCAGCGCTCTACGGTTCCGATGCAGTTGCCGGTGTCGTAAACGTTATCTTGCGTAAAGACTTCGATGGTATGGAATTAAGTCTAAGTCATGGTAGTACCACCGGACCAAGTTACGACGAAACTTCAATGAGTACCGTGTGGGGTACCGGTTCAGGGCGTAATAATACCACAGTAATTTTTGATTATTATCGCAACACTTCAATTATGGGGAGTGAAATGGGTCGTTTTGGTACAGCAAACCAAGCGCCGTATGGTGGTAATGATTTTCGGTCATCACGCGGATATCCGGGTAATTTTATCCTAAATGGCGAAGTTGTGATCGACCCAGGCTGCCCGGAAGAAAATACGTTTGGTCAAACCTGTGTGTATGATTACGGTCCCGCTACGATGACTTGGCCTGAAGCAGAACGTGTAGGGGCCATGGTTCTATCAAACTTTGAAGTTAGCGCTAATGTTGATGCATACATTGAGTTTGCTGTACAACACAACAGTTCAAAAGCTGGTGGCGCAGCAACACCTCTAGACGGTGATGCTGGTTTATATGTGCCAGCAGATCATCCAAACAACCCTTTTGGTGAGTACGTCGATATTAACCGCTATCGAACAGTTGATGCAGGTAATCGAGTTTGGGATATCGAGTCTGATACATTACGGTTCGTCGCAGGTTTGCGCGGTATGCTTGGCGCTTGGGATTGGGATGTATCGGCAACCAAAGCACGTAGTCGCGGATTGCAGACCGGCAATAAAGACCAAGGTTGGGTACGTACAGACTTCTTGCAAGAGGAAATTAATGCAGGTCGATATAATCCATTTGGCGGTGTTACCAATGATCCGGAAGTTATTGATGCCATCACAACCAGTCTCGTCCGTCGTGGCGAATCCCATCTGACTGCAGTCGATGGAAGCATCACCGGTGAATTATTCCAGTTAGGCGATAACTATGTATCGATGGCGGCTGGCTTTGAATATCGCGAGGAAGATGTTGTCGACACACCAGATGACCAGTTCCAGCGTGGTTTGATTTTTGGTACCGAGTCGGTGTCAGCTCAAGCAGAACGAGATCAGTGGGCAGCCTATGCTGAGTTTCTAGTGCCAGTGAGTGACGCTGTCGAGGTCAGTTTAGCCGTACGCCATGATGATTATAGCGATTTCGGTTCAAGTACCAACCCGCAAGGTAAGATTCAATGGTTTGTCACTGATGACTTTACCTTAAGAGCTTCGGCCGGAACCGGATTCCGTGCGCCATCACTCGCGCAAATTGGTCTAGGTCCGTCACAAGTATCCCAATTCTTTACTGATACCTATCGCTGTCCGACTCCTGATCCGAGCAATCCAGCGTGTGCTGCAACCGATTACACAATTGTGTTTAGCGGTAACCCAAATCTGGAAGCTGAAGAATCCGAAAGCTGGAACATTGGTGGTGTTTGGCAGATCAATGACGCTTGGGATATCAGTGCTGACTATTGGTCAATCACTCAAGATAACAAAATTGATCGCAATGATTTTGAGTTAGTTTATGAAGCTGAGTGTAACGACCAGAATAGTACTGTTTGTGTTCGTTTAGATCCGTTACCAGGGCAGGAACTTGGTTCGTTATCTACCTTATACAACAGCTATATCAATATTAGCTCGCAAGAAGCGAGTGGCCTTGATCTCTCTACCAACTATTTAATGTCATTGAATGATATGGGTGATCTGAAATTCGCACTAGATTGGACCTACATGACTAAGTTTGAGAAAAACGGTATTGATTATGCTGGTGAATATAACTATCCAGAGCACCGTTGGATTGGTAGTGTTGACTGGAGTCGCGATGCATGGGGCGCAACAGCCATCGTGACATACATCGGTGAATTTGAAGACTATCAGTCTCCACAAGATGTCGAGGCGAGTAAAGCGCGTACCGTAGATGCAATGATGTTGCTCGATTTACAAATGCGCTATGACTTTAGCCAAAGCACCCGTTTAACTTTTGGTGCTAATAACGTACTTGATGAAGAGCCGCCATTTGCTATTGGCGATGGTGACGGCGATTTATATGGTTATGCGTCCAGTGTCCACAATCCTCGTGGTGCATTCGTATATGCCAAAGTAAACTTCAAGTTCTAACATCGTAAAATGCAATGTTAAAAGGAGGATGGAGCTAGCTCTGTCCTCCTTTTTTTGATATACAGGTTAGTAAATAATTTGTAATCAATCGAGTACGAAAATGTCCGAGATTTTATTTGCTTCACAGCCTATCTATAGTCGCAATAATGATGTTTATGCACACGAGTTGTTGTATCGTCACGAAAACGGTGTCAGTGCATTTGAAGTCGGCGACAGTGTGGCGACTAGTGAAGTTTTATACAATCTCTGCACGGGGCTCCTCGATTACGTTGAACACGTGAAATTGCCTGTATGCGTGAATGTCTCAACAGAATTTCTACTCTCTGGTTTATTCCTCCCATTAGCCCCAAATCATGTCATTGTCGAATTGGTTGAACGAATAGAACCGACGCCTGAAATCATTGATGCGGTTAAACGCTGGGTAGATAAAGGTTTTCGATTTGCTTTAGACGACTTTGAATTTCAAGATAGTTGGACTCCGCTGTTAGAGTTTGCATCAATAATTAAGGTTGATATTGAGAGAACATCGTTTGATATCGCGCAACAACGGTTTGAGCAATTAAGCCAGCTTGATGCGTTATGGCTCGCCGAACGCGTTGAAGATGAAGCAACCTACGAACGGTATAAAGAACTCGGTTTCGATTTATTCCAAGGCTACTACTTAGCGCGCCCAACGGTGGTAGAAGGTAAACGTGTTCCTTCAGCAGCTGCTACTCAATTAACGCTAGTTATCAATCAATTGTTTAGTGAAGACCCTGAACTGTATGAGATTGTCGCGGCACTGCAAACCGACCCGGTGTTGGTGGTGAACCTTCTGCGTATTGCGAATAGCCCCTATTATGGCCTGTCGCGAAAAATCGAGTCGTTGAAAGAAGTTGTCATGTTGCTCGGCCTTGAGCCGCTAAGAAAGTGGGTACTGCTGATTGTTTCGGTAAAAGGGCAAGCGCCAACCAAAACGAAACTCGTTCTAATTCGAGCTTACATGTGCAGTGAACTCGCTCGCAAAAAAGATCCATTTAATCGTCTCTCAGGTGCGGCGTTTTTAGCGGGATTATTGTCCGGTTCTGATGTGTTACTCGGTATCGACAAGGAAACATTCCTAGAAGACTTACATATTTCAGAGCACGTACGTGAGGCTGTCTTGCAGCAAACTGGCGAACTCGGCAAATACCTCACTCAAATACTCGACTTTGAATATGATTTAGCCATGAGAAAGCCGGTGGAAGAGCATGGTGATTTGTTCGAAATCTATCAACAATGCCACTTCTTAGTTGATGAATTACTGAACAATGTGGTAATTGACTAACTGCTAAGCGCTAGTGATTTGCGGCATATCCTGCTATAATTCGGGCCACTTTTTTCTGTCCTGAACTAATGAATAGGAATCACTATGTCGAATGATAGTTCAAAGATTATTTATACCGAAACTGATGAAGCACCTCGTTTAGCAACATATTCATTGCTTCCGATTATTCGTGCTTTTACGGATGCTGCCGGTGTTTCTGTTGAAACCCGTGATATCTCATTAGCGGGTCGTATTATTGCGAACTTCCCTGAGTATTTAAAAGAAGAGCAACGCATTGGTGATGCTCTTGCTGAGCTTGGTGAATTAGCTAAAACCCCAGAAGCAAATATCATTAAGTTACCAAACATCAGTGCTTCAATTCCGCAGCTAACTGCTGCAATCAAAGAATTACAAGCGCAAGGTTATAATCTTCCGAACTATCCGTTTGAGCCACAAACCGATGAAGAGCGCGATGTTAAAGCGCGTTACGATAAAATCAAAGGTTCGGCTGTAAACCCAGTTCTTCGTGAAGGTAACTCCGATCGTCGTGCGCCAGCATCAGTAAAAAACTATGCGAAGAAGCATCCGCATCGTATGGGTGCATGGTCAAAAGACTCACAAACTCATGTTGCTCATATGAGTGATGGTGATTTCTATAGCAGCGAGCAATCAACAACGTTTGCGCAAGCCGACGATCTTAAAATTGTTCTCAACACACCTGCAGGTCAAACTGTTCTGAAAGACTCAGTTAAGGTATTGGCTGGTGAAGTTGTTGATGCGGCACGTATGAGTGCTGCTCAGTTGCAAGCATTCTTCGCAAAAGAAACTGCGGCGGCAAAAGAGCAGGGCGTATTACTTTCTTTGCATTTGAAAGCCACTATGATGAAGGTCTCTGATCCAATCATGTTTGGTCATGCTGTCAAAGTTTTCTTTGCTGATGTTTTTGCGAAGCATGCCGATTTGTTCAAAGAATTGGGCGTTGATGCAACCAATGGGTTCGGTGATGTGTTAGCGAAAATCGCTGAACTGCCAGCCGACCAACGTGCAGAAGTTGAAGCTGATATTCAGGCGGTATACGACCAGCAACCAGAGTTAGCAATGGTTAACTCTGACAAAGGTATCACCAACTTGCACGTTCCAAGTGATGTGATCATTGACGCATCAATGCCTGCGATGATTCGCGACGGCGGCAAAATGTGGAACCGTGCGGGCAAAACCCAAGATACTTTGGCAATGATTCCAGATCGCTGCTATGCGGGTGTATACCAAGCAACCATCGATTTCTGTAAGGAGCACGGTGCATTCGATCCAGCGACAATGGGTACAGTACCAAACGTTGGTTTGATGGCGCAAAAAGCAGAAGAGTATGGTTCACACGATAAGACCTTTGAAATTCCTGCTAACGGCACCGTGGTTGTGCTAAACAAAGCGGGCGAAACTGTATTCTCTCACGAAGTTGAGAAAGGCGACATTTGGCGCATGTGCCAGGTGAAAGATGCGCCAATTCGTGATTGGGTGAAATTAGCGGTTAATCGTTCACGTTTAAGTGGTATGCCTGCGGTATTCTGGCTTGATGAGAAGCGCGCGCATGATGCAGAACTAATCAAGAAAGTAAATGAGTATCTGAAAGAGCATGATACTAACGGCCTTGATTTGCGTATTTTGGCACCGACTGAAGCTACGCAACATACTTTAGCGCGTATGAAAGATGGTAAAGACACGATTTCTGTCACCGGTAACGTTCTGCGCGATTACTTGACAGATTTGTTCCCAATTCTTGAGTTGGGTACATCTGCGAAAATGTTGTCAATTGTTCCGTTAATGAATGGCGGTGGCTTATTTGAAACTGGCGCCGGCGGTTCAGCTCCAAAACACGTTCAGCAATTTGTTGAAGAAAACTATTTGCGTTGGGATTCACTTGGTGAGTTCTTAGCATTGGCCGCTTCACTTGAGCATTTGGCGCAGCGTAACAATAATGACCGCGCACAAATTCTTGCCGATGCGCTTGATGCTGCAACTGCGAAGTTCTTAGAAAACGACAAATCGCCAGCACGTAAGCTCGGTCAGATTGATAACCGTGGCAGCCACTTCTACCTTGGCATGTATTGGGCAGAAGCGCTTGCAGCGCAAAGCAAAGACACCGCATTAGCTGAGCGTTTTAGCAAATTAGCTAAGTTCTTAAATGAGAACGAAGCGAAGATTGTTGAAGAACTCAACGGTGTTCAAGGTCAGTCAGTTGAAATTGGTGGCTATTATCAACCAAACGCTGATCTGGTTGATAAGGCGATGCGCCCATCGCAAACGTTGAATGGCGCATTAGCAAGTCTGTAATTTATTTCAGTTAGAGACTAAGTCAGGGCATCCCTAGCGGATGCCCTTTTTATTTGGTTAGTGCTAGAATGCGCCTCTATTTTCCTTCTTACTTTTTAAGGACGTTGTATGACAGATGCGGTTGAGTATATTCAGAGCCCGTTATGCCAAGATTTTTCGGCAGAGGGTTTAACGGTAAGTATTGATATCTATCGCACCGAAGACAGCGATTGGATTCTTGAGATTGTTGATGCAGACAATAACTCGACAGTTTGGGAAGACCACTTCGAAACGGACACTGCCGCCCTTGAAGAGGCGCTAGACGCATTGAAGCAAGAGGGTATTCATGCTTTTGTTGGCTCGTTTAGCTAACGCTCCCTGTTATTGTTCATAGCAATAAATCACAGTATCGACGTTACATTGGTGACGTCGCTAACCATTCCAGTAAATCTTGGCCGACTTCGGCGCTTGCTGAACTTAGCGCAGTTACCGCATCACTTGTCTCATTGCCGCTTAATGGCCTTTGTGCGCTGAAACTCATGCTTTTGACGACTTTGCGTTGTTTGGTGGCAATCAGTTGCGCATCGTAACGCACTATCGCAACCGGCCCAGCAGAAGTTTCTTCAATATGAAACGACTGTAAGCGCCCAGCAAGCCGCCAATCGCTATCCAGACCTTGTTGTTCCGAACTAATATTGCTGAAGCGACTGTCGCGCCATAATGCATCAAGCAACCAACTTTGCCATAGCGCTGAAATTGAGGTACTCCATTTGGCATTGGGGTAAGCCAAAATACTGCCAATATCGGTAATTCGAACTATACGCTCGAGTTGTAACGCATCATTCAGCTCCGGTTGTGAAACGCGAATGTTAGATAACTTTACAGGCCTATTTTGTTGAGCAACGGGTGCTGGTTGCAGTGTGTAATAGTCGATAGGCGTTGCCTGAGGTAACACGCTACATGCGCTCGCAAAAACAGCAAAGCCAACTGCTAAAGTAACGGTTCTTAGCATCATGGTTGGTACTCCTTCATTTGTTCTGTTTCGAAGCGCGCAGCAATCGCATTTATTCGTTTTAGCGTAACCTGTAACTCGAGTAAGGTTGGTCCAACTTCGGCAATTCCTGCCATGCCAGCATCAATATTACCGCGATTTTGTTGCATCAGTTCATTAAGTTGATTGCTGGCAGCCGCTAGGTTGCCGAGAGTTTCTTCCGCTTTGTTAAATAAGGGCTCGCTACGCTCGGTTAATTCACTCTCCAATGCCACCAAAGAATCATTCAATTGTTTGGTACTTTGCTGCAGGTTGTCGAGAACGGAAGCAAAGTTCTGCGATTGCTCAGCGAGTTCACCACTAAAGGTATCGATGTTAACTAGAATCGACTCAATGGCTTGCATATTATTTTCAGAAAAAAGTCGGTTGGCGTTATTGATGACCTGACTGACGCTGACAAAAAGCTCTTCGGTGTTGAGGCGTAATTGAGTTAGTTCAGATGGTTCTGCGACAATTTCAGGAATGCCATCTTGTTGATTAATCGGCTGGCTCTTAGCCACGCTTTGTTCTAGTGCAATACCGCTCGCGCCCGTTATATTCAGCAACGTCCGAGATGCCTTGGTCGCTTTTGTAATAGGTGTTTCCGCAGTAATCCGAATACGTGCTCGCACCATGCGCGCATCATTTTTGTCCAGACTTAGCTGTGTTACTTCACCGACACTAATACCGTTAAATTGCACAGGGCTACCAACCGTTAAACCAGAAACCGGTTCTTTAAACAGAACATCGTAATTTTTATAAGCTTGTTCTGAGTCAGCTTTTGCTAGCCAAAGGCTAAATGCTAATGCTGCAATAAGTAGCAATAGGGTCGCAATACCGACAATAATATGGTGCGCTTTGGTTTCCATGATTTAACTCTCCGCGGTAATAGCTGACTGATTAGAATGTGATTCAATAATGGCACGTCCGCGTGGACCATGAAAATAAGCCTGAATCCAAGCGTCTTCATGCTCCGCAACTTTCGCTAGGCTATCAATAGCAATGATGTGCTTCTTAGCAAGCACAGCAACCCGATCACATATGGCGTAGAGCGTGTCTAAATCATGCGTAACGAGCACAACGGTTAAGCCAAGTGCTTTTGATAGGGTTAAAATTAGTTGGTCAAAAGCAGCCGCACTGATTGGGTCCAAACCGGCAGTCGGTTCATCCAGAAACACCATATCCGGTTCTCGAATCAACGCACGAGCGAGTGCTGCACGTTTGATCATGCCGCCGGAAAGTTCGGCTGGATAGCGTTCGCCAGCGGCGCTATCTAGCCCAACGAGTGCTAGCTTCAAACGAGCTAAGCGCAACGCCTCATGACGTGACAATGAGGTATGTTCAAATAACGGCAAAGCGACGTTTTCGGCCACAGTCATGGACGAAAATAAGGCGCCATGTTGAAATAGCATACCAATTTGCTTTGCACGTAAATGAACGGAACCTGTGGCAGGTTGATTTAAGCCAATAGCAGTACGCAGCAACACCGATTTACCAGCTCCGGAACCGCCGACCAACCCTAAAATCTCACCGGTATTAACATCCAGGTTAAGGCCTTCGTGAATCACCGAATCGCCAAACTTCGTAGTAATGTTTTCAAGTTTTAAAATCGGTTGTACGTTGGTCATTACCATTGCATCTCCATAAAAAACAAAGCCGCAATGGCATCAAGTAAAATCACGGCGAACAACGCTTGAACCACACTTGAGGTTGTATGTTCGCCAATTGAGCGGGCACTGTTCGTTACTTTAAAACCTTCAAGACAACCAATCACCGCGATAATAACGGCAAAAAATGGCGCTTTGCTTAGCCCAACCCAAAAATGGCGAATCGGTACTTCATTTAAAATCGTTAAGTATTGGGTTGGCGAGATATCAAGACTCGCAATGGCGACCACAGCGCCGCCAATCAACCCAGCCAGCGTTGAGATAAAGCTAAGTAGCGGCAACATAATCAGAAGTGCCAAAATGCGAGGAATAACGAGTAGTTCAACACTATCGAGCTGTTCAACTTGCATCGCATCGAGCTCTTCGTTGACTTTCATGGCGCCGATTTGAGCGGTAAACGAGCTCGCTGTTCGTCCCGCGAGTAATATTGCCGCCAATAGCACGCCAAGCTCCCGCATAAAGCCAAACGCAACGAGGTCGACGGTATAAATCGTGGCGCCAAAATCACGAAGTACGGTGGCCCCTAAAAAGGCGACCACCGCACCCACCAGGAATCCCATTAATGCGATAATCGGGATAGCCGCCAAACCGGCTTGCTGCATATGAAAAAACCATGAAGTGATGCGCCATCGTTGCGGCTGTGGCAGTACTTGCAACATTGTTAGCAATACACGTCCAATAAAATTCATCAGAACAATAAATTGATAACCGAGTTTGGATACCCACGCGCCTAAATCAGCAATAAATGAGTACCAAGGCCTTGTTGCTTGGGGTGCTGACTGCGCTTGGATATCGTAGGCACGCAGTAATTGATGAAAAATGTCACGATGCGTAGGTTGAAGTTGTTGAGCCGATTCGAGGAGTTTTTTAAGCTGAGTTGGGGATATTAATTCGGCAAGTAAACTCGCAGTATTCAAGTCGAGACGTTCAAGCTCAGCGAAGTCTAAAAATTGGATCGGTTGTTGCGACGCGACTTGGTGTAAAGATTTATCAATGGCTGAGTAATTCTCAAAGCTCCACGCGCCACTTAGTTTAAGTAACTGTTTTGAACTATCGTATGCAACAAAGCTAGAATCTGACATTGCGCTCAACTTAGTGATTCGATTAAGAAATACTATAACAACCTTTCAACTTTTAGTCAGTTTTTAGGCATTTTTTACAGGGTTTTGTTAAGGCTAAAATCACTACATGACATACATCAACGCATACGGCACAATAGGCGAATGATGACTAGATACTGTATGAAATAGCGCATGAGCGATGTAAAACAACCGCCGCAATTTATTCACTTACGCATTCACAGCGATTTTTCTATGATCGATGGATTAGCGAAAGTGAAACCAATCTGTGAAGCAACCGCAAGTATGGGGATGCCTGCGCTCGCCTTGACTGATCAAATGAATATGTGTGGTTTGGTTCGGTTTTATCGCACCACCCACGATAAAGGCTTAAAGCCGATTGTTGGCTGTGATTTGTGGGTGTTGCCTGAAGGTTGGTCAGAAGATTCGCAAGACGAGCCATTCAGATTGACCGCGTTGGCGATGAATAACGACGGTTATCAGCAGCTTACGCAGCTGATTAGTCGGGCCTATTTAGCCGGGCATCGCTGTGGTAAGCCTTGTATTAACAAAGAATGGCTAGCTGAACATCAGCGTGGAATCATTCTTCTATCCGGTGGCCGTGAAGGCGATATCGGCAGAAAACTTTTACAAAACCGTCAAGACGAAGCGCAACAGTTGCTCGAGTTTTATCAGCAACATTTTTTCGACCGCTTTTACCTCGAGCTGCAACGAACAGGACGAGCCGGCGAAGATGAATATGTGCATGCCGCAGTCGTATTGGCCGCTGATTGTGATGTTCCGGTTGTGGCAACCAATGAAGTGATGTTTCTCAAACCAGAAGATTTTACGGCACACGAAGTACGCGTGGCGGTTTCTGATGGTTACACGCTCGATGATAAGCGCCGTCCGAAAAAATATAGCTCGGAGCAATATCTTAAAAGTCCAGATGAAATGGCTGAGTTATTCTCGGACATTCCAGAAGCTTTGGCGAATACTATTGAAATAGCCAAACGATGTAATGTCACGGTTACTCTAGATGAGTATGTATTACCAGAGTTTCCTACCGGCGGCATGACGCCGGAAGATTTTTTAGTCAAAAAATCGCAAGAAGGGCTTGAGCAACGCCTTGAAGTGTTATTTCCCGACCCAGAAAAACGTATGGAGTTACGCAAGCCATACGACGAGCGTTTAAAAATCGAACTCGACGTCATTAACCAGATGGGCTTTCCGGGATACTTCTTAATCGTTATGGAATTTATCCAGTGGTCTAAAGACAACAATATTCCGGTCGGACCGGGGCGTGGTTCCGGTGCCGGCTCATTGGTTGCTTATGCGTTGAAGATCACGGATCTTGACCCACTCGAACTGGATTTGCTTTTCGAGCGATTCCTTAACCCAGAGCGGGTGTCGATGCCCGATTTTGATATCGACTTTTGTATGGATCGCCGTGATGAGGTGATTGATCATGTGGCGGAGCTATATGGTCGTGAGGCGGTATCGCAAATTATTACTTTCGGTACGATGGCAGCCAAAGCATCGATACGTGATGTAGGCCGTGTTCTGGGGCATCCATACGGCTTTGTCGATAAGATTACCAAGTTGGTGCCAGGCGACCCTGGCATGACGTTAGAAAAAGCGTTTGAAGTCGAACCGCGCTTGGTCGAAATGTACGAACAAGATGATGATGTTCGGGAAATTATCGACATGGCGAGAATTCTCGAAGGTGTCACGCGTAATGCCGGTAAACACGCCGGTGGTGTTGTCATTGCACCGGAGCGAATTACAGACTTCTCGCCGCTATATTGTGATGAAGAAGGTAAACAGCCGGTTACTCAGTTTGATAAAAACGATGTTGAGGCTGCCGGATTAGTAAAATTCGACTTTTTGGGGCTGCGGACACTCACGATTATTCAGTGGGCACTAGATATGGTGAATGCGAATCGTCGACGTGATGGTCAGCCACCAATCGATATTAATCACATTCCGCTTGATGATCCTGCTTGTTTTTCGCTCCTAAAAAAGGGGGCGACCACGGCTGTATTCCAGTTGGAATCGTCGGGTATGAAGCAGTTAATTAAAAAGCTGCTCCCCGATAGTTTTGAAGACATTATTGCTTTGGTGGCGTTATTTCGACCTGGCCCATTGCAATCAGGCATGGTTGATAACTTTATTGACCGTAAGCATGGTCGTGAAGCGATATCTTATCCTGATAAAGACTACCAGCATGAATCTTTGAAGCCGATTCTTGAACCAACCTATGGCGTTATCCTTTATCAAGAGCAGGTTATGCAAATTGCTCAGGTATTGGCGGGTTATTCATTAGGTGGCGCAGACTTGCTGCGCCGAGCGATGGGTAAGAAAAAGCCGGAAGAAATGGCAAAGCAGCGTGCAGTATTTGAAGAAGGCGCGCGCAAGAATGGGATCGATGGCGACCTAGCCATTAAGATTTTTGACCTTGTGGAAAAATTTGCGGGTTACGGTTTTAATAAATCGCACTCGGCTGCCTATGCGTTGGTTTCGTATCAAACACTCTGGATGAAAACCCATTATCCCGCTGAGTTTATGGCGGCCGTGATGTCAGCTGATATGGACAATACTGACAAAATTGTCACGCTGGTTGATGAATGTGAGAACATGGGCTTGAAAGTACTTCCTCCTGATGTGAATGTTGGGCGGTATAAATTCACTGTCGATGAGCAACAGCAAATTGTTTATGGCATTGGCGCCATTAAAGGTGTTGGCGAGGGGCCAATTGAAGCCATTTTAGCTGCCCGCGAAGATGGCCCATTTACCGATCTCTTTGATTTCTGCTGTCGAGTTGATTTGAAAAAGCTCAATCGCCGTGTGTTGGAAAAATTAATTAAAGCTGGTGCGATGGACTCATTAGGTCCGCATCGTGCGACAATAATGGCAACACTCGAAAAAGCAATGCGCCAAGCCGAGCAACATGCACGTGCAGAGGCGATGGGTCAAAGTGATTTATTCGGCGTACTGACATCAGCAGCTGATGATGTTGAGATTGAACATGAGTTTGTAACGGTACCAGCTTGGCCAGAGGCAATGTGGCTTGAAGGCGAGCGCGAAACACTTGGGCTATACTTAACAGGTCATCCGGTAAACCGGTATCGAAAAGAGTTAAAAAATTATGTGCCGTGCGTCCTAGCTGACGTGCGACCAACAGGTCGCGACCAAACAACAACGGTAGCAGGGCTTGTGGTCGATGTGCGTACCATGTTGAATCGACAAAATCAACGTTGGGCGATTGTGACATTGCATGACAAAACGGCTCGTTTTGATGTTCGTTTTTATGCTAAAGATTATGAAAATTATCAACACTTACTCGAAAAAGACCAAATTTTAGTGGTAAAAGGAGAGGTCAGCTTTGATGATTACTCCTCTGCCAATACAATGACGGCGCGAGAAGTGATGACTATTGTTGGCATGCGTGAACAATACGCCAAAGTATTACGCCTTACAGTGCGTCAAGAACAACTAGAGGGGCAAGGGCTCGTTCAATTACGCCAATTGATTGAGCCGTTTAAACAGGGCACGTGCCCGTTGCATATCCGTTATGTGCGCCCCGATTTAACGGCAGAATACGTGGCGGCCACAGAATGGTATGTGACCCCAACCGATGAATTGATGTATGAGTTGCAGCAACAGCTTGGTCAGCAGGCGGTTGAACTCGAATTTTAATGGCAAATGGGAGCCATAATGAGTCTTAAATTTTTAGATTTTGAACAGCCTATTGCAGAACTTCAGGCGCAAATCGAAGAATTAAAAGCGGTTGGCGCTAAAGGTGATTTCGATATTTCTATTGAAGAAGAAATATCGAAGCTTCAAGAGAAGCGCGAGCAATTAGTTGAAAAGATCTTTGGTGATTTAGGTGCTTGGCAAGTCGCACAATTGGCGCGCCATCCGTTACGCCCGTATACGCTAGATTACATTAAGCACATTTTTGATGACTTTGATGAGTTAGCTGGCGATCGTGCGTTTGCCAATGATGAAGCGATTGTTGGCGGAACAGCTCGAATTGATGGCACACCAGTGATGATTATTGGTCATCAAAAAGGGCGTGAAACCAAAGAGAAAATTCGCCGTAATTTTGGTATGCCGAAACCTGAAGGTTATCGCAAAGCGTTGCGCCTCATGGAAATGGCGGAACGTTTTAAAATGCCAATTATTACCTTTATTGATACCCCTGGTGCATATCCTGGTATTGGTGCCGAAGAGCGTGGTCAATCAGAAGCGATTGCACGTAACTTAAAGGTTATGGCGCGCTTGAACACACCAATTATCTGTACCGTTATCGGCGAAGGCGGGTCTGGTGGTGCGTTGGCTATTGGCGTGGGTGACCGAGTCAACATGTTGCAGTACTCAACCTACTCAGTTATTTCTCCTGAGGGTTGTGCATCGATTCTTTGGAAAAGTGCTGAAAAAGCGCCACTAGCAGCTGAAGCGATGGGTGTCACAGCACAACGTTCAAAAGAGCTCGGCTTAATTGATTCGATTATTGCGGAGCCAATTGGTGGCGCGCATCGTGATCATGAAGAAATGGCGCGCCGCTTGAAAAAGCAACTGTTAACGGATCTTGATGCTCTAGTGAATCTCGATAGCGAAGCTCGTCTTGAGCAGCGTTATCAGAAATTGATGTCATTTGGTTATTGCTAATATGGAGTGATGCGCGTTGAATAATGCGACATCGACAGCAAAGCATGAAGGGGACAGTGGCAACACTGATCCCCTTTATACGTTATTCAAGCAACGCTTGTTAGCACTCAATCCACAGCCAAAGCAGCAGATTGTGGTGTGTTTAGGGGGCGGTGCCGATTCTCAAACCGTATTAGATTTAACGGATAGTTTTCGCCAAGAATTCCCTCAATTTAATTATCTTGCAGTGCATTTGGATCATGCCTTTCACCCGAGCTCCGCAGAGTGGGCCCAAGGTTTGATTTTCGATTGTGAAGATCGCGATTTCACCATGATTTGCGAGCCGCTCAAAGTTTTGTCAGGTAGTCGTATCAGCAAAGAAGCTGCCGGTCGAGAAGCACGCTATCAGCGATTGAGCGAAATTGCCGATGCGAATGCTATTTTTTTGCTGGGGCAACATCGTAACGATCAAATCGAAACGTTTCTTCTGCAGTTGAAACGTGGTGCTGGGCCCAAAGGGCTGGCAGCTATGGCAATGCAGAGCACAAAGGGACTGCAGCGATGGTTACGACCGCTGTTAGATGTCAGCAAAGAAGAAATTTACCGATACGCCCACGCTCATCAGTTGTTTTGGATTGAAGATGACACCAATTACGACACCAGTATTGAACGAAACTTTCTGCGGCATGAGGTGATTCCAAAACTCGAGCAGCGCTGGCCACACTTTGGCCAAGCAGTATTACGCAGTGCTCAACTGTGTAGCGAAACTCAGGAATTGATGGAACAATTACTTGCAGATCGTGTTAATCCGCACATCGATAGCGATGGCCGATTAGCAACGCGTTGGTTGGAAAATTCAGCAGAGCAATTGCAACGAGGCGTTTTGCGGTATTGGCTGCAACAACATCAAGCGGCAATTCCTTCGTATGCGCAATTAGAACAGCTACGTACACAAATGTTATTGACCACGAATAATGCGACCCCCCGTGTAGAGTGGGGGAATTGTGTCGTAACTCGGATTACCGCAGATAATAAAGACAGACTTCTTGTTCTCACCATGAAGCCACGTTAATTTTAGTGTCTTCATCTTCTTGCTCAAGGAACAGCATGGATCAACGTAAAGCTATTCTGTACGCACTTGCCGCAGTATTACTGTGGTCAACCGTCGCCACCGCATTTAAATTAGCCCTGCGCTATCTTACGCCATTGCAGTTACTCACGATTGCAGCTCTTACGAGTTTACTCACCTTTACTTTGATTCTATCGGTACAACAACGCTGGCGCGAAGTCTGGCAAGTTGGGCGAAATCGTATCGGATTCTACGCGCTGCAAGGATTTATTAATCCGGCGGCATATTACTGGGTATTATTTGCCGCCTACGATCAGTTACCTGCGCAACAAGCGCAAGCGATCAATTACACTTGGGCAATCACTATGTCGTTGTTAGCGGTGCCATTTTTACATCAAAAACTCACCGCAAAAGAACTGTTTGCTATGCTGTTAGCGTACGTTGGCGTTTTCTTAATAGCGACAGGTGGAAATTGGGACTTTGCGCAAACGAATTGGGTTGGTATTGGGTTGGCGTTATTCAGTACGTTGCTATGGGCAAGCTATTGGCTGATCAACACAAAAAATACCGACAAACCGGTACCAGCGTTATTTTGGTGTTTTGCATGGGGCTCCGGTTGGTTAGTTATCTTTAATCTAATGAACATGATTACTGATACAGAATCCACGTATGTAAACCTTAGTTGGCAAGGAATTGGCGCAGGAATTTACGTTGGATTGTTTGAAATGGGTATCACCTTTTTCTTGTGGCTCACCGCCATGCGGTTGGCTACAAAAACCGCGCAGATTTCAACGCTGATTTTTTTAAGCCCATTTATTTCATTGATCTTAATTTATTTTATACTCGGTGAAACCATTCAAATAACCACACTCGTTGGTTTATCACTTATTTGTGTAGGTTTGTATCGACTCAGGGAGTGACCGTGAATAGCGGGTTTACTGACATTTTATTATTGTTGGCTATTGCTGTCGTATTGGTTTGGGCGTTTCGAAAAGTCAAACTACCAGCAATCTTGGCCTATTTAACGGCTGGTATCATCGCAGGCCCTGATATTATGGGCTGGATTGCTGATCCGGACGAATACCACTTTGTAGCAGAACTCGGCATAGTCCTTTTACTCTTTTCACTCGGTCTCGAATTCTCGTTGCCAAAAATGATAGCGATGCGCGGTCAGGTATTTGGCCTCGGCGCGGGGCAAGTTGTGATTTGTACGACTTTGTTCGCGGTTCTCGCTGTTTACTTTGTTGAAGACTGGGTGAGTGCGTTTATTATCGGTTGTACGCTGGCACTCTCATCAACCGCAGTTGTCATTAAACAACTGGGTGAGTCTTCACAACTGACGTCAAAGAAAGGTCAAATGACGGTCGCAGTCCTATTGTTCCAGGATGTTGCTGTCGTCCCCATGTTGATTGTTATTCCGTTACTTGCATCAAGCAGTGATATCTCGATGTGGGAGAGCCTTGGTTATGCCTTATTGAAGGGAACGGGAGTAGTTCTGGTATTGATGGCCATTGGTAAGTGGGTATTGCCGCATGTGTTTCGTGAAATCGCGAAGTTGCGAACTGACGAACTATTTGTATTGGCAACATTGCTCGTTGCGCTCGTGGCTGGTGGTATGACGCACTTGTTTGGCTTATCGATGGCATTAGGCGCGTTTTTAGCCGGTATGATGCTTGGTGAAAGTAAATATAAGCACCAATTAGAAGCGGATATACGACCCTTTCGCGACATTTTGATGGGCCTATTCTTTATTACTGTAGGCATGCAGTTAGATCTTGATGTGTTTGTGGCAAATATTCATTGGATTATTGGCATTGTCCTCGGCGTTGGCGTTGTCAAGTTAGTGATTGTCCGAGTTCTTGCCGGATTAATGGGTGAGCGCAAAGAAGATGCTTGGGGTTCAGGGTTGATGCTGTTCCAAATGGGAGAGTTCGGCTTTGTGCTGGCATCACTTGCATTGAGCTTTAAGTTATTCGATCAAACCACCGCTTCAATTTTGGTTGGTGTCGGCGTGTTTGGCATGGCACTAACGCCATTAGTTATTCAACGATGTAAATCGTTCGTGAGTTATATTATTCGCCCGACGACACAACCAGAAGAAGATAATCTGCCGTATCCTACGGATGAGCATTCTCGCGTTCTTATTCTCGGGTTTGGTCGCGTTGGCCAAACAATCGCTCGATTTTTAACGAACGAAGGAATTGATTATTTAGCCATTGATCATGATGCCAAGCGGGTTCAAGAAGCGGTTGCTGGTGGTCAAAAAGTATTCTTTGGTAATGCCATCCGCCGCGATATTTTGCGCGCTGTCCATGCAGATGAAGCGGAACTCATCATTATCAGTTTTGCCGATGACGAACGTGCGATTGATGTACTCAAAGCAATCCGAAATCTTAATGAACATGCTGAGATTATTGTTCGCAGTCGCGACGATGTGCGACTGAAAGCTATGATGGAGGCAGGTGCCACCCAAGTCGTGCCGGATACTCTTGAAGCGAGCTTGATGTTGGTTTCGCAAATTCTCAGTCGCTCTGGTGTACCGATTCGCAAAATCCTTTCACGACTGGATCACGCGCGGCGTTCACATTACGGCGACATGCATGGATTCTATCCTGGAGAAACGACAGATATGGATCCTGAAAAACTTGATCGGTTGCAGTTTCTCCATGCGGTATCACTGCCTAAAAATGCCTTCGCATGCGGTAAAAAATTGATCGAGTTGGGCCTTGAAGACTTGAATCTACAAATAAAATCGGTGCGCCGTGGTGAACAAGAGTTTATAGAGGTTCATGGCGACTTTGAATTGATGACTGATGACATTGTATTACTTTCCGGCGGCCCGCGGGCTATAGAGGCTGGTGAGAGTTATTTGTTAAACGGTTAAACATGGAAAGTGGACTTGTTTACAACTGCTAACATATTGTTACTAACGGCTTAGACAAGAATTAGTCATACTATAAGCCAAGAAATTTATCTTCAGAATATTCACCTATGGAACTGGGAAGTTATGGCTTTTAAGAAACGCGCACTATTACCCCCACTCATTTTGGTCATTGCAATTTTGCTTCTGGTATTAATGACGGCATTGCGTCCGCAGCCTCCACAACGAAGCAATGAACGACCGCCAGTGTTGGTCGAAGTTGTTGAAGCGCAGCCTGAAAATATTCGCTTTGAAGTCGAGGGGCAAGGAAATGTGCGGCCGAAACACATGACCAATCTTGTTTCGCAAGTCAGTGGTCAAGTTATCGAAATTTCTGCGAACTTTGTGAACGGTGGATTCTTTGATAAAGGTGAAGTCATTATTCAGATCGACCCAGCCGACTATCGTGTTGCCTTGCAGAGTGCTAAAGCTTCATTGGCGCAAGCAAAAGCAGCATTGGCAGAGGAAAGTGCACGGGCAAAAGTGGCCAAAGACGAATGGGAGTCGCTCCAGATGGGCGAGATTCCAGCCTTAGGTATTCGCGAACCACAAGTTGCTAGCGCTGTTGCTGCGGTGCAATCCGCAGAAGCGGCTGTGGCAAAAGCACAACGTGATTTAGATAGAACCACAATTCGTGCGCCATACGCGGGTATTCTACAAAATAAAAATGTGGATATCGGTCAATTTCTGACGATGAACACACAAGTCGGGACGCTCTATGGCTCAGAGGTTGCTGAAATCAGAGTGCCGCTGAGTGATCGCGATTTAGCTTATATTGATCTCCCTGACGCGAACCATGATGGCGCATATCCACATGTTGCCTTAACTAGTGAGGTAGCAGGTGAGACGTATACTTGGCACGGTAACCTTGTGCGTAGCGAAGGAGTCCTCGATCAAAATAGCCGTGTAATTTATGGGGTAGTGGAAGTTGAAGACCCGTATAACCAACAGTCAGACCGTCATCCAGTTCCACTGCGATTCGGACGCTTTGTTGAGTTGGTGATTGAAGGCATTGAAGCACAGCAAGTGTTTCGTGTACCACGTTATGCACTGTCAATTAATAATACACTTTGGGTTGTCGGCGATGAGCGTCGCTTAGAGCAGCGTGAAGTGAATATTGTACGTTCAGAAGCGCAACATGTTGTCATTAATAAGGGATTAGAAAGTGGCGATTTGGTTGTGCTAACCCAACTGTCGAATGCTTTACCGAGCATGAAAGTGCGTATTCCAGGTGATCCAGTGATCAAACAACAGGAAACGAAAGAAACGCAAACCGCTGGTGTAGCAGGTAACGACAATGAGTAAGTACGATATCGATCCAAAACGAGGCATTATCGCTTGGTGGACGAACAACTCCGTTGCCGCCAACCTGTTAATGGCGCTTATCATTATTACGGGTATTTTCATGGTGGGGCAGGTGCGCAAGCAAATGTTCCCCGAAATTGAGCTAAATATCATCAGTATTCAGGTGCCGTTTCCAGGGGCAGCACCTCAAGAAGTCGAACAGGGTGTTTTAGTCAGAATTGAAGATGCCATTGAAGACGTAAACGGCATCGAGCGGGTTACTTCAACAGCACGTGAAGGCAGCGGCTCAGTATCGATTGAAGTCGAAAGTGGCTATGACGTTCAGGTGGTCATGGACGAAATCAAAATGTTGGTTGATGCGATTCCAAGCTTTCCCCAGCAAATTGAAAAGCCTAATATTTATCGGATTCGACCGCAACGTCAGGTGATTTGGATTAGTGTCTTTGGCGATGTCGGAGAAGCAACCCAAAAAGAGCTTGCGAAACAGATTCGCGACGATATTAAAGATATTGGCGGGATTACCAAAGTTGAAGTTGTTGGTGCCCGTGACTATGAAATTTCAGTCGAGATTTCAGAAGCTGATTTACAGCGTTACAACTTAACCTTTCAAGATATCGTCTCTGCCATTCGTGGCACCTCGTTGGATGTCGCAGGCGGCTCAATTCGCACACCGAACGGCGATATTTTGCTCCGCGCAAATAACCAAGCTTATGTTGGTGATGAGTTTGAGCAAATTGTTTTAATTAAGCGCCCAGACGGCACACGTTTGACGCTAGGCGATATTGCTACCGTGCAAGATGCCTTTATTGAGCGTCGTCGCTTCACGGAATTTGATGGAAAGATGGCGACTTTTGTGCGAGTTGATTCGGTTGGTGATCAAAACGATTTAAGAACAGCTGAACTAGTTAAAAATTATATCGACCGTAAACAAAAAGAGCTGCCACCGGAAATTCAAATAGCGCATTGGGGAGATTCATCATACTACCTCCAAGGTCGCCTCGATTTAATGATAGACAATATGCTGTTTGGGGGAGCGTTGGTTTTCATTATGCTAGCGTTATTCTTGCAGTTACGACTCGCGTTCTGGGTCATGATCGGCATTCCGCTTTGCTTTTTGGGCACAATTGCACTCATGCCACTACCGATGTTCGATATCTCTATCAACATGATCTCGTTGTTCGGGTTTATACTCGTGCTCGGCATAGTGGTGGACGACGCCATAGTTATCGGTGAAAGTGCCTACTCCGAGATAGAAAAGAACGGTAAGTCGATTGATAACGTTGTTATTGGCGCTAAAAAGGTCGCTATGCCGGCGACCTTTGGCGTACTCACAACGATGGTAGCTTTCATTCCAATGCTGATGGTTGAAGGCGGTATGGGCGCAATCTGGGAATCAATCGCTTGGGTTGTCATCTTGTGTTTGGCGTTTTCTTTAATTGAATCAAAATTCATTCTGCCAGCGCACATAGCCCACATGAAATTTTCGAAAAACGGCAATGAAAAGCAAAATGGCTTTCAACGGGTGCGTAATAAAATTTCTAACGGATTGCTTTATTTCGCTAAGAACTTTTATCAGCCATTCTTGAAAAAATGTCTGCATTATCGCTACACCACCTTGGCTGCGTTTATTGGGTTATTCATTCTTTCCATCGGCCTCATTGCTGGCGGGACCGTGCGTTGGGTATTCTTCCCCAATATTCCAAGCGACTTCATTCAGGCGAATGTAACCATGCAACCGGGTGCTTCTGAAGAAGCCACGATACGTACTTTGCAGGCGGTTGAAAAATCACTGATAGATGTTGATAAGCAAGCCGAAGAAGAAAATGGTGAAAACATTATCAAGCACATCAACGTGTGGATGAATGGAACCACCAGCGGAACCGTATTCGCTGAGCTTGAGAAAGGTGAAGATCGAAATCTGGATGGTTTCGCAATCATCAATAATTGGCGCGAAAGCACGCCAGAAATTGCTGGCGTGAAAGCGCTGAACTTCCAAGGAAGCATCGGCGGTGGTGGTGGTTTTGACGTTGAATTCCAGCTCACCGGTGAAAACCTCGAAGAACTTGCTGCAGCGGCGACTTTACTGAAGCAAGATCTTGCCCAATTTGATGGCGTGTTTGATATCGAAGATACCTTCGGTGAGGGCAATGATGAGATTATTCTTGAGCTAAAACCGTTAGCGACCGCTATGGGCATTACCTTGCAGGAGCTTGCAAGTCAGGTGCGTTATGCGTTCTATGGTGCAGAAGCGCAACGGATTCAGCGTGACGATGAAGAAGTCAAAGTGATGGTACGCTATCCGCTATCGGAGCGTCAGTCTGTCGGCAACCTAGAAGACATGAAATTGCGCACTGCTGATGGTTCATTGATTCCGTTCACTGAGCTTGCAGATGTACGTTTTGCCAAAGGCTACAACACGATTACACGTATTAATCGTGAGCGTTCGGTGAATGTGCGTGCTCGTGTCGATAAAGACAAAGTGCAACCGTTTGATATCGTTCGTCAAGTTCGTGAAGACAAAATTCAGCCGATTCTTGACCGTTATCCATCAGTTGGATTCCAGCTTGAAGGGGCGTCACAAGATGAAGCGGAAGCAACAAGTTCACTGGCGCTTGGTTTTGTTCTCGCATTGTTTGCAATTTATGCGCTGATGGCCGTTCCTCTGAAGTCTTATAGTCAGCCGCTCATTATCATGTCAGTCATTCCGTTCGGCATGATTGGTGCCGTGGTGGGGCACTGGATTTTAGATATGCCAATTTCGATACTAAGTTTATTCGGAATTATTGCGTTGGCGGGGGTTGTCGTAAATGACTCACTGGTTATGGTGGATTACGTTAACCGTGCGCGTGCTGACGGTGAAAGCTTACGTAAAGCTGTAGCTGAAGCTGGTGTGGCGCGTTTCCGTGCCATTATATTGACCTCGTTGACGACCTTCTTCGGTTTGGTGCCTATCGTGCTTGAGAAGAGTATGCAAGCTAAGTTGGTCATTCCAATGGCAATATCACTTGCATTCGGTATCTTATTTGCCACTGTGATCACGTTACTATTGGTACCGAGTTTGTACTTGATTCTTAATGATACGCGCCGTGGTATGAAAACGATGTTGAGCTGGTATGGTCTGACCAAGCCGCCAGAACCGAAATCAGAACAACAAAACTCTGTCACATAATGTTAAACTATTGACCTTACACTAATTGACGCTAGCAGCAATTGTGCTGCTAGCGTTTTAGTCACAGGAAGGTCATGCATGAATTTGGCGCTTATCGATATTCTCGCATTGGTATTTTTTGTGTCTGTTTGGGTTATCTACACCCAATTTGCACGTCTGCGAGCCCGCACTACTTATAGTCTGTCACACATCTTGCGCCAACTTCGTATCGATTGGATGCGCACCTTAACGCGTAAAGAACACCAGATTGCTGATGCTGCATTACTTGGAAATGTCGAGCGAACCGTCACGTTTTTTGCATCATCAACAGTCTTGGTTCTCGCAGGTGTACTAACCTTGCTGGCGTCAGCCGATAAAGTGGTTGAAGTACTACATTCAATTCCCTACACCGCAGATACCGCGCCAGATAAAGTTCAATTCAAATTAGCCGTACTATCCTTGTTGTTTGTATTTGCGTTTTTTAAATTTACCTGGTCAATTCGGCAATTTGGTTTTGTCTCAGTACTGATGGGGGCGGCGCCGCAATATCGCTCGACCGATTTCACCGATGAGCAACGCGAAGTGTTCGCACGCCAAACTGCCAAGGTCATTGATCAAGCTGGCCATGAATACAATAACGGTTTGCGTGCGTATTACTTTGCTTTGGCTTATCTGTGTTGGTTTATTCACCCATACTTATTTATTGCTTCAACTGCGGTTGTCGTACTGGTTTTATATCGGCGTGAATACCGCTCAAAAGTATTAAGAGCGCTACTAGCCACCAAAGGCTGGGAGCCAGGCCCAATTAAAGATAATGGAGAATCATAGTGACACTTGATGTACTGAAGTGGACGATTGCGAGTTATTTCGAAGCAACTGGGAAGGTTTTGCCTGACCTTCCGGCTGTACTTGGGCCTTATGACGGCGAGACTTTAGTGGGGAAATCAGTGCGTGTCGGCGCAACCCAAATCGAATTTTGGGATGCGGGTGTTATCGCAGTAGAACCTGATCAACCCGGCGACAAAGACGTGATTTTTTCTTGCGCAGTGCATGGCGATGAAACGGCGCCTATCGAAATTGTGCGAGATATGCTGACAGATATACTTGCCGGCAAGCTACAGGTGACACATCGAACTTTATTTCTAATTGCTAATCCAGCAGCGATTGTGAATGGTACCCGGTTTATTGATGTGAATATGAATCGATTGTTTAGTGGTGCTCATAAACAGGGGAATACTCCAGAACATCGACGCGCCGCTAAGCTTGAACAATACGTCACGCGTTTTTATCAACAACAGCGCCGCTATCATTACGACTTACATACGGCAATTCGTGATTCAGCGCACGAAAAGTTCGCGGTTTATCCATTTACGCACGGTGGTCCATACAAAATGGAGCAGCTAACCTATTTAGCTGAATGTGGTGTTGACACGATCTTATTGAATCAAGCGCCAACCACGACATTCAGCTATTACAGTGTTCGTGAACACCAAGCTGACGCTTTCACGGTAGAATTGGGTAAAGTTCGGCCGTTTGGTGAGAATGACATGAGTCGCTTTGCTGACGCCGATGCCATGTTCCGTAAACTTATTAGTACAACTGAAATTGATCTTCCGGCTTTCGATAGCAACCGTCACCATGTTTATGACGTAAGTCGTTCTATTGACCGAACGGCTGAAGACTTCCGTCTCAATTTTGCCGATGACGTTGCTAACTTTACCGAGTTCGAGCTGGGACACTTGTTAGCAGTAGACGGTGAGAATGAATATACAGTGGAACAGCCGGGTGAGCGGATTATCTTCCCTAATGCGAAAGTAGCCCTGGGGCAACGTGCTTTACTCACTGTTGTACCGATGCCAGTTGAGAACCTGAAACTGGTCTGATTTTTAGATTTTTATGACGCACCTTGTTTGCATGTCAGTTGACGTAAAGGTAAAGTGTGCGCAATTTTTCTTAGAACGAGAAAGTTATGGCGAAAGATAAACAACATCAGTTGGACATCGTGACCAAACCGCAGTTTATTGACGGTTCGGCGCTGAAGATTCCAATGCTACAAATCCTCGCAGAGGACGGTACCATTCGTAAAGGTGCTGAGCAGCCAGAAATGGACAAAGAGCTCGCCCTGAAGATTTTCGACACGATGCAATTTATCCGCATTTTGGATGAGCGCATGATTGCTGCGCAGCGCCAAGGCCGGATCAGTTTCTACCTGTCCTCACTTGGTGAAGAAGCGGCCAGTATTGGTTCCGCGGCTGCTCTGAGTGATCAAGATATGATCATGGGACAATACCGTGAGCAAGGCGCATTAGCGTTCCGTGGCTTTACGGTTGAGCAGTTCATGAATCAGCTATTCTCGAACGAACGTGATCTTGGTAAAGGTCGCCAAATGCCTGTGCATTACGGTTGTGCTGAACTCAATTTCATGACCATTGCCTCGCCACTTGCAACTCAGATTCCTCAGGCTACTGGTTACGCCTATGGCCAAAAAATGGACAAGTCAGGCAACTGTACGATTTGTTACTTTGGTGAAGGTGCTGCTTCTGAAGGTGATTTCCATGCCGCATTGAATATGGCCGCGGTTTACAAAGTACCAGCTATATTTTTCTGCCGTAACAACGGTTATGCGATTTCGACGCCATCGCAGGGCGAACAATATGCTGGTGATGGCATTGCACCGCGCGGTGTTGCCTATGGCATGAAGACCATTCGTGTTGACGGTAACGATGTATTTGCCGTATATCAAGCGACGCAATTAGCGCGTAAATTAGCCGTAGAAGAAAACGAGCCAGTGCTGATTGAAGGTATGAGCTACCGTATGGCGGGTCACTCAACCTCGGATGACCCAACGGGTTATCGTACACGCGAAGAAGAGAATGCGTGGCGCGCTAAAGATCCGGTTGTACGTTTCCAAAAATGGTTACAAAACCAAGGCTGGATTAGCGAAGAAGAAGCGCAGCAGAATTACGATGAGAAAAAGGCTGCGGTATTGGCTGCATTGAAGTCTGCAGAAACCGTACCTGTGCCGCATATTGATGAAATCATTGAAGACGTTTATGACACCCCACCTAAGCATCTCAAGAAGCAGCTTGAGGCGCTAAAAGCGCATATCCGCAAATACCCGGAAGCTTATCCGAAAACTGCGTCGCGTATTGATGGAGGTGACAAATAATGGCCAAGATGAATCTCTTACAAGCCATCAATAATGCGCTTGATATCGCTATGGCGAAAAGCGACAAAGTTTATAGCTTTGGTGAAGACACCGGTGCTTTTGGTGGCGTATTCCGCGCGACTTCTGGACTAACTGAGAAGTACGGGCGTCACCGTAACTTCAATACGCCACTTGTCGAGCAAGGTATTCTAGGCTTTGCCAATGGCTTAGCCTCGCAAGGTAGTTATGCGATTGCCGAAATTCAATTCGGTGACTATATCTTCCCTGCATTTGACCAAATCGTGAATGAATCAGCGAAATTTCGCTATCGTTCTGGTAACGAATTTGATGTGGGTGGTTTAACCATTCGTACGCCGTACGGCGGCGGCATTGCGGGTGGTCATTACCACTCACAGTCACCAGAAGCATACTTTGCGCATACACCTGGATTGAAGATTGTTATGCCACGTAACCCATACATGGCAAAAGGCTTGTTATTGAGCGCTATTTTCGACAAGAACCCAGTGTTGTTCATGGAGCCGAAGCGTCTTTATCGTGCGTCGGTTGGTGAAGTTCCAGAAGAAGAGTACACGCTTGAGCTGGGCAAAGCTGACGTGGTGAAAGAAGGTAAAGATATTACCGTTCTTGCTTGGGGTGCACAGGTTGAAATGGCCGAGAAAGCAGCTGAAATGGCAGCCAACGACGGCATCGATTGCGAAGTAATCGATTTGGTTAGCATTCTTCCGTGGGATGTTGAAACCGTTGCTGAATCAGTCCGCAAAACGGGTCGTTTAGTCATCACGCAAGAGGCACCAATTACTGGTGGCTTTGCGAGTGAAGTGGCGGCAACCATTCAAGACGAATGCTTCTTGTACCTTGAATCGCCAATTGCTCGCGTATGTGGTTTAGATACGCCGTATCCGTTAAGCCACGAGAAAGAATACTTTGTCGATCATTTAAAAGTATACGAAGCCATTAAAGCTTCGATGACTTACTAAGAGGCCTTTGATATGAGTAAAGATTTTATCTTACCAGACATCGGCGAAGGTATTGTCGAGTGCGAGATCGTTGAGTGGCTCGTTAAAGAAGGTGACAGCATTAAAGAAGATCAGCCGGTTGTTGATGTGATGACCGATAAAGCTTTAGTGCAGATCCCGGCCAAAGAAGATGGTGTTGTTGCGAAGTTATATTACGAAAAAGGTGATATCGCCAAGGTTCATGAGCCTTTGTTCGCAATTGATAGTGGTGCAGGAGACACGGCGGAAAAGCCGTCTGCACCTGAGCCGAAACAAGAGTCAGCACCAGCGCAAAACAATACTGAAAGTAGCGTTACCGACTTTATTTTGCCTGATATCGGTGAAGGTATCGTTGAGTGCGAAATCGTTGAATGGCAAGTGAAAGAAGGCGATAGCATCAAAGAAGACCAGCCGGTTGTTGATGTGATGACCGATAAAGCCTTGGTGCAAATACCCGCAAAAGAAGATGGTGTCGTTGAAAAGCTTTATTACAAGCAAGGTGATATTGCTAAGGTGCATGAGCCATTATTTGCGATTCGTGTTGCAGGCAGTTCAACTAACACAACGTCTGCTGAATCAAAACCAGCAGCACCAAGTTCATCATCTGCTTCAACTGCGACACACGCGCAAGCTGGAAGTGCTGTAGCGCCAACGGCTGCGCGTCAAGGGAAAGCGATTGCGAGCCCAGCAGTGCGCCGTCGTGCACGTGAGCTTGATGTAGATATCAGCCAGGTGTCAGGCTCCGGCGCGAAGGGTCGCGTCATGAAAGAGGATGTTGAAGCATTCGCCAATGGTGAGCAAGCTGCGCCAGCAACGGCTGCGGCAAATACTGCCACTGTAACAGAAACGAAAGCAGGCGGTACGCGTGTTGAACCAATTCGCGGCGTAAAAGCAGCTATGGCGAAACAAATGATGAAATCGGTAAGCACCATTCCGCATTTCACCTACGCCGATGAATTCGATTTGACCAACGTAATGGCATTGCAAAAGCAATTAAAAGAACGTTATGCCGACGACGGCATTCGCATCACCATGATGCCGTTTTTTATCAAAGCATTGTCGCTTGCGTTAAAAGAGTTCCCTGTGATGAATGCGCAGGTGAATGAGGACTGTACAGAAATCACGTATTTTGACGACCACAACATTGGTATGGCTGTCGATACCAAAATTGGCTTGTTAGTTCCGAATGTGAAGCAAGTGCAAAACAAGAGCATTATCGAGGTTGCGCAAGAAGTAACGCGCTTGACTCAAGCTGCTCGCGAAGGCCGCGTCGCTCAAGAAGATATGAAGGGTGGAACGATTTCTATCTCAAATATTGGGGTGATTGGTGGTACGGTGGCAACGCCTATCATTAATAAGCCTGAAGCCGCGATTGTTGCGCTTGGTAAAGTGCAAGAGTTGCCGCGGTTCGATGCAAATGGCAACGTGGTCGCGCGTAAGATCATGACTGCAAGTTGGTCTGGTGATCACCGTATTATAGATGGTGGAACTATTGCGCGCTTTAACAAACGTTGGCAGGAGTTCCTCGAAGACCCTACCAGCATGTTAGTGCACATGAAATAATGCTAACAGGTATTAGAAAGGCCGGCTCTGCTGGCCTTTTTTTATGAATAATTAAACTAAATTGCTAAAGCTCTGCGTATATGTGACGATAACTGTTGACTAGCTTCATTAAACGTAAAGGCAACTATGGACTTTCCTGATTCGATAAAGCAACAAACCTGCCGAGATTGCTTGAGCGGCGCATCGTTAGGATTTGAAATACGCATGGCGTTTCAGCCGATTGTTGATTGGCGTAAGAAGCAGATCATCTCATACGAAGCACTTGTGCGAGGGCCTGAGGGACAGGGGGCTGGTTGGGTATTTGAGCGCATCAACGAAAATAATCGCTATTATTTTGACCAAGCTTGTCGCGTAAAAGCGATCGAAACAGCGGCAAGATTGGGGTGTGATACGTTCCTCCATATTAATTTTTTACCTAATGCAGTGTATAACCCCGAAACTTGTATTAAAGCGACGATTGAAGCCGCTGACATGTACAAATTTGATATGACCAAATTGATATTTGAAGTCACAGAAAGTGAGCAAATTATCGATAAGGATCATCTCCAGCGTATTTTTAGCAGCTACTCTAAACGTGGCTTTAAAACGGCTATTGACGATTATGGTTCAGGCTTTTCCAGAATTGACTGGTTGACAGATTTGCGCCCAGATATCTTAAAACTCGACATGTTGTTAATACGTGACATTGAGCAATGTGAAGAAAAGCAAAAGGTGGTTCGAGACGTTGTAAAAATTTGCCAACTTCAAGGCTCACAAGTATTAGCTGAAGGTGTTGAGACCCAAGCTGAATTAGATTGCCTATTAAATCTTGGTATTCACTTGTTTCAAGGGTATTATTTAGCTAAGCCAGCACTTGAAGAACTGGCAGAGGTGCCATTTGATTCGTTGTAGATAAATGGTCAATAAAAATTATAAAACAGGGAGTGTAGAAAATGCACTTTTGGCGTTTGGGGATACTTGGCCTTGCTGCCATATTGAGTACCACTACGCTCGCATCTTTTCAATCACTCCCTCTCAGTCAGTCCCTAGAACAATCCTCAATTCCTCTAAACCAGTACGCTTTGCGTAGCTGGAATACACGCGATGGATTACCGCATAACTCAATCAACCGCATCACCCAGTCGCAGGAAGGTTATTTGTGGCTAGCAACATGGGAAGGCCCGGTTCGCTATAACGGTCGGTCGTTCAAAATTTACGATGATACGACAGTCACGAAAATGCGTGAATCAGGCGCATTAAGTGTTGAATACGATGCGTTACAGCAAAAGCTTATTTTTAGTGGGCCACGAGGAAGTGTGGTGACTTACGATAAGCAATCTTGGACGCCGCAAGTTATTGGCGCCAATTTTGTGTTTGATACTATTGTTGACCACAATAATATTCGCTGGGCGGCAACCGCGAAGGGCGTTTATCGATTATCTGATAACGGTAGCGCAGTGCACTATACAACAGCCGACGGGCTTCCCACTGATTTTACCTTTCGATTATTTGCGACACCTACTACCGGCGAACATGACGCGCGACTGTACGTCGGAACTCGCCGTGGCGCCGCGTATTTCGATGAAAAAACCGATTCTTTTATTTCGGTAGACTCAATCTCGCAAGCACAGGTGCGCGCATTTACAAGGCTTAATAACGGAACGTTGATTGTCGCAAATGATGATGGGTTGTTCTATTTAGCACCCGAGGCTGATGATTTTGAGGCTTGGCCATATCCGATGAAAGATCGTGTCACCGCCCTCAGTGAAGCCAGCGATGGTTGTTTGTTGATTGGTACGTTTGCACGCGGTATCGGCCGACTTTGTCATGATTCAGAAGACTGGCTCAGTATTGAAAATGGACTTCCTAACTCACACGTTCTTGATATTTTCACAGAACAAAATGGCACCATTTGGATAGGGACTCACGGTGGGCTGGTTCAGTTACGTGAAGCTTTGTTCCGCAGCTTTACGCCAAATCATGGCCTTAGAGGTGCATACGTTCGTTCGGTTAATACCGATAGCGCTGGGCATATTTGGGTGGGCACAAATGATGGTATCAGTCGTCAACTCAGCAGTGAAAGTGGCGCTATCGCTTTTGAAGCCGTTAATGGCGACCCTCAACTTGCCGCACTATCGGTGCTAAGTCTGGCTCATGGCGACACTGATGTTGTCTATATTGGCAGTTATACGGAAGGATTGTTTCAGCTGACCAACGGCAAAGTTACTGCCCGTTTGAATCGAAAGCTCGGCCTTGCGAGCAATGAAATACGCGTCGTTTTACCTATGTCGCAAACCGATTTGATCTTGGTTGGCACAGCGAAAGGATTATATTTGGTCAGAAGCTCGCTAGGTTCGCTCGATGTAGTGCGCCACTATACTGTTGCTGATGGTATGGCGGCTGATTTTGTGTCGTCGGTTACTATTGATGGCAATGGCGCATTATGGGTGAGCTCGACACAATCTTTAAGTTATTTCCGCCCACTAAGCGACGGGACTTGGCAGCCAGAACCTATTGAACTTGCCACATTTACTGGCGCGAGCAACATTTTTTCAGGCACCTTTCATAATAATCGTATCTGGTTTGCCACCGATCACGGTATGTTGTCGCGTTCTTTAAACGGAAATGATTGGCAATGGCTATCGCGTCGCGACGGCTTGCCTTTTGATAAGACCTTTACGATTAATTTTGATGCTGACGATAACCTCTGGCTTGGCGGTGCACGAGGCATTTTGCGTATCGCAAAGAGTGACCTTGAAAAGTGGATGATTGATAATCGGGTTACCATTAACTACCAGTTATTCACCGAGGTTGATGGCATGGTCAGTCGACAACTGACTACTGGAGGACCGGCGTCGATTATCGATAAGCATGGACGGTTGTGGTTTGCATCTGCGCTTGGTGCAGTGATGGTCGACCCACGAGTGGTAGCAGAATACAACAGCCATGCGCCGGCCCCGATTATTGAGTCGATAACGACGGATAACGGTGAACTAGGGACTGATAAACGAATTGAAGCAGGTAATACACGCACTGAGTTTCGTTATGTTGCGCTCGGCTATCACATGCCGGAAGCCTTGCTGTATCAAGTTAAGCTAGTTGGTTATGATTTGCATTGGATTAACCGCGGCAATCAATTAGAAACGGCATACACTGCGCTACCGCCGGGCGATTACGAGTTTATGGTGCGCAGTCGTTATCCGGGTGGGGATTGGTCTGAAGCCACGCGTTTTACCCTACACAAATCAGCATTCTTTTATCAACAGCCATGGTTTTGGTTTACTTTCTCACTAACCGTGATTGCGTTCGTGAGTATTGCGTTGCACTTGCGTATTCGTACGCTGCAATACACCAAACGCCGTTTACAGCGCTTAGTTCAGAAAAAGACACAAGAGCTTGAAGCGATGGCTCTGCGAGATTCATTAACAGGGCTGGCGAATCGTCGCTCATTTGACCAGCAACTCGATCATGAATTACACAATAGCCGCCGCTATGGTACACCATTGAGTGTGGCGCTTATTGATATCGATTATTTCAAACAAATTAACGATACCTACTTACATACGGGCGGTGATGAAGTGCTGAAGCACGTCGCAAAGCTGCTACAGAGCCTTGTTCGTGAAGTTGATGGCGTTGCCCGTTGGGGGGGGGAAGAGTTTGCGATTATTTTCCCACAAACACGAATAAGCGATGCATTGCAAGTGCTTGAGCGGATTCGCGTGGCGATTGAAAAGTTACGTATTGCCAAGTTTGAGCAAGCGAGAATTACAGTCAGTATTGGTGTTACGGAATTAAGTAAAGAAGAGAGCTCTGCAGAGTTATTAAAACATGCTGACAGAGCTCTATATCTGGCAAAAGAGCAGGGACGTAATTGTATCGTTACCGATTAGCGATCATGCGTCGCACAAGCGCTGGGAAAAAGCGTTGTAGAAACGGGGCAAGCTTTGAGAGTCCTGAGCCAACCACTACTTCTGCTTTTTGTTTCGCAATCGCTTCGAGTGACTTGCGTGCGCATTCTTCGGCTGAAATACCGCCGGCATTATCCGGATCTTCATGACCCAATACAGAGCCGTCACCAGTTAATGAATTATGTGCCACTTGCGTATTGATAAAGCCAGGTAAAATGGATGTGACGGTTAAACCGTACTGTGCCATTTCAGCGCGTAGTGAATCCATAAAACCGATAACGCCAAATTTCGCGCCGTTATAGCCGCTGCGTAGTTTGGTTCCGACTTTGCCGGCGACGCTTGAAACAGTCACGATTTGCCCAGAGCGACGCTCGACCATTCGGGGCAACACCAGCTTGGTAAGCGCAATGACACCAAAATAATCGATTTCCATCAGTTGCCGATACACTTTCATATCGGTTTCTAAAATTAGCGAGCGTTGTGAAACACCAGCATTGTTGATGAGAATATCGATCACTTGGTCACCGAGTATCTCCTTAGCTTGAGCTGCCGCCTGTTCGGGCTGACTCAAATCAAGCGCTAATACTTGATGGCGTTCAGGATGCGCCAGTGATTGACGTACCTGTTCAAGTGCATCTTGGCGCCGCGAGGTCAGAATCAAGTGAGCACCGGCATGCGCCAATTGTTGCGCCATGGCTAAACCGATGCCTGAAGAGGCACCGGTTAGCCAAACGGTTTTACCTTGGAAGTAACTCATGAGTTATTAGCCCGCTGGGTAAACGTAATTTGCTTGGAAGCCAAGCGGAATACCAATCATCCAGTAAATGATTAAGAAGGCTGACCAAACGACTAATAACGTCAATGTAAACGGCAACATCATGGCAACCAATGAACCGATACCGGTACTCTTAACATAACGCTGGCAATACAACACCACGAGCGGGAAGTAAGGCAACAATGGGGTGATGATATTACTGATGGAGTCACCGACACGATACGCCGCTTGGGTTAAATCTGGTGAATAACCGAGCTGCATCAACATCGGTACAAAAATTGGTGAAATCAATGCCCATTTGGCTGAGGCAGAACCAATAAACAAGTTGATAAACGCAACCAAAATGATAATACCTACCATGGTCACGCCGCCGCTTAATTGCAGCGAACTTAAGAATTGAGCCCCTTTAATTGATATTAGGGTACCGAGGTTTGAATCGCCGAAAGCTTTAATAAATAAGGCACAGAAGAACGCCATAACCATATAGTAGGCCATATCTTCCATTGATTTCGACATCGCTTTTATGACGTCTTGTGAGTTCTTGAAGCTACCAGAAATATACCCATGCACGATGCCCGGGATAATAAACAGCAAGAAAATCAACGGGACGATCATTTGCATAAGCGGGGCAGTGAATGATGCTAACTCACCGCTTGCATCCGCTAGAGGTGTATTCTCGGCAGAAGCAGCGAAATACAATGCAACGAGGCCTAGCGCCATAGTCAGCACACCCGCATAAAACGCTTTACGATCGCGCGGAGTAACATCATCAAGTGCTGGCATATCTTCTTGATCACCATCAATGCGAGCAGTGCGCTGTAGGCGTGGTTCAATGACGCGATCAGTTAAGTACCACCCAACAATAACCACAACGATTGATGAAGCTGCGGTAAAGAAATAGTTATTCAATGGGTTTAACTGAATGGCTGGATCGAGAATCTGTGCCGCGCTTTGCGTAAAGCCTTGTAATAACGGGTCGATTGCCGACGGCACAAAGTTTGCGCTAAAGCCGCCAGAAACACCGGCAAAGGCAGCCGCAATACCCGCTAGTGGATGCCGACCAGCCGCATAGAAAATCACACCGCCCAACGGAATAACTAGAACATAACCAGCATCTACAGCCGTATGACTAACGATGGCTACCAGAATCAATACTGGGGTTAATAACATTTTCGGCGTGACGTTCAGCATGAGTTTAATGGCAACGTTAATAAAGCCACTGCGCTCAGCAACACCGACACCCAACATAGCGACAAGCACCACGCCTAAGGGTGCAAACCCCATGAAAGTACCAACCATGTTGGCTAAAAAGTCTGCCATTTGGTCGCCGGCTAGCAAATTCGTAATGCCGACATTTTCTCCGGTAAGCGGGTGAACAGCGTCGAATTCAATGCCAGAAAGCAGATAACTGAATACCCAAACGATGATCAGCAAGCCAAAAAACATGACCGCTGGATCAGGAAGCTTATTACCGACTTTCTCAACCTTATCAAGCATGCGGTTGAGAAAGGTACCTGAGTCGTTCGAATCACTCATGAGGAAACCCCTTGTTGTATTGTTATTATGTATGAGACGAAAGTATCATACCGTATCAACCAGCAACAACAAGACGAAAAACATGATTTGTGGAACAGACGAAGCAGGGCGCGGGCCTATCGCCGGACCCGTAGTAGCGGCTGCGGTCATACTTGACCCGAATAACCCAATCGCCGGAATTAACGACTCGAAGAAGTTGTCTGAAAAAAAGCGTGAAGCGCTAAGCGTCGAAATAAAAGAAAAGGCACTATATTGGGCGATCGCGCAATGTGATGCGGACGAAATCGATGCGCTTAATATTCTCCAGGCGTCGCTGTTAGCGATGAAGCGAGCGGTTGAAGCGCTGCCGGTGCAACCCGACAAAGTACTCGTTGACGGTAATAAACTGCCACAATTAAATGTTCCGGCAGAAGCAATCGTCGGTGGCGATGCGATTGAAGCATGTATTGGCGCGGCGTCGATTCTGGCAAAGGTAGAACGCGACCGCCAAATGTTGGCGTGGCACGAACTCTATCCACATTATGATTTCGCCAAACATAAGGCGTATCCAACCAAAGCACATTTAGAAGCGCTTGCTGCGCATGGGCCGTGTCCGGTTCATCGGAAAAGCTTTGGCCCCGTAGCGCGGCATCTTGCGGCTACATGCACACCTGACGAATAAGAGCACGTAGTTGGTTTTGTGCAGGTGCAATTTCATCGATTTGGATAAATTCATCCGGTTGATGTGCCTGCGCAATATTGCCTGGACCCATCACAATAGTCTGGCAACCGAGCGCTTGCACAAATGGCGCTTCGGTACAGTAGTTCGCAGGTTGAGCTGCGTTACCGGTTAGTTCACTGGCTAAACGCACAATTTCCGCATCTTTGTCACAACGATAGCCAGGCACGGGTTCATGCATGTGTTCAAGACATACAGCACCTGGATATTGCGCTTTAACTTCAGCTAACCGTTGATCAATTAAGCCGTATAGCTCAGTTATATTCATCCCTGGTAGAGGGCGCATATCAATATGCAGCTCGCAACACGCGCAAATGCGGTTGGCGGCGTCACCACCGTGAATTGCTCCGAAGTTTAGCGTTGGGTAAGGTACTTCAAAAGCGTCGTCGTGATAGCGTTGCTGAAACTCCTTTTGTATTCCGCGAAGTTCAGTGATGACATCATGCATGACTTCAATAGCGTTAATACCCGCCGCAGGGTTTGAGCTGTGTCCTGATTTTCCGGTAATACGTACGGCTTCGGTCATGTGGCCTTTGTGGGTAATCACCGGCGTCATTGAAGTTGGTTCGCCAATGACGGCAAAGTCGGGCTTTAAATGACCAAACGCATCAAGTTCTCGTGCACCGGCCATGGTCGTTTCTTCGTCGGCGGTTGCAAGAATATAGAGTGGTTTTTTCAATTGGCGGAGGTCAGTGCTCCGCAGCGCTTCAATAACAAACGCGAAAAAGCCTTTCATATCAGCCGTACCAAGACCATATAAACGGCCATTATCTTCACGCAGTTTAAACGGGTCTTGGGTCCAACGGCCTTCGTCCCATGGTACTGTATCGGTGTGTCCAGCTAACATTAAGCCGCCCGATTCAGCATCTTCGGGAATGTAATGAGCAAGCAGATTAAATTTACCAGCCTGATGGTCTAATTCGTGAACATCGATTTGAAAACCGAGACATTCGAGCCATGTTGCCAATTTATCGATAACCGGCTTGTTACTTGTATCCCAACTTGGATCGAGGCAGGACACGGAAGGAATCGCGACAAGATCGCGATACATTTGAATAAAACTAGGAAGCTGCGGCACATCGAATCTCCAAAACAACCATCAATGTGCCACAGCATAGCGCATTTAATTAAAAGTGATAACTACCGCGGAAGCGAACACCATCACCATATTCACTATCTTGATAGCCAACACCCACAGATAGGTTAGAATCAATGTAATAATTCACGCCAAACTGATACTGGTTGTCGCTACCGGCATCGGTGTAATCAACCCAGCCAATACCACCATAAAACTCGAACTGTTCGATGCGCTGGCGCAGATTACCTTCAACGCCCCAGAAGTTGCTATCAACAGCACCGAAATCAACGTTACCAGCGCGCACGCCAACATCTGCAGTTAGGCCGCTACTGAGCCAAAAATAGCGGCTCAATTTAATGCTCAATGCGTCACTGCTACTGCCCGCATCATTATCGAAGTTGCGATAATAACCACTGACTACATATGGCGATTTGAATTCATACGAACCTTCAACGACAATGCTGTCGCCGCCATCATGATCAGATACCCCAATACCAAAGTAATTATATGTAGCATTACCGCGATATTGCGTCTGATTCTGTTGCGTTTGTGCATGCGCAGTACCTGCAAAAACGATACCTGCGGTCAATAATGCGACAGAAAGAACACTGTGTTGCAATTTCATCGTGATTTACCTCACTTTTTGCTAGAATCTGCAAATTACGGTAGCAACTTAAAAATGTAAGCAAAAGGCGGTTTACGCAAGATTTACCCTTGTCTAGACAGGCTAAAATCCTTAGCATATACGCCTATTTTGATATCTTCATTCCCTAGGAAAAATGTTTCATGAAATCCATTCCGCATATTGATATGAGCCTTTATGGTCAAGACTTTGATGCTTTTGCACAACACGTTGGCGAAGGCTATGAAGCCAATGGTTTTGTCGCATTGACGAAGCACGGTATTGACCAGCAACTAATTGAAGATGCGTTGGATATTTCGCGTGAATTATTTGCGCTTCCAGAAGCGGTGAAAAAGCAATATCACATTCCTGGTGGCGGTGGCGCACGTGGTTACACGCCGTTTGGTACTGAGATTGCCAAAGATGCGAAACATGTCGATTTAAAAGAGTTTTGGCACGTCGGGCGCGAAATCGAAGGGGAGCCACCGTTCCCACAACTAACCCCTAACGTTTGGCCACAAGAAGTGCCAGAGTTCAAAGGTAAAATTCTGAAACTTTATGAAGCACTGGATGCTTTGGGACTTCGCGTATTAGAAGCACTTGCCGTGTACCTCAAGCAGCCGCGCGACTTCTTTAACGATAAAGTGAACCTTGGCAACTCAATTTTGCGTCCGCTACATTATCCACCAATTATTGACGAGGGTACGCCATCTGTTCGTGCTGGTGCACATGAAGACATCAACGTACTCACATTGTTGGTTGGCTCGCGCGAACCTGGTCTCGAAGTTTTGGCAAAAGATGGCTCGTGGATTCCAGTAACGATTATTGAGGGCGCAATTATTTGTAACGTCGGTGATATGTTGCAGCGCCTAACAAATGGTGTTTTACCTTCAACCACGCACCGCGTCGTCAACCCGCCGGCGCCGTATAGCCATAAATCACGTTATTCAATTCCGTTCTTCTTGCACTTTAATCCAGATGTGATGATCACGCCGTTGGCAAGCTGTATCTCGGATGAAAATCCGCAGCGTTTTGAGCCAATCAGCTCGCATGATTATTTGATGGAGCGTCTGCGCGAAATCGGCTTAGTGAAGTAAAACACAAAGACGATATTAGATAATGGATATTGGATATTAGAAAAAGGCTAAAAACTTAGTCGCAAATATCTAATATCAAATAGCTAGTAGCTGTTTTTAAAAGGGGTGAGAATGAGAAACTTGGGAAGCATTTTATTGGGCAGTATACTGCTGGCTGGATGCGCGCATTTACCGGAGCCGCAACCCTTTCAGCTAACCGTTGCCCATGTCAATGATCATCACTCTCATCTTCTGCCAATGGAGCGTACAGCACTTGTTGTTGATGGTGAAACACATCGTGTTGAAACCGGTGGGTTTGCCCGCGTTGCGACACAAATCGAATCAATCCGGGCCAACAATGAGAACGTGCTAGCGCTGCACGCTGGCGATGCGATTACTGGCACGTTGTTTTACACCTTGTTTGATGGTGCGGCCGATGCTGCACTCATGAACCTCGTTTGTTTTGATGCGTTCGCTTTAGGCAATCATGAGTTTGATAATGGTGATGCGGGGCTGAAGCGATTTTTGGATGCGTTGAGTTTAAGTTCGTGTGGCACGGTTGTACTTGGAGCGAATGTTGAACCGGAGGTGGGAGTATCGCCGTTGACGCCGAAAACGCATTGGGACAGCTTCAAACCTTACGCGGTTTACGATATGGGTGGCGAGCGGGTTGGAATTATCGGTCTCGATATTGCCATCAAAACCAAGAACTCATCACAGCCAGACAAAACCACCATGTTTGCCGATGAATACGAAACCGCACAATATTACATCAATGAGTTGCGTGGGCTTGGTATCGAGAAAATCGGCTTACTCACGCATATTCAATACCGTAATGATTTGACCCTAGCTGAGCGTCTACCAGCGGTTGA
Organism: Pseudidiomarina tainanensis; assembly: GCF_900115255.1. Classification (NCBI taxonomy): domain Bacteria; kingdom Pseudomonadati; phylum Pseudomonadota; class Gammaproteobacteria; order Alteromonadales; family Idiomarinaceae; genus Pseudidiomarina; species Pseudidiomarina tainanensis. Next base: position 192,594 of record NZ_FOYU01000001.1, read on the forward strand.
TTTTGTGATTGGCGGTGATTCTCATACATTGCTTGGTGATTACGGGCGTTTTGGGCTACCAAGTGTGGGGCCGTATCCAATGCAAGTTACCAATGCTGATGGCGGACAAGTCTGTATTGCGCATGCTTGGCAGTACAGCCAAGTGGTCGGTGAGTTAGCGATAACGTTTGATGGTGACCAAGTAGCCGATTGTGGTGGACAAGCCCACTTTCTAGTTGCAGAAGACGCACCTGAAGCACTGCAAAAATTCCCACAGTTTAGTGCAGTCAAAGAACATCCCGATGCTGTTGCCATGATTGCGCAATATCAAACTAAATTAGATGAATTGACCCAACAAGTGATTGGTATGGTTAACGAACGCTTGTGCATCAAACGTATGGGGCCATTGATGTCAGCTGAGTGTGGCATGGGACGTCAATCAGACGCACATCGGGTTGTTGCGGAAGCGTTCTTGGCCAGTGCACCACAAGCCGATTTTGCCTTACAGAATGGCGGTGGCGTGCGTCGTGAAATTAATGCGGGCGAGTTGACGGTCGCTGATGCATACAGTTTATTGCCGTTTGCGAATACTTTGGTCGAAATACAAATCACCGGCGCCGAAGTGAAACAAGTTTTGGAGCAAGCGCTAAGCTACGCCATTTCGGCAGGGGGCTCAGATGGCGCTTACCCACACGGCGCGGATATTCGTTTTGACGTGGATATGACGCAAGCCGATGGAAAGCGTATTAGTGGCCTGGAAGTACTCACTGAAACCGGCTGGCAAACGTTGCAAGAAGACAAAACGTACACAATGATTACCAATAGTTTCCTAGCCGCCGGAAATGACGGTTGGGCGCTACTGGGTGAGCTCTCTGCACAAGGGCGTACCACCGATACTTACGTTAATTACGCACAATCATTTGTTGATTGGGCCCGTAAAACAAAAACAATAAAACGGCCGAATTCGCATAGCACCAAAAGCTATCGAGCGGCCGAGTAATGACAGTATTTCACGTTTCCGACAAAGCTCGGTTTGATCTAACCGTCATCGTTCTCGCTTTATTAACGGCCTTCGGGCCGTTATCCATTGATATGTACCTGCCAGCGTTTGGCGACATTGCATCAAGCTTCTCGACCGATTCAAACCGAGTCGAGCTATCACTTACGTCGTTTTTTCTTGGTCTATTTATTGGCCAGCTACTTTACGGTACCGCTTCAGATCGATTTGGTCGTAAGCCACCGTTATATTTTGGCCTTGTGCTCTATGTTGTGACGTCCATTGCTTGCGCCTATGCGCCGAACCTGGAAAGCCTGATTGTATTGCGCTTTTTACAAGCTATCGGCTCTTGCGCCGGACTGGTTATCGCGCGGGCAATGGTACGTGATTTGTATACGCCTCAAGCCTCTGCACAGGTATTTAGTTTTTTAATCTTGGTTATGGGTATAGCACCCATACTGGCGCCATTAGCGGGAGCCTACGTGACGGCGGCATGGGGATGGCAAGCCATTTTTATCATCGTCGCGAGTTTAGCCGTGGCATGTCTCGCCATCGTTCATGTGCGTCTGCCAGAAACGCGCGCACCCAATACGGCTGTAAGAATACGCTCAAGTTTGCCAATTTATTGGAGCGTTTTACGTGACCCATCGTTCTTACGCTATTCATTAAGTGGCGGCATTGCGCAATCGGGTATGTTTGCCTATATAACCGCATCGCCATTGGTATTTATTGAACATTTTGGTTTATCACCAACGCATTACAGCTGGTTGTTCGGTGCTAATGCAGTCGGCATTATTGGTATGGCGCAGTTAAACGCGTGGATATTGCGTCGCCGCGATTCCCGCAAGATTTTAAATAAATCGTTACCAGTACTGGGTGTTGTTTCGGTACTACTCATTATTGCGGGTTGGAATAATTTCGGGCTTATTGGCGTTCTGGTGCCATTATTCCTTTATGTCAGTACATTGGGCATGGTGTTCCCCAATGCGATGGCTGGCGCGCTTGCTGAACAGCAAGAACGGGCCGGTTCAGCATCGGCAGTCACCGGCAGTCTCCAATTCTTAATTGCAGGCTTAATTTCGGCGTTGGTGAATGTGTTGGGTCATCAGCACGAGTTGGCGATGGTATTTGTGATGGGCGGCTGCGGTTTGACGGCTGTTATCATCTATCGCCTCCTGCGTTGAAAACAACGGCGATATTAGCTATTGGATATTAGATATTAGAAAAGAAAGGCCGCTGGCAAATGCTCAGCGGCCTTTTTTGTTTTTAACTAATATCTAATATCCAATAGCTAATATCGTATTTGATCTTTTAAGGGTTGTAGTAGGTTGGGGTGTTGACGCCTACAGGCATATCCAATGCAAAAACCCACAAGAAGAACAAGCTCGCCCAACCAATTAGGAATACAATCGTATACGGCAACATCATTGCTATCATCGTGCCAATACCAGTGTCCTTCTTGTATCTCACTGCAACGGCAAGTATCAGGCCGAAATAACTCATCATTGGCGTAATAATATTGGTCACCGAGTCACCAATACGGTAAGCCGCTTGGATAACCTCTGGTGCGTAACCGATAAGCATGAGCATTGGCACAAAAATTGGTGCGGTAATCGCCCATTGTGCTGATGCTGAACCAAGCATCAGGTTGACGAACGCGCACATCAAAATAAACAAGACAAACACCGATGGACCGGTAAGGCCAACTTCTTGCAAGAAAGTGGCGCCTTTGATGGCTAGAATGCTACCAAAGTTCGTCCAGCCGAAGAACGCAACAAATTGGGCGGCAAAGAAGACTAATACAATGTACATGCCCATGGTACTCATGCTTTCGGACATGGCGTCGATAACATCGCGGTCGCTACGCATGACTTTGGTGATTCGTCCGTATACATAACCGGGTACGGCGAAGGTAATAAAAATAAACGCAACAATGCCTTTTAGAAATGGCGAGCCAGCGACTTCGCCAGTTTCTGGATTACGCAGAATTCCCCATTCAGGCACGATGGTGAGCGCTAATAAAATACCCAAAATCAGGAAGCTGAGACCAGCGCCAATGAGTCCTTTTTTCTCTAATGATGAAAGTGCCTCAATTTTTTGCTCGCTGAGATTAATCGACGCCTCTTTCGGGTTGTATTTGCCTAGCTTAGGTTCAACGATTTTCTCAGTCACGATGGTACCCATAATCGCGATTAAGAATGTTGAGATAAACATGAAATACCAGTTCGCTTCAGGGCCAACATAGTATTCAGGGTCAATTATGTTCGCTGCTTTGGTGGTGATACCAGCAAGCAACGGATCGACTGTACCAATCAGTAAGTTAGCGCTATAGCCAGCAGATACGCCCGAGAATGCGGCGGCAAGACCAGCGAGAGGGTGACGCCCCAGAGAATGGAAAATCATCGCTGCAAGAGGAACCAATACAACGTAACCGAGTTCAGCGGCGGTATTTGAAACTACACCGGCAAAAACGACGGCAACGGTCACGGCACGCGGATGCGCATTCATCACTAAGCCGCGCATCGCTGCTGAAAGCATCCCTGAGCGCTCAGCAATGCCCACACCGAGCAAGGCAACCAATACCGTACCCAATGGGGTGAAGCCAGTAAAATTGGTGACAAGGCCAGTGACAATGCGTTGTAAGCCCTCAGCATTCAGTAAACTGACCACCTCAATCATTTCGCCACCTGGGCGTGGGTCTTGTGCGCTTAGGCCGAAGTAGCTGGCAACGCCACTTAAAATAACGATGCCGAGAGCAAATAAAGCGAACAAGGTGATTGGATGGGGTAGAAGGTTACCGAGCCATTCGACAGTGTCGAGAAAACGCGTAAATGCGCCGCGCTTTTCAGTTGGTTGTGAGGCTTGCGTCATGCAATTCCAGCTCCTGTATTTCGAGTTGTTTTATTGTAATAAGGGCCGAATTGTACACATAAAAAAGGCCAATCGCGAGGATTGGCCTTTGATTCAGGATAAGCAGTTGTTATGCCGCGTTATCTTGCTTTTTAACCGATGCTAACGCCACTTCGCGTGCATGTTTGCCGGCAATCAAATCTTCATGAGCGAAATCATCAACATTGATTACGCGCAGACGACCTTGCTCAGCGCGGCGTAATAAGTCGACTTCTTCGTCGCTGAGTACGCCAAGCTCTTTGCCTTTTTCCGCCACTTTATCTAGGAACATAAATGGCATACGGCGATCGTCGGCGGCTTTGCGAACACGGTCGAACAATGGTTCGGCAGCAATGATATCGCGCAACGTTTGTTCTAGGTAACCAAACTGACCTTCAGGTGCCAAGAACTGACCTTGACCTAAACGCTCGCGGCTCGCATTCGGCACTAATAAGATTTTAGCAACTTTGCTATCTAATTTATCCGAAGGGCGCTTCGCGATACGTCCAAACGGATACATAATCGCTTTCATGGTTTTACCCACGGCACCAAAGTTATCTAATAATGCCAACTGGCTTTCTTGTAACTTGTACAAGGTATCCTGTAAGGCCCAATGTACCAGCGGCAAGTCGTCTTTTTGACGGCCTTCGTCTTCAAAGCGTTTTAACGTAGCTGAGGCAATAAATAAGTAGCTCAACATGTCGCCTAAGCGCGCAGAAATACGCTGTTTACGCTTCAATGAACCGCCCAATACGCCCATCGCAACGTCTGAAAGCAACGCTAAATTGGCGCTAAAGCGGTTCATTTGTTTGTAGTACTTCGCAGTGCTGTCGCTAAACGGTGCACTAGTGAAGCGCCAGAAACCTAAACCGAGTACTAACGAACGCACAAAGTTGCTCATACCGAAACCAATATGGCCCCAAATTGCTTTGTCGAAACGCTTCAAACCTTCTGCATTGGTTTCAGCTGACGCCAGCATTTCTTCCAACACGTAAGGATGACAACGAATTGCACCCTGACCGTAGATCATTAAGTTACGGGTAAGAATGTTTGCGCCTTCTACCGTAATTGCGACCGGTACACCCTGGTAACCGCGGCCTAGGTAGTTATTCGGACCTAAACAGATACCTTTACCACCGTGGATATCCATCGCGTCATCCATACATGCACGTAATTTCTCGGTCATGTGGTACTTCGCAATGGCTGAAATCACCGATGGCTTCTCGCCCAAGTCGATTCCTTTGGTAGAGAATGAGGTAACAGCATCCATCAAGTAGGCATTACCACCAATACGTGCCAATGCTTCTTGTACGCCTTCCATTTTACCAACAGGTAAGCGGAACTGACGACGAATGTAAGAGTACGCACCTGTAGCAAGCGCGATAGATTTCACACCACCAGCACTGTTTGAAGGCAAGGTAATTGCACGACCAACCGACAAACATTCAACCAGCATACGCCAGCCTTTACCGGCCATTTCTGGGCCACCAATAATATAATCGAGTGGAACGAATACATCTTTACCGCGCACTGGACCATTTTGGAATGGCACGTTCAGTGGGAAGTGACGACGACCCGTTTCAACACCTTTGGTATCATGCGGAATCAATGCGGCAGTGATGCCGAGCTCTTCTTTGTCGCCGAGCAACTTGTCAGGGTCTGACAATTTAAATGCTAAACCAAGCACTGTAGCCACTGGCGCAAGCGTGATATAGCGCTTGTTGAAGTTTAAGCGAATACCGACAATTTCTTTGCCTTCCCATTCACCCTTACAGATAACACCAGTGTCAGGAATCGAGCCTGCATCTGACCCAGCTTCTGGGCTCGTTAACGCAAAGCATGGGATTTCCTGACCGTTAGCTAAGCGAGGTAAATAGTAATCTTTCTGCTCTTTCGTACCATAATGCTGTAATAATTCACCCGGACCAAGCGAGTTAGGTACGCCGACTGTTGATGCCAAAATAGTGCTCACACCAGCAAGTTTTTGTAGCACACGCGATTGCGCGTATGCAGAAAACTCCAAGCCGCCGTATTCTTTTTTGATGATCATGGCGAAGAATTTATGATCTTTCAGATACTGCCAAACGTGCTCAGGCATATCTGCCAGCTCGTGGGTTGCTTCCCAGTCGTTCATCATTTTGCAGATTTCTTCACAAGGACCGTCTAAAAACGCTTGTTCTTCAGCGGTTAGTTCAGCTTTTTGAATACTGTGTAGATTCTTCCACGTTGGTGCGCCGCGAAATAGTTCGCCTTCCCACCAAGTGGTACCCGCATCAATTGCATCTTTTTCAGTTTCTGAAATTTCTGGCATAACTTTGCGGTAAGCATTGAGAATTCCCTTCGACAGCACACCACGGCGGAATGGGGTGAGGTTCAAAGGCACTAAAACTAATGCTAATAAAATCCACAGCACTGGGCCGACGATGTCGAACCAGCTACCAATGGCGAACATACCCACAATGCCAAGGCTCGTGACGAGCAATGAACTGCGGTAATACAAAAAGCCACCTAAGACTAGCAAGGTAGCAATAACCCATAAGGCAATGCTCATGTTTTTAACTCCGTTGTTCTACTAGAGGTCTGACCAGTAATTTGTACGTTGAGGGTAGTTGGTTTGATCACTTTTTTCAAGCATAAAAGTGTTGGTGAGAGGGATAATTAAACTTTCTTTTAATGTTTCTGTCTTAAGCTATAGTTAACAGGTTCTATTGAGAAACAATAAGTTAGGAAGGTGTATGAAACGTGTGCAAGGTTTAATGGCTGCTATAGCGCTAACAATTTCTGCATATGCAGTCGCAGCTGACGGTTTAACACCGTACGAGACACGTTATGAGGTTATTCGTGGCGGCAGTAATTATGGCGAAGCCGTGCGAACGTTGACGTTTAACGACGGGCGTTACAATTTGTACACTGAAACTGAAATCTCGCTGTTATTTTTGTCCGATCGACGCCGCTTCTGGTCTGAATTTAGCCTGAATGACGCGCAGGTCATGTCCCATGAATTCACTTACAAGCGTTCCGGAACAGGCCGTAACAAGGGCTTTAGTGGCTATTTTGATTACGACCAAAAAGTGATTGTCGATAATGACAGTAAGCAGGCAATGGTAATTGATCCAAACGTTTACCATATGGATGAAGCGGCAAGTATTGAGCAGTTGCGTCTGGATATTCAGGGCAAAGACAGCACTTATCGTTACGCTGTATTAGATGAAAAAGGGCAAGCGGACGAGTTAGTGTTTAAGCGTGTCGGTGAAGAAATGCTGACTTTACCTTATGGTGAAATCAACGCGATAAAGGTAGAGCGAGTGCGAGAAAATTCGCGTCGCGAAACAGATTATTGGTTTGCACCTGAGCTTGATTACGTGCTGGTTAAAATGGCACAGCGTGAAGATGGCGATGAAGTCGCCACCTTGCAGCTCAAAACTTTCAATTAATTGCTATTCCGCGGCATAACCAGCAGGGCCAAGTAATTCCCCATCAAGTTCGGCGCCGTCTGCAGTTAAACGCAGACGGTTCGTGCAGAACCAGTTCACCACTAACGGATAAATGGCATGCTCCTGCGTGTGCACCCGTTGTTGCAAGTCAGCTGCGGTATCTTCTGGGAAAACAGGCACCGTTGCTTGTAGTATAACCGGGCCGCCGTCGAGTTCTTCCGTAACGAAATGAACGCTGACACCGTGTTCGGTATCACCAGCATCAAGAGCGCGTTGGTGGGTGTTCACGCCTTTATATTTCGGTAGTAAGGACGGATGGATATTCAACATACGACCATGATAATGGCGTGTAAACTCAGGCGTCAAAATACGCATGAATCCGGCTAACACGACAAGATCAGGCTGATAAGTATCAATTAAGCGCTGCAAATCAGCGTCGTAGGCTTCACGACTTGGATAGTCTTTGTGTGACAGCACTGCGGTGGCGATGCCAGCAGCTTGTGCTTTTTCCAAACCGCCAACATCCGCTTTGTTACTAATTACGGCAACAACTTCACCAGCGACGCGGCCATTATTGCAGGCCTCAACGATGGCCTGCATGTTGGTACCCGAACCGCTAATTAAAACAACAATTCGTTTCATGAATGGATTTCTACTTGCGCTTCGTCGCCCGTACGAGCTGCAACTTGACCAATAACCCAAGCATCTTCACCGTGCTCGCGCAGTAAACTTACCGCTTGATCAGCATGTTGTTGTGGTACAGCCATAATCAAACCAACACCGCAGTTAAAGGTGCGATACATTTCTTTGGTGGTGACGTTACCGTGCTGCTGTAGCCAATTAAATACAACTGGCCATTCCCAACTGCTATCGTCGATAACGGCTTTCGCTGACTCAGGGAGTACACGTGGAATATTTTCCCAGAAACCGCCACCAGTAATATGCGAAATAGCATGCACTTCATGCTTTTCAAGCAAGGCCAGTACCGACTTCACGTAAATTTTGGTTGGCGCCAGTAAATGCTCAGCTAGCGGTTTGCCGTCAAGCATTTCAGCCGCTGCATCGGTTTCACTCACTTCAAGAATTTTACGTACTAGTGAGTAGCCGTTTGAGTGTGGGCCTGAAGAGGCGAGGGCAATCAACGCATCGCCCGGAGCAACCTTGCTGCCATCAATAATTTGTTCTTTTTCGACCACACCCACACAGAAGCCAGCGATATCGTAATCGCCATGCTCATACATGCCCGGCATTTCTGCCGTTTCGCCGCCAATCAGCGCACAACCCGCTTGCATGCAGCCTTCGCCAATACCGGTTACCACATCTGCAGCAACATCGACATCCAGTTTGCCAGTAGCGTAGTAATCGAGGAAGAACAACGGCTCAGCACCTTGAACAATCAAGTCGTTTACACACATAGCAACTAAGTCGATACCCACGGTGTCGTGCTTTTTCAAGTCGATAGCTAAGCGTAGTTTTGTACCAACACCATCGGTGCCTGAAACTAAAACAGGCTGTTTGTATTTGGTTGGTAACTCGCAGAGTGCACCGAAGCCACCAATGCTACCCATTACTTCTGGGCGTTTGGTGCGTTTAGTGACGCCTTTAATACGTTCAACTAAAGCATTACCTGCATCGATATCAACGCCAGCGTCTTTGTAACTTAAAGATGGTTTTTCAGTGCTCACGGGTGGGTCCTCAGCTCGGGCAAAAAATTTGCGCGCTAGTTTAGCACTTTCAATGCGTTTGCGCGATAGTGGATTGCGTGCAGATAGTTGTTTTTTCGTTCAACTTTCAGCGTATAATAAACGCTCTCATCGTAGCGCGTGTTCGCACGCTTAGGCTGTTGTATGCAATTCAATGTTAACCAACTACAACTTGTTCCCGCGAGTCGTGAAGATATTGAAGCTTTAGAGCAAATTGAAAATTTAAGCTTTGTTACTGATCGCATTAGTCGCCGCAGTTTCCGGCGTTTTATTGATCAAAACATTGGTGATTTCAAAGTTGCGAAATGGCATCAGCAGGTGGTGGGTTATTATATTGTCTTGTACCGACAAGCCACTGAATTGGCGCGGCTATATTCGCTAGCGGTACATCCTGATTTTCGTCGTCGTGGAGTCGGCCGGCTGCTACTTCATAGCGCAGAAGATGATGCTGATGCGCGCTACTGTTTATTCATGCGTCTTGAAGTGAAAACCGATAATACTGCGGCGCTCAAGATGTATCATCATGCCGGCTATTACGATATGGAAATTCGTCCGGAATATTACGAAGACGACAGCGATGCATTAGTTTTGCAAAAACTTTTACCGCGATTCGAATCCAATGAACTAGATAACGGTAATCAGCGATTAGTGCCATACCGCACTCAAACCACCGAGTTTACCTGCGGGCCGGCAAGTCTGCTGATGGCGATGGCGTATTTTGATATTCCCTGCCATGACCCACATCATGAAGAATTAGAAATTTGGCGCGAGGCGACCACTATTTTTATGACCTCGGGGCACGGTGGTTGCGGCCCGCATGGCTTGGCTCGAGCCGCATTAAAACGCGGACTCTCGGTCGAATTACATGTGAGTGAACAGGGACCATTACTGCTTGATTCAGTGCGCAGTGCTGAGAAAAAGCAAATCATGGCGCGCATTCAAGAATCTGATATTGCTGCGCTACAGCAAGCTGAAGTACCAATTGTGGTTGGCGACTACTCGGTGAGTCAGCTATTACACGATTTATATCAAGGGAAGCTGGTCATAGCGTTGATCAGTACCTATGTATTCGACGAGAGTAAGGCACCGCACTGGGTGTTGATATGTGCCGCCGACGAGCACTATGTGTATATTAACGACCCTGATCAAGACAGTTTTCCATGGCAATCGCCAGCTGAACGCCAATACCTTCCTATTCCTTTAGCAACCTTTCGACGCGCCTTTGGATTCGGCAAGCGAAAGCAAAAAGCTGCGGTTGTCGTTCATACAATGTAAACGTAACTCACTGACTTTATTTACTTTCTCTTAACTTTGTTGTGGTTCGGTTGTGGGCTTTTGTCTGCTACGTTGAACATCTGGTGGATTTTTACTCACCAGTTTCTTGCAGCCGAATGTCGTATCCCGCCGCTGCTGTGTATCACTGGCTTGCAATAAGCCAATGACAACAATAAAAAGAGATAATACAGCATGAGAAAAACGAATATCATTGCGCTGTCAGCATTGGCAGTATCTATTTCTGCTGCCTTTGCGCAGCCTCCAGAACACTCAAACGCAAAGCCACTTCAAGCAGTCCAGTCGGTTGAATCCGACCAACCTCAGCGTTACATCATTAAATTCAAAGAGAACAGCAAAGCAGCTAAGCGCGCGGGTAATCGTGGCCGCTCTGAGCTAGCACTAGCACATGCCAGAGGAATGGTCGAAAAGGCCGGTGGTAAGGTAAAAGTGAGCATGCGCCACAATCTCGCCATTGCCGCTGAAATGTCACCGAAGGATATGAAACGGTTCCAGAAGAACCCGAATGTCGAATTTATCGAAGTTGATCAAAAACGCCGCTTTATGGCGCAAACCGTGCCTTACGGTATTAATATGGTGCAGGCAAATTTAGTTGACGATAGTGTTGCTTCCGCAGCTGCCGGCGGTAAAAAAATCTGTGTAATCGATTCAGGTTTAGATTTACCGCATGAAGATATGGGCACCCGCTTCGACACCATCAATGGCACAAATAACAGCGGTACTGGCAATTGGTATGATGAAGGCGGCCCGCACGGCACTCACGTTGCCGGTACTATTGCCGCATTGAATAACGGATTAGGTGTGCGTGGCGTGATTGGTAGTAACCCGAACATGCACATTGTGAAAGTGTTTAATGCCAGTGGTTGGGGCTACTCATCATCGCTGGTAGCAGCCATCGAAACCTGTGCTGACAATGGCTCAGACGTGGTGAATATGAGCTTAGGTGGTGGTGGTGCAAGCCAAACCGAAGCAAACGCCATGCAGAACTTGTTTAACCAAGGTGTGTTGTTAATCGCTGCGGCAGGTAATGACGGTTCTGCCTACAGCTCAACTGACGCGCTCTCATACCCAGCGTCATACAACGCTGTAATGTCAGTTGCAGCTGTCGATAGTAATAAAGCGCTTGCGTCGTTCTCGCAAAAAAACAGTCAGGTAGAAATTGCGGCACCAGGCGTGAACGTACTTTCAACTTATCCTGAGGGCACCGGTAGCCAAGGTAACTATGGCAACATGAGCGGAACCTCGATGGCATCGCCACATGTCGCCGGTGTTGCCGCGTTAGTTTGGTCACATCACCCGACTTGTAGTGCTTCGCAAATTCGTGATGCGTTGAATGCATCAGCGCAAGATCTCGGCTCAGCAGGCCGTGACGTGAAGTTTGGTTACGGGTTAGTGCAAGCAAAAGATGCTGTTGATTATCTCGATGCCAACGGTTGTGGTGGTTCAGGTGGCGGTGGCGATCCTGAGCCGCCTGCAGAAGGTGAGTTGAGCAACGGCGTTACGGTTTCAAATCTAGCTGCGAGTACTGGTGCTGAGCTCTATTACACGCTCAATGTGCCGGCCGGCGCTACTGATTTGAGCTTTAGCATGAATGGCGGCTCAGGTGATGCTGATTTGTATGTGCGTTTTAGCGCACAGCCAACCACATCAACCTATGATTGTCGTCCATACCAAACAGGTAACACCGAAACATGTACGATTTCGAACGTACAAGCTGGCACTTATCACGTCATGGTACGTGCTTATTCAAGCTTTTCCGGTGTGAACTTAACCGGTTCATTCACCGAGCCAAGCAGTGGCGGTGGAGAAGGTGGTTCAGCCTCAGCAACAGACCTATCTGGTGCAACCGGCTCGTGGACGCATTATTATGTTGACTTGCCAGCAGGTATGACGAGCTTGAACGTAACCATGTCAGGCGGCACTGGTGATGCCGACCTATATGTTCGCCAGGGCTCACAGCCAACTGGTTCGAGCTATGATTGTCGTCCGTACCGTTCAGGTAACAACGAAACCTGTGCGATTGACAATCCAGGCAGCGGTCGCTGGTACATCAGCTTGCAAGGTTATCAAGCCTATTCAGGCGTCGACTTACTGGTTGAATGGCAGTAACGCTGTTTAATTGCGCTGTCGGCACTTGAAATGGCTGACAGCGTCACCATATAGGTGTAGACTTAAATACGTTAACCTTAGGGGCTGATTTGGATTCGACGGAATACACGAAACCCAAGGTGCATGCCGAGGTGAGGCAGGCCTCGTAAAAAGCCTCAAACTAATAGTTGCAAACGACGACAACTACGCTTTAGCGGCTTAATAACCCGCTGAGTCCGACCCCTAGCGCTTTGTCTGTGAGACTAGGATCAGTCGGTTCACCCCAAAGCAGACTCGCGTGGAGGCTTCGCCCGTAGCCAAAGCGTTAAAACCAATCGGGATCGTCACCTTAAGTAGCCTGTCTGTCGGCGACTTGGTGATTAACTAAAAGACTGACTAAGCATGTAGGACCGAGGATGTAGGTATTACGGACGCGGGTTCAACTCCCGCCAGCTCCACCACATTCAAATAAAACGCCGCTCAATGAGCGGCGTTTTTGTTTATGCATTGTGATGTAACCGATAGCTACGCGACTTTACTCACCGCTGGTGCAGGTTTCGGTGCCGCTTTCTTCGCTGGCTTTTTCGCGCCAAGAGCAATAAGTACTTGGTCGCGCTCGCGGGCAAGGAAGAACGCTAAGTCTTCAATGGTTTTCTCATCGGTGACGGTTTCGCTACGTTCAAGTAGAGACAACAGTCCGTCCACCATGTCCAACATTTTGTCGTAGGCGTCAGCTTCTGCTTTACTTTTAAACGTCATTTTTTCCTCTCCGTCTCGCACAACAACGTATTGGGTTACTACAGCCATGGTTCATCCTCTTGGATATCGATAATGTACTGTGTATTTATACAGTTATCGTGTACCTCTTGCAACCTTACCAGCAATGTTTACGAGGTGAACCAAAGGTAACTCACTGATGAGGTTTCAATTTTTTCTTTGCGGCGAGAATTTCATCTAACGGAGCTTCTTGCGAACCGGGCATATTTTCGTCAGCTGCAACTTGCAGTTCACGCGCGTCGTATTCCCATTGTTCTAACACTTCCAGCTTTTCATTATCGCTTAAGTTGGTGTCGTTCAGAATGTCGCTTGGCTTGTTGTAGACCGCTGATGGGTCTCGTAATATCGCGTCGAGTCTCATAACGCCTCCTTAACTCAAGTGAGTTAATGCTAAGTCTCGTGTGATTTCACCCTTAAGTTTAGTCGAGTTAGCCGGTCTTGCCATTCTTCGTCATTCTAATATGGCAACATTGCCTGACAGTTTAAAACTTTGGCCGTGATTCTAATTTAAGAGCGAAAGCGCTATGATCGCGCCACTGTTAACCGCTACGTTAAATAAGAAGTGACACCATGAGCTTACCTAATTGTCCGAAATGTGATTCAAGTTATGTTTACGAAGACCAAGCACTGCTGATTTGCCCAGAGTGCGGTCATGAGTGGAATCCAAATGAAGTTGTCGAAGACGATACCAAGCAACTCAAAGATGCGAACGGTACGCCATTAGCCGAAGGCGATAAAGTAACGCTCATTAAAGATTTGAAGGTGAAAGGTTCGTCGCTAGTGTTAAAAGTAGGTACTAAAGCGGTGATTAAACGCTTTGTTGATGGCGATCACGATATCGATTGCAAAGTCGATGGCGCTGGCGACATGATGCTGAAATCACAATTTGTAAAGCGCCAAGGTGGCAAGGACGATTAAGCGTTATTCGTAAATCCCCATAAATAACTTAAGTGCCGACCTAGCGTTTGCTACGTCGGCACCGTTCTGAGCAGTATTTCACTTCATCCCAACAGCGTTCCCACTTTTTACGCCAAGTAAATGGACGGTCACAAACTGGACACACTTTTGTTGGTAAGTTTTGTTTCTTCTTCATGCCCCATTATTAGTATCAAACTCATTATTCAGATCAGTTTGAAAAACAACCAAATTTGACGGTGTAACAAGCGGTTGATAGGGTGAAAAACACACTCTCATTAAAAAGGCGTGCGCATGGACAGTTTTCTTACAAGTTGGGGGCAGTCTGTTTACACCAGTTTGGGATTTTTCTGGATGGCGCTCTGGGCGTTCGTGCTTGGCTATTTTATTAGTAGCCTGATCCAAGTTTTGATTACCAAACAACGCATGCGTAAAGCTATGGGAGATAACAACTTAAAGTCCGTCTCGTTAGGCACGTTCTTCGGCTTTATCTCGAGTTCATGTAGCTTTGCTGCGTTATCAACCACACGTGCTTTATTTAATAAAGGTGCGGCTTTTAGCGCGTCGATGGCATTTATGTTGGCATCGACCAATTTGGTTATCGAATTAGGATTTGTGATCTCGATTTTTCTCGGCTGGCAATTTGTGGTTGGAGAATATATCGGCGGGCTTTTATTGATTGCTTTGGTCTGGCTCTTCATCACGTTAACAAAGCCACATAAGTTGATTGAGAACGCTCGCCAAGATGAAGATGACGAAACTCACGAGCATGGCAGCGCTTGGTCTGATTTATTGCAATTAGATACTTGGCGCCAGGTTGGGCACAAGTATGTGATGGAATGGCAAATGGTGTGGCAAGACGTATTACTTGGCTTCACAGTCGCCGGAATTATCTCTGTGTTTGTGCCCAGTAGCTTTTTTGAATGGCTCTTTTTAGGGGTAGGAACGAATACGGAGATGAGTTTCTGGGCACTGTTACAACAAGCTGTGGTGGGCCCTATTGCTGCATTCTTCACCTTCATTGGTTCCATGGGAAATATTCCGTTAGCAGCGGTTCTTTATGGTGAAGGTGTTGCTTTTGCTGGTGTCATGGCCTTTATTTTTTCAGATTTAATTGTATGGCCGGTGCTACGTATTAACGCTCGCTATTACGGTTGGAAGATGGCGCTATACATTGCGCTCATGCTGTTCGTCTGTTTAGTCGCTGCTTCTCTTATCATGCATTACGGCTTCTATTGGTTTGACTTGTTACCGGACGCATCGCAGTGGGCATCACCAGCGGAGCAAGAGCACTTTAAACTCAATTATGGCTTTGTGCTAAATATTCTATTCTTGATTATTAGCGCCGTGCTAGTGTTGCTATGGCGTCAACACCGCCGCAATAGCGAGCATCACCATCATCATGATCACGGCAGCTCAGATGGTGTCGGTGCCAAAATTATGAATGGTTTAAGTGTTATGAGTGTGATCTGGTTAGTCGGTGGTCTTTGCATTTATTTGCTTGACTTATAACCAAATGTTAACGAGCATCCTGTTGATAAAAACAACAAAATGGGATGCTCGTTGTGCGCAAATTACTACTAATCATTGGATTCTTTCTTTCAACATCAGCAGTAGCTGGTGTATCCGCATGGGTGCCTTTTGAGCACGAAAGCGGCCATATTCGTGTCAAAGTCGTGGTTGAAGGCGTTGAAGGTTGGGCGATTATGGACTCGGGCGCCAATATCAACGGTATTAACCAAGCATTTCTCGAAAAGCATGGTATTTCGCCAAAACAGCATCGCGGTAAAATCAAAATTCAAGGCGTGCACGGTACCCAAGAGCGCACCGCTTATCGAGATATTCAAACTGAGATGTTTGGACAAAAACTTGCGTTAGATTATGTTGAGTTGAACTTTGGTGGCGAGGATACTGCTATTATTCTTGGTTCACCGGTGCTTGAACAATATGTGCTGCAGTTCGATTATCCCAATAGTCGGATGCGGTTTATTGATCATGACTCGATCGATATGGCCAATGTCAAAAACTTACCGATGCGCCCACGCCGAGGTATTGGTGACCCGATTGTTAAAGTCGAACTGAATGGTGAAACTGAAGTTTGGCTGATTCTTGATACCGGCAGTACCAGTGGTGTCTATCTCAGTCGTGAAGTTGCAGAAAAGCATGACTGGTTAACGAAATTTCCAGTCGTGCAAGGTATTTCACGCGGCGTGAATACAACGGGTAATGTTGAGATGTTTCGAATTCCAACGTTAAGCTTTGGTCCGTTCGAACTAGAAAACGTTGGTATTACGGTGCCAGAAGCCGGTGTTAATGCAAAGTTTGGTGAAGCTGAAGATGAGCTGAATACCCGCATTGGCAGTGTTCGTGTCGACGGCTTAATTGGTTATGACGTGTTACAACACTTTATTTTGACCATCGATTATAAATTCGGACGTGGTCACATTTACGCCGAGTAATTTAATTCTAGAGGTAGGTTTATGCGTACAAAGATATTAACGTCTTCTGTTTTATTGTTGGCTTTAGCCGTCAACCATGCACAGGCTCAAGAAACAGAAACGACTCTTAATGCGTACGCGGCAGGCTATGTTGCAGGTTATACCTGTAGCGCAGTATTTAACGCGAATAAATCTGAAGCGGCTATTCGTGAACATGAGTTAACCGGCATTTATCCGCTTATTGCCGATAGAGTTGCTGACTTAAGTTCCTCTCTAAATCGTTATATTGATCGTGACAATAAATGGGTGCGGGTGGCATACGACGATGGCGCTCGCGAGCGCATATCGGTGTGGCGTGATCGCTTAGGATGTGTTGACCTTCCAGTCGGGGCTACCATTGCTGACGCCGCTAAGGTATCGCGACCTTTTACCAACCAAGAAGTTACGAAAGACAAAGGTGAACCTTGGCGTGAGCGCCAACCGGTGAATCATGTCACCGGAAATTTAGAGCTTGATGGGGTGATTCAAAAGGCCTTTTCAAAACACTATGGTGCTGGCGCTCGCACCACCGCGATTTTGATTGCTACACCTGAAAAGATTATTGCCGAGAACTATATTGATGGTTTTACACCAGAAACTTCGCAACGTACGTGGTCGGTAGCTAAAAGCATTGCGGCCAGTGTGGTTGGTGCAGCCGTATTGCATCGCGATGTTGATGTTAAAGCGCCTGCAACCATTGAAAATTGGCAATCTGAGTTAGACCCTCGCCGTCATATTACCCTCGAAAATTTATTGCACATGGCTTCTGGCCTAGATAGTAACGCGGCAGGGAATCGTACTGACCGTGTCTATATGGGGGGAGGTCGCGTTGTTGATACTGCGGCAACGACCGCACTTGAAGTAACGCCGGGCTCGCGTTGGAAGTATGCGAATAACGATACCATGCTAGCCATGCGCGCCGTGCGCGAAGGGTTCGACAATGCTAATGATTATCTGAAATTTCCGTATGAGATGTTACTCGACAAAATCGGCATGCAACATACGTTTTTGGAAACCGATTGGAATGATGATTTTATTATGTCGTCACAAGTGTGGACAACGGCTCGTGACCTTGCGCGGTTAGGGGTATTGCACTTACAAAATGGCATGTGGCAGGGCGAACGTATTTTGCCTGAAAACTGGTTAAGCTATATTAGTGAAGCGGCGCCGGCTCAGCCTGCGACAGGTTCACCGGGTTATGGTGCGCAGTGGTGGCTATATAATGAACGCTTCCCTGATTTACCGAATGACACCATAGCCGCTCGTGGTAATCGTGGGCAGTACTTGGTGATTATCCCGAGTAAGAACCTAGTTGTTGTGCGGCGTGGCTATGATATCGCTGGCGAAGCCGGCTTTAGCGAACACGATTTTGTGCGCGATGTTCTTGCGGCACTTAAATAACTTGAAAAAAATGGCAACGCAGGGAACCTTTCTGCGTTGCCGTAATACAGCGTTATCTTTCCTTCTTTAAGAATTCCTTAAGCTTCCCCCTCTAATCTTACTGCATGACTAAACAGCATCTATTGCTTTAAGCAGGAGTCGCTCATGCAGTACGAACTTATAAACCGTTCTCACACGCTTCGTCGCGAAGTTGAACAATTCATTTGTGAGCGTTATTGGATAAGCTTTAAAGCTTGTCTACAAAACCTTCCTGAAATGCTGTTGGTGGTTTTTGAAGATAACGCGATTGTCGCCGCTTGCGGCATTCAGCTTGCCGAGCAACGCGCCTTGTTCTCGGAATACTATTTAACGAACCCGGTCGAGTCTTATCAGGTTGCGCATAAAGCGATGCCAACCCGGGACAAGATTGCAGAAGTCGGGTCGATGGCCGCAACATCTGCGGTGTATCTGCAGTTACTTTTTAGTGCAATTGTTAGCGCCCTAAAAGACTTGCGGCGTGAAGTGGCGGTATTCACTGCAACACGTTACTTAAACTTGAAACTGGCGCGGTCGGGCGTGAAGTTGACCATCTTGGCGCAGGCTAAAGAGTCAGCTCTGCCAACTGAGTTACAGTCGATTTGGGGCGATTATTACCAGCATGAACCGATGGTTTTTGCTGGGTGGGTCGCTCAGGGGAAGTTTTTACAGGCTCCGCTTGAATCGACCAAGGCCAGCTTTAGTTTGTTGGAGTCGATTGCATGTTAAAGCAATTCCAACAGCGGCTTGACGCTCACGCTACAGCGAATCCAGAACAGTTAGCACTTGTTGATGGCAACATGCAGTTAACCTATGTGCAACTTGCAGAGCAGTTATCGCAGTTAATTGAGGTGATCAATAAAACTTCTTATCAACGTTTTGCGCTGGATATGAGCAATAGCGTGAACTGGGTGATTTATGATCTCGCGATTATGTTTTGCCAGCGTGTATGTATCCCGATACCGCCATTCTTCACGCCTGAGCAACGCATCAATGTATTACGTGACAGTGGCGCTGATGTTGTTGTGCTAGGTAACGGCAAATTACAGCCTCTTGCACCAACAACTATTCCAGAGTTACCGCTACATACGGCAAAAATTACTTATACGTCGGGTAGTACAGGAGCGCCAAAGGGTGTTTGCCTGTCTACCGATAATCTATTTAACACCGTTGGCGCGTTAACAGAGCGCGTTGGCGATGTTGCGACGCAACGTCACTTGGTCATCATGCCGTTAGCGGTGTTGTTGGAGAACGTGGCGGGCGTTTATTTAAGTTTATGGCTTGGCCATGAAGTAGTGTTGCCGTCTTCCGATGAGTTAGGTTTAAAAGGTTCGTCGGGCCTCAACGGTCAGGCTTTTTTCCAAGCGCTGAATCATTATCAACCCCAGAGTCTCATTCTAACACCGGCGCTATTAGGCGCAGTTGTTCAGGGCGTGAGTTCGAATTATCTCGAAGCGACTCAATTCAAATTATTAGCCGTGGGTGGTGCACGTTTGCCTGAGCCGCTTGAACAAAAGGCGTATCAATTGGGTTTGCCTGTGGTGCAGGGCTATGGCCTATCTGAGTTTGGTTCTGTTGTGGCATTTAACAAGCCCAATAACAGCGTGCTAGGAAGCGTCGGGAAGCCACTAACCCATGCCAAAGTTGAGCTGAAAGACAATGAAATCTGGGTGTCAGGTAACTGCATGCTAGGCTACCTCAATCAACCCGAAAGCTGGTATCCCAAAGGGCTACCCACCGGTGACTGGGGGCAGTTTGATGCGCATGGCAATCTCCACATTCTCGGCCGTAAAAAGAACACGATTGTGACGGCTTTTGGTCGCAATGTTGATCCTGAATGGCTTGAGGGACTGCTCGCGCTTGAACCTGAAGTGTTGCAAGTGGCGGTACTGGGGGATGAACAAATTCCCTTAACAGCACTCTTGGTATTGCGCGATAAAACTAGTGATGCAGCGACAATTATTGAACGCGTGAATCGCGCACTTCCGGATTATGCACACATTCAAGACTACAAGGTGTTGACCACGCCTTTTTCGGTAGCAAATGAACAATTAACCGGCACCGGTCGATTACGTCGTGACGTCATTCGAACAAATTTTGAGCCAATTCTTTTCTCCAGCGCAACGTAGCGAGAGGTATATTTATGTCATTTTTCAATCAACTATGCGAAGCAACTAAAGCAGAAAAACAATATTTGCTCAGCGCACCAATCATCGCTGATGCTTTGGCTGGCCGCATTAGCCTTGCTCAATACCAGGCTTTTCTGACCCAAGCATTTCATCACGTTAAACATACGACGCCTTTATTGATGCGTGCTGGAAGCCGTATTTCTCATCAGCAAGAGTGGATGCGTCGCGCCATCATTGAATATATCAATGAAGAGTATGGTCATGAGCGCTGGATTCTGAATGATCTTAAAGCCACGGGCTTGCAACCCAAAGTTGTCGAGCAGAGTGAAGCACACACGTCCACCGCGGCAATGGTCGCCTTGGTTTACCATCGCATTGATGATGTTCATCCAGCGTCGTTCTTTGGCATGGCACATGTACTTGAGGGTACGAGCGTGAAGTTGGCAACTCAAGCAGCCGGCAAAATTAAAGATAATCTGAAGCTTCCAGACACAGCTTTCAGTTACTTGTTATCACACGGCGACCTTGACCTAGAACATGTCGAGTTTTTTGAAACGCTAATGAACAAGGTGACCGACGAAGCTGCGCAACAAGCCATTATTACGACAGCAAAACATGTTTATCGGTTATATGGCGATATGTTCCGGGCTATACCGGAGCTAGCTGCTGAGCCAGTAAGCGAAATTCATGAGCTCGCATCATGAACACGGTGAATTGGCGTAATCAACATGTGTTGCTAACCGGAGCTACTGGCGGTCTAGGACAGGAACTTGCTCGTCAACTCACCGCCAAAGGTGCTCGGGTAACACTAGTTGGTCGTAACCTCAAGAAACTTGAGCCGTTGGCGGAATCTCTACAGCAGCCGTTGTTAGTGGCTGATGTTTTAGCGGATGACTTTCTCGAAGTTGTTGATGCGTATATGCAAGCTCAGCACGAACGGCCGGTAACAGCGCTTATTAATAATGCTGCCATTACCGTCGTCGGGCCATTTGAGTCAGTCTCTGGGGCCGATATTGAAACCGTTATTCGAACCAATCTGATCCGTCCGATGCAGTTAACGCAGCTGGTGTTACCGCAGTTGCCAAATTTTGGTTGGGTCTTAAATATTGGCTCGGTGTTTGGCGCGATAGGATTCCCTGGGCAAACGCTTTACAACGCCTCTAAATTTGGCATGCGGGGATTTACGCAAGGATTGCAACGTGAGCGCGAACAAACGGAGGCGAAAGTTTTTTATTGTGCGCCGCGAGCGATTGCTACATCAATGAATGATGGCTTGATGAGCGCAATGAATCGTGCATTAAAAACTACTGAAGATACGCCGGAAGTTGTTGCACAACTTGCCTTACGGCAAATAGAAAAGGGGCATGCCAATACCACAATTGGTTGGCCAGAAAAGCTTTTGGTTCGTTTAAATGGAATCCTCCCTGGGATTGTCGACGGAGCCATGAAAAAACCTCGTTTACTACTTAAACAGCTCACTAAAGGAGCCGCATGATGAAAGTAAAATCATATATTAATGGTTTAGGTTTGGCGCTAACTGTGTTGGCGTCATCAGCGTATGCCGACGAAGCAACCTTAAGTCAGATTCAAACTCGTTGGGCAGAAGTGAATTATACCTTACAGGGCGATGCCCAAAAGGATGCTTTCGAAGCGTTGTTAAATGAAGCGAAAGCTTGGACTGATGCTGAACCCAATAATGCGGAAGCATTTATTTGGCGTGGTATTGTGCAAAGCACATTTGCTGGTGCTAAAGGTGGCTTGGGTGCGTTAGGTTTAGCAAAAGATGCCCGCAAATCGCTTGAGTATGCACTGAAGTTAGATGCTAGCGCTTTACAAGGCTCAGCATATGGCAGTCTTGGTACGTTGTATTATAAAGTGCCTGGTTGGCCACTCGGCTTCGGTGATGATGAAAAAGCTGAAGAATTATTGCTAAAGGCACTCGAGATTAACCCCGATGGTATTGACCCCAACTACTTTTACGCCGACTATTTGTATGAAGAAGGAAAATATACGCGAGCACAGCAGTTTGCTCAGCGCGCATTAGCAGCTGCACCTCGGCCACAACGGCCGTTAGCGGATGCGCAGCGACGCATTGAAGTTGAAGCGTTGCTAGCCAAAATAGGAAAAAAGGTAGGTTAAATGCGGGTTCTTCTGGTTGAGGATGATGCACTACTGGGTCAGGCGGTCCAACTTGGACTGTCTGACCGAGACTTCTCGGTACATTGGGTACGAACGGGAGGGGCTGCGATTTCTGAACTTAACCATAACGAATACGACGCCATGATCCTTGATCTTGGTCTTCCGGATCTCGACGGTACGCGTGTCCTGAGCAGCACACGTAAACGCGGTGGAACGATTCCAATACTAGTATTGACCGCACGTGAACATGTTCACGACAAAATAGCTCATCTAGACGCTGGGGCGGATGATTATCTCACTAAGCCGTTTGATATGAATGAACTTGCTGCGCGCTTGCGGGCTTTATGCCGGCGGCGAATTGGCCAGGCATCCTCAGACATGCAGGTTGGACCTTTGCAGCTTAATATCAACACAAGAGAGGTTACCGTTTCCGGAGCACCAATCAGTTTATCGCGCCGTGAATTTGAGTTACTAAAAGCCATGATGTCAGCTCCTGAGCGTGTTTTAAGCCGAGACAGGCTTGAGCAGGCGGTATTTCAAAGTGAATCGGACATTGAAAGCAACGCGCTTGAGGTACATGTTTCTAACTTGCGACGTAAATTAGGACATAAAGAATGGATTGAAACCATTCGCGGCATCGGATATCGGTTAAAATGCAATTAATCTCGCGGTTAAGAAAAAAATTCCGTTCAATTCGACGCAGAATCCTCGTATTCGTATCGGCCGTTTATTTAATCAGTTCAGGCTTGTCTGCGATATGGATCTATTACGAGGTTAGCCATGAAGTTGACGAATTGTTTGATGCAGAAATGGTGCAGCAGGCAAAAACGCTAGCCGCATTTTTACCAGAGCATCTAACCGAACAACATCTTGATCTCGGCTCACGTATTCTGGGTGATGTGAGTAATCATGAATATGAAGACAAATTGTCCTACCGAATTGTGGACCTCGATTCGGAATGGTCAATTCGAACGCTCGGCGCACCATCACAACAGCAAGTTCCATTTAAACTCGGTTTCAGCACGATTCATTTAGATGGTGAAATTTGGCACGCATTCGGAATGAACTCAGGCAATTACCATGTGCTGCTGTTACAAGAAGATAGCTTCCGCTCTGAACTACGCAGTGATCTTGCGACAGATACTTTAGTGCCTGTTTTGATTTTACTCCCAATGATGTTGTGGTTAGGTTGGTGGACAATCAATCAAAGCTTTGTCAGTTTTCAACGCTTGGCGAGTCACTTACGAAAACGGCGGCCAGATGACTATAGTGCCATAGAACCAGCCAACGATGATGAAGAGGTGGCGGTTGTTAAACAGGCTTTGAACTACTATTTGGGGCGCATTGAACAAACGTTCCACCGGGAGAAGCGATTTTCAGCCGATGCCGCTCATGAATTAAGAACGCCTCTTGCGAGTTTAAAAGCAAGCTTGCAGAACTTAATATCCAGCAAAGAACAACCGCAACAAGACCAATTAAAAAATTTACTTTACAGCACTGATCGTTTGATTCAGCTGGTGGAAAGTTTATTACTTTTGTCGCGGGCAGAATTACCACCGACACAAATCGAAAAAGTGAACATAGCCAAAGAGGTACGTCAAATAATTGCTGAGTATTATGCTCTTGCAGAGGCAAAGGGGTTGACCTTTGATGTGGATTTGCCCGAGTTACTGACTGTTGATGGCAACCTAGATTATTGGCGCGTATTGCTTGCTAACCTCATTGATAATGCGATCAAATATTCGCCTCAACACACCCGTATTGAAATCACCTTAAAAGCTGATTCGTTACAGATTAAGAACGCGATTGTTGAAGATCATCGTGTTGACGTAGAGCGTTTGAGCGAGCGTTTTTATCGTGGGAAACACCTCGATGTGCAGGGGGCTGGGTTAGGTTTAAGTATTGTGCAAAACCTTGCTCGTCAACTGGGTGTTTCAGTTGAGTTTAGTCATCAACAACAGTATTTTATCTGCCGCGTTCAATGGGGAGATAATCTGTGAAGGTTGGGGTATTCGATAGTGGTGTGGGTGGTTTAACGGTTGCAAAGGCACTACAACAAAGTGGATTATTTAGCGAGCTGTTGTATTACGGCGATACTGCGCGTGTTCCATATGGCAATAAAGACAAAAATACAGTCACCCGCTATGCGCTTGAGGCAGTCGAGTTCTTTAATGGCTCTGATGTTGATTGTTTAGTTGTTGCTTGTAATACGGTGAGTGTGACCGCTTTAGAAGCGATGCGACAGTTTTCCAATAAGCCTGTTTATGGTGTCGTTGAGCCCGGTGTTTTGGCTTTGAAACAGTTGAATTTAGCCAATCAGGATGCTCGGATTCTAATTATTGCAACGCGCTCAACTATTAAATCTGGCGTGTATCAACAGCATATCGGCGAGCTTGGTTTTAACCATATTGACGCGATTGCGACACCGTTATTCGTTCCCATCGTCGAAGAAGCATTATTTTCTGGGCCAGTATTAAAAGAAACGATACATCATTATTTTGCTGATTTAGAGCAACCTGATGTGGTGTTACTTGGCTGTACTCACTTTCCACTTATAGCCCAGCAAATTTCGGATTATTGGGGCGGCGTCAAAACAATTCATTCAGGTGAAGCAATGGTCGATTGGTTGCGCCAGCATCTTCGTATAGAGCCAACTTTTGCTGAGACGTCGATTTCGATTCATGCATCCGAAAATGTTGCCGCAGTGAAACAAACAGCACAACATTGGGGCATCCAATTATAACGTTTTAAAGTTGTGGGTTAGTGTTTAAGAACGCGACTAAGTCTTGCTCAGAGATAGGTCGCGATAGCACATATCCTTGAATGGTTTCACACTTCATAGTGCGTAAAATCGCCACTGTATCATGCTCCTCGACACCTTCCGCGGTTACGGATAGGCCTAGCATATGTGCCATTTCAATTGTTGATTGCACTATTTTGTGATTCCGTTCGTTGTTGGCAATATCGAACACATAGCTTCTATCAAGTTTGATTTCAGCGACAGGGAATTTACTTAAGTACGACAGTGACGAGTTACCTGTACCAAAATCATCAACTGAACAGCTGATTCCGAGGTCATTCATTTTTGATAACACATAAAGGGCACGTTCGGAGTCGTCAATCAAACCCGTTTCGGTAATTTTCAATTGCAGGCATTGTGGATCGATATTGGTCACTGTATTGCGCATAAAACTGACAAAATCGAGCTCGGTTAAATCACGTGTTGAAACATTAATGCTTATCACCAAACCTTTTTGACAAAGATTCAGTCGTTGAATCATCGCAGTGGTTTCTTTTATGACCCAGCGTGTAACCTGCGTCGCTAAACCAGTTTCTTCTAATAAAGGAAATTCTCATCAAGCCACTGAAGTGGCGGGTAATATTGAGAGCCTGTAAAAATAATCGTCGTGTTGTTGGCTAAGGCTATGTGCGGCACTACCGCGACAATAAGACAAAAACAACACGACAGAAACGTTCGCTTCCAAAGCATTCCCAATGGCTTTTTAGAATAATTAAGTCATTGTTTTAGAATGGCATATCTTTCAAATAGATCAATTTTTGAACAGTTATTAATTTAGTGTAGCTC
The DNA here is from genome assembly GCF_900115255.1 of Pseudidiomarina tainanensis. NCBI lineage: Bacteria > Pseudomonadati > Pseudomonadota > Gammaproteobacteria > Alteromonadales > Idiomarinaceae > Pseudidiomarina > Pseudidiomarina tainanensis. The sequence goes on from NZ_FOYU01000001.1 coordinate 218,416, forward strand.
TGGTGGTACGTAATACATCCGGTTTTCATACAAGACGGATGGCAACATAGCGTGTGCCCGGATACGCTGTAATGCCTTTTCATTGAGTCTATTCATACTTGGCGTAAGCGTCTTGCTCGTGGCGTCGTAACTGAATTCTTGATGACCTTTGTCGAGGGTTAAAACGGTTAAATGATCATCTTCGAACCAACCAAAGTTATCACCAAATTGCATAAACGCCCGATTCGCTGGCGCAATATCGGTTCGGCTTAAGTCTTGACCTAGGGTTGGAACGAATGTGCTGACCCCAGCAATAGAGAGTAGGGTCGGTGCGAGATCAATCTGGCTGGCAATCGAAGTGACCTTGCGTGGCGAAATGTCAGCGCCCAGAATAAGGCCCGGAATATGAAATTTTGACAGTGGAATGAGTTCATCGCCATAAACGCGTGTGTCGTGGTCAGCGACCACTAAGAACAACGTGTTTTGCCAATATTCACTTGCCATAGCTTGATTAAAAAACTCTCCAAGCGCATGGTCAGCATATTTAACGGCGTTATTAACGGTATTTTGCGGTTGTTCTAAAAGCGTCACATCACCAACAGGAAATTCAAACGGCTCATGGTTAGATGAGCTAAACGCTAATGTAAATGTTGGTTGCTGGCTATCTTTATTGGCTACAAGACGGTTATGTAGCTTTTGAAATAAATCTTGATCGCTCACTCCCCAGCTACCAACAAACAGTGGGTTCTCGAAATCATCCTGGTCGATGATCTGTTCAAAACCATTGCCGCTGAAAAATGCAGCCATATTGTCAAAGTGCGATTCGCCGCCATAGATGAATTCCGTATGATACCCTTGGCGTTTAAGCGCGTCGGCAATGGTGAAGAAGTAACGCTGTGAATTTGAGAGCTTGACAGTGCTGCGAGCTCGAGACGGCGGAAATCCAGCAACCACAGCTTCAATGCCGCGCACGGAACGAATACCTGTTGCATAGAGTTGTTCGAACCACCAGCCATTGTTTTTAAGCTTCTCAAGGTTGGGGGTTGCGGCAATTCCGCCGAGCGATTCCACAAAAGTGGCACCCAAGCTTTCTTCAAGAATAATGACAATATTAAGCGGTTTATCTCGCGTCACGGAAGCCTGTTGATAGTGCACGGTTGGGTACTGCTTTGACGGAAAGGTTGCATCGCTTAAATGCGGTTCTGCAGTAACAATTTGAATCACCTCACTATCGCTTAGATCACCATAGACGCTATTTGCTTTGGCTTCGTGTTTGAGGTTATAAGCTGCATAAGCGACCGAATAACTTGAGTTGATAAGTAATGAGTTGACCATCGCATCACTGGTTACGGCGAAAAAGGCCGGGTTGGCAGGACGATGCGCCAACGTGGAACGTATGCCTAATACGGTTACAATGACGATGAATGGCCAAAGTATCCAAGCAGACACATGATGCGGCTTGCGTTGCTTGCACTGATGGTAGACTTTATTTATTGCTTTCGTTAAGCCATAAAGAGTCAGTCCGACACTGATCACACCAAAAATTAACCAACCACGAAATCCTTCCCATAAGGTTGAAAGGACTTCTTTCGGGTACAGTAGGTATTCAAAAAACAGGCGATTTGGACGCGTATCGTATTGCATGAGAAATGCCGGCGTTGCGACCTCTAAAAATACGATAACGATGAAGCAGAATGCTAACCAAATCAAGCTCAGCTGAAACCAACGTCGGTGTAGCCGTGAATTATTAAAAAAAGGAAATAAAAGCAACGGAATTAGGGTGAAATAACCTACTTGGATAATATCGGCACGCAATCCGAGCAAAAAGTAAGTTGTTAGTGTTGTGGCGTGTAGAACACGATCATGAAACAAGAATAAATAACCGAGCCGAAATAAACTCAGCACAACGAGGCTGCTTGTCACAAATAGAATGATTGGCAGATAACTTGTCATACCTGATTTAATTGCTTTGATCATATGTTCTCGCAATGTAAAAGAATACAATGACGTTATCAGGCAATCCTTAAGCGAATCTTAAGAAATGAATAGTATTCTTGTGCGATTGCAAAAGAGAGGGTTCCTATGAAGGCAAACAAAACAGGATTAGACAGAATTATTCACGCAACTTTTAATTCGATGCGTGGCATTGCAAAAGTGTGGAAATACGAAGCGGCATTTCGTCAGGAAGCCATTCTATGTGCGATTTTAATCCCCGTGGCTTTATTGATTGAGGCATCACTAGTCGAGCGCTTATTACTTATTTTTACGTTGTTTATTGTGGTTATTACGGAACTGCTTAACTCAGCCGTTGAAGCGGTGGTTGACCGGATTGGCGCCGAATTTCATGAACTGAGCGGTCGTGCTAAAGATATTGCTTCGGCAGCGGTATTCTTTGCTTTAGTTCTGATGATCGTTGTCTGGTGTGCCATTCTATTTACCCCACAATTTTTACAATGACTCGAATACTGAGATAAAGGAATTCTCTGCGCATGTATATTTTCAAGTCACCGCGTTGCCTAGAAACCGAACGTTTCGAGTTGCGGCAAGTATGTTTAAACGATGCGCCATTCTTACTTGAGCTGTTTAATGATCCTAGCTTTATTCAGAATATTGGCGATCGAGGTGTACGTTCAGAACAGCAAGCGCAAACGTATTTAAAATCTAATGTGATAAAGCCACATCGGTTTGATTACATGGGGTTATGGGTAATTCACTCAAAGGAGCGAAAACAAGCGCTCGGTGTCGTCAGTGTGCTGCAACGCGACTATTTACAGCATCTTGATTTAGGCTATGCATTGCTACAGTTTGCGCGTGGAAAAGGCGTCGCATTTGAAGCAACACAAGCAATTCTGGAGTATCTTACTCAGCAGTGTGAGGTGTCTACCGTTGACGCCATTGTTAAACCAAGTAATGCCGCTTCACGCCGCTTATTAGAAAAACTGGGCTTTCAATTAGATGGCGAGGTAACGACCCCGGACAATGAGAATCTGTGTTTGTATCGCTACCGAATCACCTAAATATATGGCACTCTTTGTCCTAAGCAGCAAAAAATAAGAATAAAATGAGGCGATTATGGCAAAGTCTTTAACGGTTTCTACACGAGTTATTTCATTATTCGGGCGCATCGATATCACCGACGAGAATGGTCAACTTTGTTATTATGCGAAAGGTGAGTTTTCGCTGTTAAGGCGGCGTTGGCGCATCTATCGTGGCGATGATCAAGAGATTGCGCAATTGATTCACAAACGTTTTGCCATTCGCCCAACATTTTTAGTCAGTGGTATGCTTGGAGACATGGTGTTGCAGCGAAAGTTTTTTTCGCTGAAACGAGAGTATTGGGTTACCGGTGGACCTTATGATGGCGCTTGGTTTAAAGGGAATATACTTGACCTTGCGTTTACCATTAATCACAACGGCAGATTAATCGCTAAGGCGGCTGAGAAATTAATCTCAATCCGTGACACGCATCGCATTGACATCCATGACGGTAATGAGAATGACGAGCTATTTACCGTGATAGCAATGGTGGCGATGCAACTTGAAAAAAAGGCTTCCGATTAGATGCTCAAATTAGCATTGGCAATTATTATTCTAGCTTTGGGGGGGAATGCCATGGCGCATGCAACTGAAACCTTTACTATTTACGTGACGCGCCATGCAGAGAAGGTCCCTGATCAAGTTGATCCAGGTTTGTCGAATAAAGGTCAGCAACGCGCGAATAATCTCGCCATTATGTTGAAACACACGAAGCTTGAGAAAGTACTCTCGACGAAATATAAACGCACACAAGAGACTGCTGCGCCAGTTGCCGCTCAGTTTAATTTGCCAGTAACCACTTATGTGGCAAGCGATAGCGAAGCTTTGGCAAAGGCGCTGTTAACTGAGCAACGTAATGCATTAGTGATTGGTCACAGTAACACTGTACCGACGCTCGTTAAATTTCTTGGTGGTGACGATTTCGAACTAAGTGAACGTGATTACGGCGATGTGTTTATGTTGCAATTTCACGCCGATGAGTTAATTGTCACAAGACTCGTTGTTACGGTTCCTGAATAATAGACAATGCTAAAGCAATACATTCAAACGCTTGCTGATTATCAGCAGTTTTGGCAATTTTCACCTTTTCAAAATACCCTGTTGACGACCTATCCGTGGCCGCAAGACTTGATTAACGCATTGTTAGAACTGAGTCATAGCGATGTCGAAAGAATCGATAGTAGCTTTGAATATCAGCGTGAATTTTTTAGGCCGTGGTTCGGCGACGTATTCTCACTTCCGAAAATACCACAAGCACTAGCACCTTCTCATCAAACAGCACCATTTTGGCTCACTAACGGCATCGGGGGACGTAAGCTGGCACAAATCAATGCGTTTATTGAACACGTTCCACAACGGCAATCCGTTATTTTAGAATGGTGTTCCGGTAAGGGGCATCTTGGGCGATTGCTGGCTTACGCAGGGCAGCGTCAGGTGATTAGTGTCGAATGGCAACAACAGTTATGTGAAATTGGGAAACGTTTAGCTCATCAACATCAGCTTGCACAACAATTTATCCACGCCGATGTGTTGAATGCCGATTTGTCAGCCACTTGGGCTGTTGCTGACTGCGCTGTTGCGTTGCATGCATGTGGTGATTTGCATGGTGAAATGTTAAAGCAAGCTGTAACACACCGCTGTGCCGATATTATGCTTGCGCCGTGTTGTTATCATTTGAGTGAACCAACTGATTACATTGGCTTTTCTCAAGCAGCACAACGTCAATTGCACGACGCTTCACTGGCGTTAACGACAGAGCAACTAAAGTTAGCCGTGCAGGGGCAAGTGACGGCCGGCGACAGGGTTGCTCGGTTACGACAAACCGAAGTGCAATGGCGGCTGGCTTATCAGCAGCTTTACCAACACGTAACTGGAGATACGAAGTATCGTGCGTTGCCGTCTGTCGGCAAGCATTGGTTTAGCGGTAATTTTGAAGATTTTGCGATTTGGGCGGCTAACTACCATCAACTTGAATTGCCATCGAAATTGAACTGGTTACAGCTATTAGAAGACGGGCATCAAGCGGCTGAACGGGTTGCTCGACTAGAACTTGTGAGGCATGTTTTTCGGCGCCCGTTAGAAGTCATGTTGGTGCTCGACCGTGCCGAATATTTAAAGGAATCGGGTTATCGTGTATCGGTTGCTGAATTTTGTTCCTATCAATTAACACCGCGAAACTATTTAATTCGTGCTGCGCTCGTCAATTGAAAATATTGATGTGGATCAATATTTTAAAACGATAAAAAACTAAGATATTCATAAGACCACAAAAGGAGTAAGGTTATGAATATTTTGCGCGAATTTTTTACTGACCCAGTATTATTCTTCTCATTTACTGGGCTCGCTATTGTGATTGGCCTATGCGTTTTCTACGCAATATTTTTCATCAAGAAGGCAGCCGAAGCAGAGCAGAATCAATCTTCACATTGAGTAAAGCAGTGATCGAAAACCTCGGCACAAGCGTATTTGATGAGCTAAAGTAATGATACTTCTAATCATAAGGTTACTTCCATGAAATACGCACTTCCGAGTTCGCTTTCTCTATCGCTTTCTGCGGTAGCATTGACAATGCTCACTGCAACCGCGGCTCATGCAGATGATCATAATTATGCCCCGCCAGCGTCCGCCAACGCGCAAGACTTTATTGCTGTGTTTAAAGAATTAAATGGCGTCCACCCAGGTATTCGCAAAGCTCATGCGAAAGGTGTGTGCGCGGCAGGAACATTCACGCCATCGGCCGCCGCTAGTCAGCGCTTTAATACCGCTTTATTTGATTCCGGCGAAGTCCCGGTAACACTACGTTTTTCTATGGGTGGCGGAAATCCAGAAGCTGATGAGCGCCAAGGCACTCGTGGCGTGGGGATTCAATTTCAGTTACCAGATAACAAACAGCACAACATTGCAGGAATTACTTCCGCTTTATTCTCGGGGAGTACGCCAAATCATTTTCTAGGTTTATTGCAGTGGAACTTGAAAATTATGCGTGGTGAGGCGACGCGTGAGGACATTGCGAAGTACATTGCTGCTAACCCATCAATGCAAGCAGCTGTTGATTGGAACAAGGGCAGAATGCCATCAAGTGAATATACCAATGCAGATTATTACGGAATTCACGCATTTTGGGTTGCCGGCGAACAGCAGCGCGAGAAGTTTCGCTGGCAGTTGTTACCAAGTTCGGGCAATGATTATTTAACGCAAGAAGAACAGAATTCGCTGCCGACCACATTCTTAGCCGAACGTTTAGTAGAACGACTTGAAGCAGACGGTGAGGTGAGCTTTGATTGGCATTGGACGATTGGCGCTGAGGAAGATCCAACCAATGATCCTTCTGTTTTATGGCCAGAAGATCGTGAGCGTGTCAATGTAGGTAAAATTACCATTACTGCAGCCGGTGGCGAAGATTGCACACCAATCAATTTTGACCCAATGCGTGTTGTTCGTGGTATTCAGCCGAGTGATGACCCTGTATTACCTATGCGTTCAGCCGCTTATGCCATTTCGTTTGGTCAGCGTTTAAGTAATCAATAGTTACTTATTGTTCACTTTTAATTTCTTGAATCAACCGTTGAAAGTCGGTGTTGTTTTGTAGCAACTCAACACCGACATCGGTCAACGCGTCTGCTTGTTCTTCGCTTAACGAAAGACTCGTTGGTATTTGATTAAAGAATCCGCGCCGAGTTTCTTGTTGAATCCCTTCAAAGCTTATTTCGATAAAATAGGGATCAATCGGCTGCCAGAAGCTGGATAGTTCATCAGACCATCTCTCCATACTTCTTCGAATTAAACTGATCGTCGCGGCATTATAGCGATGTAACTGGGTATCGGTAACGGCACTAATCGTTGGTTCGATATCAGGAATCGCATTGGTGTGCTCGATATTGTAGCGCGGTTTCGTTGATGCATTGACTGAGATAATCACCAAACGCTTAGAAGGCTTACTGCCAATTCGCTCCATAAAATTAGCAATACCACCGCCAATTTCAACCATCTCATAAAACGCCATGAGTCCCAAATTATCGGTGATTCCACCGTCGATTAAATGAATATACTGGCGTTCTTCGCGATTCTTATAGCTTCGCAAGGTTTCTACAGTTTCCATAAGGTGCGGTGCTAGCTTAGCTTCCTCAATTCGGTCTTCGTTAAGCTGTTCTAGGTAGTTTTGTGCTGGGTTGTAGCATCCCTGATGATTTTTTAAGACCACCGGATTAAGCATGACGGGTACGGCCGAAGATGCGGTAACTGCTCGGGCTAGAGGAAAACTCGCAATATTTGAGCACAACAGATCAAAATATTCTTGTATAAATGAAAACCGAATACCGCCGCCTAAATCTGATGCATTGATCAGTATTAACGGGCCATCTTGTTTGCTTAAATCAGCGAATGTAGCGCCTTTGAACAATCGTTGTTCATATATACGAGTGGCAATATCGGTACGGCCTTTGCGCGAAAACCACAACATAGGGCTCGCCAAACCATATAGCCATTCGGAAACATAATCGCGCTGTAGGAAATCTTGTTCAAAATCATCAAAGATTTTATCGCCGTGTAAACCATAATATGCGGCAGTAAAACTCCCCCCGGAAACCGAAGTAATTAAATCAACTTCATCGAGTAAGCGAACTTCTTTGTCATCAATGATAAGTTGGGTGTCACGGAGACCTTCGAGGACACCATAGGATAATGCCGCTGCGCGACTACCGCCGCCAGAGAACGCTAAGACCAAGGTAATGTCATCTGAGCGAGAATGGTTTGCATCATAATTCATCAATGAATAGTTTTGCGGCGCATCATTTTCGGTTTGTGATTGGTTATCGATAACGCCGTATGTGGCGCAGCCGGTTAGCTGCAAAAATACCAAAGCACTCAAACCATTTATTAATAGACGCATAAAATCTCCAGAACTCAATCTTGCTCCAGTTTATGAAGTGCAACGAAAATTTGCTAGTAAAGCTTGCGAATTAACTCGCTTAGTTTATGGTTAATAAAGTATATAAACGGTCGGAGAACCTGTGTTTTCAACTCATAAACGCCGCATTGCTTTTATCATTGCTGTTGTGGCCTCGTTGTTGTTCGCCCTTGTGGCAATAGAATATTTGCACGTGTTGAATAAAGAGCGTGTGAAGTCTGAGCAACTGAGCCAGTTACAAAGTGAATTTACCGCTGTGCGAGCGGATCTCGAGTCTGAATTAAATGCCGCGCTTTACAGTGTTTGGGGTATCGCGAGCTATCTTGCGACTCACCCTGATAGTACCCCGCAAGAATGGCGCGCAATGGTGCAACCTATTGTCGAAGGCAATAATTTCGTTCGAAACTTTGCTATAGCACCAAACAATGTTGTGTCTTTTGTTTATCCTAGGCAAGGTAATGAATCTGTGCTGGGGTATGACTACGAGAGTAATCCCGAACAGCGCGACGTCGTAAAACAGGCTCAACTCACTAAAAAAACCTTACTAGCGGGTCCTGTGTCTTTGGTGCAGGGCGGCGAAGGCTTTATTTATCGCATTCCAATTTTTAGCCATCAAGATGATACAGAAACCTATTGGGGGCTTATTGCGTTAGTTATTGATAGTAATAAATTATATGAAGCGACAGGCGTATTAAATTTAGCGGCATTCTACGATGTCGCTATTCGTGGCCGCGATGGTAAGGGTGGTACTGGCGAAGTGTTTTTTGGTAAGGAGACGACCTTCACAACGGCAGATTATACCGAAATAGTGCGTTTCCCCAACGGTTCATGGACATTGGCGCTTTCGGCTAGTTCGTTTATTGATGGGAACTTCTGGGAGCAACAGCGCATTCGACTGATCGGATATCCATTTGTAGCTGCCTTGTATATCATGCTCTTTACATTGTTTGCTTGGTACCGTTCGTCCTATAGCGAAGCGATGGCCGACCCGCTAACTAATGTCGCTAATCGCCGAATGATTATGGATAGGCTACAGACTCTAACGCAGATTAATGAGCGACATCCAACGCCTTTTGCGGTTGTTGTTGTGGATATTGATCGATTCAAACGGGTGAACGATGAATATGGTCATCAAGCCGGAGACACCGTATTAAAAACCGTGGCGCAACGAATGTTCACCAATACCCGTGCTACAGATACGGTCGCACGTATTGGTGGTGATGAATTTCTAGTCGTTCTCATGGGCGTGGACAACGAAAAAGTGATAGTTGAACAATGCGACAAGCTTGCTGAAATTATTTCGAAACCCATCCGGCATAAAGCAATAGACATTAATATCACTGCTAGCCTTGGTTATGCACTATTCGGACGAGATACAAAAACCGTCGAAGCTCTTATTCAACGAGCTGACCATAAGATGTACAAAAATAAACGGAAGTCATGAAAACGCACAGAACAATAGCTGAACTTATTGAAGTCATTCCAGACGCAGCACTTATTTTAAATCGCAACAACGAGCTTGTTATGGTGAATACCATGCTCACAGAGATGTTCGGTTACGCACAGCGGCGTGAGCTTCTTGGTCAACCTCTCGATATTCTCCTACCAGAACAAGTTCGAGCTGGGCATGCGAAGCATGTGGCAGCATTTTTTAATTCTGCACAGAATCGTCCGATGGGGCGAGGTTTTAAGTTTGTTGGTGAACGCAAAGACGGCAGTACCATTTATGTCGAGATCATGCTGAGTCATGTCGATTTTGATGGAGAGCATTTTGCGATCGCATTTGTGCGCGATGCCACGTCTTTAAAAGTAACAGAAGATAAAATTCGCCGTGAATTGGAGCACGAACGTATCTTAGCGCAAACGGATCATTTAACTGGGGTGGCGAACCGCCGCGCTTTTGTTGCTGCTTTGGATGATGAAATTCATGACTTGCGCGATCATGGACTAGAGTTTGCCGTATGTTTTATCGACCTTGATGACTTCAAAAAAATTAATGATACCCACGGTCATGAAATGGGCGATCAGGTACTACAGCAAATTGCGCATGTGATTGAAAGTACATGTCGGGCAAATGATTTAGTTGCTCGGATTGGTGGGGATGAGTTTGCCACCATTCATGTTGGGGCAACGCTTCAAGATGCAATGACGGCGCTGGAACGGATTCGTGAAAGGCTAGTACATGAATTTGCTGAGCACGATTGGCCTGTCACCTTGTCGATGGGGATATGCCACTGCAACGACCCACAGCAGCACTTCGAAGTCGCAACCATATTACGCGCTGCAGATAAAGCCATGTATGAAGCCAAAAAGCAGGGTAAGAACCAGATTAAGATTGCGCACGTTGCCGCTGTTTAAGGTTCTTAATAAACGTAATGAGATGATTGATAGACATAGGGCGCGCGTATAAAAAGCCTTGAAACTCTTGGCAGCCAGCAGTCATTAAATAGTTCGCTTGAGCGTGAGTTTCCACACCTTCAGCCACAACGCGCAAATGTAGCGCTTGCGCCATGGCTAATATCGTCTTTACAAGCTTCGCATCTTGCTTGTTTTGGACAATATCTTTGACGAAACTCTGATCGATTTTAACTTCTTGAATAGGCAGTAATCGAAGCGTGTTCAACGATGAATAACCGGTGCCAAAATCGTCAAGCGACACTTGTACGCCTTTCGCTGTGAGTTTCTCAAGAACTTGTCGCACACCTTCTAAGTTAAGTAACGCTGCACTTTCCGTAAGCTCTAACTCGATGACGGACCAATCGCCAGGTAACTGCGAAAGATTAGCGAGAAAGCGATCGCAGCTCTCGTTACCATTAAAGTCAGCGGCTGAAACATTGAATGAGACCCGCTGTACATCTCGATACAACAAGCCATGCTCGGTTAATTCGTCAATAGCTTGACGCATGACGAAGTCGGTGATGCCGCAAATGAGACTATTTTGTTCAGCTAGAGGAATAAACTCAGCCGGCGATATCACACCACGTTCTGGATGATTCCAGCGGACTAAGACTTCAAGCCCAGTCATTCGGTTTTCTTGGACACAAAACTGTGGCTGGTAAACGACACTCAGTTGACGCTTTTCAATAGCGGCTTTTAGGTCAAACAACAACCGAGCTTTATTCGACATGATTGCACTTAATTCAGCGTTATAGAGCTTGTAGCTGCCGCGACTCGTTTGCTGTGCTTGGTCTAACGCTAGATTGCCGGCATCGATTAATTGGCTCGCATCTGAACCGTCACGCGGGTATAACGCCAGTCCGGCGCTAGCTGTAAAACTCAATTGTGGTGCTTCTGGAATGCGAATGTGCTCAATCCTACGCTGAATTTTCTGCAGTACGGGTAATACGGCGTCGGGCCAAGTGGAGTCAGGTAACGCAACCGCGAATTCGTCATTACCAAACCGAGCAATCAGTGCTTGCTGATGGCATGATTCTCGTAATACACCAGCAACGGCGACTAGAAATTTATCTCCAGCTTCTAAACTGACATGGCTATTAATTTGTTTGAAGCCATCAATGTTGAGCATGATGACACTGAGATTTTGTTGGTTATCGTACGCATATTGAATTTCGCTTGCCAGTTCGCGCTCAAACATATGGCGATTCAATAATAACGTGAGTCCGTCACGTTCAGACAAGTTGCGTTCGCGCTGTAGCGCACGAAAAGCTAATACGTAGAGGAGGGCAGCTGTAATGGTGACGTAGGCCCAACCTTTATAGGTTTGTAACTCAGTTAAATACGTTGATTCTGCTGCGATAGTTAGCAAAAAACGGTCTGAAAAACTAATCCAGATATAACCAAGAAATAAATAAAGAAACGCTATGGCGGCTGCGGCACGGCGCGGCGACATATACTGCTCCTTGTCGGTAATTGAAAACCATTCCCGAAATAGGGTTAAATTTACATTAGCAAGGAGCAGAAAATTTCACCAGATTTTTTTAATACAACCTTATTAATTATCGCAAATGTTGAGCGTGAAAACGCAGATGTTGCTCGATGAAACTGGCGATAAAGTAGTAGCTGTGATCATATCCTTGATGACGTTCAATTTGTGCTGTGATTCCGGTTTTTTGAATCGCTGCATCTAGATCATCAGGACGTAATTGTTCAGCTAAAAAGTTATCCGCTTCACCTTGAGATACCAACATTGGTGGTGCACTCTTTAACTTAAGTAACAGCTCGGTTGCGTCATATTCGAGCCATTCAGAGCGATCATCACCGAGGTAGCCGCTAAATGCTTTATGTCCCCATGGGCATGCTGTTGGATGACAAATGGGTGCAAATGCGGACACACTAGCGTACAGGTTCTGATTGCGCAGTGCCATGACGAGCGCACCATGTCCGCCCATGGAATGGCCGCTGATACTGCGGTTGTGATTGAGCGGTAAATGTTGCTCAACGAGTTCGCGCAATTCGGTCACCACATAGTCGTACATGTGGTAATGCTTCGCCCAGGGTTGTTGCGTTGCATTGACATAAAATCCTGCGCCAAGGCCGAAGTCATAGGCTTGTTCCGAATCATCAGGAACATCGTCGCCACGCGGACTTGTATCCGGAATAATGAGCGCAATACCGAGTTCAGCAGCGATGCGTTGAGCGCCCGCTTTACTGCTAAAGTTTTCGTCGGTACAGGTTAATCCAGAAAGCCAATAAAGCGCCGGAACCGATTGATGTTCTGCTTGTGGCGGAAGATAAACACTAAACTGCATGGTGCAGTTTAGTGTTGTTGATTGATGTTCAAAGCGAATTTGACGGCCGCCAAATGCTTTCGTTTCGCTAACTTTATTTATCATAGTGAATCACCGAGCGAATCGACTTACCCTCATGCATCAAATCAAATGCTTTATTGATATCTTCTAGACCCATGGTATGGGTGATAAAGGTACTTAGTTCAAACTCACCATTTAAGTAGCGTTGCACATAGTCAGGTAATTGGCTGCGACCTTTAACTCCACCAAATGCGCTACCACGCCAAACGCGGCCCGTTACCAATTGGAATGGTCGTGTTGAAATTTCTTCACCGGCACCAGCAACGCCGATAATCACTGACTCGCCCCAGCCTTTGTGACAGCACTCTAGAGCTGAGCGCATCACTTTCACATTACCAATACATTCAAATGAGAAATCGACACCGCCGTCCGTCATTTCTACAATGACTTCTTGAATTGGTTTATCGTAATCATTTGGATTAATGCAATCAGTAGCACCAAGTTTCTTTGCGATATCAAATTTTGACTCGTTAATATCAATCACAATAATCCGGCTTGCTTTGGCCATCACCGCACCAATAATCACCGATAAGCCAATACCACCTAAGCCGAATACGGCAACGGTGTCACCTGGTTGAACTTTGGCGGTGTTCATTACGGCGCCCATTCCTGTGGTGACGCCACAGCCTAGTAAACAAACTTCTTCAAGAGGCGCTTCTTTACTGACTTTTGCCAGCGCAATTTCTGGCACAACGGTGTACTCTGAAAACGTTGACGTGCCCATGTAGTGGTAAATTGGCTTACCGTCTTTGGAGAAACGGGTGGTGCCATCTGGCATCAAACCTTTACCTTGCGTCGTGCGAATAGCTTGGCACAGGTTCGTTTTGCCTGATTTACAAAATTTACACTCACCGCACTCTGGGGTGTACAAAGGAATAACATGATCACCTACTTCAACTGAAGTAACACCTTCGCCCACTGCTTCAACAATACCGCCACCTTCGTGACCTAGAATAGCTGGGAATACGCCCTCTGGGTCAGCGCCTGATAGTGTGTAGGCATCGGTATGACAAACACCGGTGGCAACGATACGCACAAGAACTTCACCTTTTTGTGGTGGCATTAAATCAACTTCTTCAATTGAAAGTGGTTCGCCTGGAGCCCAAGCAACAGCCGCACGAGTCTTGATCATTTCCATAGTTACATCCCTTATGGTTTAAAGTTGAGTGATTAGTGTAACCGCTACGGAAAAAAATTGGAAAAAGCTCAAAAAAAAAGGCCGCTCCGAAGAGCGGCCAACACTTACATGCAGAATGAAGTTACTACAGCGCGTTACCGTCGCTATCCAGCATGGTAACTTCGCCAAGGTTCAATGAACGAACTTGCTCAGCGATTTGGCTCGCATCACCAACAATAACCCAAGTTAAGGCGTCAGTGTCGATGAGTGTGCGCGCATTACTTTGTACGTCTTCGACTGTAATTGCGTTCACTCGTTCACCGTAATTTTCCAACCACGCCATGTCTTTACCTTTATCCAAGGTATCAACAATCGCACGTAACAGCGCACCTTTAGTTTCATAGGCACCTGGTAACTTAGCGGTTTTGTTCATTTGAACTTTTTCAAGCTCTTCCGCTGTTGCTGGTTTACTTGTTTGATACTGGTTCAATTCTTTCAAAATTTCTTGAATTGATTCTTTGGTTTTGTCTGTTTGCACAGGCGCCAAAGTGAAGAATAAACCGGCTTCATCGTATGCAGACCAAATGGTACGTGAACCGTAAGACCAACCTTTGTCTTCACGAAGGTTCATGTTGACGCGACTGGTGAAGCTACCACCCAAAATAGTATTGGCAACGTCGAGCACTTCAGCATTCGGCGTATCATCTGCAGGTGCTAAATGACCGGCAAAGATTGTCGATTGCGGGGTGCCCGGCTGATCAATAATGTACACGCGCGGTTTCGTTTGCATCGCTACATCAGTGAATTGCTTGGTAGGCTTCGCTGTTGCTGGAGCTTCCCAATCGGCAAGTGCACTTTCAAGTAGCGGCTTAATTTCGGCTTCAGTTGTTGCGCCAACAATCACCAGACGTGCATTGTCAGGACGTAGCCAGGTATTACGGTAGTTAATCAAGTCATCACGATTTAAAGATGTGATAGATTGCTCAGTACCTGAACCTGTTAACGGCACGCCATAAGCATGGTTATCGCCGAAAATCAGGCCTGGGAGAATACGTAAGGCTTGGCTGTTCGGGCTCGCTTTTTCACGCTTAATGTTTTCTAACCAGTTAGCACGCTTACGCTCAATTTCATCTTCGCTAAAAGACGCATTTTCTAGAATATCTGCAAGAATGTTCAAACTTGGCTCTAAGTTAGTTACCAAGCTATCCATAGAAACGCTTGAGGTATCAATGCTTGCGCCGGTGTAAAGGTTGGTACCGAGGGTTTCGAGTTCCTTCGCAATTTCTTGTGAGGTACGTGATTCAGTACCTTCGCGTAACATACTCATCGCGAAGCTAGCAGTACCAACTTTGTTACCGAAATCTGATGCATAGCCGCTATCAAAGGTTAACGACATTTGGACTGTCGGCACGTCATGACGTTCAGCTAATGCAACTTCCAAACCATTTGATAAGGTAAAGGTTGTTACTTCAGGCAGTTCAAGTTCTGGTAAATCACCAACCTCTGGTAATTTGGAGCGGTCAGCCTGAGCTTCAGCGGTGGTGAATTTAGGTTGTGGTACAACGTTCAGTACGAACGCACCATCGGTTAACCAACGTTTTGCAGCGGCTTGAATATCTGCTGGTGTCGCGTTACGAAGCTGTTCCATTTCCTTATTAAAGAACCCAGGGTTGCCATGATAAACTTCGCCTGCAGCTAACAAGTCTGATTTACCACCGAAGCCGCCGATACGCTCTGCACCGCGAACAAAGTTAGCAACGTCTGAGAATTTCACTCGAGCTAGCTCTTCAGCGGTTGGACCTTCAGCGATAATTTTTGCAAGTTCTTCGTCGATAATTGCTTCAATTCGCTCAAGCTCAACACCTGGTTTGGCGTCTGCGATAACGAAGAACTGACCGGCTAAAATACGCTCATACTGGAAGCCAGAGACCATGCTAGCGATTTGTTCTTCGTGAACTAAGCGCTGATACAAACGCGAGTTCTTTCCACTGGCTAAAATGCTGGTTAGCAAATTCAAATAAGTAGAATCTACGGTACCCATTTCAGCGGTATTCCAAAGCTTGTAGACACGTGCGGCTGGCACGTTATCTTCCATTGTTGCACGTTTGGTACCGGTGCTTTTTGCAATCCAGCTATCCAATTTTTGTAATGGCTTACCTGGTGCAATGTGACCAAAGTACTTTTGCATTTTTTCTTTTGCAGTAGCAACGTCGATATCACCGGCTAAAACTACAACGGCATTCGCTGCGCCATAGTAGTCGTTAAACCACTGATGAACGTCGTCTAAAGATGCTGCATTCAAATCTTCCATTGAACCGATAACTGACCACGAATATGGGTGGCCTTCAGGGAAGGTCTGCTCAGCTAAGAAACCAAACACGCGGCCGTACGGTTGCGCTTCGCCTTGACGTTTTTCGTTCTGAACAACGCCGCGTTGCTCGTCTAATTTCTCTTGAGTTACGGCACCTAACAAATGACCCATACGGTCAGATTCCATCCACAACGCCATATCGAGGGCAGGAGTAGGGACGTTTTGGAAGTAGTTAGTACGGTCATTGTTGGTGGTACCGTTCATGTCGGTAGCGCCGGCACGTTCAAATGGACCAAAATACTCATCATCGTAGTTTTCAGTACCGTTGAACATTAAGTGCTCGAACAAGTGTGCAAAACCAGTTTGGCCTACTTTTTCATCCTTCGAACCAACGGCATACCAAACGTTGACAGCAACGATAGGGGCTTTGCGATCTTCATGAACAACGACGCGAAGGCCATTATCAAGCGTGAAGCTTTCGTAATTGATATCAACAGCTGGAAACTGTTGTGCTGCAGCAACTTGTTTGGTTGATGATTGCTCTGCTGTCGTCTGACAACCAGTAAGCAAGACTGACGCAACGGCAACTGCCGTTAGGGTTTGACGAAATAACATAGTAATGTTCCCGTTTTTTATGACGTTATGAAATTGTAAGTAATGGCATCATACCGAAGCTTACGGACAGGGAACACGAATTGATCGTGTCAAAATGTAACAAAATCAGTCGAACTGTCACAATGCTTCCATTTGGAAGCCTTATCGACGATAATTGCCGGCTGTTGTCGGGCAAATGAAAGAAGTTACGCGTGGGAAAAACAACCATCATCGCCATTGCTGGCGCTTCCGCATCAGGGAAAAGTCTATTCGCTTCAACTGTTTATCAAGAGCTTGTTGCTGAGCTCGGAGGGCAGGGTATCGCGATATTGGCCGAAGATGCGTATTATCGTGACCAAAGCCACTTGAGCTTTGAGCAGCGTCAATTAACGAATTACGATCACCCATCGGCTTTTGAGCATGAGTTGTTAGTGCAACACCTCGAACAGCTTCGCGAGGGTGATTCAGTTGCGATGCCGCAATACAGTTATAAAACCCACACGCGATTGCCAGAGACAATTAAAATTAATCCAGGGAAGGTCATTATGGTTGAAGGTATTCTTCTGCTCAACGACCCAAACCTGCGTAAATTATTCGATATTTCAGTATTTATGGACACGCCGTTAGACGTCTGTTTACTGCGCCGAATGATTCGCGATGTTGAAGAACGTGGTCGTACTATTCAATCTGTCGCTGAGCAATATCAAGAGACAGTGCGTCCGGCCTTCTTTGAGTTTATTTTGCCGTCCAAGCAGTTTGCCGATTTGGTGGTCACTCGTGGTGGCCAAAATGAGATTGCAATAGACTTGATAAAATCTAAAATTCGTCAATTATTGGCGGAATAACAAAAACAAAAAACGGCTTTTATACTATGAATAGTTTTCTTGGCATTGCCATTATCTTATTGGTTGCTTACGCATTCTCATCACACCGTAAACATATTCGCTGGCGTACAGTAGGTGGTGCGTTCGCCTTCCAAGTCGCACTCGGTGCCTTCGTTTTATATGTTCCATTCGGGCAAGATGTTCTGTTTGCAGTAGCTTCTGGCGTCGCCAAAGTCATCGCCTTTACCAATGCCGGCATCCAGTTTATGTTCGGCGGCCTCGCATCTGCAGATTTCGGTTTTGTTTTTGCTATTCAAGTGCTTAGCGTTATCGTTTTCTTCTCGTCATTAATTTCTGTGCTTTATTATCTTG
The DNA here is from genome assembly GCF_900115255.1 of Pseudidiomarina tainanensis. NCBI lineage: Bacteria > Pseudomonadati > Pseudomonadota > Gammaproteobacteria > Alteromonadales > Idiomarinaceae > Pseudidiomarina > Pseudidiomarina tainanensis. The sequence goes on from NZ_FOYU01000001.1 coordinate 236,324, forward strand.
GCATTATGAAATGGATTATCCGCATTTTAGGCGGCACCTTGCAGAGAATTATTGGCAGTAGCCGACCTGAGTCGATGTCGGCTGCAGCAAACGTTTTTGTAGGGCAAACCGAAGCGCCAATGATGGTGCGTCCGTTTATTGCTAGCATGACCCGCTCGGAATTATTTGCTGTCATGGTGGGTGGTATGGCGTCAGTATCGGGCTCAGTACTGGCGGGTTATGCCGGGGTTGGAGTTGAACTGAAATATTTAATCGCAGCGAGTTTCATGGCGGCACCAGCAGGTTTGCTGATGGCGAAAATGATTATTCCTGAAACTGAAAAGCCGCGTGAAGATATCGAGAATATTATCTCTGGCAAAACCGGTGATGCGAGTGATAGCGTTGAAGTTGAAGACCGCTCAGTTAACGTTATTGATGCTGCGGCAGCGGGTGCATCGAGCGGTGTGCAATTGGCTATTAACGTTGGCGCCATGTTGATTGCATTTGTCGCCTTAATTGCGCTGATTAATGGTTTATTTGGCTGGGTTGGTGGCTGGTTTGGCTACCCAGATTTGTCGTTGCAGCAATTATTTGGTTATGTTTTTCAGCCTGTTGCTTATGTCCTTGGCGTAAGCTGGGATGAAGCGCAACTAGCGGGTAGCTTTATCGGACAAAAATTGGTGATTAATGAATTCGTGGCCTACTTGGATTTCGTTAATTACAAAGACCAATTGAGCATGCACAGCCAAGTGATAATCACCTTCGTACTGTGCGGCTTTGCCAACTTTTCATCGATTGCGATTCTTCTCGGTGGGTTAGGCGGGATGGCGCCAAGTCGCCGTCATGACATCGCGCGTTTAGGTATCAAAGCATTGTTAGCGGCAACGCTCGCGAACATGATGAGTGCGGCGATTGCTGGTTTCTTCTTTTCGCTCGGGTAATCTAGATTAGTTAGCTAGCAAAAAGGCGCCAAACCGGCGCCTTTTTTGTTATTTGCGATCGTGCTTGCGCACCACACCTTCTTGCATGGTTGATGCAACCAAGGAGCCATCGCGAGTATAGATTTGACCTCGAACTAAACCCCGTGCGCCGGTAGCAACCGGGCTATCGATGGCATATAGCAACCAATCGTCCATACGAAAATCTTTATGGAACCACATCGAGTGGTCAATCGTCGCCATTTGAATATTCGGTTGTGCAAAGCTATAGCCATGAGGCTGCAGTGCTGTCGGTAAAAAATTGAAGTCTGATGCGTACGCTAATAAATATTTATGTACTCGTGAATCGTCAGGCATGGGGCCATTTGCTCGTAGCCAAACATAGCGTCGAGGCTCATCAATGCTTGGTTTGAATGGATTGTTGGCCGTCACAAAGCGCATCTCAATTGGTTTTTCTGAGATAAACTTGTTGCGGATAACTTCAGGTATAAGCTCGGCATGTTCACGATAAATATCGATATCGGAAACCAGTCCTTCCGGGCCGGGCACATCCGGCATCGTGTCTTGATGCTCAAAACCAGGCTCTTCAATTTGAAATGACGCCGTCATGTAAAAAATGGGCTTACCATATTGGATGGCCTGCACACGCCGAGTGGAAAAGCTTTTACCATCACGGATATTTTCGACATCGTAAATAATCGGTTTATGAGCATCGCCGGGGCGTAAAAAGTAGGTATGGAGTGAGTGAACTTTGCGATCTTCAGGCAAGGTTTCTTTGGCTGCCGAGAGCGCTTGACCGATAACTTGACCACCAAATACTGCACCAAAGCCTAAGTCTTGACTTTGACCGCGATAAATACCTTGCTCAATTGTTTCTAATTTCAATAAGTTAAGAAGATCATCCAATACTTGGCTCATTCGTATTCCTTTAACAATAAACAACTGGTCTAATCAGTTTATTATACGGGCTCAATATTGTGGAACAAGCACTCACTTGTCGTCGGCCGCCACTTTAATGCGGTTATCTGTCATTAATTTTGCTTGATACATCGCATTATCGGCTTTTAGTAGCAGTTGCTCAAGTTCACGGCCACAATCTTTTGAAAGTGCGATACCGATACTAATCCCGACGTTAAATGGTTGGCCTGCATTAACTTCTATTGGATTTTGAAAGGCATGGACGATTTTTTCTGCGATATGCTTGGCATCAGTAACCGATTGAATGCGCTCAAGAAGCACCACAAATTCGTCGCCGCCGATGCGCGCGACCATGTCGTTTGTGCGTAAACTTTCGGTGATGCGCTGCGCCGCGACTTTTAAAACTCGATCGCCAATAGCGTGACCGAACGAGTCGTTAATTTCTTTAAACTTATTAAGGTCGAGATAAAGGAGTGCAACCTCACTACGACGTTGCAAAACCTGCAACGCCCGCTGGTAAAAGTAGGCTCGATTCGGTAATTCCGTAAGCGGATCATAAAGCGCCTGCTGTTCGAGTCGTTGCAAAAGCTGTAAACGTTCACTCTCTGCTTGGCGTTGCTCGGTGACGTCACGAGCAACGGCGATACGAAAGTCGTCTTCTTTTGAATAACGTGCCGACCATAGTATGTGAGCAACATCACCATTTTTGCGAATATACCGATTTTCGACGTTAATTTTCGCAATCCCTTGCATGATCTCGGCGACCACAGCCCGAGTTTTGTCATGATCTTCAGGATGCATAAATTTAAACATCGAGTGACCAATCATTTCCTCCGGCTTATAGCCAAACACACGCTCGCCACCGCCACTCACGTATATAAACTCACCATTGGAATTCACCACGCATATAGCGTCAAGTAACAGGTCGAGATACTGTCCAAGGGCTTTGAACTGTGCGAGTTTGGGATGCGGCATTGTGTTGTTAATTCCATTCGGAGTTATCTTTCATTTATAGCATGCTCTGCGGTGAAGCAAAATAACTGGCGACTTACGCGCATCAATATTTATCAATGTAACGCATATTCAATACGTTAGCTGGTTGATCTTTGTGTTCATTGTACCCATAGTGAATATAGATAAACGCTATGGCTGAACCACAGATTTGTGTCTAAGCTTAAGGGATGCATCGTTTAAAGAAGGAGTAAGCCATGTCGAGCAACGACAGCTTGAAAACGTTAAGTACGTTAGAAGTAAACGGTAAGACCTATCATTATCACAGTTTGCCGAAAGCGGCAGAAAAGCTCGCCAACATTGCCGATGTCAAGAAATTACCGACATCCATGAAAGTCTTGTTAGAAAACTTATTACGCAATGAAGATGGTGATACGGTTACCTCTGAAGACATTGAAGCTATTGCAAAATGGTTAGATAAACGCAGTTCCGACCGCGAAATTCAGTATCGTCCGGCGCGTGTATTGATGCAAGATTTCACTGGCGTGCCAGCGGTTGTTGATCTCGCCGCCATGCGTGATGCTGTTGCTAAGGCAGGACAAGATCCAGACCAAATTAATCCATTGTCGGCTGTCGATCTGGTCATCGACCACTCGGTAATGGTTGATAAATATGCGTCTGCAGAAGCTTTTAAAGAAAACGTCCGGATTGAAATGGAACGCAATTTTGAGCGTTACCAATTTTTGCGTTGGGGCCAGAATGCCTTTGAAAACTTCCGTGTGGTTCCGCCGGGAACAGGTATTTGTCACCAAGTAAATTTGGAGTATTTAGCCAAGGTTGCGTGGACCAAAGAGCAAGATGGCAAAACGTACGTGATGCCCGATACCTTGGTCGGCACAGATTCACACACCACAATGATCAACGGTCTTGGTGTGCTTGGCTGGGGCGTGGGTGGTATCGAAGCGGAAGCTGCGATGCTCGGACAACCCGTTTCCATGTTGATTCCTGAGGTAGTTGGGTTCCGCATGACCGGTAAGCTTCCAGAAGGGGTCACCGCGACTGACTTGGTTTTAACCGTCACCCAAATGCTACGCAAGCACGGTGTGGTCGGCAAGTTTGTTGAATTTTACGGTCCAGGCTTAGATCACTTGCCACTCGCGGATCGTGCAACGATTGGTAATATGGCGCCGGAATACGGCGCTACCTGCGGATTTTTCCCAGTTGATCAAGAAACCTTACGCTATCTCGAATTATCTGGTCGTGATGACGATACCATTGCCTTGGTTGAAGCCTATGCGAAAGCTCAAGGCATGTGGCGCGAGTCTGGCCAAGAGCCAGTATTTACCGATTCACTAGAACTGGATCTAAGTACTGTTGAAGCGTCGTTGGCAGGGCCGAAACGTCCACAAGATCGCGTCGGTATGCCGCAACTGGGTTCAGCATTTGACCTATTTTTAGAAACCAACGGTCAGTCTGGTGAAACTGATAAATCTATTCCGGTGAAAGGTAAGGATTACAGCTTATCGCACGGTGATGTGGTGATTGCCGCGATTACGTCGTGCACAAACACCTCAAACCCAAGTGTGATGATGGCGGCAGGTTTAGTCGCGAAGAAAGCTTTGGAAAAAGGTATTCAACGTAAGCCATGGGTGAAGTCATCGCTTGCACCAGGGTCAAAAGTTGTGACCGATTATCTCGCCAAAGCCGGATTAACAGAATATTTAGACAAGCTTGGCTTTAACCTTGTCGGTTACGGTTGTACCACCTGTATCGGCAACTCGGGACCATTACCCGATGAGATTACCGATGCCATTCGTGAAGGTAACTTGACAGTTTCGTCGGTACTCTCGGGTAACCGTAACTTCGAAGGGCGTATTCACCAAGATGTGAAAGCAAACTGGCTGGCTTCACCGCCGTTGGTTGTGGCTTATGCACTTGCGGGCACAACTCGCATTGATTTAAGTAGCGACCCAATTGCTGAAGATAGCTCGGGTAATCCGGTTTATCTTAAAGATATCTGGCCAAGTAGTGCCGAAATTGCTGAAGCTGTACGTTTGGTTGATGGCGAAATGTTTAGCAAAGAATATGGCGAAGTATTTAAAGGTGATGACGAGTGGCGCGCCATTCCAATTGGTGAGGGTAAAACCTACAATTGGAGCGATGATTCGACTTATGTAAAAAATCCGCCGTACTTTGTCGGCATCGATAAACCTTTGGCGCCTCTTGCTGATGTGAAAGATGCAAGTGTGCTGGCGGTGTTCGCTGACTCCATCACGACGGACCATATTTCACCCGCAGGCTCAATTAAGCCGGACTCACCAGCAGGTAAATACTTGCAAGAAAACGGTGTGGCAGTGAAGGATTTCAACTCATATGGTTCGCGACGCGGTAACCATGAAGTAATGATGCGCGGTACTTTTGCCAATATCCGTATCAAGAACCAAATGCTCGATGGTGTCGAAGGTGGCTTTACTCGCCATGTTCCAAGCGGTAAGCAGATGCCGATCTACGATGCAGCCATGCAATATCAACAAGAGGGCACGCCTCTGGTAGTGCTGGCAGGTAAAGAGTATGGTACTGGCTCAAGTCGTGATTGGGCGGCAAAAGGTACTACTTTGCTTGGCGTGAAAGCCGTTATTGCTGAGAGTTTCGAGCGTATTCACCGCTCTAACTTGGTTGGTATGGGCGTGTTGCCGCTGCAATTTGTGGACGGTGAGGGCGTTCAAGCTCACGGTTTGACTGGCGATGAACAAATCAGCATCGTTGGTATAAACGATGATTTGAAACCAGGTCAAATGTTACAAGTGAAAGCGAAAAAAGCGGATGGCTCCAGCGTTGAGTTTCAGGTGAAATGCCGCATCGACACCGGTAATGAACTGCAGTACTACCGAAGTGGCGGCATCTTACATTACGTGTTGAGGCAAATGCTGGCTGCTTAAATCGTTAAAGCACGACCGCCATCGACTTTGATGGATTCGCCGGTGATAAACGGGTTGTCGCGTAAAAACCGCACCGCATTTATCATCGGCTCTAATCCACCTTCAAGGTTAAGTGGTGTTTCAGCGAGTACTTTTTGACGATGCTGACTATCGTGCTCTGGCAAAAATAATATTGGCCCTGGCTGGATGGCGTTTACGCGCACAGCTGGGGCCAATTTTTTTGCGAATGCTTGGGTCAAACTTGCCAAGCCAGCTTTAGCCGCACAGTACGCGACGTAATCTGTCGACGGGCTATCAACGTAAATATCGGTAATATTAATCACACTGCCTTCGGCATCGCGCAGCTGGTGTTGTAAGTTATTAATCAGTAGATAGGGGGCTGCCGTGTGAACGTTTAACACTGCCTCTAAATTAGCATCGCTTTCATCAACGCGTGCGTTATCGAAAAAGCAAGAAGCGTTATTCACTAATAGGTGTAATTTCGCACAATGCTGTTGGACAGCATGAATCAATTGGTGAACCTCGTTTAACTGCGCTAAGTTTGCTTGCAAACCAATTGCGCCGCGTTGTTCAAGCTCTTCTATACCATCCTTTGACGTATTGTAATGAGCTAGTACTTGATAGCCCTCGTCTATCAACGCATGTGCCAAAGCTAAGCCAAAACGACGACCAGCACCGGTCACAAGTGCATATTTTTTAGCGTTATCCATATCATGCCCCTTGGGTTTGAATAAGTTGGTCGGCAATTGGTTTTAGACTTTGCACAACATCGTCAAGATAGGTTGGCACCTCTTGCCAAACATCATCAACGCTGAGTTCACCGAGAATATCGATATCCATAGGACGGTCTTTTTTACTACTCATTGGATCGCTGCGGTCCCGACCCAGGCTTATTTCAATCGCATTAAAACGAGACTTTAACGCGTCGCTATCAAGCGGCGAAACAAGCAGAAATAGAGCGTTGAGGAAGTCATTGTCGCTGTGCATATTGACGGGTTGGGTATAAATAGCACGCGAGTAATAAGCTTTACCGAGTTCTGAAATTAACTCACGAGCTGCCGCAAAGTTGTTCTCTGGGGCAATGTTCGCGCCCATGCTACATAAATAAATCGGATGCATATCTTTCCCTAAACGACAATTGTTGTGAGCATACCCTAAGTTGAAATGATTTTCCTCACTTGGTAGCCTAGGAACAAAGGGCTACAGGAAGGAATTGTGCCAGACCGCGCAAGGTTCGTTATACACATTGCATTGTTGTTACTCATCACGCTGCTTGCGCGACCCGCTTCTGCCTACGTTTTATCCCCAAACGTTGTTCAATCCAATACTGCTGTGCCGCAACTCTCTGCACCGGCTCAAAGCCGCGAAGGTTACTTTGTATTGCGTCTGTCAGAAGCCCCCACACAAAATCTCATGGTCGAATATTCAACCGATGAAAGCTTTCAGAAAGTTGAGCGACGCTATCCTTGGTTTGGCGATTTTCAAAGTATGACACTCACCGGATTCGGGGATGGTAATCATTATTTCCGTCTTATAACGGGCAGTAATGAAACAGCCGCAGGCTCCGAACAACACACTCAGCTAAGTAACGTGGTGCTGGTTCAGGTGGATCACTACAGCTTGACACATGCGCTGATATTATTCGGCTTTGGTGGTGTGCTGTTTGTCATTCTGGTGGTCATTATTTTGCAGCAACACCGACGGAGCCAGGAGCATGACTGAAACAACAGACTTTGCGTTAGACAGCTCTTTAGGGCTCAGCTTAGTTGTTATCTTTGGGCTGTTGTGGATAGTCTTTGGCTGGTATTTAGGCCGTTCAAACAAGACCCACGAAGACTTTGCTCTGGCGGGTCGTAACGTAGGCTTTGCGCTTGCTGCTGCGACCGCAATGGCAACCTGGGTAACCAGTAACACGACACTTGTTGCCCCACAACTGACCTATCAATTCGGTATTTGGGGCATGGTTGGCTATTCGTTTGCGGCGCTCGGATTGATTTTATTTGCCCCACTTGCCGCCCGCATTAAACGACTAATGCCTCACGGCTATACATCAGGAGACTTCATCCGGTTGCGCTTTGGACGAGGTGCATGGTGGGTCTTCATGGTCATCTCCGTGGTGTATGCATTTGGTTGGCTGGTCAGTCTTGGCATGGCAGGCGGTATTTTACTCGAAGCACTTAGTGGTCTCGATTATCACATTGGTATGACAGCGATTTTGATTATATGCGTGGGATATACTCTTTTTGGTGGATTACGCGCCGTTATTGCGACCGATTTTATTCAAGCATTAATCATCATTATAGGTGTCGTCGCCATTGCATGGTTCCTGATTGATACCGTGAGCCTTGAGAGCATTCATACTGAGCTAACCCTGAATCATCCGCGTTTACTCGATTTGATGTTTCCAGCGGCCATAATGTTCTTATTCAACAATATATTTTTTGGTCTTGGTGAAATTTTTCATTCGAATGTCTGGTGGTCGCGAGCGTTAGCATTTAAAGGAAAGGTCGCCTTTCGAGCATTTTTACTCGGTGGATTGCTGTGGTTGCCGATTCCTATTGTGACTGGATTTATCGCCTTAGCAGCACCGCAACTCGGAATATTTCCGCCAAGCGCAGACATGGTGGGCCCCATGGTTGCCGCAGAAGTACTCGGTAAGATGGGTGCTGTCGTCGTATTTATTGTGGTTTTTTCTGCGTTAGCGTCTAGTCTTGATTCATTACTTGCGGCGACATCTGATCTTGTGACTCGTGATTTTTATCACAAGAAATTACGACCGCAAGCAACCGACCAACAATTATTTAAGTTCAATCGTTACTGTATTGCCGGTATCGGCTTGTTAACGTGGTTATTGTGTTTACCACAGGTAGCCACGTTAGGCGCACTGTTGAATTTTGCCGGTGCTTTTGTCGCCAGTACGATTTTCCCAATCGTATTAGGGCTTTATCAGAAAAGATTAGCGGGCAAATTCGCTGCCGCAGCCATGGCAAGTGGGACTTTGCTGGGGCTGGTGAGTTATTTCGTCATCGGTTTCTATGTTGCCGCGCTAACCGCCTGCGCGGTATCTGCTGTGGTTTGCGCAATTGGATTACTGCGCTCGAAACATGATTTCGATTGGGAACAATTACAGGAGTCGTCGTGATGCTCGGTTTAACCGGATTTAGCGCACTGGTGATGATTTGTCTGGTTTTTGCTGCCATGGCGCCGCTGATCTTAGTCGCGCTGTGGTTAAAAGATTTCATTTCTAAACAACTTTGGTAACACACTATGAATGTGAACGATGTCTCATTTGAACGTGAGCGGCCTGATGTTTATGGCGATGCACACCCGAAAGCGTTACTTCGGGCAATTCAAGAAGAAGGTGACTATTTAGTTAAGTTAGCGAATCAACATATTGTGTCGGGTGATCAATTTGACCAAGACACCATGAAACAGTTGTTTCGTCTGGCGGCTAAAATTGAGAGTAATCCGAAGCGATTCAGCTCGCCGCTACAAAATAAAATATTAATTAGTGCGTTTTACGAACCAAGTACGCGTACGCGACTCTCATTTGAGAGCGCATGGCATCGCTTAGGCGGCGATATTATGTCGATTACCGATCGTTCAACAACCGGCATAGCAAAAGGCGAGTGCTTGGCCGATGTCGCTGAAATGTTTAATAACTACGGCGATTGCGTGGTATTGCGAGATAACAATGAAAGCTCGCTATTTGAAATGATGGATTCCCTGCGTATTCCAATCATTAATGCGGGTAACGGCGTTGATGAACATCCGACGCAAGCGCTAGCTGATATGTATGCCATTTTTAAATGGCGTCCGCAGCTTATTGATGCTGAGAACAAAACAAAGATTCGCATTGGCGTTATCGGGGTGCCGAATAAGATGCGCACGGTGCGCAGCTTTTTAAAGTGTCTATCGGTATTTCCGCATGCTGTCGATGAACTGGTGATCATTCATGATGAAGCAAGTTCAGCGCAGTTGTTTGGTGCTGGTCAACGTGAAGAACTCGAAGCCCGTGGAATTAAAATCGCCACGACAACCGAATTAGATGACGTGTTACCGAGCTTAGATGTGGTGTATATCAATGCCATCTCTTGGGAAGGCGACACCTTTAATACCTATGGTAGTGCCTTTCACTTAACCGCTAATTCACCACTCAAAGAAGATGCCATTATTTTGCATCCTCTTGCACGTGGTGAAGAGTTATCAACCGATCTCGATCACACTGCGCACAACTGGTACTTCAGTCAGGCGCGTGGTGCGGTATTTTTACGCATGGCCCTTTTGACATGCATGGTAGAACGTGCTGAGCGTGTCATAGACGTCGTATAAAAGAGGACCGAGTAAGTATGTGTGGAATAGCAGGAATATTTAATCGTGATGCCAATCAAGCGCCCGATGCGCAGACCTTGGTGAATATGGCGGCCATCATGCACCATCGTGGCCCCGATGGCTTTGGTTATCAGATTCTCGATAACACAGGCGTTGGCTTTAGCCATGCGCGGTTATCGATTATCGATTTAAACGAAGATCGTGCGCGGCAACCATTCGTGAGTGATAGCGGTGAACTGTTATTGGCTCACAACGGTGAATTTTATGATTTTAAACGTATTCGCGCCGATTTAACGGCACAAGGTGCTCGCTTTCGTAGCAAAAGTGATTCAGAAATCGTTTTGCATCTATTCGCTCGCGAAGGTCTCGACGAGACACTAACGCACCTGCGCGGTGAGTTTGCTTTTGGTTTATATGATCGTAACGAAGATGCGATGTATCTGGTGCGCGATCGGTTTGGAATTAAGCCGCTGTATTACACAGAAACTTCTGACGGTGTGGTATTTGGTTCAGAACTCAAAGTGTTGTTTGCTCACCCAGCAGTAAAACGAGAGTTCTCGAGTGAAGGGCTCTATCATCAGTTGATTCAGGTTATGGTACCCGGTACGACAGCTTTTGCAGGTGTGAAACAAGTGGCACCAGGCCATGTGGTTAAAGTTACGCGACGTAACGGTAAGCTTGAGCTCAGCGAAAGCAAGTATTGGGATGTCAATTTTCCACTGGCGCAAGACTATCCTGGCGACGATGTTGATGAGCAAGAATATATCGATGGTGTTCGCAAGCATTTGTTGGAAGCGGTTCAGCATCGTTTAACCGCTGATGTGCCGGTCGGTTGTTATCTATCCGGGGGGATTGATTCGTGTGCCATCTTGGGGCTTTCGGCTGCCGCTACCCAAACCTCAGTTAAAGCATTTACGATTGGTTTTGACTCCGATGATTATGATGAAACGCCGATTGCTCAAGAAATGGCGGAAGCAACCGGTGCCGATCACCATATTATGCGACTCAAAGCAGATGATCTTTATGATCATTTTGTGAAAACCATTTGGCATACGGAGCGTACGATTTACAACACGCTGGGCGTAGCTAAGTACCTCATGAGCCAACAGGTGAACGAAGTAGGGTACAAGGTAGTACTCACCGGCGAAGGCTCCGATGAACTATTTGCTGGTTACCCAGCGTTTCGTAAAGACATGTTTTTGCATGGTTTAGACCATTTACCGGACAGTGAGCGCAAAGCTTGGCAAGAGTTGTTAGAAAAGAACAATAAGCTGTTCAAAGGTGCCATGTTAGCGCGTGAGGAATTTGTTAGCGCAGCGTTTAACGCCAAAATGGGCTTTACGCCGAGTTGCGTGCAACCGTGGCTTTCATGTGGTGACGTTGCATTGCCATTGATTGCTGCTGAGCGCCGCCAAAATCTAGAAAATTACGATGCCGGTAAAGCGATTGCTGAAACGTTAGACGAGACGATGCTGAAGGGCCGCCATCCGCTTGACCGTGCACAATATGTATGGATAAAAACCATGCTCGAAGGGCAAATTCTAACGTGGGGGGGGGACCGCGTTGATATGGCGAATTCGATGGAAGCACGCCCTGCGTTTTTAGATCATCATTTAGCAGAGTATGCGTTTACGGTGCCGCCACACCTGCGTATTAAAGGTAATAAAGAAAAGTATGTGTTGCGCGAGGCAATGAAAGGTCTATTGCCCGAAACGTTGTATAAGCGTGAAAAGTTCGCATTTATGGCACCACCAGCACATACCGACCCGAAAAAATGGCAAGCGGTACTTAAGCTTGCTGAACAGTTCTTATCTGAAGAAGCGATAAAAGAGGCTGGATTACTCGACTTTGCTGAGGTTCAACGCACGTTTGAACGGCATGAATCAGATGAGGTACCGATTGATGAGAAAGTGCAGCTTGATGCGGTGATTAACCATATGCTGGGCGTGCAAATTCTCCATCATCATTTTGTTAAAGCCGACGTGCCGAAGCTAGCGCAACAGCGCGCTAACGAATTGGGCTGGTGCGCTTAACGCACCAGCCTCAATAAGGCTTTGGCGATATCGGTATTGTCAATGTAGCCACGGAAGGCTTCAGCACCTGGACCACTCGCCATGACAGGCACATCAACTGCGGTATGGCCTGAAGTAGTCCAACCGGTACGGGTGTGTTCGCTGATAATCTGAACCAAAACCTGATGGACAGATTTGAGTTTATCTCGACCTTTTAAGCTCTCATCAATGGTTACAGATTCAAGCTGTTGCCATTGAGCGTCTGATAACGGCAGATTTAGTACTGGCGTTAAATAATCTCGCCACTCTGATTTTGGACGTTTGACCAATTCCGTCGCCATAACTTCTAGTGATTTTTGAATACCCATGACTTTTTCTGAATACCACGCATATTCGCCACCTTGGCCTAGCGTTAAACCACCAGTTGAATGGTCTGCGGTAATGACCAGTAAAGTATTGGGGTTCTCACTCATATAATTGCGAACAACCTCGACAGCAGCAGCGAAATCAGTCATTTCGTGTACTGCACAGGCGATATCGTTGGCATGGCCACACCAATCAATCATGCTACCTTCAACCATTAAAGCAAATGGCTTACCCGTGGTTGCAGAGCGCTGTTCAAGTAAACGCAGTGCATGCGTAGTCATTTCGGCAAGACGCCCAGGTCGATCATCAATGGCAAACGGCAGCGCTTTGTCGGCGAGTAACCCCAAAACCGGAGCATTTGAAACGTTGTTGAGTTGCTCGATTGTTGTGACGACTTGCAGACCTTGTTGTTCAAGCTGCGGTAACCAATTTTTCTCTTCGCGTTGGAAGTAGCTGTGTCCGCCACCCAATAAAACATCAAAACTCCAGCCGCCGTTAGTTACCTGCTGAGCATATGAATCGGCGATTTCATTGTATAAGTTACGCGACGGATGGTGCGTGAAAAAGCTCGCTGGCGTGGCATGGTTTACTTGTACCGTGGCAACAGCACCAGTCGACCAACCGTTCTCACGTGCTAATTCCATCAAGGTTTGTTTCGGATTTTTGTCCACATCAATACCAATGGCACCGTTATAGCTTTTAACACCAGTGGCTAGCGCTGTAGCGCCAGCAGCTGAATCAGTGACCCAGGTATCGTCATCAGGGTAGGTGGTTGCTGCGCCGACAAGAAGATCATCAAAGGGTGTTGGAGCGAGTTTCCCTGCACCGCGTTCGCTCATGGCGTAACGATAAGCAGAAATGAATTCAAAGCCCATACCATCGCCAATCATAAAAATGATATTGGGTGCTTGCTGATTGGAAGTATGGGTATCTGTCGTTGAATTGTTTGTTGTGCTCGAACAGCTAGCTAATACCAACGCTGTCGCTGCAGTCACTGCAAATAGAGCTCTTGAAGCCATGACCTTTATCCTACATCGGTTTAATTTCGGGTGAGTTTAACACGAACGCATGACAACAAAATGACGAATCAGTCTAATTGACAGGTTTGATCGGTTACTTTCCAAACAACCGGTTCCCAGTAACCATCATTAAAGCGTTGATAGCGCTTGTCACGAATAAATTTTGCGGCAATATGATAGGTTTTGTTTGGCTCAATAGTCAGTTCAAGCACTTTCTCTGGTGCACTACCACCACCGCGGCGCAACGATGGCTCATCAATAAGCTCATGAATGCCGATTTGATACTTATTCAACGCTAATTTGAACGACGGATTCTTAATGCGAACATTGTCTCCATCAATCGTATTAATAAATGCGGGGTATAGATCTGCTGTGACAGGTGGGGTAAAAAATACACTGATACGGCCGCACGCTTTTTCGTTAGACTTCGTTGTCATTAAGCCCGTGTGTGAGCCTTCTTCGAGTGTATTATTTACTTCGAGTCGCCAACCTGGAATAACCGTTGCGCGAGCAACACCTTTCAGCTCAAGTGCTTGTTGTTGGCGCAATACACCTACAGAAAATGCCTGATTATGCTCAAGCGATGCCAAAGTGGTCAGGGCTTTATCTAGGTTTTGTGGATCAACTGGCTGTTGATTAATGTGTTGAATGACATCACCGACTTGTAATGTCATTGTTGCAGCAACACTGCCTTTGCGAACACTTACTACTTCAGCTTTTTCATTCATAATTGCGCCCCACTCGAAGTAGCTGCGCGCTGGTTCTTCAAGAATAACCTGCTGTTTTGAACCTTGTGCCTTGCTTGCTGCAATTGCCGCTGCACGAGCGTAATCACGCGCTTGTTGTTCTTGTGCAACAACTGACGTGCACAGCACACTGGTGATGAGAAACGTAGCAATTGATTTAACCATGGTTACTTCTCCTAGTTGGTCAGCGCTTGGTGTTGTTGCCACAATTGCGCTAATTCAACTTCTGATGCGCCCTGCAAGTATGCTTGTTGGATACGTCGTTCTAGCGCATCTAAACGATAATTAGACGCCAGTAACATCGGTTGTGAACTGTCAGTCGGTACTCGTGAGTCATCAACAACGCTGCTGTCATCCACCGTCGGTACTGGCAAAAAGGACAACCACCATGTAATACCAATTGTCATCACTAAAGCCGCAGCACTCAGCCACATTGGTTTGATCTGTGTTTTTAAGCGATGTGGCGATTGATTCTGCTGCGGTGCGTAAAAAGTAATGTCGACATGTTCCGCTTCAGCGGCAACATATTGCTGCCACTTTTGTTGCAGTTGTTGCTCTTGCTTAGTGGTCATGAAGTACCTCGTTATTAGTCAAAAAATCGTGAAGCTTAGCTAGTGCGCGCTGATATCGTTTACGCACTGTTGCGGCTTGCTCATCAAGTAGTTCAGCAATTTCTTCGTGGTTATAACCTTCACCTAGGTAGAGCCATACCGTGAGACGCTCTTGATTGTTGAGCTGCGCAATGAGTGTTTCAATGTCACGCAATTGAATCAGCCAATCGGCTTGTGTGGACCATTGCTCGCTTTCAATTGTATCTTCTTGAAAGGTATCGCTAACGGGTGGTTGAGCTCGAAAGTAGCTCAACGCTGTACGTATAGTGAGTTGCTTTAACCATCCACCAAAAGCGCGGTAATTGCGAACCTGATGAAGTTTCGAAAAAGCTTGTAAAAAGGCATCTTGGGCAAGATCTCGAGCAAGATCACGATCATGACACAAACCAATTAAGGTTCGGAGCACTGCATTTTTATAGCGCTCGAAAATAATCTTTTGCGCACGTAATTGTCCGCTAGCCGCAGCAGCGAGTGTCATCTCATCGGTAACTTGACCAAATCCAGAGTTTTCCTTACTCACTATCACGGCCTTTGTTGCATCAGTTCGAGTACTAAGATGCAACAAAAGCGCAGGATGTGACAAGTTTTGATCAATTTAATTGTTAGAATTGAATGTCGGCAAAAACAGGGTCGTGATCAGACGCGCGATATGGCAGCGGGGCATACCACTGTTCATTTATCTCGGCATTGTTATATTGCAATAGCGTGGGTTCATCAGCATTGATTGACCATATAGCTTGGTTCACCACGCGAGCCGTTAACTGACTCGACACTAGTAAATGATCCAAGCTACCTGCCTGCGCATCATACACATAACTGTAAGCATACGGATTAAACGCATCAATTCGGTTGTAATAACCGCGCTTGAGAAGGGTTTGAATTGGATCTTCTTGTGCATAGGCATTGAAATCACCCATCAATACGCGCAACGGGAACCGCTTTAAATCATTGTGGTTATCCATGAAGTCAGCTAAAAGGTTCGCAGATTGAACGCGAGCCTCATTCCAACAAGCTTGCCCATCGTTTTGATTGGCGTTGGGGTTGCTACTGTCTTTTGGACAGCCACCTTTAGATTTGAAGTGATTGACAGCTACCACCAAGTTTTCAACTGTGTTTTGTGGCGAAAAGCGTTGAATAAGAGGTAATCGACTGCGCTCGCCAAATGGCGCTTGCGTAATGGTTAAGGGGTCGCCTTGTGGCGTCACTTTATCACTGCGGTAAATCAGACCATTGGTGATGTCATCGGTACCAAAGCGACCTGAGGCCGCTTGAATAAAACGCCAAGGTTGTCCGGTCACTTGACTCAGTGCATTTGTCAGTTCAACGATAGCACTGTGTTTGTCATAACCATCGTTTTCAAGTTCTAGCAGGCCAATAATATCAGCATTTAACTGGCTCAATGCCGCTACGATTTTGGCGTGCTGACGCTGAAACTCAGCTTGAGTTTTCGCGCCACGCTCAGTTGGAAACTGTTTGTTTTTCCCTTCACCATTAAAGTAATTTAAGACGTTGAAGGCTGCTACTCGCACGGTATTTGTCGCCGGCGACTCAGGTGCCGCAGGGCGCGGGTTGCTGTGAATCACTTCGACAGTTGAGGTCGGTTGCAAGCGGTAGCTATCGCGAAAGTTACTCAGAATGCCTTGAATCGGCGCAAGCTTATCGCCGCTACGCACAGTGTTCGTTGCGGTAATCGTTTGGATAGGTTGTGCTGGCGCCTTTGGGTTAGGCGCCAAGTTGTCGTCAATAACGAGCCTCGCCAAAGCATTGGCAGTCGCTTGTGCCTGCGCTTCGGCTCCTGGTTGTACGTGTTGAGTGGGGGTAAACAAACGCTCGTGAGCAACATCAAATTGACCGTGACGTAGTAATTGATAATGACCGTTGATAATGAGATTTTGCGCAATGCTAACAGGCATCCCCTCTAGCGCTTCAAAATTTCCAAGCGTTTCGACAGGAAGAGTCAATGGCGTGGGTTTAACTGCATAGCCCGAGTCGCAGACAGCGACATGAGCAATGTCGTTTAATTGCGTTAAATTATTGGATTCTTCAACCGTTCCAGTGAGGTAAACCAAGTCGCCTTGTTTCAGCTCTGGCACATTCTGTTGATGCTGAATAAAAAGACCTTCTGAAGTCAGACTGTTGTTATCTTGATCATCCTCATGACTTACAATAAAAAAGCCGCCCAATTGATCCGAGTTTTGCCACTTGGCAGTCACAATGCCTCGCGTCGTCTCTTGCTGGCCAAGCAATGGCGATTCAAAACTTGCCCCCTGAATTGCGTGAATAGGGGTAATGTCACTAGAACAAATTTCTGGCTGCGAAACTTGGGCGCAACTCGCTAGTAATAACAGCGAAAAACTAGTCAGACTAATGCGAGCGATATTTTTTTTGTTCATAGGTTCCTACTTCAAGTACGTCGGCAGCATCGAGTTTTTCTGCATCCATCATCGCAGCAATACGCTGCATTCCTGCCACGAGTTGTGATTGTTCCCAATCAGCTAAGGATTGAAATTTGTGAATAAAATCTTCTTGCAATGGGCGTGGTGCCTCGGCAAGACGCTGTTTGCCATTAGTAGTCAATGACAAGACTACACGTCGGCGATCTTCGGTACTGCGCTCGCGATGGATAAGCTCACGGTGCTCGAGCCGGTCGATAACATTACTGACTGTTGCTGGACTTAACGTGATATTTTGTGCAACTGAGCTTGCAGTGATGCCATCTGGAGCAGCCGCAATCTCTCTTAGAATTAATAATTGTGGTGCCGTTAAGCCAGTGCGTTTATTCAGTTGCTTGGAGTACAAGTCTGTTGCGCGAATGACTTTTCTCAGCGCCAGCAGCAATTCTTCGTACTTTTCCATAGCATTTCCTGTGCTTTCATTTGATGACTTTGTTAGCGACGAGCGGATAAATCAGTACGTCTAATCTGCACCACTAAACCTAAGTTCGGATGGTCAAAGTAATGTGTTTCGTGGCTAATGACCCGACGTAATTGATCAAGCCGATAGCTACGTAAAAATCGTGAATTTGAACGATTGGTCTGTAACGCTTGCTCAACTTGTGCGGCTAACTCACGTTGATTAAACTGCACTTGTTGTGGACTGCGCAACTCAAGATCGCTATCAATGTGCAAATAGTTACCGACTAAGTAGATATGTAGCGTACCGTCAAGCTCCCACACTGGCTCTGCACGTTGTGAGCGCTCGCGATCGGGAAGTAACGGTGGTGGATTCGGTGTGCCGTGATCGCGATAACTTAATTTAATTTGTTGCTGATTAATTTGAGATAACAACAATTCTAGCTCTTCGAATAGCTGAGGTTGCTGCTCTGTGTCAATGGCGGCGGTTTCAACCAGGCTAAAGGGCGGTTGTTCATAGCCGCTTGGTAGAAATTCATTACCGAAGTTACGGCCGCCGAAAAGCCGCACAGTATAGCCTTCGCTACGTGAGAAGACGGGTGTGCGATAGGTCACATGTAAAAGTGGTGTGCCGACGTTACGTCGTACCAACTGCTCGCGAAAATCATTAAATAAATGAGTTTCTGCTGGCATCAAGTAAGGCCCTTGACTGGTGAGCATATCCCCACCAAGACCATCAATCACCTGTTGCGGCGCTTGCGCGAAGCCGCTGAGAATTCGACTAGGCTGGTACCATGGCGTCGCAAACGGATCTACTTCGTCAGCTTGTGCACAAAACACCGGACGCATCGAAATGCTCTCTTCATCATTTGGACACAGTGGGAGATCGTTCAGTAACGCAAAAAAGTTTGGGGCGTAATAACCTGAAAGTGGATCGTGGCGTGCATCAACTTGTCGGGGCGCATGCCACGGGAATGCCTCCGCATCGCTATTTGGTGCTTGCTTAAATGCCAACACTTCAACTTCAAACCAACGCCAATCGGCCGGCGTCTCTTGCGCAATGGCAACCGGCGTTGAGCTAAGTCCAAGTGTAATTAGAGCGGTGCGCAACCAAACAGTCATAGTTATCCTCGAGCAAATTCGTCTAGTAGTGACTCTACCAGTTTCAACCGTGCTTGAGTATCTTCAATTTTACGAAGAATACGTAAACGCGTTGGCCCTTCCAACCGATATTCTTGTGGCTGTTGTTGAATCAACTGGATGAGAATTTGTGGTGAAACTTTTGTATCAGCAGCAAACTCCACATTGATTCCGTTCGGACCACCATCAATTTTACGAATACCGAGCTGTTGTGCACGACTTCGTAGTTCGGCCACACGAACGAGGTTTTTAACGGCATCGGGTAGTAGGCCAAATCGGTCAATCAACTCCACTTGTACTTCGTGTAAAGCTTGCAGATTGTCACTGCTGGCAATCCGCTTGTATAGGCTCAAACGGGTATTTACATCGGCGATGTAGGTTTCAGGTAACAGTGCTGGTACACGTAAATCGATTTCTGTCTGTGCTTGCAACAACTGGTCGAGCGCAGGTTGCTTCCCATCGCGTAAGGCTTTAACGGCTTGCTCGAGCATCTCCATATACAGCGTAAAACCAATGGTTTCAATTTGTCCGCTTTGTTCATCGCCGAGCAATTCACCGGCGCCGCGAATTTCTAAATCGTGTGTTGCCAACATAAAACCAGCACCCAAATCTTCAAGTTGCGAAATTGCTTCCAAGCGCTTTAGTGCATCCTTGGTCATGCGCTTCGGATGCGGTGTTAACAAATAGGCGTAAGCTTGATGATGAGAACGGCCAACACGCCCGCGTAGTTGATGCATTTGCGCAAGCCCTAAATGATCGGCTCTGTCCATGATAATTGTGTTTGCAGTGGGCACGTCGATACCGGTTTCGACGATGGTTGTACACACCAGAACGTTATAGCGCTGATGATAGAAATCCGACATGATTCGCTCGAGCTCACGTTCACGCATTTGACCATGTGCAACTGTAATACGAGCTTCCGGTACCAATTGAGCTAACGTTTCAGCGGTTTTTTCAATGGTTTCGACATTGTTATGCAGGAAATAGACTTGCCCACCGCGTAAAATTTCCCGTAACACAGCTTCACGAATCGTCGGTTCATCATACTCGCGGACAAAGGTTTTTACTGCTAAACGCTTGGCCGGCGGTGTTGCAATAATTGATAAATCGCGAACCCCGTGCATGGCCATATTAAGTGTACGTGGGATGGGGGTTGCCGTTAATGTCAGAATATCGACGTCGGCGCGCAGGCGTTTGATCGCCTCTTTCTGGCGAACGCCAAAGCGGTGTTCCTCATCGACAATCAGCAAGCCGAGATCGTGAAATTTGACATCGCTGCTGAGTAATTTATGGGTGCCGATCACCATATCGACTTTGCCTTCAGCAAGGTCTTCGAGAACTTTCTGAGTTTGCTTTGCGGTTTTGAAGCGAGATAAGACTTCCACGCGAATCGGCCAATCAGCAAAACGGTCTTTAAAGTTTTCGTAGTGTTGCTGCGCTAACAACGTGGTCGGTACCAAGACTGCCACTTGCTTATTGTCATTCACGGCAACAAAAGCGGCGCGCATGGCGACTTCGGTTTTACCAAAACCGACATCACCGCAAACTAAACGGTCCATCGCTCGTGGTGCTTGCATGTCGGCCAGAACGCCCGCAATTGCAGCCAATTGGTCATCGGTTTCTTCAAACGGGAAACTACCTGCAAACCGTTGATATTCATCCTGATCGAGTTTAAATGGATATCCCGGTTTTGCTTCGCGTCGCGCATACACATCCAATAACTCAGCGGCAACATCGCGAATTTTCTCGGCGGCTTTACGTTTTGCCTTTTCCCACTGGTCATTACCAAGCTTATGCAACGGCGCAGAAGCCTCTTCACCACCACTGTAACGACTAAGCACGTGCAATGCTGCCACCGGCACGTACAGTTTGCTGTTGTTAGCATATTCAATCGTGACAAATTCGGTGGTGACACCACCGGTATCCAGCGTTTGCAAACCTTGGTAACGTCCGACACCGTGATCGATATGCACAACCGGCTGACCGATGCGTAACTCGGCTAAATTTCGCACCATGTTTTCGGCACTGACCGTTGCCTTTTGGTCGCGGCGTCGGCGTTGCGCTATGCGTTGTCCAAGTAATTCGGTCTCGGTAATGACAAGTATCTGTTCGGTATCAAGAACAAACGAGTTTGCAACAGGGCTGACACTGATGGCGTACTTCGCGTCACTTTCGACGAACTCATGAAATTGCTCGATCTCATCTAGACCGAGTTGCAATGGCGCAAGCAATTCCCGCAGGGTTTCACGTCGACCAGCCGACTCAACAAGGAAAATCGCACGTTGCTGTGTCGCTTGTTTTAAGCGAATGCTTAATTTCTCAAGTGGGTTTTTGAGTTGGTGGTTCACCGCAATTTCGCCAATTGGCGACGTTTTAAATGTTTTTGGCCCCGGTTGTGGTTTGTCACCCGGTACCAAGGCACGAATGCGCGGCATCGCTTTGAATGCCCCATGAATTTGGTCGACAGTCAGAAACAATTGCTGTGGTGTCAATAGTGGGCGCAATGGGTCATAGCGACGCTGTTCATAGCGTTGATTAATATCGTGCCAAAGGTGCTCTAAGCTACCCTGTAAGTCACCAAATGTGACCAATAGGGTGTTATCCGGTAAGTAATCAAAGATGCTGGCAGTATGCTCAAAAAATAGTGGTAAATAATATTCAACACCTCCCGGGAACTGTTGATTCGAGACTTGCATATACACCGAATCGCGAGCGTTCGAAGCGTCAAATTGGTCGCGATATTGCGCGCGAAATAACTCGATAGCACTTGGATTAGTTGGAAATTCGTGTGCCGGTAATAAGTCAATCGCATCAATTTCGCCAGCTGACAGTTGTGTATCCGGATCAAATAGCCGAATCGAATCTACTTCATCATCAAAGAAGTCGATACGATAGGGTTGACTGCTTCCCATCGGGAACAAATCGAGTAACGAGCCGCGCACACAAAACTCGCCATGCTCCATCACTTGCGCGACATGTCGATAACCTGCGCGTTCTAAGCGTTGGCGTAATCCATGGATATCAAGTTTTTGTCCTTTGTTAACTTGTACCGCTTGCCCAGCAACGTAGTCAGTCGGGGCAATTCGATGCATCAGCGTATTTAACGAGACGATTAATGCGCCTCGCTGCATGTCGGGTAGCTGCGCTAATACACTGAGTCGTTCAGAAATAATATCTTGATGTGGCGAAAAGCTATCATATGGCAGGGTTTCCCAGTCTGGAAATACCATTACTTGCTCACGCCAAGTGGATGCGAAATACTGAACTTCTTGCTCTAAACGATGAGCCTGTGGCGCATCGGGTGTGACCACCAATACAGGGCCATCGTGTTGCTCAATAAGTTGCCCGAGCGCAAGCGCGATGCTACTTCCAGCAAGGTTTTGCCAAGTAATGTCTTGCCGCGCTGAGGATGGTTTCGGTGGCTTAAATGCAGACGCTGTGGTCATGAGTTGTGCGTTTCTCTACTGCTAAAAACAAATTGCTTAGGAGTATACCGTAACTTGACGCTTGGATCAGTGCCGAGTTTTCTTTATGCTTGCTGCGCAAAGTTATTTAGGAATCAACATGTTTAAGCCTGCAGCCTTTTTTCTAGGATTACGATACAGTCGCGCACGCCACGGTAACCGTTTTACGCGGTTCATCAATCGATTTGCGTTAGCGGGTATTTTAATTGGTGTGGCTGCGTTAATTATCGTTAGCTCGGTAATGAATGGTTTCGAACAGCAACTTAAACAACGCATTTTGGGTGTTGTACCGCAACTTACGGTGGCTGAAACGAGTAATCAAATGGTGAGTGACTGGCAACAGCTTGCTCAGCATATTCCGCCGTTAAATGAGCAGATTGGAGTGGTTCCGCAAGTCAGCAGTGCGGGTGTTGTGCAAAGCAGCGGACAACTTCGACCAGTGATAATCCAAGGGTTATTTCCTGATGTTACGGATGCCGATGTGCAATGGCAGCCGCTGCGCGAGCATTTGGTATACGGCAATATCTCCGCACTAACACCTGGTAGCTATCACGTGATCATAGGCCAGGCGTTGGCACAACAGCTGGATGTGTGGCCTGGTGACACAATTCGAGTGATTGCGGCAGCAGGCGGCGTCTATACACCGCTTGGTTTAATGCCGGCACAACGTCAGTTTAAGGTCGCAGCGATTGTCGCAATGCAATCTGAAGCAGATAGTCATTTGCTGGTCATGCATGGGGTTGATGCCGCACGTTTATTGAGGCTACCCCCTAACCATGTTTCTGCGTTACGCTTCTATTTCGCCGACCCATTCGCAGCACTTGGAGCTGAACAAGAGATTCAAGAGATACTTGGCGATACGGTGACAACGCAAACGTGGCGCGAGCAATACGGTGAATTATTCGATGCTGTGAGTATGGAAAAACGTATGGTTGGGTTGATGCTAAGCCTCATCATTGCCGTTGCTGCATTCAACGTGGTGTCGGCTTTAATGATGGTGATTCAAGACAAACGTTCGGATATTGCGATTTTACAGACCATGGGATTGAGACGTAGCCATTTGTACATCATGTTCATGGTGCAAGGCGCCACCAGTGGTGTTATCGGTAGTGTGATCGGTTTGTTACTCGGTATTGGAGTTGCTGCGAACCTCAACGAGTTAATGGCGCTACTACAAATTGATTTAAGCTTCACCGGGCAAGCAGGGCTTCCGGTGTTAATGGAGGCAACGCAGATTAGTTTAATCGTTGTTGCCGCTATGGTGCTAACTCTATTAGCAACACTTTATCCAGCTTGGCGAGCGAGCCAAGTACTACCAGCACAGGCATTGCGCTATGAATAATAATCAAGAAGGATTGTCCGCCATGTTGATGGAATGCCGCCAGTTGTCTCGTGTTTACCAAGACGGTGATCGCCAGTTACAGGTGTTAAAGGACGTTAATATTGCCATTCATCCGGGCGAAATGTTGGCGATTGTTGGTAGTTCAGGATCAGGTAAAAGTACGTTATTACATTGTCTGGGAGGTTTGGATAAACCAACTGCAGGCGAAGTTCTGTTTGCTGGGCGCGCTATTCAAGATTGGTCGGCGAATCAACTTGCCGATTGGCGCAACAAAGAACTTGGTTTTATCTACCAGTTTCACCATTTGTTGCCTGAGTTTACCGCACTTGAAAACGTTGCCATGCCACAGCTTATCGCTGGAGTAGCAACCGGTGATGCCAAAATAAGAGCCGAACAGTTATTAACCCGTGTTGGGCTGGCTGAGCGCTTACAACACCGTCCAGCGGAATTATCGGGTGGGGAGCGTCAGCGGGTGGCAATTGCAAGAGCATTAGCAAATTCACCTCGCCTAGTACTTGCTGATGAGCCGACTGGTAATCTAGATGATACGACCGCTGAACAAGTCTTTGAGTTGTTATTAGAACTTAATCAAGAGCTTGATACGGCCTTTGTGATTGTTACCCATGACAATGCCTTGGCCGCTAAACTGCCGCGAACTCTCTCATTGCATCATGGTGTTTTAGACCACAAGGAGTTAATCGCATGATGCAACGTCTGCACCTGACGTGGCAATTGGCACGGCGATTTCGCAAGCGCCGTGAGCGCAGTGGTTTTGTCTCATTTATTTCAGCCTCATCGACCCTCGGAATCGCCCTGGGTTGCATGGTTTTTATTGCTGGTTTGAGCGTGATGAATGGCTTTGAGAAGGTTTTGCAAGATCGCTTTCTAAGTCTGATTCCGCATGTTGAATTCACGGCTGTAAATGAACGCCTTGCCAATGAGCAACAGATCATCGATGTGGGTTTAGCGCACCCAGGTGTCATTAGCGCAAAACCAGTGATTCGAACGCAAGGTATGGTGCAGCAAGGGGCCCAGTTTACTGGTGTGCAAGTACAGGGCATTGATACCAATCAAGTGCAAGCGATTCAAGAATATATGTCGAAAGACGTATGGCAAGCATTGCGCACGGAGCCAAATGCTGTGGTGCTTGGGAGTGAGTTGGCAGAGAAGTTAAACGTCACATCCGGCGATACGGTGATATTACTCGTGGCACAAAATGCCAATTTCCGTGAGCCCAAGCGTATTCGATTAAACGTGCAGGGAACATTTGAATTTGGCGGACAAGTGGATCATCAATTTGCTTATGTTTCGCTTACAACCGCGCGCGAAATGGTTGGTATTGAGAGCGGCGCAACAGCGGTTGAGATGACACTTGCCGATGTCATGCAGGCGCAACAAGTGGCCAATGAGATAGGTTACAGTATTAAAGACTATGTGTACTTAGATCATTGGATGCGTTCGCAGGGGCACTTGTATCGCGATATTCAACTTGTTCGTATGGTCATGTATTTAGTGTTGATTCTTGTTCTAGCGGTTGCTTGCTTTAACATTATTTCGACGCTAATTATGACCGTACAGGAGAAGCAGCGGCACATCGGCATTCTGCGCACCATGGGGCTACGCGGTAAGCAGGTGATGCAAGTGTTTGTTTGGCAAGGCTTGCAAAATGGTCTTATCGGAACGGTATTAGGCACCATTGCCGGAGTGATTTTAACGTTAGTACTGCCTGATTTGATGAGTTGGTTGCAGTGGTTAAGTGGTGAAAGTCTATTAGCCAGCGATGTTTATTTTATTAATCAGATTCCAGTGCATCTACAATTAGCTGACGTGGTGTTAGTTGCGGTTGTTGCTTTATTAATGAGTACGTTGGCTACCTTATATCCAGCTTGGCGTGCCGCGAAACTCGAAATTGTTCAAGCCATTAGTCATTAGCATCATGTTTAGCGCGTTGCTTTGCTTTTTCCAGCATTTTTTGCGCGCGCTGACGCCATGCACTGACAACAGACTGGCGCCAAAGTAAGCTAATTGTGAAATAACCAACCACACTACTGACCACTGCCATAATCAAGCAACCCAATAAAAACGCGGGGCCGATAGTGGCAATACTTTGTGCTAACCAATGCCAGGACAGCTCAAAGGTAAAGGCCTGTGCCGGTTCACCAATGATCCAGTTGCCTAATAGATAACAAAAATAGAAGAGGACTGGCATAGTGATCGGGTTAGAGACCCAAACTAACGCCACTGAAAGGGGGAGATTGACTCGAAATGGGATTGCAGCCGCAGCGGCTAGCACCATTTGAAATGGCACTGGAATAAATGCAAAAAATAGGCCGACTGCGAATCCACCAGCGGCAGATCTGCGATTAAGATGCCATAAATTGGCATCGTGCAACAACTTGCCGAAGACTTTTAGGCTTTTGCTGTTTCTCACAGTTTCATGCTTGGGCATGATGCGCTGAATAAACTTGCGTGGCATCTCTAATCCGTCTTCATTTTGACTGAAATTATTTGCAAAACAGGTACAACGTCCATGGATAGGTGGTTGTGCGCAGCGCTTGTTGGCTTTGCTGTGACCTTTACTTTTAGCAAGCCGATGCCGATTTCACAATGGTTACTGCTTGCTACTTTAGTCGCGATATGCGCTTGGCGTAGCGCTTTTATTCGACGCTATGCCGTCGTACTTGGGTGTGTATTGTGCGGTATAGGGTGGGGTAGTGGCAATGCTTATTTGCATCAAATGACGCTTATTTCTGATGAGAATTTCGGGACAACCTCAACTTTACTGATGAAGGTCACAGAAATCACCCAAGTTAAACCTGATTTTTGGCGTGTACAGGGCAAAGTGACCAGTATTAACCGTAACATCTTGGCACGTCCGGCAACTGTCCGATTAAGTTGGTACGAGCCACCGCAGCAAATGATACCGCCACAGGCGGGAACGACTTGGCAATTTCAAGCACGACTTAAAGCTGCGCAAGGTGTGCGTAATGATGGAGGCTTTCTTTATCATCGTTACCTTGTTGGACAGCAAATTCATGCACTTGGCAGTATCCGTAGCGGCGCTTATGTAGTGGGGCAAGCGAATTACCGACAGCGTGTGTCTAATCGATTGGCGGAATTTGCAGATGAATTGCAACAGTTTGGGATTCTTCAGGCACTAACACTCGGTGAGCGACAAGCGTTAACTGCGGAGCAATGGCGAATTTATCAGCGTACGGGCCTTGCTCATTTAATCGCTATTTCTGGTTTGCATCTGACACTTGTCGCGGCCGGGGTGCTGTGGATAGCACGTCATGTTTTGCGCTACCGAGCGCGTAGTCGTCAACGTCGAGAAATCAATAATAGCTGGCTGTGGGCAACGTTTATTGCGCTGAGTATAACATGTTGTTACGCCGCTTTGGCTGGCTTTGCCACGGCAACGGTGCGAGCATTTGTCATGTTTGCGGTGGTCATTCTCCATAAATATTATGCGTTACACACACCGCCAAGTCGGGTGTTGTTACGAGCTGTTTTCGTCGTGCTCATAGCGCATCCGTTGGCGCCGTTGCAAAGTGGGTTTTGGCTATCAGTAGTAGCGGTTGCGACAATTTTATGGATGCATTGGCGTTGGCCGATTATTCGCGGGCGCTGGCGAGGGCTACGCGCACTTTGGCGACTTGAATTGACGTTAACGTTAGCAATGTGGCCGTTGACTGCATTATGGTTTGATGGCTTACCCGTTCTAGCGCCGCTAACCAATCTTGTGGTGGTGCCGATGGTTACATTTTGGGTTCTCCCATTGAGCTTGATTAGCCTCGTTCTCGTTATACTTGGTGCCTCGACAAGTGCGCTGTGGCTATTCACCCTTGCCGAAGTACCTCTGAATACACTTGAACCGCTATTGCGATATCTTGCGGATGCCCCGTGGCAGTGGCTGTCAGCATCGCTAACCGGCGCCGCTAGTAATCTCCTTTGGTTATTGTTGGCATGGTTTTTTCCATGGCGTTGGTGGTGGAAGGTAGCGAGTACAGCGTTGTTTTGTTTCGTGCTTTTGGTATCTGACGAATTGCATCAGCAAGATACACAGATTCAATTTCACGTTCTTGATGTCGACCAGGGTAGTGCCATGGTGATTGCCCATGCCGATGAGGCGATTATCATTGATACTGGTGCGAATTGGGAATTAGGCGGAAACATGGCGGAGCGCGTTATTTTGCCTTTTTTAAAACATCATCAGCTCACCCCGGTTCTCGGCTTTGTAAGTCATACCGATAATGACCATCAAGGAGGCGTTGCAGCACTTACTGACCAATTTCCGCGCATGCGTTGGTTTGGTAGTGGCCATGGTTTGCCATGTGTTGCTGGGCAAACAGGAACATGGAAGCAAATTTCATGGCAAGTTTTATATCCGCGCCGCGTAACTAATAACGACCATAATGACGACTCATGCGTACTAAAATTTATGATCAACGGGACTTCAATATTGATTCCCGGCGATATCACCAAACGTGGTGAGAGAGCTTTGTTGGCGCATGTTGCGCCTATTCGAGCAGATGTTTTAGTGCTAGCTCACCACGGTAGTAATAGTTCGAGCGAAGGTTATTTTTTACAGGCAGTAGGGCCTAAGCTAGCAATCGCAAGTCGCGGCAGGAATAATGCCTACGGAATGGTCGCCGAGTCGGTAAAGCAGCGGCTTAGCCAACTCAATATTCCGCTACTAGATACCGCCATTGGTGGACAAATTTCAATGACTTTTACGCCGCAGCAGTGGTGGGTAGAACAACCTTGGACGGGCGCGAATCGAGCATGGTTTGACGCGGATAACTAGCCAGCCACCGGTGAAAGCGGTTAGAATGCGGATATTGTTGAACTTTATAAGAATTGCATGAGCGCTGAAAATATTCTTGAAAACATGACCGAAGCCCAGAAGAAACGGACGTTTCGACGCTTGTTGAGCTATATAAAGCCCTATCGCGCGGCCTTTATTTTCTCGGTTATTGCCATGATCGGCTATGCCGCTGTCGATACTTTTTTCTTTTCTCAAATTGAAACCCTCATTGATGAAGGTTTAACGGAACAAGATTCAAAAATCCTGATTTACGGCGCGATTTTTGTGCCATTGGTGTTTGTCGCGCGAGGCACGTTCAATTTTATTTCAACCTATCTGCTTAATTGGGTTGGCTTTCGCGTGATTACCACACTGCGACAGCAATTATTTGATCATATGATGAAGTTGCCAGTGTCGTTTCACGACCGTCATTCTACCGGCGATTTACTATCAAAAATTACCTACACCACACAGCAAGTAGCAGAGGCGAGCTCGCGCGCGATATTAATTTTGATTCGTGAAGGTGCTTTTGTGATTGGCTTGCTGAGCCTGATGTTTTACATCAGCTGGCAGTTATCTCTGGTATTTCTGGTTGTCGGGCCGCTTATCGCAAA
Organism: Pseudidiomarina tainanensis; assembly: GCF_900115255.1. Lineage (NCBI taxonomy): Bacteria > Pseudomonadati > Pseudomonadota > Gammaproteobacteria > Alteromonadales > Idiomarinaceae > Pseudidiomarina > Pseudidiomarina tainanensis. The sequence continues at coordinate 265,354 of NZ_FOYU01000001.1, forward strand.
AGTTGTGTCAGTGGTATCAAAGCGCTTTCGCCAGGTATCACGCCGCATTCAAACGGCTATGGGGAATGTCACAACCACCGCTGAGCAAATGCTCAATGGTCATAAAGTGGTGGTGATGTACGAGGGACAGAAACGCGAGTCTAAGCGCTTTCAAGACATCAACAATGTCACGCGCAATCAGAATATGAAGTTGATTAATGCGCAGACGGTGAGTACGTCGGTGATTCAGCTTATCGCATCATTTAGCTTGTCGATGGTGCTGGTACTGGCGAGTTATCCTGAGATGTTGGAACAACTTTCGGCCGGTGCATTCACCACGCTGCTAACCTCAATGATTATGTTACTGCGTCCGTTAAAGCAGCTGACCACCGTTAATAGCGACTTCCAGCGCGGTATTGCTGCAGCGCAAAGCATTTTTGAAGTATTGGATGAAAAAGCTGAACCGAATGCCGGCACCCATGTGGTTGAACGTGCCCAAGGTCATATTCGATTCGAGAATGTCACCTTTACCTACGATGAAGCGGAATCGCCGGCACTCGATAAAGTTAGTTTTGATGTGCAGCCGGGTAAAACCTTGGCTTTAGTGGGACGCTCGGGTAGCGGTAAGTCAACGATTTCGAATTTGTTGACGCGGTTTTATGCACCTCAAAGTGGCAATATTTATCTCGACGACGTGGATATTTACGACTACAAACTCAAATGCTTGCGTCGTCAGTTTGCATTGGTTTCGCAACATGTCACCTTATTTAATGACACTATCGCTAATAATATCGCTTATGGCGCGCGTGGCGATGTTTCCGCAGAACGTATTCGCGAAGTGGCCGAGCAAGCGTTCATCACCGAGTTTACTGACAACTTGCCATTAGGGCTGAATACCATGGTGGGAGAGAACGGGGTGATGCTCTCGGGGGGGCAGCGCCAACGTATTGCGATTGCCCGGGCTCTTTTGCGGGATGCGCCAATTCTGATTCTCGATGAAGCGACGTCCGCACTGGATACCGAATCAGAACGACATATTCAAAAAGCCCTGAGCCGATTACAGCAAAATCGCACCTCGATTGTGATTGCCCACCGTCTTTCAACGATTGAAAGCGCGGATGAAATCTTAGTGATGGAGGAGGGCAAGGTGTTGGAGCGTGGCGATCATCAGACCTTGCTCGATAAGCAGGGTGCATACTATCAATTGTATAGCTTGCAGTTTAGCGGGGGCGAATAGCCATGTTTTGGCAGCGGGCTTGGTATCGTGCGGGCCTCCATCCATTGTTGCTATTACTGTTGCCGTTACACCTGTTATTTGTTGGGTTAAGTACCGTACGGCGCTGGATGTTTAACAAGGGCTTGCTTGGGATCTACCGAGCGCCGGTACCGGTTATCGTCGTTGGCAATATCAGCGTTGGTGGCACCGGCAAAACTCCCGTCACAGAAGCTCTCGTGCAATGGCTTAAACAGCAGGGTTATGAGCCTGCGATTATCTCTCGCGGCTATGGAGCCAAAGGACCATTCCCGCAATTAGTTACTGCCTCGTCATTAGCATCTAAAGTTGGTGATGAACCGCGTTTACTTGCTACTCGAACTGAAGTGCCGTTGGCTGTTGGGCCGAATCGACAACAGGCCATCGAGCTACTGTTACAAGCTTTTCCGGCAACCAATATTATAATTAGCGATGATGGTTTGCAGCATTACCGATTGGCGCGGGATATCGAAATTGCTGTGATTGATGGTAGTCGCGGTCTCGGTAACGGGTGGCGTTTACCCCTCGGGCCTTTGCGTGAATCGAAACAACGCCTGCAGCAAGTCGATATTGTTGCGCAAAACGGTGACACAGAAAAAAAATTGGGGTGGGTGTTTCGTCTGCAGCCGCAAGGCTGGAAGCGTGTAAAAGATTCACAGGATGTGCCAGCACCTGCCGGCGAATGCGTCGCGATAGCAGGTATTGGTAACCCGCAACGATTTTTTGCAACGCTGAGGCAGCAACCGGTGGTACTTAAGCAATGCATTGAGTTTGCTGACCACCATCCGTTTTCAATTGCAGATTTTACGCAATTTGATAAGACACTTAATGTACTGATGACGGAAAAAGATGCGGCAAAATGCCAGTTATTTGCCCGTGATAACTGGCTATATTTGCCAGTTTCAGCAGAATTTGAACAAGGGTTTTGGCTGCAGTTAGAGCAGCGTTTACAAGAGATAGCACCCAAGGAGTGAGTATGGCGGTTGATGAAAAGACATTGGCTATTTTGGCGTGTCCTTTATGCAAGGGAAAGTTGATTTGGGTTGCCGCAAAAAGTGAGTTGGTGTGTCGTGGAGACCGACTTGCGTACCCAGTCCGAAACGACATACCAATGCTATTAAGTCATGAAGCTCGCGAACTGAGTCGCGACGAACTGGAGCAGTTACCATCATGAGTTTTACTGTCATAATTCCAGCGCGTTACGCCTCATCGCGCTTGCCGGGTAAGCCGCTGGCCATGATCGGCAACAAAACCATGATTCAACGGGTTTATGAGCGCGCCGCTGCAGCTGGTGCCGCAGAAGTCATTGTGGCGACCGATGATCAGCGTATTATTGATGCAGTGGAAGCTTTTGGTGGACGCGCCATGATGACTGCATCACACCATAATTCGGGAACTGAGCGAATCGCTGAAGTTATCGATTATTTAGCGATAGCTGATGATCAAGTGGTGGTGAATGTGCAGGGTGACGAACCCTTTATTCCGCCGGAAATTATTCGCCAAGTAGCGGATAATCTCGCCAACCAAAAAATTGCGCAAATGGCCACGTTGGCTGTACCAATTGCTTCGCTGGAAGAGGTACAGAGTCCACATGCGGTGAAAGTCGTGACCGATGTGAATGGGTATGCGCTGTATTTTAGTCGCGCACCGATTCCATATGAACGCGACGGCTTAACGCAAAATCGTTTAGGCGAACTTGCAGACTACCGTCGTCACATTGGCATCTACGCGTATCGCGCTGGTTTCGTCTGGCGCTACGTTGAGTGGGAACCGAGTCCGTTAGAGCAAATCGAATCTTTAGAGCAATTGCGCGTACTTTGGTACGGCGAACGCATTCATGTGGCTGAAGCGATTGCCTTACCGCCGGCTGGCATTGATACGCCAGCCGACTTAGCTCGTGCTAACCAGGTAGTAACTGATTAACTTTTGCTTGTGCGTGCTGGCATAAACGTTGCCAGCGCGCCCGCATGCCAATCAGGCGAGCGTAAGCATAAGGTACAAGAAATAAACTGGTTATGGTTGAGAACACCAAACCGCCAATAATCGCAATGGCCATTGGCGCATAAGGCGGGCCATCGCCACCTATTTGGGTGGTGCCAAAAGCCAGTGGTAACAAGCCTAACACGGTAGTTGAAACGGTCATCAAGATCGGGCGTAAACGACTCACGCTACCCTCAATAATCGCATCTTTTAACGATGCACCGGTATCAAGCAAATGATTGATACGGTCGACCAAAACAATACCGTTATTAACCACAATCCCCATCAAAATCAGGATGCCAATCATCGCCATCACGGAAATTGACTGACCGGTGATGAGCAACGCCCAAAATACACCGACAATTGAGAATAATAGTGAGGTGATAACCGCCGTCGGCAGTAATAGCGATTCGAATAATGCGGCCATGACAATATAGATTAATGCTACCGCAAGTAACGTGTTTACGAGCATGACGCTTTCGTTTTCACGCTGCCGTTCAAAGCTGCCATCGAGACTCCACAAGTAGCCTTGTGGAAGTTGCAACTGCTCTAACGCAGCGGTAATTTTGTCACGCGCTTCGTTCGTTGTGAGCTCATTCAAATTCGCATCAATATTCAATGACGTGCGTCGGTCGGTGCGTCGAATCTGACCTAATCGAGGTTGCTTCACTAAACTGGCAATGTCTTGTAAGGCAATAATCTTTTGGCCCACCTGCAAAATAGGTAGGTTATAGAGGGCAGGTAACGAGTTTTCGAGTTCTTTATCAAACGCGACACGCAGATCTATCTCACCATTTGGGTCACCACGATAAGAACGCAGGCGCTGGCCTCGTAAGGCTGTAGCTACGGTCTTAGCTACGTCAGCTGAACTGAGTCCAAGGTTGTGAACGCGTTCGCGATCGATGGTGATGACGAGTTCAAATTGACCAGTTTCTAGTTCGGTTTGAACATCGGTAAGTCCTTCTATTGCACTTAACTTGGGTACAACGTCGGCAGCTAAGCGTTGCAGCACCTCAGTTGACTGTCCACTTAAGGTCACTCGAACACCATCTCGGCCACCGCCAAAACCAAACTTCGGATCGCTACGCAATAATTTAGGCATGTCTTTACGAATACGCTCCATGAGGTCAGCCAGTTTTTCGTCTCGGTTTTCTTTTAATAACAAAGTCGAAATGGCGTAGTCGGGCGTGTAATAACTGTATACCGCATTGATATCGAAACTATCTTTGTTGGCATACAGATAAGTCTCAAGCTGAGTTACTTCGTCTTCAACTTCGGCAAGACTGTATTGCGTGTGCAAATTGTAGTTAATAAACAAGCGGTCATTGAAGCCTTGTGGACCTTCATCGCCGCTTACCGCAGCAAATGGAATCACGATACTTGCGAGCAACAATATGGCAAAGAAGCCTGTCCAAATTGGATGATGCCAGCTCCACTCCAGTGCTTTGCGATAGCGGCGCGGTGGCTTTTGTGGCTTCACTTTGTTATTGCTGAAACGGCGAAGTTTAGTGATCAGTAACGGTACCAGCGTTTGTGACAACAACAACGATGCCAACAGCGATAAACAGATTGCGATAGCCGTGTGCTCTAAAAAGATAGTGATATCGGTTTTTTTACCAAAAATATTCGGCAAAAAGACAATTGCTGTCGTTAAGGTACCGGCGACAACAGCCAGTGACACTTGCCCGACACCCTCTACCGTTGCTTGCTCTGCAGCTGCACCTTGTTCGCGCTCGTGCTGAATACTTTCGGTAATTACCACCGCATTATCAACCAACATGCCCACCGCTAACATTAATCCCATCAGCGAGAGTACATTCAGCGAGTAGCCCAGAAAATACATACCGCCAAGTGCAATACAGATAGCGATAGGAACACTCAAAACCACCACTAACGTAGTAGTAAGGTTGCGAAGAAACGCATAGAGCACTAGAAACGATAGAAACGCACCCAGCAAACCAGCACTGACCAAATCACTCAACGATGTTGTTACGCCTTTGGCGGTGTCATCCATCACGAACAAATTAATCCCGTTAAATTGCGGATCTTGTTTGATTTCGTCGATGAGTTTCATTACGCGAGCGGAGACATCAACGAGGTTAGCGTTTGACTCTTTGAATACTTCCATGCCGATAGCATAACTTTGATCAAGATGGCGGCCATCAACTTTGCGGGGCATTTCCCGACCTATCTCGGCGATATCTCGCAGCTTTAAACCCGGGCGAATAGGGAAGTTGCCAATCTCGTACTCGCTTTGGAATTCACCAACAGGGTTAACAAGAATTCGCTCATGCTCATTCTCAATAAAGCCTGCGGTCAGTGAGAAATTAGCGCGCTGCAACGCAGCAGTTATTTCTGCTGGGGACAATTGATGAGCTAACAGCGACGCCTGATTGAGTCGAATGACAATTTGCTGTGGCTCGACGCCGTATAACGTGACGCGAGAGACACCATCGACGCGTTCAATCGGCTTACGCAGACTTCGGTCCAATAAGTCATAGGCATTGGTTAAATCTCGTTGGCTACTAATGCGCAATTGAAATACCGGCATGTCTTCCGTATTAAATTGAAATACTACGACACGGTCGACATCGTCTGGTAATAAATGCTTGATGGCATCTACCTTTTCTCGCGCTTCAATGCTTTTGGTTCGAATGTCTTGGCCCCATTCAAACTGCAAGAGTACTTGTGCATTATCTGATGTTGACGTTGAGCGCATCCGACTCACATTACTCAGCGTCGCTAGGGCTTCCTCAAGTGGCCGAGTGATTAATCGTTCGACTTCTGCCGGGGTGGAATTAGGGTAGGCGACCTGAACCACAACTTCGGGAATCTCTATTCCTGGAAACTTCTCAAGCGGTAACAATCTTGAGCTGATAGCGCCAAGCAACAGCATGGATAAGAAAATCATACAGGTGGTCACTGGACGACGAAGCGCCCAGCGAGCCAGAGCTGATCCTATTTGCGCAGCATTCATACCTGTGCCTCCTTGCTTTTGGCATTGCGATCAACCAGCAGATACAAGCAAGGGATGAATAACAGCGTGAGTAACGTTGAGAACAACAGACCTGCGATGACACTGATCGCCATCGGCGCTCGAATTTCAGCACCTTCACCGAGGCCAATTGCCAGTGGCAACAAACCTAACACGGTCGTTAGCATGGTCATGAGGATTGGACGCAAACGTTGCTGTGCAGCGGTATAAACTGCCTGATACCGATCGACACCTTCGGCTCGTAATTGGTTGATGCGATCGACGAGTACAATGGCATTATTCACCACAATACCAGCCAACATAATGAGCCCGATAAAAACGATAATACTGAGCTCAGTGCCTACTAAATACAGTCCTAAAACCGAACCAGCGCCGGCTAGCGGAACAGTGAACAAGATAAATAGCGGATGTAACAGCGATTCAAACTGTGAGGCCATTACCAAGTAGACCAAAAACACCGCCAACACGAGAGCGAACTGTAATGACGTGAATGATCGCTGCATATCTTCATTTTGACCAGCGACACGGGCAGTCACAGTCGGCGGTAATGGTGTTGCCTCGAGTAATTGCTCAGCGTTATTAACGGCACTACCGAGGTCACCAAAGTTTAAATTTGCTTCAACTAAAGCTGTGCGTTGCTGGCCGATACGGGTAATTTCGCTGGGGCCGACCACAGGAACGACTTCCGCCACTGCTTGCAACGTGATTTCTCGATTTGCACCAGGGTTGATGATGACTTGCTCTAGGTCACGCAATGAATTGCGATCGGTGGACTGGCTGCGAACAAGAATATCTATTTTACGGTCATCTAAACTAAATTGGCTTGCGACGCGTCCGCCAATTTTGGTCGCTAGTAGCTCCGATACTTCAGCACTAGTCAGCCCATATTGGCTGAGTTTCGCGTGGTCAAAATAGACGGCAAGCTCTGGTTGTCCGTCCGTCATATTCACGCGGATATCGGTGAATTGCGGGTGTTGCTCGAGAGTTGCACCGAATTGTTGTGCTGCTTGTTGTAACAAGTCGAGATCATAACCAACAAACTCAATCGTAATTGGGCTCGCAAAGCTGAATAGCTCCGGCGTACCAAACTTGGCCATCACCCCAGGCATGGCTTGCACTTGCTGGCGTAACTGGTCTTGCACGCGTGCTGTCGCGACAGCGTCTTGTTCATTCATGACGACGTTGAGTCGACCCCATTGATTACCACTTTGTCCCGGCGCTGCATTTAGTAAGCTACCGGTACCTGCGATAGTGTAGTAGCGAGCAACTGAGTCGTTTAGCTCTTCAGAATTAGCAATGACTTGCCCTAGTTGAGCTAAAACAGCATCAGTTTCATAAATCGTTGCGCCTGGTTGTAGTTCCACTTCCACATAAAACTCACCCTGCGCCATGCTCGGTAATAAGGCAACCGGTAATCGCGGTAATAGGGTATAGCATGCGGCTGCGCTAAGCAGAATAACACTTAAGGTAATACCAGCACGCTTGAGTGCAAGGTTTAGCAAACTTTGATAGCTGGTTTCTAACGTCGAATACATCGCATTAAAAAGTTTTAATACGGGGGTTGTAAGCAGCGTAAATAGCTTGGCGAATAGGCGCGTAATGCCAACGAAGATGCTGATCAGCAAGAATGGGATCCAACGAAACACGAGGTAAATTGGTGTTTTTACCCAAAACCGCCATCCTGTTGCGTACTCAAACGGTGCTACGGCAGCGGCATTGCCTTGGCGCTGACGACTCGATAACATCGGGATAAGCGTTAGTGCAACGATAAGCGACGCAGCAAGTGAAAAGGTGACGGTTAACGCTTGGTCGCGAAAGAGTTGCCCCGCAATACCTTCAACAAAAACGAGCGGGAAAAACACGGCCATCGTGGTTAAGGTGGAGGCGACGATAGCTCCAGCAACTTCGCGAGTACCAGTTTCTGCAGCTGTTTCGACGTCAGACGTTTGTTGATGGCGGGCAATATTTTCAAGTACCACGATGGCGCTATCAACCAGCATACCCACCGCGAGCGCAATACCACCCAACGACATCATGTTCAGCGATACTTGATAACCATAAAGTAGATTAAAGGTCGCAATAATCGAGATGGGAATCGCTAAACTAATGACTATGGTCGGCCAGACGCGTTGCAAAAATAGATAGATAATCACCATAGCGAGGAGACCACCGACTATGGCTGCATCGCGAACTTCGGCAATTGCCGCGCTGATAAACACCGCTTGGTCATAGATTGGTTTAATCGCATATTGTTCCGGCAGTAGTTTGGCTTCTTTCAGTTGCTGCAAATGCGACTGAATAGCTTTTGAAACCTGCACAGTATTGGCATCGCCTTCTTTGTAAAGCGATACTTCGACGGCTTCCATGCCGCCAACACGACTAATTGCATCGCGTTCTTTGTAACTGTTTTCAATGACCGCAATGTCTTTTAGTAAAATTGGACGGTTATTGCGGGTGGTTAGATAAATTGAACGAATATCATCAAGATCTTTAAATTGATTAAGGGTGCGAACCAAATATTCTGCGTGATCCGCTTCAATACGACCGCCTGATAAGTTGATATTCTCTTCGCGCAGCCGCTGTGTGATTAAGGTCATTGGAATCTGCAATGCGGCAGCTTGGCGCTCGTTAACAAGAACTTGTATCTCATCTTCGAGACCGCCACCGAGACGCACTGAGGCGACGCCTTCAATACTCTCTAGTTGACGTTTTAAATCTTCTTCAGCATAGGTGCGTAATTGTTTTAGTGCGGAAATCGATTGCTCATTGTTGGTTAAGCTTAACGCTAATCGATAAACCGGTTCTTCGCTTGGGTTAAAACGTAGTAAAACGGGTTTATCCAAATCGAGTGGTAACTCAACCCAGTCGAGTTTCTCGCGTACATCAAGGCTAGCCATTTCCATGTCCGTGCCCCAACTAAATTCAAGTAGAACATCACTTTGACCAGCGCGCGAAATTGATTCGATACGACGAATTCCTTTCACTGTACCGAGTGTTTCTTCAATGGGTTTACTCACTAGCTGCTCAACTTCACCTGGCGCGCCGCCAGGATAGTCGGTGCGCACAGTTAAAGTTGGGTAGGCTAAATCGGGTAGGAGAGTCACCGGAATTCGACCCAGTGAAACAAAGCCGAATAACATCACGGCGAGCGTCAGCATTGCAATGGTGACGGGGCGTTTGACCGCAAGTTTAACAATACTCATGATTGTTGCTCGCTCCGAATCACTTCAACTAAAGCGGCATCTTTTAGATTAGCTTGGCCGCTAACGACAATCGCATCACCAATTTGTAAGCCGTGCGTGATTTCGAGATGGGTTTCATCTTCAAAACCAATCTTTACGTCAACTTTGTGTGCGATTCCGTCGGCATCCACGGTAAACACACTGTGTTGATTATCGAGACTTTGCACAGCATAACGCGGCACGGTCACGGTATTTTGACGGGTTGCATAATTCAGATTCACGTGTGCAAACATGCCTGGTTTAAGCTGGTTATCTTGATTGTCAACGTGCAAAACCGCTTTAAATGTGCCTGATTGAGTGTCCACAACCGGACTGATTCGAGCCACGGTGGCGGTAACTGTTTGATTATTCAAAGCCGTTAATTGCATTTGTGCGGTTTGTCCAACTTTAACGCGTTGTAGTTCGCGCTCAGGCAAGTAGACATTACTTTGCAAAACATCTGATGCCACAATGTGGAAGAGCTTTTGCTGTTCATACTGACGTACAAGATTGCCAGGTTTAACGTAGCGATACGCAACGTAGCCACTGATTGGCGCGCGGATTTCAGTTTCGGCAAGATTTAGTGCTGCCATGTCGTATTTAGCTTGCAGCATATCTGCTTGAAAACGTAATTTATCGTAGGCATCGGCACTAATCATTTCGCGTTCGGCCATGTCTTTCACACGTTTTAATTCTTGCTTGATGGAATTTAACTCGGCGTTTGCTTGCGCTACTTGAATGCGATATTCATCGTCGCGCATGTGGGCAAGAATTTGGCCGGCTTTTACGTAATCGCCTTCTTCGACCAAGATTTCCTCGATAATACCGGTCGCCTTGCTCGTCACATCCGCTTCATCACGTGCTTCTAGGGTTGCCGTTGTCTTGAAACTTGAAGTGATCTCACCCGCTTTAACGGTTTGGGTAGCGACTGGAATACGGGCGACTTGAGCTTGCTCTTGCGCCGCTGTTGTTTCGTCATTCGCTCCAGCATCGCTGCAAGCCGCAGTACTGAGGGCCAGAAGTGATGTGAGAGTTAAAACGGCAAAGCGATTGATGTACGTGTTCATTTTCTTATCCCGATTTAGTTCGTTAATCGTTATGGGTTATTCGTTATTCGTAGCTCCGGGTTCTGCGCCGGCGCCTGTCTGTTAAGACTTGGTATCGATATACATGCATAGAACGTGCCAATAATTAAGGTGATGTATTAAAAAGTTGGTTAACCCTTTGTTTTAAAGGCGTTCTAAGAAGGTGTTGGTGTTTTAGATGAGGCGTAACATGGAATGGTTTACGGGCAAGAGAAATAAAAAAAGCACTCCGAAGAGTGCTTTTCACTAACAAGTGGTGAATTTCACCGATTGCTTAGCGCTTGAGTGGCTTAAAATCGCGCTTCGCTTCGCCAGTGTATAACTGACGCGGACGACCAATCTTCTGATTTTCTTCGCCCATCATTTCATGCCAGTGTGAAATCCAGCCAACGGTACGTGATAATGCGAAGATTACTGTGAACATATTGGTTGGAATGCCGATTGCTTTCAAGATAATACCTGAATAGAAATCAACGTTCGGATACAGTTTCTTCTCAACGAAGTAAGGGTCTTCAAGCGCAATGCGCTCAAGCTCCATCGCGACATCTAACAACGGATCGTTGATGTTGAGCTCTTTCAAAACTTCGTGAGCACTTTCGCGCATCACTGTTGCACGTGGGTCGAAGTTTTTATAAACACGGTGACCAAAGCCCATGAGACGGAACGGATCGTTCTTGTCTTTTGCTTTATCAATGTATTTAGGAATGTTTTCGACACTGCCGATTTCTTTCAACATACGCAAACACGCTTCGTTTGCGCCGCCGTGAGCAGGCCCCCACAGTGATGCAACACCTGCTGCAATACACGCATATGGGTTAGCGCCAGAAGAACCAGCCAGACGAACAGTTGAAGTTGATGCGTTTTGTTCGTGGTCTGCATGCAATGTGAAGATACGGTCCATCGCCTTCGCGATAGTCGGACTAATTTTGTAGTCTTCTGCTGGCACTGAGAACATCATGTTCAGGAAGTTCTCTGAATAGCTTAAATCGTTGCGTGGATAGACGAATGGCTGACCAATACTGAATTTGTATGCCATGGCAGCAATCGTTGGCATTTTCGCAATTAAGCGATAAGCGCTACGTAAACGTTGCTTTTCGTCATGAATATCCAAATCGTCGTGATAAAACGATGACAGGGCACCGGTTACTGCACACAGCATCGCCATTGGATGCGCATCGCGACGGAAGCCGTTAAAGAAGTTGTGCAAACCTTGATGAACCATCGTGTGCTTGGTAATGGTTTGCTTAAATTTTGCATACTCTTCTTCGTTCGGTGCTTCACCGTGTAGCAGCATATAACATACTTCGAGATAATCCGCTTGAGTCGCAAGCTGATCAATTGGATATCCGCGATGCAGAAGAATGCCGTTTTCACCGTCGATGTAGGTGATTTTTGATTCACACGAACCGGTTGCTAAAAAGCCTGGGTCGAAGGTGAAAAAACCATGTTTGCCGAGAGTACGCACGTCAATTACATCATAGCCGGCTGTACCAGATAGAACTGGCAATTCAATGGATTGGCCGTCAATCTGCAGGGTGGCTTTACGATCAGCCATAAGGAAATCTCCTTGTTTAAGTCTGCTTCATCACTAAAAGGGCGATAGAATTTACTTGATCTTAACCGTGAATGTCAATTCAAACGACCGTTTAAACCGAATAAATCTGCTGATTCAGGTCAAGTAAAAGCCCGGAAATTTGAGCGAAAGCTCCAATACTGGGTGCTAGTTTAACACGCCATTGTTACGCTACAATGTGACAGTCGGATGACAATCACCTGAAAAAAAATTGAGCCTGAACGTTATACGCCGATCTGCGAAGCGGTTGTATGCGACTAAGGTAGAATTGTCATCGAGTGCTGGATTTTATTGGCTTGATCTATTGATAAATAATTTACGTTTTTAAGCGAAAGACGTCGCTAAGGAATTGTAATTCATAAGCATGGCTTATATACTTTGGCGGCGATCTCACAGGGTCCTCTCTACCATTTCTACGGGACGAGGATGTTTGAAGTTCCGAGCATGTTAACAATGCTTTTCGTAAAGGCACAACAATCGTGAAAAAACAAAGACCTGTAAATTTAGACTTAAACACTATCAGCTTCCCGGCTGCAGCCATTAGTTCCATTCTCCATCGTATCTCTGGCGTGATTATGCTGGTGGGCGTTGGTTTTCTGGTTTGGGCTTTGGCAACCTCACTTCAATCCGCAGAAGGTTTTGACATGGTGCACGGTTTACTGACCGGCTTCATTGCCAAGTTTATCGCTTGGGGCATCATGACCGCGTTGGGTTATCACTTACTTGCTGGCGTTCGCCACATGTTCATGGACATGGGCTATTTTGAAGAACTCGATTCTGGTCGAGTGAGCGCACAGATCGTTTTCGTGTTAGCTATCGTACTTTCAGTACTAGCAGGAGTTTGGTTATGGTAAAAGCAGCTTCAACATTCGGCCGCACCGGTAGCCATGATTTCATCTTGCTCCGTGCGTCAGCCATCATCATGGCGTTGTACACCATCTTCATGGTGAGCTTCCTAGTTTCAGCAGAAGCGATTACGTACGCTACTTGGACCAATTTATTCGCGCACTTGGGTATGAAGATCTTCACCATGTTAGCGCTAACTGCCGTATTGATTCACGGTTGGATTGGTATCTTCCAAGTGTTGACTGACTACGTTAAAAACACGGGCTTACGAGCTTTTCTTCAATACGCAGTATGTGTCGCATTAATCGTATACTGGTTAGCCGGTTTATTGGTTGTGTGGCCAGTGGAGGGTGTCTAAGTGAGCGTACAAACACTCGAATTTGATGCCGTAGTAATCGGCGCTGGCGGCGCAGGTATGCGCGCTGCCTTACAAATTTCGCAATCAGGCATGACTTGTGCCTTGATGTCGAAAGTATTTCCAACTCGTTCTCACACAGTTTCTGCCCAAGGCGGTATCACCGTAGCGCTAGGTAACGCGCACGAAGATAACTGGCAATGGCACATGTTTGATACCGTAAAAGGTTCAGATTACATCGGTGACCAAGACGCCATCGAATATATGTGTAAGACGGGTCCTGAAGCTATTCTAGAGCTTGAAAATATGGGCTTGCCATTCTCACGTTTTGAGAACGGTAAAGTTTATCAACGTCCGTTTGGTGGCCAATCAAAAGAATTCGGTGGCGAACAAGCAGCACGTACTGCTGCAGCAGCTGACCGTACAGGCCATGCGTTGTTGCACTTGTTGTATCAACAGAACGTGAAAAATAAAACTACCGTTTTCTCTGAGTGGTATGCATTAGATTTAGTCAAAAATGACGAGGGTGCGATTGTTGGTGTGACTACACTGAACATCGAAACCGGCGAAATTTTTTACGTCAAAGCTAAAGCCGTTGTGCTAGCGACGGGTGGTGCAGGGCGTATCTATGCATCGACCACGAACGCGCACATCAATACCGGTGACGGTGTTGGTATGGCACTGCGAGCTGGTGTACCAGTTCAAGATATGGAAATGTGGCAGTTCCACCCAACCGGTATCGCCGGAGCGGGTACCTTGGTAACTGAAGGTTGCCGTGGTGAAGGTGGTTACCTCTTGAATAAAGATGGTGAGCGCTTCATGGAACGCTATGCACCAAATGCTAAAGACTTGGCTTCGCGTGACGTTGTTGCACGTTCAATGATGACCGAAATTCGTGAAGGTCGTGGCTGCGATGGTCCACTTGGTCCGCACTTGAAGCTGAAGCTCGACCATTTAGGCCGTGATGTTTTAGAAAGTCGCTTACCTGGCGTTTGTGATCTAGCGAAAACCTTTGCGCACGTCGACCCAGCTGAAGAGCCAATTCCGGTTATCCCAACCTGTCACTATATGATGGGTGGTATTCCCACTGACGTAAACGGTCAGGCGTTACAGATCGATGAGAACGGTAACGCAACGCCAATTCATGGCTTATTTGCTTGTGGTGAAATCGCTTGCGTATCAGTACACGGCGCTAACCGCTTAGGTGGTAACTCGTTGCTAGACTTGGTGGTATTTGGTCGTGCGACTGGTCTGCATCTTGCTGACGCGATGAAATCACTTGGTGATGCGAAAGAAGCATCAGAAGAGCAAGTTGAAGCCGCACTGGCACGTGTTCGTCGTTGGGAAAACAACAAAGATGGCGAAGACCCAGTACAAATTAAGAAAGACTTGCAGAAGTGTATGCAGCTGAATTTCTCGGTATTCCGTGAAGGTAAAGCGATGGCTGAAGGTCTAGAAGAGCTGAAGAAAATCCGTGAACGTTTGCAGAATGCACGTTTGGATGACACCAGTAAAGAATTTAACACGCAGCGTATTGAATGCTTAGAGTTAGATAACTTGATGGAAACAGCTTATTCAACAGCAGTTGCTGCAAACTTCCGTACTGAAAGCCGTGGTGCTCACAGCCGTGCCGACTATCCAGATCGTGATGACGAAAACTGGTTAGTGCACACAGTATATCGTCCACAGGACGAGTCGATTGTGAAGCGCGAAGTGAATATGCAGCCAAAACTGCGTGAAGCATTCCCGCCGAAAGCGCGGACTTACTAAGGTTAGGTGACAACGATGAAGAAGTTGAATATTTCAGTTTATCGTTACAACCCAGACGTTGATAACGCACCATACATGAAAGAGTACACCATTGAGGTGGAGAAAAACCGTGACATGATGGTGCTCGACTTGCTGTTGTTGTTGAAAGAGCAAGATCCAACGTTGGCGTTCCGTCGCTCATGCCGTGAAGGTGTGTGTGGTTCTGACGGTCTGAACATGAACGGCAAGAACGGCCTCGCATGTATCACGCCATTGTCAGCGCTTAAAGGCGGTGACAAGAAGATTGTGATTCGTCCATTACCAGGTCTTCCGGTTATCCGTGACTTGATTGTCGACATGAGTCAGTTCTATACGCAGTACGAAAAAATCAAACCGTATCTGATTAACGATGACAAAACCCCACCTGCGCGTGAGCGTTTGCAATCGGTAGAAGATCGGGCGAAGTTGGATGGTTTGTACGAATGTATTTTATGTGCATGCTGCTCAACGTCATGTCCTTCGTTTTGGTGGAACCCAGACAAATTTATTGGACCAGCAGGTTTGTTAAACGCCTATCGCTTCTTGATTGATAGCCGTGATACGGCGACAGAAGAGCGTTTAAACGACCTTGATGATGCGTTCAGCGTATTCCGTTGTCACGGTATCATGAACTGCGTCAACGTGTGTCCAAAAGGGCTCAACCCAACGAAGGCTATTGGTAACATCAAATCCATGCTATTGAATCGCGCAATTTAATTTAATTGCGCAGATTTGCTATAGTAGTGGCCGAGCTGTATCGAAATAGCCATCCAGCTTGGGTGGCTATTTTTTTATAAAACGAGTGTGAAGGAACAGCGATGCAAGATGGCGTAATGCAGGCCTGGCTAGAATCCTCCCACCTGGCTGGTGGTAATATGGCCTATGTCGAGGAGTTGTTCGAGTTGTATCTCGACGATCCGACGGCGGTTAGTGATGAGTGGCGCAAATTCTTTGATCAATTGCCGCGTGAAGGCGCAGGTGTTGATACAAAGCATAGTGCGGTTCGTGAACAATTCCGTTCGCTTGCGAAAAATAAGCTCAAGCAAGCCGGCACGGTGACAGCGGGCGCTCCCGATCAGAAGCAAGTTAAAGTCTTGCAGTTGATCAACGCTTATCGTTTCCGCGGTCATCAGCACGCGAACCTTGATCCACTCGATTTATGGAAGCAAGAGTCAGTTGCAGACCTAGCGCTAGAACACCACGATCTATCGAAAGATGATTTCGATAAAGAATTTAACGTGGGTTCGTTAGCTGTTGGTCAAGAGACCATGAAGCTGGGCGAAATCTATGAGGTCTTAAACAATATCTACTGTGGCTCAATTGGTGCCGAGTACATGCATATTGTCTCGACTGAAGAGAAACGCTGGATTCAGCAACGTCTTGAAGGCGTTCGTGGTCGTCCAGAGTTTGCTAAAGAGCAGCAACAACGCATTCTAAAAGAGCTTGTCGCAGCCGATGGCCTCGAGAAATATCTCGGCTCAAAATTCCCGGGTGCGAAACGCTTCTCACTAGAAGGTGGCGATAGCCTCATTCCAATGCTGAAAGCGCTGATCAGCCGCGCTGGTGAGCAAGGCAGTAAAGAAGTCGTTATTGGTATGGCACACCGTGGCCGTTTGAACGTGCTCGTAAACGTTCTCGGTAAAAAGCCACAAGATTTGTTTGATGAATTTGCTGGTAAGCATTCGAATAACAAGGGCTCAGGTGATGTGAAGTATCACTCGGGCTTCTCGTCTGATTTTGCAACACCAGGTGGCGATGTTCACCTTGCCTTGGCATTTAACCCTTCACACCTTGAAATCGTTAACCCAGTGGTTATGGGCTCAGTGCGAGCGCGTATGGATCGTTTGGGTGATAAAACGGGTGCGAAAGTATTACCAATAACCATTCACGGGGATTCGGCGATTGCGGGTCAAGGTATCGTGCAAGAAACCTTCAACATGTCGCAAACTCGTGCGTATCAAGTGGGTGGTTCAATTCGTATCGTGGTGAACAACCAAGTTGGCTTTACCACGTCAAAACGTGAAGATACTCGTTCAACGCAATATTGTACTGATATTGCAAAAATGGTTCAGGCTCCGATTTTCCATGTGAATGCCGATGACCCAGAAGCCGTTGTGTTTGTGACTCAGCTTGCGCTTGACTTCCGTAACACGTTTAAACGTGATGTGATGATTGACTTGGTTTGTTATCGTCGTCACGGTCATAACGAAGCAGACGAGCCAAGTGCAACACAGCCAGTGATGTATACGAAGGTGAAAAAGCATCCTGTTGCTCGCGCTATCTATGCAGAGCGTCTTGAAAAGTCTGGCGTTATTAATGGCGATACGAGTGAAAGTCTGGTTAGCGATTATCGTGATGCGCTGGATAAAGGCGAAATTGTCGTCGACGAATGGCGTGAAATGAAGAGCCACTCATCAGATTGGTCTCCGTATATAGGCCAAGAATGGGATGTTGAATACGACGCGAAAATGAGTAAGCAACAAGTTGAAAAGCTTGGTAAAGCGATGAGCACTGTGCCGAAAGAGCATAAGTTGCATTCGCGCGTGCAGAAAGTTTACGAAGAACGCATGAAAATGGCGAAAGGTGAAAAACCAGCTGACTGGGGCTTTGCCGAGAATCTTGCGTATGCAAGTTTAGTTGACGAAGGCGTGCATATTCGTCTAACTGGTCAAGACAGCGGTCGTGGTACGTTCTTCCATCGTCATGCGGTATTGCATAATCAAAAAGATGCAAGCACCTACATGCCACTGAACAATATTCGTGACGGCCAAGGCCAAATTGAAATTTATGACTCAGTACTATCAGAGGCAGCCGTAGTTGCTTTTGAATACGGCTACGCAACCGCAGAGCCAAAATCAATGGTGATGTGGGAAGCGCAGTTTGGTGATTTCGCCAACGGAGCACAGGTCGTTATTGACCAGTTCTTGAGCTCAGGTGAGCAGAAGTGGGGTCGTTTGTGTGGTCTGACGTTGTTGCTGCCACACGGCTATGAAGGTCAAGGCCCGGAGCACAGCTCGGCGCGTCTTGAGCGCTTCTTACAGTTGTCTGCAGACCATAACTGGTCAGTGTGCGTACCTACTACACCAGCTCAGGTGTTTCATATGATTCGTCGCCAGCATTTACGTCCGGTTCGCCGTCCGTTGATTGTGATGACGCCAAAATCATTGCTTCGTCATCCGTTAGCGGTATCTGAGTTAGATGAATTAACAACAGGTGTTTTCCAGAATGCGATTGGTGAAATCGATTCTTTGACACCGAAAAAAGTAAAACGCGTGGTAATCTGTTCGGGTAAAGTCTACTTCGATTTACTCCAAGAGCGCCGCAAGCGTGAGCAAGAAGACGTTGCAATTATTCGTATCGAACAATTGTATCCGTTCCCTGCTGAAGAAGTCGCTGAAATCATGAAAGATTATCAGCATGTGAAAGATTTTGTTTGGTGTCAGGAAGAACCGCAAAACCAAGGTGCTTGGTATAGCAGTCAGCACAACTTCCGTGCGGCAATTCCGAAGGGCGCAGAATTAACTTACGCAGGTCGCGAAGCTTCGGCTGCACCAGCAGTAGGTTATTTGTCTGAGCATAACAAACAGCAACAAAAATTAGTCGATGACGCGCTAACCATTAAATAGGTGACAATTGACCATGGCTATTGATATTAAAGTTCCACAACTCCCTGAATCTGTTGCTGACGCAACAGTTGCTACTTGGCACGTGAAGCCAGGTGACAAAGTATCGCGCGATCAGAATCTGGTCGATATCGAAACCGACAAAGTGGTGTTGGAAGTGGTTGCACCTGCTGATGGCGTAATCGGTGAAATCATTGCTGAAGAAGGCGCTACTGTTGGTGCTGAAGAAGTTATTGGTAAGCTTGAAGAAGGTGACGGCGCAGCAGCTGAAAAATCTGAAACCAAGGCCGATGACAAAAAAGCAGAGAAAAAAGCGGATAAGCCAGCTGAGAAGAAAGCTTCTGGTTCAGGCGAAAAGCTTGAAGTTAAAGTTCCTCAGTTACCGGAATCTGTCGCTGACGCAACGATTGCGACTTGGCACGTGAAAGCAGGTGAAGCCGTGACTCGCGACCAAAACTTGGTCGATATCGAAACGGATAAAGTTGTTCTTGAAGTTGTTGCTCCGGCAGACGGTGTGTTAGCTGAGATTAAGCAAGAAGAAGGCGCAACTGTTGGTGCTGATGACGTCATCGGCATTGTTGAAGCCGGTGCTTCAGCAGATTCAAGTGATTCAGCCAAAGAATCTTCAAATGCTAGTAAAGAAGAATCTGCTGATGACGGTGATAGCGAAGTTGCAGGCCCTGCGGTACGCCGTATGTTGGCTGAAAATAACCTGAAAGTGTCTGACGTCAAAGGCACTGGTAAAGGTGGCCGTGTCACGAAAGAAGATGTTGAGAAGCATCTGAAAGACGGTGCGTCGAAGAAATCTGAGCCGGCTAAGACTGCTAGTGCTCCCGCACCAGTAGCTGGTGACCGTGACCAGAAACGTGTGCCAATGACTCGTTTACGTAAAACAATTGCGAAGCGTTTGCTTGAAGCGAAAAACGCAACTGCAATGTTGACGACTTTTAACGAAGTGAACATGAAGCCAATCATGGACTTGCGTTCGAAGTACAAAGACGAATTCGAAAAACGTCATGATACACGTTTAGGTTTCATGGGCTTTTACGTGAAAGCTGTAACCGAAGCGCTCAAGCGTTTCCCTGAAGTGAACGCGTCAATTGACGGCGACGATATTGTTTACCACAACTACTTTGATATCAGTATCGCAGTGTCAACGCCACGTGGTCTGGTAACGCCGGTATTACGTGACACCGATAAGATGAGCATTGCAGAAATCGAAAATGGTATTCGTGACCTCGCAATCAAAGGTCGTGATGGCAAGTTGACTATGGAAGATATGCAAGGCGGAAACTTCACCATTACCAACGGTGGTGTATTCGGTTCACTGTTGTCGACGCCAATTCTCAACCCACCGCAAAGCGCAATCTTGGGCATGCACAAAATTCAAGATCGCCCGATGGCGGTTGACGGTAAAGTGGAAATTTTACCGATGATGTATTTGGCATTGTCTTATGACCACCGCATCATTGACGGTAAAGAATCTGTTGGTTTCTTAGTGACCATCAAAGATTTGTTAGAAGATCCACAGCGTTTGTTGTTGGACCTATAACATAATACACAGCCGCTGTGTTGCAATTGCATGTCAATTCGAACAGCGGCTGTATTTTTTCCGCGCGAAACTGTAAAATACGCGCGAATTTTCGGGTAAGCAGCATGACGCTGCTTTTGTTGTTCAAACGAATCGGAAGATCATCATGAACTTGCATGAGTATCAGGCTAAACAACTCTTCAAAGAGTTTGGTTTGCCAGTATCTGAAGGCTTTGCAGTAGACACTGCAGACGAAGCCGTTGAAGCTGCCAAAAAAATCGGCGGTGATCGTTGGGTTGTTAAAGCTCAAGTACACGCAGGCGGCCGCGGTAAAGCCGGCGGTGTTAAATTAGTATCTAGCCTTGACGAAGTGCACGCATTTGCGAGCAACTGGTTAGGTAAAAACTTAGTGACTTACCAAACAGACGCAAACGGTCAGCCGGTTGCTAAAATCTTGGTAGAGAGCTTGACTGATATCGCTTCAGAACTGTACTTAGGCGCAGTTGTTGACCGTGCGACACGTAAAATCGTGTTCATGGCGTCAACCGAAGGTGGTGTTGAAATCGAGAAAGTTGCTGAAGAAACGCCAGAAAAAATCTTGAAAGCGGTGATTGACCCAACTGTTGGCGCACAGCCATACCAAGGTCGTGAGCTTGGCTTCAAATTAGGCCTAAACCCAGAGCAAGTGAAGCAGTTCACTAAAATCTTCTTGGGCCTAGCAAAAATGTTCGAGCAGTATGATTTCGCTTTGTTGGAAATCAACCCGTTGGTTATCACTGAGCAAGGCAATCTGCACTGCTTAGACGGTAAAATCAATATCGACAGCAACGCACTGTATCGTCAGCCTAAAATCCGCGAAATGCACGACCCGTCACAAGAAGACGAGCGCGAAGCACAAGCGGCTAAGTGGGAACTGAACTACGTTGCCCTAGACGGTAACATCGGTTGTATGGTTAACGGTGCTGGTTTGGCAATGGGTACCATGGACATCGTTAAGCTTGCTGGTGGCCAACCTGCAAACTTCTTGGATGTTGGTGGCGGCGCAACCAAAGAGCGCGTAACCGAAGCATTCAAAATTATCCTGTCTGATAGCGCTGTTAAAGCCGTATTGGTTAACATTTTCGGCGGTATCGTTCGTTGTGACATGATTGCTGAAGGCATCATGGGCGCAGTTGAAGAAGTTGGCGTGAAAGTTCCAGTTGTTGTTCGTCTTGAAGGTAACAACGCAGAACTAGGTCGTCAAAAATTAGCAGAAAGTGGCCTGAACATCATCGCAGCAGAGAGCTTGTCTGATGCTGCTGATAAAGTGGTTGCTGCGGCAGGAGGTCAATAATGTCTATCTTGATCGATAAAAACACCAAAGTTATCTGCCAGGGTTTCACTGGTGGTCAGGGTACTTTCCACTCTGAGCAAGCAATTGCTTACGGTACGCAAATGGTTGGCGGTGTAACTCCAGGTAAAGGCGGTCAAACGCACCTTGGTTTACCAGTGTTCAATACTGTACGTGAAGCGGTAGAAGCAACTGGTGCAACAGCATCTGTTATCTATGTACCAGCACCATTCTGTAAAGATTCAATTATTGAAGCTGCAGACGCAGGTATCGAGCTGATCGTTTGTATCACTGAAGGTATCCCAACACTGGATATGCTTTACGTGAAAGAATACTTGACGCACAAAGGCGTGCGTATGATTGGTCCTAACTGCCCAGGCGTTATCACTCCTGATCAGTGTAAGATCGGCATCATGCCTGGCCATATCCACAAGGCCGGTAAAGTAGGTATCGTATCGCGCTCTGGTACGTTGACTTATGAAGCAGTGAAGCAAACGACTGACGAAGGTTTCGGTCAATCGACCTGTGTTGGTATCGGTGGTGACCCAATTCCTGGTTCAAACTTCATCGATATTCTTGAAATGTTCGAGAAAGATCCTGCGACTGAAGCAATCGTTATGATTGGTGAGATTGGCGGTACTGCAGAAGAAGAAGCTGCGGAATACATCAAGCACAATGTTACTAAGCCAGTTGTTTCTTACATTGCTGGTGTTACTGCTCCTCCAGGTAAGCGCATGGGACATGCTGGTGCAATTATCTCTGGTGGTAAAGGTACTGCAGACGAAAAATTCGCTGCGCTTGAAGCTGCTGGTGTTAAAACCGTACGTAGCTTGGCCGACATCGGTAAAGCATTGCGCGAAAAAACTGGTTGGTAATTACTTCCAGTTCAGTCATGCTAAAAGCCGCTCAATTGAGCGGCTTTTTTGTTTTTAACAATCGACTTTGAAAATTGAGCGCAAACAATGAAAACAACCATGCTCTTTCTTGTTGCCCTGCTAGCATTTGCGGGTAACTCGATTATTGCTCGTTACGCTTTGCTAGATAATAGTATTGATCCCGCATCATTTATTTGGTTACGCATTGTTAGTGGTGCGCTAGCGCTATGGTTGCTGGTAGCAATTGTAGACCGATCATCATCTGCTAAGGCGTTGCAAACAAGAAAGGGTAATTGGTGGGGCGCACTAACCTTGTCGATATACGCAATTGCATTTTCGTTCGCTTATGTCGTGCTTGAAACAGGTTTTGGCGCATTAGTTTTATTTGCCGCAGTACAGTTATCAATGTTTGGTATTAATCTCGTACAGGGCGCCTCTGTGCGCGTTCGAGAGTGGCTGGGCAGTGCCATTGCGTTTGCTGGGCTGGCTTACTTAGTAGCACCGAGTTTGCAACTGCCGGAATCATGGTTATCGGTAGTGCTAATGATTATTGCTGGCACTGCGTGGGGTTTTTATTCAATTCATGGTCGCGGCAGTGCCACCCCATTAATCGATACAACCTATAACTTTAATCGCGCGATAGTCGTGGTTACCGTTGCCTTGATGTGGTTTCTACCCGATCTACATGTGACAAGCAAAGGTGTCGGACTTGCACTGTTGTCTGGTGCGGTGACGTCGGGTTTAGGCTATGCCGTTTGGTATTTGGTGCTACCACGTCTTCATGTGAGCACTGCAGCAATCGGGCAGCTGAGTGTTCCGCTAATCGCAACGGTTGGTGGAATTATCGTCGCCGATGAGACGATTACATCAAGACTTTTAATTGCCGCATTATTAATTATTGGCGGCATTCTCATTAACGTCCTTAAATTCCGCACTTGAAGCTTTACCTAATGATATAAGAGCGCCGTTAAATATTAAAAAATGGGTATTATTTTTATAAAATTGTAATATATGAATTTATTGTCTAAGATAAATCCATAACAAATGTGGTGTGATTGTTATTAACCCTGTTGTTAATGGGGAACGCCTCATGAAAAAAATAATATTAATTTGTGCGCTAATTCTTGCTATTTGGAATTACTTCGAAGAACAAAAACCTACGCCGGAAAACCGCAGTGGGCTCTTGAGCTATTTTGTACAGTCGGTAAAAGGTACGGTGGTTCAAAAGAAACCTGAGTTTCACTGTGATGGTCGCGTATATTGTGCGCAAATGAAATCTCGCGCAGAAGCTGAGTTCTTTTTAGAGTTCTGCCCAGGCACTTATCTAGATGACAATAATAATGGTATTCCGTGTGAAAACGATTCACGTTTTTGAATGCATCAAGTAGCTCAAGGAACTCGCTAAATAATGCTCGTTGCCCTGAAAAATATCATTCTTAAGCACTGGCGTGGCGATTATTCCCTTGGCTTCGCTTACTGGATTATTGGCGTCGGGCTGACGGTTGCGGTGTCGATTGGTGTCGCAATAACCAATGAGTTTGTCAGTTCCTATGCCGTAAGCTCAAGCCTGTTTGGGTCAATTCTGGTTCTTCTTTGCAGTCTCATTGTGCCGCTAACCATTTGGCAGCTCGTGGGAATTTGGCGTTCGGCAAAATACCATACTTCAGAAGGCGGTCGACTGCTTTGGGCTAATACAGCCAAAGTCATGGTGGTTCTTGCAGCTATCCGCGCTGTATTAGATTTCACCGCAATCGGGATCCCGCAGTTTAAAGAGGGGGTCGATTTAATGTCGAATGGCGATATGGTTGGGGATTTTGAGTTGCGAGTGCTGAATCAAGGCACCGAACTCGAACTCATTGGAAGCATGCCGTTTGGTACCACTGAGAGTGTTCGTGAAGTTGTGAAGCAGTATCCGTCGGTACAGGTCATTCATTTAAATTCAAAAGGTGGCCGAGTCAGTGAAGCGGTCAAGTTATACGAGTTTATTCAACAGCAACAATTCGATACCTATGTGGCGAGTGAATGCTCAAGTGCTTGTACGTTGGCATTCATGGGCGGGAATAAACGTTATTTAAGCAAACGGGGCATCTTGGGATTCCATAGCGCTTCGCTACCTACCCAGTCGAGTGAAAACCTCGCTCAATTAAATGATGAATTTAAACGTATTTATCGTCGCCATGGGGTTTCTGAGCAATTTATTCGTCATGCGGTTGGGGTGGATGGCGCGAGTATGTGGTATCCCGGACACATCGAGTTGATAGCATCGCGAGTTGTTGATGAGATTGTTGAGAGCGAACGATTTGCAAGTAGTAATGCGACGCCACAACTACAGAAATCGTGGCAACCTGAACATTTGCAGCAAGCGCCGGATGATGCATTAGTTAGATATTGGCAAAGCGTGGTGGATAATCTTAATTATTTAAACTTCACTAATTCACAGCAATGCGTTCAGTATTTATTTCCAGAATGGTTTGATTCTGCCTTAGCGTTGGAAACCGTATTACCTACAAATTTATACGCAACCCATCGTCGCGCTATTGAGCAGGTTATTGAAACCACTGATTTACAAGCCGATTATAAAGCGGTGTTTGGCAGTACGCCGGTGTTAGCGAATAATATGTTAGACAATATCTCGCGCGATAATCCGAATTATCGAAACATTATCGCTGATTCAGAGTCGTATCGCGCACAACCCAAACTGCTGTGTACCGCATGGATAACCTTGTATGAATCAGCATTACGACAAGAAACGATTGCTCAGCAAGCCGCCGTGCTTCGTTACTTGGCATACGACGAGTAATGGAGAAGTAAAAAAAAGCGCACCAAGGGTGGTGCGCTAATCACGACCAATCGGGGGAGGTCGTCGAACCGTCACTCAAATCTTAATTACAGTTCCGCTACCGCTTCTTCAGCAGCTGCTAATGCTTGTTGGCGGGGCTCGTCGCCTAAGTTAACACCCTCTGCACGAACCACGTGCACATCGGTAATACCAATGAAAGCTAATGCATTGCGTAGATAGCTCTCTTGATGGTCAAGTGCCGCCGCGTCGCCTTTGCTGTAGATACCGCCACGACCAGAGGCAATATATGCCGTTTTGCCCTTGAGCAGACCTTCAGGACCTTGCTCGGTATATTTGAAGGTGACACCGGCTTTCAATACGCGATCCAACCACGCTTTCAATTGCGTCGGAATCGTAAAGTTATACATCGGGGCACCAATCACTAACACATCGGCGGCCTGCAATTCGGCAATCAATTCGTCACTCAGCGGGTTTTCAGTTGCCAGTAATGTTTCGGCATCCAAATGTGGAATCGGATTCAAGACGACATCGCGATGGACGACTTCTGCTGGTTGTTGTGCTGTTAGATGCGTCACGATATCGCGACTAATTTTACGGCTAACAGATTGCTCAACAAAAATACCTGAATCAATATGTAAAATTTTCATAGAAACCTCTCTAATCATGTGCGCTGTGGTTTTTATTCAATGACGCTAGTTTAATGATGTTCCATTTATGATGGTAGTTAGCTATATTGGGAATTATCGTTCCATAAATGGAACACTTGCTTGGGGCAGCAATACAATGGCGATACCTGATTTAACGAACTACCTTATTTTTGCGCGCGTAGTGGCAACTGGCAGTATTAGTGCCGGCGCACGCGAGCTCAATATGCCGAAATCAACAGTCAGCCGGCGCCTTACTGAATTGGAAGAGGAACAGGGCGTTCGACTATTACACCGCAGCACGCGAGGTCTCAAGTTAACGGAGATTGGCCAAGCATTTTTGGTACATTGCGAAACACTCGTGGCGGCAGCTGAAGCAGCCCAGCAAGTGACACAGATGGTGCAAGAAACACCGCGCGGTGAAATCCATGTCAGCTCACCCTATGCCATCAGCCAAAGTATGTTAGTTACGCTATTGCCTGAGTTTTTAGCATTGTATCCAGAAGTTCGTATTAATCTGATGGTAACTAATCGGCCAGTTAACCTGATCGATGAAGGAGTTGATGTGGCATTGCGAGTACGCCCATTCATAGAGGATTCGTCACTTATTGCAAGGCCTCTTGCCGATTCCCCGAGTACACTGTTTCGTAGCCCTAATCGCGGTGATGTTGCGCGCATCGATAAACCATTGCGGCATCCTCTTGACCTTGTTCATTATCCGCATTTGAGTTTGCACTATACCAGTGGCCGTTATCGTTATGATTTAACCGCTCAAAGTGGCGAGAAGTTGACTGTCAGTTTCCGCCCGCGGCTAATTACTGATGACATGATTGTACTGCGCGAAGCAGCTATTGAAGGGTTGGGTATTGTGTCATTACCGAACTATTTAGGTGAACAAGCGGTGCAAGATGGCTTGCTTGAGCCGATATTGCCGGACTGGTCACTACCAGTGGGCATCATGCACATGGTTTATCCATACCGACGCGGACTATTACCAGCTGTACGCGTATTTATTGATTTTCTGGCAGAGCGGCTACCGGCTACGGCACAACGATCATTAAACACGACATAAAGACTTTTAATTTTTCGCTGACTCACTACAATCATTCAAACAGTCGTTTAAATAATAATGAATTTTCTGGACAGCAGGGTAGCCCTATGGACTTTACGCCAAGCAAAAAGACTCTTGAGTATCGCAAGCGTTTGATAGCGTTTATGCAAGAGCATATAGAACCCATCGAAGCCAATTATCATAAAGAAAATCGTCGCCTTAACCCTGATTCAAACTGGCGCCATTGGCAGGTGGCGCCAATCGTTAGGGAATTAAAAGCGAAAGCTAAGCAAGCAGGATTGTGGAACCTATTTCTACCTGATGAAAAATTAGGCGCTGGATTAACTACGCTTGAGTACGCACCCTTGGCCGAAGTTATGGGACACAGTCTATTAGCTCCCGAAGTTTTCAACTGCAACGCGCCTGATACCGGCAATATGGAAGTGCTCTATCACTTCGGTAGCGAAGCACAACAGCAACGGTGGTTAACCCCCTTGTTGAACGGCGAAATTCGTTCCGTATTTTGCATGACCGAACCTGATGTGGCCTCGTCAGATGCGACCAATATGCAGGCGAGTATTGTGGCTGATGGCGATGATGTGGTTATCAACGGTCGCAAATGGTGGTCTACCGGACTTGGACATCCACAGGCTAAATTTGCCATTGTCATGGGTTTAACCGATGCGGATGCGCCAAAGCATCAACGACATTCAATGATATTGGTGCCATTGGATAGCGCCGGGGTAACCGTTGAGCGTATGTTGCCGGCATTTGGTGAGTACGACGCACCCTATGGTCACGGTGAAGTGCTGTTTGATAATGTGCGGGTACCTAAAGAAAACGTGATTGGTGAACTTGGCGATGGCTTCAAGATTGCGCAAGGGCGACTTGGGCCGGGTCGTATTCACCACTGCATGCGTGCGTTAGGAGCAGCAGAGAAAGCGTTACAGTTGTTTATTCGGCGTGGACAGGAGCGCATTGGCTTTGGCAAGCCGCTGTTACAGTTAAATGGCAATCTCGAGCGCGTTGCAGATATGCGCATCGCGATCGATCAAGCTCGGCTATTAACCTTTTATGCCGCATGGAAGATTGATCAAGTTGGCGCCATGAAAGCACTCGCAGAGATTTCTGCGATAAAAGTGGCTGCGCCAAATGTACTCCAGCAGGTTGTTGACGAGGCCATACAAATTTATGGTGGCGCCGGCATGAGCCACGATACACCGTTAACCGCGTTATTCGCGATGGCACGTGCGTTGCGTATTGCTGATGGTCCCGATGCTGTGCATCGAACAACTATCGCTAAAGTTGAATTAGCGAAATATCGGGAGGCGTAGGTGCATAGCGATAAACTTGAAGACCAAGCCAGCGCCGTACGTAGCGGTGAAGAATTACCTGAAACAGTATTAGCTGACTGGTTACGTATGCAACTACCAGACTTGTCCGGTGAGATGCGAGTCACTCAATACAGTGGTGGCGCATCAAACTGGACGTATCGTTTGCAGTTCGATAATGCCGATTTGATTCTGCGCCGCCCACCGGCAGGTACAAAAGCAAAATCTGCTCACAATATGGGGCGTGAATATCGGCTTCAAAAAGCATTAAAACCAGTGTTTTCTTATGTTCCTGAGGTGCGTTTGTACACCGACGACAATAGCATTATAGGGGATGAGTTTTACGTCATGGACCGCGTTGCTGGCATCATTCCGCGCAAAAATATGCCACGGGATCTGGAGCTGAACGAAGCACAAACTCGCCAACTTTGTTTGAACGCGCTAGACGTTCTCATTGAATTGCATCAAGTCGACATAAACGCCGCTGGGTTGAGTGATTTGGCAAAAGGCGCTGGTTATACCGAACGTCAGGTTCGCGGTTGGAGCGAGCGTTACACCAAAGCAAAAACGTGGAATGTCCCCTCGGGCAAAAAGATTATGCATTGGCTGAATGCGAATATGCCAACGCATGAAACGATTTGTATGACACACAATGATTTTCGCTTCGATAATTTAGTGTTAGATACGAGTGACCCCACCAAGATTATTGGCGTACTTGATTGGGAGCTGGCCACTTTAGGTAATCCACTCATGGATCTTGGCAATAGTTTAGCTTACTGGATTCAGGCTGATGACGATCGAATTGCGCGTTCAACTAGACGCCAACCCACACATTTGCCGGGCATGCTAACACGCCAACAAGTAATTGAATATTACTGTGAAAAAATGGGTGTTAATGTCAAAGATTTTCGCTTTTATGAAGTGTTTGGTTTGTTTCGACTTAGCGTGATTGCACAACAAATTTATTTTCGTTACCACCACAAACAAACACGCAATCCAGCGTTCAAAAACTTCTGGTTCTTAGTGCATTACTTGCATTGGCGAGCTCGTAAACTGATAAAACAAGGATAATTAATGCGCAAAACAATTTTGATAACCGGTGCTAGCTCAGGTTTGGGTGAGGGGATGGCGCGTGAGTTTGCCAAGTATGGCCGTAATTTGGCTTTGTGCGCACGGCGTACTGAACGGCTTGATGCCTTAAAGCAAGAACTAGAGAAAGCCTACCCAGAAATTAAGGTTAGTGTGAAGGCTTTAGATGTGAACCAGCACGATGATGTGTTTGCGGTGTTTAAAGCCTTCAAAGAAGAGTTTGGCAGTATAGACCGAGTGATCGTTAATGCTGGAATGGGCAAGGGTGCATCACTTGGCACAGGGTATTTTTATGCGAATGTGCAAACCGCTCAAACCAATTTTGTTGCCGCTCTGGCCCAGTGTGAAGCTGCGCTTGAAATTTTCCGCGAGCAAAATAGTGGTCACTTGGTCACTATTAGTTCTATTAGTGCGCTACGCGGTATGCCGCGCGCAATGACTGTTTATGCGGCAACAAAGGCTGGATTGCTGGCACTTACAGAAGGTATCCGAGCCGATTTAATCAAGTCACGCTCGCCAATAAAAGTCAGTGCCATTCTTCCGGGTTATATTCGCTCAGAGATTAACGAGAAAGTTAAAAATACGCCATTTATGATTGATACTGAAACCGGTTGCCGGAAGCTCGTACAAGCAATTGAGAAAGAACCTGTGCAAGCTTATGTGCCAACTTGGCCGTGGGCATTTATCGGCTTCTTGATGAAGCGCTTACCACTGAAATGGGTGATGAAGCTTGGTTAAAGCGGACACTCTTTTTCTTCACGTTGAGTCGTGACGCTGATGGTTGCAGGTCGACCGTTGGCGTCATTGTAAATCACCGAGGCTTTCGCAATATTGAGATCGCCGCGGCTGTGACCGTGGTGGATAATCAATTCACCTTGGCGTTGCCACGATACTGTTAAACATGGCCCTTGCTCGGCTGTCGCAATACGTAGCCACTCATTAACTTTTGGTTCATAGAGCCATACTTCGAAGCTTTGCCAGTTGTTATTTGTACTGCCACGCTGACACTCATAGACATGAATTTCGGCGGCGCTATCGGTAGTTGTAATTAGCTGTAACGACTGGCAATTTGCAACCACAGGTGGATCCGGTTCAAACACCGTCAGTTTATAAATGAGAACCGCCGTAAACAACACCGCAAGTGTGATTCCCGCAGCGAGAAACCATAGTCCGAGTCGACGTGTGGCTCTACTGACAAAACGAACGAGTCCCATGACTAACCTTTTTTGGCATGATAATGTTCAACCGTACCAAACCGCTCATGCTTGGCGTCCCAATCTTGCTGTGCTTGCTCGACTCGTTGCTGTGAGGCACTGACAAAGTTCCACCACATTTTTACCGGTTGCTCAAATGTCTCACCACCCAATAAAAGCACTTGAGTGTCTGCCGCAAACTCGAGAACAAGTTTCTGACGATTACTGCCAAGGCTCAATAATTGATGCGTGCGCACGGTTTTATCGAGTGTTTCGAGTTGCCCGCTAATCACATACAGTCCGTACTCAAAGTCACGCTCTAGGTGCAGCTCAATGGCCGTTGTGCGCGGTGTTTGCAACAGCATTGCGATACTTGGGCTAAAGCTTAAAGCAGGACTATTCCAACGGCGTTGTGACGTTGCGTAACTACCGCAAATTAGCGTTGCGGTACAATCGCCCAGACTAAACTTTGGAACTTCTTGATAATGGTCAAAACGCGGTTCGGTTTGCTCATGTTCAGGTGGTAGCGCACGCCATAACTGCAAGCCGTGTAGCGGTTGGTCTGGATCATGGTCGGCGACTTCTGCGTGGGTAATGCCGCGACCTGCTGTCATTAAGTTCAGTTGACCACGGCGTAGTGGTTGTTCGTAGCCTAAACTATCTTGGTGTAATAGTTGTCCGGATAGCAACCAAGTGATGGTTTGCAGACCAATATGCGGGTGTGGTGGCACATCGAATTGGCGGTAGTTGGTAGGTGCAACGGGGCCGAAATGATCAAGAAAGCACCATGGTCCAAGCATTCGAATAGCTTTTTGCGGCAAAATCCGGTGCACGGCCAAATAGGGCGTTAATTGACGTTGTACCGATGCATAAATTGTTGCGTCATGTTGCAAGTGCTCGGATTCGCATGTTTCAAGTTGCGTTTCTTGTGCGGCTCGGGTCATAGCTGCCTCGTGGCTGATGTTAGTATTCCCATAAAAACTAGCATAAAAATCTCTCACGGCAGTATGGCACTCGCCCCGACAATAGTCGAATATAATGATTGAAGCCTTTCACGATGCTGAAGATTTAAGTAAGGTGTAGGTTCAAATAAGGAGATTGCGATGATTTATCCTCTCATCATAGCGGTTGTAGGTTTTGCTGCCATGCTCAGCGGTATTTGGGAGCAAACCTTAAGTACCATCATTGTCGGTATCATCATGCAATTAGTCGGTTGGATATGGTTCTTCTTAGTTTGGCGAAAAGAAAAACAAAAAGGGCAAACATAAGCTTATGAAAACAACTACTACAACACGAATTAGCGCACTCGCAATTATCGTTCTTGGTATACTGCTTGCAGTACTAGCACCAGCCGGAGAGGCAACGTCAAGTTACCGTCAATTAGGCGTTGTATTATTAGTGATTGGTGTGGTGTGGTTACTTCGCCAAAAACGGCCAGAACCTGCTACCGAAGAACGAGTAGAGCCTTATCAGCGGCCTGTTTTAAAGTGGTACCAATCACCTATTTTGTGGGTTCCGGTAGTTGCTGCAGTTATTGCAATCTTGTCCTGGATATTCATCTAGACCAACTGATATAGGAAAAAATGATGTCATTAACCACGCGATTAGTGATTTTAGCAGGCTTGGTAGGTCTGATGTTTTATAATGCCAGTGAACAACAATTGTGGGCCGCAATTATTGATTGGCAATTGGGGTGGTATAAATTAGGGGTGCCGATTGCGTGGGGGATTATTCTTGGCGCATTAGTGAATTTGTTAGGCGGTACCGTGCTATTGAAGTGGCTCGAGCCAATTACTTTGGTAGCAGCCTCACTGATTACACTCGGATTAACCGGCGCCGCAGCTGTGTACGGTGCTCACCAAATTGGTGGGTTAACCTTAGCACCATTATTTATTACCAGTGTCGGTGTCGGCGTGTATCTATTTGCCTATAGTTATGCGCGGTTTACTGGCGCGCGCAGTCAAAAGTCAGAGGATTCGGTTGATAAGCAGTGATAATCAAACTTAATTGTGACATGGGAGAAAGTTTTGCCGCATGGCAGATGGGCGATGATGATGCGGTTATGCCGCATATTGATATGGCCAATATTGCTTGTGGGTTTCATGCTGGTGGGCCAGCCATTATGGCGCAAACCATTCAACTGGCGCTTCAACATCAGGTCGAAATAGGAGCGCATCCAGCTTACCCTGACTTGGCCGGTTTCGGCCGTCGGACATTGCATTTTCCGCCAGCTGAACTAAAGGCGATATTGCATTATCAAATTGGCGCCATGCGCGCTTTGTGTAATCAAGCGGGCGCCGATTTGAGTTACGTCAAGCCGCACGGCGCTTTGTATAATGACATGCAACGCGATCAAGAACTGTTTGAACTGGTTTGTCGTGTGGTTGCTGAACAAAACCAGATGTATCCCGAGCAACCATCGTTATATTTATTAACACTGGCTACAGCGAATAACTCAATCCAGCAACGTATTGCGGAGCAAACGCAAGTGACCCTTTGTTTCGAAGCATTTGCAGATAGACGCTACGAAGCCGATGGGACCTTGCGATCGCGCCAATATTCAGACGCTGTGCTAACGGATCGCAATGCGATTTTGGCGCAAGCACGTGCGTTTGCGAACGGCGAGCCAATCATAGCCAGCGATGGTTCGCAGCT
This sequence comes from Pseudidiomarina tainanensis, assembly GCF_900115255.1. Taxonomy (NCBI): domain Bacteria; kingdom Pseudomonadati; phylum Pseudomonadota; class Gammaproteobacteria; order Alteromonadales; family Idiomarinaceae; genus Pseudidiomarina; species Pseudidiomarina tainanensis. Next base: position 298,550 of record NZ_FOYU01000001.1, read on the forward strand.
GCAGCTTGTCCCACAAACACTATGTGTGCATGGCGACAACGCTGAATCTATCGCAACTGTCGTTGCCATTCGTCAAGCCTTGAATGGCGTCTAGTATGCAGGTTTCGATAGAAGTTGCCGGTATTGATTCGGCCATGGTCGTTTTTGAACCTAAAGTTAATAAGCAATTGAATCACCAGGTTCATATTTTGCGCGATATGATCATTCGGGCACAGCCAAGCTGGTTGATCGATGTTGTCGCTGCTTACCATAGTTTAATGATTGTTTATGATATCCAAACGACTGATTTTGATCGCGTAGAGCAGTGGCTCAAGAACCAGTTGAATCAATTACAACAGCATAAAGTTGATGGGCATCAGGCTAACATTCACGAGTTTTTTGTGTGTTTCGATGCTGAGTTTGCGTTGGATATGGAACGTGTATGCGAACACTCTTGCTTGAGTTCAAGCGAAGTTATCGAGCGTTACAGCGCAGAAACGTATCATGTTTATACCATTGGTTTTGCTCCCGGATTTGCCTATCTTGGTGATGTTCCAGAGCCCTTGCAGGTGCCGCGCGTTGACACACCGCGTACCAAAGTGCCAGCGGGTAGTGTTGCCATTGCTAATCAACAAACCGCAATTTATCCACGTACTTCACCTGGCGGTTGGAATATTATCGGTCGCGTAGCAGGCTGGCGCACGCAGTCAGGGTTACAATTACGAGCCGGTGACCAAATTCGCTTTATCGCTGTCTCGAAACAACGCTTTATTGAGATAGAAGCAACTGCCAACGTACGTTTTGAGGGTTCTGCGGGTTCTACAGAGGGGCAGTCATGAGCGGTCGTAGTCAATACGCAGCCCTTCGCATCGAACAGCCCGGGCTACTGACAACCTTGCAGGATTGGGGTCGATTTGGGCATTTATCGCAGGGAATCACGCACGGCGGGCCAATCGATGAGCGTGCATTTCTATGGGCGAACAAGCTATTAGGTAATAAAGCAACAGCCGCACAATTAGAGGTCACACTGGGTGGTTTGAGCGTCACTGCGTTATCTGACAGCTTTTGGGTGGTCTGCGGTGCACCGGTGCGGCTGACTAAAAACCAACAACCGATATCAACGTGGGAAGTCTTTTCGGTACAAGCCGGTGATACAGTGCGTATCGATGCACCAGAGCGAGGCTTGCGTAGCTATCTTGCGGTAGCAGGGGGACTTAAGGCCACACCAAGCTTTGGCTCAGTGGCCACGGTGATGCGCGATGGATTGGGAGGCTTGCACGGTGACGGTTTACCATTGCGTGGCGGAGATGAATTAAATGCCGGCGCATACAATGCCAGTGGTGTGGTTCCGTTTCGACGTCCTCAGCATCAATTCGTACCACGTATTTCGAGTACGTCAGAGTTATGTTTACCTATTATTGCAACAGCGCAATATGAGCAGTTTGAGGCGCGAGCTCGGCAACTCCTGGTGCAACAAACCATGCAGGTAACCGCCAAACAAGATCGTATGGGAGTGAGACTGCAGGCGTCGGAGCCGATTTTATGGGCGCAGCCACAGATTATCTCAGAGCCACTGCCGCTTGGCACTATTCAAATTCCGCCGGATGGGCAGCCTATCATCATGTTAAACGACTGCCAAACACTGGGTGGCTACCCGAAAATTGGTGTGGTGAGTTGGTCAGGCCGGATGGCTCTAGCACAGGCAACGGCCGGCACATCACTGCGTTTTCAACTCATCTCGTTGGCACAGGCTCAAGCTGAGGTAAAACAGGCTTATCGTTTCTTTAACCTCACTCTATAGGTCTTGCGTAGGTGTCGATAAACTGCGATCATAACGCTCATTTTTTTGAATTAGCATCGGAGTAGAATAATTCATGGCCGCAGATATGGCAGCAAACGCGCCCCGCAGTAATTTTATCCGCCAAATTATTGACCAAGATCTGGCTTCAGGGAAGCATCAGAGCGTCCACACGCGTTTCCCACCAGAGCCGAATGGTTTCCTTCACATTGGTCATGCTAAATCGATCGTGTTGAACTTTGGCATTGCGGAAGATTATCAGGGCAGCTGTAACCTGCGCTTTGACGATACTAATCCACTGAAAGAAAAAGTGGATTACGTCAATTCTATTCAGGCCGATGTGCAATGGCTCGGTTATACCTGGGAAGGTAAGCCACGCTATTCATCAGACTATTTTGACCGTTTACATGGCTACGCAATTGAACTGATTGAAAAAGGCTTAGCGTACTGTGATTTTTCGTCGCAGGAGCAAATGCGAGAAATGCGCGGTACCTTGAAAGAGCCAGGTACCAATAGCCCGTATCGCGACACTGCCGTTGACGACAATCTGAAGATTTTTGCCGATATGACCGCCGGTAAATATCAAGAAGGCGAAGTGTGTTTGCGCGCCAAAATTGATATGAGCTCGCCATTTATGTGTATGCGCGATCCGGTAATTTATCGGGTGCGTTTTGCCCATCACCACCAAACTGGTGACAAGTGGTGCGTTTATCCAATGTACGATTTTACCCATTGTATTTCGGATGCAATCGAAGGTATTACACACTCATTATGTACACTGGAGTTCCAAGATAATCGCCGTTTGTATGATTGGGTATTGGACAACATCAGTATTGATTGTCACCCACAGCAAATCGAGTTTTCGCGCTTAAATCTGCAATACACGGTGATGAGTAAGCGTAAGCTGAACTTACTGGTGGAAGAGGGTAAGGTAAGCGGCTGGGACGATCCACGCATGCCAACCATTGCCGGCATGCGCCGTCGTGGTTATACACCAGGCTCGATTCGCGAGTTCTGTCATCGCATCGGGGTTACCAAAATGGATAACCAAGTTGAGATGAGCATGCTCGAAGCCTGTATTCGTGACGAATTAAACCAAAATGCACCACGTGCGATGGCGGTGATTGATCCGGTTCGTTTGGTCATTGAAAACTACCCAGAAACTCACGAAGAACAACTGAATGCGCCAAATCACCCGAATGATGAAAGTATGGGGACGCGTCAGGTTCCGTTTGCACGTGAAATTCTAATTGAGCGCGAAGATTTTCGTGAAGAGGCGAACAAGAAATATAAGCGTCTGGTATTAGGAAAAGAAGTTCGTTTGCGTAACGCTTACGTAATTAAAGCAGAGCGCGTAGAAAAGGACGCCGAAGGCAATATTACGACCATTTATTGCACATATGATCCAGACACCTTGGGTCAAGATCCTGCGGATGGTCGTAAAGTGAAAGGGGTGATTCATTGGGTAGCTGCCGCTCACGCACTGCCGTGCGAATTCCGCTTGTATGATCGTTTGTTCCAAGTGCCAAACCCTGGTGCGGAAGAAGACTTTTTTAGCACCTTAAACCCAGAGTCGTTGGTGGTAAAACACGGCTTTGTTGAGCCTAGTTTGGCTGTTGCTAGTGCTGAGCAAGCTTACCAGTTTGAACGTATTGGCTATTTTTGTGCTGACAGTAAAGATAGCGAAGAAGGCAAGCTAGTATTCAACCAAACGGTTGGTTTACGCGATACTTGGAGCGATAGCGAATAAATTGCTGCCCAATAGATAACGCAAAAACGAAAAACGCGACAAGATGTCGCGTTTTTTATGTCAATCTGATGGCTGGCTTAATTAGTCCATATCAGCGTTTTGATTGTTCACACATGTGTCTGGTGCTTTGCACTCACCATATAGATATAAACTGTGATTGGTTAGCTTAATATTATTAGCTTCAGCAACTTGCAGCTGACGTTGCTCAATCACGTCGTCCTCGAATTCGAAGACATGACCACAAGTTAAACACACCAAATGGTCGTGATGATCTTTCGCGCTCAACTCAAACACTGAGCGGCCACCTTCAAAGTGGTGACGACTTACAATACCGGCATCGTCAAATTGATTGAGCACACGGTAAACCGTGGCCAAGCCAATTTCTTCGTTTTTCTCGAGTAATATCTTATACACATCTTCAGCGCTAATGTGCTGATTATTTGGATCTTTTAAAATCTCTAAGATTTTGACTCGGGGAGACGTGACCTTAAGGCCAGCTTTTTTTAATTGTAATTCGTCTTTGTTGCTCATGATTTCTTCGCTACTCGAGTTCGATTCGCTAATAATGCTTAGCCCAATTGATCTAAGCCCATTTCGTCACGAATTTGTGCACACCATTTTTGCACGCGCTCTTTCGTGAGCTCAGGTTGACGGTCTTCGTCAATGCCTAAACCGACAAAGTGATCATCATCAACTAATGCCCGCGATGCTTCAAATTCATAACCATCTGTTGCCCAGTGACCAATGATGATGCCGCCGCGAGCCTCCACGATATCACGAATAGTACCCATCGCATCTAAAAAGTATTCAGCGTAGTCTTCTTGATCACCACAGCCAAAGATCGCGATCAGCTTGTTGTTGAAGTCAATTTCTTCCAATTCAGGGAAAAAATCGTCCCAATCACACTGGGCTTCACCGTAATACCAAGTTGGAATGCCAAACATGAGCAAATCGTATGATGCGATGTCTTCTTTGCTTGATTTTGCGATATCAAAAACATCGATCAAGTTTTTGCCCAATTCTTTTTGGATCATTTGCGCAACAGCTTCAGTGTTTCCAGTGTCGCTACCGAAAAATATACCTACACTTGCCATAGAGTCTTACTACCTGCTGTAAAAATTAAAGACCTGCTTCCCAGAATGCTTGAATAATGCCTTTCGCAATAAAGCCAGCGCACCCTAAAAATAATACCAACCAAACAAACCAACGACCAAATTTTGGCACATCACCTTTTTTCAGAACATCTTGAATAGCTAATCCAATGAGTACAAACAAAAACGCAATGGCGAAATTAGTACCTAAGGTTTCAATCAATTCATAATGTTCTGACAGCATAACAGTAACACCTGATTCTTGGTTATTTGGATCATTTCAAAAAGAACGCAGAGTATAGCACGAACGCCACTTAGGTGCGAGAATGATTCTCAATAAACGCCCGTACCAGCCGATTGAAAATGCGTGGTTTTTCTGCGTGTAACCAATGTCCAGTACCCTCTATTATTTTCACTTCAACCTGACTAAAGCGAGCCTTAATTTCGTCGGCATGGTCATTCATTAAGTAGTTGGAATCACCGCCTTTAATAAACAAAATTGGGCCATCATAGCTACCATCACGCACAGCACCTGAAATTTCTTCATAGCAGCTATCTAATGTCTCGAGATTAATGCGCCAGTGATAACCATTGTCGTCGCGTCGTAAATTTTTTAACAAGAACTGACGTACGCCTTTGGTATCGATATGCTGGGCGAGTTGCTTGTCGGCATCAGTACGACTATTTACTTGGTTCAGATCGAGTGCTTTCAAAGCTTCGAGTATATGTCGATGCTTTGGGTCATAAGCAACGGGAGAAATATCTGCGGCAATGACGCTTCGCACGCGTTCTGGGTAGGTCAGTGCAAATTCCATAGCGATTTTACCACCCATCGAGTGACCAACGATATGCGCCGAATCAATCTTGAGTTCGTCGAGCGTTGCGGCTAGGTCCTTTGCCATATCCGCATAGTTCATATGGTCGCTGTGAAAAGAGTCGCCATGATTTCGGGCATCAACCAGAATGACCTGATAGTCTTCGCTTAAATCGCGACCGAGGCCTTTTAGATTGTCTAAATCGCCGAATAGACCGTGAAGTAAAACCACGGGTTCGCCGCTACCTATCACTTCATAATTAAGAATCTGTGCTGTGCTCATGTTGAATTCCTGTACCCTAGCCGATGCTTGGGTATAATAGCGTGCAGAAGACGTGCCTTAAAGCACCATCCATAATTAATATAGCTAACGAGAAGCGATCGGGTAATGACCAAACGCATTGAAATTGATGATGAATTATACCGCTATATTGCCAGCCATACTCAACATATTGGCGAGAGCGCATCGGCAATCTTACGTCGTTTACTTGGCCTAGGCCCAGCTGAGCAGGTAACCGGACAACCGGTTATTGCCATGCCCGAAGTCGATGACGCAGCTGCAGTAGCAGCGGATAATAGCGAAGGCCTAGGCCGACGCACCATTTTTGATGTGATGACGCGCGCCGATCTGGCTGGTCAACGGAGTATTGTCGCTCGTTTTTTATATATCTTGAGCATGCTTTATAAATGCCATAGCAAAAAGTTTGATGCGGTGTTGCAGATTAGTGGCCGTGATCGGCAGTATTTTGCAAAAACTGAGGCAGAACTCGAGGCCTCGGGAACGAGTACGAATCCCAAACAAATTCCGGATGCCCCTTATTATGTGGTAACCAACAATAACACCACGCGTAAGAAATCAATGCTAACCCAAGTTGCACTCGAATTGGGTTACTCACAGGAACATGCAGAAAAAATTAGGGACTTTTTATAATGGCTTTGCATCCTCGCGCCGGACAACCGGCAGCAGCTGAAGATTTAACCAATATTGCCCAACTGGTTAGTGCCTATTTTGTTAACGAAGTTGACCCACGAAACCCACAACAGCAAGTTAAATTTGGTACCTCAGGGCACCGCGGTTGCGCACTCACTAGTTCATTTAATGAAGCTCACATTCTCGCAATAAGCCAGGCTTTAGTTGCTTATCGCGAAGAGCAGGGTATTACCGGACCTTTGTTACTTGGTCGCGATACTCATGCATTGTCAGAAGCAGCGTACATGACTGCACTAGAAGTATTTATTGGTAATGGTATTGAAGTACATATTCAAACGGATGATGGTTACACGCCAACACCAGTGATTAGCCACGCGATTTTGCGATACAACCGTGGGCGTAGCAAAGATTTATGTGATGGGGTGGTGATTACTCCATCGCATAACCCACCAACCGATGGCGGTTTTAAATACAACCCGCCGCATGGTGGGCCTGCTGATACAGATGCTACTAAAACCATCGAAAAATATGCCAACGCGTTGTTATCTTCGGAGTTGATGGGCGTGAACGCTGTTTCTTATGCAGAAGCACGTGCAAGTAAAAAGTTGAAGCAAGTAGACTGGCGTAAAAACTATATTGAGAGTTTGCATGAAGTGATTGATATGCAAGCCATTGTGGACGCAAAATTGCGAATTGGTGTTGATGCGATGGGTGGTGCAGGTGCCGCTTATTGGGCTCTCATTGCTGAGCACTATGGCCTAAATATCGAGGTTCATCATGCCGACGTCGATGCGAGCTTCCGCTTTATGAGCCTAGATAAGGACGGCAAAATCCGTATGGATTGCTCATCGCCCTATGCCATGGCCAGCTTACTTAAGCTTAAAGACCAATACGATATTGCTGTGGGTAATGACCCAGATTATGACCGCCATGGGATTGTCACGCCAACACACGGTTTGATGAATCCAAATCACTATCTTGCCGTTGCTATTGATTATTTGTGCAAGCACCGTAACTGGAAACCTGAGCTCGCTATCGGAAAAACGCTCGTCTCAAGCGCTATGATTGATCGTGTTGTGGCGCAGAATCAGCGTGAGTTGCGAGAAATGCCAGTTGGTTTCAAATGGTTTGCCCAAGAGCTATTCGCAGAAACAACGGCCTTTGGCGGTGAAGAAAGCGCTGGTGCCAGTTTTCTTGACCGCGAGGGGCGAGCATGGTCAACCGATAAAGATGGCATTATCTTAGCCTTGTTGGCGGCAGAAATTTGCGCCGTTACCGGGAAAAACCCGAGTCAATATTATGATGGACTCTGCGCCGAACATGGTACGGCGTATTACAAACGTATTGATGTGGCGTCATCGGCTGAGATGAATGCTGGTTTTAGCGGTATTCGTGCCTACAAGCTCAAGGTAGCTGAGTTGGCTGGTGATGAAGTCATGGCTATCACCACCAAAGCTCCGGCAAATGATGCATTAATTGGTGGAGTTAAAGTGACCACTGCAAATGGTTGGTTTGCAGCTCGACCATCGGGTACCGAACCAGTTTATAAAATTTATTGTGAGAGTTTTGTCAGTGCCGAGCACTTAGATGCCCTGGCTGAACAAGCTCAGCAACTCGTCACCAGTTGGGTGCAAGCCTAAACGCTTGCACCACCGGAAGGGCGCTGATCATCTTGTGATTCAGCGTCTAACTGGGCTTCCTGATACTCTTCATCCAACAGTTCTTGCTCATTCGCTAACGTTGTTAAAAGCTCATCAGATGTTTGTGTGGGTGCCAACATTGCATACGCGCTATGCGATTGATCGCCAGCTTTCGCTCGTTTGGTAACGCGATATAACGAGTAACCGCAAACAATACTGGTGAGTACCATGATTAATAAGAAGAAGTAATTCACTGCGCCAAATTGCATGAGGGCGGCGACCGAAGGGGCGCCGATAATCGAACCGATACCACCGACTTTGATGATAGCGCCAGTTGCGCCAACCATCTGGTCCTTTTCAAGAAAATCATTGGTATGTGCCATACCGAGAGAATAAAGCGGTAACGCGCACGCGCCAAAGAGGCCAACGCATAAGTAAATGAGCCAAGCGACCGATGCATCTAGTTGCGATAAGATAAACGCCATGATGGCCGCCGTACCTGCACAGAACGACATGACGATGCGTCGATCGATACGATCTGAGAGCAGACCGATTGGCGCTTGGGCAAGCATGCCGCCGAGTATAAAAGACGCCATAAATAGTGATACTTGCGCCACTGATAAGCCAATGTAGGTGGCATACATTGGCCCGATACCGTAAAACATTGCATAACATGCTTGCATGATGAAAGCATTCACCATTCCGAGCGGCACTACTTTTAGTAGGCTACTGATAGCAACTTTGCGCGGTTCATGCGTTGTTGGTTCAACGGTAACGGAGATTAAAATTGGAATGAGCGACAAGTTAATTAACAACGCAACCAACGCAAAGGCAATAAACCCAGCTGGGTCGGTGATACCAAGAATGAGCTGGCCAGCGACTAATCCACCATAAATCAGCACCAAGTAAACAGAAAGCAAGGTGCCGCGATTCTTGTTATCGGCCATAGTGTTCAGCCAACTTTCAACGATCACGAAGATAGCTGAAATCGCAAAGCCAGTTAGAAAGCGCATGACAAACCATACGATAGGGTCAATCCATATTGCTTGAATGAGGATAGAGGCTGCCGCTAGCGCAGCAAGGCCGCCAAAGGCTCGAATATATCCCACTCGACGAATATCTTTGGGGGCGCGCGTGGTACCGAACAAGAAGCCAATAAAATAGGCTGACATGATGATACCGGTGGTGAGGGTACCGAAGTTTTCAATCGTGGCGCGTAAACTCAACAATGTACTGGTCATGCCGGTGCAAATACCAATAAGCGTAATACTTGTCAGTAAAGAGCTTATAGCGCGCAATTGTTGCTTAAGCATGAGACGATCCTTGAGTTTGTCACGATGAATTTATTGAGCGAGTTTATCACGTTGGTAAATTTTCGGAAACGTCAAGAGGTTATCCACAGCTTGTTACTTGCGAGCAAGCATAGGGCTGTTTATGATGAGCACAAGATGTTGTGATGAGGTAGCTATGCGAACCCTAAAAATCGCTGTAATTGGATTATTTATAATCGCTCTTAATTTGCTCGCGCCTTTGCAAACAGGGCATGCAGCCGTTGAAGTGAAACAGCTTTATCAAGCTCGTGTGGCAGTAACCAGCCAAGCCACCAGCGAACGTAATGAAGCATTGCGCACAGCTTTAACAAACACGCTGTTGAAAGTTTCTGGCGACGATGCAGTTCTAGAGCATGAATCTGTGCAATTAGCATTGCAAAATGTGCGTAATTTTGTGGTTCAGTATGGTTATCAACAAGCTGCTGACGAACTGTTATTGTGGGTGCAGTTTGACCAACCTCAGATTGACCGGGTCATTCAACAAGCGGATTCTGGTGTTTGGAGTAGTCGTCGCCCAGAATTATTGTTTTGGGTAGTTGCTGAGGATGAAAACTTACAACGGCAAATTCTGGGGGGCGGTGAAGACTGGCCGGTCATCAATGAATTACGAAAAGCTGCGCAAACACGTGGCTTACCGGTGAAATTGCCGTTGCTAGATTTAAATGACTCCATGAGTATTTCAGTGGTTGATTTGTGGGCTCGTTTTGAAGATAGGATTACGTTTGCAAGCAGTCGATATGATGCTGATGGGGTGGTTGTCGCACGACTATATCAAGCCGATAGTGCAATAACGAGCGATGAATGGATGCTGGATTGGACATTGGAACTCGGCGGAATGCGCTGGCGCGGCGAAGTGAGTGCCATGCAACCTGAGTTACTTGGCGGTATGTTAGTAGCTGACGTCACACAACAATTGTCGCAGCGGTTTCGAATCGGTACTAATGCAGACATGGCAGGAACTTGGCGGATAAAGGTAAATGATTTGAGCCAGTTTATGGATGTATTACGGGCTGAAAAGTTACTTCTCGAGTTGCCGTCAGTGAATCGTGTCCAACTTATGCAGTATGGCGAGCACGAAGCTGAATTTGAGTTGTATATTCAAACCGACCCGGCACAAATTATGCAGGCGATTGATTTGAGTCGCACGTTCATTCCGATCAATCCAGAACGTCGGTCTGAGTTCGAAATGCCAGTTTATCGCTGGAGTCAGTCTTGAGTGCAATAGCGCAATTACCTTTAGCCGTTCAACTTCCCGATGACGAAACGTTTGCGACCTTTGTGCGAGGCGCGAACCAGGAGTTAATCCAGGTATTACAGCAGCTTCCTGATGGTTTAACTTATCTTTGGGGCGCCGAAGGCGTGGGTAAAACGCACCTCCTACATGCTTTGTGTGCGAATACTGAAGAAGCAGTAATGTACGTACCGCTGGCTGAATTACATGACCAAGTGCAGCCACAGATTTTACAGGGTCTTGAGCATTATTCTTTGATTTGCTTAGACGACATTGATGCCATCAGTGCCAATGAAAATTGGTGTTTTGAGCTATTTGCGTTGCTAAACCGGGTGAAGGATGCTGGGCGGGGTTGTATTGTCATCACCGCAAAACATGCACCGAGTCACTTACAGGTAGCAATAGCTGATGTCCATTCGCGTTTGCAGTGGGGATTGAGTATGCACGTTCATGCGCTCACCGATGAAGACAAGGCGCGAGCTTTGCAAGTTCGCGCAAAAGCGCTGGGTTTACATTTAGCTGACGACGCAGCCCAGTTTATGGTGCAACGACTTGGGCGAAATATGCGAAGTTTATTGGTATGTTTAGCCCGATTAGATCGGGCATCCATAGCAGCGAAACGGCGTTTAACCATTCCTTTTATCAAGGACGTTCTCGCTATTTAGAGCTATCTTTTAGCTTCTTTAAGCCTAAGCCTAAAGCCTTACCTTGACGTCGCGCATACCAAGTGCACCCGACAAAAGCCGCGCTGGTTAGCACGAGCTCAGCGATAGCGAAGCCTCTTTGTTCTGGCGCGACATAGAGCATGGTAAGACTATGCAGAAAGTACCACATTAAAATGAAATTCGCCCAAGCATAGGTGTATGGTTTACCTCTCAGCATACCTGGTAATGCGAATAGCAACGGCACTATCCAGAGTCCAATCCGAAATACCACACTAAACTCGCTGTCACGTTGACACCAAACTTGCCAGATAATCATTAAGGCGAGTAAACCGAGATAGCTTGCCAGTGCAAGAAATCGAATTTGTCGAGTTTTTTCATCTAGGATCATAGCGTACCTTGCTCTCGTGCTGTTTTTAAAGCTTCTGCAACGACTGTGACGCGTTTACCAAGAGCGACCGCTGCTTGATATTCGTGATCAGTTAATTGCTTGCCATGGCCATGTTCAACGTGACTTGCGCCATAGGGCGATGCCCCTGAGACGGTTTGTTGAATGGCTGGTTCGGTATATGGAATGCCGCACAGTACCATGCCGTGGTGAAGGAGTGGCACGCCCATCGCGAGAAGAGTTGATTCTTGACCGCTGTGCATACTGCTTCCAGAGGTAAACACTGCCGCGGGTTTACCTTCGAGTTCACCTTTAAGCCAACTGATGCTGGTTTGTTCCCAAAACTGTTGTAATGCACTTGCCATGTGGCCGAAGCGCACTGGGCTGCCGAGTATTAACCCGTCACATTGCTTTAATTCATCTTTATTAATCGTTAGATCGCGCTGGCTGGCTGGGTCACCAGCGCCAGTTACCGTGCGCAACAGCGGCTCGCCGCCAGCTTTCAAGATCCCCTCAGCAAGGGCATCCGCCAATGCTTGGGTTGCACCGTGACGACTGTAATAAAGAATAATAATGTTGACACTCATGCAGGTAATATCTCAAGCACTGCTTCTGGAGGACGGCCTAAACGCGCTTGATTGCCCACCACCACAATCGGGCGTTCAATCAGTTTTGGGTGTTCGGCCATTGCCTGAATCAATTTTGATTCGTCGTGTTGATTGGCCAAATCGAGCGCTTTATACGTATCTTCTTTTGAGCGCATCAATTCACGCGCTGAAATAAAACCGAGTTGTTGTATCAAGGTTTGTATTTCTGTCACACTAGGTGGTGTTTTTAGATACTCAACAATCTGCGGTTCAATATGATGTTGTTCGAGTAATTGTAGGGTTTGGCGGCTCTTTGAGCAGCGTGGGTTGTGATAAATCGTTACCTGTGCCATTGCTGTGAATCCTCGATTAAATAATGCTTTAGCTTAAGGGAAACTCTATGCGTTGTCGATTTTTGCCAGCAGTGACGTTGGCTTCATTAGTTTTTTTAAGCGGCTGTCAGCCGGCCGCAGATTTTTCCACTGATACTGATGGTAGCTATAGCTGGCAACAGCTTGAAGGTGGTTATGTGGTCGTGAATTATTTTGCTGAATGGTGCGCGCCATGCTTGCGGGAATTGCCCGAACTCAATGAGTTTCATGAACTTTACGGCGATCAGGTGAAATTACTTGGCGTGAGTTTTGATGGGCTAAATAACGAAGAGTTAGCGGCATTGCGGGCTGAATATAATATTCAGTTTCCATTAATTCAAAATGAACCGTTGCCGATGTTGCCATTTGCTCAACCCAACGCCTTACCGGCAACGTATATCGTGACCCCGAGTGGGGAAATCAAAGGGCCGCTATTAGGTGAGCAAACCCTGGAAACTTTGGCGAAAGCAACGGATTTGGAAGTGCCGCCGGGGCATTAGTTTTATGAACTAAGCTTCTGCAACAACTGCTTTTGTTCCATGAGCTGCTCAATGCGAGCCTGCAAGCGTCGCTTTTCAATCTCTAGACCGCTTTGTTTGTGCGCTTTATGCAAGTGATCAATGGCTTGATCAAAGGCGCCATATAAAGCGGCCAGTTCAGCTTGGGTTTCATGCATTGAACTGCTGTTACCATTTAACCGGTAAGCAGTAGCTAATAAGTCGAGTGCTAATACATTATTTTCGTGACGCTGCAGGAATTCGCGAAGCAAAGCGATAGCTAAGTCATATTGTTTAGCTTCTACGGCCACATTGGCGAAGTTGAGCGTAATCGTTTGTTCATTTGGTTGCCGCATATAGGCATTTTCAAGCGTTTTCAACGCATCATCATTACGATTTTGAGCCAACAAAATATCGCTTTGAACATCGATAAAAAATGTGTTCATTGGGTCCCGTTTCAGAAGCGGGGCTAACACGTCTTCAGCTTCTTGGGCTCTACGGTTATCCAACAACACAATCGCCAACGCGTAAGTTGCCGCTGTTTTAATGTGCTCAGAAGGCGCAGACTCTATTTGGCGACGGAGTTCGGCCTCGCTAAACTGCCTTAAGTGACGAGCTTGAATTCGATATTTTGCTAACAAAAATGCTTGTGCGTCACGAACTTCGGGGCGCCGCATTGATTCAGCTCGGGCTCGCATATCGGCAAGTCGATTCTCGCTGTATGGGTGCGTTAATAAAATTTCTGGTGGACGCGATGTATAGCGATATTTTTCACTCAAACGACCAAAGAAATCCGGCGAACCCATCGGGTCAAAACCAGAATTAACTAAAATGGACAAACCAACGCGGTCCGCTTCTTGCTCAAATTGGCGGGTATAATTAATTTGCATTTGCTGCGATACGCCCATGGTGCCGGTCAATGCGGCCATACCAAGTTGCGGATTGATGACCGCTAGAATGACCGACCCTAACATGGCTGCCATTGTAGTTGGTGAGGCGTTGGACATGCGTTCCATATTACGAACGATATGGCGTTGAGAAACGTGGGCAATTTCGTGTGCCAAAACGGCAGCTAGTTCACTCTCGGTTTGAGCCTCAGAAATTAATCCTGTATGAACACCAATATAGCCACCAAAGAAGGCGAAGGCGTTAATGTCTTTTTGGTTTACCCAAAAGAAGCTAAACGGGAACCGAACGCCATCTGCTTCTCTTACCATTCGTGAACCAAGGTCACGTAAGTATTCATCGAGGACAGGGTCACCGACCAATGGTGCTTGTGCGCGCAACTGCCGCATGTACATATCGCCGTAGATACGTTCACGATCGATAGTCATGACCGAAGCACCAGCAGTACCGATTTCGGGTAAGCGATCTTGTGCCTGCGTGCTGTTCGCACTCAATGCGATTATAAGTCCAAGCGAGACTGCTGTGATGGTTGCAATATACTGCTTCATTTAATACGCCTAATTAACCTGCTGCTTCGAGTATAAAATTGTGAAAAGGTTCCCGTTTTCAGCATGCAGCTCTGTTACTCTGGTACGTTCAAAGCTATGATGTGGTATCTATGGGTGGCATGCAATATCTTTACCCGAAATTTTGGAGCTGCAGCAAATGTTTGATTACTTAAAGCAATGGTACAACCGCAAGTTTTCAGATCCTGATGCGGTGACCTTGTTTTTACTGTTATTGACTACGTTTGCGCTGATTATTTTGTTCAGCGATATCTTAGCGCCGATTTTGGTGGCGCTGGTACTCGCCTATTTATTGGAGTGGCCAGTACAACGTTTAGAGCGAGCGGGGATGCCGCGACTGAGTGCGGTGGGTATCGTGTTTTTAAGTTTTGTCGCGCTGAACGTCGTGTTATTGCTGTTCCTCGCTCCAGTTATTTGGCAACAATCCGTTGCATTAATTGGCGAATTGCCGCAAATGTTTGGGCAAGTTAAGGTCCTTCTTAACCGGCTGCCCGAAATGTTTCCTGAATATATTAGTCAAGCCAATATAAATACGTTTATCGAGACAACAACGTCACGCGCTCTATTGTTTGGTGAAACGATATTGGGCGAATCTTTATCACGAATTGTCGGCATCATGGCGTTGCTAATTTATCTGATTGTGGTGCCGTTGCTCGTGTTCTTTATGTTGAAAGATAAGCATCAATTATTGCGCCACGTAAGTCGTATTTTACCGAGCAACCGTCGACTCATCGCTCAGGTAAGCGATGAAATGAACATGCAGATTATGAATTATATTCGTGGTAAGGCAGTCGAAGTTGTTGTCGTTGGGGTGTTTACCTATTTGTGCTTTGCCTTTTTTGACTTGCGGTATGCGGTATTGCTCGCGGTACTGGTCGGCTTCTCAGTATTGATTCCTTACATTGGCGCTGCTGTTGTGACATTGCCCGTATTTTTGGTTGCACTGTTTCAATTTGGTTGGACCGGAATGTTTGCTTGGGTCATGATTGTATATCTCATTATCCAAGCGCTGGATGGTAACTTACTCGTGCCATTGCTGTTCTCAGAAGTGGTGAACTTAAATCCGGTCTATATTATTGCGGCAGTGCTGGTGTTTGGTGGGCTCTGGGGTTTTTGGGGCGTATTTTTTGCAATTCCATTGGCAAGCTTGGTAAAAGCAGTGATTACTGCGTTATCTTCCAAGCCAGAGCCAACGGAATTAAGTCATGACAAAGCTTAAGCGTCGGCTAAATAATCCAATACGACTTGATGATGATCTTTCGTTTTGAAGTTATCAAAAACGTGAGCAATCTGGCCGTCTTGATTAATTAAAAAGCTAATACGATGCAAACCATCATATTCACGACCCATGAACTTTTTCAGGCCCCAGACGCCAAAAGCTTCAGCGACTTGGTGGTCGACGTCGCTAAGCAGCGTGAAGTTAAGCTGATCGCGTTCGGTGAATTTAGCGAGCCGTTTCGGTTCATCGGTGCTGATACCGACAACTTGCACATTGTGCTCTTGAAGTTGTTGTTGATGGTCACGAAGTTGTTGGGCTTGCACCGTACAACCTGGCGTCATCGCTTTCGGGTAAAAATAAACAAGAACACGACCTTGCTTGAGTAGGTCAGCAAGTGCTACGGACTGCTCATTCGCATCAAGTAAGGTAAATTGAGGTGCTTTATCGCCTGCTTTTAAAGTATTCATAATCGCTCCGTTCCATCGCGTGTGAATATTTATATACGAGGCAAACATGATAAAAGATGCATGGGATTGAAGCAAAGCCTGTGCCAGCCTTGTCATTAGCCAGCGGTAAAAGTACCATGAGCTACACATAAAATATTGGGGGCAATATGCTAACAGGTAGTATCGTCGCGCTCGTGACGCCGTTTACTCAGCAAGGTAACGTTGATTTTAACGCTCTTGAAGGGCTCGTTAACTGGCACTGTGAAGCGGGAACTGACGCGATTGTGGCGATGGGAACAACGGGTGAGTCTGCCACCATGAGCCACGAAGAACACATTATGGTGGTTGCTGCGGTGGCGGAAATTGCGGATGGCCGTATTTCGGTGATTGCAGGTAATGGTTCGAACGCGACGGCTGAAGCAGTCATGTTGACCGAACGTATGAGTAGTTTCCCAATCCAAGGCTTCTTAAACGTTAACCCATATTATAATAAACCCTCACAACGGGGCTTATTGGCGCATTATAAAGCATGTGCTGAAGCTTCAGATTTACCGCAATTGTTATATAACGTGCCGGGGCGCACAGCCTCTGACATACTGCCAGAACAAGTTGCTGAGCTGGCACAAATTCCCAATATTGTGGGTATTAAAGAGGCCACAGGTGATATTACGCGGGTCGAACAACTGCGCAAACTTTGCGGTGAAGATTTTATTTTGTTAAGCGGTGATGACCCAACTGGTTGTGAATTCATGCTACTTGGTGGTCAAGGCGTGATTAGCGTTACCGCCAATATTGCCCCAGAAAAAATGAAAGCGATGGTAGTCGCAGCAACGGCAGGCGATGCCGCCACAGCAAAGGCAATTGATGCTGAATTGGCGAGTCTTCATGAAATGCTATTTGTTCAAGCAAACCCGATTCCAGTGAAGTGGGCACTCGCACAAATGGGTAAATTAGACGCGAATTACCGCTTACCTATGACCGAGCCGGAACTTCCGCAGCAACAACATATCGAACAAACATTAAAACAAGCAGGTTTAATCTAAAGCGGAGTAATAATGAGAGTTAATTTATTGGTACTAGCAGGGGCTGCCACTGTACTTGCTAGTGCATGTACGTTTACCCCAAAACAACAAGCTGAAGGCAAGTTTGAGTACACTGACCTGACTGCCGAGAGTGCTATTCAACCTGCACCGAATAAGCAATTACCAGAGCCAACCAATCGTTATACGGTGCCGGATGTGCAAGGTTCAGGGCCCATCGGTACAGCAGTGCCGATTTTAGCCCCGAAACTAGTTTGGCCAGTCGCCGACGGCAGTCGAGTTGAAGAGGCTGAAGATCAAGTTCGCGTGTATTTTGATGAACTCGATGGCATGTCTGATATTGAACAATATGTATGGCAGGGGGCATTACAAGCTTTGCGAATGCGCAATATTGCAGTAACTGAGCAAGTTGACCGAAAGCTTATTCAAACCGATTGGGTTACTGAAACTTTTGTTTACGGTGAAGATGAAGAAGAAGTAAACATTCGTCGCCGCTTCGAGCTCAAGTTCGACACCGCCGAGCATGGCCGAACAACTGCAGTAAGTAGTGCTGTTGTTGAACGAGACTTGAGCGCGGTCGATACCGTTGAAATTGAAAATAGTTATCTTCAGTTCCGTGACCGTGATGCCGCCACGTCGGTGTTAAATATGGTTGTGAGTGAAATTGCAATGACCCAACAAACTGGCGTTGCTGACCTTGATGATGAAGGTGCCGTGCTTGTTGACATGGGCTTTGATGAAGATGGCTATGCAAGTTTCATCATGGGTGCGAGCTTCAGCTATACATGGGCGCTAATGCAGGATGTTTTGCCTGAGCTAGGCTTTGAAGTTGATGACTTTAACCGTGAAAATGGCCGTTATTATGTCACTTATGAATTTGAGGAATCGTTCTGGGGTGGTAGCTCTGAAGGTAAATTAGACTTATCTGAAGGGGCTTATGAAGTGAAGGTAACCGGTGATGCAAAACGCACTTCAATTACTATCTTCCGTGATAGAACACCACTAAGTGCTGATGAGGTGATGCAAATTTTTGCACCATTTGCTGCTGAAATTCGCACCCAAAGTGGCATATAATATCGCCAATTTAAATCGCTAACTGTTCGGAGATATAGCTGCTCATGGAAAAACGTACTGAATTATATCGGGGTAAGGCCAAAACCGTATTTACGACGGACAACCCCGAGCGGTTAATTCTTCAGTTCCGCAACGACACCTCAGCCTTTGATGGTGAGAAAGTTGAGCAGCTGGATCGCAAAGGTATGGTGAATAACAAGTTTAACAACTTCATCATGGCAAAACTTGAAGCGTCAGGTATTCCTACGCAGTTAGATAAAGTACTGAGCGATACGGAAACGCTGGTTAAAAAGCTAGCGATGATTCCAGTTGAATGTGTCATTCGTAACTACGCCGCAGGTTCGTTAGTGCGCCGTTTAGGTGTCACTGAAGGTCAAGAATTGAATCCACCGACATTCGAGCAATTTTTGAAAAATGATGCGCTACATGATCCGATGATCAACGAATCATTAGCAATCAGCTTCGGTTGGGCAACTGCTGAACAACTAGCACAAATGAAAGAACTAACGTTCAAAGTAAACGACGTTCTGAAAAAGCTATTCGACGATGCTGGTATGCTCTTGGTTGATTTTAAACTCGAGTTTGGTGTGGACGGCGACGGTAACATTGTTTTGGGCGACGAATTTAGCCCAGATGGTTGCCGCTTATGGGATAAAGAAACCCGTAAAAAGTTAGATAAAGACCGTTTCCGTCAAGGTTTGGGCGGCGTTGTTGAAGCCTACGAAGAAGTCGCGGCGCGCTTGGGCGTTCCGCTTTAATCATCGCGCCAATCATCGTCCTCTAAGTCATCTTGATGCCGTTGCTGTTTATCTTTCAGCGACGGCATTTTTATATGAGCTGTGTGTTTGAGCAACATTAAATTACCCACGATAATGCCCACGGCAAGTAAAATCATTAACCAAACCATATGTCACCTGAAGTGATATCTGCATTGCAGATGCTGTCAATATAACGGTGTTTAATTTCGGCCAACTGTTCCATGACGTAATCGCTTCCTGCTACCTCATGACGAATGAGAACTTCAGCTAACTGATTTACGTTTACTTCGGCGTGTGCCTGATTCGCTAAATGTTGGTGACTTAAATGCCATGGTTCCACTGCGACGCCACCTTGATAGCGTGCATACGGGAAGAAAAAACCGAAGTCGCGAGCATGTTTTAGCAACCATTGATGTAATGCATAACAAGGTCCGGTCTCTTGATACTCGGAAGGGATGAGTTGGAGTTGACGTTCGCCACTGCTAAATGGGGTCGGGTCATAAATGTCAAAATCGGTACCCCAATGATGGCGAGATGCGCCTGGCAATGCCGACCAAGTCAGTATTGCTTCAATTTTTTCCCCAATTGATAGCTGTGTCGAATCGAGTTGCTCGCCGCGATCGTTATAAAGCGGTGCTTCACCGTTAAATTTACGGTTCCAAATCTGCCGCTGGCGCTCGAAATCGCGAAATGCAGAAGCAATTGCTATATTGATTCCATCATTCAGCGCTGCAGAACGCATCGCGATATAGGCCTGGGCGACAGGCTCTTGCAATCGCACACCGTTGCGCTCACCTGAAACGTGACTGGTGTGACTGTCGTGAATGCCGTAGAGCTGCTCAATAGTTAGCATAAGAGGTTCTCAAGGATTTTTTCATACACGCGGGTCAAGGTTTCTAAATCGTCTTCTGCAACGCATTCATTGACTTTATGTATGGTTGCATTGACTGGGCCTAACTCGATAACTTGAGCCCCAGTTGGCGCAATAAAGCGACCATCTGAGGTCCCTCCAGCAGTTGATAACTCAGGAAGTCGACCGGTAAACTCAGCAATCGCCTTTACTGTCGCATCAACCAACTCGCCAGAATCCGTTAAAAACGGCTCGCCATTTAACTTCCAAGTCAACGAGTAGTCAAGTTCATGCTGTTCGACAATATCGATGACACGTTGTTTCAGTTGCTCGGAGGTCGATTCAGTGCTGAAGCGGAAGTTAAACTGTACATGCATTTCGCCGGGGATGACGTTACCAGCTCCGGTGCCTGCATGAATATTTGAAACCTGAAAGCTCGTCGGTGGAAATGAACTATTGCCATTATCCCAATGCGATTGCGCTAATGCTGCAAGAGCAGGGGCCGCCAAATGAATCGGATTCTCCGCTAAATGCGGGTAAGCAACATGGCCTTGAATACCAAAAACGGTTAAGTCGCCCGTTAAACTGCCGCGCCGACCGTTTTTAACGACATCACCGAGTTCTGCGGTACTTGACGGCTCTCCGACTAAGCACCAAGTTATTTTTTCCTCACGAGCCTCCAACGTTTCAATCACTTTTGGAGTGCCGTTGATAAATGGGCCTTCCTCGTCGCTGGTGATTAAAAACGCAATACTGCCTTGATGATCTGGGTGGTTAGCTACGAACCGCTCCGTTGCAACGACCATAGCAGCTAAGCTACCTTTCATGTCAGCGGCACCGCGGCCATAGATATAACCATCTTTTCGAGTGGCTGAAAACGGCGGGTAAACCCACGCGTGTTCTGCTCCTGCCGGCACCACATCCGTATGACCAGCGAAACAAAAAACCGGGCCTTCAGAGCCGCGACGTGCCCATAGATTCGTTGTGTCCTCGAATACCATCGACTCAAGTTGAAATCCGAGCCGCGCTAAACGTTCGCCAATCAATTCTTGGCAGCCTTCATCATTCGGCGTGACCGATGCGCGTTTAATTAGTTCACACGTTAGTGCAATAGTATCCACTACGCTTGCTCCAAGGCAGCTTGCCACTGTTTATCATTAAAGCCCGCACATAAAGTGCCATGACAATCTAGAAGTGGTCGCTTCATCAAGGTGGGGTGTTGTTGTAATAATTTGATAGCATCGGCATTGCTGGCAATATGCTGTTGCGCTGCACTAAGTTCGCGCCACGCTGTACTGCGCTTATTAATTACTTTTTCGACACCCAACTGTTCAAGCCACGCCTGAATAATAGTTGGTTGAACCGGTTCAGCACGGACATCATGAAAATCAAATGGTACAGACTGTTGTTCCAGCCATTTGCGCGCCTTGCGAACGGTATCGCAATTGGGAATACCATAAACTTTTATACTCATTAGCTGATTATCTCTCGCGGTTGTTACATCTGTAACTGCATTGTGACAAAGCCGCTGTGAATTCTCCACAATTTATGTGGATAACTCTGTGAGTTAGCTGCATTGAAGTTTGTAAGTGTATGAATATTAAGGTATTGACGTGGTGATTGAATTCCGTACAGTTAGCGTGAAAAGAAACTGGATATTAGCTATTGGATATTAGATATTAGAAAGGAAACTTCGAATGACGATTAACGATTAACGCTCTTATGAATTTATTTAAGTTACTGAAAGATGGTCAACACTACGCCAGCATTTGGCCTCGCCATGCAGTTGTTGCGGCGATGACCGAAACTCGTGTCGTGCCGGCGGTACAATTTGCAGCACGCTGGATGCCAGCGCTTGCGGTGATAAACCTGGCTGTACAGTGGCAGTGGCAAGGACAATTATTGGTTCCACAGGCGTTAGTCACTTCATTGTTTTTATTATCGTTACCGTTTCAAGGATGGTATTGGCTTGGGCGGCGCGCTAATACGAAATTAGATCCGCGTTTGCGGCATTGGTATGGTGATTTGGCGAAAAAGCTGAAAGTGCAACCGCATGCGCAACCCACGTATATGCACTTAGCTAAAATCTTAAGAAAAGCATTGCAAGAATTGCCGCCTGACGAACATTAATCGACGCCTGGCGGCAAGCATTCTTTAGATTGAGAACGAGCTCCATATCGGAGCATGGTCTGAAGGTTTTTCGATACCGCGCAATTCATAATCGATGCCGACATCGTTACAAACCGCGGCTAGTTTTTGTGTCGCTAAAATCAGGTCGATGCGCAGGCCGCGATTATCATCAAAGCCGCGTGAGCGATAATCAAACCAGCTATATTGATCGGTCACGTCTGGGTTTATTTGACGATAAGTATCAATTAAGCCCCAATCCAGTAGGGTATTCAGCCAAACGCGTTCTTCTGGTAAAAAGCTACATTTGCCGGTGCGCAACCAACGCTTGGCGTTATCTTCACCAATGCCGATGTCGCAGTCTTGATGCGAGATGTTCATGTCTCCCATGACAATCACAGCTTGTTCGCTATCTAATTCATTGTTCAAGTAAGCCATTAAATCACTATAGAACTTTTCTTTGGCTGGAAACTTTAACGGATGGTCACGACTTTCCCCTTGCGGAAAGTAACCATTTAATACCCGCACGCGCTCACCGTTATCAGTTATGTAGTCACCCATAATCATTCGGCGTTGCGCCTCTTCGCCATCGTTGGGGAAGCCGAAAGTTGGATTTTCCAACGGCTTTTTACTTAGCAGTGCAACCCCATAATGGCCTTTTTGACCATGATAAATTACGTGATAACCCAGTGCTTCAACATCTGCGAGAGGAAATTGTTCATCGTGAACTTTAGTTTCTTGTAGTCCAATGACATCTGGTTGGTGCTTTTGAATGAGCGCTTCGAGCTGATGTAAGCGAGCGCGAATACCATTAATGTTGAATGAAATGACTTTCATTTTTTCTCTCTTGTCTTCATTTGGAACAATATTAACAACGAAAGTTAGGCCAGAGCGGCAAGCATATCAGATTGCCACAATCGAGGCGACAATAGCTGTTTCATACCTGCTTTTTCGATATACTCAGGTCTTATAAAACGTTGTACGAAAAAGGAATACAGACATCATGACCACCGATTGGTTAACCATTAAAGCGGGACGCGACGCTTGGTTGCAGATTCAAGATAACGGCCTTAAAGCCGATGATATCGGCTTATTGCTAGGTGCCTCTGGTGGTCCGAAGTGGTTTGTATTACAGGGGATTGATCGCTATTTATTTGGTGAGTTTTTCCAACAACGGTCAAAGCCTCTCGACATGTTGGGCACGTCGGCAGGGGCATGGCGCTTTGCCAGTCTTGGGCAAACCGATCCGATTGCCGCGAGTGACTTGTTTTGCCAACTTTACCGGCAGCAGACTTATAGTGAAAAGCCTGATGTTCGTGAAATCACTGATGAAGCGATTAAGCTACTTCATGAGTATGTACCCGATGCTGCGGTGAATGATATTTTGCAACAGTCGCAATATCGACATCACTGGATAGTGACGCGTTGCCGCGGTTTTAGTGGCACTAATGGTCGCCGACAAATTGCTGGCTTACTGGGCTCGGCCGCGGCCAATGCGATTAGTCGAAAGCACCTTGGTCGATTTTATGATCGCGTCATCATGCATCATCCGCTATCAACTGTCGAATTTGCTCAGAAATGGCAGGATATTCCAACCTTTACGGTACCGCTTAGCACTGAAAACTTTAAGCAGGCGTTATTGGCGACAGGATCAATTCCAATGGTACTTGAAGGTGTAAAAGATATTCATGGTGCCCCACCAGGGATGTATCGTGATGGTGGGATTACCGACTATCACTTTGATCTTGATCTCAGTGCGGTCGATGGTTTGGTGCTATATCCGCATTTTTATCACCAAGTTGTTCCTGGATGGTTTGATAAAAGTTTGAAATGGCGTCGAACTCAAGGCAAACAGTGGCCGAATGTGATCCTAATGTCACCATCACCCGAATTCATTGCATCGTTACCGTACGGTAAGATTCCAGATCGAACTGATTTTGCGAAATTGAGTGTTGAAGAGCGGTTTAAATATTGGCAGCAGGCTGTTGAACACGGACATCGTATGGCCGATCAACTGCGCGAGTGGATTGAGTCAGGTAAAATTCGCCAAAAAATACAGTTGTGGACTTAAGCTCGTCAAATAAGATATCGACGCTTAGTTATATCAATGGAGTAGCAACAATGCGTTATCAAGGTAGTCCAAAGTTTAGTCATGCCCAGACCGATAAAATTGGTGTGCTTATTACCAATTTAGGCACCCCAGATGAGCCAACGACGCCGGCGTTACGTCGCTATTTGCGTGAGTTTTTGTCCGACCCAAGAGTAGTTGAAGTACCACGATTGCTGTGGTGGTTGATACTTAACGGTATTATTTTACGAATTCGTCCGCGGCGTTCGGCAGCGGCCTACAAAACAGTATGGACCGAACGGGGTTCACCGTTAATGTTCCATACGCAAGACCAGCAGCAGGCATTACAGCAAAAGCTCGCAGAGCGATACGGGGACGACGTTGTGGTGGAATATGCCATGCGCTATGGCAACCCGTCGATTGCCTCTGGATTACAAAGGCTCTTTGATGCTGGCGCTCGTAAACTGGTTGTATTACCACTTTATCCGCAGTATTCAGCGGCCACCACGGGGTCTACGTTCGATGCGGTTAGCCATGATTTTTCACGCCGCCGTTGGTTACCTGACTTTCGTTTTGTTGGACATTATCACGACGAACCAAAGTATATTGCTGCCGTTGTTGCCAGTATTCAAAAGTTTTGGGAAACCCATGGTAAACCAGAAAAGCTGATTTTGAGCTATCACGGGGTACCGTTGAGATACTTGCATGAAGGTGACCCGTATCATTGTGAATGCCATAAAACCTCGCGGTTAATCGCTGAGCAACTTGGGCTTGAAAAGCACGAATATATGACCACTTTTCAGTCACGTTTCGGTCGTGAAGAGTGGCTACAACCGTATACAGATGCTACTTTAAAAGCATTACCAGAACAGGGTATTAAACGCATTCACGTGGTTTGTCCTGGTTTTAGCGCAGACTGTTTAGAAACTATTGAAGAAATTGGCGAAGAAAACCGCGAGTATTTCATGGAAGCGGGTGGTAAGGAGTATGCCTACATTCCTGCGTTAAATGCAGAACCCGCGCATATTGATGCGCTAGCGGAAATCGTTGAGAAGCAGTTACACGGCTGGCAGTTAACGCACGATGAAGCGCAACGCGCTGAACGTGCTAAGCAACTGGAGGTGAAGCATGAATGAGCAAAAAGATACAGTCGATGCTGACCAGAATGAAAACCAGAGCCATGTCAAAACCGAAGAAGAGCACGAGCGTGAGCGCGTTTTTCAAATTTCGGCAAATCGCGGTCGCTCGCGACACAAACTGCGCTATGTAGAGAGCTCAGTTAGTGATACCGGCGACTGTCGTTTGTGTGTTGGTGCGTTGAGTCCAGAACAGGAAGAAAACGATAAATCATGACCGAGGCGCCAGCTGGTCGATTCGCCGCAGCGATAAGTCCGTTATTAGCCAAGCATCCAAATCAAAGTGGCGTATTACCGCTGGTTAAAGCTCGCGAAGCATTTGCGGCTCGGGTGGTATTAGCTCGCCACGCACAATTTTCCCTAGATATTCAATATTATATTTGGCGCAACGACCGCACTGGAACCTTATTATTTGAGGCGCTTCATGAAGCCGCTGATCGTGGCGTCAAAGTGCGTCTGCTGCTTGATGATCACAATACAGCTGGACTAGATGCGGTACTCATTGGTCTG
The DNA here is from genome assembly GCF_900115255.1 of Pseudidiomarina tainanensis. Lineage (NCBI taxonomy): Bacteria > Pseudomonadati > Pseudomonadota > Gammaproteobacteria > Alteromonadales > Idiomarinaceae > Pseudidiomarina > Pseudidiomarina tainanensis. The sequence goes on from NZ_FOYU01000001.1 coordinate 324,320, forward strand.
CAGAGCCATCCAAATATTGAAGTTCGCCTGTATAACCCACTGAAATTACGCCGCCCCAGATTCTTAAATTATCTATTCGATTTTATGCGGGTGAACCGCCGCATGCACAACAAGGCCTTTATTGCAGATCAGCAGATATTAATAAGCGGTGGTCGCAATATTGGCGATGAATATTTCGCCGCGCATGATGATGTCGTGTTTGCTGATCTTGATGCGGTGATGGTGGGGCCGGTTGTGCAACAAGCTCAGCAAGAGTTTGAGAAATATTGGGGGAGCGTTTCAGCCGTGCCTTTGGCGCACTTGTTTGCCCTTGCTAAACCACAAAGTTTATCCTCATTAGAGCGACGTGCGAGCGTTATTGAAGCTGATCCAAATGCTCGACAATACATCGATGCCATCAAAGCATTACCTTTTGTACAAGACTTTTTAACCCAGAAGCTTGAGTTTGTATGGGCGCATGTCAGTTTGATGTCAGATAGTCCAACCAAGACGCTTGGTTTGGCTAAGCAGCAGCACTTGCTCGCGTTTCAGCTTCAACAGGCTATCGGTCATCCCAAGCAATGTGTACGATTGGTTTCACCTTATTTTGTACCAACCAAAACCGGTGTAGAGCAACTGAGTCAATTAGCTGCCGATGGCGTTGATATTACGATATTAACCAATGCCCTAGAAGCGACAGACGTAGCCGTTGTGCATGCCGGGTATGCGAAGTGGCGTAAAGCACTAATTTCGGCTGGAATAAAATTGTATGAAGTGCAAAAGGTATCGCCGTTGGCGCGCAAACAAGAGCGTAAACTCAGGCGTCAGCGCTTGAAGGGGAAAGAGCGTTTTGGTAGTTCCGCATCGAGTTTGCATGCGAAAACCTTTAGTGTTGATCAAGAGCGGGTCTTTTTGGGCTCGTTCAACTTTGATCCGCGCTCGATTGCACTCAACACCGAACTAGGGTTTATTATTCATAGCCCTGCGCTGGCAGAAAAAATTGATAAAGCTTTTCGTGATACGGTACCTAATTATGCGTATCGCGTTGATCTTGATGATCAAGGTAAGCTGTTTTGGGAAGAACGACTAGGGCCACGTGTTACCCGCTATAACAACGAGCCTGGAGTATCGTGGTGGCGACGCTTAGGTATGAGAACTTTGGCGTTATTACCAATCGATTGGTTATTGTAAGAGTGACAAGTGATTCACTTGGCATATGAGTTAGCAAACAGGAGTCGTCTATGCATTTAACCTTTCTTGGTGGTTGTGAAACGGTTACTGGTTCAAAGTATTTACTTGAAACAGACACCACTCGCGTGTTGGTCGACTGTGGTATGTACCAAGGCTACAAGTGGCTACGTCGTCGTAATTGGCAACCATTACCAATGGGTATTCAAGATGTTGATGCGATAGTGTTGACACATGCTCACCTTGATCATTCTGGGTTTATTCCGGTGCTGTACAAACATGGCTATCGTGGCCCCGTATTCACCCACCATGCAACCGCAAGATTATGCGGATTACTCTGGCCGGATAGTGGCAAAATTCAAGAAGAAGACGCAAAGTTTTATGGTCGCCATAAATTGAGTCGACATGAGAATCCTGAACCTCTGTATGACGAAGCAACGGCTGAGGCAGCATTGAATTTACTTCAGCCAATTGATTTTAAACAACAGTTTGCGGTGGGGGACATTGAATTTTCGTTGCATCCGATGGGACATATTCTTGGCGCTGCCAGCATTGTAGCTGAGCATCAAGGTAAACGTATCGGCTTTAGCGGAGATATCGGTCGTCCACATGATATTTTAATGAAAGCGCCCGAGCCGATGCCACCGGTTGATATTCTATTAGTCGAATCAACCTATGGTGATCGTCGTCACGAAACCGGTGACCCATGGCAACAACTTGCCGATGTGGTGAATGAGACGGCTGCCAGCGGTGGAGTGCTGCTGATTCCAAGTTTTGCAGTTGGTCGTGCACAATTATTGCAACACATGTTGGTGACTTTAATGGCAGAACGCAAAATACCGCGCATGCCAATATTTCTAGATAGTCCAATGGCAATAAAAGCGTCAGATATTTATGGCGACTTTCATCAATTTCATCGGTTAACAGCAGCGCAATGCCAAGCCGCAGAGCAACAGATCATTTATACGCCTCATGTTGAAGATTCCAAGGCTATCGCGAAACAAACTGGACCGCATATCATTATTGCTGGCAGCGGCATGGCCACTGGTGGACGTATATTGCACCATTTCAAACATTGGTTGGCTGATCATCGAGCGACGGTACTGTTTTCGGGGCACCAAGCAGGTGGAACGCGTGGTGCAAAAATGGAGCAGGGCGTAGAGCGCATTAAAGTTCACGGCGAGTGGCTGCAGGTAAAAGCAAGAATTCGCCGACTTGATGGGTTGTCTGGTCACGCAGATTATGAGGAAATTGGTGATTGGTTACACAGCTCGCCACTACCGCCGGATTTGCAAGTGTACTTGGTTCACGGCGAACCTGATTCTTTAGAGGCCATGTCCGATTATCTCAAACAAACGACGTCTTATGACGTGAATATTGCCGATTATATGGGTGTTATTCATTTTTAAATGAACAACACCCATGTGAACTAAACCAACAGGACCACAACGGCGGTGGTAATCACCGCCATAATCACGTTTAACACCATACCTTCGCGCACCATCATTTTGATAGTGAGACGCTCTGATGCAAATACAATGGAGTTTGGTGGTGTCGCTACGGGTAAGCAGAAGGCGCAACTGCAAGCAATAGCAGCAGGTATCATGAGTAACTCAGGTGGTAGATTTAACGCCCCGGCAGCCGCTGCCAACACTGGCATTAATAACGTCGCCGTAGCGGTGTTTGAGGTAACTTCGGTAAGAAAACTGACCGAAATGGCAAGTAAAAACACCAATAACCAAGTCGGTACGCCCGTAAAGCCAATCAAGCTATCGCCAATAATTTGACTTAAGCCACTGCTAACGAAGCCTTGCGCTAATGCAATACCACCAGCGAATAGCAACAATATGCCCCAAGGAATCGACACAGCATCGCGCCATTCCAGTAACGGCACGCCTTCTTTATCGTGCCAAATGAACAATGCCAGAACGCCCATGAATGCCACAGTTGCATCTCCCATGCCGCCTAGCCCTAGTGTTTCAGTCCAACCACCAAACGGTGCAGTTCGAGTCATCCATAAAATAATCACAACACCAAAAATTAACAGCACACGTTTTTCGGCACTTCGCATGGGGCCACTTTCGGCAATCACGAGATGAGCCGAAGATGTTAAGCCGCGGGTTAACCACCACGCCATGACTGGAATGCCAATAATGACCAACGGTAAACCGATTTGCATCCAACGCATAAAGCCGAAACTTGTTCCCGTGTAACTCTCATAAACCGATGCGAAAATTAGATTCGGTGGTGTGCCGATCAGGGTCGCGATACCGCCAACTGAGGCAGAGTAGGCGAGCCCCAGTAGCAGCGCGCGCTGAAATTTGTGGTCAGGACTCGCGTCGGCTAGCGCGAGTGCGACCGGTAACAAAGCAAGCACGGCTGCGGTATTTGAGATCCACATCGATAAAAAAGCAGTAGCTATCATAAAGGCAAAAATCATGCGGCGGGCACTGCGGTTACCGAATTTACGCACTAAACCTAGTGCGATTCGTTTGTGTACACCGCTTAATTCAACAGCTTTGGCGAGCATAAACGCTGCCATAAACAACAAAATAATTGGATTACCAAGCGCCGCCGATACTTCGTTTACGTTGGCTATTCCGCCAAGAGGTAACAATACGAATGGCAGTAATGAAGTAACCGGTAGCGACACGGTTTCAGTAATCCACCACCACGCAACCCACACCGTGGTTGCCAGTGTCCATGCTGCGGCACTTGGCATGTCGAACATAAAATGTGTGAGTGAATAGGACAACACTGCGGCAGCAGGTCCTGCAATACGATGCAACATAGAGAATAGCGCTCCAGAGATTTTCAAAATAGGCTATCAGAGTTGTGGCAAATTTGAAATTTTTCCTCTGAACGCATAGGGTTAAATAACAAAAGCAAAAGGAGTTAGTGCGCATGTCTACGAAAAAGGCGAAATGGAACTCTGCAATTTTAGTACCGGTATTTGTACCAGCTGTAGCCGTTATTGCATTGTTAGTGATTGGTACGTTGAGTAGCCCAGAACTTGCCGGAGAACTTTTTAGCGACGTCTTAGCATGGATAACCACCGATTTCGGTTGGTTCTACATGTTAGCGGTTGCGATCTTTCTGGTATTTATTGTGGTGGTCGCAATATCGAAATGGGGGCGCATTAAGTTAGGCCCTGACCACGCTGAGCCCGAATACAGCTTTCCAGCTTGGTTCGCGATGTTATTTTCTGCTGGTTACGGTATCGCATTACTGTTTTTTGGGGTGGCTGAGCCGGTGCTTCATTATGCAAGCCCGCCTGTTGGCGCTGCGCAAACGGTTGATTCTGCCAAACAAGCGATGCAGATTGCCTATTTCCACTGGGGTTTCCACATTTGGGCTATTTATGGCTTAGTAGGTCTCGTGCTTGCCTATTTCTCGTTTCGACATGGTTTGCCATTGTCGATGCGCTCAACACTCTATCCAATGATTGGTGAGAAAATTCACGGCCCAGCAGGACACGCCGTTGATACCTTTGCCATTTTGGGAACAATGTTCGGTATCGCAACCACGCTCGGATTATCAGTCATTCAAATCAACGCTGGATTGAATTATCTATGGCCGGAAATTCCAATCAGTACTGCGGTGCAGCTTATCGCTATTACCGTCATCACCGTCTTTGCGATTATGTCAGTAGTAGCCGGCTTGGATAAGGGCGTGAAGCGCCTGTCATACGTCAACATGGTGTTGGTGCTATTTATTTTGCTGTTTGTGTTTTTTGCCGGACCGACGGTACATATTCTCGAGACATACTTACAGAACACCGGTTCTTATCTGAACAATATTGTGGAGCGGACTTTTAATCTTCAAGCTTATTCACGCAGTGACTGGATTGGCAATTGGACGCTCTTTATATTTGGATGGACAATCGCATGGGCGCCGTTTGTCGGGCTCTTTATTGCGAAAATTAGTCGTGGCCGCACGATTCGCCAGTTCGTGTTTGGCGTGATGTTTGTGCCGACCATGTTTACCTTTTTCTGGTTTAGTGTGTTTGGTGATACCGCTCTCAATATGATTATGAACGAGGGCTACACAACACTCATTAGCGAAGTTCAAAACGACGAAGCCATTGCGCTGTTTAAGCTTTATGAGCGCCTGCCATGGACGAATATCCTGTCGTTTGCGACTGTTATTTTAATCGTAACGTTTTTCGTGACCTCATCTGACTCTGGCTCATTGGTCATAGATTCTCTCGCTTCCGGTGGCATTGCTGAAACGCCAGTTTGGCAACGCGTTTTTTGGGCAAGTGCAGAGGGCGTTGTAGCGGGCGTATTATTATTAGCCGGCGGTCTTGGTGCACTGCAAACCGCATCAATAGCTAGTGCCTTACCATTCGCGGTGATCATATTAATTGCTGCCTTTGGTATGTGGCGCGCGCTGGTTATTGAGGGGCACCAATATGCAAGTTTAAAAACAGCCATGCGTACGCATCGACGCGGTGTTCATGCAGGTCCTACATATTGGAAAAAGCGTTTAGCCGGAGTTGTTGATTTTCCACGCCAAACCGAAGTACGTGAATTTGTTGAGCACACGGTTATGGAGTGTCTTGGCGATGTCGCGAGAGAGCTTGGCGATAAACAATGGGTGACCGAGACTTCATTCGATGCCGATCACGTACGCGCTATTTTGACGATTCGTCGCCAAGATGAAGTCGATTTTAGCTACGAAGTGCGTATGCGCGCATACCAGCGTCCGCAGTTTGCTATGTCAGATAAACGAGACAAACGAGAAACAGAATATTATCGTGCTGAGGTGTTTTTGCGCCAAGGTGGGCAAGCTTATGACTTATATGGATATGAGCCGAATGACATTATCAATGACGTGATCAATCAGTTCGAGAACTATTTGCAGTTTATGCATATCTCTCCGGGAAGTCTGCCGTGGGATCTCGAACAGCATGACGATGACCTGAAATAGTTAAATCAGGTCACTGTTCTGCAGAAAAATTAATAAATCGGTCAGTGGCATTGGGCGGGCAAAGTAATAGCCTTGCCCATAGCCACAGCCAAATTGTTTTAAGATGGCAATCTGCTCTTTTGTTTCAACACCTTCAGCTATCACTTCAAGGCCTACCTGAGAGGCCATATTGATGATGCCTTGCGTAATAACCTGATCGCTTAAAGAATGGTCGAGCTCTTTAATGAATGCGCGGTCAATTTTCAGCTTGGTCACCGGTAAGGTTTTCAAGTAACTGAGCCCAGAAAACCCAGTACCAAAGTCATCAATTGCAACACGAACGCCACGCTCACGTAAACGCTCGAGTACATTAATTGCATTATCGGTATTTTCCATCAGAATGCTTTCCGTGAGTTCCAGCTCGAGCATATCTGGTGGTGTTTGCGTGTCGTTTAAAACCTTCTCAATTTGCTCAAAAAAGTTGGCGCGATGGAACTGTAATGCCGATAAGTTCACAGCTACTCGCTGAACACCGGCCTGCTGAAGCTTATGCAAATCCGTACAAGCTTGCTTCAAGGCCCATGCGCCGGCAGGAATAATTTGCCCTGTGGCTTCCGCCAGCGGAATGAACTCAACTGGTGAAATGGCTGTGCCATCGTTCAATGTCCAGCGCATCAGTGCCTCTACCGAGACAATTTTGCCTGTACTGAAGTCAATAATAGGCTGGTAATACAATTGCAAGGCTTCGTTATCAATCGCTTGTTGTAACTGACTTCGCAGAATAATGTCAGAAGCGGACATCGATTTACGCTGTTTATTATAAAACTGCCAGTGATTTCGCCCTTGTTGTTTTGCCTGAGACATGGCGACATCGGCTTGTTGAATCAAACTTAGCGCGTCTTTATCAGTCGATTTATAAACGGTAACACCGATACTTGCCGTCAGATATATTTTTTGTTTACCGACGGTGTAGGGCTCATCGATAAAGTTCATTATTTCAGCTACAACAGCTTCAAGCTGAGCCATCGAATGGCAACGATTGGTTGCCAACACAAATTCATCACCACCGAAGCGAGCCAGAATATCGGGCTGTTTGACGTGATGTTGCAATCGTGCAGCAACTTGCTGCAGAATTTCATCACCAACTTGCAAGCCAAGACTATCATTCACTGGCTTAAATCCATCTAAGTCGATAAATAACACAGCCAATATCTGTTCCGATGGTTTTCTCTGTTGTTGGTGAACGAATTGAGTTAAGCAGCTCTCGAACGCGGCGCGATTATACAGGCCGGTTAGTCCGTCATGTCGAGCTTGATAATTCAGTTGTTCTTCTTGTTCTTTTATTTGGGTAATGTCGCGGCCGATACCGAACGTACCTAATACTTTGCCACCGATAATGATCGGCAAATTAGTGATATCAAAAATTTTTCTTAGTTTGTTTTGATACGTAATGACTTCAGCCTCATAGCGTTGGCTTTGCCCGGTTTGAATAATTTCAGTGAATATCGGAAGAATTCGAGCAAACTCATTGTCGTCTAGAAATGCATTGAAATGCATATTGAGTAGTTGTTCTCGACTCACTTCAACTTGTTGGCAAAACGCGTCATTTACATGGGTAAATTTACCCTCACAGTCGAGCGAGAAAACTGGATCTGGATGCTGACTAAATAAGCTACGATAACGTTGCTCATTGACGGTGAGTTCTTGGCGTTGTTTGCGCAAATGTTTTTGAGTGAGCGCAATTCTACTGCTGTGATGACGAAGTGCTCGGTTTTGTTCGAACATCAGCACAAATGCAAGACTAAATAACAATCCTAAACTGACAATAGCCGTACGCATATTGGCGGCATAGGAAAGGTCTTTAAAGTCATATAACGTTGCGTGGAGTTTTAATTCAGGCCCAAAAGGTATCGATAGAATGGTGGAGGCGAGCGCGAGCTCATTTTCATGAGTGTGTTTATCTGCTTCGAAGCTACGTTCGGCCTGATCAGAGAGTCTGGTATAGACCTTAATACTTTCGTTCGTGAGCCGCGTAGCAGGGTTCATCATTTGGTTTAAGTTGAATACCGCTAATAAATAGCGCATATCATCAACAACATCGGCAATCGGTAAAATCATCAAGGCGACAGCAGGGGACTCAGCCTGCATAAACTGTAGTTCAGGAATTATGAAATTAATTTCAACATGATGTTCAACTAACCAATGCTGTACTTCGGGGATTGCCATAACCTCTAAACTGGGCATATGACTATCCGGACGATCCTCCGTCCACAACGTACGTTTATTCGAATCAAGCGCAGATAAACTCAATAAGTGAGGAATATCGCGAAGATATGCCTGCACGTCAGACCGGCGATCAAATTGAAATCCGTTGCCAGCCGCTTTTTCCCACCGTTCGGTCATCCGTTGCATTAACTGCACATTCACCATTGCCATGGTGGTGCGAGCATTCGCTAAGCGCACAACTTCGCGTTCAGCTTGTTGTTGAATTTCTTTTAGGCTGGAATAGCCCATGAAATACCAAGCTGCGCTGGTGAAGCAAACTGCGACAAAACCAATCGCCATGGCCTGTTTACCCGGCAATGATGAACTAAAACGCTCTTGCCGCGACAGTAAGTTGTAGCCGACACCGATAAACAGCAAGAGTACGGCAGCTACGCTGGTGATATCGGGATGAGGCCCGAGCAACATAAAACCATTTGGGTCAACATGTAGGACTAACATGATTGCTGCGGCAATTGTTACCACAGTTGACGTCACGCGCATCCAAATGCGTTGTACGGGGTGCTTCGGGTTCATCCCCAGCATGACGCCAAGGACTATGAACAGAAGTATCATGGGTGAATACAGCGCGGCTTCGTATTCAGCAAGCCAAGACATAAACAAAATGTCATGTAGGCTGGTGTTCACTAATAAACTATGAAGAGCAGCAAGGATAATAATGCCAGCTCCGAACCATTGGATGAATCGACGTTTGAAGAGTAAGCCTGCGGTGGCAAGGCTGATCGCGATGCAGATCAGTGAGGAATTATTCGACAACATGCGTTCAAACAAGCTTTGCGGCTCGACGATCGCATTCATGACGAGGCCGAGCGCACCAATTGTGAAGGTCGCTACGAGGGTTGTGAATAATGTTGCCGAAACAACAAATGGATTGATCCGAATTTTCGACAAAGGACTTCGTGCCTTAAATTTTTTGATTAATTATTATGAAGTCACTATATGAAAGAATTAATCGTACCGTCAACAGGCTTTCATCTGCATGAATAGACGGTGTTGCCCTGGTCCCATAAAATCGTTGATTTGTTTGATTTTTTCGAAACCTAGCTGATGATACAAATGAACCGCACCATGGTTATTCGGTGAAACCGTGAGTGCTATTTTGGAAAATGAATTGGGCTGATTGCCAACGTTTGTAAGTAATGCCTTCATTAATTTCGACCCTACGCCTTCACCACGCGCCGATTCAGCGACTAATAGCGACATGACCCACAATGAATTGTCGGCACCTGGAGCTGCTAAGACATAACCGACGATGACATCATCCCTTGCGGCGATAAGCAGCCACTGCGGCCATTGCGCAAGCGCTTGGTAGAATAACGGGGCGGGATAGCCCTCGTCAGCATATGTACTGCTTTCGAGGGCAGCTAATGACTCAATATCGGCGGCAATGGCCGGGCGAATATGAATGGTCATTATTGTGTGAATTGCACACTAAAGGTAACAGGTACGCTGTAATCGATGCGCGATAGACCAGCAATTTCACGCAGTTTATCGACACCGGCAACGAGACTAAAAGCTTTTGTATCAATAATCACAGGTTGCGTGGTCGTTGCTAAAAAGCGATCGGTAGCAAGACGAGTTAATTGCAGATAAGCACTTAACGTTTCACTCTCACCGGCGATGTACACATCAAGTTCAACGGCAAGCGGTACCGATTCGCCCACAGCCATGGCCATTAACACATCATCTTCCAATGTTGCGGTTGCGGTCACGACAGAATACTCGCTGGATTGGAATACATGTTCGAGCATGCGTTCGTTGCGAATTGGAATTTGCGTGTCGAGGCTTACGACAGGTATTTCGATGCTGACGCGGTTGTCGTTCCATGTCCCCTGTAAATCGGTAAACCGATGCGTTTCAGCCACATGATTATTTTTTACAGAGACAAAATTGAGAACGGAGTTGTCGCTGTCGAGTTGCCATGTGTCGGCATTGACCGAAGTGGTAAATAATGCGGCTGTACACATGCTTGCAAACAAAATATTTTTAATAGACATACAGTTACTCCTCCTGTTGGGCTATAAAAGATAGCATATACATCATTTTTACTCGAGATGCAGACGGAATATTTACGAAACTGGTGTAAGATATCCGTCATAAAAAATAAAAACTAATTAGGTATGTTATGTATACGGATACATTGACAAATTTGTTTAACGAATTTCAGTTTTCGGAACAATTATTGCGGCCGGTTATCGCCACCTTGATACTGGTGACAGCGATAGTCATTATCCGTGCGATCTTGTCAAAATTCATTCGTAAGAGCGTTCGCTCGACCGATTTGCGCCGTCGTTGGTTTGTTCAAACTCGTAATGCGTTATTACTACTCATGGTTGTCGGGCTGATGCTCATTTGGGCCGAAGAACTACGTACGCTCGCATTAGGAATTGTTGCCATCGCCGTAGCTTTTGTGGTGGCGACCAAAGAGCTCATTATGTGTTTGACCGGGAGCTTAGTAAAATCGGGCGGTAGCGCTTTTAGCATTGGCGATAGAATTCAAATCAAAGATTTTCGCGGTGATGTGATTGACCAAAATTTGTTAACGACAACTATTTTAGAGGTAGGGCCGGGCAAATTTTCGCATCAGCGTACGGGACGTATGATAGCCATTCCAAACTCGTTGTTTGTCTCTGAGCCGGTCGTGAACGAGAGTTACACGCATGATTTTGTGCTGCATGTTTTTACCGTACCGTTTAAACGCGAAGATAATTGGCATGCGGCACAGCAAGCGCTGCTTGAATCTGCTAATCGCCATTGTGCCGACTATGTTGAGCAAGCTCGACGGTATATGCAACGCATGAGTGATCACCGTGGCATTGATGTTCCATCAGCTGATCCACGTGTAACCATCTCGGTTCCAGCGGCAGGCGAAATTCACCTTATCGTTCGGTTCCCATGCAAGTCCGGAATGCGTAGCTTCATGGAACAATCTATTCTCAATGATGTGTTTCAGCACAATGACTTTACTCCGAGCACCAAGCAACTCAAATCGGAAGTACCGACGCAGTAGGGATCCCTCCACCAGATAAATCAAGCGAATTAGCGAATGTTATATTGCCTTTCGCTGCAGAGCTTTCTATTCTATTCAAAGTCAATCGACATATTTAAATGTTTTTTAAATGTTATCTATCTCCCGATAGATACTTCAGGGAAAGGTGGTCAGGAAGGGATTCCTTTTATATGAGTTGCATGTGAAGGGGTAGGTTTGAACACCATTCGTTGTGTTATTTTAAGTGGCAGCTGCTGTTTAATGGCAGGATGCAGTGATCTTAGTCCTTCATGTGATGCGGCGTTAGCGAAACGCGAAATCCGTCAGTTTGTTATGACCCAATTGCCTGGACACGTTGAGTTTAAATCGATGGGGATCACCACATTGCGAACCAACTTCGCAACTGGCGAAGTGTTGTGTTCAGCGAAGGTGACCTTACAAGATGCTTATTTGAATAACGAAGTGAGTCGTGCAGTCGGGTATACCGTAAAATATGATAAACAACACCAATTTAAGATTACGGTGTTCTAACATGTTTAAATGCTTGATTGAACTCATTTACAGAAACGGGGCGGCCGAATAAATAACCTTGATAGATGTAACAACCCAATTGGGTTAAAAATTGACGTTGTTCAGGTTCTTCAACACCCTCAGCAATGACCGAGAGTTTTAAGCTTTGTGCCAATTGTATGATGGCCTGAACAATCGTCGCTGTTGATTTCTGATGAAGCATATCGCGTACGAACTGCACATCAATCTTGAGTGTCTCAAATGGTAATTCCGCCAAATATAAGAGTGACGAGTAACCCGTACCGAAATCATCGATAGCGAATTGCACGCCAAATTTTGTAAGCTGACGCATTTTTTCTGCGACAATTTCAATATCATGCAGCATCAGGCTCTCTGTGATCTCAAGTTTGAGACGCGATGCATCAATGGCATTACGTTGTAATGCTTGATTGAGTTTGTCGACAAAATCAGGCTGTTGAAATTGTCGACCACTGACATTAATGGCGAGTGTGATGGATGCTGTCTCTGGGGATTTGCTCCAGGATTGTAAAATCACGCAGGCTTGTTGAATAATCCAATCACCGATTTCGATGATTAGACCTGACTCTTCAGCGATTGGAATGAATTCAGCCGGGGAGACCCAACCTTGTTCGGGATGATGCCAACGCAACAAAGCTTCAGCGCCGACGATGTCCTCATGCTGATTTACCTGAGGTTGCACGAACAGCTGCAACTCATTCCGTGTCAGAGCACTGCGTAAATCTTTTTCGAGCTTCGCTCGTTGCTTTGCTTGTTCAGCCATGTTTGCATGGAAAACCTCAACACCACTGTGATGATGATTCAACTTCGCATACGCCAAGGCTAAGCCGGCCTCGCCAAGAATAGAGTCGGGTAAACTCTGTTTGTCGAAACGGGTGATTCCAACGGATACTGTGAGCAGATGAGTAAAATGCCCCAACTTGTATGGTTGCTCAAGTCGCGACTGGATGGCTTTGATGAGTGCGAATGTCTCAACTTTTGAACGATGATCATCAGCGTGCATCGAGCACGGTAGCACGACAGCAAATTCATTTCCGGCTAAGCGAGCAATGAAAGTTTTTTTATCGGTCAATTGACTCAAATGTTGCTGTAATCGATCGGCGACTTCTTGCAATACCAAATCACCATTACTTGCTCCAAAGTTATTGTTAAGCGCTTTGAACTTGTCGAGATCGAAAATTGCTAGCGCATACGTGGCATGATCAATGGTTTCTAATTGCTCAATCAGCATTTGCCGATTGGCCAGACCGGTTAAACTATCGCGTGTTGCGAGATTATGAATGATTGAACGCGCTTCTTTTTGCGATTTAGCTTGGGCGTACAAACGTTTATCGACAAAGGTACCAAATACAGCAACTAGAATGGCGACGACCGCGCAAATTCCAATGAAATAAGCGAGCCAATGGTCGTGCTGATGTTGACCATTGACGTCAACAACACCATAAAATCGTGCTGCAAACATCGCAGTGTAATGCATCCCGCTAATTGCGAGAGCGATTAAGGCGGCAGATACGATGCGACTTAACAAACGCGATACGGGCGTTTTTCGTGACCAGCGATTCATCACTCGGTATGCCAGCATGGCAATGACACCAAGGCCCAACGCGACCGCTATTGAAACAACAAACCATCCCTGATCATAAAGTAACGTGCCATTAAACTGCATTGCCGCCATGCCAACATAATGCATAGTGCCAATGCCTAACCCCAAAACCATACCGGCAACCACTGTTAATGAAAGTGGTGCCGTATAAGGGGCTTTTTCAGCAACTTGCGTTTTCAGCGCAAACCAATTGGCGATAATTGCTGGAATGACCGACAACAAAGTTAAGTCGACCTGATGAGAAATTTCTAACGGTATTTCGAATGCCAGCATGCCAATAAAATGCATACTCCAAACAGCCAAGCCAGCAATCACGGCGCTGACAATGAGCCACACATGACGAAAGGTGGTTTGTTTGTAAGAACCAGCGCGAGTCAGTGTTAATAAAGACGTGTAGGCGCCGAGCAGGGCAACAGCATAAGATAAAAAGACGAGAAATAAATTATGACGGCCGAAAATAATAGGTTGTGTCGCCTGCCCAAAATCGAAGAATAATTCCATATTTTTCTTGTTGCTCTTTTTATTATCGATTTCTCGTAGGTATTGTCGTTTGTATCAACATACTACGGGAAAATATAGCAGACCGTTCAAAAAAATAAATTGTCGACAATAAGTTTTGTGTTCCACTTGGAATTGGCTGTTAATGAGCGTATCATTCGTTCAACTCATAAAATATGTCGACAATCATGACCGATTCACCACAAAGTCCATTATGGCGCTCGCCTGTCACTTCATCCGATCGACTCTTACTCGAGATGCAGCGGACGATAGTTGAAGGCGAAATAGCATCAGGCAGTAAGATTAGCGAGCCAGAATTGGCGCGTAAATTCAACGTGAGTCGAGCCCCATTGCGCGAAGCCATGGCGCGACTTGAGCGCTGTCACTTGATCGAACGTATCCCGAACGCTGGTGCACGCGTGGTGAAATTATCTACGGAAGGGTTACGTGCGTTGTATCAAATTCGGGAGGAACTCGAAGGGCTCGCATGTCGACTCGCGGCAGAAAATATGGATGAGCAAGAAATTGAACAGTTACGCGGTTTGCTTGACCAACATTTAAACACTCAGCGGGTTCGCGAAGGCGAAAGCTACTATCAAGAAGCCGGCGATTTAGATTTTCATTACCGCATCATTATCGGCAGTAAAAATCCATATTTGATTAATATGCTGTGCGATGAGCTCTATTTTCTTGTGCGTATGTACCGCGTGCAGTTGGGGATGAATGGCCCGCGTGTTTCACGTGCCTTTGATGAGCATAAAGCTATTATTAACGCCATTGCCAATCGCGATGGCGAGTTGGCGGATCTTTTGATGCGTCGTCACATTGCCGCCTCGCGCGGCAACATCGAATTGAAACTGCAACAATTGGGGAAGTAACATGACACAAACTCACAGTGCGGGCGCAAAATTCCGCCAAGCGATTACCGACAATAAACCATTACAAATTGTTGGTACCATTAATGCGTATACGGCAATGATGGCGGAGCGTGTTGGCCACCAAGCGCTATACTTGTCGGGTGCAGGCGTTGCCAACGCATCGTTTGGCTTGCCAGATTTAGGCATGACGTCACTGAACGACGTGTGCGAAGATATTCGCCGTATTACGGGCGCAACCGATGTGCCGCTACTAGTGGATGCAGACACCGGCTGGGGCGGGGCGTTCAATATTGCTCGTACCGTTAAAGAAATGACGCGTGCTGGCGCTGCAGGCTTCCATATTGAGGACCAAGTTGCGCAGAAACGCTGTGGACACCGTCCGAACAAAGAAATTGTCTCGCAGGCAGAAATGGTTGATCGCGTAAAAGCAGCCGTTGATGCGCGTATTGACGATCAATTCTTCATTATGGCGCGTACCGATGCCTTCCAACAAGAAGGTTTGGAGGCTGCTATTGAACGTGCACAAGCGTGTGTGGAAGCTGGCGCTGATGCTATTTTTGCTGAAGCGGTCCATACGCTTGAGCACTACCAAGCGTTCACCAAGGCGCTAGATGTACCAGTACTTGCGAATATTACCGAGTTTGGTGCCACGCCATTATTTAGCAAAGACGAATTAGCGGAAGTTGGCATCGAGTTAGTGTTGTATCCGCTGAGCGCTTTCCGTGCCATGAATAAAGCAGCACTCAATGTCTACGAGAGTATTTTGGCAAACGGCCATCAGAAAGATGTTGTCGATAGCATGCAAACGCGCGCGGAGTTGTATGACTTCTTAAATTATCATGCGTTCGAAGACAAGCTCGATCAGTTATTCAAAAAATAAAAACCAAAGCGCTATTAGATAATAGATATTGGATATTAGAAAACACGGGACACTAATATCTAATATCCAATTGCTAATATCGCCTTAGATTTTCAAAATAAGGAGTGAGAGATGGTTGATAAGAAATTGACGGGCGCGGGTTTGCGCGGACAAGTAGCAGGCGAAACAGCACTATGTACCGTTGGCAAAAGCGGTTCAGGCCTAACCTATTATGGCTATGACATTAAAGAATTAGCTGACAAAGTGAGCTTTGAAGAAGTGGCTTACTTACTATCACAGGGCGAGTTGCCAACCAAAGAACAACTGGCTGAATACAAAGCTCGCCTGAAGAAGCAGCGTGGCTTGCCACAAGAGCTTAAAGATGTGCTTGAGCGTATTCCAGCTGACGCACACCCGATGGATGTTATGCGCACTGGTTGTTCATTCTTAGGTAACATTGAGCCAGAAGAAGACTTCAACCAAGCGGACGCAAAGATTGAGCGCATGTTGGCGGCTTTCCCAAGCATTTTGCTGTACTGGTATCGTTTTAGCCATGAAGGCAAGCGTATTGAAACGCAAACAGATGACGATTCAATTGGCGCGCATTTCTTGCACTTATTACATGACAAGGCGCCGTCGAAACTGCACACCGACGTGATGAATACCTCATTGATTCTGTATGCAGAACACGAGTTTAATGCATCAACCTTCACAGCACGTGTTTGTGCGTCAACCTTGTCAGATATTTTCTCATGTGTCACAGGCGCCATTGGTTCACTGCGTGGCCCATTGCATGGTGGTGCGAACGAAGCAGCCATGGAATTGATTGAGAACATGAAAGACGCTGACGATGCTGAAAAGACTCTGATGGGCATGCTTGAGCGTAAAGAAAAGATTATGGGCTTTGGTCACGCCATTTATCGTGAGTTCGACCCACGTAACGACATCATCAAAGAATGGTCTGAGAAACTCTCGAAAGAGTTTGGTGACAGCCGTTTGTACGATGTATCGGTTCGTTGTGAAGAAGTCATGTGGCGCGAGAAAAAATTATTCCCGAACGCTGACTTTTTCCACGCTTCGGCTTATCACTACATGGGCATTCCAACGAAGTTATTCACGCCAATTTTCGTTATGTCACGCGTAACCGGCTGGACTGCGCACGTGAAAGAGCAACGCGCGAATAACCGTATTATTCGTCCGAGTGCCGACTATACTGGCCCAGCGCCACGTCCAGTATCTGCTTTGGAAGACCGCTAAGCAGATGAAAAAGAGGCACTTCGGTGCCTCTTTTTGGCTTTCCGAATGAAAACACTGATGTTAATGAAGGGGCATAGCCATGAATACCGAATTTCGTAAACCGCTCCCGGGCACTACGCTACAGTATTACGATACACGTGCCGCGGTAGAAGCGATTAAGCCAGGCGCTTATGACGGCCTGCCATACACCTCAAAAATTTTAGCTGAACAGTTAGTGCGTCGCTGCAATCCGGAAGATTTGACAGCTTGTTTAACGCAAATTGTTGAGCGCAAACGCGATTTAGACTTTCCATGGTACCCAGCTCGCGTCGTTTGTCATGACATTCTTGGTCAAACAGCATTAGTTGATTTGGCTGGTTTACGTGATGCCATTGCTGCGAAAGGCGGCGACCCGGCCAAAGTAAACCCAGTAGTGCCAACTCAGTTGATTGTGGACCACTCGTTAGCGGTTGAGCATGCAGGCTTTGAAAAAGATGCATTTGAGAAGAACCGTGAAATTGAAGACCGTCGTAACGACGACCGTTTCCATTTCATCAATTGGACCAAGACTGCATTCAAAAACGTGGATGTGATTCCGCCGGGTAACGGCATCATGCATCAAATCAACCTCGAGAAAATGTCTCCGGTGGTGCAAGTACGTGACAACGTCGCATTCCCTGATACCTGTGTAGGTACCGATAGTCATACCCCAATGGTTGATGCGCTGGGCGTTATCTCTGTCGGTGTTGGCGGTTTGGAAGCTGAAAGCGTGATGCTTGGCCGCGCCTCATATATGCGTCTGCCAGATATTATTGGTGTTGAATTAACTGGTAAATTAAAACCGGGCATAACCGGTACTGATTTAGTCCTAGCGATTACGCATTTCTTGCGTAAAGAGCGCGTGGTCGGTGCTTATTTAGAGTTTTATGGTGAGGGCGCCGATGCTCTATCAGTTGGTGACCGTGCAACGATTTCAAATATGACACCAGAATACGGCGCAACCGCGGCGATGTTCTATATTGATTCGCAAACCACGGATTACCTGAAACTCACAGGTCGCGATGACAAACAAGTTGAGCTTGTTGAGAAATTTGCGAAGCACACCGGGTTGTGGGCTGACAGCATGAAAGGTGCTCAATATGAGCGCGTATTGACGTTTGATTTGTCAAAAGTTGAACGTAACTTAGCTGGACCTTCAAATCCGCACGCGTTATTACCAGCGGCTGAACTGAGCTCGCGAGGCATTGCAAAGCATATTGAGCAACCAGAGAACGGTCTCATGCCAGACGGTGCAGTGATCATTGCAGCTATCACCAGCTGTACTAACACCAGTAACCCGCGCAACATGATTGCAGCTGGTTTGATTGCCCGTAACGCGAATAAACTCGGTTTAACCCGTAAGCCGTGGGTGAAAACCTCGCTGGCGCCGGGCTCGAAGACGGTGAAAATGTATCTTGAAGATGCCAATTTGCTACCTGAGCTAGAAAATTTGGGCTTTGGTGTGGTTGGTTTTGCGTGTACCACCTGTAACGGGATGAGTGGCGCGTTAGACCCGAAAATCCAGAAAGAAATTATTGAACGTGATCTGTTCTCGACGGCAGTACTCTCGGGTAACCGTAACTTCGATGGTCGGATTCATCCGTATGCGAAACAAGCATTCTTGGCATCACCGCCGTTGGTAGTTGCGTACGCCATCGCAGGTACTATTCGTTTTGATATCGAAAAAGACGTGTTGGGCTTTGACCATGACGGTAACCCAGTCACATTAAAAGATATCTGGCCAAGCGATGAAGAAATCGATGCGATTGTGAAGCAAGCGGTGAAACCGGAGCAATTCCGCACGGTGTATGACCCGATGTTTAGTATCGATGTTGATTACGGCGAGAAAACCGATCCGTTATATAACTGGCGTCCGCAGAGTACCTATATTCGTCGTCCACCCTATTGGGAAGGCTCATTCGCTTCAGCAAATAGCTTGAAGGGGTTGCGTCCGTTAGCGGTGCTTGGTGACAACATCACCACCGATCACCTGTCGCCGTCGAACGCGATTTTGGCCGACAGCGCCGCTGGTGAATATCTGGCGAAAATGGGCTTACCAGAAGAGGATTTCAACAGCTATGCGACACACCGTGGTGATCATTTGACCGCGCAACGTGCGACCTTTGCCAACCCGAAACTGTTCAACGAAATGGTATTGGATGATAACGGTGAGGTGATTCAAGGTTCTTTGGCTCGTGTTGAGCCAGAAGGCAAAGTCATGCGCATGTGGGAAGCAATTGAAACCTACATGGAGCGTAAGCAGCCGTTGATTATTGTTGCTGGTGCAGACTATGGCCAAGGGTCATCGCGAGACTGGGCAGCCAAAGGTGTTCGTCTCGCGGGTGTTGAATGCATTGTCGCTGAAGGTTTCGAGCGCATTCACCGTACCAACTTGATTGGTATGGGCGTATTACCTCTTGAATTTGAAGCAGGTACCACGCGTAAAACCTTGAATATTGATGGTACCGAAACCTTTGATGTTGAGGGTGATGTGAAGCCCGGTGCTGTGATGACTCTAGTGATTCATCGCGCCAACGGTGACACCGTGAAAGTGCCAACCAAGTGTCGTTTAGATACCGCAGAAGAAGTGTCGATATACTCTGCCGGCGGTGTATTACAACGCTTTGCACAAGACTTCTTAGCGGGAGAGGTGTAAACACATGGCATTTCCTCCACAGTTAAAAATTGCCGCCACGTATATGCGTGGCGGCACCTCGAAAGGGGTGTTTTTTAAGCTCGACGATTTGCCTTTAGCGGCACAGACGCCAGGCCCGGCTCGCGATAAGCTTCTGTTACGAGTCATTGGTAGCCCTGATCCGTATGGTAAACACACTGATGGCATGGGCGGCGCGACATCAAGCACCAGTAAAACTGTGATCTTGTCGCGTAGTTCTCGTGCTGATCACGATGTTGATTATTTGTTCGGCCAAGTATCAATTGATAAGCCATTTATTGATTGGAGCGGTAACTGCGGCAACTTAACAGCGGCGGTAGGCTCATTTGCAATCAGCAATGGCTTGGTCGATGCTTCGCGGATTCCAGACAACGGCACATGCGTCGTGCGCATTTGGCAAGCCAATATTCAGAAAACCATTATTGCACACGTACCAATTACCAACGGTGAAGTGCAAGAAACCGGCGACTTCGAGCTTGACGGTGTGACGTTTCCTGCGGCTGAGGTACAAGTTGAATTTATGGACCCAGCGTCGGATGAAGACGCTCAAGAGAACGGAAAGGGTGGCTCTATGTTCCCAACCGGAAACGTGGTCGATGAATTTGAAGTTCCTGGCTTTGGTAGGTTACAAGCCACTTTCATTAATGCCGGTATTCCGACTATTTTTGTAAATGCAGCGGATATTGGCTACACCGGTACCGAGCTTCAGGGCGCGATAAATGAAAATGCCGATGCGCTATTGAAGTTTGAAACTCTGCGAGCGCATGGTGCGCTGAAAATGGGCTTGATTTCATCTATTGATGAAGCAGCGTCACGCCAGCATACGCCGAAAATCGCATTTGTTGCGCCTCCAGCGGACTATGTCTCATCAAGCGGCAAAGCCATTAATGCGAGCGACATTGATGTGTTAGTCCGCGCGATGTCGATGGGCAAATTACACCACGCGATGATGGGCACAGCAGCGGTGGCAATCGCTACGGCGGCAGCGGTTCCCGGCACTTTGGTCAACTTAGCCGCTGGCGGCGGTGATCGTAACCAAGTGGTATTTGGTCATCCATCCGGCACTTTGCGCGTTGGCGCTGAAGCCAAGCAAGTGAACAGTGAATGGACGGTTACGAAGGCGATTATGAGCCGCAGTGCCCGTGTACTCATGGAAGGTTGGGTGCGCGTTCCACAAGACTAGAGCCACGTTTCTAAATCTTGACCGCCAAGGATGGCGATGATTTCTACTATCGTTCCATTATCCTTCGATTCGTTGATGCGGTAATAGATGCTATCAACACCACATACGCCGCGCCGATAACCCTGACGAACTTCATTAACAGCCGGAAACTGAAAAGGAATCTCGGCGATACGTTCGAAGGTCTCGAAAAATTTATAGAAATAATCATCGGCAGCTTGTTCACCAAAAGTTGACAGGCCATATGCGTAAATTCGCCGTAGATCTTCTTTGGCCGCATTGGATAGCTTGTATGAAGCCATCCGCTATTTTCTCAGTGCCTGCTTAAACTCATTTAAAATTTCATCTGCCGATTGCTCGGTAAATCCGCTTGTTTCGGCTTGTTGAAGTTTATAATTAATCGCTTCCGCTCGACGCGCACGACGAATTAAATCGTTAATTAATTCACTCTTACTCGCATATTCGCCGGTTACATCAACGTGTTCGCGCAGCCATTGATCGTTTTGCTCAGTTAACGTAATACTTTGTCGGGTCATTTTTAAGGACTCTCTTTAATGCTGGCTGTGGTGTAAATATACACCATGAGAGTGAAAATGCTAGCGACCAATATCGTCTTTTGTTTCATGATTTGTCTTACATTCTGATAAACTGCGCAGGTAAATTCAGTCTATCAAGGTGATTTTAAAGCCATGCAGCCAAACCAACCTCAGCAACGCGAAGCCGTTCGCCTGAACAAGTTCATTAGCGAAAGCGGCATGTGTTCGCGTCGTGAAGCGGATCGATTCATTGAGCAAGGGCAAGTCACTTTGAATGGCCGCAGAGCGGTGGTTGGCGATAAAGTTGGTGCTGGCGACGAAGTTCGAGTCAATGGACGTTTGGTAGCAGCGCAGAATAAAGAAAAGTTTGTGTTTATTGCACTGAATAAGCCGGTCGGTGTGGTGAGTACAACAGATTCAGCCGAGCGTAACAACATTCAGAAGTTTGTTGGTCATAAAGAACGGATTTTCCCGATCGGGCGTCTAGATAAAGACTCACAAGGTCTGATTTTCTTAACCAGCAATGGCGATTTGGTGAATAAGATTTTACGTGCTGGTAATAAGCACGAGAAAGAGTATGTGGTCACGGTTCACCGTCCTATTACATCTGATTTTATTCGTGGCATGGCTAGTGGCGTTCCGATTCTTGGCACCATGACGAAGCGTTGTAAAGTAGAGCAACTGTCGACATTCGTATTTCGTTTAACGCTCATTGAAGGTATGAATCGTCAGATTCGTCGGATGTGCGAGCACTTTGGTTATGAAGTTCGAAAGCTAGAACGCACGCGGATCATGAATGTTCGCTTAGGTGCTTTGCAGGTAGGGCAGTGGCGTAACTTAACCGAGCGCGAGCTCGCTGAACTCATGGCCTCGATTCAGCATTCTAGTGGCTTGGCTCCGGAAGGGCATAAGAGCCGTCGACCGAAACCGCAACGACCGCCGAGTGTGGGTGGCGAGCAACGACCCAACGCACGGGGACAGCGATCAGGCTCTCGTTCAAGGCATAAACCATCGAACGTGAGTAGCACGCATAAAAAAGGGTGGCCGTATGAATAAGCCACTCGGTAAAAAGTGCCCATGCGGCGGCGGAAAGTACGCCAAGTGTTGCGAACGGTTTCATTTAGGGAAGTCGTTACCACGCACACCTGAAGAGCTGATGCGTTCACGTTATAGCGCATATGCGCGCGGTTTAGCCTATTACGTCGCAGCAAGCTGGCACCCAAGTACCTTACCACCGGGATTTTCGTTAGACGACAATCCACAATGGTTACAGCTACAATTAATTGCCACGGGTACACACGGTAACCGCGGTTATGTGCATTTCAAAGCCTACTTTCAAATTGATGACGATATTGGCGTGATGGAAGAACAGTCGCATTTCATCCGCGAAAATAATCGTTGGTATTACTTAGATGGTGAAGTGCAGGAATAGCCTGCACTTCAAGGTCTAATCGTTTTAGACGTACATCGGACGATTTGCACTCAAAGCATTTAAGCCTTTTATGGCGCGGTAGATATACCAAACAGCCACCGCCAGAAGTATTAAGATACCGATACCAACCATCGTTAAAATTCCGCCAATAATAGTCCACAGTAAAACAAACCAAAACGTGCGGATTTGCCAGCGGAAATGCGATTCAAGAAAAGTGCCACGTACCTCACTCAATTTCACATAGTTCATCACTACACCAATAATTGACGTGATCCCGAATATCAAAGATACCAGCTGCAAGATATAGATAATTTGGGTGTATTGTTTGTTGGCTGCAAGTTGCGCTACAGCAACGTTATTCACTGACGATGATTCGTGATTGAAGT
Source organism: Pseudidiomarina tainanensis (assembly GCF_900115255.1). NCBI lineage: Bacteria > Pseudomonadati > Pseudomonadota > Gammaproteobacteria > Alteromonadales > Idiomarinaceae > Pseudidiomarina > Pseudidiomarina tainanensis. Next base: position 347,540 of record NZ_FOYU01000001.1, read on the forward strand.
CTGACATAGGTTAAAATCCTTTATTGTTATTTTTGCATCCCTGTTAACTATATTGAATTGTTTCTAAACTTACCAATAAATTAGGGCTTAAGTGCCACAAAACGTTTGCGTGATCGCTTGTTCGGATTTAGCTGGTTCAAACCAGTCCTTAAACTCAGTGCGTTCAGTGAAGGGGTCGGCAAGCATGCGTTGTAAGCGGTTGAAAATGGTTAAGTCACCGTCATTGGCTGCTGCTTGAATGGCTAATTCTATTAAGTGATTACGCGGGATATATGCCGGATTCACTTGGTGGATATCGCTGCGGTCAGCATGTGCTTGCCAGTCATTAAACCAGATCTGCCATGAATCGCTATTTTCGAATAATTGTTGTGCGCGCTCAGGCGTGGCATCACCCAAGAAGCGAAACGCTTGGGTAAAGTCGACTTGCTGTGCTTGCATCAGGTTCAAATAGCGTTCGACAAGAGGTTTTGCGATGGTTGGGTCGTTCACGCCGATCTTACGGCTCATTTCTTTCCAATAATAGTCTTCGTAGGTGGTTTGAAATGTTTCAATCGTCGCGGTAGCTTGCGCGACCGCTTTGTCAGGATCGTCATCTATTAGCGGCAGTAATGTTTCTGCAAATCGAGCGATATTCCACAAGCCAATTGCAGGTTGGTTGTGGTAGGCATACCGACCGCGTTTATCAATGAAGCTAAATTTAGTTGCCGGATCATAGGCTTCCATGAACGCACATGGGCCGTAATCGATGGTTTCGCCGCTTAGTGTCATATTGTCGGTGTTCATCACGCCGTGGATAAAACCAAGGCTCATCCACTTGGCGATGAGTTGTGCTTGTTTGTTTTGCACGTGTTCAAGTAAATCTAAATAGGGTGTCGCAGCATCTTTTAGCGCTGGATAATGACGGTCAATCACGTAATCAGCAAAGCTTTTGAGTAAGTTGTAGTCTCTCAGATGCAGCACATACTGCGCCGTGCCAACTCGCAGGTGACTTTTGGCAACGCGTGTGAGAATGGCACCAGGTTGTGCCGTGTCGCGTTGCACCCACTCGCCGGTTGCTACTGCTGCCAATGCACGGGTCGTCGGTACGTTGAGCTTATGCATGGCTTCGCTCACTAAATATTCGCGGATGACCGGGCCCATCGGCGAGCGACCGTCACCACCGCGAGAATAAGGCGTTCGGCCTGATCCCTTAAGCTGAATATCGTAACGTTGCTGGTTATTGGCTATCACTTCAGTGAGCAGTAAGGCTCGGCCATCGCCAAGTTGTGGCACAAAGTTGGCAAACTGATGGCCAGCGTAGGCCAGCGCCGCAGGAGTTGCCCATTCGGGTGTTTGATTACCGGAAAATATTTGCAAGCCCTTTTCCGTCGCCCATAACTCTTGAGGTATTTGCAACTGCTTCGCTAACTCTTCATTAAATGCGAGCCATTGCGGTGCTTGCACAGATGTAGCTTTGCATGGAGCAAATAACTGTTCAGATAAATCTTGATAGCTGTGCTCAGGACGAAATGGCATGCCGTAAACCTTTATAGCGAGTTACTGCGTTCAGTTTAACATGGGGGAGAGGTGGGGTGCAGTCCTTGGACTGCACCCCACTTATTCCGGGCGAAGATCGCCATGCAGGAACTTACATACAAATACAACTTTGCCGTATTTTTTGAACGACCATTTTATACAGGCTTGTATGGCTTCCATCACGTCATCGTAATCACCAAACACTTGAGTGCTTAGCGTATTGGTAAGAATATGCAGATTAGGATATTTCGCTAATTCATCGATAAATTCACGAATTGGATCTTTGTAATTTTCAGCTAATGGGTATTTGCTGATATCAATCGTCAGTTTCATATAGTTTTTCTCCGGTAATTTTTTCTGATTATACAGAAAAGAGGGGGGCAGTCCTAGGTGTGCACCCCTCCTCATACCACCTTGGTGGTATTTGTTTGGTGTGCAAATACCCCTGATTTTCTTGTGGTTACATTTATTGATCGCGATCAATTTATTCCAGCAGTGACCTTATAAAATGTGCGGAAATTACTAAGGAGAGCTGTATGAAAAAGTCATTATTAGTTTGTAGTTTACTTGCGGCCGTGGCCGGTGCGCCTGCTTATGCAGATACCTTTAGCGTGAACGTTGGCGCAATCGGTGTGATGCCAAATGATAGTAGCTCAAACCTGCCAGTGGTGGAGTCCATTGCTGGATTTGAGAATGGAAGTACTGGGGTAACCGTTGATAACAACACCCAACTTGGTATCACCATTGACTACAAAATGACAGATAACTGGACGTTGGAATTAGTTGCAGCAACACCGTTTAGCCATGAAATTCATGGCACTGGTGTGCTTGCGGGAATGAAAATTGGTGAAACGAAGCACTTGCCACCAACGTTGTTAGCACAGTACCACTTTGATATCGGTTCTGACAATGTGAAGCCGTTCGTTGGTCTAGGTTTGAACTACACCACGTTCTTTGAAGACAAGGTATCAAACCAGTTGGTTTCTACTCTAGGTGCGTTGGGCGTTGCAACCGCTGATGACCACGTTGATCTCGCGTTGTCTGATAGCTTCGGTTATGCATTGCAAGCTGGCGTGAACTGGAAATTGACTGACAAGTGGGGCGTACACTTTATGGTATCGAAAATGGATATCGATACCGATGCAGACGTACGTTTGAATGGGACAACGATTGAAACTGTCGCTGTAGAAATTGATCCGACTGTCGCAATGGTTGGTGTGCGCTACACCTTCTAATTGCTCCCGAAAGAGTGACGAAAGAGGAGGGGTGCAGTCCAAGGACTGCACCCCTCTTTTTTATAGTTTTGCAGCGAGCTTTTCGCTGATCGCGCGAATGCGTTGACCGCCAATAAAAACTAAAAATCCGGCAATTGGCCACGCGATATAGAATGCGGTAAACCAACGGCCCCAGAAACCTGAATCAAATCCAGTATTAATCCAGGTGATTAAACAGGTCATCAACAATGCCATGTAGCAGCTCATTAGGGCTGGAAAAATCAACTTCTTCATCGCAGGTTACACCATAATTTAGTAACTACTTAAATAAAATCGATGCAGAGTTTATAAGATTTGTAGGTAAAGTCAAAGAGAAGAAGGAGAAGTGATCGGGAGGAGTCAACATGGCGTATAATTCAGGAACTCATAAACCACAAAAAGAGGTGCCCGTGGCCACAAAACTGACTCTTTTTTACGATGGTGGTTGCCCGCTGTGCGTGAAAGAAATGAAGCACTTAAAGGCGAAAGACAAACAGCGCAAGCTCAAATTTGAGAATATATGGGCAGTCGATTTCGCCGAGCGCTATCCGCACATTGAGGTGGCTGAAGCGAATCGCATTTTGCATGGACAAAAAGCCAACGGCGAAATGATTTATGGCTTGGATGTCACTCATGCTGCATGGTCAGCGGTAGGGCGAGGCTGGATGACAGCCACGTTACGTTGGCCCATCGTGAAATGGTTTGCAGACAAAGGGTATCTGTTCTTTGCCCGCAACCGCAATGGTATCTCGAAGCTAATTACGGGGCAGGAGCGCTGCCTGCAGTGCTCCCTCGACGAATAACCAATAACGAATAACGAATAACCAGCAACGCTCTTAAAGATGTTGATTTAGCCACTGCACCAACTGCGCCGGCCCCATCGCACCGGCTTGGCGTGCAACCTCTTGTCCGTTTTTAACCACCATCAATGTCGGAATGCTCCGAATCATAAAATGCTGAGCCAAGTGAGGCTCCGATTCGGTACTTACTTTTACGAAACGCGCCTTCTCAGCATACTGCTGCGCAACCTGTTCGAATATCGGCGCAAACTGCTTACACGGCCCGCACCAACTCGCCCAGAAGTCCACCACTAATGGTAAATCACTGTCGCGATGTACGCGAAACTCATCGGCGTTAACCGCAAATGCTTTCCCGGGAAATAACGAAGCCTTGCATACACCGCACTTAGCTTCGCTACGAGGCTTATCGGTAACAACACGATTTTTTTTATGACAGCTAGGGCATGCCACGATGATATTGTCAGCCATACGCGTCCTCTCTAAGAAAATTTAATACCGAGTATATGGGCTCTAACCTAAATTAATTCAAGGAAATAAAATGTAGTGGGTTTTAAAGGGGGAAATAAAGATAAGGATTCATTTGTTGATGCAATATTCGAACAATTAGAACGGCAGAACCTGAATTATCATTTGTAACGATACGATAAAAGACCGCATGGTGGTTATGGTTAAAACGTCGAACTCCTCAGCGGCGAGCGAAGAAAGTTTATAAGCCATGCTTTTGCTTCACTTGATTAGCTATATCGCGAAGTGACAAATCACTTACGCCACTAGCATCGCCGTCTGAAACAGCGTTTCGAAGCATATTAAGTTGGCGCTCTTGGGTTTCGAGTAAACGTAGCGCTGAGCGCACAACCTCGCTGGTGGAACCATAACGACCTGACTCAATGAGCTCGTTCACGAATTCATCGAGTTGAGTACCAATGGTAATACTTGTTGTGCGAGCCATCGTTAATCCAAGAATGTGTATGAATAATTAACACAATGATAGTCTGTTATTTAAAAGAAGCAAATTCAAGACATAAAAAAAGGAGCTCAACAGAGCTCCTCATTATCAAGCGATACTATCGGCGATTAAAGCGCAACGATGTTTTCAGCTTGTGGGCCTTTAGGACCTTGAGTGATCGAGAACGATACACGTTGGCCTTCGGCTAAGGTTTTGAAACCGGTGCTAGCAATTGCGCTAAAGTGAGCAAATACGTCTGCGCCACCTTGTTGCTCAATAAAACCAAAACCTTTTGCTTCGTTCAACCATTTTACAACGCCAGTTACTGTAGTAGACATATTATTAATCCTGAAAATTTAAAAATTTAATTGCCGTGGCGAAAACCACTGACAACGTCATGCGGGGTAAAAAAAGGAAATTTAAAGCTGCAGGACGAAGAATAATGCTAGTAATACGAAGTAGAGGAGATTTAACTTACTGTTTCTAACCAACGCGACGTACGCTACGCTGATTGTTCAACAAGTCAAACGTTATTTTAGTAACAGCTAAAAACAAGTGCCGATCGTGGTTTACCCACCTGAAGGTATACCACGGTCAAACTACTTAGTGACTTGCTTTTCGACCGCCGTCGCGCCGCTTGAAACGGTTTGAAGGCTTGTTATTTCCATTGCTAGCTTGTGATTTCCGCGGCGGTCGCGGTGCACGTTGGCCTTGCTTCGGTGCTGGAGTTTTACCAGTTAATTGCACCTCAGCAAAGCCTTCTAAAGTGTGACGTTCAATTGGCTGACCAATGAGCTTTTCAATCGCTTTGAGGGTTTTAAACTCTTCGTCCATGACCAATGAAATGGCGTGCCCAACTTGTCCAGCGCGACCGGTACGGCCAATTCGATGCACGTAATCTTCAGCAACTTGTGGCAAATCAAAGTTGATGACATACGGTAATTTTTCGATATCGAGTCCGCGAGCGGCAATATCCGTAGCAACTAACACGTTGACTTTGCCCGATTTAAAATCGGCTAACGCTTTGATTCGGGCGCCTTGGCTCTTGTTGCCGTGAATCGCTGCAGCTAAAAAACCGTCTTGATCAAGCTGCTTCACCAAGCGGTTCGCGCCATGTTTGGTACGAGAAAACACAATCACTTGCGGCAAATTCAAATTTCGCAGTATTTGCATGAGCATGCGTGGTTTTTTGTTTTTCTCAGCGGCATACATGATCTGGTCAATGCGCTCAGCAGTCGAGTTAGGCGGCGCGACCGAGATTTCGACTGGGTTTTTCACCAACGTTTTCGCCAACGTGCGAATGTCGTTTGAGAATGTCGCCGAGAACATCAGCGTTTGGCGTTTGGCTGGTAGTAACTTAATGATTTTCTTAATGTCGTGAATAAATCCCATGTCGAGCATGCGATCAGCTTCATCAAGCACTAACACTTCTAACTTCGGAAATCGGATCGCATTTTGCTGATAGAGATCGAGCAGACGACCTGGCGTTGCAACTAAAATGTCGACGCCTTTGCGCAACTTCATCATTTGTGGATTAATTTTCACACCACCAAACACTACGGCATAGTTGAGTGGTAAACCGCGTCCATAGGTTGCGACACTTTCACCAACTTGCGCTGCAAGTTCACGTGTTGGCGTTAAAATGAGAACGCGCGCGGTATTTGCTTTGGCACGTTCATTGCCCTTGAGCATTTCTAAAATCGGCAGGGTGAACCCCGCAGTTTTGCCGGTGCCGGTTTGGGCGGCCGCCATCACATCGTGACCAGCAAGTACCGCTGGTATTGCCTGTGCTTGAATGGGGGTTGGTTCGGTATAACCTTGGCGGGTTAGGGCGTCGAGAATTTCAGGGCAAAGTCCGAGTTCAGAAAAAGTCATGTATAAATGTGCAACTCAATTGTGATTAGGGCCGCTATTCTAACCTATACCGACGGTCGGTGCAGTCTATTTAGCTCAAGAGGTTAGCTCAACATGTGCGAATCAGCTTTTTGCGTTCGTTAAGCTAATTCCGTATAATCCGCGCCTTCTTACATTGGGTAAGAACAAGCACGGAGAGTTGTTGGTTTGTTTAACCTTACGCCACCCTAGCGTTCATAATTTCTATTAACGTTGCGTTTATACTCTGACTACCAGAGCCGAAAACGCGGCGCATTTCTGTATTTCTATTGTTTGAATTTTAACGAAAAAGTGAAACTTAACCTATGTTCAAAACCATACAAAACCAGTGGTTTTCGAATATCCGTGGCGATCTGCTCGCGGGTATTGTCGTTGCCCTAGCGCTCATTCCTGAGGCCATTGCCTTCTCCATCATTGCTGGTGTTGACCCCAAAATCGGATTGTACGCATCCTTTTGTATCGCGGTGATTATCGCATTCACTGGTGGGCGACCGGGTATGATTTCGGCAGCAACCGGCGCGATGGCGTTGCTGATGGTGACCTTGGTGCGCGAACACGGCCTTCAGTACTTGCTAGCTGCGACGTTACTTACTGGCGTACTACAAATCGGTGCTGGTTACTTAAAGCTCGGTTCATTAATGCGTTTCGTGTCGCGCTCAGTAGTAACCGGTTTTGTGAATGCATTGGCGATATTGATATTCATGGCTCAATTACCTGAGCTAACCAATGTGACTTGGCATGTGTACGCGATGACGGCAGCTGGTTTAGGGATTATTTACTTATTCCCGTACGTTCCAGTTATCGGTAAGCTCTTACCGTCGCCATTGGTGTGTATTATTTCTTTAACGATTGTGGCGATTTTCTGGAACATCGACATCCGTACCGTGGGTGACATGGGGCAATTACCCGATACCTTACCGATTTTCTTATGGCCAGATGTGCCGCTGAACCTCGAAACATTAGCGATTATCTTCCCATATTCTGCCGGTTTGGCTGTGGTTGGTTTGCTTGAATCATTGATGACAGCAACGATTGTTGATGACCTGACGGATACGCCGAGCGACAAGAATCGTGAGTGTAAAGGGCAAGGTATCGCGAATATTGGTGCTGGTTTGATGGGCGGTATGGCTGGTTGTGCCATGATTGGACAGTCGGTGATTAACGTGAAATCAGGTGGTCGTACACGCTTATCAACCTTAACGGCCGGTATTTTCTTGATGGTTCTTATATTAGTTCTCGATGAATGGTTGAAACAGATCCCGATGGCAGCGCTGGTTGCTGTGATGATTATGGTATCCATTGGTACCTTTAGTTGGGATTCCATTCGTAACCTGAAAAAGCATCCGTTATCAACCAATATCGTGATGGTGACCACGGTTGTTGTCGTTGTTGCCACGCATAACCTAGCAATCGGCGTTGGGGTTGGCGTGTTGCTTGCCGCCATGTTCTTTGCGAACAAAATTGGCCACTTTATGAGTGTGACATCAACGATTGATGAATCCGGAAGCGAACGACGTTATCAGGTGATCGGCCAGGTGTTTTTCTCTTCTGCCGATAAGTTTGTTGACTCGTTTGACTTTAAAGAAGCGCTCGATAAGGTCATTATTGATCTTACAAAAGCACATTTCTGGGACATTACCGCGGTAGGAGCACTTGATAAAGTGGTGATTAAGTTCCGCCGTGAGGGCGCAGAAGTGGAAGTGCGCGGCTTAAATGAAGCGAGTGCTACGATTGTTGACCGCTTTGGTGTTCATGATAAACCCGACGCTGCCGACAGTATTATGGGCGGCCATTAGAATAATAAGGGGAAATTATGTCTTATGTAATTAGCTGTATCGATGGTGCATCGCGCAACACTGCGGTGTGCGATTACTCCGCATGGGCCGCGAAGCAATTGTCGGCGCCGGTGATGTTATTGCATGTTTTAGATGAATTAAAAACGCAAACTGAGAGTGAGCTTTCTGGAAATATTGGTTTAGGTACGCGCGAACATTTGCTTGAACAACTGGCTGAGCTTGATGCTCAGCGCGCTAAATTAGCGTTAGAACACGGACATGTACTGTTGAAACTGGCGGACGAGAAATTGCGTAAGTTGGGTGTTAAAGATGTGACCCAACGTCAGCGGCACGGCGAACTTGCTGAGAACTTGTTAGCGCTTGAAAGCGATGTGCGCCTTGCAGTGCTAGGCCTCCATGGGGAAGCATCTGCAAACCAATTGCATCAAGTAGGAAGCCAGCTGGAAACCGTAATTCGCACCGTCCATCGACCGTTATTACTGACTCCAGATACGTTCAGTGAACCGCGCTCAGCAATGTTAGCCTTCGACGGTAGCAAAACTACTGAAAAAGGCGTCGAAATGTTGGCGAAAAGCCCGTTGTTTAAAGGCATGCCGATACATGTGGTGATGGTTGACGCCGACACTGCGAACAATTGGGAAAAGCTCAATTGGGCTGAGAAAGTGTTAAGCGACGGCGGTCACGAAGTTAGTGTGGCGCTTCGTGCAGGTGATGTAGAAGCCACCTTGCACCAGTATCAATCTGAACACGACATTGACCTCATGGTAATGGGGGCATTTGGCCATTCACGCATTCGCCAATTTTTGGTTGGTAGCACCACCATGGCGATGCTAAAAGCAAGCCGCACCCCAACCCTAGTACTGCGATAAAGGAGAGGTGCAGTCCTTGGACTGCACCTCACTTAGTGAGTGATCCCTTCGCAATCTCAGCACGTTTTAAAACTTAGATATTTCTTTTAACGTGCACTTCATGAATCTTCAAGTTGTCTGGTTTAAACGCGATTTACGAACAATTGATAACCAAGCATTGGCTGCAGCAAGCAAGGCTGGGCCTGTGCTGTGCGTTTACGTACTTGAGTCCGAATACTGGCAGTTGCCGGATACCAGCAATCGACAATGGCAGTTTGTGCGTGAATCACTAGTTGATTTACAGGAGCAACTCCATAAGCTTGGCGGTGCCTTGTGGATAACGCAGGGCGATGTGGTTGAAACGCTGACAAGATTAAAGCATCGGTTTGGAGCATTCACGTTACATAGCCATGAAGAACAAGGTAATGCTTGGACGTTTGCACGGGATAGGGCGGTAAAACGTTGGTGCGTAGCAAACCAAGTTAGATGGCATGAATATGCTCAGTTTGGCGTTGTACGCCCGGTAAAACAACGGGAAGGGCAGTTTCATGAACACTGGTTTACTTACATGTCGGAGCCACAGGCTGAGTTGCCTCGTGAAATCAATTTCGTCACCTTCGAAGTGCCATCAATCTACTTACCTTTCGATGTCACACAAGATGAATACCCCTGTTTAAAGCGCCAGAGCGGTGGTCGTACTCAGGCATTGGCCACTTTAACGAGCTTTTTGACTCGCCGTAGTGAGCGCTATCGAGGTTCAATTAGTTCGCCGTTGACCGCGCCGGCAGCATGTTCTCGCTTAAGCCCTTACTTGGCGTATGGCTGTATTAGCCTCAAAGAGTTGGTCCAACAAACCAATGCCGCGCAAGAGCGCACCGTCAATAGCTACTGGCGAAGAAGTTTAAATGATTTTGCGAAACGACTGTGGTGGCATTGTTATTTCATGCAGCGTTTTGAAAGCCATTGTTATATGGAAAACCGACCGCTAGTGCCGCAAATGGCGCAACTTGAACCAGAATTCGATGCCATAAAGTTTGACGCATGGAAACACGGGCGCACTGGTTGGCCCATGGTTGATGCGTGTATGCGCTACTTGCATCACCATGGCTGGATTAATTTTCGGATGCGCGCGATGTTGGTTTCGGCTGCGACGTACTCACTCGGGTTACCATGGCAGCCTGTTGCACAATGGTTAGCGAAGTTATTTGTTGATTACGAGCCAGGTATTCATTACCCACAAGTTCAAATGCAAAGCGGACAAGCCAGTAATTCGATACTGCGAATATACAACCCGGTGCATCAAGCGCAGCGATTGGATCCCGATGGTCTTTTTGTAAAGCGTTGGATACCTGAATTGCAGCATATTGAAGGGGCTTGGCTATTTGAACCATGGCAAATGCCGAATAATTTAAGACGTCAAGCTGGCTGGAATGAGCAATACTTTTATCCAACGCCGTTGGTGGATTTTGAACAATCTCACCGCCAAATCAAAGCCGCCATTGCTGAACTTCGCCAGCGCTATAACTTACATCCCGCCGACCGCAACAAAGAGCGCCGCCGGCTACCAGCATCACGCAAAAAACACCGTACAAAGTCGCAATTGGCTGACAACCAATTAAGTTTGTTTTAAATCGACTATTCGCGAATACTCAGAAACAAGATGGTCCTTGTTTCCGAAGTAAATTAGACGATTTTTTAACTTGGTGCTACATTGTACATAATTTGTAACACATGCGGTGATTGATATGAGCGATGCAACATTTACGTTCCGAGTTAACGATGAGTTGAAAAGTGAATTTTCAAAAGCAGCGCGTTCACGCGATCGAAGCAGTGCACAGTTGTTGCGTGACTTCATGCGTGAATATGTGCACCAACAGCAGCGATTGGCTGAACACGAAAGCTGGTTTAAGGAGCAAGTAAATCAAGGGCTTGATTCTGCTAACGCTGGGGATTTGGTGCCAGCGAATGACGTTGAGGCTAAGTTTTCGGCACGCAGAGCGTTAACTCAGCGTAACACCGATAAGTAGCGATGATAGTGCAATGGACTCCTGAAGCCATTCAGGACCGTGAACAAATTTATGATTTTATCGAAGGTAACAACCCATTAGCTGCGCCTCAATTAGATAACCTAATTTCCTCAAGCGTTGCAAATTTATCTGAATATCCAGAAATGGGTCGTGAAGGACGAGTTCTCGGAACTCGAGAGTTTGTTGTACATGCAAATTACGTCATCGTGTACGATGTCCGTGATAACGCTATACGAATATTGCGGATTTTACATTCAGCAATGAAATGGCCGGGATAGACTTAGTACCAAGAGCTTTGAAACTTTAAGAAGATGGTGCGTCCGAGTAGACTCGAACTACCGACCCCTACCATGTCAAGGTAGTCTGGGGTAATTTTTATCTTTACACCTTAATGTACATTGCTTTACAACCCTTGCTACATAAGGGGTTCAGCTATCCATCACCTCAGCGTCGCTTAAAATCCATTAAGGTAAATTAGCATGGACACCGCCAACTTGGTCACATGGTCTTGGCATGAAATCATGCTATTTTGAGCGGCAAAAAAGCATGATTTCATGCTATTTGGGATTTTGGTGTGTGCATAGATATGCATTGTAGTGAGTTTTTAGAGGGCGTTTGGTTCGTTGTGAAGTGCTATAATTAGCGCAAGCCTAAGCGATGATAAGGAGGATTTTGTCATGTTTAGTTGGTTGCTAAAACCGAGGACAACTTATAATTCGAACCTGTCAGAATTCGTGCGAAATGCAAAATCGCGCGAGAAGAAGCGTGTGTATGCTCGGGTAATTGATAAAGCAATTGAGGCACAGAACGAAGTCATTGAACGCCAAAAGGCAACGTCATAGAGCTTCACGAAGTGAATTTAATGAAAACGGAGGCGATTGTGCCTCCGTTTTTTATTAGGCGGCCTGTGCCGAACTTACGAGTTGTCCGGGCGCTGGAAACGACACGCCTTGTCGCAGAATATCGGCGGCGGGCGATCCAAGGTTTTCATAATCCAAACTTAAACACTTATTCAAAGCGTCAATCTGTGCTGCGGTGAACACATAGGGCGTTACCGTTTTAGCAATGTGTGCGCGTCGTTGTTCTGGCAGCGTAAAGGATACATTCGATGGATGCGGATTCAATTCACCTGATTTCACATGGGTATAAATATCGTCGGTGATTTCCCACGCGTCCCATTGCTCACAAATAATATCGGGGTTAAGGCCCGCCAGTTCGTGAGAGTAGGTGGCATCAAACTCAAATCGATAATGCTTGGTGCCGTTTAACGATGTCTTGATGATGTCTGGCTCCATGTAAAACTTGTACCAAATATCCAAACAAACATCACTATCTTGGCAAGCTTGAGGAATAAGCTGCATGCCAGGGCCAAGAGCTGCAAGCGCAGTTAGATACAACCGGTGGTAGCCATAACCCTTTTTCTCGGCGGCAGTGGCTAAGGTTTCGACTTGTGCGTATTTATCGTCGCGTAGCTCGAACTGAAGGGCACCTAAAATTTGCTGGTGGTTGTCGACCAATGCAATCAGTTGATGCTGCATATCAAACAGGCATTCGGTATGTTCAGCATGCGCAAACGCTTTATCGAAAACGGTTTTTGAGTGGTGCATCGTTGTGGCTCCTTGTTGGTTGAAATAACTAATGCGTAACCACGCTAGCATGTTTCGAATTTGGCGCTACTGATTGGCAGAGCATGAAAATAGGGTGCTTCAGGGCTTTTAATCAAATGGGTTATGTGAGTCAAATGAGCTGAATGAGTCGTTATGGATACTACTGTTAAAGATATCGTCACCGCTCATACTGCCGGTGAATATGTCGTCATCGAATACTGAATGAATATTTGCTGGATTTAACGGCGAGAGCAGATTAGTTGGGTCGAGTAATTTGTCGTGCAGCATTGAGTGGTGACATGAGTAGTGACTTGAGAAGTGAAAAGTACGGTGGTTTGCCCAACAAAACTGGCAAAGGTGCGATGTTGGCTCATCATCGCTATCGTGTAAACCTCGCAGCTCAGCGCTTAAGGGGCGTGTGTTCGTATCTTTAATCTGCTCACTAAATTTTTTGATAGGCTCAGGAGCCAGTAAGTCTGGTGAGCGTTTTGCAGCAACGTCGCCCTTACCAAGTAGATAGCCAATAACCATGACAGCAAACGCCACCGAGATGATAATTCCCATGTGATTTCTCCATTTGAAACTCAGTTAATTTAGTCTTAAAAATGATGCTATGGTTAACATGAGTAACATATTTTGAAATTGACGCTACAATCTTGCAGAAGGTAGGTTGAGGGATTTAAATGAACACTGAATCAACGGAAGAAAACGCAAGTGCATACTGCAAAAGATAACCATATGATTGTCTTACAGGACAACAGAGAGGGCTCTATGACAACAACCCAAGCAATTATTATGACAATCACACCAGTACTATTTGTAGCCATTGGTTTGGCAATGATTTATTGGCCTAAGAAAGATAAATAGGCTAGTAAATTTTCAATTTGAAAGGTTGCATATAGGGTGGGGGGATTTGAATAAGCGCCCATTTAGGCGCCTATTCGGTGATTAATAGTTTGACGGGCTATTAATCGAAACGTTCTTAATCCGTACTTGGTTATTCTTACTGGAAATCGACTCAAATGCAAGGAAACATCTGAAGGGATATTCATGTTAGCGATTTACACAGCAATACAAGAGAAACTCAGGGCTATTTAGAAATGTTGCGGATATTGCTGTTAGTCAGCTATGAGCGAAAACCAGTCATTGGTAGTTCGAGCAATTTTACTTCGTATTGATATACTAATGTCATGATTAAAGTTGATTTTGTGGTTAGACGATGAAAACAATAGGCAAGTTGGCTAAAGAACTTGGTTTAGGCGTAGAAACTATACGCTTTTATGAGCGAGAAGGCTTGATAAAACAACCTCAAAAACCTCAAAATGGTTATCGTGTGTATGACGACTCAATCACCAAACAATTACAATTCATTTGTAGGGCCAAAGCACTTGGCTTCACTCTAAAAGAAGTGGCTTCATTAATGTCAATGGATGGCGATTGTGCCAAAGTTGAATCTCTAGGTTTGCAGAAACTGAGCTTAATTCAAAGTAAGATAGCTGACCTTCAACGCTTAGAAGTCGTCATAAAAGAAATGACTAATTCATGCCGCAACAATAACGACCAATCTCACTGCCCAATAATCGATTCGATAAAGTAGTATTGACTCCGTACTTACCTACGGAGTTTACACTCAAATCATTCAAATAATGTTAGGCGTTAAAAATGATTAATAAGATTTTAGATAAAGTTGGCTCAGGTGGTGTTTGGCTTGCAGCCCTCAGTTGTACGGGGTGTTTCCCTGCTCTCGGTTCATTAGCATCAGCATTGGGATTAGGCTTTCTCTCTCACTTTGAGGGGATTGCTGTAAATACCTTGTTACCTATATTTGCTACTCTGGCGTTGTTGGTAAATTTGTATAACTGGTATAAAAACCAAAATCATACGAGAGGTACTCTTGGAGTTATTGGGCCTATAGCTGTTTTGTTAACCCTCTATCCACTATGGCAATATGACTGGAGCACTTATTTGTTCTATGTAGGTATTTGTTTGATGATTGTAATGTCCGTATTGGACATTGTTAAACCTTTGAAGGAGCAAACATGCGAGGTATAGAGTTAAATTCTACCATTACTTGCCCTGAGTGCGGTTTCAGTAAAACCGAAGAAATGTCAACCAACGCTTGCCAGTGGTATTATGAATGTGAATCTTGCAAAGTTCTCCTAAAGCCTTTGAAGGGCGATTGTTGTGTATACTGCTCTTATGGAACAGTGAAATGCCCACCAATTCAAGAAGGCCAAAGTTGTTGTAAGAGCTAAGTGAATGTCTCTCAATGGCACACAGCGGACATAGCTTCGTCGAATTTTAACTATTAAGTTTTTATCCTACACAATATTACGTTTGCCACTTTTACCAACTAACCATACTCTTCAAACCTCGTGTCAACGCACAGGTTGTTAACTGCAGTTGACAAACCCCGGGATAGTTACATACACACAACACCTCGATAATGACGAAGCCATTCAAGCATATTTGGATGCATGCGTGGAGGAATCTGATGGAGATCCGACATTTTCAACTATCGCTAAGGTGGCATCTGCACTTGGTTTAACGTTAACCTTGCAGCCTAAATCAACGAGCACATACTAAGCTAACTTTATCCGTAATCTTTTTCCTACAGCCAATGTGTAATCCCCCCGAAAAATCGGGGGGATTACACGATGAAGCACAACGTTTATTGAATGAGTTACCTAAGCATCTGCGGTTGATGGCTCAATTTTCACTGGCTACAGGTTTGCGTCAGTCGAATGTGAGTTATCTACGGTGGGATCAAGTGGACTTAGAACGTGGTTTTGCGTGGATTCATCCTGATCAATCAAAATCAGGAAAGGCGATAAACGTGCCACTCAATAACGATGCTTTATCGGTGTTGCAAGAAGTGCAGGGCGACGATGTTCACTATTGTTTTGTGTATCAAGGCAAACCAGTTGAGCGCACATCAACCAAAGCATGGCATGCAGCGTTAAAACGAGCGGGTATTGAAAATTTTCGTTGGCACGATTTACGCCATACATGGGCAAGCTGGCATGTTCAACGCGGCACAAGCTTA
Source organism: Pseudidiomarina tainanensis (assembly GCF_900115255.1). Taxonomy (NCBI): domain Bacteria; kingdom Pseudomonadati; phylum Pseudomonadota; class Gammaproteobacteria; order Alteromonadales; family Idiomarinaceae; genus Pseudidiomarina; species Pseudidiomarina tainanensis. The sequence goes on from NZ_FOYU01000001.1 coordinate 363,271, forward strand.
CAAGAGTTGCAGGAGCTTGGCGGTTGGTCATCGTATGAGATGGTACTGCGGTACGCTCACCTTGCGAGTCATCATTTGAAACGGGTGGCGGGCAATGTGGATGGTACAACTGGTACAAATCTGGTACAAAGCCAGAAAAAGAAAAGCCCCGCTATTTCTAGCGAGGCCTTATCAATAATGGTGCGGAGGCGGAATCGATAAGATCTAATAACTTATTGTTTTATAGTGGATAAAAAATATTAAGATTCAAGCGTGTTACTTACCTTGTTACTAAAACTTCAGCTTTAGTTTTTTGATTGAAAGCTTTTTCACAAATGAATCTTTTAACTTTTTGGCTATGCCCAATACTCGCTTAACACGTTGAACATAGCTATAGTGGTCTGCAACTTGTGAACGTGTAGTGGCAAATAAATTCGTGCTTCTGATCAGAGATGAAAAGCTATACTTGTTGCTTTGGTTAAAGTGAATTAGCTATTTATCAACATTTTTCCATGGGCCGAACGCTATAAAGTAAAGAAGAATGATATTTGCGATAGGGATAACAATCAGAAGACCCAATGGACCAGGGTAGCCAACTCGTTGGCAGATACGCCATGCGGGAACAATAAAAATAGCTCCCACAATCAGCATCCATAGAAAGCCCATACCTGCGAACATTTCGTGATTCATCATTATTATTTGACATGCGCTAAAATGACGTTAGACTGAAATTTATTAAGTTGCAAAAAGCAAGGTGCTCGTGCAGGTTCGAATTCTGTTAGTGATGGCAGTGCTATTAGTGTCGATGTCGTTTTCGCAAACGGCAGACGCTCACGCGTGTCATGATGATGGGCAGATGCAGCACAGCATGATGCAGGAAGCAGACGCAAGCGGTTGTGAGCATGAAGAGCAAAAGCACAATTCGTGCTGTGCCGATATGACCATTCGACATTGCTCCGGTGGCTCAGTTTTATTTGTCGGACAGCCTTCCTCGGTTAATGCTGCTGCAGTTAACTTCTCTACTAAAGTCGATGCGCCCATTGACACCTCCATTCGTGCTAAACACGCGTCTAATTTATTCCGCCCCCCCAATAATTATCGCTTAATAAGTTACTAAAAATTTAGCACACGCTCGGCGTGTTCCTTTAAAACTTATTTGTCGGTGAATAATTATGTCTATCAAACGCAATATCGCTGTTTTAGCGATGCTGTTTTCCGTGTCTGTGTCTGCAACAGGTTCAGAGGAGCGGAAGCTAACCGTTCTAAAAGATCCGAACTGCGGTTGCTGTGAACAGTGGTTAAGAGCTTTACCGGATAGCTTTAGTGTTTCTGTACAACATCCGAACAACCTGACCCAACGAAAACGTGACTCCGGTATTAGTGCCGAGGCCCAATCCTGTCATACCGCTATTTCTAGTAATGGTTATGTCTTTGAGGGGCACGTTCCTCCTACATTGGTTTCTCATTATTTAGCTGGGAAAAAGTCAGAAAATGGCATTGGATTAACTGTTCCTGGCATGCCGGTAGGGTCTGTTGGTATGGAAATGGGTACTCGGTTTCAGCCGTATACGGTCTATGAAATCAAAAAGGACGGCTCAATTACACCTTATCAGCAGATAGCAAGTTTAGAGCAGCAGCAAGCACTCTCAAATGGAGGGATTTAGCTATGGGATTTGGCGGCATGAGTATGGTTCAGTTAGGAGTTTTACTGGTTATTGTCATTCTTCTTTTTGGTAGCAAAAAGCTACGAACCCTGGGCTCCGATCTTGGTAGTGCGATTAAAGGGTTTAAATCATCGATTACTGATGAAACGTCTGATAAGGAAAAGGAAATTCAATGTCATCAAAATTTAACCTCAAAAGAGGAGCGTCATAATGAGCAATGAGTTTAACAAAGGGCGTCGAAAGTTTATTAAATCTGCATTCACTGTGGCGTCTGCTTTAGCAATCGCCAAAGTAGCCCCGACTTGGGCTGTTCCTCAGGGGCGCAGTTTTAAGGATCAGGTTCTGACAAACGATGAGATTGATCTCACCATTGCAAAGTCCCCACTGCTCGTGGGAAATAAGGTAGGAACACCGATAACCATCAACGGCCAAATGCCGGGTCCTTTGATTCGTTTAAAAGAAGGGCAGCGAGCAAAGTTAAACGTGACTAACCGGTTGTCGGAAGACACGTCAATTCACTGGCACGGAATTATATTGCCCGAGAACATGGATGGTGTGCCAGGCGTATCTTTCGAAGGGATAAAGCCAGGACGAACGTTCAAGTACCGCTACGATGTCGAGCAAAACGGAACTTATTGGTATCACAGCCATTCCGGTTTGCAGGAGCAATTGGGACACCTAGGGCCGTTAGTGATTGAACCCAAGGACGGAGACATTGGTGCTGATCGAGAACATACCATTATTCTCAGCGACTGGACATTCGAAGATCCAGATGAGGTTTTTCGTAACTTGAAAGTTGCGGAGGGGTACTATAACTATCAAAAACGTACGATATTTGAGACCTTCGAGGACGTGCGACAGCAAGGGTTAGAGAAAACCTGGAAGCAACGAGAAATGTGGGGGCAAATGCGAATGAGCCCCCGTGATATTGCGGATGTGACGGGCAGTACTTATACCTACCTGATGAATGGCCGCGATTCACAGATGAACTGGTCAGCATTGTTTAAGCCTGGTGAAAAAGTGCGCCTTCGTATCATTAACGGTTCGGCAATGAGTTTCTTCGACGTGAGAATCCCTGGGTTGGAGATGACGGTTGTGGCCGCTGACGGGCAGCCTGTGAAGCCGGTGCCAGTTGACGAGTTCCGCATTGGTGTGGCGGAAACCTATGATGTAATTGTCCAGCCTAAGCAAAACAAGCCGTACACTATTTATGCTGAGAGCTTTGATCGAAGTGGTTATGTCAGAGGTACGTTAACGCCGGAACTTGGTCTTGAGGCTGAAGTGCCTGAACTACGGCAAGTTCCTGAGCGAGGCATGGCCGCTATGGGCATGGGAGCGATGGCGATGTCCGGTGATATGAAAGGCAATAGCATGAATATGAAGCATATGGGCGGCAATAACAGTCATATGACGCATAAAATGACACATAAAAAAGAGCTCCCGGTCGAAAACATTAAAATCAAACACCGTGAGTCCGGACATGGCGCCGGGGCGGCTATGATTGCTACAAACCCGGTAAGCCGTTTGCATGAACCCGGGATTGGATTGGAAGACGTTGATCATAAAGTCTTAGTGTATACCGACTTGGTCGGCGCGCATGAATGGCCGGATACGCGGGATCCCGAACGACAGATAGAGCTGCACTTAACGGGTAATATGGAGCGTTACATGTGGTCTTTTGATGGTCAGAAGTTTACCGAAGTGGATGGCCCGGTTCAGTTTCATCATGGAGAACGACTGAGGTTGGTGATGGTAAACGATACGATGATGGACCACCCCATACACCTACACGGTATGTGGATGGAACTTGAAAACGGACAGTATCCACGCCCACGCAAACATACGATTAGCCTGAAGCCGAGCGAAAAAGTGTCGTTATTGATAACGGCAGACGCGCCGGGTAGTTGGGCGTTCCACTGTCACCTGTTGTATCACATGAAAGCGGGTATGTTCCGTGTGGTTAATGTCGCATAAGGAGGACAATTATGTACGGTAAATCATTATTAGTGGGTGCGGCGTTGTTGCCAGGTTTAGCAGTCGCCGGACATGCGAAAGAGGACTGGCCTGAACCCGTCAAAGAATATTACACCGGGCAAGTACTGTTCGATCGGTTGGAGTTAACGCGAACCAACGAGGAGGAGAATCTTGCTGTCTGGGACGTGATGGCTTGGTATGGCGGAGATTATCACCGGGTTGTCTTCAAAAGTGAAGGTGAAAACGTTCAAGATGACGGTGAGCCAACTGACCTTGAAAGTGCAGAACTGCTGTATGGATACTTGGTGTCTCCATTTTGGTCGTTTCAGGCCGGTGTTGGTACGCGAGGCTCCTTATCGTCTAATGCCTCTATGGAAAATTATGCCGTTGTTAGCTTCATGGGGCTGGCTCCGTATTGGTTTGAAATGGACAACTCGTTGATGGTGAACGAAGAAGGTGATGTCCAGTTTGTCAGCGAAACTGAGTACGAGTGGCAGCTCACACAAACATCGTACTTACAGCCTCGCATTGAGTTTACAGCCAACCTGACAGATTCAGACAAATATGAACGGCAAAGTGGCTTGAGCAACTTGCGTGTGGGGTTGCGTTATCGTCACGAAATCAGTCGTGAGTTTGCACCCTACATTGGTGTTTATTGGAACGGCGCGTTAGGCAACACGGCAGATGAAATGAAACGAATGGGAGAGGACACCACAGAAACAGGCGTGGTCCTTGGGGCCAGAGTTTGGTTTTAATTGATATTAAACAAAGAGGAAACAACATGAAAAACATACTTAAGTTAGCCTTCGGTACCACGTTATTTTTTAGTGCATGGGCCAGCGCTCACGTCGGCCTAACATCCAGTAGCCCGGAGGACGGTGCGACTTTGTCCGAGTCACCAACGGAAATTACGATGAATTTTTCCGGTGATGTTCGTCTGGCTAAAATTATGCTGCACTCAGATGACGGTAAAATGCATCCGCTGGACTTTTCGATGAGCATGACTCCCAAAGCAGCGTACGAAATTGCTGTTAAAAACAATTTGGCGTCAGGTGGTTATACGGTTTATTGGACGGCAATGGGTGGGGACAGTCATAAAATATCGGGTGATTTTAGCTTTGAGGTGAAATGATGACCCTTTGGAGTGTGGCCAGCGTTTTAACGTTGGCCTTTATATTCTGGCTTAACGCGGTGATGACCGCCTCGCCTTATATCGTTTATTTGTCCGGTTTAAAAAAACAGTCTGAACGAAAGAATAGCCTTGTTGCGTGGCTTCTATTACTGGCAAGCCTTCTGTATTTTTTTCTGAAAGTCGGTAGTTTTGCTGCTGAAGGCTTTGCCGGCATGATTGACAAGACCTACATGCAGTTTATATGGACCGGCCCTGTTGGGTTGTTCATCCAACTTCAGATAGCGGTTGCTATTGCTTGGATTGTTTACTCCGTTGTTAAGCTAAAACGTATAAAGTGGGTGCTATATGTTGTCGCCATTGGACTCATGGGATGGAGCTTTTTAAGTATTGGTCACGGCAGTGACGCTGTCTGGTGGGGAAAGCTAGCGCTTTTAACACACTTGTTAGTCGCTTGGGTTTGGTTCGGCAGTCTTAACTCATTGCGAAAGCTGGCAACGTCGGTACCGCTTGCTAAAGCGAAAGCCATTATGGAGCGTTTTGGTGTGCATATGTCTGCAGCGGTTCCAATACTCCTTATTGCGGGCTTGGTTATGTATCGTAGTGCAACAGGGCGATGGATGCCAGAGCTGCCGCTTACGTCGTATGACACGGTACTACTAGCGAAACTTGTGTTTGTGGCGCTGATTCTCCTTGTTGCCGCATTGCATAAATTAAAGTTCGTACCGCAATTAAATGATAACGCGGCCGCCAAGCGACTCAAAAACTCCATAACGGCGGAAATGGTATTGGCTGTCACTATTTTTACCCTGGCCTCTGCGCTAAGCAGCGCGTTTTCCCCTAGTTAATGTAAGGAATAATAAGAATGAAATTATTCATGAGTGTTTTTATGGTTTCGGTGCTGTTTATTTCAGCGCCCAGTAGCGCCGAAAAACTATCTGAGCCGACCGCAGTGCTTGATGCATTTCGAACTGCTTTAACTGAAGGTGACACGGAGGTCGTTAAAGACGTGCTTTCCGATGATGTGCTTATCTTTGAAGGTGGTGGCGTTGAACGATCCTTGGCCGAGTACAGTGCTCATCACCTTAAGTCAGATATTAAGTTTAGCCAGGCGGTTCCTTCACAGTTGCTTGAAAGGACAGTACAAGCAGCCGATGGCCTTGCTGTGATCACTTCTCGGTATAGCGTTTCCGGGGAGTATAACGGGCGTGAGGTTGATTTAACGATGAATGAAACCGTAACCGTATCAAATTCGACTGAGTCTGGCTGGAAAATTATCCGGATCCATTGGTCCAACTGAGTTCAATCACAGGAGCTGATTATGGCAGAACACGATCATGAACACGGACATCAGGATTATCAGAAAAGCAGCCTGAGTCTTTGGGGGGCGGTGTCGCTGGGGACTGGTGTGATGATTGGCGCTGGTATTTTTGCACTGACCGGACAAGTTGCTCAGCTGGCAAGAGAGTGGTTTGTCCTGGCGTTTGTGTGCGGCGGTATCATTGCCGGCTTTAGCGCTTACTCTTACGTTAAGTTGGCGAAAGCCTATCCGTCAGCGGGCGGTATTGCGATGTTCCTCAGTAAAGCTTATGGAAAAGGAAGTGTGACGGCGATATTCGCACTCTTGATGTACTTTTCTATGGTGATTAATGAAAGTTTAGTCGCTCGGACATTTGCGTCTTATACCAGCCAGTTAATTTCTTTTGAAGCGCAGTGGCTTATCCCTTTGTTGGCGGTGGGTTTGCTGGTCTTTGCGTTTTTTATCAATATTTTGAGTAATCAGTTTATTCAAACGTTCTCGTTTTTTATGGCCTTTGTTAAGACTTTAGGGTTGGTCATTTTAGCGGCTGGTGGTTTGTGGGCCTCAGGCATTCAGTTTGAATCGATATCGGCTATTCCAGAAGAAGCTACGGGTGGCGGTATTTTAGCGGGGATTGCTTTAAGCATACTTGCGTACAAAGGGTTTACAACAATAACCAATAGTGGCGGTGAAATTGTTGAGCCTAAGAGAAATGTCGGGCGTGCCATTATTATTTCGCTGATTATCTGCGCGTTAATATACGTTCTGGTCACTCTGGCGGTTGGCTCGAGCCTGTCCATAGATGAGATTGTGAAAGCGAAAGACTATGCGCTTGCTGAGGCAGCGAGACCCGTCTACGGTGAAACTGGACTCTGGATTACGGTTGGGTTTGCGATTGTCGCCACAGTGTCCGGTGTGATTGCCAGCGCGTTCGCCGTTTCAAGAATGTTAGCTATGTTGACCAATATGAAGCTTGTGCCACACAGTCATTTCGGTATGCCAGGTTCCATTCAGAAGCACACGCTAGTTTACACCATTGTTATGGCTATGATCTTAGCTGCTTTTTTCGATTTGAGCCGAATCGCTTCGCTTGGTGCTATTTTTTATATCGTTATGGACATTGCGATCCACTGGGGGGTATTGCGACATCTTAGACAAAAAGTGAATGCGAATATTTACATACTTGTCAGCGCAATCACGCTAGATGTCATCGTTTTAGCCGCTTTTATATGGGTGAAATGGACAAGCGATCCGCTGGTTATTTGGGCGTCTCTTATCAGTATGGCATTGATTGCCGCTGGTGAGATTTTGTTTTTACGTAAAAAGCGTTAAGAAAAAGAACGCATAGCGCTCCTTTCCTAGTTCATTGTAAAAAACATCCAGATAGCCATAGCGACCATCATGAGGTTTTCAGTGAGCGAAATGAAGCCTAACGGCACATTACTGGAGCCACCGACACAGGCACATTTTAGCTCGCGTTTGTCGACATAAACGGCTTTAAACACGGAGACAGAACCCACGATGCCTATGAATAACGCAATAGGGATGGAAATGACATGAGCAAATTCCGCTGCCATTAACAGACCCGCCAAGCCTTCGGCGTAGGGGTAAATACGGCCATAAGGCACCCATTTCTTGGCGAGAAGATCGTAATTGAGAAACATGGTAGAGAATTTCTCTACGTCCTGGAGTTTGAGCAAGGCCAGAACCACCATAGAGAAACTGATGAACCACTCGATGGTTTGTACGGTAAATACGCGACCAAAAGACAACCACGACGTGGCTACAGAGAGGAGTGCCGTCATAATAAATAATGCAATAACGGGCCGGTAACTGGTTGCGTCAGGGTCAGGAAGAGGCTTTCCAAGAAAGGCTCGAACCTCCTCGTACCCACCGATACGTTTATCACCAATAAACACTTGTGGAGTGGTATCGACGTCGTGCTTTTTCTTGAATTTGTCGGTTTCTTCTCGGCTTTCCAACAGGTTGTCGTCCACATCGTAACCGTTGGCTTTAAGTAAGTGCCTGGTTTTTAAACCAAAAGGGCATTGGTGGTCAGGTGTCGACATTCTGTAAAGCGTGGCTTTTTGAGTTGATTGACTCATAGTGACGTCTCCTTACTTAAAAATGGTACATCTATATACGCATTATAGTCGCTGGAGGATTAGCATCTCTAATTGTGAGATTAAAAATTCATAAAAATTGAAAATATATTTTAAATTTTGAAAAACTGGACAACTTTTTTTGATGGCTTTTTAACCGTTTATAAGAGCTGATTTTAAAAGAGTTAGGATATTTAAGGGGGGTAAAAGTTGAAATTGCGGCAGGTGAAGGATGTTGTCGGGAAGTTCGGTCATGGTGTTGTATAGGCGTAGGTGTCAGTCAGATCCATCCGACTCGGCATTGGTGTTTGCTTTTTTACCCAACAAGCTGCTGGAAACGAAAAGTAAGGCACCGAGGACAATTGCAATATCAGCCAGGTTGAAGGCCGGCCAATGCCAGTCTCGCCAATAGAAATCAAAGGAATCCACAACATAGCCGCGAAAGACCCGGTCAATCAGGTTGCCCATGGCGCCACCGAGGATAAGACTGTAAGCGATGGCTTCTCCTTTATGACGATTTTCAAGGATCAGCTTGATCAGAAAAATCGAGACCACTACCGCGATTCCGATAAAAAAGTAGCGCTGCCAGCCTCCACCATTCGCAAAAAGACTGAATGCGGCACCGGTGTTCCATAGGTGCACCCAGTTAAAGAACGGGGTCACCGAAACATACTCGCCATAGGCCATTGATTGCTGCACCAGCCACTTTACAGCCTGATCAGACGCTGCCAGCAGGCCCGATATGGACAATAGGGCATACGGCGAGAGCTTTTTGCCAATAATGAGCATTATTTAACCCTTCAACGCCAAAATGCGTCTGGCACCGTTAAGTACAATGCCCCCCGCGATGGTGCCGATAATCAGATCCGGATAATTGGAACCGGTCCACGCGACCAAGGCGCCGGCGGTGATGACCCCCAGGTTGATCACCACGTCGTTGGCCGAGAATATCCAGCTTGCCTTCATGTGCGCCCCGCCTTCCCGATGTTTGGATATGAGCAGCAGACAACTGGTATTGGCAATCAATGCGACGAATGCGATAGCCATCATCACCAGCGATTCAGGCTCACTACCGAATACAAAGCGTCTCACCACCTCTACGAGCACGCCCACAGCCAAGATCAGTTGCAGTACACCAGCAAGATGCGCGGCACGTACCTGCATTTTCACGCTATGTCCAACCGCATAAAGGGCAAGCCCGTACACCGCCGCATCGGCAAAATTGTCCAGGGATTCTCCAATCAGGCCGGTGGACTGGGCGATCAGACCGGCAGTCATTTCCACCACGAACAGAAGTGCATTGATGCCGAGCAACCAGCGCAGGGTCCCGGATTCTTGCTTAGCAGAAGCTGCCGAAAACTCGGCGGCCTTGATGGTCTCCGGATTTGCAGCGACGGTTTCCTGAAGCGAGGCGCCTAGCCCCAAGGTCTTCAGTTTCGAGGTGACGGGCTCGACCTCGCCGTCATGCACGACCTTCAGCCGGCGGTTCGACAAGTCGAAGGACAGCGCCCGAATCTCCTCAAAGCCGTTCAGGGCTAGGCGAATCATTCGTTCTTCTGATGGACAGTCCATCTTCGGCACGGCATAAACACTGACCCATCTCCCTGGCGCCTCGGAGGAGGCCTGTATATCGGTATCCGCTGCGGACGTTGCATCTCCGCCACAGGCGCCACCACAGGATTTGCTCATGATACGACTCCACTTGAACAATGTTGTGGTACCATTTTAAACTATAAAGCTACTATAAGGTCAATAGAGTAAAGAATCCGTTGGGGAGGAGGCTGATGCGCATTGGTCAGTTGGCGCAGTTGGTAGGGGTCGAAACACAGACGATCCGCTTCTATGAACAGCAGGGCTTGTTGCCGCCGCCTGATCGGCAGGACAACGGTTACCGTGTCTATACCGAGAAACACGTTGAGGGGCTGGCCTTCATCCGTCGCTGCAGAATCCTGGGCCTGTCACTGGCTGAGATTCACGAACTACAGAGCTATCAGGACGACCCTCATCAGCCTTGTACCGCCGTCAACGCCTTGCTCGATGATCACATCTCTCATGTGCGGTCGCAGATAACCGCTCTGCAAGCGCTTGAGAAACAACTCGTTTCACTGAGAGCGAGTTGTAACGATGACCGGGAAGTTGAGGCGTGTGGGGTTCTTGCTGGAATTAGCGAAGGAAACATGCACCAGCAGTAGGTGAAGCATCAACCAGATAATCCGATGAGATGCCGGTCTGTCTCACTCTCATGCAAAGGTAAGATCAACCATTTAATCCGCTTACCCCAAATTATGAAGTAAAGTTACATAATGAGGGGGTTAGTGATATAGCTTTAACACTCGATTCAAAGCGTCAACTGACTCCATCCATTATGGAGCTTACCTTTGTGAGTTCAGAGCCCGTTAATTATGAAGCCGGGCAGTTTATGCAGTTTCGTATTCCACACTTAAACGAAATATTGTCACGACATTACTCTGTTGCTACGCGGCCTCACCCGACTCGATTTGTGTTTAACATAAGGCAGCTGCCATCGCCAAGCGAAGGGGTACCGCCGGGGGTGGGATCAAATTACTTATGTAATTTAGAAGCTGGCGCTCGTGTCGATGCCGTTGGGCCATTTGGAGATTTCCAACTGGCAAAGCAAAACTCTCATACACAAGTCTTCATCGGGGGCGGCGCGGGTATTGCACCGTTGAGAGCGTTAATACAAAGTGAATTAGCAGCAGGCTCTCCTCGTCGCTGTATCTTTTTTTACGGCGCACGATATGAAAAAGAGCTCTGTTATAGGGATGAGTTCGAAAGAGATGAGCGGTTAAATTATATACCGGTACTTTCAGAGGTTGCTAAATCAGATGAGTGGGCCGGGCACACTGGCTTTGTGCACGAAACCGCAATGAAATGGTTGGCAGATGAAAACAAAAACACATTGGACGTTTACGTGTGTGGTCCTCCACCAATGCTGAAAGCAACGTTAAAGTCTCTTGCTGACTTTGGCGTTCCGCGAGAACAAGTAAGGTTCGATGACTTTGGTATTTAGAGCTTGAAAGCGCCTGAGTTAGCAATAAATCTGGGTGGTGATGTAGAAGTCGTATCACCATCTGGGTTGACTACCTCGTTATGGGTACTTCCTTTAATTGATTGATCTTTATCAGCCAAAAGAGATACAATGCAAGCATGTTTTTATAGTGAAGCTTCGCATGTATCGTTTAATCATTGCCCTACTGCTATTGGCAGTAACAACAATGTCATTTTCACAAACTATCAGTACGGAAGAGGCATGTATGCACGATTCTACTGAGCAGGTTTGTGATCTTGCTGATTGCGAAGTGTCGCACTCTCTTACCGATAATTGTTGCTCTGATTCAATGATGCGACATTGTTACAGTCCGTCAATTACTGTCGTTTATTCTGAGCAATCCACCGTTCCTCCTGTTGAGAAGCTGCTTTTTAACGCTTCCTCATTCTTAGATACGAATATTAAAGAAAAGCATTCTCTCTCGCTTTTTCGCCCCCCAATCTACTCTTAAAAAGTACTAAATTTCTCGCTCCTGGCGCGTTTATCGTCCAGGTAAAAGCACAGCTATAAGCTTTGGTTCGGTCATTGTCGTTACGACGTCGTTCGTCGTCCTCGTTACGGTCCGACTCATAACTTGGTCTGTGTTTAATTTAAAAATTCACAGTTTTTGAGAGTAACAATATGAAACTTTTAAGAAGAATGGCTTATTTAAGTGTTCTGACTGTAGTGGTGCCAAATGTCGTTAATGCACAAGAGCCGCTTTTGAATTTGCAAGAAGCAGTGAGTATCGCTGTACAAGAAGATCCTTGGTTAACGGCAAGTAAGCAAACCCAAGAAGCATTCGCGAGTGAAGCAATAGCCTCTTCCAGTTTGCCTGACCCTCAAATATCGCTCACGGCTGCCAGTTTCCCGGTTGACAGTTTTAGTTCAAGACAGGAAGGAATGACCCAGTTAGTCGTCGGTGTTTCACAAGCATTTCCCAGAGGAGACACATTATCGTTGTCTCGTAAGCAGAAAAACCAATTAGCTCAAAAACAACCGTTTTTGAGAGCGGATCGTATTGCAAAGGTCAAAACAACGGTCACGAAGTTGTGGTTAGATGTTTTTTTCTCTCAGCAAAGTATTCGCTTGATTGAATCGGATAGAGCGCTTTTTGAACAGTTAGTGTCGACGGCTAAGGCGAGTTATACCAGTACCGAGGGAAAAGCACGGCAGCAAGATGTTATTAGAGCCCAACTTGAGCTTACACGCCTGGATGATAGGTTGACGTCACTGCGACAAAAAGAGGAGCAACTTCAAAGCGAATTGTCGGAATGGATAGGTGTTATAGCGAAATCAACGTTACCGGATGACCTTCCGAGTCTTACGCTGAAGAAGACATTGCTATCACCTTCGACAATACCGAATCAAGCCTTGTACGAATTGATAAAAGAACACCCGGTTTTGCAAGCGACCGATCAAGACATTTTGGCGTCGGAGACGTCTGTCGAGCTCGCTCAGCAAGGTTATAAACCGCAATGGTCAGCCAATCTGAAATATGGCCATAGAAACGACGATCCAAGCGGCAATGACCGTGCCGACTTGCTGTCAGTCGGGGTTACGTTCGATGTCCCTTTATTTACTGATAACAAACAGGATAAGCAGGTACGCTCAGCAAAGTTTAAAACGGAAGCAAAAAAAACTGAGAAGTTATTGGTTGCCAGGCAGTTAATAGCCAATTTACGCAGTACGTTTTTACAACTGAACCGTTTGAATGAACGTGCTGCCCTATATCACGAAGAGCTACTTCCACAAATGTCCGCCCAGTCTGAAGCCGCATTGACTGCCTACAACAATGATGATGGCGACTTTGCCGAGGCGGTACGGTCACAGATTGCGGAAATCGACGCAAAAATTGATGCATTAGCAATCGCCATCAACCGCCAAAAATTGATTGCCGAAGCAAACTACTTATTACTTTCAGGAGTGTAAAATGAAAACAGTCACCAAATCTCTTATAAGTTTAGCTGTAGGCTTTGCAGTTGGCGCTGGCGCTATTGGCTATGTAATGCAATCGACTGAAGTGTCTGATCGTTCATCGGGCAATGCAGAAAAAGAGCCGTTATATTGGGTGGCTCCGATGGATCCCAATTATCGTCGAGACAAACCAGGAAAGTCTCCAATGGGGATGGACCTTATTCCTTACTATGGCGATGATGCAGAAGAGAGTTCACCTGGTACGGTGAGAATTGATCCCGACGTTATTAATAACCTTGGGGTTACAACTGCAACCGTCACGTCCTCGAGACTCAACCTAGATATCGAAACAGTTGGCTATGTTCAGTTTGATGAGGACCGAGTATTAACAGTAAGTCCTCGTGTTGAAGGCTGGATTGAGAAGCTTTTCGTAAAAGCGGTTGGTAACTCGGTTAAAGCCGGCGAGCCTTTATACAGTATTTACTCTCCTGAAATGGTTAATGCGCAAGAGGAGCTTGTATTGGCCTCGCAAAGAGGTAATCAGGTGCTAATTGATGCCGCTGAAGAACGCTTAAGAGCTCTGCAAGTCTCTGAATCTGAGATTAAAAAGTTAAAAGAAACTCGTAAAATTCAGAAAACAATCACGGTAAAAGCAAAGCAGTCCGGGGTATTGGATAGACTGACTGTGCGTGAAGGTGCGTTTGTAACGCCGAGTATGAATTTAATGACCATTGCTCAACTGGATAAAATTTGGGTTATTGCAGAAGTCTTTGAGCGGCAATTGAACCAGGTTGAGGTAGGCAATGACGTTCAAATGAACCTTGAGTATGCTCCAGGTAAAGAGTGGCAAGGAAAGGTTGATTATGTCTATCCGTCACTTAACCCTAAAACTCGGACGGGACAAGTTCGAATTCACTTCGACAACCCAGATGGTTTTTTAAAACCGGGCATGTTTGCGAATCTTAACATTAAGGCTGGTTTAGGCGACAAAAACTTAATCATCCCTAAAGAAGCGCTTATCCGAATGGGTGGTTCGAACCGAGTTGTACTGGCACTGGGTGATGGGAAATTTAAAACAGTTAATGTTGACGTTGGGCGGTTAGGGAGCTCGCGAGTTGAAATTTTATCGGGTCTTATGGCAGGTGATGACATCGTTACTTCAGCTCAGTTTTTGATTGATTCTGAGTCCAGTAAATCCTCTGACTTTAAGCGCATGCAACATGACACTGATGCTGATAACGAGAGCCATGGCAGCATGTCAAGTGACGCAGCAGCTCAAGCTGTCTGGGTTGAAGCAACCGTTAAAAATGTTATGCCTCAGCACTCGATGGTTACGCTGGAGCACGGTGAGATTTCTGAATGGGACTGGCCTGCAATGACGATGGACTTCGATGTTGCTTCGGATGTTGAACTTTCTCAGCTTAGCACGGGGTTATCCTTGCATGCGGAAATAACGCAAGTCGGGAAGCAACAGTACCAGCTCACATCGATTCATATTCCTGAGCAAAAACAAGTGACAGAGCAGGAGCATAACCATGATTAAGTCAGTCATTCGATGGTCAGTGAGTAACCGTTTTTTCGTTCTTCTGGCGACATTAATCCTCGTGGGTGTTGGTGCTTTTGCGGTTAAGAATACGCCCGTAGACGCACTGCCGGACTTGTCGGATGTCCAGGTGATCATTAAAACCAGCTATCCGGGTCAAGCGCCGCAGGTGGTAGAAGATCAAGTAACCTATCCATTAACAACCGCTATGCTGTCTGTCCCCGGCGCTAAAACCGTCCGTGGATATTCGTTTTTCGGCGACTCCTATGTGTATGTCATTTTTGACGAAGATACAGACGCTTACTGGGCGCGTTCGCGAGTACTGGAATATTTGTCTCAGGTTGCTCCGACACTGCCTTCTAATGCAAGACCGCAATTAGGCCCTGATGCAACAGGGGTTGGTTGGGTGTATTTGTATGCCTTGGTTGATCGTACGGGTAACCACAATTTGAGTGAGTTACGCAGTATGCAGGATTGGTTTTTAAAGTATGAACTGCAAACGGTCGAGGGGGTTTCGGAAGTTGCCGCCCTCGGCGGGATGGTAAAGCAGTACCAGGTGAAAGTGGATCCGGAGAAGCTGCGCGCATTCAATATTCCTCTTGCTCACATACAAAATGCTATCCAGCGAGGTAATCAGGAAGTGGGGGCGTCGGTGGTTGAAATGGCGGAAGCTGAGTATATGGTCCGGGCCTCAGGCTATATTGATGGTGTGTCAGACTTAGAGAGTATCCCGCTTGGCGTTGATGAAAATGGCACGCCATTATTGCTTAAAGACGTTGCTGATGTGGGTGTGGGCCCCCAAATGAGACGCGGTATCGCCGAACTCAACGGTGAGGGAGAAGCCGTGGGTGGTATTGTGGTAATGCGTTTCGGAGAAAATGCCCAAAAAACGATTGATGGCGTTAAACAAAAGTTGGAAGAATTAAAGTCTGGGCTACCAGAAGGTGTCGATATAGTCACTGTCTATGATCGTTCGGGGCTTATCTCGGATGCCGTGGAAAGTCTCTGGAAAAGTTTAATAGAAGAACTCGCTATTGTCGCGTTTATCTGTGTGATATTTCTCTTCCATGTCCGCTCCTCGCTGGTTGCCGTTATCAGCTTGCCTTTGGGTATTTTAACCGCGTTTATTGTCATGTATTGGCAAGGAATTAACGCGAATATTATGTCACTTGGAGGGATCGCAATCGCTATTGGCGCTATGCTCGATGGTGCCATCGTCATGATTGAGAATATGCATAAGCATATGGAAAAAACGCCACTGACAGCAGAGAACCGCTGGCGGGTGGTTGCCGCCTCTGCTTCAGAGGTGGGCCCTGCTCTTTTCTTTAGCTTGCTCATTATTACCGTCAGCTTTATGCCGGTATTTACCTTAGAAGCCCAGGAAGGGCGGATGTTTTCTCCGCTTGCTTTCACGAAAACTTACGCAATGGCAGCCAGTGCAGCCTTAGCGATTACCGTTATCCCCGTGTTGATGGGATATTTTATCAGAGGAAAGGTAACACCTGAGGGGAAAAACCCGCTTAATCGGTTATTGATCGCCGGGTATAAACCGCTTTTAAAAGGCATTTTGAAATACCCCAAGACAGCAGTTGTCGGAGCGCTTGTTATCCTGGCCGTTGGTGTCTGGCCGATTGACAAAATTGGTAGTGAATTTATTCCAGATTTGGATGAGGGCGATTTGATGTATATGCCCACTACCTATCCCGGATTATCAATTGGTAAAGCAAGGGAGCTGTTGCAGCAAACCGACAAGCTCATAAAAACGGTACCGGAAGTGAAGACGGTTTTTGGCAAAATTGGTCGAGCGGATACCGCCACTGATCCGGCACCCCTAACGATGATTGAAACCTTTATTCAACTGAAACCGAAAGATCAGTGGAGAGACGGTATGACCACTGAGAAGTTGAAAAAAGAACTGGATGCGCTTGTAAAGTTTCCGGGGCTGACCAATGCGTGGGTTTACCCCATTAAAACTCGCATTGATATGTTATCGACAGGTATAAAAACGCCGGTAGGTATAAAAGTTGCCGGAGCTGATCTTAATGAAATTCAGAAGATCGGGCAGCAGCTTGAAACGATACTTGATGATGTCGATGGTACGGCTTCTGTTTATTCAGAGCGAGTGGCTGGTGGACGCTATGTCAAAGTCGACATAAAAAGAGAGCAGGCTGCACGTTATGGCTTGAACATTGAGGATGTTCAGCAGGTTGTTGCCACGGCTATTGGCGGAATGAATGTTTCAGAGACCATTGAAGGGCTTGAACGTTACCCAATAAACTTGCGCTACCCTCAAGATTACCGTGATTCGCCGGAAGAATTAAAGAAGCTACCTTTAGTTACGCCAAACGGGCAGCGTATTAGTTTGGCGGATGTGGCTGATGTCTACGTTGAACTTGGACCGCCGGCAATTAAAAGCGAAAACGCAAGACTTAATGGCTGGACTTTTGTCGACATTGAGGGAGTTGATGTCGGCACTTATGTTGAAAAAGCAATGAAGGTTGTAGAACAAGAACTCGAGTTGCCAGCAGGGTATTCAGTTACCTGGTCCGGGCAGTACGAATATATGGAAAGGGCAAAGGAAAAACTGACTTACGTGATTCCGTTAACGCTCGCGATTATTATCGTTCTTTTATATATGAACTTTCGAAACGCTACAGAAATAGCCATTATATTGGGAACTTTGCCTCTCGCATTGGTGGGGGCAATCTGGCTAATGTATCTTTTAGATTATAATTTCTCAGTTGCTGTAGCGGTTGGCTTTATAGCACTAGCGGGGGTTACCGTAGAAATAGGGATATTAATGCTGACTTATCTTAATCAGTCCTATAACGAATACGAACAACGCCAACTAGAGCAAGGTAAAGCTTTGACTAAAGACGGTGTTTCTCGCGCTGTAATGGAAGGGGCTGGGCTTCGTGTTCGTCCTGTCATGATGACGGCGGTTTCTACAATTGCTGGTCTATTGCCTATCATGTTCAGTACAGGAACTGGTGCTGAAGTGGTTAGCCGAATAGCCGCCCCGATGGTTGGAGGAATGATCAGCGCTGTTATTCTAACCTTGCTCGTGTTACCCGCTGTTTACTACTTGTGGCGAAAGAAAAACGTTAAGGTTAGATGATACCTTACTCTGTAAATATCACCTGCGCATCTTTGATCTCGATCAATGATGTGCAGGGGGTAGTATGCTAATTCATAGTATGGCAATAGGAGCGCACATATGTTTCAAGCAAAATTTTTAGTTGTGCTTATGTTAGGAATAGTGATACAGCTATCCTTCCCAGCCGCTCCTCCTTATAACAATGCTTCCAATGTACAGCACGAAAAAAGTGTTAGCCATATGGATGTTAGCAACGAAAGCAAAGATAACTTTCATTGCGATGAAAGTGAGCAATCTATCATTGACGACTGTTATTGCTGCGTAGCTGATAAATGCTCTATGGATGAAGAGTGTAACTCTGCGAACTCACCTCTAGTATTTATTCAATTCGACACCTCGATAAACTCTCCTAGCAACTCGCCACATCCCTTGTCTTATAAAGGTGATGTGAAGTAAATACTCTTCGATATTTACTACCCTCCGAAATAGCACTACTAAATTACAACTCTAGATTTTCTCGAAATTTAAGTAACTAGACTAAACACAGTCCATAAGCTATATGTTTTAGGGCTTTTAGGGGGGTATATGAACCTATCTAAAATTACCGCTATTTTTGATCAACTTCGACAAGACTCAGTGGAAGAGGCTCTCATCGGCCGTGGCGTTAGCGGCTTTACGCTGTTTCCTGTGCGAGGACGGGGTTACTACTTCGATAGCTATAACGATGATCACTTAGTTGATCACGTACAGCTTGAAGTTTATGTGAACAGTGATGATGCGCGTGATGTTGCCCTCTTGGTAGTTGAAGCGGCCCATACTGGGGTATCTAACGAGGGATTATTTTCTATCTCGCCAATCGATGAATTGTTCTGGGTTCACGATAAACGAGCAGCCACTAATAAAGAGCTTTCGTTACAAAGTTAACACCGAGCAAATGTTGCCTGAAACGTATTGGTAGTTTTAATTAACAGGACAGTATTGATGTCAAATAACGATCATAGAGCCGGAGTGCGGGAAATTAACTTAGTCAATCGCACATTAAAGCTAAACACTGAGAGTGTGAAAAAAGTTCGCGAAGCGATTAACGAAATCGATCGCTTGGTTGGTCTCGATAGCGTTGCCTATGACTCTGAGCGTAACTTGTTATTGGTAGCTTATGATGCCTCTAAAGTGGATCTCAATGTTATAGAGGAAAAGCTCAGGAAGTTTGGTGTTGAAATAAATAGTGGGTGGTGGACTCATCTGAAAGAAGAGTACTACAAGTTTATTGACCAAAATATTAAAGATAATTCGGAACATACACCGTGGAGTTGTCACAGAAGTCCGCCAGTTAACAAAAGCAAACGAAAGTAACGATTAATTATAGGTAAGGAATAAAAAATGCAAATAGAAACAATCAAAGATGTGCTGAGTTGGACCGTTGATTTCCACAAAAACCTGAAGGAGTGTGTTACTCACTGCTCTAAACAAAACCAAGATGAACGAGCTCGGATGATTCTAAACTACGTGTCGGGTCATGAGGCTAGCTTAGAGCTAATGGTCGAAGGTTTTTTGAGTACAGCAAACCGAAATGCATTAGACACTTGGTGTTATGACTATATTGGGAAACATCCCATCGTTGAGCATGGACACTGTGATTCGCCTTTTAAAGAGTTAGATACTGATCACATTATGGAGAACATTGTAAACCATCATGAGCAAGTCATTGAGTTGTATGAACACCTATATTCCCGTGTTGGTATAGACAGCGCAAAAGAGCTGTTAGAAACAGTAAAAAACGTTGAAGAAAATGAAATTAAACGAATGGTGCACACTGCGAATCGATTTTCGGATATGTAGTGAGTGACGGTTTTATCGTTGGTACTTTACGGGAAATAGCTTGTAACTATCCTATTGAAATTAGCTGGCAAAGACGCGGAGTCGGTTTACCGGGCGCTGTTAAAAATATTTAAGCAGATGCCGGCAGAATACCGGAAATCGCTCACCTGGGATCGCGGTATGGAACTGGCTAAGCATGCTGATCTAACAAAAGAAATTGGTATACCCGTTTACTTTTGCGACCCCCAATCACCATGGCAACGAGGCACAAACGAAAATACTAATAGTTTGGTTCGGCAATACTTCCCAAGAAAAACTGATTTATCTGTTCATTCACAGGAAGTTCTTAACAACGTAGCGACCCAATTAAACGAGAGACCGAGAAAAACATTGAGCTTTATGACACCGTCACACATGATTGATAAGGGTGTTGCGTTGATGACTTGAATCTACATCAGCCTTCTTCGCGAAAGAAATAAAGTAAAGTTTGAATTCATCAAGGTCGAATCTGGCAACTACCCAATCAGGGCTCTGTGTCGGGTTATGAAGGTCAGCAAGTCGGCTTACTATGACTGGTGCAAGCGCCCGGGCAAGCTGATTGGCGCTCAAGAGCTGCAGCTTCGCCGCCGGATCAAGGAACTGTTCAAAGCGAGCAGATCCAGCTTGGGCAGCCGGAAAATGATGAAGGCACTTCGCGCGGAAGGCTTTGAAATTGGCCGATACCGGGTTCGCCGGCTTATGGATCAAATGGGCTTGAAGGTGACGCAGCGCGTGGCTTACAAAGTAACCACCAAGCGCAAACACAGCGACAGCGTAGCGGGCAATTTGCTGAATCAGAATTTCAACCCAGTGGGCCCGAATCAGATCTGGGCGGGCGATGTGACCTACTGCCGCACCGGCGAAGGCTGGATGTATCTGGTGGTTGTGATGGACCTGTATTCGCGGCGCATCGTGGGCTGGGCAATTGATAAAACGATGACCACCAGTTTGGTGCTGCGGGCTCTGATTACGGCTTACAACCTGCGCAGGCCGAGCAAGGGGCTGGTGTTCCATAGCGACCGCGGGTCGCAGTACACCAGCAAGCGGTACCGGAAGCAGCTTCAGCGTTTTGGTATGCGAGCGAGTATGGGCGACGTTGGCGCCTGCTGGGACAACGCAGTTGTTGAACGATTTTTTGGCAGCCTGAAACATGATTGGCTCTTTAAAGTGTCACAACCGACACGTGAACATATGAAAAGGGATGTGGCCGCTTACATCCGTTACTACCACCTGGAGCGACTACATTCGGCCAACGGCGGCAGGTCGCCAGTTAACCATGAATTATTGTTTAAAAATGTGTCCGGATTTAGTTGACCAGTACATCCAATGGGTTAAAGTGGTGCTGAAAAGAAGTAAATGTATGCCGTCATGAGGCTATACGCACGCATATACGGAATTTGGCACATACCTCGAGAGGATTAGTTGTTATGAGGCAGAATCAATCAGAACATCCACACCACGTGGATCCGTCGCACACAGATGCGCCGCTCTCAGATCCCGTGTGCGGCATGCGAGTTACAGAGAATTCATCCCATCACATGGAGCATGAGGGTAAGTCTTTCTATTTTTGCAGCACCAAGTGTTTGGGTAGATTCCGTGATGACCCGGAAAAGTACCTCGATCCCACCAAGTCGGAGGAACATACAACGCCGCATGAGCCCGGCACGACGTACACTTGCCCTATGCATCCGGAGATCCTGCAAGATCACCCGGGAACCTGTCCAAAGTGTGGCATGGCTCTTGAGCCATTGATGCCCAGTCTGGATGATGATAACAATCCAGAGTTGAAAGATTTTTCACGCAGGTTCTGGTGGACGCTGCCGTTTACTGTCATCGTGACAATACTTGCTATGTTCGGCCCGCAGCTTGGCTGGTTCAGCATGAGCGTGCAAACATGGATCGAACTCGTTCTTTCAATACCGGTAGTGTTGTGGGCAGGGCAGCCATTTTTTGTACGGGGCTGGCAATCAGTAGTGAACCGCAGCCCGAACATGTGGACGCTGATAGGCCTTGGTACTGGAGCGGCGTTTATCTATAGCACTATCGCGACGATAGCACCGGGCATATTCCCTGAAACTTTCATGTCGATGGGCCGCGTTTCAGTCTATTTTGAAGCAGCAGTTGTCATTATTTCGCTGACATTGTTGGGTCAGATGCTTGAGTTGAGGGCACGCTCGAAAACATCAGCTGCCATCAAGTCCTTGCTCGGTCTGGCGCCTAAGACAGCACGGCGGATCAACAAGGATGGCACTGAGGAAGATGTGCCTTTGAATCACGTACATGAAGGTGATCGCTTGCGCGTTCGCCCTGGTGAAAAAGTCCCGGTTGACGGCACGGTAGAGGAAGGTAATAGCTCATTGGATGAGTCGATGTTGACCGGAGAGCCACTCCCCGTAAGCAAGCGGCCCGGAGACAAGGTGATTGGCGCGACGATGAATACTTCAGGCGCTCTTGTGATTCGGGCAGAGAAAGTGGGTTCTGCCACAGTGCTCTCTCAGATTGTGCAGCTCGTAGCGCAGGCGCAGCGTTCGCGCGCTCCCATGCAGCGCATGGCTGACTTGGTTGCCGGTTACTTCGTTATGGCTGTAGTGGTCATCGCCATAACAACTCTGTTCGTTTGGGGATTCTTCGGTCCGCAACCGAGCTGGGTGTACGGTTTGATAAATGCTGTTGCGGTGCTGATTATCGCTTGCCCGTGTGCGTTGGGGCTGGCCACACCCATGTCCATCATGGTGGCAACCGGCAAAGCCGCTACGCAAGGCGTGCTGTTTCGCGATGCCGCCGCGATTGAGAACTTCCGCAAAGTCGATACTCTGATTGTTGATAAAACCGGCACATTGACTGAAGGACGTCCGGCTTTTGAACAAGCAATTCCGGCAGGTGACATAACTGCCGATGAAGTACTACGTCTTGCAGCGAGCCTCGATCAAGGCAGTGAACATCCACTTGCCGACGCTATTGTGAACGCGGCGCGCGAGCGCGGCCTCACACTCAGTGCAGTCGACGATTTTGAATCAGGTAGCGGCATCGGCGTTCGTGGCCAAGTCGATAGTAAGTCGCTGGTCCTGGGCAATACAGCTCTGATGCAGCAAGACGGGATTGATGTTACCCACCTGACAAACATCGCCGACTCATTGCGCGAAAAAGGTGCGAGTGTCATGTATCTCGCCTCGGATGGCCAACTTGCAGGCCTGTTGGCTGTCTCCGACCCGATCAAACAGAGCACGCTGGAAGCAGTGCGAGATCTCCAGCAAGCGGGGATTCGTATCATCATGGCAACCGGCGATGGTATTGCAACGGCTAACGCTGTTGCCAAGGAATTGGGAATCGACGAAGTGCACGGCGAAGTCAAACCTGCTGACAAGCTTGACCTCGTCACACAGCTTCAAGCTGAAGGTTGTATTGTAGCTATGGCTGGGGACGGGATTAACGATGCCCCGGCTCTCGCAAAGGCTAACGTAGGTATCGCCATGGGGACGGGTACAGACGTTGCCATGAACAGCGCTCAGGTAACCCTGGTCAAAGGCGACTTGCGTGGAATCTCCACCGCACGGCACCTTTCCGATAGTACCGTCGCTAATATGAAGCAAAATCTGGGTTTCGCGTTTATCTACAATGCGCTTGGCGTCCCGATCGCAGCCGGTGTGTTGTATCCCCTCACGGGTATTCTGCTCTCACCCATGTTCGCCGCACTCGCAATGAGTCTCAGCTCGGCATCGGTGGTTTTCAACGCTCTCCGGCTTCGTGGCTCACGCGATTGAATGGGGCGATAACCCACGGAATGATGCTCTGATAACACAAGCTGCTGAAGAACAGATGTTTCAGCAGCTTGTGCCCCCTCATCCACCATCCGTTGATTAACGAGGCCTTAATCGATGCTGTTTCACCAGCGTATAGAATACCGGGATGACAATGAGTGTGAGGATAGTGGAAGAAATGTAAATACCCCATTTCTAACACAGTCATCTCGTAGAGTATTTATGCCGCATTTCGGTACTCAAATGGCGTCATGTCATTGAGTGAATCGTGCGGTCGTTCGTTGTTGTATAGCTCAATCCAATCTTCGGTTATTTGCTTCACTTCGTTCAGGTTGTTGAAGATGTAGCAATCGAGTACATCATCACGATAAGTTCGGTTAAATCGTTCAATGTAGGCGTTTTGATATGGGCAACCAGGTTTAATGTAATCAATCATAATGTCATGTGCTTTTGCCCAATTTACAAACACTTCCGAGGTAAATTCGCTGCCATTATCAACCCGAATTTTCTCAGGGTAACCATGCCACTCAGCAAGTTGGTCAAGATAGCGTATGACGCGCAACGACGGCATGCTGGTCGCAATATCGATACCTAAAACTTCGCGATTAAAGTCATCAATGACATTAAATGTGCGAAACCTGACTTTGTTGTGCAAGCTGTCACTCATAAAGTCCATTGACCAGGACTTACCCAATGCATTCGGTGCAGCCAATGGCTCTGGGTTGCGGTTGGGTAATCGCTTTTTGCCTTTGCGTCGCAGGTTCAGTTTTAGCTCAGTATAAACGCGATAAACACGCTTGTGGTTCCATCGATGGCCTAGCTTTCGAAGGCGTTGAAAGCACTTCGGGAACCCCCCACCGATGGTGCTTGTCGATTAAAGCATTCAAGGCATCAATGATTTCGTCATCATCGGTCAATTTTGGCTCGTAATAGTAAGCGGTACGGCTAATGCCAACTACATCACAGCACTTTACAACGCTCGCGTTATACTGCACCTGCAACTCGCGTGCCCAGGTTTTCCGTTCTGCCACAGGTGCTATTGCGTGGCAAAACCAAACTATGGCTGATAACCAGTGATAGTGATTTTGCTACAAAACATGAAAAATCCTTGTTTCTAAATGCTTTTCTAATGCAAGAAATCAAAGCGTTACCAAATTCGCCGCAGATTTTCGTATTTGATGAAACATTAGGTGGTATTCGAGATTTTGCTGAGGTTAACGGTATTGATCTAGATATCGAGCTTTCACGTGAAGAAATAGATGAAATTAATTTAGAAGAGCAGCAACTTATTCTTTCCGATAGACTGCGAGATTACTTCCAATTATATGGTACGGGAATAGCTGGTTCTGTCGCTAACCAGTTAGCAGCCCTCGAGGCTAACCCTAGTTTTCAAAGCATGCTAGAGGCTCAAAAATATTGGAACAGTGATATTTTAAAGACAGCGGCACAGATGGCTAGTTTAGAGAGTAACCCTTCAATGAGGGCATTTCGCGAATCTCAAAGTGGCTTGGTCGGTCAAGCACAAAAATTTGCGGCAGAAATAAATAAGGCCGGCAACGGGATGTTGCGTAATGCAAAGGCTCGACAGAACAATGACTCCGAAGACAATCAAGCCCGTGATGACTCAGAGAGCTCAAGATCTGATTCAAAAGAATAAGTAAATCATTCAAACTAGGTAGCTTTGAATAATTATTCACTTGTTACCATCTAAACGATGTGTTTCAGAACTCAGGTTCTACACTTAATGCTTTTATATTAAAAATCGACCATGGTCACCGTTTGGTCACCATTTGGTCACAAGCTCCAAAATGGTCACAAAAACGCACAAAGCATCAAGCCAACTAATACGGCTGCAAGTCAATAAATTCAAAGGGTTTGGAACTTTAGAAAGATGGTGCGTCCGAGTAGACTCGAACTACCGACCCCTACCATGTCAAGGTAGTGCTCTAACCAACTGAGCTACGGACGCACATTGTATTGCTGACGCTCATGAACATGAACGGGCGCTATATTAGTCATTCCCTAACGGCGGTGCAAGTGGTTTTTGCACCGCCGTGGTTCAATTGCATAACTTTCAACCAAGTTCCACTCAGTATCACGATAACTACCGTAATTGGTGTTTAAGAACTTTACCATTAGCATTGTGCGGAAGCTCGTCCATGAAAGCATAGACGCGCGGGCGTTTGTAATCAGCTAGGCGTTCAGCTACATGACCACGTAGTTCGCTTTCTTCTATCGGTTCGCGCAATACCACACAGGCCTTAACAGTCTCACCCCATTCCTCATGAGGCACACCAATAACCGCAGCTTCAAGCACGGCTGGGTGGCTCGCTAAAGCATCTTCAACTTCGCGCGGGTAGACGTTTACACCACCACTAATAATCAAATCTTTAATGCGGTCTTTCACCCAATAAAAGCCATCGGCGTCGCGCACGCCAATATCGCCGGTGCGGATCCAACCATCTTCGGTAAAAATTTCAGCGGTTGCTTTTGGATTACGCCAGTATTCGCGCATCACACCTTCACCGCCAATGTGAATTTCGCCCGGTTCATTCACTTCGGCGAGTTTGCCATCAATGTTTACCACGCGGATCTCAGTGAATGCGGCCGCACGTTGACCGACTGATCCCGCTTTTGTAGCGTGCTCTTCGGGTAATAATAAGCTACCGGTTGGCCCGGCTTCGGTCAGGCCGTATACGCAATAAAACTGGTCGCTCCTGAAAGCTTGTTGAACGCGGCGAGCGTGGTCGCCGGCGAGTGGACCGCCACCATATATCCAATGAGTCATGCTACTGAAGTCAGCTTGTGCGATATTAGGGTGCTGTGCGGTAAGCAAGTAGGCAACTGGTGCGCCAAAGAAATGCGTGGTTTGTTCTTTTTGCACAAGGTTAAGGAGTAAGTCGGGTGTAAAGGTTGGCGCAATAACGTGTGTGCTACCGACCAAAGTGCCGCCAATGAGGGATAAATTCAAAGGTGCTGAGTGCGTAAATGGCATCAGCGATAATAAACGACTTTGCGGACCATAATGCATTTCGGTGGCAAACATCATGCCAACGAACAGTAGGGCTTTATGATCAAATAGCACGCCTTTCGGACGGCCGGTGGTGCCGGACGTATACAGTAGGGTCGCTGGTTCATAGATAGCCTGTTCGGGCAACCTCTCGAATTCTGACACATGACGATTGGCGTCGGTAAAAACCGGCATATCGTTCACCACTAAATACGTCAGTTTGATTTCCGCACAGGCTTTTAGCGCTTGGCTACTCGTCATGTCACAGGTAATCACCAGTTTGGCTTCGGCGTCTTCAAAAATATAAGCCAGTTCGCTGGCGGTGAGTTTGACGTTAATCGGTGCGACGATAGCGCCGAGGCGTTGAATCGC
The DNA here is from genome assembly GCF_900115255.1 of Pseudidiomarina tainanensis. Lineage (NCBI taxonomy): Bacteria > Pseudomonadati > Pseudomonadota > Gammaproteobacteria > Alteromonadales > Idiomarinaceae > Pseudidiomarina > Pseudidiomarina tainanensis. The sequence goes on from NZ_FOYU01000001.1 coordinate 390,022, forward strand.
GAAATGCGCAACGATAAATGCATAATTGTTTGGGAGCACAAGGCAGACTCGGTCGCCAGCTTTTATATCATGCTGTTGTGCGAGAATTCCGGCAAATAGATTGACGTGTTGGTCGAGCTGTTGCCAAGAGACGCGCAAGTTGCCGTCAATGACAGCCTCTTGGCTTGGATATTTGCGCGCATTGCGAGCAACGTATGCTGGAATAATCATTTTTTGTTCCTTGTTGTTCTTTAGACTAAAATACTCACGACGCTTTGTGTCTATAGCGCTCGCTGGATGATCGCCCGTACGTCGAGAGCAGTTGGCAGGCAGCCGTAGTTGGCGCTCGTGCGTGGGCTTAAGCGAGAGGCGCAGAAAGCATCGGCGATATATGCCGGTGCATGCTGGAGTAATAGCGCGCCTTGCAACGCTAGTGCCATATGATCAGCAAAATATCGGGCTTGATATTGCCACTGTTCTTTTGGCGTGGAGCTAAAGTCCGCTTTTAATTTAGAGACAAAGAAATCGAAGCGTTTGTCAGTGCCAACAGCGCGTTGAAGCTCATTGAAATAGGCTTCGAGTACTTCCGGTTCTTTCTGAATTGCGCGCAAGATATCAAGACATTGAACGTTACCGCTACCTTCCCAAATCGCATTAACCGGTGATTCGCGAAATAGCCGTGGCATGATCGTATTTTCCATAACGCCCATACCACCAATAACTTCCATCGCTTCATAGGCATGATTGGGTGTCCGTTTGCAGATCCAATATTTGCCGATGGGTGTCGCAATTCGCGCTAACAAGCGTTCGTGTTCGTTGTCTTGTTGGTCCATTGCCCGAGCCATACGTAGGGTTAACGTCATGGCAGCCTCGCTTTCCAATGCTAGGTCAGCCAAAACATTTTGCATCAACGGCTGATCAACGAGCGTGGCGCCAAAAGCGCTGCGATGTTGCGCGTGATGAATTGCTTGAACGGTCGCTTGGCGCATACCAGATGATGAGCCTATCATGCAATCGTAGCGGGTCATGGCAACCATCTCGATGATGGTACGCACGCCGCGGCCTTCCTCACCAACCATCCAAGCGAGGGCACCGCGTAATTCGCATTCACTCGAGGCGTTCGCGACGTTCCCCATTTTGTTCTTCAGTTGCTGAATATGCAGTGCATTCTTAGTACCGTCTGGTCGCCAGCGCGGCAATAGAAAACAAGATAGGCCTTTCTCAGTTTGCGCAAGCACCAAAAACGCATCGCACATGGGCGCAGATATAAACCATTTATGGCCAACTAATTCATAGGCTTTCCCCGGGCCTTCTGCGCCAATTGCATAGGCTTTGGTGGTGTTGGTTCTGACGTCTGATCCGCCTTGCTTTTCGGTCATTGCCATACCAATTGTCATGCCATGTTTCATGGTGTCTGGAACATTACGTCCGTCATATTCTGGCGCCATAATTTTGGGCCCGAATTTTGCCAGTAGGTCGGGTTGGTGGTGCAGGGCAGGTATGGCAGCAAAGGTCATTGTTATCGGACATCCATGTGCGGCTTCAACTTGTGTATGCAAATAATATTTTGCGGCGCGGGCTACGTGCGCTCCGGGCTTTGGATTGGCCCATGGGCTGGCGTGCAGACCTTCGCTAATTGCGATATCCATCAGTTGGTGGTAACTCGGATGGAAGTCAATTTGATCGATTCGATGGCCAAAACGGTCGTGTGTCAGTAACTGGGGTTTATTGGCATTTGCGGCAAAACCTAAGGCAATGCGCTCGGGCAATCCACACTCCGCACCGAAACGCAGCAAGTTTTGTTCAGACCAAGCAGCGCCTTCACGCTTGACCGCTTCCTGTAAGGCTTGATCTTCAGCAAAAAGATTGTAGTCCTCAAGGGCTGGTGGTTGATTTTCAACGGTATGAGTTTGAGAAAGAAAACGGTCGGTGGTATTCATCATGGTTGTCCCTGGTTATACATGAGGGTAATTTTTCGCAGTAATCGCTTGTAAACAAAAGCGCACGCTATCGGTAATTGCTTGGTTTGGGTCAAATTCGGTTTTGTGGGCAAGCGGTCCAACTAATGCTTCGGCAATCGCTCCAACTAATGCGCGACTACTTAGCGCACTGTCTTGTGGCGGCAACGTATTTTCACGAATGCCTTGCTCAATGGCTTGTGCGAACAAACCAGCATACCGTTCGCGGTAGCGTAAGCGAGCCGCAACAACGGCTGGTTCTACGGGCTCTGCAATCAACGCCCATGCGGTAATTGGGGCGCGTAAAGCACGTTTAGCAAACGCCGTTAAAGCGGCGGCAATACGTTCAGCAGCACTGAGTTCGGCTGTTTCTAGGTGTTGCTGCACTTGCGCGACTTCTATTTCAGTTGCGTGTTCAAAAACGGCTGTACACAAATCTTCTTTGGATGGGAAATAGCGATACAGTGTTCCGGTCGCTATGGTAGAACGTTGGGCAAGGGTCGCCATTTGCAAACCAGCAAAACCGACTTCGTTAAGCAAAATCAGTGCATTGGTTAAAATGTTTTTGCGAGTGGCTAGCTTGCGTTCTCGCACTCGCAATGTTTCTCGATAGGCCATAGGCTTCTTGGTATTTAGAACAACATACCAAGAAGTGAATCATGATTCAGTTTTTAGATCAATGATTAAATTTTGCCCAAATCGTTTGATAGCCACCTCGGGGCGGTAACGCACGTTCGAAAGCGTTATCACCGAGTTGAATTGTACTGAACTTATTCAGCAAACAGCGTGTGAGTAACCCAAGTTCAAGTTGGGCGAGTGGTCTACCGGGACAAACATGGACTCCGGCGCCGTAGAGTAAATTCAAATGTGGATCGCGATCCCATTTAAATTGCTGCGGTTCGGCAAAGACCGCAGAATCGGTGTTGGCGGCACGCCAATCGATGGTTACTATTGTCTCAACATCATAAGACTCATTGCCCAGCTGCATGGGACAAGTAGTCCGGCGGCGATTGGTCAATAACGGCGCATCAATACGAAGTATTTCATCAATGGCGTGATCAATATGCATCGGTGCCTCGCGCAATTGTTTTTGCACGACAGGATTCTGCGCCAGAAAACCAACAATGGAGCCAACGGCTGCTGCAATAGTGCCAAGCTCGCCAACGGTCCAATTGCGCACAATACTAACTAAGTATTCATCAGGTAAAGGCTCACCACGCAAACTCAATTGTGTTAACTGAGCTGTAACCGAGTCGAGGTCACCCTCACCACGCCGAGCATGGTCGAATTGCGCAATGACAATATCGCTAAAGTCTTCAGCTAAGGCTCGTAGAGCAGGGCGGTCTTGCGCCAACGTTGCTGAGTTCTGTGCAGCCATCCAGTCAATTAACCGTTGCTCTAGCGCGACGGGCCACCCCATAAACGCACACTGGGCACGTAATGCAAATGGATGAGCAAGCGTTGCCATAACTTCCACATCCTCAAGGGCATCGAGATTGTCTAGCAGTTTGTCAATCACGACCTGTAATTTAGGTTGAAACTGTGTGAGTACAACGTCGCTGAAGAATGGCTCAATGAGCGCTCGATAGGCTTGATGTTCGTCACCGTCCATGCCATTCGGCACGTTTAAATGTGAGGAAACTTGATTACTAAATTGCTCAGGCGCATGAAGCGCAGCGAGAATATCATGATGACAGGTTAAAGCGGCCGCCATGATCACCTCCACAACTGAAATGAATGTGAGTGTCAGTATATAAACCTAACGAAAAAATTCTTTGCGTTTGGTCAAACCAATTGTCCAATATTGACTTATTTGCAAATTTAACTAGGTCACTTATGCTTAAGTTCGCAATGAAAATTGCGACATCGCACAAAAAACATAATAAAAAAACAAGGATAAATCCATGGAACAATCCAACATGTCATCTGCTAACACTGCAACGGCACCGTATATCAATAACGAACACACAAGTACTGGCAATTGGTTTCTTTCTATTTTTTTAGCGGGAATACCACTTGTTGGGCTAATTTTGTTGATCGTTTGGGCATTCAGTCATTCAACACCGCTAAGCAAACGTAATTGGGCTCGCGCAATGTTGATATGGATGGTGGTCGCTTTAATTATGTTCACCTTAGTTGCATTAGTGGGCGGCATTGGTCTCGCCACAATGGAAGGCTACTAGAACAACGGTTAGCGCAGCGGTTGTCCTAAATGGTGCTGCGCTATTAATCGCACCACGTAAGACAGTTTGAATAAACCTGCCAGCAGTATTTGTAAGAAGTGCAGTACGGCAATCACCATCAATGGAAATTCTGCCTCTAACCCCCATGCTAAATAGGCGACAACTAAGAATAAGACTAAGAAAATCACCATAGCTAAGTTAGCGCCCTTGAGTAATTTATGACCGGAATTTTGCTGACTCATAAAATACATCTCCAATGCATGTTTATATAAAATGTATTATGAATGCATGTTTGATGGAGATCAAGGTTTGCTATACTATAATGCCTCGAAAATGTACCTTTTTGGACAATCTATGCAGCTAAAAAAATATACAGACTATGGCTTGCGCATTTTGATGTATTTGGCGAGCTTTGAAGCAGATAAAAACTGCACTGAACCGAAGCTGGCCACAATTCGTGAAATTTGCGAAACCTTTAGTCTGTCAGCCAATCATGTCAATAAAGTAGTGCATCATTTGGGACGATTGGAGTTGATAGAAACACGCCGTGGCAAAAACGGTGGGTTTTTATTGGCGAAGAAGCCGGAGGATATCTCGCTGGCGTTTGTGATTCGCCAACTCGAGGGTGATGAAAAGTGGATTGAGTGTGAAAATCCATACTGCGTGGCGCTACCAGCGTGCGAGCTGAAAGGCATTGTCGCACGTGGGAAAGAGTTGTTTTATGACTATCTAAGCCAGTATTCGCTTAAGAGCTTGATGGTGAAGGCGCCGCAGCTGCGACAGATTTTTTCAACAGCGTCGTAATGGCAGCGCTAATGCCGTCTAGAGTCAGCGGGTACATGCGTTGGCTCATCAACTGCTGTATGAGATCAATCGATTGATAATAACGCCAGTGGCTGGTTGGCTGCGGATTTAACCACACCGCATCGGTGAAATGATTTAATAGACGTTGCATCCACACCGCACCTGACTCTTCATTCCAGTGCTCGACGCTGCCGCCAGGGTAGGCTATTTCATACGGTCCCATAGTGGCATCGCCAACAAATATCAGTTTGTAATCACGCCCATAGCGATTAATCAGCTCTAATAGCGGCAATTTCTCGTCATAGCGCCGATTGTTGTCCTTCCAGACATGCTCGTATACGCAATTGTGAAAATAGAAAAACTCAAGGTGCTTAAATTCGTTGCGAGCAGCAGAAAATAGCTGTTCGCACTCGTAAATATAGTCATCCATTGAGCCGCCAACATCAAATAGCAGCAAGACTTTCACGGCGTTATGCCGCTCTGGCTGCCATTGTAGGTCAAGCAGACCGCCTTTTTGCGAGGTGGCACGAATAGTCGCGTTTAAATCGAGTTCGTCAGCGGCGCCGGTGCGCGCAAATTTGCGCAATTTACGCAGTGCCAGTTGCAGGTTACGGTTGGCAAGCTCTGCGTCGCCATCAAGATCACGAAACTCGCGTTTATCCCAAACCTTTGCTGCACGTCGTGCGTTGCTGCCGTCTTGGCCAATTCGAATTCCTTCGGGGTGGTAACCATAAGCGCCAAACGGTGAGGTGCCGCCGGTACCAATCCACTTGTTGCCGCCAGCGTGACGCTTTTGTTGTTCTGCTAAGCGCTCGCGAAAAGTCTTTAGCAACTCATCAAGGCCGCCAAGTGATTGCAGTTTGGCTTTATCTTCGTCGCTGAGCTGCCGTTGCAAGCTGCGTTCAAGCCAATCCGCAGGAATTGCTGACGCGAGGTCTACTTGTTCAACGCCTTCGAAGTACTCGGCAAACGCACGGTCAAAACGGTCATATTGGCTTTCGTCTTTCACCAACACCAAGCGGGCGAGGGTATAGAAGTCATCAACATTGCCAAATACCACGCCGCGCTCCAGCGCACCGAGCAAATCTAACAGCTCGGTGAGGCTGGTTTTGAGGCCGTGCTTGCGCAGGCAAAGGAAAAACTCAATAAGCATGCAGTTAAGACGATTGACGACGTGCCATAAACGCTAATTTTTCAACTAGTTGCACGTCTTGTTCGTTTTTCAATAGGGCGCCAAACATAGGCATAAGACCATTGCTCTTAGTAAGCTCCGCAGGCTTAATATCTTCAGCCAATAATAGCTTCAACCAATCAATTAATTCTGATGTTGATGGTTTCTTTTTCAAACTCGGTACTTGCCGTAAATCAAAGAATACCTCGAGGGCTGAACTGAGTAAGTCTTTACGAATATCAGGGTAGTGTACTTGGACAATTTTCGCCAAGATATGCGCATCTGGGAATTTGATGTAATGAAAGAAACAGCGGCGTAGAAACGCGTCAGGCAATTCTTTCTCATTATTCGAAGTAATGATAACAATCGGACGATGTTCGGCGCGCACTTGCTCGCCGGTTTCGTAAACGTGAAATTCCATCTGATCAAGCTCGTGGAGCAAATCATTTGGAAATTCGATGTCAGCCTTATCTATCTCATCAATGAGCAGAACGGGGCGCTCAGGTGCAGTGAAAGCTTGCCACAATTTGCCAGGTTTGATGTAGTTGGCAATATCATGCACTTTGTCACTACCAAGCTGACTGTCACGCAAGCGTGACACCGCGTCATACTCGTAAAGACCTTGTTGTGCTTTAGTCGTCGACTTGATTTGCCAACGAATCAGCGGCACGCCTAAGCTAGCGGCAAGTTCTTCCGCTAACCGGGTTTTACCTGTACCGGGCTCGCCCTTTAGTAATAAAGGCTTTTCAAGGGTTACGGCTGCGTTGACTGCTAGGCCAAGATCATCGGCGACAATATAACTATCGGTACTCGCAAAACTCATTATTTATACGCTCGGCCAGCTTCAACAAGTTTGTTAGAAGATTCGAGGTATCTCGCCCCGTTTTTCTTCACACGGTCAAGTTCCATGCGTTCCGAACCGAGATGTACTTCTTCCAGTACATCTTTCATTTCATCGATTTCGTCATCTAATCGCTCAAGCGCACGCTCAAGCGTGTATGTAAGCTGATGAATTTCTGCCATTTTTTGTGGGGTTAATTCACCACTTAATTCAGTATTTAGTAACTTATTGTATTCACGTAGATTGTTTAAAGCTTGAGTTAAGTTTTCAGATGGTTTGCCTTTGTAATGATCTGGTCGCTCTTGCTCATCGTGTTTATGGTCTTTTTTACCATGGTCATGCGCGATTACTGGCGAGGTCAAAACAGCCAGAGACAGCGCGACAGCGCTAGCGATTGGTAGAAGTTTCATGCGTGCTCCTTACAAGCGAGAGTTTTTTACATCTTTAATGAGAATAATTATCAAAAAAGTATCATTTTTTGTTGAGTTAGCCAACTCTGGTAAGAGCATTTAAGCTCCCGGAGAAAATTCACAATCGGCAAAAAATTGCTGCCAATACTCAACGTGGTTACGTGTTTCTGCAATCAGTTGATCATCTAGCGCGGCAATATGTCGCAAGTAATCGTTCCAAGCTTTTAAGTTTGGCTGCTCGACAATTATCTCTGGTGTTGCGCGTAAAGACGGAATAAATGCTTCAATTTGTTGAGCCTGTCGCGTTAAGCCACTAATGTGTTGCTGCACTGGACCGCTAAAACGAGCAATAAATATCTGTCTTAAAATACGGGCACGCTCAGGCACCCCTTTGCTTAAACAACCCGCATCGGCACTCAGCATGCTGACCAATGGCTGTAACTGCAATAAATAAAAACGATGATCATTTAAACTGCGCCACAATTGACCGATATATGGACTTTTATCGACGATTTCGAGTGCTTGTTCAAGTTGCTTCTGCGAGGGTAGCTCAGCGTTGTTGTTGATTGCAGTAAGAACCACATTGAACGCTTGCAGTACCGGAGCGAGTTGTGCGCCGTCCACAACCGGTAACGCGCGATCAGCAGGGCGTAGCGATGCGCGAATACTATCATCGGCGATAATCGCTTGCATTCTTAACAGCGGCATGACGGCTTGTTTTGCATTTGCCTGCTCGCGAACTCGTTCGGATAGCTCTGGTTCAATGTGTTCAAGCTGGCTTGCGCAGTCTTTTAGTGCCATCAATAACTGGCGGTCGTGATAGTAGCGCAGTACACCCTCACGCAGGCGTCCTAGTGCACTGTTACGTTCGGCAATCAGGGCTCCGGCAGGGCAAGCGTCGAGACGTATCGAGTCGAGTAAGGATATTTGCAATCGTGGAATGCTCAAACGCAAGTCGCGAGATGCTGGAATTTGTGGAGGGAACTTTGGCGTATAGGCTATCGGCTCTCGTGACAAGGTGTTGGCGATACGCTGTTGGTAGTCATGTAATTGTGTCAGACCGGTTGGCGCTGGACTGCAAGCCGGCAACGCAAAGGTAACCACTGTCGCAATAGCCATTGCTATAGCGTAGCCAATCAATTGTTTTAGCGTTACAATCTGTGCCATTCCTCAGCCTTTTAAGAGACATCATGTTCACTGGAATTGTACAAACTCAAGCGACCGTTGCCCAGTTGCACGATCGTGACAACTTTCGGCAGTTGATCGTTGAAGTTTCACCTGAGCATTTGCACAACGTAGCGCTTGGCGCGAGTATCGCGATTAATGGTTGTTGCTTAACGGTCGTCGCATTTACTGAAACCTCAGTAAATTTCGATATTATTGATGAAACCCTACGGCTAACCAACCTAGGTGGATTAACTGTTGGTGATACCGTCAATTTTGAACGTTCACTGAAAGTGGGCGACGAAATGGGCGGGCATTACGTTTCGGGTCATATTCACTGTACCGGTAGCGTGGTAAAGCGAGAGCAAAGCTCTGATAATTTGGCTTTGTGGATTGAGTTTCCTGAACAGTTTAAACCGTATGTGCTTGCCAAAGGCTTTATTAGCGTTAACGGTGCCAGTTTGACGATTGGGCAGGTCGAAAGTAACCGTTTTAGCTTACATTTAATTCCAGAAACCTTGCGTTTAACGAATTTGGAACAGGCTAACCGCGTTAATCTAGAATTCGATCAGCAAACCATGACCATTGTCGAAACGGTTGAACGGGTGTTGGCGCAACGCAATTACTCAGCCAACTAATAAAAATTCTCGTCGTCACTCGCAACGCGAACAAAAATCTTATCGTTAACCTCATCGAGTTTGACCAGTAAATGAATGTCGGCGCCGCAGGCGCGGCATTCATCTTGGTAATCTTGATCGCCTGCTGAGGCGTCAATACTGACGTGAACGTGGTGCCCGCAGTAGGGGCAGCGTAGGCCGGCGTCATAAAGTTTGTCGGCGTTCATGTTTACCTCCAAGTGCTATTCAATAACTACCTTTCAGTATGGCTTAGAATGAAAGATTTGCTTGAAAGTTCACCCGAAATTAACGCAATTGTGCGTACTAAAAACCTAACTTATTGAATTCCAAATAACAGTGCGATACCACTGACGGCAATGAGTGCACCGACAATGCTTCGTGCGGATAATGGTTGGCCACGCAACCACTGAATGGGGATCAGCCATAACGGGGCGGTAGCAAGCAAGGTTTGCGCAAGCCCGGGGTTGATATAGGCAATTGCGGTTTGCTGCAGCCAAATGGCCAAAAAGGTACCCATGACAATGGCTACCAGCAGCCACGGAATAGATGTATGGCGCAGCGCCGAACGGGTGGACTGAATCAAACTCGGTTTTAAAAGCAGCAAGGCTATGGTCAGTGCGAAAGTGCCCGCAAGTAAACGCAGCAGCGCGGCATTGAGAGGGCTCATTTCGAACTCTTGCAGTGCGTGAAATGACATCACAAGGCCTAAAGCTTGACAAAGCGCAGCACCAATACCGGCTGCGATGCCGCTGAGGTTAATTTGCACGCGCTCGGCACTTTTCGGTTTTTCACTGATGACCACGAAAATTCCGCCAATAATCACTAGCGCAGCCATCACTTCAAACCAGCGCATGCCTTGTGCCAACAGCATCCACGCTAGTAATGCCGCAAACGGTGGTGCTAGGTATTCAAGTAGCATGGTGTGCCACGGGCCTAAACGGCGTAAAGCAGCGAAGTATAGGGTATCACCCAGAGTTATCCCGATAACGCCACTGGCGAGCAATAGGTAGGTTGCGAGATTTCCCTCAATCGCCAATAACTGACCAGTAAACCAACCAGCGAGTACCAATAATGGGCAAGCGACGATGCCTTTCACCAAATTAAGCTGGGCGGCAGACAAATAACTACCCGCTTGGCTATATAAAAGAGTTGCTAACGCCCAAAAAAGCGCAGCGGTTAATGCGGCCAGAGGACCAATGATTGTGGCGGTTAGGGTTTCCATGGCGGGCATCATACGCTATAGTGTGGCCTTTAAAAATAACAAGTGACACTTGGTAGGTGCCACCACTGTAAGAAAGGACAGAAAATAATGCCTGTAGTAACGCTCCCCGACGGAAGTAAACGTTCATTCGACAAGCCTGTTTCTATTCTCGACGTAGCTCAAGATATCGGTCCTGGTTTAGCCAAAGCGACCGTGGCTGGGCGCATTAACGGCGAATTAGCCGATGCTTGTGACCTCATTACCGATGACGCAACCGTTCAGATCATCACGCCGAAAGATGATGATGGTCTGCATATTATTCGCCATAGTTGTGCGCACTTGCTTGGCCATGCGTTAAAGCAAATGTTCCCTGATGTAAAAATGGCGATTGGTCCGGTTATCGATAACGGTTTTTACTATGACGTTGATATGGAGCACACGTTAACTGCAGACGATTTGCAAGCGCTTGAAAAGCGTATGCTTGAACTGGCAAAAACTGAATACGACGTGGTGAAGAAGAAAGTGAGCTGGGCTGAAGCTCGGGAAACTTTTGTTGGTCGTCACGAACCTTACAAGATCGAGATTCTAGACGATGATATTAGCCGTGACGATCGTCCGGGTTTGTATCATCACGAAGAATACGTGGATATGTGCCGTGGGCCACACGTACCCAACATGCGTTTCTGCCAACATTTCAAAATTATGAAAGTGGCTGGTGCTTATTGGCGTGGTAAGTCTGACAATAAAATGTTGCAGCGCATTTATGGCACCGCATGGGCTGATAAGAAGCAACTGAAAGCGTATTTGCAACGGCTGGAAGAAGCAGAAAAACGCGACCACCGAAAAATTGGTAAAACCCAAGACTTATTCCATTGGCAAGAAGAAGCACCAGGCATGGTGTTCTGGCACAACAATGGTTGGACTGTGTTCTTAGAGCTTGAGCGTTTTATTCGTGAAAAGTTACGTGAGTATCAGTATCAGGAAGTAAAAGGTCCATTAATGATGGATCGCGTGTTGTGGGAACGTTCGGGTCACTGGGAGAAATTCTCAGACCTTATGTTTACCACCGCATCGGAAAACCGAGAGTATGCGATTAAACCGATGAACTGCCCAGGTCATGTGCAGATTTTCAATCAAGGATTGAAATCGTATCGTGATTTGCCATTGCGTATGGCCGAATTTGGTTCGTGTCACCGTAATGAACCATCTGGTGCGTTACATGGATTGATGCGTGTACGCGGCTTTACCCAAGACGATGCGCATATCTTCTGTACGGATGCACAGGTGCAAGAAGAAGTCAGTGGTTGTATCAAGATGGTGTACGAAACCTACAAAACATTCGGTTTCGATAACATCGTGGTGAAGCTATCGACTCGCCCAGAGAAGCGTTTAGGTGATGACGCGACTTGGGATCACGCAGAGCAAGCGTTAGCCGATGCCCTTAAGAGTAACGGCATTGAATTTGAGTATCTGCCGGGTGAGGGCGCATTTTATGGTCCGAAAATTGAATTTACCTTGCATGACTGTTTAGGTCGTGCATGGCAGTGCGGTACGGTACAGCTCGATTTCGCGTTACCGGGCCGTTTAGGTGCCACTTATGTGGGCGAAGATAACGAGCGTCATACACCGGTGATGATCCACCGTGCCATTTTGGGCTCGCTTGAGCGCTTCATGGGTATCATCATTGAAGAATATGCGGGATATTTCCCGACTTGGTTGGCACCAACGCAGGTTGTGGTGATGAATATTACCGATAATCAGCGCGATTATGCCATTCAAACCGTAAAAGAATTGAATAAACTTGGATTTAGAGCCATTGCTGACTTGAGAAATGAGAAAATAGGCTTTAAAATCCGCGAGCACACTCTTAAACGTGTTCCATACTTATTGGTTGTCGGCGATAAAGAAGTCGAAAACCAGGCGGTTGCGGTGCGTACTCGTCGTGGTGAAGACCATGGTGTTAAAGGGCTACAGCAATTTATCACTGAGCTCAGCGACGAAGTAAACAGCCGCAAAATTAGTTAATTGACTGGAGGAATGACCCATTAAAGGCGGAAAAAGAACTCAGAAAGCTGGTGACAAAAATCGGATCAACGAAGAAATTCGCGTCAATGAAGTGCGACTCATTGGTGTTGAAGGTGAACAGATTGGTGTCGTAGGTATTCAAGAAGCTCTTACTGCAGCCGAAGAGGCTGGTGTTGATCTGGTGGAAATTAGCCCAAATGCGGAGCCACCGGTTTGTCGTCTGATGGATTATGGTAAGTTCCTCTACGAGAAAGCTAAGAACGCGAAAGAGCAGAAGAAAAACCAGAAACAGATTCAGGTGAAGGAAGTTAAATTCCGTCCTGGAACTGACGAGGGCGATTATCAGGTAAAACTGCGCAACCTGACTCGCTTTCTGGAGGGAGGTGACAAAACGAAAGTCACTATCCGTTTCCGTGGCCGGGAAATGGCACATCAAGAGTTGGGTGTCGAACTGCTAGAGCGCATTAAGAATGACCTAGCCGAAATCTCAACTTGCGAATCGTTCCCAAGACGTGCTGAGGGTCGCCAGATGATTATGGTTCTGGCCCCTGCTAAGAAGTAACTGTGGTTCACAAGTAGGGCGGTTGTTGGCAACAACACCAAACTCACCCTGTTACACTTTTAATTAACAATGCGGAGTAATTTTCATGCCGAAAATGAAATCCAAGAAAGGCGCATCTAAGCGCTTTAAGAAAACCGCTTCAGGCGGCTTTAAATGTAAACAGTCTCATTTGCGTCACATCCTGACCAAAAAGAGCTCAAAGCGGAAGCGTCACCTACGTGCTAAGAGCATGGTGCACGAGTCTGATGTTGGCTTAGTTCAGCGTATGTTACCATTCGCGTAAGGGAAGGAGATAGCAAATGGCACGAGTAAAACGTGGTGTGATCGCGCGTGCGCGTCACAAGAAAGTCCTGAAGCAGGCGAAAGGTTATTATGGTGCTCGTTCACGCGTTTATCGCGTAGCGAAGCAAGCAGTTATTAAAGCAGGTCAGTACGCATACCGCGACCGCCGTGCGAAGAAACGTCAATTCCGTCAATTGTGGATTGTTCGTATCAACGCTGCAGCGCGTCAAAACGGTTTGTCTTACAGCCGCTTTATCAATGGCTTGAAAAAAGCATCTGTAGAAATCGATCGTAAAATCCTTGCTGACATCGCAGTTCACGACCAAAACGGTTTTGCTGCCTTGGTAGAGAAAGCGAAAGGCTCTCTGTAAGCAGGTTGAATAATTGAAAAAGGGGGCGTAACTGCTCCCTTTTTTTGTGCTTTTTCGGTATCATTGAGCACTTTATCTCGTATTGAAAAATCATCGTGAAACCGCACGGGTCATAACTGAGGACGATCATGGCGTTATCTGACATTGTTGCTGCCGCTGAAGCAGCCGTTGCACAAGCAACGACCCCGCAAGAACTCGACGCTGTTCGAGTAGAATATATGGGCAAAAAAGGGCAATTAACCGAGCAATTAAAAAGCTTAGGTAAGCTAAGCCCTGAAGAGCGTCCTGCGGCAGGACAAGCCATTAACGAAGCCAAGCAACGTGTGCAAGAATTGATCAATGCACGCAATAACGAATTGAAACAAGCTGAGCTTGCGCAGAAATTGGCCGCCGAACGCATAGATGTTAGCTTGCCAGGTCGTCGTGCTCAGGTGGGCGGATTCCACCCAGTTACAAAAACGATTCAACGTATTGAAGCGTTTTTTGGTGATTTAGGGTTTCGTACCGTTGAAGGTCCCGAAGTTGAAGATGACTTCCACAATTTTGATGCACTGAATATTCCAGCGAATCATCCAGCACGAGCAGATCACGATACGTTTTATTTTACTCCGACCACAATGTTGCGTACGCAAACCTCAGGCGTACAGATTCGGACTATGGAGCATGAACAGCCACCACTTCGAATTATTTCACCGGGCCGCGTATATCGGAACGATTACGATCAAACCCACACGCCAATGTTCCATCAGGTGGAAGGCTTGATGGTGGACACCGACGTGAGCTTCACGCAATTAAAGGGCATTTTGGAAGACTTCTTGGTCAACTTTTTTGAAGAAGAGCTCGAAGTACGATTCCGTCCGTCGTATTTCCCGTTTACTGAGCCTTCAGCAGAGGTTGATGTGCGCCGTAAAGATGGCAAATGGTTGGAAGTATTAGGGTGTGGCATGGTTCACCCGAGTGTCTTACAGGCCGTTGGCATCGATAGTGAAAAATACACTGGTTTTGCCTTCGGTATGGGCGTTGAGCGTTTAACGATGCTCCGCTATGGCGTTAATGACTTGCGCGCATTTTTCGAAAATGACGTGCGTTTCTTGAAACAATTCAATTAATTAGCCGGGTAAGCAGATGAAATTTAGTGAACAGTGGTTACGTACCTGGGTGAATCCGGCGTTAGACAGCGTCGCGTTATCTGAACAGTTAAGCATGGCTGGCCTTGAAGTAGATGGTATTGAGCCAGTAGCTGAGGCGTTTTCTGGCGTGGTTGTTGGTGAAGTTGTGAAATGCTGGCAGCATCCAGACGCGGACAAGTTGCAAGTGACCGAGGTCAATGTTGGTACCGATGAGTTAGCAACCATCGTTTGTGGTGCACCAAACTGCCGCCAAGGTTTGAAAGTTGCTGTTGCAACAGTCGGTGCCGTGTTACCAGGCGACTTTAAAATTAAGAAAGCCAAACTACGTGGACAACCGTCACACGGTATGCTTTGTTCAAGCTCAGAGTTGGGCTTGAGTGATGACCACGACGGTATTATCGAATTGCCGTTAGATGCGCCGGTTGGCATGGATTATCGCGAATATCTAGACCTCAATGATGTGGTTTTAGACGTTGATTTAACCCCAAACCGTGCTGATTGCTTAGGTTTGCGTGGTATTGCGCGCGAAGTCGGCGTATTAAATCGTTTGGAAGTGACTGAACCAGAAATCAAAGAAGTACCTGCGGTTCATGACGAAGACCGCGCTGTGGTTCTTGATGCTCCAGCCGCTTGTCCACGTTATCTTGGCCGAGTTATTCGCAACGTTAATGTGAGTGTAAGCTCGCCATTATGGTTACAAGAGCGTCTACGTCGCAGTGGTATTCGTAGCATCGACCCCGTGGTTGATATCACCAACTACGTATTACTAGAGCTGGGTCATCCAATGCACGCCTTTGATAATGATAAGCTAGAAGGCGCTGTGCATGTGCGGATGGCGAAACCAGAAGAAAAGCTGACGTTACTTGACGGTAATGAAGTCACGCTGCAAAACGATGTATTGGTGATTGCTGATGAGCAAAAGCCACTCGCAATGGCCGGAGTTTTCGGCGGCGAGGGCAGCGGTGTGACTGAAAACACCACGAACGTATTTCTAGAGAGTGCGTTCTTCAGTCCTGATGCAATTGCTGGGCGTGCACGCCGTTTCGGTTTGCATACTGATGCATCCCATCGCTATGAGCGCGGTGTTGATCCTGAACTACAACGTACCGCCATGGAACGTGCAACGGCATTGCTACTGGAAATTTGTGGCGGTGAAGCTGGTCCAATTGTTGAGGCTGTAAGTGTTGAGCATTTACCTGAGGCAGCGCACGTTACCTTGCGTGCTGAGCGTTTAGAGCGCGTTCTTGGTATTAGCATCGCCACAGAAGAAGTCACTGAAATTCTGCAACGTTTAGGGTTTGTGGTTATCACCACTGACTCTGGCTGGAATGTGACTGTACCGACGTTCCGTTTCGATATCAGTATTGAAGAAGACTTAATTGAAGAAGTTGCTCGTATCTACGGCTACCACCGCATTCAAGCGGCGGCACCCGCGGCGCAATTGCGGATGATTCCACGCCAGGAAGCTCAGTTGACTGCAACTGGTATGAAGCGCACCTTGATTGATCGTGGTTATCAAGAAGCGATCACCTACAGCTTTGTCGATCCGAAACATCAAGCCATGTTGTTTGATGAAACAGCTGCATTAACGTTACCGTTTCCGATTTCGGTTGAGATGTCTTCCATGCGTGTCAGCTTATGGCCGGGCTTGATTGGTGCAGTGGCACACAACCAGAAGCGCCAGCAACAAAGCTTAGCGTTCTGTGAAACAGGTCTTCGCTTTTTACCTGACGAGACAGCTGAGAATGGCGTGGTCCAGCAACCGATGATCGCGGGTGTTCGTGCAGGTAAAGCTTACCCAGAACATTGGAGCGACGGTGAACGTGCCGTTGATTTTTATGATATCAAAGGCGATGTTGAAGCATTATTGGCATTGACCGGCGCGGCTCACGAGTTCCGCTTTGTGGCAGACCAGCATCCTGCGTTGCACCCCGGTCAGTCGGCAGCTATTTTCCGTGGCGATAAGCGAGTCGGTTACATAGGCGCAGTTCATCCGCAGTTTGAGAAGAAACTCGGTTTGAATGGACGTACATTTGTGTTCGAACTTGAACAAAATGCTATTGCTAAGCGCACTGTTCCTCAAGCTCAGCCGATTTCAAAATATCCATCGATTCGTCGTGACTTAGCAATTGTGGTGAAAGACTCTATTGCGGCCGGCGAAATTTTTGCGGCAATTGAAAATATTGGCGTAAATCATTTAGTTGACCTAAACTTATTCGATGTATATCAAGGGACTGGAATGGCAGAAGGCCATCGCAGTTTAGCGTTATCGTTGACATTGCAACATGCGGAGCGCACTCTTGAAGACAATGAAATCAATGCAGCCGTGAAGACGGTTGTGGAGATGCTAACATCTGAATTCGGGGCAACCCTAAGGGAGTAAGCTATGGCGCTGACCAAAGCAGAAATGGCCGAGCATTTGTTTGAGAAATTTGGATTAAACAAAAGCGATGCAAAAGATCTGGTCGAAAACTTCTTTGAGGAAATTAGACGTGCGTTGGAAAGTGGTGAAGAAGTGAAATTATCAGGATTCGGTAATTTTGAACTTCGCACGAAAAACCAACGACCGGGACGGAACCCGAAAACCGGTGAAGATATTCCTATTTCTGCGCGACGGGTTGTTACTTTCCGCCCCGGTCAGAAGCTGAAACAACGCGTGAGTAACGCTAAAAAATAACGTGTTCGACACATTAAAAAAGGCCGCTATTATAGCGGCCTTTTTGTTAATAACGCTGTTTAACTTATTTAAAAAATAAGCTACTAAAAGGATTCAATAAACGACTCAGACCAGTCGTGAAATACAACGGCCCTTCGAGCGCAGCAATAGTTAAACAGTCATGGTCTTGTGTCGCTGGTGAATGCTTATGCTGTTCATCCAGCAGCATAAAATCACCGTCACGATACTCGTTGTTTTCATCGTTAAACACGCCATTAACCACTATCGTAACTTCGTTACCTTTGTGGGTGTGTTCAGGAAGCGATGCGTGCTTATCCATATAGATGAAGTTCAACATTTCTTCGCCGCCGACACGAACCGGCGCACGCCACAACTTACCAGGTAAACGACTCCACTCACCGATGCGGTGTGAGTTACGAGCCAGCGTTGGCGGCAGGGCGAAGCGATGACCTTCTAAGAAGAGGCTATCGTTTGCCGCAGCTGTATTATTGACAGCTGGTTGCTGCGAATCAAAGATTGCTTGCAGCATCGCTTGCTCATCAAAACCATGAACAATGTTTGCTGTTTCCGATTCACCAAATAGTTTGGCGGCCATGTGTTGCTCGATATCTTGTACATGCGCTTGGCACTTCGGACACATGTCAACGTGGGTTCCAACCATCATTAACATGGCGGGGCTGAGTTCACCAGCGGCATAGAGCACCAAGTGCTGTTCTGAAGGGTGGAATTTAATCATCGTGCTGTATCAACTCTTTCAATTTCTGTAGTGCTAACCGGGTGCGTGACTTGACGGTACCCAACGGAATCTCCAAGGCATCAGCGACTTCTTGCTGCGATTTACCTTCGATATAAATAAGCTCAATTACCGTACGTTGTGCTTTTGGTAACTGTTCACAATAAACGGCCAGTTGTTGCATCAACAAGTCGTTATCTAACGCATAATCGTCATCAAGTGAATCATTTGTTTCCGCAAGTACCGGCCACAAATCATCCGCACTTAAATCGTTTTGGCGATGCTTATTTTTACGCAACAAATCAAAGCGAATGTTACGTGCGATGGTGAATATCCAAGTAGCCGCTGAACCACGATCGGGCTTAAACAAATGGGCTTTATGCCAAACATTTGTCATGGTTTCTTGAACCAAATCCATAGCGGTTTGTTCGTTACCAAATTGGCGCGTGGCATAGGCTTGAAGACGTGGGGCGAAGTAGCGAAATAATTCACTAAATGCGGCCCGCGATTGCTCTGCAGCTATTTTCGCGAGTAATTCGGCAGCGTGTTCGGGGTTATCCGGCTGCGCAGAAGACATAGTTTTCCGTTGTGTTAGTCTATGAGTTGCTGTCTGCATAGTAGTTTATACCCACCGGGATATTCAACATATTGTCTGATTTAAACGTAATTAATTATTTCTTGGATCACTGCACTGATTAAATCTTAACCAGCCGCTTGCTGGTTACTCTCCATAACCAAATTACGAAGAAAGTCTAATGCCGCATCTGCGGTGTCTTCGTGCAATAACTCCTGCTTCGTTTTTGCTGATACGGGTAGCAATTCTAACCAACGCAAACACACCCAATCCGCGTGTTGAAGTTGCGAGTCATCGTAGGCAATGGCCATTTCTGGATAGGTGTTATATATCTCAATCAGCTGTTCTGCTAAAAATTTATCATTGGGTACAAGTTGTTGCTGCGGCCATTCTTGCACGCGTTCGGTTCGCCCAACACGTAAACCGTCTTCATCTACTTTTACATCAGTAATACGAAATAGATGATGTCCAGCAACAGTAATACCAAGCAAACCATCGGGTAGTTGTTCAAAATCGACGATGGTTGCTGCGGTACCAAGCGGATGAATGTGGGTATTTGTTTGACGGTCACCGTCATCGTTCAGCATACACATACCAATTGGACGACAGTCGCGTCCGTTGCACGCTTCTTTGACCATACGAATGTAGCGAGGCTCAAAAATGCGCAGGCGCATTGTGCCGCCTGGTAACACGTGCCCCGAAAGCGGAAATAAAGGCATTGTTTGGTGCGCATCAGTCATTGTTGCTAACCTCATAAATAACAGATACAGCAACTACGCAGGGAATTTTGTTTTGGATTAATTTGCAATGAACTTTTATAGCTATTTTTCGTAATTTTCTTCAGTCTAAGTAAAACGCTATAAATTTAGCGCTTTTATAGAGCAGTAATGCAACCGAAAAGGAGTGTCACGGTGGCGATTAAAGTAGGTATTAGTGCTTGTTTGCTGGGCGATCAAGTTAGATTTGATGGTGGTCATAAAAGATCAGATTTCTGCGCCAACGAATTGCAACGTCATGTTGAGTTCGTCAAATTGTGTCCAGAAGTCGGAATTGGTATGTCGGTGCCGCGTCCGACAATTCGTTTAGAGCAACATGCTCATGGTGTGCGCGCCGTAGTACCGAAAACCGGCGAAGACGTGACCGAACGGTTAAGTAATTTTGCTGATAAGGCACAGCCACATTTGCAACAGCTCAGTGGTTATGTGCTGTGTGCCAAATCACCCAGCTGCGGCATGGAGCGCGTCAAACTTTACGACCCAGATACAGGCTATGCGCGCAAGGAAGCTGAAGGCATTTTCGTTAAACGTCTGCGCGAATTACATCCAGCACTTCCACTTGAAGAAGACGGCCGTTTAAATGATGCACCGTTGCGGGAAAATTTTGTCATGCGAGTTTTTGTTTACCATGCATGGCAACAATTACCAAAACCATTGCGCAAGGCAGATTTACTGAACTTCCATACCGAACTGAAACTGCTGTTATTAGCGCACAATCAAGCTGAATACCGGCGCTTAGGACGACTCGTTGCTGAACAACAAGAAATTGATGCAGCGTTCGCGAGACAGTACATCGAAGCGATTATGGCTGCACTTGGTAAGCCAGCAACGCGGGCGAACCACACCAATGTATTGCAGCATATTCAAGGCTATTTCGGACAGCATTTATCAAAAGATCAGAAAGCTGAACTCAGCGGACTCATTCTTGATTATCACGATGGCGTGCAGCCGTTATTAGCGCCGCTGACTTTGTTGCGCCATTACTTGCGCGAGTATCCAAATGATTATTTGCAAGGCCAGCGATATCTCAATCCATATCCTGCCGATTTAAAATTGAGGTATGCACTATGAGTTATGCCGGTGTGTGGTTTCGCGGTGACGTTCGATTAACTGCCAACCCAGCTGTCAGTGCAGCAAGTAAAGTGAACGGTAGCGAACAGGCAATCCCAGCATTACTACTCATATGCCCACAACAAATGAAAAACCACGATTGGGCGCCAATCAAGTGGGACTTGTTACGCCGGCACTTAGAGGTATTTGCCAAAGACGCTGCGCAGCAAGGAATTCTATTATCTATTGAAATGATTGAGTCTTGGTCGATGGCGGCAAAAGCTGTAAAACGCTTTGCACAGCACCATGAGTTGACTGAACTGCACTTTAATACGGAATATCCGGTTCATGAACAACGTCGTGATCGCGCTGTAACTGCCGTATTAGAAGAGCAGCACATTAAGGTGCAGCAGCATCACGGTAGTCTTGTGGTACCGCCTGTGCTAACGACTCAGGCAGGCAAGATGTATCAAAAGTTTACGCCGTTTGCCAAAGCGTGGCGTGAGTATGTGGCACAAAATGGTTTACCGGTAGTTGAGGCTTTGCCCAAACGTGAGTCGGTAGCGCCAGCGAAAGTGCCAGTTGTTGATTACCCAGTGCGGGATTCGAGTGCATGGCCCGTTGGCGAAGCAGCGGTTCGTGAATTGCTGACAAACTATGTGAATAAAACTGTTTGTGGTTACGCAGATGAACGAGATATCCCTGGTCTTGATAGCACTTCGCGGTTATCCC
This sequence comes from Pseudidiomarina tainanensis, assembly GCF_900115255.1. Classification (NCBI taxonomy): domain Bacteria; kingdom Pseudomonadati; phylum Pseudomonadota; class Gammaproteobacteria; order Alteromonadales; family Idiomarinaceae; genus Pseudidiomarina; species Pseudidiomarina tainanensis. The sequence continues at coordinate 411,283 of NZ_FOYU01000001.1, forward strand.
CATACTGGGAACTCGGCATTCTTTCGCCGTGGCAAGCTGTGCATTTATTGGCGCAACAAAGTGCTCAGTTCCCATCAGGTTTAGACAAAGGAGCCGACACGTGGTTAAACGAGCTCATATGGCGCGAGTTTTATTTGCACCTAATGAAACATGTGCCACGCTTGAGTTATGGCAAAGCATTTTTGCCGCATACCGACGCCATGCAGTGGCGAAATAATGAGACTGAGTTTGATGCCTGGTGCCGCGGCGAAACAGGCTATCCTATTGTAGACGCTGGTATGCGCCAATTAGCAGCCGAAGGCTGGATGCATAATCGTGTGCGCATGATAGTGGCTCACTTTTTAGTGAAAGATTTAATGATTGATTGGCGCTGGGGCGAGCAGTTTTTTATGCAACACCTCATTGATGGCAGTTTCGCAGCAAATAACGGCGGCTGGCAGTGGAGTGCTTCAACGGGAACAGATGCAGCGCCGTATTTTCGCGTATTTAATCCGACCTTACAGAGCGAAAAAGTTGATCCCGATGGTACCTATATTCGTAAATGGGTCAAACAATTAGAAGATTGCCCGGCTAAGCAAATTCATGCTCCTGCGGCATGGTTAAAGCAACGCGGTCGAGACGACTATCCAGCTGCTATCGTGAATCACAAACAAGCAAGGGAGCGATTCTTAGCAGCATTTAAAGCCTTATAAAACGTGTTGAACAACAGGGGGATTCATGACTAGTGTAGCAAATATCGTAGAACAGCTTGAGCAGCTCTATGACAATCTAAATGAAGAAAGTATAGCTGCACTCGATACATTGTATTGTGACGATGTAACGTTTGTTGACCCGATTCACCATGTGCAAGGCTTAGATAGTCTCAAAACGTATTTTCGCAATACCATTAAAGGAATTGAATACTGCCATTTCGCGTTTGCTGAGCGAGCGCGACAGGGTGATGACGTGTTCGTATCATGGCAAATGCGATTAAAGCATCCTAAATTGGCGCAAGGGCGTGAGATCTTAGTGCCGGGCACTAGTCATTTAAAACTAGAAAACGACAAAATTTTATCGCAAACCGATTATTACGATGCCGGTGCGATGCTGTATGAACATATTCCAGTGATTGGTTATGTCATTGAGAAAATCAAAACGCGGGTAAAATCGTCATGAATATTTTAATCACCGGCGCAACTTCAGGCATCGGCAAACAGGTTGCAATGGACTATGCGAGTGAAGGCCATACTGTCATTGCCTGCGGTCGCAATACGGACGTACTTGCTGAGCTTGAACAGCGATTCCCCGATAACATTGCGGCGCAACGACTCGATGTGAGCGATGCAGACCAAACTCAGCAGGCATTAGCGGCCTACACCGATGTTGACGTCGTTATCTTGTCCGCGGGGGTGTGTGAATACGTTGATATTGAGAATTTTGAAGCTGCAATGTTTGAGCGCGTCTTTGAAGTAAATGTATTTGGCATGATGCGTTGCGTTGAAGCCTTATTACCGAACATGAAAGCGGGGAGTAAGTTGGTTTTGGTTGGTAGTACTGCGCGCCTATTACCATTTACTCGAGCCGAAGCGTATGGCGGTTCAAAAGCAGCTATTCAGTACATTGCGCGAAGCTTACAAGTTGACCTCGAAAGAAAGGGCATCAAGGTGTTGACGGTATCTCCCGGTTTTGTCGAAACGCCAATGACCGATGCCAACGATTTTGAAATGCCAATGCGAGTATCCGTTGAGTTTGCCTCTGATCGAATCCGACAGGGCATTCGTAAAAATAAGACTGATATCACCTTCCCAACAATATTTGGAATGTTTTTAAAATTAATGTCGCGATTGCCGCAAGCATGGCAGGTGGCGTTGTCTAAACGTATGTCCTAAGTGGCGGCGTAGCGAACAGTTCATCCAATGGAGTAGTACTTGCATGAAGATTGCCATAATCGGCTCGGGGATTGCGGGCTTAACATCAGCCTACCTTCTAAACAAACAGCATGATGTTGAAGTCTTTGAAAAAAATGATTATATCGGTGGCCATACGCATACCGTTCCGGTTCATGTTCATGGCAAAGACTATGCGATTGATACCGGTTTTATCGTTTTTAACGATCGCACGTATCCACACTTTAGAAAATTAATGCGAGAACTCAATGTGTCTTGGCAAGACACCGAGATGAGTTTCAGCGTACGTGATCCTGACACTGGTTTAGAGTATAACGGTCACAACCTCAATACCTTATTTGCTCAACGTGGTAATTTGTTTTCGCCGAAATTCTATCGTTTAATCAACGGGATATTACGTTTCAATAAGGCAGCAAAAGCAGCGTATGAAAGCGGTGATAACTTAGATGAAGTCACACTAGGCGAATTTCTTAAGCGCCAATCTATTTCGAACGAAGTGAGTGAACTGTACTTACTACCGATGGTTGCGGCTATTTGGAGTGCGAGCTTAAAAGAAGCGGAAGCATTTCCATTAGGCTTCTTTTTGCGATTTTTCTCGAATCATGGGCTACTTAACGTTGCCGACAGACCACAGTGGCATACGATTATTGGTGGCTCTAGCGCGTACATCAAACCGTTAACAGCTAGCTTTGCTGACAAAATCACCCTGAATGCCAACATAGTCGCGGTGCATCGGGCACTATCAGATCGTGAAAGCCCGGTCACGTTAGAGTTCGCTGACGGAACCATGCAAGATTTTGATGAAGTTGTGTTTGCTTGTCATAGTGATGAAGCCTTGGCACTGCTGGCACAACCAACAGCAGCCGAGCAGCAAGTACTTGGTAACATTCCGTATCAAATGAATGAAGTCGTATTGCACACAGATGTTCGTTTATTGCCTCGCAATAAGCGAGCATGGGCGAGTTGGAACTATTTATTGCATAACGATGATGACGCTCGCACCAGACCAAGTTCTGTGAGCTACAATATGAATATCCTGCAGCGTATTTCTGCGCCCGAGGTATTTTGTGTGACATTAAATAATACTGCCGCGATTCACCCGGAGAAAATCTTGGGTACTTATCATTATGCTCATCCCGTTTACAGCGTTGAGTCGATGCAAGCGCGCACGCAACGAAATAGTATCTGTGGCCATAACCACTGTCATTTTACCGGCGCATACTGGTACAACGGTTTCCATGAAGATGGTGTGCGTAGCGCGGTGGATGTAGCGAAGCGCTTAGGAGTTGAGTGGCATGCTGGCTAGCGCCATTTTGAAGGGGCGAGTGCATCATGCACGGTATCGTCCCACGCAACATCAATTCAGTTATAGCATCGCCCAGTGGTGGCTTGCGCTTGATGAATTAGATCAGGTCGCGGCGCAAAGCCGCTGGTTTTCAACGCAGGGTTTTGCGCCGTTGCGATTTCGTCGTGAAGACTATCTGCGTGGTAGTCATGGTGATTTAGCGCAAGCCGTGCGCGATAAGCTTAGCGAGCTTACTGGACAGAAAATTTCAGGGCGTGTGTTTTTCTTAGGAGCAGTGCGTACATTTGGATTGTACTTTAGCCCACTGAACTGTTATTTCGTCCAACCTGAAGGGCACAGTGACTATAGCCATATGCTCGCCGAAGTAAGCAATACGCCTTGGAATGAGCGCCATTACTACGCCTTAGATTTGTCTCAAGCATTAGTGCATGACAAAACGTTTCATGTTTCACCGTTTAATCCCATTGATATGCGCTATCACTGGCAATTGATTCCACCGCAGCCGACAGTTGATCACCATGCCATGGTGCATCTCGACGTACACGCTAAAAAGCGCGATTTTAGTGCAACAGTAAAATTAACTCGCGTTGAATTGAACTCGAAATCTATTCGTAACGTATTACTAAGATATCCGATAAACACGTTGGGCACAGTAAGTGCTATTTATTGGCAGGCGTTACGGTTGTGGTTAAAACGTACACCTGTGTACACGCATCCCAACACCGATAAGTCTAAATAAGGGTTTGTTTTAATGTACAAAGAGAACGCATTGACGGTTATGCAAAACGATTTAGGTAGCATTGATAAGATTTTGCGAAAGACGGTATTGAGCTTGCTCAACCGTCTGAGTGAAGGTTATTTAGTGGTGAAGGAGCGCGGTCAAGTTGTTGGTCGTTTCGGCAAAGAAGCCAGTTCGCTTAAAGCTGAAATCGATATTCAAAAGCCGGGTTTCTATCGTCGCTTTCTATTTGGCGGCAGTATCGGTGCTGCTGAATTGTTTATGGATGAGAGTTGGACGACGCCGAACTTGACTCACGTTATTCAAGTGTTCGCACGTAATTTGCCAGCACTTGATGCAGCTGAAGCGAAACTGAGTTGGATTCTATTGCCAATTCAGAAGTTTCAGCACTGGCGCCGCAATAACAGCAAGCGTCAGGCAAAAGAAAATATTTCTGCACACTATGATTTAGGCAATGATCTGTATCAGGCGTTCTTAGACCCAGCATTGCAATATTCTAGCGCGGTTTACCCACACGATGATGCAACGCTTGCCGAAGCGCAACAGCACAAGCTAAAGCGTTTGTGCGACAGCCTCGAATTAACTGCGGCTGATCATCTGCTAGAAATCGGTACAGGGTGGGGCGGTCTTGCCGTCTTTGCAGCGAAGAATTATGGCTGTAAGGTCACCACGACAACGATTTCAGAAGAACAGTACAGCTATACCAAAGAACTCATTGAACGCGAAAACTTAGGGCATTTGATCACGCTGCTCAAAGAAGATTATCGTGATTTGACCGGTACTTACGATAAGTTGGTATCAGTGGAAATGATTGAAGCAGTAGGGCGTAAATATATGCCAACGTTCTTCAAAACCTGTAATCGTTTGTTAAAGCCAAACGGCAAGATGGCGTTGCAAGCAATTACGATTGCCGACCAACGCATGAAGAGCTACGCTAACTCAGTGGATTTTATCCAAAAATATATTTTCCCAGGTGGCTTTTTACCGTCATTAACGATGATGGCAGAAATGTTTACTGACCAAACCGACATGGTGATTCGTCATATTGATGATATCGGTTATGATTACGCCCAAACGCTTGCAGATTGGCGTGTGCAGTTTAATCATGCGCATCCGCAACTGATGCAACATGGCTATGATGAGCGCTTTGGGCGCATGTGGAATTATTATCTTTGTTACTGCGAAGGTGGTTTCCGTGAACGTACTGTATCAGCGGTGCAGCTCGTGGCAACCAAACCACAGTGTCGTTAAACGAAAAATCTCGCCAGGTCGCTCGCACATGGCTTCCTAAACTAGCTGGACTATTTCTGTTTGATCTAGTCTGGCTCAGTGCCGTTGCAGGCCGCTCAGACTGGTTAGTTGCTACCGTCATTCTAGTAGCACTGCAGGTAGCTTTAGCTATTCGTAGCAGCGACTTTCATTGGACACTCTATACTGTCCTTGTGTTATTAGGTTTAGCGCTTGAAGCGACCGTGGTTGGCGTTGGTATTCTTACCTTTACTGGCGGCTTTTTACCAGTTTGGTTGATTTTACTTTGGCTCGGCTTTGTCGGCATGCTGATGAACACCCTGAGTGGATTGGCTGGCCGGCCGTTATGGGCTGCTTTGCTGGGTATTGCCTCAGGTCCTTTAACCTATGCTATTGGGATTCGTTTAGGCGCCGCTGAACTACAATCACCTGAATGGCAGCTTTGGGTAATCTATGCGGCGCTTTGGGCCGTATATATGGTGATATTTGCTTGGTTAATGCCACGCGTTGTCAAAGTGGCAAGCTAACCAATCGGGAGGTTCATCATGACAAAATCATTTCGTTTGTACATTCACAAAGGCTTGGTTGCATCACTTGCGCTAGTTCTTGGTGGCTTCAACTTTGTCGCTGCCGCGAAGCAATGCACAGTCGATGCTTTCGAAAATTTACAAAAAGTCGGTGAAACACGCTTAAGCGTTTGGTTTTGGGATGTTTATGACGCTGAGTTGCGCACTGATACCGGCGCATTTGAAAATGCCGAGCAACGAGCACTGCAGCTGAGTTACTTACGTGATATTCAAGCAAAGGACTTGGTTGAGACGACGGCAGAGGAATGGCAACGACTTGGTATAACGCTAAGTGCCGATCATGAGCAATGGCTCCAAGAGCTACGCGAGATGTGGCCGAATGTAACTGAAGGCGATTGCATCACGTTATTAGAAACCGAACAAGGGCATGCAAAGTTCTATGGCCCTAAAGGAGAGCTTGGCGAAATCGCTTCAGCACAATTTACAGACGATTTCCTAGCCATTTGGCTTGATGAAAATTCTCGCTTTAAAAAAGAGCGCAACCAATTAATAGGAGTGCAGCAATGAAATTCTTAAAAATGTTAGCCGCAGTCAGTGCGTTAAGTTTTTTGGTTGGTTGCTCGGCGAATATCGAAGACTATCAAAACGAACAGCCGCAATTGAAATTGGAACAGTTCTTTAATGGCGAACTTGTCGCTCATGGCATGGTTCAAGATTATAGCGGTAAGGTTATTCAACGCTTCCGAGCTGATTTAAAAGGCACCTGGGATGGTAATGAAGGGGTGCTGGATGAACAGTTTTATTATGCTGATGGAAGCGAGCAAGAACGTATTTGGTACATTACCAAAACCGGTGAGAATAGCTATGAAGGGCGTGCCAGTGATGTCGAAGGTGTCGCCAAAGGAACCACTGCTGGCAACGTATTAAATTGGAGTTACACACTGATCATTGAGCGCGACGGCGAACCGTTTGCAGTCAAGCTTGATGATTGGCTTTACCTTGTGGATGAAGACAACATGATTAACCGTACGCAGATGTATAAATTTGGTCTGCCAGTTGGTGAAATCACGCTCTACATTGGTAAAAAAGACCAGTAATTTCGAGTTCAAGTTTTTAGCCAGCGCTCCGCCACGTCGCGCGCGTGTTGCAAGTTGCGGCAATAAGTGAGTTGGCTTGATTGTTTCTCGATACCGGCGCGGCTGAGTTTGACCACCATTCGCGCTGGTAAACCCACCAAAATAACTTTGATACGCTGACGTTGCATTTCATCAACGAGCGAACGCAACGCATTGATAGCGGTACCGTCAATACTCGGCACATCCTGCATATCTAATATGAGAATATTGACCTCGCCCGGAACGCGTTCGAGCGCGCTCAATGCTTTTTCAGCAACGCCAAAAAATAGCGGACCATTGACATCATAAACGATAACCGATGGTGGTAGTCCTTGTGTTGCAGGGTGCGCTTCGTTATGCCGCGTTTGTGAGCTGGTCAGGTTCGCCATGCGCTGAATAAAAAGGGCGCCGGCTAAACCGATACCAACAGCGACGGCAAGCACCATATCGAATAATACAGTTAACCCGAAACAAACCAATAAAATTGCGACATCGCCGCCAGGAGCAGTCCGAATCGTTCTGACAAAGTGCCGTGCTTCACTCATATTCCAAGCAATAATAAACAGTAACGCTGCCAATGCAGCCATAGGTACAAGGCCTAACAAGCCAGCTAACGCCACAACTGCAAGTAAAACCACCAGCGAATGGACTACAGCGGCAATAGGGGAGCGAGCACCGCTACGGATGTTTGTGGCGGTTCGAGCCAGCGCTGCTGTGGCCGTGATACCACCGAATAACGGTGCGGCAATATTGCCAAGCCCCTGACCAATCAGTTCGGCGTTTGGATCATGTTTGGTCTTTGTCAGGCCATCCGCAACAACGGCACACAACAACGATTCGATCGCACCAAGCATTGCAATCGCAAACGCTGGGCCAGCAAGGTTTACAATCAAATCAAAAGATATTTCCAATGGTTTGCCATCAGCGCCTGGTAGATTCCAAGGTGCAACAAAAGTCGGCGGAATTGGCGGAATACCCTGGCCGGTTTCGTCATTGGCTGTCCAGCTAAAGCGCGACGCAATAGTCTCGATAAACTGACTGCCATCGGACAACAGATAATGATTCATCAAGTAAGCTAAAAATGCAGCGGCGATTAAACCCACCAAGGCCGCTGGTATAGGAAGCTTGAACTTCGGCCAAATTAACAACAAAGCTAGCGTAAATATGCCAACACTTAACTCAGCACTATTGACCGTTGGCATCGCTCGAATAATGGCGGTCAAGTTAGTGATGAAATGTTCACCCATTTTGTCGGTCGTTAAACCGAAAAAGTCAGGTAACTGTAAAACGGCGATGACTACGGCTATTCCTGCGGTAAATCCCAGAATGACAGGATAGGGCACAAACTGAATCAGGCGACCCATGCGGGCAATACCAAGCGCAATTAATATTACCCCCGCCATCATGGTTGCGATGAGCAAACCACCCAGCCCATATTGTTGAACAATGGGGAATAGAATAACGACAAACGCTGCCGTCGGTCCTGAAACGTTGTAGCGCGAACCGCCGGTAATAGCGATGATCGCGCCAGCGATAATTGCTGTATATAGGCCATGTTGTGGCGGTACGCCGGTAGCGATAGCCAATGCCATGGACAAGGGTAAGGCGACCGTACCGATAGTAATTCCGGCGAGAATGTCTTGGCGCAAATCAGCTAGCGAATAGCCAGCCAACCAAGCTGCCTTAAGACCACTAAAGAGTTGCGGTAGAGTGACAATGCGTTGCGGTTTCGCCATGGGAAGTTACCTTTGCCAAACAACAAGATAAGTTCACAAAGTATACGCCAGTTATCGGTGTTTTGATGCGCTGATGATCAAAAAAGCCGACAGTCATGTCGGCTTTTGTTTACAGCGTGTATTGGATGATTAATTAATCATACCCACGAGGCAAGCGTGATAACGTATTGTCTTGCTCAAGACGCTGACGCCATAGTTCTTTCGCGGTTAGGCCGCCTGTGGCTGATTTCGCCACTTTAGCGCCTTTTGAATCAGATTTGGCTGCCGCTTTTGGTGCTGTTTTGCTTGGCGTTTTCTTAGCTGGCGCTGCTTTTTTAGCTGGCTCAGCTTTTTTGTCCGTTTTCTTTTCCGCTTTTGCTGCTGGCTTTTTAGTTGCGCCACCAGCCAAGCTTTCAGCTTCTTCCGCAAGTTGTGCAAGACGCACGTTTTTGCCGCCATCAACGCTATACCAGCCGCCTTTTGCTTCAATTTTCGGTTTTTTACCGTGAGCTTGCTGGTATGCTGCAGTAAAATCAGCAAGCACTTGGTCTTTATCAAGTTTGCTCATGGATATTATCCTATAGCTATATAATGTATGTGTGCGTCATTTTTATACCGTTTTTTAAGCATATTGTCTAATGTCTGACTTATTTGTCGAAAATATATGCTAAAAACACACCGTATGACTCAATTTTCAACAGAAACGAGGACATCGTGCAACGTTCTGAACTCCAGCATTATCTCAATGAATTATTACAAGTTGACCGTATTCGGGATTATTGTCCAAATGGTTTGCAGGTGGAAGGCCGGCAATCGATTCGCAAGATTGTCACCGGGGTTACAGCCAGCCAAGCACTCATTGACGCGGCGATAGCGCAGGGGGCTGATGCTATTTTTGTTCATCACGGTTACTTTTGGAAAAGCGAACCAGCGGTGATTACTGGCATGAAGAAACGTCGGATTCAAGCTTTGTTACGGGCCGATATCAATTTGTTTGGTTATCACTTGCCGTTAGACGTTCATCCAGAGTTGGGGAACAATGCGCAACTGGCGCAACTCTTTGGTTGGCCGAAGCCAGAACCGTTATCGAGCGTTGAACCCACGGGGGTGGTGATGGGCTGCACGTTGCCGCAACCGGTGACATCGCAAAAACTTGGTGAACATATCGGACGCTGCTTAAAACGGCCATTGACCGTACGGATTGATTCGAGCCAGCCGATTTCACGGATTGCTTGGTGTACCGGTGGTGGGCAAGGCTACATTGATCATGCGGCAGTCGCTGGTTTTGATGCGTTCTTAAGTGGTGAAATATCTGAACAAACCACGCACAGCGCGCAGGAACAAGGCTTAGCCTATTTCGCGGCTGGTCATCATGCAACCGAGCGTTATGGTATCCGTGCTTTGGGCGAGCATCTCGCCGAGGAGTTTGGTCTTGAGCATGTGTTTATCGACATTGAGAATCCAGCCTAATGGCCAAACGCGATCAAAGCTTTGAGGGCATCACACAGAAGTTCTCGCGCAATATCTATGCAACCAACAAAGGTAAGATACGCTTAGCTGTGCTAGAACGGGATTTACAAGCTTGGTTGCCAACCTCCGCTGAGGCGGCCAATATGCGAGTACTCGATGTAGGCGGCGGGCTCGGTCAGTTGTCTATGATGTTCGCACAGGCCGGCTGTGATGTGACGCACACTGATATTTCTGGGGAAATAGTTGCCGAGGCACAAGCGTTACATAGCCAGCATGGATTACAACAACGCTACCAATACCACGTCGCACCACTACAGCAGCTACCTGAATTACTTCAGCAATCTTATGATATCGTGCTGTGCCATGCCGTTCTCGAGTGGCTCGTTGATCCACAACAAGCATTAGTAACACTTAAGCAGCTAATGCGACCGAATGGTCGCTTATCACTGATGTTTTATAATCGTGACGCCAAAATACTTGCCAATATTATTTTTGGTAACTTTGATTACGTGCAAGCTGATTTAATGGTTAAAAAGACAGTTCGTATGAGCCCACAACAACCACTGGCACCCATGGATATGCGTGATTGGCTTGAACAGTTGCAATTGAAAGTGACTCAACGCACTGGTGTACGATGTTTTCATGATTATTTGCGTAATCGCGATGATCAAAAGCGTTACGAGGAGTTACTCGCACTAGAGCTGCGCTATAACCAGCAATCACCCTTTGTTGATATTGGTCGTTACTTGCATTGGCAAATTGAACATGCCTGAACCCACGATGAACGATCAACCGATCGTGATTTATTACAATCAGTTAAGCCGACGCGCACGCCGCTTGGCGCAACGCTATGAAACGTTCTTCACTCGGCATTTGCAGGTTGTGACGCTAGTTCCGAGTACAGCAAGTGCAGTGCACGATACCCAGCAACTCACTCAAGTCTGCTCAACAGCACATGAATGCGTTGTTATAGGTGGGGATGGGAGTATTAATATCGTCGTCAATGCACTTATTCAAGCATCTTTGCAGCATCAGGTTTTGCTAACAGTGATCCCTGTTGGTACCGGAAACGATTTTGCACGTGATCACGGGCTTCATCGTTGGAACTGGCGTATGACCAACAACAGTGTTACTCAAGCAGAGGCCGTTGGTGTGGCGCAAGGCGCCACACAAAGCCGCTATTTTGTGAACCACGTCGGAACCGGGTTAAGTGTCGATTTAATGCGGCTTCAACCACAATGGTTGAAACAAAGTGCAGGCCATTTAAGTTATTTAATAGCCTTAGCGCGTTATGTGTTGGGATCGCTGTCGCGACGTTCACGTATTCGTCGAGACAAATCATGGGATGACGGTCAATTTGTCGCGCTAGGGCGTTATATCGGTGGTGGCTTTTTAGTGCATCCAAAAGCCGATAGAACGACTGCGATATTGGCTCGTATTCGTATTCCGGCAATGCCGCGTATCCGTCAAATCAAGGCGTTGTTAAATGTTCTTAAGGGCCGCATTGAAGCAACTGCTGCGATTGAGTTTGAGCGAGGCCGGCAATTTTCGCTCGGTGATACTGAGCATGTACTTGAGCTTGACGGCGATATTTATTTTCAAGGGCCTGCTACCGTCACTATCGCCGCGACAACAATTTTGGTATTGGTGCCACATTATGATTGAGCAAACTAAAGGGGAGAATTCATGAGTACCAACTGTGCATTTATTGGTCTTGGCGTGATGGGATATCCGATGGCTGGGCACCTTCATCAGGCCGGCTTCACAACGACAGTCTATAATCGTACCACTGCAAAAGCTCAGAAGTGGGCACAAGCTTATCACGGCGATTATGCCGAAACACCGGCTATGGCAGCTGCGAGCGCGACTTTCGTGATGCTGTGTGTAGGCAATGATGATGATGTGCGTAGTGTCGTTTATGGTGACGATGGCGTTTTAGCATCAATGAAAGCTGGCACGGTATTGATTGACCATACAACGGCTTCGGCTGAGCTTGCAAAAGATCTTGCTCAAGCTTGTCACGAGCGTGGCATCGGCTTTTTAGATGCGCCAGTGTCTGGCGGACAGCAAGGCGCTGAGAATGGTGTATTAACAGCGATGATTGGTGGTGATAAAGACGCTTTCGATCAGGTTGATGAAGCCTTAGCTTGTTATGCAAAAACCCGCGAATATATGGGGCCAGCAGGGCATGGTCAACTCGCGAAAATGGTGAATCAAATATGTATCGCAGGGGTGGTGCAAGGTTTAGCTGAAGGCTTGCAATTGGCACGCAAAGTTGGCCTTGATCCGGATACGTTAATTAATGCGATTAGCCAGGGTGCAGCCGGCTCATGGCAAATGAAAAATCGTTATAAAACCATGTGGGACCAACATTATGAACATGGCTTCGCGGTAGATTGGATGCGTAAAGATTTGAAAATTGCGCTTAGCGAAGCAGAACGGCAGGGTTTGAGTATGCCTTTGACCGCTTTAGTTGACCAGTTCTACGCCGAAGTTCAAAAGATGGGTGGTGCTCGTTGGGATACGTCGAGTTTACTTGCTCGTCTCGAAAAATAATTTATCTCAGACAAATAAAAACCCCAGCTCGAAGCTGGGGTTTTTTAATTAATTCAATACGAAGAGCTTAACGAATACCCATACGGCGCAATGCACCAGTAGAGAAATCACCACGAACTGGCTCGATATCGAAGTTCATGTATTCACTTTCTTCGTTCGCCAGACCCAGCAGAATGTAACGACCTGAGTTGAGGTCATATAATGCTTCTGCTGCCATCCACGGCGTATCGTGATAGTAGAATTGAGTATTGTATGCTTCCGCTACACGCCACAGCTCACCACGGCCATCATAATGATCAATAACTGACGCTGTCCATGTATCTTCGTCGATAAACATGTGACGAGTTGCATAAATGTGACGCTCACCATCTTTCAGCGTACCTTTCACTTCCCATACACGGTGCTTCTCATAACGCACGTAGTCTTGGTTCATGTGGCCTGGGCCGATGATGTCGTCGTACGACAATTCAGTATCCATCAACTTGTAGTTGTTGTATGGAATTAACATTTCTTTCTTGCCAACAAGTTCCCAGTTGTACTTATCTGGTGCACCGTTGAACATATCTAAACCGTCAGAAGTACGCAGACCGTCAGAAGCAGTACCTGGACCATCATATGCTACCGATGGTGCTTTACGTACACGACGCTGACCGGCATTGTACAACCAGGCACGGCGAGCTTCTTTTACCTGATCGATAGTTTCGTGAACGAGCAACACAGTACCAGTCATACGAGCTGGTGCTAATACTTCTTGCAAGAAGTAGAACAAAACGTTGTCGTCATCTGCTTCACGGCCAGTTTTCAGATATTCAGGGAATACCAGTGATTCACGTAACAGTACTGGAACAAAGTCACCATTCTCGAGTACTGGGAACTGGTTCACCAAACGCTGAACGGCACCGCCACGATAACGGGTGATGTGGTTCCAAATGATTTCCAAGCCATTTGCTGGGATAGGGAAAGGCACGTGCTTATCAAAGTTAGCCAAACCATTACCGCCAGCAACCAATTCAGCGTTTGCCGCATTTTTCGCAATCACGTCATATACGTCTTGCGGGTATGCTGCAGTACGATGCGTTGGGTAGACATGCATTTTGTACTCGGGGTACTTGTTGAACATTGCGATTTGACCGGCTGAGAGCAAATCTTTGTATTGATCAACGTTGGCGGCAGTAATGGTGTAAAGTGGTTGTTCGTCAGCGAACGGATCAGCTGGACGCTCTGGTGCTTCACCTTCAGCGCTCTTACTGTAACCGCCAGTCCAAGCTGGAATAGAGCCGTCAGCATTACCTGCTTTAACAGCACCTACAGGCGTTAAATCGTTCCCCAAACGTGCCGCTTCTTCTGGGCTAACTTTTGCCATGACCGTAGCGGACACAACAGATAGCGCAAAAATACCGGCTTTGAGCATCATTTTATTCATTGTGCTTTTCCTTGTTGTTCTTGATATGCTTGCTTTACCGCAATAAAGCTACATCAAAACTTAACAAATTTAAATGGCCAACTGATACTAGCGTTAAAACAGCGTTCGTTGTAAGGTATCAGCTGGTTTGACCTCTAGTTATTTTTCCATAGCATGTATCGCGAAATGGAAATTTGCAACTATTAACAAGATATAAGACTCAGAATTTTTACGAGGGTTCCATGATAAAAGCGACAGCTTATGCTGGTGCAGCAGTAATTGCAGCCTTATATGGCGCGCCCAATTCTGCTTTTGCGGACACAATTACTGATTATGAAGTGATTAATGCACCGGCAATGAAGGCCGCCAAAGCGCCACGTACGGTGCTAACCGAGATTACTCAAACGGAAAAATATACCGTTGCTGTTGGCGATTATGGTGTAGTGCTGTTCCGTGAGCCTAGCCAGAGCGAATGGCAGCAGGCCGAAGTGCCAACTAGTGTATTGTTTTCTGCAGTTGATTTTGCTGATGTGGATCACGGTTGGGCTGTCGGCCATCATGGAGTTATTGCAGCAACGACCGATGGCGGTCAAAGCTGGCAAGTACAACTGGACGGATTCGAGTTTATTGCACTGCAACAGCAGCACTTTCAAAAAATAGTGGATGATTTAACTGCGGAACTCGATAGCCTTGATGGCACCGATCCAGATGCTGAAGATGAACTGGCCTTTGCGTTAGATAATGCTTCGTTTTTATTAGAAATGGCTCTGGCAGCAGACGCTGAAGGCCCAACGAAACCGTTTCTCGATGTTCACGCTGTTAACCCGAACGTTATATTTGCTGTCGGAGCTTACGGTACTTTAGTGCGCTCGCGTGATGGTGGAGTCAGCTGGGAGATTCTTGATGATCGTATCGAGAACCCTGATGGTTATCATTTAAATGCTCTGAGTTCAGATGATCAATATGTTTATGTCGCTGGTGAAGCTGGCCAAATTTTTCGCAGTGCGGATTTAGGTGATACATGGGAGTCACTCGATTCACCATATTATGGTTCATTCTTTGGCCTCCACAAAGATAGTAAAAATCGGTTATGGGTTGTTGGATTGCGTGGCAATATTTTTGTCAGTAACGACCAAGGTGATAGTTTCGACCAAATTAAATTACCCGACAACGTTAACATTAACTCGGTTGTCGATGCGCCTAACGGCGGTGTTTACTTAGTTGGTAATGCAGGTGTGATCGGTTGGGTTGATGCTGCTGGTAATATTAAGCAAATGACCCATAGTTCGGGCGCCGCGTTAACTGATCTTGTTGCTCACGACGATGGTCGATTGACAGTTGTTGGGCAGCGTGGCGTTCTCGAAATCGGTGATTTCGCCTCTGAATCTTCAGCACAAACCCAAGAATAATAAAGGAACAATAGCAGCATGTCTGAACAGTCTATTGAGTCAAAAAGCGTGTGGTTAGAGCGTGCGCTCTTCAACTTTCGTCCATTGTGGTTTGTGATTTTCGCAGTGTTAACTGCGTTTTTAGCATGGCATGCAAGTCAGGTTCGCCCTGAAGCCAGTTTCACTAAAATGATTCCAACCCAGCACGAATTTATACAAAACTATTTTAAACATCAGGAAGACCTTGCCAGCTTAGGCAACGTGGTACGGATTGCTGTTGAAACCACAGAGGGCGATATCTTTACCCCCGAGTTCCAAAAGACACTTCAAGAGATTACCGATGAGGTATTTTTTATCCCTGGCGTTAACCGCAGCGGGTTAAAAAGTATTTGGACGCCTAACGTACGCTGGAGTGAGGTTACAGAAGAAGGTTTTGTCGGTGGGCCGGTTATTCCAGATAATTGGGATGCGTCAGAGCGTGCGTTAGATCAGCTCCGTACGAATGTGTTGCGTTCTGGAGAAGTGGGTAACTTAGTTGCGAATAACTTTAAATCAGCGTTGATTCTCGTACCGTTGAATGAGGTGAACCCAGATACCGGCGAAGCGCTTGATTATCAGCAGTTTTCACAGCAACTTGAAGAACGCATTCGGGATAAATATCAAAACGACACAGTAAAAATTCATATTACTGGTTTTGCCAAAGTTATAGGCGATTTGATTGAAGGCGCTTACCAAGTCGGTTTGTTCTTTGTGATTGCGATTGTCATCACCTTGCTCATGCTGTTCTGGTATAGCCGCTGCTGGCGCAGCGCGTTTGCAGTACTATCGTGCTCGATTATCGCTGTGGTTTGGCAATTGGGTATCATTGAATTGATTGGCTCTGGCATTAATCCTTACTCGATGCTGGTACCGTTTTTGGTTTTCGCAATCGGGGTAAGTCATGGCGTGCAGATTATTAACGCGATTAGTAATAATCGCGTTGACGGACATGACAAGTTTATAGCCAGCCGATTAGCTTTCCGTTCGCTCTACATTGCAGGTTTAACGGCGCTAGTTTCAGATGCGATTGGTTTTACCACGTTAATGGTTATCGATATCGAAGTGATTCAAGAGCTTGCTATTGCTGCAAGTATTGGTGTGGCGGTTGTGGTACTGACTAACCTCGGCCTATTGCCGATTATCATGTCGTATACGGGCGTGTCACCGAAGGGGGTTGAATATGTTCGTTCAACCCGCGAGGAACAGCATCCAGTGCTTGCTTTCTTTGGGCGCTTTTCGCAGCCGAAATGGGCTTATAGCGCTTTAGTTGTTGCGCTCATTGGCCTCACTTGGGGTCTTGTGTATAGCCAGCAAATGAAGATTGGTGACTTAGACGCCGGTGCGCCAGAATTACGCCCAGATAGCCGTTACAACCTTGATAACCAATTTATTGTTGATAATTACAGCTCGAGTACGGATATTTTTGTGGTGATGGCGGAAACAGCGCCAAGCCAATGTATTGCGTACGACAATCTTGAGTTGATGGACCGCTTTAGCTGGCATATGGAGAATACGCCAGGCGTACAAGACGTAAAATCAGTTGTATACGTGGCGAAAATGGGGTCATTCGGTCTCAATGAAGGGAACTTGAAATGGTTCAGCCTAAACCGTAATCAATATGTGTTGAATGCAAATACGGGCCGAACGCCGCCTGGATTAATCAACCCTGATTGTTCAATGGCACCAATTATTATTTATTTGAATGATCACAAAGCAGAAACCCTGCAAACGGTTGTTGCATCGGTGAATTCGTTCAATCAGCAATACCAACAAGAAGGTTTAGAATTGTTGATGGCTGCCGGTAACTCAGGTATCGAAGCGGCAACAAATTCAGTCATTGAATCAGCTCAAACCAAAATGCTGTTATGGGTTTACGGTGTTGTTATTGTGCTGTGCTTGATTACGTTCCGTAGTATTCGCACCGTAACGTGTATTGTATTGCCATTGATGCTGACCACCATTATGAGTCAAGGCCTCATGGCTGTGCTCGGTATTGGAGTGAAAGTTGCGACCTTGCCCGTGATTGCTCTGGGTGTCGGTATTGGTGTCGATTACGGTATTTATATCTATACCAAAATCCGAGAAGGCTTGGCGCAGGGTATGCATCTCAATGATAGTTATAAATATGCCCTTGATAGCACAGGTAAAGCAGTTGGATTCACGGGCTTAACGTTAGCGATTGGCGTGGCAACTTGGATTTTCTCGCCGATTAAGTTCCAAGCGGATATGGGAATTTTGCTGACCTTTATGTTCCTCTGGAACATGTTAGGTGCGTTAATTCTCATACCAGCCTTAGCGCGCTTCTTCGCGCGCTTTGGCAAGCAAGTTCACTAGTTAATTTAATGGTTATCAGATTCGGCGTCGGCCAATATAAAGTCGGCGCCGATATCTGCAATCACCATGGTTGGTGCATTGGTATTGCCGCTGACCACTGTTGGCATAATTGACGCATCAATCACACGTAAGCTTCTCACACCATTCACACGTAGTTTCGGATCAACCACAGCATGGTTGTCATTGCCCATTCGGCAGGTACTGGTTGGGTGATAAATCAAGCCTATGTTAGCCGTAATTCGTTTAAGTAATTCATCATCCGAAGTAACTTCGCCTGGCCAAACTTCGCCACCGTTATGCGCAGCCAAAGGAGCTTGGTTCATGACATGGCGTACCTGCTTTACGCCTGACAGCAGGGCATTTTTATCTTCTTCGTTATCTAGAAAATTATAACTAAACGTTGGCGCTTGTGTAGGGTCAGAGCTAGCTAGACGCAGTTCACCACGCGCTTTGGGGCGCAATACGCAAACGTGACAGGCGTAACCGTGCGTGAAAGCGGGCCACAAATCCCAACCACTGTCGTTGAATCGCGTTGAGACAAAATGCAGTTGCAGGTCAGGAACATCAAGTTGCGGCTGACTTTTTATAAAGCCACCCACTTCTGCCGGTGAAACGGCAAGTGGACCGGTTTTATGCCGCTGATACTGCCACCACGCGGCAGCCATCTTGAGTAACCCGCGCGGTGTAATGCTAATACCGTCTTTGCGCTTATTACGGTAATGAATCATCACATCGACATGATCTTGTAGATTTTTACCGACCTCTGGGCTGTCGACAATAATTGGAATGCCGTGTTGTTCTAATTCGGTTTTCGGACCGATACCTGAAAGCAGTAACAATTGCGGCGAGTTAATGGCACCGCCGGCGATGATGACTTCTCGATGGGCAGAAGCCACGTAAGTCTTACCACGCTGTTTAAACTGAATACCATTCGCACGCTTGCTATCAGCAGTGCCCTCTACGGTAATCCGTCCAACTAAGCTGTGGGTAAAAATGGTCAAATTAGATCGTGTGCGCGCGGGTTCCAAGAACGCTTTACGTGCACTGAAACGTGCGTTTTCGAATATCGTAAATTGATACGGACCAACACCGAACAATTGTTCACCGTTAAAATCTGGATTAAAGGGGATACCGGCGGCCACGCCAGCTTCAACAAATTGTTTCGCCGCACTGAAATACACCGGAACATCACTCACTTTCAATGGACCATGAGCGCCATGAAAGGTATCTTCACCACGTTGATTACATTCAAGTTTACGGAACCGTTGAAGTATTTTGTCCCAAGCCCAATCAGGTGAACTCACGGCTGCCCAATGCTCGTAATCGCTGGCTACACCGCGGGTATAAATCATCGCATTAATTAGACTGCTGCCGCCGAGCCCTTTGCCACGTGGTGTGTAGAGACCTTTGCCGTTGCGCAAGGGCGCTTTATCTGAACTGCGATACAACCAGTTAAAGGCTTTGCTATGCATAAATCGAATCACGCCACCGGGCATATCGCTAAACGGTGATTTACCCTCGCCACCAGCTTCAAATAGCGCAACACGGTACTTGCCACTGGCTGTTAGCCGTTCTGCCAATACACACCCAGCAGTGCCGCCTCCGACAATAATATAATCAAAATGCAATGCCGGCTTGTTCATTGGGTTATCTCTTCAATAAGTTGACGTTAGAGGCTTTGAACATAGCGATATAAATCGTGTAGTAAGCGCATATGTTTTGCCGAATCGGCATATTGAACCGATGCTTGCTCTAGTTCATGCATAAATTGCTCGGCACTAAGTGCACGCCCAGGTGGCGTCATTAACTGTTGTTGACAGAATGAACGCCAACGTTGTAGTTCAGCGTCGTTCAACGTTCTCGGAAAGTTACGAGCGCGATAACGAAATAACATTTCAGGTAATCGACTGTCGGCAAAATTCAGTTCAAGCCCTGCAAGTTGGTCAGGATCAGCGGCGCGAATAATAGCCATGTTGGAACGATCTTGGTCACTAAAAAACGCGCCGCTGTAGAGCATGAGATCTGGATCGGAAGTCGTTTCAAATTCGCGTGTAAAACAGCATGCAGCAACGATCTTTTCACGCAATTCTGAGTTACCAATTAAGAACTGTCGGCGTTGCTCAAATTCGTTTAAATCAATTTGCCAACGCGTCTGTGCTGTTTGATCAATAACTTTAAGTGGCGCTATAAACGGGCACTTATTGAGCGCAAACTGGCCGCCACCAAAAGGACTTAAATTTTGCTCTTGAAGTACGGCGCGACGGGTAAAACGACGCTCAATCATGTCAGCTTCGCTCATCTGGAGCAGTTGCTGTGGGTCGCAGCGCAAATCCCAATAGATCACTGAATTAGGCTGATCAGGATGGTAAGCCAACGGCATAATCACACTTAAATAGCCATGATGAGCGCCATAAAATCCGCTGACATGGGCTAGCGCTGTAAACGTGGTTAATTGCACCAAGTCTTTTACGGCTTGCTTACGACGCATGCTATAGGCGTAATCGAACAGGCGTGGTTGTGCATGTTTTACTTTTTGTGCCATTGCAATGGTGGCATAGACATCCGCCATTGCATCGTGCGCTTGGCCATGTTCGATGTTATTAACTCGGGTCAAATCTTCAAGTTTCATGCTCACGCGCCCATCATCGTGATAGGGCCACTCGATACCTTCAGGGCGCAACGCATAGCAGGCACGCATGAGATCAATCAGATCCCACCGTGAATTGTTATCCTGCCAGGTGTGGGCATAGGGATCGATAAAGTTGCGATAGAACAGATGTCGTGTAACTTCATCATCAAAAGCGATATTGTTGTAGCCAATAATCGTCGTATCCGGCTCACTCATTTGTGCCGCGATTTTTTCTGCAAATGCGGCTTCATTCATGCCTTGCGCCAAGGCATGTTGCGGTGTAATACCGGTAATCATAACTGCTTGCGGATGCGGCAAAAAATCTGGCGTTGGCTGACAATAAATCGTCATTGGTCGACCAACCGGTTCAAAATCTAACGTTGTGCGTAGGCCAGCAAACTGCGCGGGTCGGTCGGTTTGTGGGTTTGCTCCCCAAGTTTCATAGTCATGCCAATAGAATGTCGGCTGAGTCATCGCTGATCCATCATGTTTTTTTAAATACTTGCGCTCAGATTAACTGAATAAACGAGCAGAGCAAAGGCGTTATTCGTTATTGGTTATTCGTTATTCGGAAGAGATAAAAGCGGTAAAACGAGAAGCACAAGCGTCAGAACAACTGTATTCCAAGTTCCCAACTCTGCTAGTATCGGTAAACTAATAACCAATAACGATAATCGAATAACGATCAACGAGGTTCTTATGAAACGTATCGCTCTTATTGCTGCTATGGGTTTATTTGGCGTTGCAGCCAATACTGCGTTAGCAGATAACCATGGTCATAAAGCGGCTGACGAAACCTTCGCCATCGCCATTCATGGCGGTGCCGGCACCATCACACGCGAAAGCATGACGCCAGAACGCGAACGTGCCTATAAAGAGAAATTAACTGAAGCGATTAATGCCGGTCATGCCGTTTTAGCACAAGGCGGTACGAGTATGGACGCAGTGATCGCGGCCGTCCAGATTATGGAAGCTTCACCGCTATTTAATGCGGGTCGCGGTGCGGTTTATAACTGGAACGGTGAACACGAGCTCGATGCCTCCATTATGGATGGTAAAACGCGTGAAGCGGGCGCAGTTGCTAGTGTTAAAACAGTAAAGAGCCCAATCGCTCTGGCTCGTAAGGTTATGGAAGAATCTGTGCATGTCATGTTAAGCGGTGAGGGTGCTGAGCAATTTTCTCGCGAGCAGGGCTTAGAACAGGTTGATAATAGCTATTTTAATACTGACGCGCGCTATAAAGCGTTGCAACGCATGAAAGAGCAAGTTGGTAACCCGCAAGATAAGCAAGCTTGGGTGACCATGGATGATAACTTTAAGTACGGTACGGTTGGCGCTGTTGCTCGAGATAAACATGGCAACCTTGCCGCGGCAACATCAACCGGTGGTATGACCGGTAAACGCTATGGCCGAGTGGGTGACTCACCAATTATTGGCGCCGGAACTTGGGCTGATAACGATAGTTGTGCGGTTTCTGCAACTGGCCACGGCGAATACTTTATTCGTTACCACGTTGCTGCAGATATTTGTTCGCGAATGAAGTATCAGCAAGTTGATATGGTGACTGCAGGTGACACGGTGATCCATGATGTGTTGCTTCCGCAAGGCGGTACCGGTGGTGTGATTATTGTCGATAAAGACGGCAATGTGCATATGCCATTTAATACCGAGGGGATGTATCGCGCGAAACGAATCGGTAATAGTCCAGTTGAGGTTGCCATCTACAACGATTGACTATACTGAATGCATGGTAACTTGAAGTTCGACAAACGAGGTGCGCCATGCATTCATTAAAAGTGGTTGATTATATGAATCGACATCCGGTGAGTTTCTCACCGTCGATGTCGATTGAAGCAGCAGTTTCAGTACTAATTCAAAGCAACCAGCGCGGCGGGCCGGTGGTTGATGCGCAGCATAAGCTGGTTGGTTTCTTATCTGAGCAAGACTGTCTGGCGACGATGTTACGTGATACCTACCATAACGAACAAAGCGCTACCGTCAGCGACTGTATGTATCGGGGTGAGGTGGTGACGGTCGATGCCGATACCTCAGTCACTGACTTAGCGCAGCAAATGACCGCCAATAAACCTAAGTTGTATCCAGTGATTGATGCTGAGCGTCAACTCATTGGGGTTATTTCACGAAGTGATGTGTTACGAGCAATCGATTTACATTTACGTGAAGGATACTCTCGCCGTTAACATCAAAGGCTGACGCTGGTAAACTAGCGTCAGCTTTTTAAAATCAATTAGGATTGACGTGCGCGCTATTCAATTTCCCGCTGACTTACCTGTCGTACAAGAAAAATCGTCTATTCAGGCGGCCATCAAAAAACACCAAGTTGTTATTGTTGCCGGCGAGACAGGTTCAGGTAAAACGACTCAGTTACCCAAAATGTTGCTCGAAATGGGCTACGGTGATGCTGAGCAAGGGCGCATGATTGGGCATACGCAGCCGCGTCGATTGGCGGCTCGAAGCGTAGCTACCCGTATTGCACAGGAACTGCAGAGCGAGCTTGGCTCAATCGTTGGTTTTAAAGTTCGATTTCAAGACGAAACAGCACCTGGCACTCGGATTAAGTTAGTCACCGATGGTATGTTGCTGGCTGAACTACAAACGGACCGACTGTTGTCCAAATACGACGCAATTATTATTGATGAAGCGCATGAGCGCAGTCTAAATATCGATTTCTTATTGGGTGTATTGGCTACATTGTTGCCAAAGCGTCCAGAGCTGAAGCTCATTATCACCTCGGCAACGATTGAAACGGAACGTTTTTCCAAGCACTTTAATGCCGCGCCGATTATTACTGTTAGCGGGCGGACCTATCCCGTTGAAACACGCTATCGACCGTTGCAAGACGCAGATACCAATGATGATGATTTGGACGTGGTGCAAGGGGTTTGTGATGCCCTTCATGAGCTGCAACGCGAAGCACCTGGAGACGTGTTGATATTTGCCAGTGGCGAACGTGAAATTCGTGACTTTGCTGAAGCGATTGGCGAACTGAAATTATCAAATACTGAGGTGTTACCCCTATTTGCGCGCCTTTCTGCAGCTGAGCAGAACCGAATTTTTCAACCGCACAGCATGCGCCGCGTGGTGATTGCAACCAACGTGGCGGAAACATCGCTCACGGTTCCAGGTATTCGTTATGTGATTGATCCAGGCACAGCCCGAATCAGCCGTTATAGTTATCGCACTAAGGTGCAGCGGTTGCCGATAGAGAAAATATCGCAAGCCAGCGCTAATCAGCGTGCTGGTCGCTGCGGTCGCGTTGCGCCGGGCATTTGTATTCGGTTGTATAGCGAAGAAGATTTTCTTGCTCGCCCGCAATACACGGATCCAGAAATTTTACGTACCAACCTTGCTGCGGTTATTTTGCAGATGACGTCGGCGAAGTTGGGCGATATTCGTAAATTCCCATTTATCGAGCGCCCCGATGAGCGTTATATAAACGATGGTGTGAACTTGCTGCAGGAGTTGCATGCCATAGCTCCAAGTGGTCGTCGTAATCGACGGCAGAGAGGAAATGGCTATCAAGGGCCTCGATTGACTTCCGTCGGGCGGCAACTCGCTCAATTACCATTAGATCCGCGCCTGGCGCGTATGGTTTTAGCGGCCAACGAGTATGGTTGTATGCAGGAAGTGATGGTGATTGTGGCTGCGTTGAGTATTCAAGACCCGCGTGAGCGTCCGCAACAGGCTGCCCAGAAAGTTGATGAGTTACATCAACGTTTTCACGATAAAGATTCCGACTTTATGGGGTTCTTGAAACTCTGGCATTATTTATCAGAATTGCAACATGAGTTATCAAAAACGCAATTTAGAAAGCGTTTGAAGCAAGAGTTCTTGCACTTTCTGCGTGTGCGTGAATGGCAGGACGTTTATACCCAGGTGCGGCAAACAGTGCGTGGCTTAGGCTTTCGGATTAACCAAGAGCCAGCCTCTTACGAGGCTGTGCATCGGGCGCTACTCACAGGCATGTTATCGCAACTTGGCCAGAAACAAGAAGGCCATGAATATCTCGGTGCGCGTAATCGAAAGTTCTATATATTTCCGGGATCGGGTCTGTTTAAGAAATCCCCCAAGTGGGTGATGGCGGCTGAGCTGGTCGAAACCTCGCGGTTATTTGCGCGCATGAATGCCCGAATTGAGCCCGAATGGATTGAACCTGCGGCAACGCACTTGGTGAAACGCAATTATTTTGAGCCTCACTTCTCGAAGAAGCAGGGGTCGGTTATTGCCGATGAACAGGTTACTTTGTTCGGCTTAATTATTGTGCCTCGGCGCAAAGTACAATATGGACCAATTGACGCAAGTGCGGCACGCGAAATTTTTATACGTGAAGCGCTAGTGCAGGGTGAGTTGAAGCGTGAATTACCGTTTATCGCCCATAATCGAGCACTGATTGATGACGTACGAAAGCTTGAAGAAAAGTCACGTCGCCGTGATATTTTAATTGATGATGAAGCGCTATTCGAGGCCTATGATCGCGAGCTACCTGCGGGGATCTATAACGAGCAGCTGTTAAGTGGCTGGTGGCACAAGGCCGTTAAACAACAACCTCAATTATTGCGCTTTGAACGTGATGATTTGATGGCTCAGGACGCTTCGCATGTTACCGAACTAGATTATCCAGAAGCCTGGCAGCAAGGCAATTTACGTCTAAAACTGCGTTATGTTTTTGATCCGAAAGCAGAAGACGACGGCGTGACCGTGGAAATTCCGCTGGCGCTATTGAATCAGGTGACTAATCATGGTTTCGATTGGTTAATTCCGGCTTTTCGTCATGATGTTGTGGTGGCTTGGATTAAATCCTTACCTAAAACATTACGGCGTAACTTTGTGCCCGCACCAAATTATGCTCAGGCATTTTTAGCTGATTGTACCGGTGAATTAATTTCCAACACATCATTGTTAGATGCACTGGCGGCCAAATTAAGGCGCATGACCGGCGTTACCATTCCGTCCGATGCATGGGATGCATCACAATTGTCGCCGCACTTGCGGATGAATTATGCGGTTGTGAACGAACGCGGTGAAACGTTACGCATGGCCCGAGATTTAGAAGTGCTACAGCAAGCCATGCAAGGTCAGGTACAACATGCGTTGAAACGCGCTGTACAGAAGTCTGAGACAGAACAGCCAATGCGGGCAACCGAGTGGGTATTTGGCGCACTTCCAGATACTTTGGAACAGCAACAACAAGGGTATGCGATAAAAGCTTATCCTGCGTTGGTCCCAGACGGCGAGGGCGTTCGTCAGGAACTGTTTGATACGCCAATGCAAGCGCAATATGCGCACCGACGTGGTTTGCGTCAACTGCTGCTGGTACAGCTTCCTTCACCGGTACGTTATCTGCAACAGTCGCTGTCTAACAAAGCGAAACTGGCGATGTATTATAATCCTTGGGGTAAAGTCGATGACTTGATTCATGACTGCATTATAGCGGCGCTCGACGAACTCATTGATGGCAATACAGCTCGTGACGCTGCGTCTTTTAGCCAACTGTTTGAGCAAGCGCGCGGAGAAATTAATGAGAGAGTTACAGCGATTGCCAATATGGTGGAGCCGTGTTTGATATTGAGTCAGACCATACGTAAGCGCTTAAAAGGCAAAGTAAGTTTAGATCAGATTCAAGCACACGGTGACATCAAAGATCAGCTTGATCACTTGGTTTATCGGGGCTTTGTTAGCGATGTCGGTGCTGCGAGATTAGCCGATATTTGGAGATATTTACAGGCGATAGAGCGGCGCCTAGAGAAACTTCCGGTTGATCCAAACAAAGACCGCTTACATACGCTTACAATTACCAGCTTACAGCAGGATTATCAGGCGTTGCTGGCAAAATATCAGCAGCGTCAGGAAATACCGAAAGCGGTTAAAGATATTCGTTGGATGATTGAAGAACTGCGGGTAAGTTTGTTTGCGCAAACATTAGGCACCCGTTTCCCTATCTCTGAAAAACGGGTGCGACAAGCATTAACTAGCGTATAAGCCTAAGTTGGCACGTGAATACGCTTCGAAATCATCGCAACCACCAATGTGCTGCTCATCAATAAAGATTTGTGGCACGGTGAGTACTGGTTTACCGACCGTTTTTTCTAAGTCAGCTTTGCTGATACCTTCGGCATGCATATCGATGTAACGGAATTCAAAATCGTCACGATCCTCAGCTAATTTTTCAGCAATCTGTTTTGCGCGGACGCAAAATGGGCAACCAGGGCGACCAAAAATCACAGTAAACATTCGCTACTCCTGTTTTTAAAAGCGATAATTGCTCAGTATTTTCCTACAAACAAGGCCGAGATGCCAATGGGTTTCGTTGATTTAGATTATAGATTTTGTCGATTTATTGATTAATTTCGAGGTCGGTTTTTGCTGTACAGCAACAGGCGAGACAATCACCGGGGCGAATAAAGGCAAGTGGATCATTCACATAATCAACTTCACCGCTGACCAGCTGGACACGACAAGCACCGCAGAAGCCATTACGGCAGTGATAGTGCGGTTCTAAGCCGGCTTGCTCCATCACCTCAAGCAGAGTTGTACCTTGTGAAGCATCAACGGTCAGCTCGTGCTGACCGTTGACTTTAACCTTATAAAGCTGGCTCATGGGGGATTAAAGTTCGAAGTCTCCCAAATCGGCGGCACTTACTTCGCTATCGATTTGGCCCACTAAGTAAGAGGTGATTTCAGCTTCTTGTGGCGCGACTTGAACGTTGTCAGAAACAAGATACTTGTTCATCCACGGTAATGGGTTACTGCGTTGTTTGAATGGCGCATCAAAGCCAATGGCTTCCATACGCATATTGGCAATGTATTCCACGTATTGGCATAACATTTCTTCGTTCAAACCAATCATTGACCCATTACGGAACAAATAATGCGCCCATTGCTTCTCTTGTTCGACCGCTTTCATGAAAATCGCCAGCGCTTCTTCACGCAGTTCTTCGGCGATTTCTTTCATTTCAGGGTCATCTTTGCCGTATTGCCAAAGGTTCAAGATTTGCTGAGTTGAAACCAAGTGCAGGTTTTCATCACGAGCAATCAAACGAATGATCTTTGAGTTACCTTCCATTAAGTCGCGCTCAGCAAAGGCAAAGGTGCAAGCGAAACTTACATAGAAACGAATAGCCTCAAGAGCATTCACGGAATTGATACACAAGAATAATTTCTTTTTGAGCTCCCGCATGTTTACGGTGTGCTCTTCGCCATCAACTTCCCAGACACCTTCGCCGTGTGTTTGCCAAAGCTGCGTGTAGAAAATCAAATCATCATAGTACTGAGAGATATCGTTCGCGCGCTTTTGGATTTCTTCGTTGATCACGATATCTTCAAATACTTCACTCGGGTCGGTAAAAAGATTACGCAAAATATGCGTATATGAGCGTGAGTGAATGGTTTCAAAGAACGACCAAGTTTCAATCCAAGTTTCAAGTTCAGGAATCGATACAATTGGGAGTAGGGCAATGTTTGGACTACGACCTTGCACTGAATCGAGCAACGTTTGATATTTCAGGTTTGAAATAAAAATATGCTTTTCACTTTCAGTAAGTGCCTGAAAGTCCACGCGATCGCGACTCACGTCAACTTCTTCTGGACGCCAAAAGAAGCTGATTTGTTTCTCGATGAGCTTTTCAAAAATACTATGTTTTTGTTGGTCATAACGCGCTACGTTGACCGAGTTACCGAAAAACATCGGTTCGTGTAGCGGGTTAATCTGATTTTTATTAAACGTCGAATAACTCATAGTTTAGCGCACCTTAATTGTTGGCCGTACCACGTTATTAAATTTTGCAAGCACCACCGGCACAATCATCGTCTTCTTCAACGACCGCCACAGTTGCTTGTTGATTTTCTTCTTCACGTGTTTTGGCTTCAACTTTATCGCGGAGATCCACCTGGTTGTCAGATGCACCGTCACGCGTGTTGTGGTAATACAATGTTTTGACACCAAGTTTGTAGGCATACAGCAAGTCTTGTAGCAATTGCTTCATAGGTACTTTGCCGGCTTCGAACTTGTTCGGGTCGTAATTGGTATTCGCTGAAATCGTCTGATCGACAAATTTCTGCATAATACCAACCAGCTCTAAATAACCTTTGTTACTTGGAATCTGCCACAGAAGTTCATACGCTTGCTTCAAGGTCTCGTACTCTGGAACAACCTGTTTGGTAATCCCGTCTTTCGATGCTTTGACGCTGATATGTCCGCGTGGCGGCTCAATACCATTGGTTGCATTTGAGATTTGCGACGACGTCTCAGATGGCATCAATGCTGACAAGGTTGAGTTACGCATGCCGTACTTCATAACATCTTCGCGCAGGCTATCCCAATCGTAATGCAATGGTTCGCTACAAACGGTATCGAGATCTTTCTTATAGGTATCAATCGGCATGATGCCTTTTGAGTATGTTGTTTCGTTAAACTTCGGACACGCACCCATTTCTTTCGCCAGGTTCATCGAGGCCTTCATGAGGTAGTACTGAATTGCCTCGAAAGTACGGTGCGTTAGGCCATTGGCCGAGCCATCAGAATAGCGCACGCCATTTTTCGCTAAGTAATATGCGTAGTTGATTACACCGATACCTAAGGTACGGCGCCCCATGGTGGCATTACGCGCTGCCGGCACTGGATATTCTTGGTAGTCGAGGAGGCTATCAAGCGCGCGCACGGCTAATTCAGCCATCTCTTCCAAGTCGTCCAGTGATTTGATCGCGCCTAAGTTAAAGGCGGACAGCGTGCATAGGGCAATTTCACCTTCTTCATCGTTCACGTGCGCCAACGGTTTCGTTGGCAGCGCGATTTCCAGACACAAGTTGCTCTGGCGAATCGGCGCCACTTTCGGATCAAATGGGCTATGGGTGTTGCAATGGTCAACGTTTTGCAAATAAATACGGCCAGTGCTGGCACGCTCTTGCATAAACAGACTAAACAATTCGATTGCTTTGATGCGCTTCTTACGAATTGATTCATCGGCTTCATACTGTTTGTATAAACGCTCAAATTCGTCTTGATCAGCAAAGAATGCATCGTATAAACCAGGTACGTCAGACGGGCTAAATAATGTGATGTAGTCGTCTTTAATCAAACGCTGATACATAACTCGGTTAAATTGCACGCCATAATCGAGGTGGCGTACACGGTTCTCTTCAACACCTCGGTTGTTCTTAAGCACCAACAAGCTCTCTACTTCTAAATGCCAAAGCGGATAGAAGAGGGTAGCTGCGCCGCCACGAACGCCACCTTGCGAACAGCTTTTTACAGCTGTTTGGAAGTATTTATAGAACGGGATACAACCGGTGTGGAACGCTTCACCGCCGCGAATTGGGCTACCGAGTGCACGAATACGACCTGCATTGATACCAATACCAGCGCGTTGCGATACGTATTTCACAATAGCGCTTGCGGTTGCGTTGATAGAATCGAGGCTGTCACCTGCTTCAATTAATACGCACGAACTAAACTGACGCGTTGGCGTACGCACGCCCGCCATAATTGGCGTTGGTAGCGAGATTTTGAACTGTGACGTCGCATCGTAGAAGCGTTTGACATAATCTAATCGTGTATCTTTCGGATAGTTGGCAAATAAACAAGCCGCTACCAGAACATATAAAAATTGAGCACTTTCATAGATGTCGCCGGTAACACGGTTCTGAACGAGATACTTACCTTCCAGTTGTTTTACTGCAGCATACGAGAAGTTCAAATCACGTGAATGATCAATAAAATCATTCATTTGTTCGAACTCTTCTTTGCTGTAATCGGTTAACAAGTGCTTATCGTAACGACCTGACTCAACCATTTTGGTGACTTGATCATACAAATGCGGTGGCTCGAACTGCCCGTATGCCAACTTGCGCAAATGGAAAATCGCTAAGCGAGCGGCCATGTACTGATAATCAGGCGCTTCTTCAGAGATTAAGTCCGCTGCAGCTTTAATAATGGTTTCATGAATGTCTTCAGTTTTAATGCCATCATAAAACTGAATGTGTGATTTGATCTCAACTTGTGACACTGAAACGTCGTTCAGGCCTTCGGCGGCCCAGCTAATAACGCGGTGGATTTTGTCCAAGTTCAAAGGTTCACGTTCGCCGCTACGCTTAGTTACGAAGAGCTGTTGATTCATGAGGCGCATCCATAGTCATTGTTGTTATGTGTTTTTTATGTAGCCACAAGATATGGTGCAACAGGACGTCGCTCGTGCGTTTTTTACACAATATCTTGGGTTAGCTGAATGACCTGTATCCTAGCACTTATCGTACGCTGATCAAGTGAATTTACGGTGAAAAAATGGCGAGAATTGCATGGCGAAGTAGGAGCTTTCGCTAAAACGCTTGCCAATAAAGCGACTTAGGAAAATCAAGCCAGAAAAAAAATTTTCTTATTATTTTTTTGTCTGTTAAATGCAATGTTCAGATAACAAATTTATAAGCCACGTTTAACAAGGCTTTTACAAGATCTTGATGGGTGAGTCGGCTCACCCACAAGATGTAGTGTTAAACAATTAATTTGACCACAATCGGACTAATTCTAGCGGGTGGGTAATTTGCGCATTTGCGCCCCAACTTTGGATGTTATCATTGGTGCTGATGTAACCATATTCGGCCAGCACAGTGAACATGTTAGCGCGCCGACCAGCTTCTATATCACGTTCGGCATCTCCCACATACCAGCAGTGCTGGGCTTCAATACCAAGATGGCTTGCAGCATGCAGCAACGGCGCAGGATCAGGCTTTGCTACCGGCAGCGTATCGCCACTGACTACCACCTCAATTGTCGCCAACTGTGGGTAGTGCGGCACTAACTGTTGCGTCAGTGCTTGTGGTTTGTTCGTGACAATTGCCACCGCGATGTGTTGCTGATGCAATTGCTCGAGCAAGCCTGCAACGCCATCAAATAATTGCGTGTGTACGGCAATTTGGGCGGCATAGGCATCTAAAAAAGCGCTGCGTAGTTCATCGCTACGTTGCTCAAACTCATCACCGTAGGCGTAGCGTAACAGCCCAGCAGATCCATGCGACGCTAGCGGCGTGTATTCTGCAGGACTGACTAAGGGACGCTGCTCGGCGGCAAGTACCGTATTCAAGGCCGCGCCGAGATCTGGCGCGGTATCTAACAAGGTCCCGTCGAGATCAAACAAGACCGCTTGCGGTGGTGCTAACTTGGCTTGTGTAGACATACGATGTAATTCACATCCACATTCGAATTATCAAGATAAAAACCACGCCACGGTAAATAGTGCATACCGGTCATGGCTTGCGCGTCAAGGCCTGCTGCATCAGTCATGCGCAGTAGTTCGGCTGGCTGAATAAATTTTTGATGCTGGTGTGTTCCTTTTGGCACCCAGCCCAATACATATTCAGCGGCAACAATACCTAATAGCCATGATTTGACGTTTCGGTTTAACGTGGAGAAAAATACATAACCACCTGGCTTCACAGCATTGGCAGCGGCTTGGACAATGGCGCCGGGATCAGGCACGTGTTCAAGCATTTCTAAACAAGTGACCACGTCGAATTGCGCTGCGTGCTCCTGCGCAAATTGCTCAGCGGGAATACACTGATAATCAATTGAAAGTTGGCTTTCAAGGGCATGCAGACGCGCAACTTGCAGCGATTGTTCTGCCATGTCGATACCAGTAACTGTTGCACCAGCTTTTGCTAAACCTTCAGCCAAGAGGCCGCCGCCACAGCCAATGTCTAAAATCTTTTGTCCAAAGACACCGTCGCAGTGACGCAAAATATAATCAAGGCGCAACGGATTAATGAGGTGAAGTGGTTTAAATTCACCTTCGGGGTCCCACCAACGGGAGGCAATGGCGCTAAATTTTTCAATTTCTGCTGGATCTACATTCGAATTTGCGGTCATAGGGCTTCTGCTACGGCTTAAAAGTCGGTACAGTGTACTCAACCTACAGGGATAAAAAAAGATGCGATAGCGGCTCGCTACGGGTACAATGCGCTATCGTACGAATTATAAGAAAGACAGAGCGTTTAGGGATATAACTACTATGAGTGATCTCGCCAGAGAAGTCGTTCCGGTCAATATTGAAGACGAACTGAAAAGTTCATACCTCGATTATGCGATGAGCGTAATTGTAGGACGGGCATTGCCGGATGTACGTGATGGTCTCAAGCCGGTTCACCGTCGCGTATTGTTTGCGATGAATGAACTACGCAATGATTTCAATAAGCCATATAAAAAGTCAGCACGTATTGTTGGTGACGTTATCGGTAAGTATCACCCACACGGTGATATCGCTGTGTACGATACCATTGTACGTATGGCACAACCATTCTCACTACGCTATATGCTGGTGGATGGCCAGGGTAACTTTGGTTCCGTTGACGGTGACTCCGCAGCTGCCATGCGTTACACCGAAATCAGAATGGCAAAAATTGCCAGCGAATTACTCTCCGACCTCGACAAAGAAACCGTCGATTTTGTGCCAAACTACGATGGCACTGAACAAATTCCTGAAGTCTTACCAACTCGCGTACCGAACCTTCTGGTAAACGGTTCATCAGGTATTGCTGTAGGTATGGCGACCAATATTCCGCCACACAACTTAACCGAAGTGGTTAATGGTTGCTTGGCAATGATTGATAATCCAGATATTCAAATTGATGAATTGATGGAATATATCCCAGGCCCTGACTTCCCAACGGCGGCAAGCATTTCTGGTCGTGCAGGCATCATTGAAGCCTACAAAACTGGACGTGGTCGGATTCACCTGCGCGCTAAAGCCGAGGTTGAAACGGATAGCAACGGTCGCGAAGCGATTATTGTTACCGAAATACCTTATCAGGTGAACAAGGCGAAGCTGATTGAGAAAATAGCTGAGCTAGTGAAAGAAAAGCGCCTAGAAGGTATCAGTGGTCTGCGCGATGAATCAGATAAAGATGGCATGCGTATTGTCATTGAAATCAAGCGCGGTGAAGTTTCTGAAGTTATCCTGAACCATTTATATGCCAACACTCAAATGCAAGTTGTGTTTGGTATTAACATGGTTGCGCTTGATAAGAACCAACCACGTTTGTTCAATCTGCGTGACATGCTGGAGTGCTTCATTTTACACCGCCGCGAAGTGGTGACACGGCGCTCAGTATATGAGTTGCGCAAAGCACGTGAACGCGCGCACATCTTAGAAGGTTTAGCGATTGCGTTGGCGAATATTGACGAAATTATTGAGTTAATTCGCCGCTCACAAACTGCCGCGGATGCGAAAGCTGGTTTAACGAGTCGTGCATGGCAGTTGGGTGATGTTGCTGCGATGCTTGAGCGCGCTGGTGTTGATGCTGCGCGTCCAGACCATCTCAGCCCTGAATTCGGTATACGCGATGGCCAATACTATTTAACGGAAGAACAAGCCCAAGCAATTTTGGACTTGCGCTTACACAAGTTAACTGGTCTTGAGCACGAAAAAATCCTCGAAGAGTATAAAAACCTTCTACAAATCATTGAAGAATTGCTACACATTCTGAATAGCGCTGAGCGCTTAATGGAAGTGATTCGTGAAGAGCTAGAAAAAGTGAAAGCAGAGTATGGCGATGCGCGCCGTACTGAAATCACTGCGGCTGCGCACGATATCAGCATGGAAGATCTGATCAATGAAGAAGACGTTGTGGTAACACTTTCGCATCATGGTTATGTGAAGTATCAACCATTGACGGAATATGAAGCGCAACGTCGTGGCGGTAAGGGTAAATCTGCCACCAAGATGAAAGATGAAGACTTTATTGAGCGGTTATGGGTTGCCAATACGCACGATACGATTTTGTGCTTCTCAACTCGCGGCCGTATTTACTGGATGAAGGTTTACAACCTACCGTTGGCGACGCGTACTGCGCGCGGTCGACCTATTGTAAACTTGTTACCACTCGAAGAGGGCGAGCGTATTACCGCCATCTTGCCAACGCGTGACTATCCAGAAGATAAGTACATTGTTATGGCGACCCGTAACGGTACAGTCAAGAAAACCCCAATGGAAGCGTATTCGCGTCCACGCAGCGGCGGTATCATTGCCTTGAACCTCAACGATGGTGATGAATTGATTGGTGTTGACGTCACTACCGCTGGCGATGAGATCATGCTGTTCTCTGACGGCGGTAAAGTGGTCCGTTTCAGTGAAGATCAAGTGCGTTCTATGGGACGTACCGCAACCGGTGTTCGTGGTATTCGACTCGCTGACGGTCAGAAAGTCGTGTCATTGATTGTGCCACGAACTATCGAAGAAGAGGTGCCGTGCATCTTGACGGTAACCGAAAATGGTTACGGTAAACGTACTCCAATTACTGATTATCCAGCGAAGAGCCGCGCAACCAAAGGCGTTGTTTCAATCAAGGTAAGCGAGCGAAATGGCGAAGTGGTTGGCGCCATGGAAGTGGTTGAAGCGAACCAAATCATGCTTATTAGTAACAAAGGAACGCTGGTGCGTACCCGTGTTAGCGAAGTATCGATTGTTGGCCGTAACACTCAAGGTGTGCGTTTGATTCGTACCGGTGCCGATGAGCAAGTGGTCGGTATGCAGCGGATTGATGAAGTTGATGAAGATGATGAAACCGACGCGCTGTTGAACGAGCCGGTAGAAGGCGAAGATAACAGTGAGCCTTTAGATGACGATGCGGATGATGACGCAGCGGCTGATGATGTCAGTGAGGAATAATTGCATGAGCGCCCCGTTTAACTTTTCTGCGGGGCCGGCAATGCTGCCGGCAGAGGTTATGAAACAAGCCCAAGAAGAGTTCCTTAATTGGAACAACTTGGGCATTTCAGTGATGGAAATTAGTCATCGTGATCCGATTTTTATTCGGATGGCCGAGCAAGCCGAGCAAGACTTGCGCGATTTGATGGCAATTCCTGACAACTACCAAGTGCTGTTCATGCACGGCGGTGGTCGTGGTCAATTTAGTGCGGTGCCGCAGAATATTGCGGGACCAAACGCCACGGTTGATTATTTGAACTGTGGCATTTGGTCTGACTTTGCAATTCGCGAAGCACAAAAATACGTACAGCATGTGAATGTTGTTGGTGCGTCAGTGCAAACCGAGCAAGGCAAAGCATTAGCGCCACGTGAAAGCTGGAAATTGTCAGATAACGCTGCTTACTTCCATTATTGCCCGAATGAGACAGTCGATGGTATTGCGTTGCACGATATTCCTGATGTGAACGCTCCCATCGTTGCGGATATGTCCTCGAATATTCTCTCCGAGCCGCTCGATGTCAGTCGTTTTGGTGTAATTTACGCCGGCGCTCAAAAGAATATTGGTCCATCTGGTTTCGCCATTGCCATTGTCCGTGATGATCTGCTTGGTCATGCTCAAGGGAATACCTCGACCATCATGGACTACACCGTTCAGGCGAAAGAACGTTCCATGTACAACACCCCAAATACCTTCGCTTGGTATTTGTCGGCGTTAGTTTTCCAATGGTTAAAACGCCAAGGCGGTGTCGCAGCCATGGGACAACAAAACCACGCCAAGGCGAGCAAACTGTATCAATATATTGACAGTTCAAGCTTCTACAGTAATCCAGTTCACCCTAACTATCGTTCAATTATGAACGTACCATTTCTACTCGCTGATGAACGCCTCGACGGTGACTTCCTCAAGCAAGCAGAGCGAGCTGGTCTGTTGGGGCTTAAAGGACACCGTTTTGTCGGCGGTATGCGCGCAAGTATTTACAATGCGATGCCGATGGCCGGAGTGGATGCGTTAGTTGAGTTTATGCGCGAATTCGAGCGCAAAGCCTAAAACATAAAACACAAAAGCGTTGTTCGGTTTTCGTCCGTTCACTTTGTTCACTGTTCGTACGTGCTACGCACTGTTCGAATAGCGAAGCGGACGAATAGCGAAGCGTACGAACAACGAAGTGTACGAACAACGAGAAATTTATGACTGAATTTAATGCGAAAGAACTTGCGAACCCAGGCGTTCGTAACTTGAGTCCTTATCAAGCTGGCAAGCCCATTGAAGAAGTGGAGCGTGAGCTTGGAATTAAAAACATCGTGAAGCTCGCTTCAAACGAGAACCCGTTGGGATTGAGTACACAGGTAAAAGCGGCATTACAAGACGCGTTAAATGGATTAGCGCGTTATCCGGACGCCAATGGCTTTTATTTGAAAAGTAAATTGGCAAGCAAATTTGGCGTAAATACGAATCAAATCACCTTGGGGAATGGTTCGAATGATGTGCTGGAGTTATTGGCTCGCACGTTCGTTGATGCCAGCCATGAGGTCATTTTTGCCCAGCACGCATTTGTGGTCTACCCGCTGGTAACCCAAGCGATTGGTGCAACAGGTGTCGCTGTGCCAGCGAAAGATTATGGCCACGATCTACCAGCCATGTTAAAAGCGATTACGCCAAAAACTCGCATGATTTTCATCGCCAATCCGAACAATCCAACCGGTACTTTTTTAACAACCGAAGCGTTGGCTGAGTTTATTGCGCAAGTGCCAAGCAATGTCTTGGTGGTACTTGATGAAGCTTACTACGAGTATGTTGACGAAGCTGAACGTGCACCTTCCGTTGAGTGGGTCGCGAAGTACCCGAATTTGATTGTCAGCCGCACTTTTTCAAAAGCCTATGGCCTAGCTGGTTTACGTGCCGGCTATGCGATTTCACATCCTGAAATTGCCGATTTGATGAACCGTATTCGTCAGCCGTTTAATATGAATAGTTTAAGTCTTCGCGCCGCAGAAGTAGTGCTGGATGATGAAGCGTATTTGGCGGAATCAATTCGTGTGAACAAACAAGGCATGCAACAGCTTGTCGCGTTCTGTGAGGAGCATGGCTTGAACTATATTCCTTCGCACGGCAACTTCCTCACCATTGAAGTGGGCCCAGAAGCTGGTGAAATGTATCAAAAATTACTGCGATCAGGCGTGATCGTGCGCCCGGTTGCAGGATATCAGCTGCCCAATCATCTGCGCGTCAGTATTGGTTTGCCAAGCGAAAACCAAACCTTCATTGATGCGATGAAAACTATTTTGTAGCTCCTTACATGACCTCAGGCTCCCCATCAATAACGCTCAAAAACTTGCAGCAGTGTCGCGGCGACGTGACACTGCCGGGTTCGAAAAGTATTGCCAACCGTGCGCTATTGATGGCTGCACTTTGTGTGGACGGTCAAAAAACCACGTTAACTAACGTATTGCGTAGCGACGACACTGAACGAATGCTTGAAGCATTGAGTGAGCTTGGCGTTATTATTGATGTTGCGTCTGACAGCGAGACGACCATGACTGTTACCGGTTGTGGCGGCCATTGGCCAAAGCAACCACAGGTGCTTGACTTGGGTAATGCTGGCACCGCAATGCGCCCGTTACTTGCCGTATTGAGCGCGACATTGCACGATACAGCGTGTGTGTTAACGGGTGATGCACGAATGCAAGAGCGACCGGTGCAGGCATTGGTGGATGCCTTGCGCGCTGGCGGCACACAACTCAACTGCTTACAGCACGAGGGCTATCCGCCAATAGAAGTGCAGGGCGGTCTACAGGGCGGTATGCTCAGTATTGATGGTAGTGCGTCGAGTCAATATATATCAGCCATGCTGATGGCGTTGCCACTATTAACACAGGACAGTGTGCTGCAACTTACCGGTACCGTGGTTTCATGGCCGTATATTGAGTTAACACTGGCGATGTTAAAGCGCTTCGGCATTGAAGTGCATCGTATTTGTCGGCAGGAATTTTTAATTCCAGGGCAGCAAACATATCAAAGTCCAGGTGAATACTGGGTTGAAGGTGATGCAAGCGCGGCATCTTATTGGCTTGCCGCAGCAGCGCTTGGTGGTGGCCCCTTAACGGTGCATGGTGTCGGCAGTGAAAGTATTCAAGGTGATGTTAAATTTGCTGATTACCTAGCTGATATGGGCGCTGAAGTAATAATTGAGGCACATTCGATTACTGTCAAACGCGGTGAGCTACGCGCTTTAGACGCTGATCTTAATGCCATCCCAGATGCTGCCATGACGTTCGCCACACTGGCCTTGTTTGCAAGCGGCACCACTCATATCCGCAACATCGCAAACTGGCGTATTAAAGAAACGGATCGTCTGGAGGCCATGGCAACTGAGCTACGCAAAGTTGGTGCTCATGTGGTTGAAACCGAAGATGCGATTGCGGTGACTCCGCCAGACGAAATTAATCACGCCGAGATAGCAACTTACAACGATCATCGCATGGCCATGAGCTTTGCGTTGTTGGGTTTTAGTCGTACTGGTGTGACCATTCTGGACCCAAAATGTTGTTCAAAAACCTACCCATCGTTCTTTGATGAGTTTTGTGCGATCACGCAATCTTCATAGAGATATCATGGAACGTTCACCAATTTAGGGTGCAATTTCCTGCCAGATCCGTATAATTGCGGCGCTTTTATTTGGTAGAGGATCGCATGACCAAAAACACACCTGTTATCACGATTGATGGCCCAAGCGGCTCGGGTAAAGGAACCGTTAGTCGAATTCTTGCCGACCAACTGGGCTGGCATTTACTCGACAGTGGCGCTATTTACCGCGTACTTGCGCTCGCAGCGTTGCATCATGGATTTGCCGCTGACGATGAAGAAAGCTTGGTAGCGTTAGCTGGTTCTTTGGATGTG
Source organism: Pseudidiomarina tainanensis (assembly GCF_900115255.1). Classification (NCBI taxonomy): domain Bacteria; kingdom Pseudomonadati; phylum Pseudomonadota; class Gammaproteobacteria; order Alteromonadales; family Idiomarinaceae; genus Pseudidiomarina; species Pseudidiomarina tainanensis. The sequence goes on from NZ_FOYU01000001.1 coordinate 450,246, forward strand.
AAGTTTGATGTCGAAGAAGATCCAGAGCTGACCCATATCATCTTGGAAGGCGAAGATGTGACGATGACGATTCGGACACAAGATGTCGCCAATATGGCATCAAAAGTCGCAGCATTGCCGCGTGTTCGCGAGGCGTTATTACGCCGCCAACGGGCTTTTAAAGAACTGCCAGGCTTAGTTGCCGACGGTCGCGATATGGGCACGGTCGTTTTTCCTGATGCTGCAGCGAAAATATTTTTAACGGCGAGCCCTGAAGAGCGCGCTCGTCGTCGCTTTGAGCAATTGCAGGAAAAGGGAATCGATGCTAAAATCGACCAATTAATCACCGAAATTCGTGAGCGCGATGATCGGGATACCAACCGCTCGGTTGCGCCACTGCGTGCTGCTGAGGGTTCGTTATTTATAGATTCAACGAATTTGAGCATCACGGAAGTGGTTGATCAAATTTTACAGTTTGCCCACGGCAAACTAACTCAATCTGAGACCGGTAGCTAATCGAGCTACCAGCTTAGGGGTCTGTAGCAAGGAAAGCTAACAGATCAAATTTAACAACCCCGCCATTCGGGAATGCTTGGTGGACGTACTTAACTAAAAGTAGTTAACACATATGTCAGAAAATTTTGCACAACTGTTTGAAGAAAGCCTCAAAGAGGTTGAAACTCGCCCAGGTTCTATCGTTAAAGGCACCATCGTAGCTATCAACCGTGACGTTGTTCTTGTTGACGCCGGTCTGAAATCTGAAAGTGCTATCCCAGTTGAACAATTCCGTAACGCTGAAGGCGTTGTTGAAGTTCAAGTCGGCGACGAAATCGACGTTGCTCTGGACGCGGTTGAAGACGGGTTTGGTGAAACTATCCTGTCTCGCGAGAAAGCGAAGCGCTACGAAGCTTGGTTGCAGCTTGAGAAAGCATACGAAGACCAAGAAACTGTTACTGGCTTAATCAGCGGTAAAGTTAAAGGCGGCTTCACAGTTGATTTGGGTGGCGTACGTGCGTTCTTGCCAGGTTCATTGGTAGACGTTCGTCCGGTTCGTGAAACCACACACCTCGAAAACAAAGAATTAGAGTTCAAAGTTATCAAGCTTGACCAGAAGCGCAACAACGTTGTTGTTTCACGTCGTGCGGTTATTGAAACTGAGAACAGTGCAGAGCGCGATGAGTTGCTTGAGAACCTACAAGAAGGCCAAGAAGTTAAAGGTATCGTTAAGAACCTGACTGATTACGGCGCATTCGTAGACTTAGGCGGCGTAGACGGCTTGTTGCACATCACCGACATGGCTTGGAAACGCGTGAAGCACCCAAGCGAAGTTGTGAACGTTGGTGACGAAATCAACGTGAAAGTATTGAAGTTTGATCGTGACCGTACTCGCGTATCGTTGGGTCTGAAGCAGTTAGGTGCTGATCCATGGGCTGATATCGCAGCACGTTACCCAGAAGGTCATCGTTTGACTGGTCGCGTAACCAACTTAACTGACTATGGTTGCTTCGTTGAAATCGAAGAAGGCGTTGAAGGTTTGGTTCACGTTTCTGAAATGGATTGGACCAACAAGAACGTACATCCTTCTAAAGTTGTTAACTTGGATGACGTTGTTGAAGTTATGGTTCTTGAAATCGACGAAGAACGTCGTCGTATTTCACTTGGCCTGAAACAGTGTAAAGCTAACCCATGGGAAGAGTTCGCGAAGAACTTCAACAAGGGCGATAAAGTGTCAGGTAAGATCAAGTCAATCACTGATTTCGGTATCTTCATCGGTCTTGATGGCGGCATCGACGGTTTGGTTCACTTGTCAGACATTAGCTGGAACGCAACTGGTGAAGAAGCGGTTCGTGACTTCAAGAAAGGCGAAGAAGTTACTGCTGTGGTATTACAAGTTGATGCTGAGCGTGAGCGTATTTCTTTGGGTATCAAACAACTTGAAGAAGATCCGTTTAACAATTACCTAGCAGCTAACAAAAAAGGTGCTATTGTTAAAGGTAAGGTCATCGAAGTTGATGCTAAAGGCGCTAAAGTTGAGCTAGCTGATAGTGTTGAAGGTTACATTCGCGTAGCTGACATTTCACGTGATCGCGTTGAAGACGCTACCACTGAATTGAAAGTAGGCGACGAAGTTGAAGCTCGTTTCATGGGCGTAGACCGTAAAAACCGTACCTTGAGCCTGTCAATTCGCGCGAAAGACGAAGTTGAAGAGAAAGAAGCTCTTGAGTCTGTGAACAAGCAACAAGACGAAGCTGACTTCACAAACGCAATGGCTGAAGCCTTCAAAGCGGCTAAGAGCGACGACTAAAATAAGCTGAACGTGGGCTTGATGCATTGACGCATTTGTAGAGGAGCATGTGATGACAAAATCGGAACTGATTACCCAGTTAACGAAGTTGTACCCAGAGCTTTCTCCGCGTCAGGTTGAAGATGCGGTGAAAGAACTAATCGAACAGATGGCGCAATATATGGCCTCTGGTGGACGTATTGAAATACGTGGCTTCGGTAGTTTTTCACTGCATTATCGAGCTCCACGTGAAGGGCGAAATCCGAAAACCGGTGAAAAAGTGCAGCTTGAAGCTAAACATGTACCGCACTTCAAACCGGGTAAAGAGCTGCGAGAGCGGGTTGATAATCTCGGATAATTTAACGTCGAGTTAACGAAAACGGCATGCTATAGTAAGCATGCCGTTTTTTTATATGCGCAAGACAGGAAAGAATATGATTCGATTCATTTTTGTTAGCCTTCCTTTAATAGTTTTATTCCTGATAGCCGTTGCTTTTGGTGCATTGAATAAGCAAGTGATTGCGGTTGATTTTATTGTCGCGCAACAACAAATCAGTGTGGCTACATTAACTGCGGTATTTTTAGCGGTAGGCTTCATCATTGGCCTGTTAAGTATGCTGGGCGCGCAATGGATGCTACGTCGCGATGTGCGCAAATTGAAAAAACAATTGGTGAATTCTAAGAGCTCGGCTTAATGTTAGAATTACTGTTTCTGTTACTTCCGGTTGCTGCTGCCTATGGCTGGTTCATGGGGCGTAACAGTGTTCGTAACGAAAATCGGCAAGAACAAGAACAGTTTTCTCGTCAATACGTTACCGGTTTGCACTTATTGCTTTCCGATCAACCCGACAAAGCGGTTGATCTATTTATAGAATTACTCGACGTCGATTCCGATACGCTAGAAACGCACTGGGCACTAGGTAAACTCTTCCGCCGTCGTGGTGAACTCGATCGGGCAATTAAAATCCACCAAAACCTTACTTCACGACCAACGATTAGCGAGCAAGATAGACGCCAAGCGATGTTCGAGTTAGGGCTCGACTATCTGGCTGCTGGCATTTATGACCGTGCCGAAGAAATGTTATTGGCATTGCACAACGATAAGCAGTTTCGTGAAGCCTGCCAGCGACATTTACTGGAATTATATGAATCGACCCATGAATGGGACAAGGCAATCAAAGTCGCTTTGAAGTTAATGCGTTATGATCGCAGTGCGGAACTGTTGGTCGCACAATTGTACTGTGAGCTAGCTGAGCGTCAAAACGAAACGGAGCAAACTGAAAAGTACTATTTAAAGGCGCGCCAGCATGATCCGGATTGTGTGCGCGCAGCTCTTGCATTGGGACGCATGTGGTATAACCAAGGGTTATATCGTAAAGCACAAAAGATATTGGTTGGGATTCTTGACGAAGACGCCGAGTTTATCAGCGAAGCGTTACCACTTATAAAGGCCTGTTTTGATGAATTACAGGATATTGGTGGACTGATTCAATTCTTGCATCAGTGCGTCAAATCTGCGCACTCAACCTCGGCGGCCGTGATGTTGTCAGAAATGATTGCCCGTGAAAATGGCGTTGAAGCAGCGGAGCAGTTTGTTCAAAACACCTTATTAGAAAATCCGACCATGAAAGGCTTCCATAAGTTGATGGATTTTCATATCCGAGCTGCCGATGTTGGTAAAGCACGTGACAGCCTCAAAATGTTGCAACGAATGGTGCAACAACAAATGCAACAGCGGCCGAAATATCGTTGCCGTCATTGTGGTTTTTCTGGAAGTACCCTGTATTGGCATTGTCCGTCATGCCGCACGTGGGGTGAAATTAAGCCTATTATTGGGTTGGATGGAGAATAGATGACTCAGCAATCACTCATATTTGTCGCTCTAGATTACGCAGATGCAAAATCAGCATGGCCGTTGATTAATCAATTATCACCAGAGCAGTGTGGTCTCAAAGTTGGCAAAGAACTGTTTACCAGTGCCGGGCCTGATTTTGTTCGAGAGCTTGTTAAACGTGGCTTTAAGGTCTTTCTCGATCTTAAGTTTCACGATATTCCGACGACAGTGAATAAAGCCGTTCGTGCTGCAGCAGAATTAGGTGTATGGATGGTCAACGTTCATGCAAGCGGCGGGCGGCGTATGCTTGAGGCTGCGCGTGATGCCGTAGCTAATATGCCCAATCGTCCCTATGTTATTGCCGTAACGGTATTAACCAGTATGACGGCAGAGGATTTACGTGAAGTTGGCATTGATACCTCGCCGGCTGAGCATGTGATTAAACTCGCGCAATTAACCAAATCAGCAGGTCTTGATGGCGTTGTATGTTCAGCATGGGAAGCTGAGGCGATTGCTGCAGCGTGCGGAAAAGGCTTCTTGAGAGTGACACCTGGCATTCGGCCGGTGGGAGCCGAACAAGGTGATCAACGTCGCATCATGACCCCGCCGGAAGCCGCCGCTTTGGGCATTGAAGTGTTAGTCATTGGTCGTCCAATTACGCAAGCGACGGATCCGGTGGCCGCATTAAAGCAAATACAGTTATCGCTGACAGCTTAATCCGCTTTAATTCGTCGCGCTCGTTAGCGACTCCTTCTAAACTCTCTCATATGTCCCCAGACGCGCTCTGGGGATGCTTTAGGTACCGGTAAACACGGGTGCCAATGAACTTAAATTACTGAGGAGAGTTTATGTTACGGAAAACACTGATTTTCACATCAATGCTTGCGCCTCTGGTGATGCTCTCACCATTGCATGCAGCTCCGGTTGTGGCGCCTCTGCAAGCAGCAAGCCAGAGCGCTTCAATTAATATTAATACGGCCGATGCAGAGCAATTAGCCTATGCATTGACGGGCGTAGGTATTAAGCGGGCTAAAGATATCGTCAAACTTCGTGAAGAATTGGGGCAATTTAGTGATATTAATCAGTTGATGCAGGTGAAAGGCATTGGGCCGCGTATGCTGGAGCTGAATAAAGATCGCATTGTGCTTTAAGAGCAAGAGCGATATTAGATATTAGCTATTAGATATTAATGGTTAGCGGGTGGTCTCGGTTACGCGGTGAGCGAGGCCAAACGCTTTCGGTGAAGGCGCCACGCGATAATGCCGCCCGCAAGCCCAGCTAGATGTATATAACCATAGTCGCTGCCAGCACTAAGTAATATTGCACTGTGCATTGCCCCCATCATTTCTAATAAAACCTTCAATACGAGTAAACCAATGACAAGCGGCGACAACCAGTCGGTTCGAGCGTAATTCTGTTGCGACCATTCAAGTAATAAGCTCGTAAGCAATAAACCATGGATAAGTGCGGATAAACCAACAAAACGCTCGGGTGTGCCAAGTAGCCATACAACCGTGGTACAAATAACCATAATAACAATCACGGCGTTGAACCAAGTGCGCACGGTGTAGTGGTGCGCAAAGAAAACCGTCACGATAACCAAAGCGATAGCATTGGTAACCGCATGAGTCGTGTCAAGGTGGAATATATGGGCCGTAAAAAAGCGCCATGGTTCTTGCCAAATAACCTGAGCATAATAGTCATATTGGTCGAGAAGCGAACTCGTTTCAGCTTGATAAAACGGCAACCAGATGGCAATGACGGCAATAATTATTGCGCAAATGATAACTTGAATTCGCTCCGACATATGCGACCTTTTTATGATTGTTCTGAACGGTTTGAACCCGTATGATAAGTTGTTATTCGCGTGGCTGTAAACCGAAAGCAGCCGAGATTTCGCTTAATTAGGATAATAACCATGCGCTATTTGATGTTGTTCGCTGCCGTCGCTATTTCAGCGTGTAGCGATGTTGCCCCGACTAACGTCGACAAAACCACCGCCCTTGACCCCGAAGCTTCGACTGGATTTGTTGAAAAATCAGGAGTGAGTGCTTCGAACTATATGGTCGCAGCCGCCACCCCGGCCGCTGCGAAAGCAGGTGAAACCGTGTTAGCTGCAGGTGGCAGTGCGATTGATGCCGCGGTAGCCGTGCAAGCGATGCTGACTTTAACTGAGCCCCAATCATCTGGCCTTGGTGGTGGTGGCTTTATGCTTTATTGGGATGCCGACGAGCAAAAGCTTTATACGATTGATGCGCGTGAAACGGCGCCACTTGCTGCGACACCAGAGCTATTTTTAGATGCTCAAGGTAAACCACCGAAACAATTTATGGATGCGGTGACGGGCGGGCGCTCGGTCGGAACACCGGGGATATTACGTGGCTTGGAAATGGCGCATCAACGCTGGGGCAACTTAGCTTGGCCTGAGTTATTTACGGAAACTATCGAGCGTGCAGAGCAGGGTTTTGTGGTAGGTGAACGGTTACAACGATTACTGGAATTAAAGCTCAGTCCAGGCTTATTAGAAATGGCGCCAGGCAATGCCTATTTCTACCCAAATGGACAAGCGTTACAAGCAGGTTCGCTTAAGCAAAACCCAGAGTACGCGCAAACTTTAAGAGTAATTGCTGAACAAGGTGCTGATGCCTTTTATCGCGGTGATATTGCGAAGGAGATTGTGTCAGCAGTACAAAACTCAGACATTAATCCCGGAAAATTAGCATTGGATGATCTCGCAAATTATGACGCAATCATTCGTGAGCCAGTGTGTGCTGAATATCGGGTTTATGAAGTGTGCGGTATGGGACCACCAAGTTCCGGTGGCCTCACTGTATTGCAAATATTAGGTATTCTTGAAAACTTTCCAGTTAGCGAGTGGGAAGTTAATTCGGAGAATGCTGTTCATCATTTCACTCAAGCCTCGCGATTAGCGTTCGCCGATCGTAATCGTTACATTGCAGATAGCGACTTTGTTGATGTGCCGGTAACGGAACTGTTAAACAAAAATTATTTGCGTGAACGTGCAGCACTGATTCAAGCTCGTGATATGGGTAAAGCGCAACCGGGCGTATTTGCGCAGTATAGTTATGCGAACGACCAATCTCCGGAATTCCCAAATACCACACATGTAAGTATTGTCGATGCTGAAGGTAACGTATTTTCGATGACTTCCAGTATCGAAATGGGCTTTGGCTCAGGTGTGATGGCTGCGGGCTTCTTATTGAATAACCAATTAACCGACTTCTCAATCGTCCCTGAGGTGAACGGAGAACTGGTTGCTAACCGTGTTGAAGCCGGCAAACGTCCACGTAGCTCAATGTCACCAATGATGATTTTCAATGCCGCTGGAAAACCTATCCATGCGGTTGGTTCGCCAGGTGGTGCTCGTATTATTAATTATGTTGCACAAACGCTTGTCGGTTTGCTCGATTGGAATCTTGATATGCAAGCCGCTATCGATCTGCCACATGTGACAAACCTGAACGGTGTGACGAGTTTAGAACGGGGCACAGCCATCGAGCAACTCGCAGAGACATTGCGTCAACGCGGTCATGAAGTGAAAGTTCAAGACTTAAATAGTGGCTTACATGGCATTAGTTTGTTGAGCGACGGGACCCTTTATGGAGGCGCAGATCCACGTCGTGAGGGTATTGCAGTAGGGCATTAATTGTGAACAACGGTGACTAGGTAATAAATTTTACCCAGTCGCCGTATCCGCGCTTTTCCATTTCTTCCAACGGAATGAATTCCACCGCAGCGGAGTTAACGCAGTGCCGTGTACCGAGCGGTAAAGGTCCGTCGTTAAAGACATGACCCAAATGCGAGTCAGCGTTCGTACTTCTAATTTCTGTGCGAACCATACCGAACTTTAAATCCTGATGTTCAGTAACCGCTTGTTCGGTAATGGTTTTTGTGAAGCTTGGCCAGCCGCAGCTGGAATCAAACTTATCTGCTGAGGAGTAGAGAGGCTCGCCGCTGACAATATCAACGTATATACCGCGGCGCTTTTCATTCCAATAGGCATTCTGAAAGGGGGGCTCAGTGCCATCTTCTTGCGTCACGTAGTACTGCATCTCAGAAAGGCGCTGCTTAAGCTCTTCTGGTGATGGTTTGTTTGACGATCCCATACTATTTAGCCAACTTGTTTGGGACGATTATTGGCAAAAGGCGGCCAGCCCATTGTCACGCCTGCAAGCAAATGCAAGTGAATATGATAAACCGATTGACCGCCATCTTCGTTGCAGTTCATTACCACGCGATAACCGTCTTTCGCAAAGCCAAACTGCTGTGCTAAACGCGCAGCAACCACATATAGATGCCCAACTAACTCACGGTCTGATTCTTCAATATCGTTAATGGTGGCAATTTGCTTTTTGGGAATAATTAACACGTGCACTGGGGCTTGCGGATTAATATCTTTGAAGGCCAAACTGAGCTCGTCTTCGTAGACAATTTCTGCAGGTATTTCCTTGGCAATAATCTTGTCAAAAATAGTTGTACTCATGCCATCCACCTCAACTTCATCGAATGAATAAATAAGCCATTTGTTTCATAACTCATTACTTAAACTTATAGTAACGAACTCAACCGCGAAGTACCAATCCCTTCAAATACAATGATTCGGGGAAGTTTGTTCGCACTGGGTGATCGGCGCCTTGATATAAACGCTCAATAATATGCAAAGGTCGCTTTGCATCTAATGCAGCATCGGCAACAACCTTTTGGAATAATTCGCCAGAGAGTAACCCGGAGCAAGAAAATGTCAGGAGAGTACCACCTGGTTTCAAAATCATACAAGCAAGACGGTTTATATCTTTATAACCACGACATGCACGCATGAGGTTTGCTTTACTATCAACAAACTTTGGTGGATCGAGCACGATCACATCGAAACGCTCGCCACTTTGATAAAACTTGCGTAACGCTTCAAAGACATCTTCTTGTTGATTATTCAGCCGAGTTGTCGCCAAGTGGTTTCGTTCGTGATTACGAATCGCTTGGTCAAGTGCGGGTGCCGAAACATCGAGGTTAACGACTTCTGCTGCTCCAGCTGCGGCGGCATACAAACCGAAACCGCCGGTATAACTGAACGCATTGAGTACACGTTTACCTGCGACATATTTCTGAATTGCTGCGCGACTATCTCGTTGATCAAGGTAATAACCGGTTTTGTGACCCGTTTGGATATCAACCCCGAGTTCAAGGCCGTTTTCTTCTATCCAAACTGTCCCTGGTGGCAATTCGCCATCATGGCTATAAAGCAGCTGTACGATAGGTGCCAAGCCTTCTTTTTGTCGTACATCGACATCTGAGCGTTCAAAAATATTGCATTCAGGGAACAACTCGCGGAGTGCATTAACAATGGCATCACGCCAAAAATCGGCACCGGTGCTTAAGAGCTGACAAACCAGCCAGTTATCATATTTATCAATCGTGATGCCGGGTAATTGATCGGCCTCAGCAGCAACTAAGCGATAAGCATTACTACGAATGCTTAAACCGTCACGTAAATGCTTTGCCGCGGCAATACGCGCTTTAAAAAAGTCGGCGTTGATCACTTCATTTTGCTGAAAGCTCCAGACGCGCGCACGAATTTGCGACTGTGGCGACCATGCAGCATAACCAAGCCAATCGCCATCGGCGCTATGCACTGACACCGTTTCACCTGCTTTGGGTGTACCTTTCACTCGCGCAATAGCGCCGCTGAACACCCAAGGATGTAAACGGCGTAATGATTTTTCCTTACCTGCCAGCAGGTGTACAGTTGCCACCATTATTTCACACGCATCCCAGGCTTCGCGCCATCATGAGGATTGAGGATGAAGAGTTCTTCGCCACCTGGGCCTGCAGCTAACACCATACCTTCTGACATACCAAAACGCATTTTACGCGGTGCTAAATTTGCCACCATCACGGTATGTTGACCAATCAGTTTTTCCGGCGCATAGGCTGACTTAATTCCAGCAAAAACTTGACGTGTCTCACCACCTAAATCGAGTGTTAGTTTCAATAACTTATCGGCGCCTTCAACATGTTCGGCATTAGCAATCAAAGCCACGCGCAAATCGACTTTAGCAAAGTCGTCATAATTGATTTCTGCGCTAATCGGATCGCGAACCAATTCGCCGTTGCTCTTCGTCGCTGTTGCATTAGCTTCGTTTTGTGCTTTTGAATCGTCAATCATGGCTTCAACTTTTTCCATTTCAATTCGTTGTAATAGGGCTTTAAACGGGGTAATGGCGTGATCTTTTAAGATAACTTGGTGGCTCGCCCATTCAAATTTATCATTTAAGAACGCTTGCACGCGCTCCGCTAATGCTGGCACAACCGGTGTGAGATAGATCATCAATAGACGGAAAAGATTAATCCCAATCGAGCAAATCTCATGCACTTCTTGTGCTTTGGCTGGGTCTTTAATTAATTGCCACGGCTCTTTCTCAGCAATATAGAAATTGGCTTTATCGGCAAGCGCCATAATGTCACGCATTGCCTTTGAAAATTCACGCTTTTCATAGGCTTGTGCAATGCCTTCAGCAGCCGCTTGGAATTCATCGATCAAGCTTGTATCGCTAATCGCCGAAGCTAATTTACCGTCGAATTTCTTACTGATAAACCCAGCGCAACGACTCGCGATATTCACCACTTTACCAACCAAGTCGGCATTAACACGTTGGGTAAAATCGGTCAGGTTTAAATCTAAGTCATCAATACGATTTGTTAGTTTAGCGGCAAAATAGTAACGCAAGTAATCTGGATCTAGGTGATCAAGATAAGTACGCGCCATCACAAACGTACCTTTGGATTTCGACATCTTCGTACCGTTCACGGTAATAAAGCCGTGCGCCCAAACGTTTGTTGGTTGACGGAAGTTCGCACCCTTGAGCATGGATGGCCAGAATAAACTGTGGAAATAAATGATGTCTTTACCGATAAAATGGTACAGCTCAGCATCGCTATCGACTTGCCAATAGGTATCAAAATCGGCTTTGCCGGTGGTATTACAGTAATGCTTGAAGCTACCCATGTAGCCAATAGGGGCATCCAGCCAAACATAAAAATACTTACCCGGAGCATCTGGAATTTCGAAGCCGAAGTAGGGGGCGTCACGACTGATGTCCCACATTTGCAGACCTGACTCAAACCATTCATTCAGCTTGTTTGCCATCTCATCTTGCAGTGAACCTGAACGCGTCCACTCTTTCAGCATGTTTTCAAATGCTGGCAAATCAAAGAAATAGTGCTCAGATTGACGCAGCTCCGGAGTCGCTCCCGATACCGCAGATTTTGGATTTTTCAGTTCAGTTGGTGCGTAAGTCGCGCCACAAACGTCGCAGTTATCACCATATTGGTCAGTAGCGCCACATTTCGGGCAGTCGCCTTTCACAAAGCGATCCGGCAGGAACATTTGTTTTTGCGGATCATAAAGTTGCTCAATCGTCTTTGTTTTGATGTAACCATTATCGCGCAAACGGGTATAAATGAGCTCCGCGAGCTCACGGTTTTCTTCACTATGCGTAGAATGATAATGATCAAAGGCAACATGGAAATCGGCAAAGTCAGCTTGGTGCGCAGCATTCATTTCAGCAATCATCTGCTCTGGCTCAATACCTAATTGTTGCGCTTTGAGCATAATTGGCGTGCCGTGTGCGTCATCGGCACATACATAGTGGCATTCGTGACCACGAAGCTTTTGAAAACGCACCCAAATGTCAGCTTGAATGTAACCCAACATGTGGCCGATATGAATTGGACCATTGGCATACGGTAATGCGTTGGTGACCAGAATTTTGCGTGTTGCTGTTGGCATGAATGTTTCCATTAATTCTGCGTTACTGAAAGGCTTGAAGTGTACCTGAATCAGCGCTGGCAATCCAGCCGAAGTCACCGTATCATGCGGGTTCATGCGAGTTGTGGGAGAACTAAATGTTTGGTCGTTTTAAAAAGTCAAAGAATCAAGAATCCTCGCTATCCCAACAGCAACTGAGTAATGCTTTAGCGCAAGTTAGTTTGCCGCACTGGCCAACACCGGTTCCGCCGGAGTGGATTACGGTAGACGGGCAGCATGCGCAACTAACTGTGCCTTTTGCGGCTGATAACAGCATTTTAGAACCACTTAAGCAGCACCCAGAGCTAGGTCAATTGAGTTGGTCATTACAGCGAAATATAGCCAAACTCCCAAACTCACAGCCGGAGTTACCGTTGACCTTCGGCAATATCATTGTCGTTTCATCGGGGAAAGGTGGTGTTGGGAAATCATCTGTTAGTGTCCAGCTTGCTCTTGCGTTGCACCAACTTGGTGCAAATGTCGGCATTCTCGATGCCGATGTTTACGGGCCATCGTTGCCAACCATGTTAGGCGGTCAGGAGCAAAAGCTTGAGATTAATGCGCAACAAAAAATGATTCCACATCAGCGTCACGGCATTTGGGTAAGTTCGCTTGGTTATCTGACCGACACTAAAGACGCGGCTATCTGGCGCGGGCCGATGGCGAGTGCGGCGTTACAACAATTGTTCCGTGATACCAAATGGCCTCGACTCGATTATTTAATTGTCGATATGCCACCGGGTACCGGCGATATCCAATTAACGTTCGCGCAAAAGCTTCCCATTACCGGTGCAGTAATCGTTACCACTCCACAAACGGTTGCATTGGCTGATGCTGAGAAGGGCATCACCATGTTCCGTAAGGTCGGCGTGCCGATTACTGGTTTGATTGAGAATATGAGCTATTACCAATGTAGCCAATGCGGACATCGCGATGCTATCTTTGGATCCGATGGCGGCGCCAGTGTTGCGCAACGAGAACAAGTCCCGTTGCTTGGCCAGTGGCCTTTGGACGCGCGGATTCGCGCTGGACTTGATGAGGGTAAACCATTGGTTGCTGAACAGCCTGAGCATGAGCTGAGTGTGATGATGAAAAACAGTGCATACCAGTTAGCTGTTGAGCTATATCGTCAAGCACAAACCCGACAGCCGGCAACACGATAATAATCAAAAGGATAATCTTTGCATGCGTTTAACCGATGGACAAATTGAACAATACCTTAATGACGGCCACATTGTGCTTGATCCTCGCCCGATTCCGGAAGATATCAGCGGCGTTACCGTTGATATCCACTTAGGCAACGAATTTCGTGTTTTGCAGGACCATGCAGCGCCATTTATTGATATCAGCGGGCCTCGCGAAGAAATTGACCGGGCGATTAATTCAGTCATGAGCGATGCCATTGTGTTAACGCCAGACCAAGCGTTCTTTATTCACCCAGGCGAATTCGCTTTAGCGGTGACCCACGAGTCGGTCACGCTTCCAGCAAATATGGTCGGCTGGTTGGACGGACGCTCGTCGTTGGCGCGCTTAGGTTTAATGGTGCACGTCACCGCACACCGGATTGATCCGGGTTGGTCGGGGCAGGTGGTTCTTGAGTTCTTCAATAGCGGCAAACTGCCGTTGGCATTGCGGCCATTAATGAAAATTGGCGCGTTGAGTTTTGAATTATTAGAGCAGGATTGTTTGCGTCCTTACAGCAAGCGTAAAGACGCAAAATATAAAGATCAACGTGGCGCCGTTGCCTCACGCATTGGCGCCGATAAGAACACTTAATTAACGTAGTGGTGTCGCGTGTGCGGCACCACCAAAGATGGCATTCAACAAGAGTACATTTAAACCATCCAAGTAAGCGCGATAGGTAGGCTCTTGCGTGAAGCTAATGACCATACCTTTTTGACGCGGTTGCCACATCAAATACGGCTTGTACTGTAATTGCTTCTGGTTTTCAGCCCACAGATAGCCGCTCGCCAAAACATCTTCTGAATAGCTGACAATATTGCGGCCATTTTCGATGCTCAGTGGACGATAGATTTGGTTACCGACAGTGACGCTCACCAGATTAGGTTTCACCCCAGCACTTAACCAATGCTCTTGGTCAACATCAAGGTTTGTCAGCACGCCAGAAGTCCAATATGGATCAGCTGAGTCAGGCGTAATGTAGTGCATGAGTTGGGCTTTTGATTCAAACACCATGCCGTCGACTCGTTTCTCGTTACCGTGACCTTGCGGATCTTTAGTAATGACTTTCTCCAGAGCACTACTCAATAGCTCTGAATCGACCGCCCATTGAGTTGCATTACCAAGCGTAATGAGAACGCCGCCACGCTCAACCCATTCGGTTAGGTTCGCTTTGCCGCTGTCACCAAGGCTATTGGCGAGATTACCGTACACTGCTGGCATGATTAACACTTGATAATGCGACAAATCAGCGCGTGCCATATTTTGTGCGCGCATTGCGGTAACCGGATAGCCGAACTGTTGTTCAATAACAAAACGAGTGTGCCCAGCGTTTAGGCTTGACACCGGTTCATCCCATAGCATGAGAATGTTCGGTGCGTGAATTCGCTGTGTATTATTCGAACCGAAGTTTGGTCCTTCTGTAACCCAGCTACTGTCGACACCATAGATTGTGGCGCCAGTCGCTTCAGCCAAATGCTCAACGGCAGCGTGGATGTCTGGATTTTCCGCTGTTGTGACAATCAAGCTTCCGGCAGGGTAAGTTGTTCCATTTTTGTGTTTAAACGCCATATCAGCGCGTTTAACGGTATAACCTGCTTGAACGGCAGTGGTTAGGAAGCGTCCCGCATTCATATCACCCCAAGGCACAATAAATGCGACCTTCGCGTCTTTGTTGACGACCTTGCCTGGTTTGATCAAATCACGTGATGCAACTTGGCTGTCAGCACTTGGTACACGGTTACATGTTTGATAGTCAATGTTAAACATCAAAGGCAACGACCAAGCAGTCACGTCATAAATTTCATCCGGCAAGTTATTCGCTCGACGACGTTCTTGTTCAGCTAAGAAGTCATCATCCATGGCGATATTTTTATCGAGCATAGTGCGAACCATGTAATGCGCTGGCTGTGCTGAGTCGACCCAGAAGCTACCTGCTGGGTAATCGACGCCACAAACCTTGAAGCTTTCTTGCGCTTGATGAACCTCAACGCCGTGGCGGGTTAACAACCCAGCTAGCTTTTGCGCTGCAGCGGCATCATCTTTACCTGAGAATAAATAGGTGCGTTGCTTACTATCTTTACCCAGTGCGATACCTTGTTTGCGATAGTTCCAGAAGTTCGACAAGAGTTGTTCACGTTGCTGAGAAACACTTTCGATCGTCGACATCGAAGCAACAAAATGGCGTTGCACGCCATCACCATAAGTCAAAATCTCGCCATCTTTCGTTCTGAACACATGACCACGTGCTGAAGCCATCTCATAGGTCATTGAAATCGAACCGTGGTAAAGTGGCCAACTGGCGCCATAGCCCGGATAAAACGCATCGAAAATTTCACGCGTGAAATAATCGTAACCACGCTCATCAAACCAACGACCGTTGTTCTCACCTATCGCCCATAAGGTTTCGCGTTGTTTCGGGGTAATAAGCGGGTTATAAGGGTCGGCTTCAGGCGTGAAGTAATAGCTGGTGTCACCGCCCATCTCATGTAAATCGACGAATACTAGCGGCATATTTTCTAATAAAGCATCAACTTGACCGCTGATTTCTGGTTGCGTCAGCGCTAACCAGTCGCGGTTGAGGTCAAATAGGTAATGATTCGAACGACCGCTTGGCCAAGGCTCGTTGTGCTCAGCTGAGTTTCTATCGGCGCTGTGTTGGATACCGGTTGTCATGTAATAACGTGAAACGAAGCGAGCACGACCATCTGGGTTCTGCATTGGATCGATAAATACGATGGTGTTATCCAGATAGCTTTTGGTTTTTGCATCAGTGGCTGCCAACAAATGATAAGCGGTCAGCATGGCGGCTTCAGGTGAAGAAATTTCGTTGCCATGCACACCGTATGATAACCAAACACTTGCTGGTAAAGACTTAATAAGTTGTTGTGCTTCAGTGTTACTGGTTTTATCAGCGGCGCTCAACTTTTGAATACCTTGTTGGTATTGCTCAAAGTTTTGCATATTTTGGGCATTTGAAAGCGCAACAAAGAATAAGTCACGGCCTTCCCATGTTTTGCCATAGTTAATGAGCTTAACTTGCGTTGGATATTTCTCAGCTATTGCCTCAAAGTAGCTCTGAATCGCATCAGGACTGCTAATACGCGAACCGGCTGGGTAGCCAAGAAGTTCGTCCAGAGTGGGGACGGCCGGATCGTAATTGACATCCAGACCTAATTCCTGCGCATTAACGGTAGTCGTTAACTGCAGCGCTGCGGCAACGCAAGATACCGCTAAAAGTTTCTTAAAACGCATGGTATTTCCTCAACAAAAGTGAGTGACAGCGGCATTTAGTGCCGCTAACAATGAACTTGGTTCATGGCGCTGCGGTGCTTCTGGAGCGGAATGTACATGGTCAAAAACCGGCACTTGAAGTTGTTCATCTGGGCGATTCGAAATCACGGCATCAACCAGATTAAAACCAAGTTGCTCGGTCATCCACTGTAACCGCTCACTTAATGATAATTCACCCGCAGGGCTATGTTCTGCTGCCAGATTATCAATAAAAACAACAGGTGCTTTGCTTTCTGCGATAGTTTGCGCAAATTCATCTACCAGCAACGGCGGCATCACCGAAGTAAGAAAACTACCCGGGCCTAAGATAATTAAATCGCTCCGACGAATATGAGCAAGCGCTTCGGGAGTCGGTTTAACTGGGTGTGATAAGCCAAGTTTTTCGGGCATATGGAGCAGACCGTCGACATGCAGTTCACCAAAGCACTCCAATCCGTCGTAAGTTGATGCAACTAAATCGACTGGCATTTCTGACATGGGTAATAAGCGCGTATTGATATTTAGCAGTCGGCTTAACAGCTGTATACCGTCAAGCGGACGCGCACTAATCTGATCCAGCGTGTATAAAATCAAATTACCGAGGTTATGGCCTTTTAACTCATGATCGGAGCTAAACCGGTAATTGAGTACATCGGCAGCCAGCGGGTGTTGGGCAAGCTGCGATAAGCAATTGCGGATATCGCCCCAGGCAATGCACTCATGGTGCCGGCGCAGTAAACCGCTCGCGCCACCATCATCAGTGGTGGCGACAATGCCAATCAGACGTCGTTCTAAAAAAGATAAAGTGGAGAGCACGCGCCCAAGGCCATGACCTCCACCTATCGCGGTAACACATTGCAATTGCGCAATAGCATGCGGGGTAGGGGAAACCGGTGTTAATTGGGCGTGCTGCTGGCTCATGTTAGCTTCATGTTGTTGTCGTAATCTGCGCTACTTTAAGCGCTATTTCGCTGACAATCAACGTTTCAAATAAGCTAAATCGCCACAAATACGGGTGGTGTTAACCTCATTTCAGCAACGTAAAAGCAGGGTAAATCAGGTGTGATAAACAATCAGCTTTGCTATAACTACTGCAACGTTTATAACACAAGAGGTGTTTTATGTTAATGAATCGCACGTTAACAACATTAGCAGCAGTTATTGCGGCGTCTACTGTACTCTCTGCATGTGGTTCAGATTCGAACGACTCGAACACCGCCATGTTTAGCTTAGGCGTCAGCGACGCACCAGTGGATGCTGCCGACGAGGTTTGGGCTTGTTTTCATAGCGTTGAGTTGGTAGGCAACACCGAAGGTAATCAGACTTTTACCATTGGTGAAGACACCAACACAATCGAGGCGAACGATGCTTGTTTAGATGCTGACGGTAACGTGATTCCAAATACACGTGGTATCAATTTACTCGAGTTCACCGGCTCAGAATCAGAAGATTTGTTATCGGGAGTTGAAGTTCCTGCCGGTGTTTATGGTCAATTGCGTCTAGAAATGGCTGAAGGCTCGTATGTTCTTGTAGGTGAGGAACGTATTCCATTGTCAGTGCCGTCAAATGAATTGAAGTTTGATAGCTTCACGCTTGATGCAGGTAGCAATGTTGCGTACACCATCGAATTCGATTTGCGTCAAGCGTTGGTCAACCCTGTGGGTCAAGCTGGTTACTTCTTGAAGCCACGCGGTGTGCGTCTCGTTGATAATATGGAAGTGGGTCACATTGAGGGCACCTTAGCGGAAGCGTTATTGATTGAGAATCAATGCACCGTAGCGCCAACCGATACCAGCGAGCCTGTTGCCGTTGTGTATCTATACCCAGGTGCTGATGTGACGCTTGACAGCATGGCTGATTTCGGTGGTACCGAAGAAGCGGAAGCTTACGCTGCCACGCCAGTACAATTTGATGGCGCTACAGCATATAACTTCGAATTGGGGTATGTTGCAGTTGGCAATTACACTGCTGCATGGACTTGTAATACTACTGATGATCCAGAAGTTGATGATGAGCTTGTCTTCATCAGTGCGCAAAACGTTTCGGTAGAAGCGGGTGAAGCGGTCACCACAGTAACGATTGAGTAATTGAGATTGTGCTTTTATTTTAATCTCTCCCGTTGAGCCTCCTTTATTGGGGGCTTTTTTTTGCCTTTTTTTCTGATGCTATTCAAGCGATACTAGAACCCAATTGCTGACCGAATGTAAGGTTTACTATGAAGAAAGCTTTAATGTTAGG
Organism: Pseudidiomarina tainanensis; assembly: GCF_900115255.1. Taxonomy (NCBI): domain Bacteria; kingdom Pseudomonadati; phylum Pseudomonadota; class Gammaproteobacteria; order Alteromonadales; family Idiomarinaceae; genus Pseudidiomarina; species Pseudidiomarina tainanensis. The sequence continues at coordinate 468,858 of NZ_FOYU01000001.1, forward strand.
TGCGTTATTGATTCCAATGACGCTGCCAATGGCGAGTGCAGCTGCGCAGACAGTCGAGCTGTGTATTGATGAGCATCCGCATCGCTTACAACTGGAAATTGCGGATACTTTCGAAAGCCGTGCGCGCGGTTTAATGGCCCGCGAAAATCTAGCAGAACATGCGGGTATGTGGTTTAAATATACCTCAGAGCGTCCCGCTAATGCCGGATTTTGGATGTACAATACGTTAATTCCATTAGATATCGCTTATTTAGACAGCGACATGAAAATTGTCTCTATTATTACGATGGAGCCATGCCTAAGCATTGATCCGAACCGCTGTCCGGCTTATCGCCCCGGGGTGCCGTATTATGGAGCGATTGAATTAAACAAAGGTTATTTTGAACGCTTTAACATTGGTTTAGGGCGCAAATTCAAACAGTGTCAATAAGGAGAATAACAACATGAAACACCTTTCGGTACTTGCTGCCGCTGGGCTTGTGCTTGCTGCATGTAGTCCAGCAGAGCAGGTCAGTACACCCGAACAACCTCACGCGAGTGTAGACCCTTATAGTTTTAACGAAAACTACAGTAGCTATTTGCAAACTCTCAGCTCTGATGAATTTGAAGGTCGCGCACCAGCATCTGAAGGCGAGAAGAAAACTGTTGCGTTTGTTGAAGGGAAATTTCGCGAGTGGGGATTAAAACCTTATGACTCAGAAAATAATACCTATCAACAACAGGTGCCATTAGTGCGGATGTTGCCAACACAAGTATCGCCAATGAGTTTTAGTGCTGATGACTTGGAAGCCTTTGAATATCGTACCGAGATGATGGCATGGAGTCCGCGCGTTCAAGAGAACATTGAACTAACTGACAGCGAAATGGTGTTTGTCGGTTATGGCATTGTTGCTCCTGAGTTTGGTTGGAACGATTACGAAGGGTTAGATGTTGAAGGCAAAACTGTTGTCATGCTCGTTAACGACCCTGGCTATGACACCCTCGACCCGGAAGTATTTAATGGTAAAGCGATGACCTATTACGGTCGTTGGACCTATAAATTTGAAGAAGCAGCACGCCAAGGCGCTGCGGGTGCAATTGTGATCCATGAAACTGGTCCGGCAGGATATGGCTGGGGTGTGGTCGCGGGCGGCTCACCAATGCGTTTTGATTTGGCACGCGAGAATAAAAACATGGATCGTGTTGCGATTGAGGGATGGATGACGCAGGAAAGCGCTGATACGTTGTTCGCCCGTTTAGGTAGTAGCTACGAAGAAATGCGCAAAGCAGCGCAACAAGCTGATTTCAAACCGGTATCACTTGATACCAGCATGTCAATTAGCGTAGTGACTAAGTTTGATTACTTAAACTCACCAAACTTAATTGGCTATATTGAAGGTAAATCGAAGCCAGAAGAACACGTGATTTATATGGCGCATTGGGATCATATGGGTGTTGACCCAATTAATCCGGATGATGGTATTTATAATGGCGCGCAAGATAATGCTAGCGGTACCGCTGGAGTTATGGCGTTAGCCGAGTTTTTTGCCAGCCAACCGCAACCAGAGCGCTCAGTCGTATTTGTTTTGGTTACCGCTGAAGAGCGTGGTTTGCTGGGTTCAGATTGGTATGCCGATAACCCTATGTTGCCATTGAGTAAAGCAGTTGGTGGTATTAATACCGACGTGCTGAATGTCTATGGCCCGATGCGTGACATGGTGGTTGTTGGTCATGGTAACTCCGAAATGGAAGAGTACTTAGCCAAGTATGTTGAACAACAAGATCGTTATATTGCGCCAGAGCCAACACCTGAAGCGGGTTCATTTTATCGTTCAGATCACTTCAACCTAGCCAAACGTGGTGTACCGATGTTGTATGCAAAAGGTGGCAATGATCACATTGAATTTGGCGAAGAATACGGTAAGCAAAAACGTGCTGAGTATGTGCAAGTTGCTTATCACAAACCTGCTGATGAATTTGATCCAGAATGGGATCTGCGCGGTGTTCAGCAAGACCTCTGGTTATATTACTGGGTTGGACAAGAGCTCGCGAATAGTGGCGATTGGCCGAATTGGTATGCTGGTAATGAATTCCGTGGCATCCGCGATGCGAGTGCAAGCGAACGTCAGTAATTTTGTTTGAATATAAACGGTAATGAGGCAACAACTGCTCTCATTACCGTTTTTTAATGGTGAATTGTGATTTCTATTGCAGAGCTATTTGGTTTATTCGCACTGATTGCAAATTTTATCGCTTACCGACAGGGTACGGCGAACCGTTACCGTATAGTCAGCGCCTGTGCACTTGGGGCTCTATCGTTACATTTTTTTATGCTCGGTGCTATTGCGGGCTGCGTGGTCACGGCAATTGCTGTTGTACGTAATGTTATTGCATTGCGTTGGCGCGGACCCATTGTGCTATGGGGCTTTGTACTTGTTAATTTCATATTTTTAGCCTGGGAACTAACGACAGATGCACCATTAGTGCCACTTATAATGGCGTACACGTCGTCACTCATATTCACTGTGGGCTCGATCGTTCTCAACGATCCACACCGTATCCGTCAGTGGTTTTTACTGGCTGAAGTGTTAGGTTTGGCCTATGCAATTATGGTCGGTAGTGTGTCGGGAACCGTGTTTAATATCGTCAATTTAACGAGCATTATTCTCAAATTGTTACAAGATTATCGGCGTTCACGCTTGTCTGAACCAAATTGATCCCAATATAGTCTTAAAGAAAGTAATTCATTTTGAGAAAAGTGACGAGAGCATGCTGATATATATCCGCCAATGGCAAAATAAAATTAAACCGCAACCAGGCGCAAATCCGTTTGTGGTGATTCTAAGCTGGTTGTTGTTCGGCTTACTTTTAGTTGTTGGTCTTAGCCTTGGCTTACTGATGTTGCTGTTCGGCTGGATTTTATTGTTACCATTAATGTGGCGTAAACGCCGCGAAATGAAACAGATGTGGCAATTCACCAAAGCAACCCGGCAGGCGCAGCAGCAAGCGCGGCGTCAGTATCAACAACAGCGCGAACAACAAAACCGGCAGGATGACTCGGTTATCGAAGGTGAATATCAAGTTAAAGATAGCGACGAACGGCGCTAACGATTTGTCTGCTGATGAGGCTGCTGGCGCTTGCGTCGCCAGCGGCGATAAGCCAACTTACACCCACCCACACAGCCATCAAATAAAATGACCGCAAGTAGGGCGCCAATAACGCCGGAAAACACTGCTTGGCGCGTCAGCGGTACGTTAAAGCTATAAGTACGCCAAGTATTATCGACCATTTCACGGTTCGCTTCGGTCGCTACAAACCAAATCTGCTGTAAATAACCGCGCTGCAATTGTTGCTGTTCATGACGATATAAATCCACGCGCCGAATTAGTTCACGAATTGGCACTGCTTCGTCTTTGAAGACTGGATTATCACTTTGCTCATGCATTTGAATTAACGCATTCATATCGCCATTTAAGTACTTATCAGCGATGCGTTGATACTCTTTGTAATACACCATTGCTTCAGTCAGCTGAGAATCCAGCCGCTGCTGATATTGCGTAATAAAATTAGGTACCTGCACACCGATGAGTACAGCGATAAGTGCGATAGCTAAAACCAAGTAACGATGCAGCATAAAAAAAGGTTGAGTGATGAAACACCACTCAACCTTAGCACGTTCTTATTTATGGCTGCTAGTCTCCGCTAGTCCTCATAAGGAGGCTTTGGCGGGAAAGCACGTCGTACAATATAGAACAACAATGGTACGAAGAAGATCGCTAAAATGGTGCCACCTAACATACCACCAATGACACCGGTACCGATTGCTTGACGGCTAACGGCGCCGGCGCCCGTTGATAACGCTAACGGTAGCACACCAAAGGTGAATGCCAATGAAGTCATCAAAATAGGGCGCAAACGTAAACGTACAGCCTCTAAAGTTGCTTGCAATAACTCTTTACCTTGGGCTTGTAAATCTTTCGCAAATTCCACAATAAGAATCGCGTTACGTGCAGAAACACCGACGGTGGTTAACAAACCTACTTGGAAATATACGTCATTTTCAAGCCCACGCATCGTTGCCGCAATAACTGCACCAAGAATACCCAACGGCACAACGAGCATGACAGAGAATGGTATTGACCAACTCTCATATAGTGCAGCTAAGCATAAGAATACAATCAACAGTGATAGCGCATACAACAATGGTGCCTGATCACCTGACGTGCGTTCTTCCAATGAAATGCCGGTCCATTCAAAGCCAATGCCAGGAGGCAATTGGGCAATGAGTTCTTCCATTTTGAGCATGGCATCTCCAGACGAATAGCCTGGTGCCGCTTCGCCTTGGATGTTCATTGCTGGTACGCCATTATAGCGTTCGAGACGCTGTGGTCCGAAGTCCCAATGGGTTGTTGAGAATGATGAAAATGACACCATCTCACCACTGGCATTGCGAACATACCATTTGCCGATATCGGCAGGGGTCATGCGTGCTTCAGGAACACCTTGGAGGTATACCTTTTTCACCCGACCACGGTCGACAAAGTCGTTCACATAGGTAGTACCAAACGCGTTAGATAAGGTTGAGTTGATATCGCTAATACTTAGCCCAAGTGCTTTGGCTTTTTCATAATCGACATCAATGCGTAGCTGTGCCGTATCTTCTAAACCATTCGGACGCACACCAGTCAACATCGGTTCTTGTGCCGCCATTCCCAGTAGCTGATTACGGGCTTCTAACAGACCTTCATGACCCAGTCCGCCACGGTCTTGAATATACAAGTTAAAGCCACTTGCGGTACCAAGTTCAGGAATCGATGGTAGGTTGAAAGCAAACACCATGGCTTCACGTATTTGCATGAAGTAGCCAAATGCTTGTCCAATAATGGCGTCAATTTGCAGTTCTGGCGACGTCCGTTCACTCCAGTCGGTTAAGCGCACGAAGGCCAAGCCTGAGTTTTGGCCCTGGCCGCTGAAGCTAAAGCCGACAACTGAGAATACCGAACGAACACCTTGCGCTTGATCGAGGTAATAATCTTCGATTTTTGCCATGGTCTGACGCGATTGTTCTTGCGTTGCGCCAGATGGCAATTGCATCTGCGTTAAAAATACACCGCGGTCTTCGTTTGGAATAAATGAGCTTGGCATCCGCGTAAATAGGAATCCAAGCACCACAATCAGGCCGAGATAAATCAATACAAAACGTGTGCTTCGTTTGATGATTGATTGGACCGAACTGGTGTACTTTTTGGTTGCTCGATCGAGCGAACGGTTGAACCAGCCGAGAATACCTTTTGCTTCATGATCATGGTTCAGAGGTTTTAGAATTGTCGCACACAACGAAGGTGTGAAAATAATCGCGACCAAAACTGATAATGACATGGCAGAAATAATGGTAATCGAGAACTGTCGATAAACCGCACCAGTCGAACCACCGAAAAATGCCATGGGCACGAATACCGCAGCCATTACCAAACCGATAGCGACGAGTGCACCGGTAATCTGCTGCATGGATTTTATCGTGGCTTGGCGTGGGGTCAGCTTCTCTTCACTCATTAAGCGCTCAACGTTCTCGACCACAACAATCGCGTCATCCACTAATAGACCGATGGCGAGAACTAAACCAAACATGGTTAGCGTGTTAATCGAGAATCCCAACGCCGACATAATGCCGAAGGTACCGAGTAAAACTACCGGGATAGCCAGCGATGGAATAATGGTTGCGCGCAGGTTCTGCAAAAAGATAAACATCAGAATGAACACTAACACGACCGCTTCAAAGAGAATTTTTACAACTTCTTTGATTGAGATCTCGACAAACGGTGTGGTGTCATATGGAATGACCAGCTCAACGCCTTGCGGGAAGAATTGCTCAAGTTCAGCTAATCTCGCTTTCACAGCCTCTGCGGTTTCTAATGCGTTCGCTCCGGTTGCAAGGTTTACCGCAAGACCACTCGCAGGCTGACGGTTATAGCGAGCAATAACGCCATAATCCTGGCCACCCAGTTCAACTTCCGCGACATCGCCCACAGTCACTTTCGAGCCGTCGCCATTAACACGCAGTAGCACCTGTTCAAATTGCTCAACGGTTTCTAGCCGCGTTTGCGCAATAATAGAGGCCGTGAGACGTTGATTTTCAACTGCCGGCGTACCACCGATTTGTCCCGCTGCAACTTGGTTATTTTGTTCCCGAAGTGCCATCACCACATCTAAGGTGGTCATGTTATAGCGCACCAATTTATTCGGATCCAACCAAATACGCATGGCGTAAGGCGCACCAAACAAGCGTACGTTACCGACACCCGGTGTACGACTAATCGGATCTTGCATATTACTGGCGATATAATCGCCGAGATCGATTTGGGTAATTTCCGGATTGCTCGAGATAAGCGCAGCAACCAGCAAGAACGAGTTATTTGATTTGGCAACAACTAAGCCTTGGTTTTGAACCTCTTGCGGCAATAACGGTAGCGCAAGTTGCAACTTATTTTGCACCTGCACCTGCGCGATATCCGCATCGGTACCAGCTTCAAAGGTTAACGTGATACTCGCGTTACCGGCAGAATCACTGGTTGATGAAAAGTATTTGAGGTTATCAATACCGTTCATGTTCTGTTCAATAACCTGCGTGACGCTCTCTTCCAAGGTTGCCGCAGTAGCACCCGGATAGCTTGCGTTAATCTGCACCGAAGGTGGCGCAATTTCAGGATACTGTTCTACTGGAAGCTGCGTTACCGCAAGGCCACCAGCGAGCATGATCACAATAGCGATAACCCATGCAAAAATAGGGCGATCTATAAAAAATTTTGCCATGATTTACTTCACTTCTTCAGTTTGTACAGGCATACCAGGCTGAATCTTCTGAAGCCCTTCAACAATAATCTTGTCGCCAGGTTGCAGGCCATCTGTGACGACCCAATCGGTTCCAACAGTACGATCGACTTGCAAATAACGTTGTTCAACATTGCCCTCTGAATTCACAACATAGGCAATGGCGCGACCGCGCGGGTCTCTTGAAACACCGGTTTGTGGCGCTAAGATTGCGTTTTTCAGGTTGCCAGCAGCAACTTCAGCGCGCACATACATACCTGGTAAAATAGCGTGGTCCGGATTATCGAGACGAGCGCGAAGCGTGATAGCACTGGTTTGCGGGTCAACGGTAACTTCGTTGAATAGCAACTCGCCTTGTGTGCTGAAGTTATCATTTTCGCCTACACGGACTACCACTTTGGCGCGATTATTTGCATCCGTCTCAATACGGCCATCAGCAATCGCTTGCTGTAAAGTAAGGTAGTCACTGGTGCTTTGTGCGATATCGACATAAATTGGGTCAAGCTGAGTAATTGTCGTTAGCGCTTGTGCTTGGCCAACACTCAACAATGCACCTTCGGTAAGCTGTGAGCGGCCAATGCGACCCGCAATTGGAGCTTTTACCTTGGTATATTCTAGGTTGAGTTCGGCACGAGCTAAGTTCGCCTGAGCAACTTTTAATTGTGCTTCTGCTTGCAGGTACGCTGCTTCAGCTTCATCAAAATCTTGTTGGCTTATCGCTTTATCTTTTAACAAGTCACGGCTGCGCTCAAAGCGCGACTTGGTTGATTTTACTGCGGCGGTAGCGCGCGCAATTTCAGCCTTTGCGCTAGCTAGCTCTGCCTCGTACATCGCGGCATCAATTTGATACAACTGTTGGCCAGCTTCAACCATTGAGCCTTCTTCAAATAGGCGCTTTTCTAAAATACCGCTGACCTGCGGACGCACTTCGGCAACGCGAAAGGCACTTGCACGGCCAGGTAGGGTAGTGGTTAAATCAACGTCGCGCGCGCTAACAGTGACGATTCCAACGGTCATTTGTTGCTGTTGACCTGCGTTTGCAGCGCCTTGCTCGGCGTCACCACAACTAGCTAGCAAAATAGAACTTGCTAACACAGATACGAACAACGGCTTACGAAAACGTTGTTGCATGTAAATACCTCGTATTCGGTTAATGATTTTTGACGACCATAATTATACATACATTCATGTATGTTTGTAAGTGACTGGTCTCAATATTTTCGATACGTTCAATCTGAAAATACGGTGCAAATAATAGGTGAAGTTTATGACAAATCGCTTTAAACGCCAGCTTTTGCTTGGGGTTGGGGTTCTTTTATTGGAATGTGTGATGATTTTGCTCTATCGCCAGTTAGCAACTAGCTCAACAATTAAAAATCGTAACGATTTGTATCAACAGCTGTTAGAGCGCTCAGGTAAGTTGAATCGTGATTTACCCAAACTACTGGATCGTCAGACACGTTTCGAACGCGCGGAGGTGGTTAATTACGGGATGCGTTTTATTTATAGCCTTGTTGATGTGGATAAATACCAACACAATATTGAGGATATCCGCCAGCAGCTACAGCCGGCAATGTTGCGTCAATATTGTGCGAGTGAATCACTTAAATTCTATCGCGAACAGGCTGATTTTTTGGTTATCCGCTATTTAGATCGCGATGAAACGTTGCTGTTTGAGCTACGTTTCACCGCTGACCAGTGCACCAGTTAGGCAAGGGGAGCATTGTAACCGTCGAGTACGATTTTGCCGACAGTACTGTGCGATTCGAGTTGCTTGTGCGCGCGGATTAAATTTGCGGCAGTTAAATCACCAAAGTGCTCAGTTTTTGTGGTTTGCAGTTTACCTGCATCCGTTAATTCAGCCACTTCACGTAATATTTGACCTTGCCGATGCATATCAGTGGTTTCGAATAACGAGCGGGTAAACATGAATTCCCAATGCAATGCGAGACTTTTTTGTTTCATGAGTTTGATATCTAACGGCTGCTCAGGATCATCAATCAGGGCAAAGTGACCTTGTGGCGCCAACAGCTCAACTAACGCGGCAAAATGCTGATCGGTATGCGTCAAGCTGGCGACATGAGTCACCTGTTGAATCCCATGTTGCTGAAGCTGAGGCGCTAGTGGTTGACTGTGATCGATGACGATGTCGGCACCCATCTTTTTCGCCCATTGCTGGGATTCAGTTCGGGATGCGGTGGCGATTGTTGTTAGGTTTTGGTTCAGTTTAGCTAATTGTAATAATGCAGAGCCAACGCCACCAGCGGCGCCAGTAATCAATAACGTAGCTGAGTCCGTGGCGTTATTTTCTTCAGTTAAACCGAGACGCTCGAAGAGTAATTCCCAAGCAGTTAAAAAAGTAAGGGGCATTGCGGCAGCATCGGCAAATGATAAGGTTCTTGGTTTTTTGCTGGCAATGCGCGCATCAACCACCTGATATTGAGCGTTGCAGCCATGTCGATTGACTGCGCCGGCATACCAAACCTCATCGCCTTCTTTAAAATCAAAGACATTTTCCCCAACGCTGAGTACAGCGCCGCTGGCATCCCAGCCCAAAATACCGATTTCGTCGGCTGCCGGCTCACGGCGCGAGCGAATTTTGGTATCAACTGGGTTCACGCCAATACCGTAAACAGCGACCAAAATATCATTTGGCCCGAGCACAGGATCGGGCACAGTCGTGTCAATTAACGCATTTTCTGTATCAATCGACCCAGAGTGTCGATAACCAACTGCTTTCATGGTTGCGTCCTCTTTTATGGATAACGTATAAAGGTATAGTACGCCATTCTTAACAGACCAACTAGAGGAAGTCGCGATGAAACTTAAACCGTCGGCGCTATTGTCGTCTGTCGCAGCTGGTGTTTTCGCCATGAGCGCGCATGCCGATGTCGAATATACCGACCAGCCACAATTGCATGCCATTCAACAAGCAGTTTCGGCTGATCGTATTGAACACGATATTGAAAAGCTGGTGAGCTTTGGTACGCGTCATACGTTATCAGAAACTGAATCGGATACCCGCGGCATAGGTGCTGCACGCCGCTGGATTAAGGCTGAATTTGATAAAATCTCTGCCGAATGTGGTGGTTGCCTTGAAGTTTATTACCAGTCGCGAGTGATCTCGGGTGAGCCGCGTATTCCTGATCCTGTTGAGGTGGTCAGCGTGATTGCGGTACAGAAGGGGACTGTCGACCCATCACGTTACGTGATTATGTCGGGGGATATCGATTCACGTGTGAGTGATGTTATGGATTACACTTCCGATGCCCCGGGTGCCAACGATAACGCCTCAGGGGTTGCAGGGACTATCGAAGCCGCGCGCGTATTAAGTAAATATAAATTTGCCGGAAGTATTGTTTATGCCGCATTAGCCGGCGAAGAGCAGGGGCTTTTTGGCGGTAAGATCATGGCTGAGCAAGCAAAACAAGATGGTTGGCGTATTAAAGCTGTCTTGAATAATGACATGATCGGTAATATTGAAGGTATAAACGGTGTCATCGATAATACGACCGCACGAATTTTTGCTGAAGGAACGCGCCAAGACGAAACGCCAGAGGATATTCGTCGGCGTCGTTTCATGGGTGGTGAAGTCGATTCACCAAGCCGAAATGTCGCACGCTACATTGACTGGATGGCGGATCGTTATATCCCAAACTTAGATACCATGGTGATTTATCGCTTAGACCGTTTTGCGCGTGGCGGACATCATCGACCGTTTAACGATCTTGGATTTCCTGGCGTACGCATTATGGAAACCAACGAAAACTATAATCGTCAACATCAAGATTTGCGCGTTGAGAATGGCATTGCATACGGCGACACCATCGATGGGGTAGACTTTGATTATGCAGCTAAATTAACCGCATTAAATGCCGTATCTCTGGCTAGTATGGCGTGGGCACCAAGCCCTCCGGCACAAGTGAAAATTGCCGGAGCAGTGAGTCCAAGTACAACATTGAGTTGGGCGGCGCCAACAGCTGCCGAGAAAGACCATGTGAAAGGTTATCGCATTTATTGGCGTCATACTGATGCACCAAATTGGGAATTCAGCCGCTATGTTGGTAACGTCACTGAATACACACTCGAAAATGTGGTGATTGATAATTACTTTTTCGGTGTTGCTAGTGTGAGCGACGATGACTTTGAAAGCCCTGTGGTATATCCAGGTGCTGCTGGTGCGTTTGGCGAATAGTTGAATGCAGTCAACTCACAATAAACGCGCTGACCGTTGGTTAGCCCGTTTTGCTGACTCAAAAGCGATATTGCCGCTTATTTTCCTCGCTTCGTTGTTGGAAAGTCTAATTGTTCCCATCCCATTGGAACTTATCCTTATTCCGCTATTAATTCATCAACGCGATCGTATTTGGGCTATTGCTACGGCAACGTTGTTAGGCTGTTTAGTCGGCGCTAGCATTGGCTACAGCGTTGGCTATTGGTTTTTAGACGATCTAGGCGATTGGTTACTCACCACCTTGGGTTATCAGGATGCCTTCGAAGCGTTTACCGCGCGCTTTAGTGAACATGGTTTTGCTACGTTATTGTTAGTGGGGATTACCCCAGTACCGTTTCAAGTTGGTATGTTAGCGGCAGGGAGTAGCGAGTATCCATTTAGCCTCTTCATGCTGGCTTCGTTAATTGCTCGGGGTATTCGTTATTACGGACTCGCACTGCTGGTTTATTGGTTTGGGGAGCGAGTGTTGAATTGGTGGCAACAGCAAAGTAGACAAGCAGGGTGGTGGCTTCTAGGCCTAGGCCTCGTAGCCTATGTGAGTTACCTGCTTGTCTAAAGTCGTGGTTTAGTCGCGGGGCAATTCTGCACAAACTTTTTGCAACGCAGCTAAACCATGTAAATCGGTTGGAAACAACGGCAAATAAACGCGCGATAAATCAGCAAAGATATTTTCAATTTCTTCGCGATAGAGTGATTCTTGCTGACGCCGCTGTGCAAAAAAGTCACTATCAATAAGATCAGGCAGGTTACGGTTGATGACTAAACCAGCAATCGGCAGATGCTCAGATTTAAGCGCCGCAACGGCACGCGTTGTTTCTAAAATCGGTAATTTTTCTGGCGTTAATACAAATACTAATCCAGTTTGTTGTGGGTCGGTCAACACATGCCGAATACGATGAAATAAGCGCTGGCGCCGCAGCAACGTTTCGGTAATCTCGGCCGTACGATCATCCATCGTTGCTGTTTCATGTTGTGTTGGATCAGCCATTGGATTGGTAATGTCTTTACCGGCTTTGGGAGAGAGATGTTCAAGCACACCTTCAAGCTGTTTTGCTTTCTGACTTTGTTTTAATAGGCCTTGTGTCCATGCCGCCATCGCCTCAGGAAGGCTCAATAAACGTAACGTATGACCCGTTGGTGCCGTGTCAAAAATAATGACATCGTAATGGGCAGGTTCTTCATCAATAATGCGGGCAATTCGCTCTAACAAAGCAGCTTCTTGTGCACCCGGCGACTGTTGTGTTAAACGCATTTGGCGTTCTATTTCTGGGAACATATCGGGTTTGCTGAACCGTTTCATCGTACGCATGACTCGCTCAATATGCGCATCAACTTCACGATCCGGATCAATCTCTAACGCATCAACACCAACTGCAACTTTGGTTTTACTGTCACCAATCGGCCGGTCAAAAGCATCAGCTAAGCTATGGGCGGGGTCGGTAGAAATAAGTAAAACACGACGCCCTAATTCCGCTTGTTGTAGGGCGATAGCCGATGACACGGTGGTTTTTCCAACGCCACCTTTACCTCCAACAAAAATGATTTTTTTCGTATTCAGCGAGAACATCAGGTCACCATAAAATTAGCGGAATAAAACGAGGTAGGGGGCTTAACAACACCGAAAACCGTGTAACGGCGAATGCTCCATTCCCATGCGTAAATGCCATTCGTGGAAGCGCTCTAATAATAACGGCTGTAATTCCAGTGTGTAATAAGAAGCGGGATTCGGAACGCCCATGAGTTCGGAGAATACTAAAAGCATGAATAAGTCGTCTTCATCCCGCTTGGCACGAGCAATTGCAGAACGGTAGGGCGCGTTATACACGTTGGTCGCGTATTCGTTTGCCTGCTTTAACCATTCCACAATCGCACGTATTTTCATAGTAATACCTTAATTAGCTGATTGACGTGCTTCGCGGCGGAGGCGCGTTAATGTTCCAGCAGCTTCTAGAGCAATCCAGATAGCCGCTACTAACACAACTAAGTCTAAGCCGAACAGGAACCAATCTGATTTCTGATAAAAGCCCATCAGCTGAATTAACAGGGCATAGATTGTCATGACTAACAAGAACAACAATGGGATTAAGGTGACGTACATTGGACGTCCCAACTTAACCAACATGGTGGTAATCACAAGCAACGTTAAGCCTGCTAACAATTGGTTGGTGGTTCCAAATAATGGCCAAATTAATAGGCCACCTGAACCATCAGCACCGCCTGCACCAAAGGCGAGAAGTAGGCACGAAATCACAGCAAGCAAGGTTGCTGGTGCCGCCTTTTCCATCCACTTAATATTGTAGATATTGCCCCATTCTTGGAAGATATAACGTTGAAGACGTAAGCCGGTGTCCATGGTGGTACCAGCAAATAAAACAGCCATTACAGTCAGCAATGTTTGTGATAGCTCCACATCGAGCCCAATACCGTTGTTTAAGATATTCGCGCCGCCTTGTACGAAGGCAGATACACCACCTTGTCCGAAGCTATGATATACCGCTTGCCAATCAGCAAGTGTTGCAAAGCCCGCAGTAGCGGCAATGATGGTGGCCAAAGACAATGAACCTTCACCAATCGCGCCGAAGTAACCAACAAATCGTGCATCGGTTTCTTTATCGAGCTGTTTTGAGGTGGTACCTGAAGCAACCAAACCGTGGAAGCCTGAAATCGCACCACAGGCAATCGTTACAAATAGTAACGGCACCAAACTTGGGGTTCCTTCTGGCGTGTTGGTGTTGAACGCTGGTGCCACAAGTTCGGGGCCGCTAATTAACACCGCACCGTACACCAAAATTAAACCAATAAATAATTGCAGACCATTAATATAGTCACGCGGTTGCAGCAACATCCATACTGGTAATAGTGAGGCAATGGCAGCGTATAGGAAGAGCACGATAATCCACTGCGCATTATCAGAAACGCCAAAAACCGTCTCAGGCAACGCAATAGGCAATGACGGACCCGCATAAATTAATGCGTACAGTGCGATAACACCAAGAATCGATACCGTACCAAGATTCATCCATTTACGGAAAATTACTTGGCCAATAATAAGTGCGACAAAAATTGCCCCCCAAACCGGTACGACTGAACTTGGGAAGTTAATCAGCAGGCCTGAGATAGCTGTCGCAAATACTGCATTGACCATTAGTAAAACCAAGAAGATAACGATCATGAACAAGCTTTGTGAACGCTTGCCGACAACATCTCCCGTCAAGGCACCAATTGAGCGAGCTTTATTACGGTTCGAGGCCCAAATTGCACCGGCATCATGCACACCCGCGAAAAAGATGGTACCGAAAACCACCCACAAAAATGCTGGAACCCAACCCCAAATGACCGCAATGGCTGGTCCAATAATAGGAGCAGCACCAGCTACTGAAGTGAAGTGATGTCCCCACAACACATATTTGTTGGTCGGAACAAAGTCGACACCATCTTCAAATTCATGAGCTGGTGTTCGGAAATTCGGATCAAGTTTGAATATTTTTTCGGCTACGAATTTTGAATAAAACACATAGCCCAAAAACATCGCACCTAAACCGAGTAGCATTAGCAGAATTGCATTCATGACGTTACCCTTTTTAGTTTATTATTGGTACAACAATAACTGCGTTATGTTACTTCATGCACACTAACAACTGACATACGACCAAAGTCTAGCTTGTTACGTGTAACCTGCAATTAAGGATTATTCATGTTCAGTTGGTTTGAACGTCGTCTTAAACCATTTCCGGATGGTAACCCAGAGCAGCCACCGAAAACGTTGGTTGCCTTTTGTTTGTATTACAGTCGAGGTGCGTGGCCGTTTATCTTCACCGCTGGCGCCTTGATGATGTTGATTGCACTGACCGAAGTTTGGTTATTCAGTTTCATTGGTAATATTGTGGACTGGCTGGCTGAACAAAACCGCGAAACGTTTGTGCAAGAACAGTTTTGGGGGCTAACAGGTATGGCCGCGGTCGTGCTCATCGGCTTGCCGTTATTGGTGATATTTCATTCTTTGATTACGTATCAAAGTCTGTTGGGCAACTACCCAATGCGGATTCGTTGGTTAGTGCATAAATATCTACTCAACCAGTCTGTCACCTTTTATCAAGATGAATTTGCCGGTCGAATTGCAACTAAAGTAATGCAAACAGCTTTAGCAGTGCGAGAATGTGTGATCAAGCTCTTCGATGTGCTGAATTACGTCACGGTATATTTCATCGGTACTGTAGTGATTATTGGTGCTGCTGATTGGCGCTTAGCATTGCCGCTTATCGTTTGGTTAGCGCTATATGTTGTTTTGTTGCGATATTTTGTGCCGCGTCTTGGGAAAGTGGCCGCTGCGCAAGCCGACGCGCGTTCAATCATGACTGGTCGAATTGTCGATAGTTATACCAATATTCAAACGGTCAAACTGTTTTCTCATGCGCAACGTGAACTCGCCTTTGCAAAAGAGGGTATGACTGATTTCCTCGGAACTGTGCACCGGCAAATGCGCTTAGTGACGAAGCTGTATACGTGTTTGTATCTTCTAAATTCGCTATTGTTATTTAGTGTCGGATTTTTGGCAATTTACTTATGGGTCGAGAGTCTGATTACAGTTGGTGCCATTGCAGTTGCGCTCAGTTTGGTACTTCGCCTGTGGGGTATGAGCCAGTGGATCATGTGGGAGATTTCGTCACTCTTTGAAAATATCGGAACCGTGCAAGACGGTATTAAGACCGTCTCAGTTCCACAAGATATTCAAGATAAGCCGCAAGCGAAGCCGCTTGTTGTTAAGCAGGGCAATATTCATTTTGAACATCTCAATTTCTTTTATAGCGAAGATAAACCCGTATTACGCGATCTTGAACTTGCGATTAAAGCAGGCGAAAAAATTGGCTTAGTCGGTCGTTCCGGTGCTGGTAAATCAACCCTAGTGAATCTGTTGCTGCGCTTTTATGAAGTGAAAGAAGGGCGGATTACCATTGATGGTCAGGATATATCTATGGTGACGCAAGAAAGCCTACGCCAACATATTGGCATGGTCACCCAAGACACGTCGCTATTACATCGTTCGGTCCGCGGCAATATTGCGTACGGTCGCCCAGATGCAACGCAAGAGATGATTGATCAAGCTGCGCATCGCGCCGAAGCCGATGCCTTTATTGCCGATTTAGAGGACTCGCAAGGCCGACGTGGCTATGAAGCGCATGTTGGTGAGCGCGGTGTGAAGCTTTCAGGAGGGCAACGGCAACGCATTGCGATAGCGCGAGTCATGTTAAAAGATGCGCCAATTCTGATACTTGATGAGGCCACCTCAGCATTGGATTCAGAAGTGGAAGCGGCAATTCAGGAAAACTTATATCGACTCATGGAAGGTAAAACGGTTATTGCCATAGCTCATCGATTATCCACGATTGCCGCGATGGACCGGTTAGTGGTGATGGATGAAGGCCGAATTGTGGAGCAAGGTAGCCACGAGGAGTTGTTAGCGCGTGGCGGTTTATATGCGCAGCTATGGGCGCGTCAATCTGGCGGCTTTTTGCCAGATTAATCACTTAAAATATTTTTTAGAAAAAAGGAATAAAAGGATTACCTCGTTCGTTTTATAAGTAAGCGACCATTTTACTAGGAACTTATATGTCTGATCGGTTGGCGTTATTACGCCCGTTTTTAGCTGATGCGATGGCTCACGCTATGGCAATTCAGCAGTGCGAGCAACGCGCCGCCGATAGTGTTCAGCAGGTATTAGCCAAGGCAATGTCTCTCTCCGACATGCCGCACGAAAGCCAGCATCTTAAAGCTTGGTTTTTGCGTTCGGTACACAACGCGGCGATTGACGTGATTCGGCATGAGCGCAAAGAGCAACCAATTGATAGTGAAACCGAAGAACAATCAGCTCCTGTTTCGATTGAGCCTGATTGTCAACTCGAGACCTGGCAAACTCAACAATGGGTTCGTACGGGCTTGCAAAAGTTATCAACTGAGCAACGAGAAATTCTGGTGTTACGCGATATTAATGGGTGTAGCTATGCCGACATTGCAGTCATTACTGGCCTTGAACCAGGCACAGTGATGTCACGAATACATCGCGCACGATTGGCTTTGAAACATCGACTAGAGACGTTGCAACGAGGTAAAAAATGAGTAGTTTAACGTGTGAACAAGCAGCGGCGCTGATTTCCGGCTTTATGGACAATGAATTAACGCAACAACAGCAGCAGCAACTTCATCTTCATTTGGCAACCTGCACAACATGCCGAGCAGAACTGGCGACGTTACAAGATTTACGTGAACAGCTGCGCCAAGCGGTCCCGAAATCATATGACTCACAACTTATGACTGCCTTTGCCGCTGATAAGCCCAGTCGGTGGGCATTTACAGCAGGCTGGACATTAATTTTAATAACGATAGTGCCGCTTTTAATCTACGCACTGTTTAGCTTTTGGACGGATAATTCGGTACCAATGTTAGTAAAAGTCGTTAGCAGTGGTTTAGGTGTAGGTTTTTTATTGTTGCTGGGTGCTGTAGCTCGCCAACGTTGGGTTGCCGCGAAAAACGATCGCTATAAAAAGGTACAATTATGAAAACGATTTTAGTAGTAAACAGTGACCGCATTGCTGGGTACGATATTACCGAGCATCTTGGTTTGGTGCGCGGAAATACCATTCGGGCACGACATTTAGGGCGCGATATTCTTGCTGCTTTTCGTAACATTGTTGGTGGTGAAATACACGATTACACAAAGTTACTTGCTGAGAGCCGTGAGCAAGCGTTAGACCGATTGGTCGACGAAGCCCGTTCGCTTGACGCTGATGCTGTCATTGATGTGCGTTTTAGTACCTCTATGCTTGCGCATGGTGCGGCCGAACTACTGGCATATGGCACTGCCGTAAAGTTATTGCGAGTAAAATCATAGCACTAGGTGCATGGTTCAATATTTACACTGAATTTACCCTAAATTTACGGTGCAAATAAGAAGATTTGCTTAGACTCATTGCTGTACTAGAGGCAGAGATTACCAATCTCTTCGTTAACTGCAATTTAGGTAGATATAGCCATGCGCAAACTATTGTTGCTTTTCATATTCGGCGGCGTTGCGTTTCAATATTTTAACCGCGATCAACAGATTGATGTGACACCCAACGTCAACTTGAACGATTGGGCAGTTAAGTTAACGCAGTTATCCTCAAACTCGAAAAAAGATTCAGAAAAGTTAGTTTGCCCTAATGACCACTATGTGAGTGTTAATTACGACTTATCTGAAGCGACTTGTCGTCAACGTACTCAATTATAAATCTTCGTTCGAAATACCCGAATCAAGCGTTGTAAATCGACCGCTTCTCAGGTTAAATGAAGGCTAATAAAAATAATAATTACAATGCAGTTTAGCTAAGTAGATAGCGGTTCAATGCTTAAAATATTCTCTCGTTTTCGATCAGTGTGGATGGCCGAGCTCGTTCGTCGCCATGAATTACAAAATGGCTTTCAACGCGCCGATGCCATCGAACAACAAGCTCGCCAGTTACCGACTATGGAACAGCGCGTGTTTAAACGTGCCGAACTTTTGGCGGCGCGGCTTGGCTTAGTCCACCAACTTCGTTTGTGGGACCATTTTCGCCGTCTTATCGCCATTCTTCTGAGTGTATTCGCAATAATTGGTGCTGTTGCAGTAGTTCGCGGTACGTTAAGCGTCTCACAACCTATTTCGCTCAGTTACGCCTTGATGATGCTACTGGGTTTACACATTATTCTTTTCGTCTTATGGTGTTTTTCGCTGATTATTAAAGATAGCTTTGGTTGGGTTGGTCGCGTGTCGTTATGGGGTCTCGAGCACATTGGCCAGCGCCAATACAATCAGCAGTTTAATAACACCTTGCTTACCATCGCGAACCAATACGGCCTGACAAAACCTGCTGGCGCCGCGCTAACCCACGGTTATTGGACGTTGTTCATGTTGGCGGTATGGTTTGTCTTATTCTTTCATCTGAGCACCAGTGCTTATGCTTTCACATGGGCAACCACCATTTGGCCAGCCGCGACCTTGCAGACTTGGGTTAGTGTTATCGGATTTTTACCGAGTTTATTCGGCGTTGATGCACCCTCGGTTGCCGCATTGTGGGATCAGCCGAGCGAGAGTGCACAACTTGAAGCGGGACGTTGGTTATTAAGCTGCGTCATTATTTATGGTGTCGCATGGCGGTTATTGTTTTTAATCGGTGCAATTGGAGTTTTGATTGCCCGTATTCGTAAAATGACCATCGATTTGACGCTACCTGGTTATGCCCCGATTATTCGCAAACTAACGGTGTCAGCCGCTACCGAACTCGTTGATGCCGATAGTGATGTGTCGGGTATCGATTCATCACAATGGCGAACGCCTAAACCGGGGCATGGCGAATTGGTGCTGAGCCTGGATCATGAAGCGGATACTGCGTGGGCTGCACAACATCAACGTGAAGATTGGTATGCAGGGGTAATTGCGAGTAGTGACGAAAAACACCGTTTACTGGCACGTCTTGATGCCGAGCCAGTTGCAAAAATTACCGTGCGTTTAAATGCACAACTCACACCGGATAGAGCAGCCATGCGTTTTCTCGCGCTACTCCAACAATATTGTTTAAACGTTGAAGCACTATTGATTATTTCTGAAAAAAGCGATGAAAAGAGAATTGTGCATTGGCAAGAGTGTTTAGACGAGGAGGGCGTAATATGGAAACAGTAAACGCTCTTATGTTAGCGGTGGTTGGGCATACCAACACCGGTAAAACCTCGTTAATGCGCACATTATTACATGATAGCCAATTCGGTGAAGTTGACTCACGGCCAAGCACAACACGCGAAGTCACGAGTATTGATGTTGATGCCGATGGTCAAGTTTTACTGCGTTTATTTGATACGCCAGGATTAGAAGCCGGCTCCGATTTATACGAACATTTAATCCACAGTGAATCCAGCTTTCGACATGACGGACCAGCACAGGTTCGTCATTTTCTAAGCACCATGGCTGCAGCGCATCAGTTTGAGCAAGAGTCGAAGGTTTTACGTCAATTACTCAAATGTCATGCCGCACTTTACGTGATTGACGTACGTGACCCTGTCTTGCCAAAGTATCAAGATGAATTAAGCGTGCTGGCGCGCTGTGGCAAACCAATATTACCCATCTTAAATTTTACTGCGCAAAAGCCCAACAATGTAAATGAATGGAAGCTAGCGTTAACGAAAGTGAACCTGCATGCGCATATTGAGTTTGACGCCGTGAGTCCACCAGAAGGTGGAGAAGCAATATTGTTTAACCGCCTGAGTGCGATTGTTCCGGGCTTCCAAAGTCAACTTGAACAATTGGCTGAATATCGAACCCAGCAACGCGCGCATCGGTTAAACACCGGCCTAACCCAAATTGCTGAATTACTGGTTGACGTTGCGGCATTTCACGAACAAATCAAAGCAAATATTAATGAAGCCCAGTTGAAACCTATTGTTGAACAATTGCAAAACTTGGTTAAGCGCCGGGAACGTAACTGTATCACTGAAATGCTTGCGTTATACGCGTTTCGGTTAGAGCACGTTCGATTGCAACAACTCCGACAAACTGACGGCACGTGGAAAGATGATTTATTCGAACTAGACACGCTGAAAGAGTTCGGTATCAAAGCCAGTGTTGGCGTAGGCAGTGGTGCAGCGATTGGCGCCGGTGTTGATTTAATGGTTGGTGGTATGAGTTTGGGCGCTGGTACTGCGCTTGGTGCTGCTGTCGGTGGTATTTGGCAGGGCTGGAATCACTACGGTAAAAAGTTACTGGGACACTTTAAAGGTGAACGCGAATTAATTGTCGATGATGAAATTTTAAAGTTATTGACCTTGCGCCAATTAAATTTATTACAACAGCTGGCAACACGCGGTCACGGTTCACAAGATTTATTGTTAGTGACGCAATCTTCAAAATTACGCGAGCAATTCTTACGTGCGTTGTCAGGACGATTAAAATTAGCACGTCGTCACCCACAGTGGTCGAGCTTAAATCAGCGTAGCTTTGTTCGCGACGCCCAACGTCAAGAATGTGTGCGCGATGTTACCGAACTGTGTCGTGGTTTCTGGAGTCAGGCAAATTAGTCACAATGGGGTAGGATAATACCCACTCCTTTTTGCACAAAATTCAAACGAAACTAGCTATACTGTTTTTAAAAGGATATAAAACTATCACATTAATGCTAGCATAAGGATTCGCAGTGACTAGAACTGCAAAGGACATTTCAGGGAAATATCGTACGCTAATCCGCAAAGTCGCGTGGGGTATTTTGTTGACAGGTGTTATCGCAAGTTTAGCAACGTTAATTCCACTATCGTTTTACATCTCACAATCCCAAGAACGCACCGGCTTAACCTATGCTTCTGCGCAGGCGATGTCAGTGCAAAAGCAATTGCAACATTATCAGTCAATTGCCAAACAGTTCGCGAGTCGCACTCAAATTCGTAAAGCGTTAATCGCATATTCAGCCGGTGATATCGATTTAGACCAGGTTGCAAATGAAACGATTAACCGTATAGCTGATGCTGCGGCCTTTATTCCTAATCTTGCTGCCGGCATACGCATTACCAATTCCGGTGAAACCATTGCCGAATATAATGGCCCAGCGAGTGATTTATTAGACTTTGATTTAAGTAAAAACATACCGCAACTACGCGCGTATGGTCTTCATTATGTCAATCTAGCTGACAACTTATTCATCTCTGCCGCCGCACCGATTGTTGACGATGATAATCGAATAATCGGTATCGACATTCTCTTATTCGGACCCACCGAAGTTCTTGATATTTTGCGAGAGTTAAATACTTTTGGACAGGATACAAATTTTCGTTTAGTAAACTCGCGTGAACGTTTATATATCGAGTTTGATCAGGTATCAAATCAATTAAAACAACGAGAGTTCGGTTCTGGTGAGAATTTCTATATCGCCGCATATGGCAGCGCGCCGTTTGTATATCGCGATACATCTAAGGATGACACGCGCTTACATTACTTTATTCCGTTCAACGATTCCGCTTGGGGTTTGGTTGTTATTCATGCGGACACCTCGCTTTTTGGCGCATTGATCACCGAATTTGCATCGGTTGGGTTCGTCATTATTATGACCGTTGCTATTGGCGCTTGGTGGCTACACAAATACTCGCAGCCGATTATTCGCGCGCAATTGGCGCAACACAAACAATTACATGAATCAAACCGCAAGCTGAAACTCGCCAATACGGTGTTTGAAAAAGCGCAAGAAGCTATTGTGATTACGGATAATGGGTTAATGGTTTTGCGCGTCAACCAAGCTTTTGCGGAGTTGTTTAATCTTGGCGTTGATAATTTTAGGGATACCAGCCTTTTAGCATTCCTTGATAAAGAACGCATGACTAACGATATTCAGCGCCAAGTAAGACGGCATATTGTGAAGAACGATAGCTGGCAGGGTGAGGTTTGGTATAAGAAGCCAAATGGTGATAGTTTTCCAGCGCTGCAAACGATTACCGCTGTGCGTAATGATAAAGGTGAGGCATTACAGCTCATTCATATTTTTAATGATATTTCAGCGGAGAAACATGACCAAGAGCGAATGCAACAACTCGCGCTTACTGACACTCTGACACATTTACCTAATCGATTTGCGGTGTTGCAACACCTTGACGATGCCATAAAACGAACCCACACATCAAAACGATCCTGCGCGTTATTATTTTTTGATTTAGATTTCTTTAAACCAGTGAATGATACGCATGGTCATGATGTTGGCGATGCGTTATTACAGGCTGTCGGACCGCGGGTTAGGGAATGCCTGCGCTCAACTGATATTGTGGGGCGCTTAGGCGGCGATGAATTTATTATTTTGTTGGAACATATTCAGACGCGTAGCGATATAGAAAAAATAGCTAACGAGGTTATTGACGCACTCCAACGACCATTCCGTGTTGGTTCGCTGACCTTGCAAATTGGCGCATCAATGGGTGTGGCGCTATATCCCGAGCACGCTGACACGCCGAAACAGTTACTGAAGATTGCCGATGCGGCAATGTATCGGGCAAAAGAGGCTGGACGAAACCAGTTCTTTTTCGCTGAGTAGAAGGAAATTGGTCGGCGTGACTGGATTTGAACCAGCGACCCCTGACACCCCATGACAGTGCGCTACCAAGCTGCGCTACACGCCGACCGAGGTGGCTATATTACCGATTACCAACAAATAGGCAAGGGTTAGCGCGTCAACTGATGTTTTATTGTTCAGCAGGGGATTGCTGGTCTTGACTAAAACGTTTTAACTTTCGAATACCATCAACTAATACTGGTGTCGCCGGTGATACGCCAGGTAAGAGTTTTTGTTCTTGGTTATCGAAAGTGCGAATACTCGCGTCCGCTTTAATGATAGAGGTCATTTCTTCGTCGTACACAACTAGATCATGACCAAAGCTTGTCATTACCGGTAAGCGTCGTTGTTCCGCGGTCAAATCAATACCAATTGAATAGGCATCTGCTTTATCAACACAATTAATATAGCGCGCCAGTACCGTCGGCATGATGTCAGTAAGTAAAGCTAAAGGTTGCTGCTTTAACGGCAGTCCTTCGGTATGTAGTAACGTGACTTGCATTGATGCAATCGCAAGTTCTTCCTTAGCTTCAGTTTGTTGCGGTTCAATACCGACGACAATCACTTGCGTATTATCGTCCAGCTGTCGACGTAACACACGCTTCATTTCGGCGGTTATGGTGTCAGCAGTTGCTATACCGATGTAGGCGGACTGTTCGGGTAAATTAAATGCGTTAAATTTTTCCAGTGGCTCAGGCAGTGATGATTTTTGTAATTGATCTTGAAGTGTTACTTCAACGCGATAATCACGCAGTGTTGAAAAATAGACAGGGTGCTTGTCGGCGTGAGCCATGGGTGCTTGATAAAGATCAGGTAACGCATAAATTAATTCAAATAAACCACTGCTGCTATCACGATGGCCAAGCATAGGACTTGAATACAAGCGTAATTCAGGAAATTCACTTTGTAATACCGTTACCGTTGCTGTGTCGAGCTGATTCACAGCAATTACTAACGTATTTGGAGCATCTGGAACGCGAGCACATTGCAACGCCCGTGTCGGGTAGGCCAATTTTACTGCGGTGCCCTGACGAATAAGATTCTCAGTTGCTTCAAGGCGCTGCTCTACCAACAATCCATGTTTGCTCATTAAAGTTTTGGCTGTGGTTGGATAACTCAATGGAAACATGTCGTCTTGCTTGGTTATCGGCGTATAAAACACTGCATCAGCCCAAATATGTATACTGTGGCTTGCTAAAAAGCACAGCACGAAAACGGCGCTAAACGCGTTGCCCCAGTGTTTCTGCTGTAACTTGTCGAGCCGCTTCCAAGCGATATTCGCTAAACCCAGTTCAAAAATCAGTAGCACAACGAAAATTAATAACATGCCAAGCAGTATGACGAAGCTGGCACCGGCGAATACAGTTTCTGCATCGGTGGCTAACTGCGATAGTGAATAGGTATTGAGATGATAACCATATTGGCGATAGAACAGGGCGTCGGCTACCAGCGCAATGAGACCGAATGACGCGACTAATGTGGCGATACCGCGCAATATCCGAGTAAACGGGATAAGCAAGCAAAATGGAAAAATCAGAATAATAAAAACGATGAACGGCAAAAAGGCAAAATGCCCAAGCCAATTCACTAACATATAGAGTACGCCAAGAGCGCTACCTGGTGACTCGGTTGCTTCGATATAAAGAGTTCCGATGGCGAGTACAATCAGAATATTGAAGAACGTAAACCAGTGGCCCCAACTGATTAATCGAGCAATTTTGTCGCGACGTTGTTTACGTTGTTTCATGCGCTGCTTGAACCTTTATGCTTGTTTTTCCATCGATTGTAGCAGTACTTTACCGAATTGTTCAGCAACCTTGTACGCATCTTCGGATTTATAACTGGCATTGATAATATTTGAGACGGCGTTACCAAGCGTCATCAGGGCTAAATCAGTTGGCGCTTTGTGTTGATTCAATACATCAATGACCGCATCCAGCAACTGTTGTTGGGTTTTTACGTCGTATTTCGAAACAATCGGCATGGTTTTAATTCTCAACATGTTAAACTAGCGCACATAGTATCACAGGGAATGACAGAGGACACCGAGATAAGATGCAAGCTGATGTGAAACATAGCATTATCCATCAATTTTACACCAATGACGGTCAAATCGGACTGCGTGTCGCGCCGGCAACACTGGCGATTAACGACGAGGTTGGGTTGTTATTGAGCGAGTTGACCGAAGTTTATAATGCGAAGCCGAGTAAAGGTTATGCGCGCTTTATTGACCCTATTTCTGATGATGCCGAAGAACATCAAATTAGCGAGTTTCCTGATAAATTAAGAGCCTGGCGTAGTGGTGATGAAGAGTTCGTCGCATTTTCGCAGCAAGCATCAAAAATTCTTCATCAGCAACTTCAGCACTATGGCATTCTTGAAGACGGTTTTTTGGTGATTGCGAGTTATACGGAACGCGGCCAGGATTATTTAGTCGTCGCATTCTTACCGAGCAAAGACGGTGTAACAATTGCACCAGACCTTTCTGTCGACCGCTCATCGCAACTGGACATTAATAAAGTACAGCTTGCGGCCACTATTAATTTAACTGAATGGCAAGAAGAGCCGGATTCAGCTACCTATATTTCCTTTATCAAAGGTCGCGTAGGGCGCAAAGTTTCAGACTTTTTCTTAGATTTTTTAGGTTGCGCTGAAGGTCTCAATGCGAAGAAGCAATCACAGCATTTAGTGGAAAGTCTACAAGATTATGTGAAAGCGGCTGAGCTGCCCACGGAGCAAGCTAACGCTTTGCGCAAATCGGTGTACGACATATGCGACACGTCATGGAAAAGCAACGAGCCCGTACGAGTCAAAGATTTGTCGGAGCAATTGCAACAAGCCGTGCCAGCTGAGCGCAGTTTCGCAGACTTTAGCGCTGAACAAGCACAGCCGTTACCTGAAGAAATTCGCGCTGATCGAAGTACACTGCGAAAGTTAGTGAAGTTTCAAGGTCAGGGTGGTGGTTTGAGTGTTGGCTTTGATCAAGAGTTGCTTGGTGCTCGAGTGGAATATGATCCGCATACTGACAAATTGACGATTCATGGCACCCCCCCGAATTTGCGTGACCAATTACGCCGTTACTTTGGCATTGATAGTTAAATCTGACTAGCCAACAAAAAACGCCGACTAACGAGTCGGCGTTTTAAATGGTGCGTGCGGAGTTTTATTTACTGCCTTGCACCGGAATAATGTTGGTTGCATGAAGACCTTTTGGACCTTCTTCGAGTTGAAACTCAACGTCTTGTCCAGCTTTCAATGTACGATAGCCTTCCATATCGATGGTTGAGTAATGTGCAAAAATATCGCCTTCGCGATCTTCTGCCTCGATAAAGCCAAAACCCTTCGAATTATTGAACCATTTCACTTTACCGGTTGCCATACTTCTACTTCCTTTATTCTGCATTTAAAATTTAGTTATTGTTAGAATGGTTGCTAACGAAACGACGTGTTTAACACACTTGAAATGTCGTCTTGTTAACACCATGTTTTACTCTAGGTGAGTTCTGGTGATAGTCAAGCCGTTTTTTGATTGTTTTGTGAACAAATTGAGTTTTATGGTGGGTATTTTTCACCGAACTTACAAATTTTTAAGCCAATTGTACAAATAGCTACTATATATAAAGAAAGGGTCATCCATGGGTATGGCAGATCATCACCAACAGGGCAGTGAACGTATTGCTGAAAAGCAGAAGTTGCAGCCACCGCCAATGTATCGGGTGATTTTGAATAATGACGACTACACACCAATGGATTTTGTCGTTGAAGTATTAATTAAGTTTTTTCGGATGGATCAGGAGCGGGCAACCGACACCATGTTAACCATCCACTATAAAGGACGCGCAATTTGTGGCGTTTATTCTGCAGAAATTGCAGAAACTAAAGTAGTACAAGTGAACCAGTATGCCCGTGAACATCAACATCCATTGTTGTGTTCAATGGAGAAAGCCTAAAGCTTGCAAGCTGAACACTGGGCCTTTTGAGGAGTAGCTCATGTTAAATAAAGCGCTAGAAATCACTTTAAATGATGCATTTCGGTTAGCCCGAGATCATCGTCATGAATTAATGACGGTAGAGCATCTATTGTTAGCGTTACTGGATAATCCAGAAGCGGCGCAAGCGTTGCGCGCCTGCGGGCTCGAGTTCACGCAGTTAAAGCAAGAATTATTGAGTTATGTTGATCGCAGCACACCAAGTTTTGACGATGAAAGTGCAGATACCGACACCCAACCGACTCTAGGGTTTCAGCGCGTATTACAACGAGCTGTGTTCCATGTGCAATCATCTGGTAATAGTGAAGTGACCGGTGCCAACGTATTGGTTGCTATTTTTGGTGAGCAAGAATCGCACGCAGTATATCTGTTAAATAAACACGATATTACTCGCCTTGATGTTGTGCATTATTTGTCACACGGTATGACCAAAATCGACGATGAGTCGGCACAAACGGATAGTAACGACGCAGAGACCATCGAAACCCAAACCGAAGAGCAACAAAGCTTTTTGAAGCGTTTTTGTACGAATTTAAACGCGCGTGCGCGTGAAGGGAAAATTGATCCTCTCATCGGGCGGGACTTTGAAGTCGAGCGTTGTATTCAAGTGTTGTGCCGTCGCCGCAAAAATAATCCGTTATTGGTTGGCGAAGCCGGCGTTGGTAAAACAGCGATTGCAGAAGGTTTAGCGCATCGCATCGTAACCGATGACGTTCCCGACGTGATTCAAAATGCGGTTATCTATTCGTTGGATATGGGGGGATTGCTCGCCGGTACCAAATACCGCGGCGATTTTGAAAAGCGCTTTAAGCAGTTATTGAAAGAGCTTGCTGAACAACCTGATGCGATTCTATTTATTGATGAAATTCATACGATTATCGGTGCCGGCGCAGCGAGCGGCGGTGTATTAGATGCTTCCAATTTGCTCAAGCCACTGTTAAGTAGTGGTGAGCTGAAATGTATTGGCTCGACAACATACACTGAGTACAAGAATATTTTTGAAAAAGACCGTGCGTTGGTGCGCCGGTTCCAAAAGATTGATGTAGCGGAGCCATCTGTTGACGACACTACCCGCATTCTGCAGGGTTTAAAAGAGCGTTACGAAGAGCACCATGGTATTCGCTACACCCAGCCGGCCATTCGCGCGGCAGCAGAGTTGTCAGCACGTTATATTAATGAGCGGCATTTGCCAGACAAAGCGATTGATGTACTTGATGAAGCGGGCGCGAGCCAGCGATTGTTACCACCGTCAAAACGTAAGAAGACCATTGGTGTTCAGGATATTGAAAATATCATTGCTAAAATTGCACGGGTTCCTGAGCAATCGGTTTCGCGTAGCGACCAGCAAATTCTGAAAAATCTTGATCGTAATTTGAAGCTCGTGGTGTTTGGTCAAGATCAGGCTATTGACCAGCTGACATCGGCGATTCGCTTGTCGCGCTCTGGTTTAGGTCAGGAACATAAGCCAATTGGCTCGTTCTTATTTGCGGGGCCAACTGGGGTCGGCAAGACTGAAATCACGCAACAACTCGCCAAAGTACTGGGGATTGAATTTGTTCGCTTTGATATGTCGGAATATATGGAACGTCATGCGGTGAGCCGCTTGATTGGTGCACCGCCTGGGTATGTTGGTTTTGAGCAAGGTGGTTTGTTGACTGACGCAGTGATCAAGCATCCGCATTGTGTGTTGCTCCTCGATGAAATTGAGAAAGCGCATGGCGACATCTACAACATCTTGTTGCAAGTGATGGATCACGGCACGTTAACCGATAATAACGGTCGCAAAGCTGATTTCCGTAACGTGATTGTGGTGATGACGACCAATGCAGGCGTGCAAGAAACGGTGCGCCAATCGATTGGTTTTCAACAACAAGATCATGCGCCTGACGCGATGGCTGAAATTAATCGGACATTCTCACCAGAATTTCGCAATCGTTTAGACGGTATTGTCTGGTTTAATCACCTGAACCAAGAGGTGATTGAGCAAGTCGTCGATAAATTTATTTGCGAACTTCAGGCACAACTTGACAAGAAACATGTGTCACTTGAACTGGAACCCGCTGCGATTCGCTGGTTAGCTGAAAAGGGCTACGATAAAGCAATGGGGGCGCGGCCGATGGCTCGGGTAATTCAAGAGCATTTGAAGAAGCCGTTAGCCAACGAGATATTATTCGGGAAATTGGCGCACGGTGGTGCGGTGAAAGTATCGGTTTCTAAAGGTGAGTTAGAACTGAAGATTGACGAGCGGGAGGCACGCGGTTCAACCACTGATTGAACCGCGAGTGGCCTGAATTAACGGGCGCGGAAGACGATACGGCCTTTGGTCAGGTCGTACGGAGTAAGCTGCACCGTGACAGTGTCACCGGTTAAAATGCGAATGTAGTGTTTACGCATTTTGCCAGAGATATGAGCGGTCACCACGTGGCCGTTCTCTAACTCAACACGAAACATTGTATTCGGCAGGGTTTCTAATACCGTGCCTTGCATTTCAATACTGTCTTCTTTTGCCATTCAAGTCCTCGATAAATTTTCTAATGATGCGATGAATTCGCAAATTTGATTAAATTGCTAACGTAGAATAAGGCTTACGCCGCGAAAAGTGGCAGAATTTTAGCCGTTTTTGATGACAATTGCCACTGCTTATCATGATTGATCAGGCTTTTAAGGAACGTGGTGTCCAAAAATTTGTACGCAATAGCGTGTTTTGAGTGTGTAATTTGTTCAGATAACGTTGTCGAGAAATATCATGAGCGCCAAGGCTGGCAGTGTGTTCATTACGTATTTGGGCATCAATCAATTGCCCGCCAGCTGCAAAGAATACTTCTGCAAACACTAAAAGTGCCGTTTTACTGGCATTGGTCACGGTATGAAACATGCTTTCAGCGCAAAAAACGTTGCCGACACTAACGCCATATAAACCGCCGACCAGCTGGTTGTTGTCCCAGACTTCGACTGAATGCGCATGCCCTAATTGATACAACTGAGTATAGGCTTTTTGCATTTCCGGATGGATCCACACGCCACGATCAGCGAGTTCATGAACTTTCGCACAAGCCTGGATAACCTGTTCAAACGCCTTATTCAAAGTGACATGCAGGGAAGTACGTTTGAGAAAGCGTTGCATCGAACGGCTTATATGAAGACTGTCCGGCGTAAAAACGGTGCGCGGGTCTGGGCTCCACCATAAGATAGGGTCTGCAGCACTATACCAAGGGAAAATACCGTTGCGGTAAGCTTCAATTAAACGTGTAGGATGAAGGTCTCCGCCAACTGCGAGGAGGCCATCGGGATCGCGTAAGGCGAACTCTGGTGAAGGAAACCAGACCGAGTCGTTCGCTAGTTCAAACAACACCGGAGTTCTGCCATGTAACCAAAGCGCCTAGGCTTTGGTTAATCCGTCAAGATAACGTTCGGCATCAAGTGCAGCCATACAACCGGTACCCGCAGAGGTGATCGCTTGGCGATAAATGTGATCCATCACATCACCTGCGGCAAATACACCTGGCACGCTCGTTGCGGTAGCGTTACCGTGCAAACCTGATTTCACCACAATGTAGCCGTCGTGCATTTCGAGTTGTTCAGCAAAAATACCGGTATTTGGCTGGTGACCAATCGCAATGAAACAGCCCATCACGTCAAGTTCAGATAATGAACCGTCGTTGGTGTCCTTAATTCGCACACCCGTTACACCGGCGTCGTCACCCAGCACTTCATCAAGGGTTTTGTTGAGGTGCAACGTCACATTACCGTTGTTGGCTTTATCCATTAACCGATCAACCAGTATTTTTTCTGCACGGAAGCTGTCACGGCGGTGAATGACGTGCACTTCGCTTGCAATGTTTGCTAAGTACAACGCCTCTTCAACAGCTGTATTACCGCCGCCAACCACGGCAACTTTTTGGTTGCGATAGAAAAAACCATCACAAGTCGCACAGGCCGATACGCCGCGACCCATAAATGCTTCTTCAGAGTCTAAACCGAGATATTTTGCTGAGGCGCCAGTAGCAATAATCACTGCATCAGCGGTGTATTCACCCGAATCACCAAATAACTTCAGCGGTTTGCTGGAGAAATCAACGCGATTAATATGGTCAAAAATCATTTCCGTATTAAATTTTTCTGCATGTTGTTGCATGCGTACCATAAGGTCAGGGCCGGTTAGGCCTTCTGGGTCACCTGGCCAGTTCTCGACTTCGGTAGTGGTGGTCAATTGACCGCCTTGCTGCATGCCAGTAACTAAAACAGGATTCAAATTTGCGCGTGCTGCATAAACAGCTGCAGTGTAACCCGCTGGACCTGAACCGAGGATCAGCAGGCGGCAATGTTTGGCTTCAGCCATAAGTATGGTACTCCGTTGTTCTTTATTTTTCGGCTTGATAATTGGAACTATGGGGTCGATTGTATGAATTACAAGCCTCTGAAACAAGAGACCCGCGGTGGAAATCCACGGCGGGTCTTGTCAAGCAATCGCTCCGGCACTCTGGGCCGATACAGCTTAGGCTTTGATAGCTTCTGCTGGGTCTTGATATTCAAGGCCGAGTTGCGCACCTAAATCGTCATGAACTGCTTTGTAAGTGATTTTACCTTTATGCATGTTCAAGCCATTCAACAAGTGCTGGTCATCTGCCATTGCTTTCAGGCCTTTGTTCGCTAGCGCGAGACCAAATGGTAGAGTTGCGTTGTTCAACGCGATAGTTGACGTACGTGCAACACCACCAGGCATGTTCGCAACACAGTAGTGAATCACATCTTCAACAACGTAGGTTGGATCTTGATGGGTTGTTGCTTTGGAAGTTTCAAAACAACCGCCTTGGTCAATCGCAACGTCAACAACAACCGAGCCTGGTTTCATGTTTTGTAAATGTTCACGGGTTAGCAATTTCGGTGCTGCGGCGCCCGGAATCAATACAGCGCCAATCACCAAATCAGCTTCACGTGAGAACACGTCAATGGCATCAACCGTTGAGTAGATGGTTTTCACACGGCCACCGAAGATGTCATCAAGCTGACGTAAACGTGGAAGTGAGCGGTCAAGAATTGTCACGTCAGCACCCATGCCAACTGCCATTTTAGCAGCCTGGGTACCAACCACACCGCCGCCGACAACCAATACTTTTGCTGGAGCAACGCCCGGTACGCCACCTAATAGGGTACCACTACCACCGTTCGCTTTTTCAAGGTGGTGGGCGCCGGCTTGAATCGACATACGGCCAGCAACTTCACTCATTGGTGCTAGTAGGGGTAAGCCACCATTGCGATCAGTAACGGTTTCATACGCAATAGCCGTTACGCCAGCTTTGGCTAACAATTCAGTTTGCACTGGATCTGGTGCAAGGTGCAGGTAGGTATAAAGGATTTGGCCTTCGCGTAATTGTTCACATTCATGTGGCTGCGGCTCTTTTACCTTAATAATCATTTCTGCTTTAGCGAAAATTTCTTTCGGATCTGCAACAATCGTGGCACCAGCTTGCTCGTAGTCTTCATTGGTGAAACCAATCGCTAAGCCGCCGTTTTGCTCAACCATGACTTGGTGACCATGGGCAACATACTCGCGAACTGCTGCAGGGGTTAAGCCAATGCGGTATTCGTGGTTTTTAATCTCTTTAGGTACACCAATTAACATGGTTGTGCGTCTCCGATTATTGCTTGTATTAAAGGTTGTTGAGTCGCTTTTATTCAGCAACTTTAGTCGGCGGCAATTATAGATGATAACCTAGGTGTGTTTCGTACTTTTTTTAAGGCTGTTTATAGGCTATAAATAGGTATATAACGCTTAAAATAGAGAAAAAATATGTTTAGTGCCGAAGAACCAGTGGAAATAACTATTGATCGAATCGATAGGAAGATTCTGCGTATCCTGCAAGACGATGGCCGCATTAGTAACGTCAATCTCGCTCAGCGTGTGGGATTGAGTGCAACCGCATGTAATGAACGCGTCCGTAAGCTTGAACGTGAAGGGGTTATTGATAGCTATCACGCCCGTATCAATCCCGCTAAATTGGGTGCAAACTTAATGGTGTTTGTTGAAATAACCTTAACTCGAACCTCGTCAGATGCGTTTGCTGAGTTTAGTGAAGCGGTGCGGAAAACCCCGGAAATTTTAGAATGTCATTTGGTTGCCGGCGATTTTGATTTTTTAATCAAGGCACGTGTTCCCGATATGCCTGCCTATCGAAAACTATTGGGTGAGACCATTCTCACCATGCCGGGTGTGAATGAATCACGTACCTATGTGGTTATGGAAGAAGTTAAGGATGATAATAAGGTACTGATTAAAGGTTAAGAAAAGGCTGGATAAATAGCTGAATAACACGGTCAAGCAAGTTACAATGGTTGCGATAATAAATTTAAAATAATAATAACGTAAAGCTCAGAACAAAAGGACGACAGAACCCTATGGTAAGTCAATCAGCGAGCTGGAGTGGTTTATGAGTGGTGTACAACGCGTTTTAGAGGTTGGCCTCATACTCTGCGGCGCTTTTGCTATCTTTCTATTTTTAGCATTAGCTAGCTTCAATCCAGCCGATCCAAGTTGGTCACAAACAGCCTATGAAGGCAATATTCATAATGCTGCCGGCGCAATTGGCGCTTGGTTTGCTGATGCCTTGTTGTTTGCTTTTGGATTTGTCGCCTATCTCATTCCGTTCGGATTGGCTTCACTGGGCTACATGATGTTTCGCCAGCCCCATAAATTACTTGAGCTGGATTATTTAGCCGTCGGACTACGTTTAATCGGACTCGTGCTAACCTTAATCGGCGCTTCTGCACTAGCGGCGTTAAACTTTAGCGATATCTACTCATTTTCAGCCGGTGGTGTGGTTGGTGATGTGATCAGTACCTCGTTACTGCCGTATTTCAACCTTATTGGCACAACATTATTATTGTTGACGTTCTTGTGTACTGGTTTAACGCTAGTCACAGGTATTTCTTGGATTTGGTTAGCCGATAAACTTGGTGAAGTAACCATCACTGGAACGCTTGGTTTGATCGCTCTGGCGAAGAAGCTCGTTGCGAAAGTCCGGGCTTATGAGCGCCCAGTTAAAACTGAGAAGGCCAAGGTTCCAGAGCAATTGTCGCCAAGCCAGAAAACTCTGCCGGCTACGACCATCCGACAAGAACCTGAGCTTGATCTCGACTTAACATTATCTGCGCTCGACGAGGATGAGTCAGCACTTGGTGATATAACGCCACGTAAAGATGTATCCAAACCAGCCGATAATGCGCGATTCAAGCCAAAATCATCGAAGTCAGTTGCGGTGCCATCTGATGATGAAGATAAATCAACAATCCAGGCTGACCAAGACGATGATACCGATGGCGCGCCAGTATTGAGCGTTGATCCGTTGCCATCGATTGAACTGTTGGATCGACCAAATAAAACCGGTAATCCATTAACGCCTGAAGAGCTTCAACAAATTAGCCAAACGGTTGAAGCGGTGTTGCAAGATTTCGGTGTGGAAGTCAAAGTTGCGAACGTGCAGCCTGGCCCAGTAATTACGCGCTTTGAACTCGATTTAGCGCCTGGTGTGAAGGTATCAAAGATTTCCAACCTCGATAAAGATATTGCGCGTTCGTTGAGTGCAATTTCAGTGCGCGTGGTGGAAGTGATACCGGGCAAATCATACGTGGGACTTGAGCTACCTAATAAATCGCGAGAAACCGTATTCTTTAGCGAAGTTATCGCATGTGATGCATTCCAACAGAGTCAATCGCCATTAACCATGGTGCTGGGTAAAGGTATTTCTGGCGCGCCAGTTGTTGTGGATTTGGCGAAAATGCCACATTTACTCGTTGCCGGTACCACAGGTTCTGGTAAATCAGTGGGCGTGAACGTAATGATCTTGAGCTTGCTTTATAAGAGCTCGCCGGAAGATGTTCGTTTGATCATGATCGACCCGAAAATGCTTGAACTTTCGGTGTACGAGGGCATCCCGCACTTGTTGACTGAAGTTGTGACGGACATGAAAGACGCCGCAAATGCGTTGCGGTGGTGCGTTGGTGAAATGGAGCGACGTTATAAACTCATGTCAGCACTTGGCGTGCGTAACTTAAAAGGTTACAACCAAAAGGTTTTAGAGGCGAAAGAAGCGGGCGAACCGCTACGCGATCCAATTTGGAAGCCAGGCGATTCGATGGATGAGTTACCGCCGTATTTAGAGAAGTTACCTAGTATCGTTGTCGTCATCGATGAATTTGCTGACATGATGATGATTGTGGGTAAGAAAGTTGAGGAATTGATTGCGCGTATCGCGCAAAAAGCCCGTGCGGCTGGAATTCATTTAGTTCTAGCGACCCAGCGTCCATCAGTAGACGTTATTACGGGTTTGATTAAGGCGAATATTCCAACGCGAATCGCGTTCCAAGTGCAGTCAAAAATTGATTCACGGACTATTCTAGATCAGCCCGGTGCCGACCAGTTATTGGGGCAGGGCGATATGCTTTACTTACCGCCAGGAAGCGGTGTTCCTACTCGTGTACATGGCGCATTTGTTGATGATCATGAAGTTCATGCGGTGGTTGCGGATTGGAAAAAACGCGGCAAACCGAACTATTTAGACGAAATTCTTAACGGTAGTTTGGATGAGGATAATCTATTACCCGGCGAACAACTTGATTTGGGTGACGAGGAAAGCGATCCACTTTACGATGAGGCTGTTGCTTTTGTCACCGAAACTCGCCGTGTATCGGTATCCAGTGTGCAGCGTAAATTCAGAATTGGTTACAATCGCGCCGCCCGTATTGTGGAACAAATGGAAGCGAGCGGTGTCGTTACTAGTGCCGGAAATAATGGCCAACGCGAAGTTCTTGCGCCGCGCCCACCGCGCGATTAACTCAAAGTTGTAACGGAAAAAATTATGAATGTATTTAAGAAAATCTCGGTAGTGCTTATCGGTAGTTTATTTAGCTCGCTGTTAGCGTTGCCCGTTATGGCCGCTGATGCAGATCGACAAGCATTGTTAACGCGTCTTGATGGCTTAACAACGCTGGAAGCTGATTTTTCGCAAGAAGTGACTGACAGTAACGGTGAATTAGTGCAACAGTTGCACGGGCATATGGCTTTGGCGCGACCGAACCTGTTGCATTGGCAAACCGATGCACCAGATGAAACGCTCATGGTCGCGGACGGCCAGAATCTTTGGTATTACAATCCATTCGTTGAGCAAGTAACTGTTTATGCGCAAGCCGACGCGGTGGCGCAAAGCCCGCTATTATTGTTGTTAGATGGCGATAGCCAAGCATGGGCTGATTACGAAGTGAAAGCTGAGGCCAACAGCTACGCTTTGCAACCATTACCCAGTGCAGATAGCACGCAGAGTTTGCAACTCGTGTTCAACGAAAAGGGCGAAGCGGCACAGCTGCAACGAATTATTCTTGATGATGGTCAAGGTCAAATCAGCACGATTGAGCTTGAAAATGTGAAGCTCAATCGTGTATTGAGCCGCGAGCTATTTAAATTTGAAGTGCCGGAAGGGATTGATGTGGATGACCAGCGCTAACGGTCGTTTGGATTTAGAACCTGATTTTAGGCCTTTGGCCGCGCGCATGCGGCCAAGGCAGCTCAATGAGTATATTGGGCAGTCACACCTGTTAGCCCCTGGTAAGCCGCTTTATGAGGCGATAAACCGGGGGCTTTTGCATTCCATGATTCTGTGGGGCCCGCCAGGTACTGGCAAAACAACCTTGGCAGAAATGGTAGCGAACAGCGCCAATGCAACATTGGACAGAATCAGCGCGGTAACCGCCGGAGTGAAGGACATTCGAGCGGCAATCGATACGGCCAAGCAACGCGCACAAGCACAACAGCGTCGTACTGTTCTATTTGTGGATGAAGTACACCGGTTTAATAAAAGCCAGCAAGATGCGTTTTTACCGCACATTGAAGACGGTACCATTATATTTGTTGGTGCGACCACAGAGAATCCCGCATTCGAGCTCAATAATGCGCTCTTATCACGTACCCGCGTCTACCGTTTGAAGCATTTAGATGACACCGATATACAGCACGTTCTTACGCAAGCGCTAAAAGACTCAGATCGAGGCCTCGGCAACCGACACTTAACGGTTGCTGATGATGCATTCAACTATTTAATCTATGCCGCGGCAGGTGATGCACGGCGCGCACTTAATTTTCTTGAGATTTGCGCCGACGCGACGACAGACGAGCAAATTGATCTTAATCTGGTTCAAGAGGCTGTTGGTAGTCGGCAAGCCATATTCGATAAGCAAGGCGATGCGTATTACGAGCTGTTATCAGCATTGCATAAATCGGTGCGCGGTTCTTCGCCAGATGGCGCATTGTATTGGTATGCTCGTATACTCCAGGGGGGCGGTGACCCGTTGATTGTCGCTCGGCGCGTTTTAGCGATTGCATCGGAAGATATTGGTAATGCCGATCCGCGCGCCATGCAACTAGCCTTGAACGCTTGGGATACGTTTACTCGGGTGGGACCAGCTGAAGGTGAGCGTGCGATTGCTCAAGCATTAATATTTTGCGCCATGGCACCGAAAAGTAACGCCGTGTATAACGCATTTAATCAAGCCCAAAAATTAGCAGAGCAGTATCCTGACTTGCCAGTACCGAAGCATCTCACGAACGCCCCGACCCAATTACATAAAACCGAAGGGTATGGCGTCGACTATCGCTACGCACACGATTATCCTCATGCATTTGTTGCCGGCGAACGCTATTTGCCAAGTAAGCTCGACAATATCTCACTATATCAACCGAGTAATCGCGGTTTGGAAAAACAGTTGCAGGAAAAGCTAAATTGGATGAACCAGCAGCACCAAGCCAGCACTTGGCAACGAGGTGGCGATGACTAATTTTTTTTGGGTGGCATTAGGTGGCGCTATTGGGGCTGTTGGCCGCTACAGTATCGGGTTGTGGCTAATTAATCTCAGCAAATTATTTCCTTTCGCCACACTAATCGTTAACATAACAGGCTCTTTTTTATTGGCGCTATTGTTCGCTTGGCAACTGAACCAAGACGGCGTGAATCAACAACTTTGGTTGCTGCTGGGCGTAGGCACGTTAGGGGCCTTTACAACATTTTCAACCTTCTCCCTTGATTTGGTGCTACTGGCACAACAGGGTGAATGGCTGAAAGCCGTTATCTATGCGCTGTTAAATATTGTCGGATGTATTGCTGCAGTGCTTTTAGCATTGTGGCTGAAGTCTTAACTTTTGATTTGGGAAACACATGTTAGACGCTAAGTTATTTCGTAGTGAACTCACGGAAACCGCTGAACGCTTAAAAGCGACACGTGGTTTTGTTTTAGATGTCGCTCGCCTTGATGCGCTGGAGCAACAGCGTAAAGACCTGCAGGTTCGTACCGAAACACTTCAAGCAGAACGTAATTCCCGTTCAAAAGCAATCGGCCAAGCGAAAGCGAAAGGCGAAGATATCGCCCCATTATTAGCGGCAGTGGATGACCTTGGCGCACAGTTGGAAGCAGCCAAACAAGAACTCACCGACGTACAAAATGAGTTACAAGCTATCATAGCTGGCGTACCCAATTTGCCGGATGCAGAGGTGCCATTAGGTGCCGATGAGGACGATAACCTTGAAGTGAGTCGGTGGGGAGAACCGCGCCAATTCGATTTTGAACCAAAAGATCACGTGGATGTTGCCTCGGCGTTAAACAACGGCATGGATTTTGATGCGGGTGCTAAGCTCGCGGGTGCGCGTTTTGTTGTACTACAAGGTCACATTGCGCGTTTACATCGTGCATTAACCCAATTCATGTTGGACTTACACACCACTGAGCATGGTTATCAAGAAGCTTATGTGCCGTATTTGGTTAATCATGACACCTTATTTGGTACTGGCCAGCTACCTAAATTCGGCGAAGATTTATTCCATGTACAAGGCGCAACAGAAAACCAAGTGCCATTGTCGTTGATTCCAACAGCGGAAGTGCCACTGACCAATCTATGGCGTGATGAGATTGCTGATGAGTCACAATTACCGTTGCAGTACGCAGCCCACACACCATGTTTTCGTAGCGAGGCAGGTTCGCATGGGCGCGACACCCGCGGTCTGATTCGTCAACATCAATTCGATAAAGTTGAATTAGTATGGCTCGTTAAGCCAGAAGACTCGATGGAAGCTCTGGAACAGCTTACCGGTCACGCTGAGAAAGTATTGCAGTTACTCGAATTACCATACCGAAAAGTCTTGTTATGTACGGGCGATATGGGCTTCGGGGCGGCAAAAACTTATGATCTTGAGGTTTGGTTACCAACTCAGAACAAGTATCGTGAAATTAGCTCGTGTTCAAATATGTGGGACTTCCAAGCGCGCCGTATGCAAGCTCGCTTCCGTCGTAAAGGTGCGAAGAAGCCTGAGTTAATGCATACACTGAATGGCTCTGGGCTGGCGGTAGGGCGCACGTTGGTTGCATTGCTGGAGAACTATCAGCAAGCTGATGGTTCTGTAGCTATCCCAGCGGCATTACAGCCGTATATGGGCGGCTTGACTAAGATTAGCGTCGCCTAACGCGATTAAATGCATTTGGCGGGCTTCGGTAAGCCCGCTATGCGTGTCGCTTGCTTCGCTGGGCCTTTAGGGAATAATTTGTATAAGTACATGCTGTTGGCTTTTTCTGCACCTAGACTTTGACCAATAGCTTTCACTAATACGCGCATGGCTGGGCTCGTATCATAAGTTTGATAAAAATCACGCACAAAGTTCACAACTTCCCAATGCGCATCGGTCAACTCTATATTTTCTAGTTCTGCAATATATTCAGCCAATTCAGGTGACCACTCATCGAAGTGCGCTAAATATTCATGCTTGTCGGTTTCGTAGTGACGTCCATTCAGCTCAAACATATCTCTGCTCTAATGTGATTAGTTGGTTATTGCGACTATTGGTTGGGCTCATCCCAAACCATATACGTTGCAGCGTCTAACGATAGTTCCACCCAACGAGCGTCACCAAGTTGAATAATTGATGCCGGTACTTCTTCAAGCTCCAGAAGCTTTATTTCACTGTAAAGCGCGTAGGGTGTTAACGACAATGAATCAAGCAATGTTGGGTCGTTCACGGCAGCAATAAGTGCTTGTTCACTCAAAACTAAGGTGGCATCAGCGCTCAACCATTGTGCTAGCCATTTCTCACTTGGCCATTGGCGCACTAAGAACACGGCTGATTTGGGATTATCCAATGCGGCTGTATCAATCATCATCGACCTTAATAGGTGAGAACCTTGTTGAGTTGAGCGAGGCGCTGTTGCCAGCTTTGTTCATCAAGAATTTCAACGGGGGCAATAAAATCATCTGCGGTTAGGCCTGCCTCATCGCATTCGGCAAGGTTGAGCAACGGTGCAGGGCAGTCAAATAGCTCTAGCATGGCATAACGCTTTTGCAATGAACGATTGTTACGGACAACATCGTAACCTTTCAGCCAGAGTTGAATACCATTACCGGTAAGAATGAGCTGCGGGTTAAGATCCATACTAGCTAGCGATAACAACATATCTTGACCGTGCCAGGTTGTATCTTGCTCAGCCTTCTTCGTTTGAATAATTGCGATACTCACGAGGTAACCTTCAAAACTGGATGACTTGATCGGCAGCTGCTGCGGCCATGGCAAATTCAGATAAGCCACCATTTTCAAATGGCACGATTAAATTCTCGGTGTCCATATGATGATCAACTTCCGCTACGGTGTTACAGATGACCAGAGGAATGTTGTTTTCGGTGCTCAACATTTGCCAATTCGCGATAGCCTGTTGTGCAAGCTTTGAATTTTCCTGCTTAGCGGCATGAAGTACAGCATCGCTGTAAAAAAACACCATGTCTAGTTGGTGCCCAGAAACAAGCGCAGCCTGCGCGTATTGATACGCTAACAGGCTGCGGTAATGGGCTGGGATGTCAGCAGCTGGTGCTGCATGTAATGCGATAACAATCCGCGCCACAGTTATTCCTTTCTATTCTTCGCCACCAAATGCCATCAAGATATTAAGAAGGCTGACGAAAATGTTGTAAATCGAAACGTATAGATAAACTGTTGCGAGTACATAATTACGCTCGCCACCATGAATAATCGCGCTGGTTTGCATTAAGATGGCACCGGCAGAGAACAAGATAAATAGTGCCGACAAGGTCAAACCTAACGCAGGGATATTCAAAAAGATGTTGGCAATGAAAGCAACAATAAGCACAACAAACAGTGCCATCATCATACCGCCCATAAACGACATATCTTTTTTCGTTGTCAGTACATAGGCTGATAATGCAAAGAAAATTAATGCGGTACCGCCTAAGGCCGTCATGATAATTTGATCGCCAGCAGGTCCAATGGCGCTAATCATGCCAAGAATAGGGCCAAGGGTATATCCCATAAAACCAGTCAAAGCGAAGGTTGAAATCAAACCAAGGCCGCTATTCGCTGTTTTATGGACTAAGAATAACAAGCCGTAAAAACCAACCAGCGTAATAATAAAACCTGGGTGGGGCAGGTTCATGCTTGCTGACAAAAATGCAGTGAACGCGCTAAAAGCTAACGTGAGACCCAATAACATGTACGTGTTACGTAAAACTTTGTTGGTCTGTAATACCGTTTCGCTACGTTGCGAGGTTGAAATGTGAGCTTGGTTACTCATGGATATCTCCGTTGTTATCTGAAATCTTTTCTTAACTGACTCCAGTGTACCGTAAAAATGGGTGCACAAGGCAATGTTTTCAAGTGAAATAAGGTGCTGATTGTATAAAATGCCAGCAAACGATCCATTTGATTTAAATTTTTGCTTTACAAGCGTGTTTCACCTCTTTATCATTCGCTTCGTCTTGAGGCACACACCTCATAAGACCGCGGAGAGATGGCAGAGTTCGGTTGAATGCACCTGACTTGAAATCAGGCGTGGGCTCGCGCCCACCGGGGGTTCGAATCCCTCTCTCTCCGCCACTATTCCCAAAAGCCCGCTCACATGAGCGGGCTTTTTCGTTTCTGCATCAAAATGATTTACATCCATTCCCATCTGGTCGTACCTGTGTATACTACAACGAATAACGAATAACGAATAACGATGTCGGAGGTTTTATGTTGTTTTCGGAAGTTCTTGATCTCATTACTGAGTCAGCAGAGCAAACCATTGAGTTGCCTGAAGGTTGGGGCCAGGGGCGTGCGCTATTCGGCGGGCTAACCGCTGCAATAGCTTGGCAACATGCACATTATGGTGCCAGCAACGAGCAAGCGCTGCGTGCGTTCACCGTCTCTTTTGTGGCGCCGATACAACCAGGTCAAGCTGAGCTTAAGCGTCGAGTGCTTCGCGAAGGTAAAAATGTGACGCAAATCGCTGTTGAAATTGTGCAAGGAAATGAGACTGTCTTGGCAGCACTTGCCAGTTATGGGCGTTCGCGTCCCTCAGCGGTTCGGGTAACCGACACACCTACAGCGCAAGTGCCTGGGCGTGAACATGGTCCTGCATTTCCGAAAGTTGCGGCATTGCCCGAATTCACGCATCACTATGATTACGCTGTGTCAGTGGGCGGTTTACCTTTTAGCGGCAACAAAGCACGCGAATTTGGCGGCTGGATGCGTTATAGCCAAGAACAACAACCGATCTCGATCGGCTTGTTACTCGGATTAGTCGATGCTTGGCCTCCGGCGTTGTTACCGCATTTGAATGCACCAGCGCCCGCGAGTTCATTAACCTGGACGATAGAGTTTCCAGAGCCGTTAGACTTTCAGAAAAGCAGTCATGACTGGTGGCAGTATGTTGCCTATATCGACTATGCAGCAGACGGTTATGGGCATACGCACGCCCATATTTGGGATGATGTTGGTAAATTAGTAGCCATTAGCCGACAAACTGTAACGGTCTTTGGTTAACATCGCTTCACTTTGTAAGTTATTTGATGATTAATATGTAGTTTTATGAATTTATTGTTGATTTTGATTCACAAATAGTTCATATCTGAGGTCACTTAACGAACATCTCGTTAAGCTAACCACACAAGGACCGTGTCGTCATGACCGACTTTATTATTGCAATACCAAGCGATTTGTTGCGTGCTGGAATGTATACAACACTGAGCTCAAATAATAACAAATACCGAGTAGTAGCAAGTGTTTCGACCATTAATGAATTACGTGATGAAGTTAAAAATCATCCGTTCGCAGCTGTCATTTTATCCAGTCGACTTGCAGGTGATGGGACGATAGAAAGTTGGCGCCGATTACACCGACGATACAATGATCTTCAGATAATACTATGGGCCGAAAATTTCCAAGATGTACTGGATTTTCAATGTAATACCAATAAAGTCGATGGCTTTTTGTTGACTCACGCGCGTTATGAAGAGTTTGAGCGTGCGTGTGCCAATATCAGCCGCGGACAGATGTACGTAGCGAGCGAAGTAGCTGAGTATTTGGCGAAAAACCCTCGAACTCAGAGTTTCCGCCGTTTGTTGAAATCGCTGAGCGAGCGTGAGCTACAAGTGACGCAAATGCTAGGGCGCGGCATCCGTGTTGTTGATATAGCAAAGTATCTGAATATCAGTAGCAAGACCGTAAATACATTTCGTTATCGGATTTTTAGCAAACTTGGTGTCGGAGGAGATGTCGAATTGACGCATCTTGCGATAC
Source organism: Pseudidiomarina tainanensis (assembly GCF_900115255.1). Taxonomy (NCBI): domain Bacteria; kingdom Pseudomonadati; phylum Pseudomonadota; class Gammaproteobacteria; order Alteromonadales; family Idiomarinaceae; genus Pseudidiomarina; species Pseudidiomarina tainanensis. The sequence continues at coordinate 512,573 of NZ_FOYU01000001.1, forward strand.
AATCAGGGCTTGTTGAAATCGACCCAACGCAAAGGTATGACTGATTCGCAATTTAATTCCAAAGCATTTATTCAGCATTTAACCCATCAACCGGGCGTCTACCGGATGTACGATGGTGATGGTGTGGTGATCTATGTGGGGAAAGCGAAAGATCTTAAGAAGCGTGTCAGCAGTTATTTTCGACAAAATATCGACACGCCAAAGACCCAAACTCTAGTCAAGCAAATTGCCTCAATGGATGTGACGGTTACCAATACCGAAGCTGAAGCACTGATCCTTGAAAATAACTTCATCAAAAAATATCGACCGCGTTACAACGTATTGTTACGTGACGATAAATCATATCCCTATATTTTTGTCAGTGGCCATCAACATCCGCGTTTAGCATTTCATCGCGGTGCACGTCGTGAAAAAGGCGATTATTTTGGGCCATTTCCGAGTGGTGTTGCCGTGCGCGAAAGTTTGCGCCTCATGCAAAAGATTTTTCCAGTGCGTCAGTGCGAAGATTCTTATTATCGAGCGCGTAGCCGACCCTGTTTGCAGTATCAACTTAAGCGCTGTTTAGCGCCTTGTGTTGAAGGCTATTGCACCGACGCCGAGTATCAAGAGCAAGTACAGTTAGCAAAATCATTTTTGCAAGGTAAGAACCAACAAGTTATCGATCAATTGGTACAAAATATGGAACGTGCCAGTACGAGCTTGGATTTTGAACGAGCTGCGCGCTTTCGGGATCAAATTGCAGCCATGCGCAAAGTACAAGAACGCAATGCTGTGACTGGCAATCAACAAGAACTCGATGTCATCGGGTTTGTGCGTCGCGGCGGCATTGCGGCGGTGCATCTGCTATTTATTCGTGAAGGAGCGGTGCAGGGGAGTCGTAGCTATTTTCCTAAAGTTCCAGCAAATACCGACGACGCGGAAATTTTACTCGCATTTATGCTGCAATTTTACCTGAATGATCAAGTCGGACGACGATTACCGCGTGAAATTATTTTACCCGAGGCAAATGCCGCACAAGTGCTTGATCCTGAGCATAACCTCCAAGTTCTCGAGCAGGCACTTGCGCAGAAAGTGCGTATGACTCACAACGTACGTGGTGAACGCAAGCAATACCAAATTTTGGCGCAGAAGAATGCGCTCAACGCGCTTGAAAGCAAACTAAATCAAGAAAACACCATGGTGATGCGCCTGCAACAATTAGAGCAAGTGCTTGACCTTGAGCATCCAATTCAGCGTATGGAGTGTTTTGATATCAGCCATACCATGGGCCAAGAAACGGTAGCCTCATGCGTGGTATTTGACCGTCAAGGCCCGAAGAAGTCAGATTATCGACGTTTCAACATTAAAAGTATTACGCCAGGAGATGATTATGCTGCCATGGCGCAAGCATTGCAGCGACGCTTTGATGCCGCGCTATTAAGCGATGAAGGCAAGGCCGCCATTCCAGATATTTTATTTATTGATGGTGGCAAGGGGCAATTAGCTCAAGCCGAAGCTTACTTTAATGATTGGGGCGTTGATGCTGGCGTCAAATCACCGTTATTGATTGGTGTCGCAAAGGGTGAATCCCGAAAACCGGGCTTAGAGACCCTTATTTTAGCCGGTAGTCATGCGACCGTTCCGTTGGCAGCTGATGCGCCGGCATTACATCTGGTTCAGCATATTCGCGATGAATCTCACCGCTTTGCGATTACCGGCCATCGTCAGCGCCGCGCCAAGGTACGACGCACATCAAAACTTGAAGATATTCCAGGTATAGGCGCGAAGCGACGGCAAAAATTATTGCAAAATCTAGGTGGATTACAGGAAGTAAAACAAGCTAGTATTGAGCAACTTATCGCAGTGCCAGGAATTAGTCGCGAATTAGCTGAAACCATATATCATGCCTTTCGTGATGAATAGAGGACAAAATAACCAATGTGGAACATTCCTAACGTTCTGACGAGCTTCCGGATCTTACTGATACCGGTCTTTTTAATTATTTATTATTTACCTGGTCAGGATGCTCATTTTTGGGCGGCTTTCGTCTTCGCTGTAGCCGGTATTACAGATGCGCTTGACGGTTGGGTGGCGCGTAAATTTAATCAATTTACCAAGTTCGGTGCATTTTTAGACCCAGTTGCTGATAAAGTCATGGTTGCGGCATCTTTGGTTGTTGTGGTGGAGCACTATGCCGCGTGGTGGATAAGTATACCCGCGCTTGCAATTATTAGCCGTGAGCTGGTGATTTCTGCGTTGCGTGAATGGATGGCGCAGATTGGCCGACAGGAACAGGTAAAAGTTTCAAACTTAGGCAAATTTAAAACAATTGCACAAATGGTCGCTATTGGTGGATTAATTTGGGAAGCCAATACATTTGTTATCGTCACCGCGACGATTTTATTGTATGCTGCGTTTATTCTAACGTTATGGTCAATGTGGGAATATTTGCGCGCTGCTTGGTCAGATTTAAGCCAAGTGGATTAAAAATAGCCAAACAGACGCTTTCATGCGAAAAAGTCGTTGACCTCGCCGAAATAGACAGTAGAATGCGCAAGCACTGGATGCGGGAATAGCTCAGTGGTAGAGCACAACCTTGCCAAGGTTGGGGTCGCGAGTTCGAATCTCGTTTCCCGCTCCAAACTCAATGGCGGGTTGGCAGAATGGCTATGCAGCGGATTGCAAATCCGTGGATCTCGGTTCGACTCCGGGACCCGCCTCCATTGAAGAATACCTCAGGCAATACAGAAATGCCCGGGTGGTGAAATTGGTAGACACAAGGGATTTAAAATCCCTCGCTGGTAACAGCGTGCCGGTTCAAGTCCGGCCCCGGGCACCATTCTTTTTGAAGACCACATCAACTCTAAATTTATTTTTCTCTCTTACTTGTTTATTGGCTGGTTAGTCCTTATCTTTGATTTGAGTCAATGTTAACAAGAGTAGTCTGTGAGTTTCATACGCGTTAGTCTGTTTACCGTTGTATTTTCACTACTGTGGTTTGTACCGCAGGGGAAAGTGCTAGCTGTAGAAGGCTATCAACTCGAGCCAGATTCGATTGCGCTATTAGTCGCGCCAGACTCTCATGGTTCTGACGATCCAGACTATGACGCGATTGCGCCTGACGTCGTTAAAATTGTTATTCCTCGTCTGGACAATGCGGTTCAGACATTTGAATCTCCCCTTATTCAACGTCGCTACAAAGGCATTGCCCGCGGCCCACCTTTGCCAATAACCATCTAAAAATTCAAATTTATAATTAGTTATTGAACAGAGGTAAGTTATGTCTGAATTTCATGCACTTCGGTGGGAACCTACGCCTGCTGAGAAATTTTTTCCGTTACCGGAAAGAAGTACGACGCCAGCCCATCTTGACTGGCACCAAAGCGCATTACATGTCATCGACAAGGTAAATAGTTCGCAGTTAGCAGTGATACCGATGTCACTAAGTGTCAGTGATGCAGAAAATCTATTAAATCGCACCGATAAACGTTACGCCGCGGTAGTTGATGCAGAAAACACTATCGTTGGGGTTTTAATGGCGCGCGATTTACACGGTCGTCAAAGTGGTGTCGTTGCTAATTTACTGCAATTACCTTGGCATGAGCTAACGGTCGGTTATTTGATGACACCACTACGTAAGTTACCATCGATAACGTCGGCGCAAGCAAAAGTTGCTCGAATTGGTGATATTGCTGCGACCATGCAAGAAGCGGGCTGTGATTTTATTGCTGTGACTGAAGACGACTCACTTTATGGGATGTTCGTGTCTTTAAAAATACTCGCTGTAACCGGTGAGTCGGTGCGTTTATATCCGCGGGCAACTAGCTTTGCAGAAGTTTTCAGCGCAATACGACACGCTGAAACCTAGAAATGAATAAAGAAAATTAACAAAAGCCCTCGCCAAAAGCGGGGGCTTTTTATATGTTGTGTATAAGCTTTTTCATCAATCGTAAGGAAAGTCGCTGTGAATGGCTGGATGACAACTCTATTGGTAATTGCTCAATGGCTGGTTGCATTGTTTGTGCTCGCGTTATTAATAGGCGCCGTGGCTATTGTTGTGATGTACGTGATTGATAAACGACAGACGCGTCACACAATCCGCAGAAATTTTCCGGTAATCGGAAGATTTCGCTACCTGTTTGAGCATCTCGGCGAATTCTTCCGCCAATACTTTTATGCTATGGACAGAGAGGAAATGCCGTTCAATCGCGCCCAGCGCAGTTGGGTTTATCGGGCGGCGAAAAATGCCGATAGAACACTGGCATTTGGTTCCACTCGTGATTTAACCAAAAACGGCACGATCATTTTTGCGAACAGCGCCTATCCACATCAAGAAGAAGATAAAACCCAACCAGAACCGGTCACAATCGGAGCTGATTGCGCGCAACCTTATTCGCCAACAAGTTACTTTCATATATCCGGTATGAGCTACGGTGCATTGTCACCCGTAGCGGTAACAGCCTTATCGAAAGGCGCCAAATTGGCAGGCTGCTGGATGAATACGGGTGAGGGCGGGTTAAGCCCATACCATCTTAAGGGCGAGTGCGACATTGTGTTTCAAATTGGTACCGCTAAATACGGGGTGCGAACCGCCAGTGGCGAGCTGCATGAGGAAAAATTGCGTGATATTGCGGGCAACAAACATGTGAAGATGTTTGAAATAAAACTAAGCCAAGGCGCAAAACCTGGCAAAGGCGGTATTCTTCCCGGAATAAAAGTGAATGCTGAAATAGCCGAAATTCGTGGTATTCCTGAGGGACAGGATTCGATTTCTCCGAACCGGCACCCAGAAATTCGCAATAATGATGAGTTACTTGATTTTATCGCGCGAGTGCGAACCATTACAGGCAAACCCACTGGTATTAAGTTTGTTATGGGTGAGCCAAACTGGATAGATGAGTTGGTCGCGACTATTAAAAAACGGGGCGAAGCTTCAGCGCCTGATTTTATTACTTTAGATAGCGCTGATGGCGGCACCGGTTCTGCTCCGCAGCCATTGATGGACTACGTTGGTTTAAAACTATCTGAGAGTTTGCCGATGCTTGTTGATAAACTTGCTGCGGCCGGTTTAAAAGAGCGTATTCGTATCGTTGCCTCCGGCAAAATGATTACCCCGGCTGATGTTGCATGGGCGCTAGCAATTGGCGCCGACTTCGTGGTGTCAGCTCGTGGCTTTATGTTCTCTTTAGGATGTATTCAAGCCATGCAATGTAATAAAAACACCTGTCCAACCGGGATTACCACGCACGATAAGAGTTTACAACGAGGTCTTGACCCAGCAGATAAGAGTGTACGTGTTGCGAACTATCATAAATATTTGGAATACGGCGTGAATATCATTGCTCATTCGTGCGGAGTTTCTGATCCTCGCCAATTAAACCGCCGCCATGCGCGCGTGGTCACGCATACCGGCGATAGCATTAGTCTCGCCGAGCGGTATCCGCCTGCGAACTGAGTAAACGTGCCTGCAGCCACTTAGTAAAAGCGACTAAAGCAACAGGTTGTCGTTGTCGTTGCTTTATCGCCAAGGCGAGTGGTTCAGGAAGCGTCACCTGGTATTCTGTATGTTTGGCAAATTGCTGCAATTGCGGGTGAGTTAGGTAAAGCTGGTCAACCAAGGTCATATGGTCGGTGCCATAGATGAGGTCAATTGCGATGTTGCTATTGCCGACATGTCTGGTTTGTAGTTGACGGGCGAGATGTGATTGCGCCTTTTTAAAGTGCTGCCAGTAGGGTGCTTTTTCATCGACATACCAAGGTCGCGACGCCAACGGACTCTCGCTTTTAATAGGGGCGACGGGAACGTAAGTTGGCGTGTATAATGGCACTTGTTTCAGGGCATGATCGCGCAGCTGTCCATAATGTAGGGCGATATCAAGCTGTTCGTGTTGCAGTTCTGCACAAATATTGGCGCGCTCAGAAGCATTAGGAAATAGCGATACGGTATTAAATTGCACCTGAATATGCGGGTATAACGTGTAGAACTCGTGCAATCGACTTGATAGCCACCAGCGCAGAAAACTTTCAGGTAACGCAATACGTAGCGTCGTTGCTTCACTATCGCCGATGTTGCGAGCTCTATCTACTGTGCGGTCAAGCTCCTTAAATAGGCGCAGTAAATCTGGGGCGAGTGTTTCGCCTGCGGCAGTGAGCGCATGTACGCGGTTATCGCGTTGAAATAGTCGAGTGCCCAATTGCTCTTCAAGCGCTTGAATTTGTCGAGTAATGTTCGATTGCGACACCCCAAGCTGTTGCGCGGCTTGTTTAAAACTATCAGCATGCGCGGCGACAGCAAAGACGCGTAAGGCATTGAGAGAAGGGAGTTTTTGTTGTTTCATAAGATAATTCCAGCGCTAAACCAATTAACTTAAAGTAAATCAGAATGGAATATTTAGCAATCTATTGGGCAGAGTTTTTAACCATTGCTACCCTGCATTTATTAGCTGTAGCCAGCCCTGGGCCTGACTTTGCGGTGACAACTCGATACAGTATGAGTTTTGGGCGCCGGGTTGGACGTTGGGTCGCCTTGGGGATTGGTACGGGTATTTTATTACACGTTGCCTATTCGGTACTTGGCGTCGCCTTGATTATTCATCGCTATACATGGATATATGGCACGCTTTTGCTAGTTGGCGCAGGTTATTTAGGGTGGTTGGGCTGGCAGGCCATCCAGTCGCAACCGCGACAAGATGCACCGCCTGAGCACAACGCGCAAGCGCAAGGAATCAGCTCAGCGAAAGCGTTTCGTGTTGGCTTTTTTACCAATGGCTTGAATGTGAAAGCGACGTTGTTCTTTCTCGCACTATTTAGCACCGTGATTGATCCAGCGACACCGACAGGAGTGAAGCTGTTTTATGGCATTTACATGGCGATTGCTACGGGTATTTGGTTTACTTTATTGGCAACGTTGATTACTTGGGGGCCATTTTACTGCCGTTTGTGGGCAATGAGCCACTGGATTGACCGTACGATGGGCGCAGCATTGCTGCTACTCAGTGCAAAACTTATTTATGATTGGTTTGTTTTGATCAAAGTTATCGCAACGCCATAGGCAATGGTATACTTGGCGCGACGCTATTTTCCGAGAATTTAGAGACAATTATGCAGTTATTTGTAAACGATCTGACCGTTATTGATTTTTCTTACTTATGCCCAGAGCGCGGCATGGTAGGAGAGAGTTGGATTGTTGATATTATTTTAGACGGCTCGCTGAACGAACAATCGATGGTGTTAGACTTTGGGCGGGTCAAAAAGCAAATTAAACGAATTATCGATGGCGCAGTCGATCATAAGCTGGCAGTGCCTGCGGAACATCAGTACACGCACGTCACACACCATGATGATGGCAACAGCTATTGGGTGGATTTTATGCGCCCTAATCAGCGTTCGATACACTTATTTTGCCCAGCTGATGCGTTTGCGTTTATTGATGCCGAACAAGTTACGATGGCTTCAGTTACTGAGTATTTGCGTGCGGTCATTAAACGCGAGCTACCAGATAACGTGCAGGGACTGGAGTTGCACCTTCGAGCGGAGGAAATACCTGGTGCCTTTTATCATTACACGCATGGTTTGAAAAAGCACGATGGTAACTGTCAACGCATTGCGCATGGGCACCGATCGCGGCTCTATATTGCCTTAGATGGCGTTCGCTCTGCACAATTAGAGCAGCAATGGGCTGCAACGTGGCAAGACATTTATTTAGGTTCGCAAGAGGACGTTGCCGCGATCGCGCAGTTGCAACTCTCGCAATATGGCCAAAGTGTGACCGAGAAAAGTCATATTGCTTATAGTTATACGGCTGACCAAGGCTTATTTGAGCTGATTGTGCCGGTGGCTGAAAACTACGTTATTCCAACAGACTCAACTGTTGAGTGCATTGCCACTTATCTGGCTGACACCATCAAACAAAGCTATCCAAGCAATGCAATCAAAGTGACTGGATTTGAAGGGGTCGGAAAAGGGGCGATTGGTTATGCGTAAGTTGCTAACGCTAGCGCTATTAGCGCTCGGGTTCACCATAAATGGACAGGCTACAGAAACTCCAAAGGCGCAACTCAACGGCGCATTAACCTCTGGCGGTTTAATTATTGCTGAAATTAGTCATGCGGTTCGGGTGGAATTAAATGGCCAAGCGCTACCCATGACGCCAGATAACCGAGTGGTCTTCGGATTTGGTCGTGATCAACATGGGCCGCAAACCTTATCGTTATTCGATAACGCTGGGCGTGAATTTAAGCGAACGATTGAGGTTGCGCCGCGTACTTATAAAATTGATCGGGTAGACGGAGTACCGCAACGCACAGTAACCCCTGATCCGGAGCAGCAAGAGCGCGCTCGTCGCGAGGCCGCTTTAGTTTGGAATGCGCGCAATGACGCCGTCACCGAAAGACTCGATTTTTTGCAGGCGGCGATTATGCCCGCGCAGGGCCGAATCAGTGGGGTTTATGGCAGTCAGCGCATTTTTAATGGTACACCGAGAAATCCACATTTTGGCCTCGATGTCGCGGCACCAACGGGTAGTCCTGTTATTGCGCCGTGGTCGGGAAAGGTGATTGTTGCCGAAAACGATTTATTCTATTCGGGCGGTACGTTAATCATTGATCATGGCTATGGTGTAACAAGTACCTACATCCACCTAAACAAATTGCACGTTGCTGTAGGCGATGAAGTGAAGCAGGGGCAGCGTATCGCCGATATCGGCGCGACCGGTCGTGTCACAGGGCCTCACCTTGATTGGCGCATCAATTGGCGCCATCAACGGCTCGACCCTGCGCTGGTTATTGAGTATTTTTCGGAATCTGCAACCAACCCTGTACCTGCGGCGCAGCGTTAATACTCAATAGATAATTCGTTTGCTTGGGCGCTTGCCAAGTTAATGTCACTTGCATTAATTCGTCGCGACGAAAGGCATGAACAACAGCTTGTTGCTTCGGTTGGTAGCGCTCGAACACTTCTTTCACGTTGGCGTCTGTCACTTGTAAATTATCGATGGCGATAATCCGATCATTGGCACTGAGCCCGGCTGTTTGGGCCGCTTCGCCATCAAACACCACCTGTAGCTCAAGCCCTTGATTTGAAGCTTTATACTTCGCGCCAAGCGCTACTGGGAGAGCCGCGCTAGCACGTCTGCCACCGTGGCTATTATCGTCAGCCGCGATTTCTCGTTTGACTTGGATACCAAACTTTTGCAATAACTCGATAATCGGTAGTGGCTGTGTTGTGTACAGCGCTTGTTGGAAGAATCCCGAGAGATCGAGGCCATAAGCCTCCCTAATAAATACCATGACGGTGTCATCATCAGTGCCGATACCGGTTTTACCATAATGAAGCCACAAATCATGCATGAGTTGCCCAAGTGTTATCTGATGATTCGATTCAAGGCGCAAGGTCAAATCAAGGCACAGCGCAATCAAAGCACCCTTCGCATAATAACTTACAATGCTATTGGGGGAGTTTTCATCTTGTTTATAGAACTTCGTCCAAGCATGAAAGCTCGACTCGGTAACGGTTTGCTTGTCTACGCCGGCGCCACGCTGAACGCGCGCGATGGTTTCACCGAGCAAGCCTAAATAAGTTAGCGCATCAATGAGCCCTACTTGATGCAAAACATAATCGTCAAAATATGAAGTGATACCTTCGTAAAACCAAAGTTGTTCGGTGTAATGTTCTTGATCTAGCTGATAAGGAATAAAGGTTTTTGGTTTTAATGTTTTAATGTTCCAGCTATGGAAATATTCGTGGCTACAGAGGCTTAAAAAGGTTCGATAATCGCCATCAATCGCAGTTTTACCCGGTAAAATTAAATCTTTACGACTGCATACAAGGGCTGTTGAATTGCGGTGCTCGAGGCCGCCAAAACCTTTCCCCACCACCATGGTTAAGAATAAATACTCTTTGAATGGAGGTTGGTGCCCAAACATTTCAATTTGGTATTCGCAAATGGCTGCCACATCACGGCAAATTCGATCGGCATCGCCGAAATGTCGCCCCGCAAAAACCATCGAGTGTTTCACACCGCCGGCGATAAACTCATGAATATCGAGCTGGCCCATTAGTACTGGATAATCAATCAGCGCTTCATAATTAGCGGCTTCAAATTCGCCAGGACCGAAGTGATGTCCTTGCTTACGCGGCATTCCAGTTGCGACATGCCAGCCATTGTGAGCGGTAATTGTGACACCGCAGGCTTCCTCGGTGCGGCCAGCAACCGCCATGCACAGGCTGGAATGATTAAAGAAGCCCCAATGTTGATCGAGATAAGCGCTCCGCACACTTAAATCATAGGCATATACTTCATAGCTCACCTGAACAATACCAACAGCTGCCGCGTTAATCCGCCAAGTTTGCTTGTCGCAGTGCACAATAGGTAAAACGTTGCCTTGCTGCTCAGCGCGGATGCCAATTATATTTTTGGCAAAGTCCCGGATCATGTAACTACCCGGGATCCATGCTGGCAAACTGAGATAAATTGGCTCGTTTGGCTGAGAAATCGGTATATCGATAGTTACCGCAAAGGTATGTGCGTTGGCATCTTGAACACGTATTTGGTAGTGCAGCATGGCGTTCCTTTAAATGCGTAGATTAGCTTTTGTTAAATATCTTAGCATGGCTAAAGCGCGCTATATAGCAGTTGTACTGCGATGAAGGATGTCATTTGACTCATTTTAATCGGTATAATGGCATTAATTCCTTTCTCTCATTCGGGGCTTTATGCTGAATAACTGGAAACAACTATTAGATGACCGGAATCGCTTTTTCTGGGTGCTTCAAGCAGCCGGCTGGAGTGGTTATGCTTTGGTTCATTATATTGGCTCCCTGATGCATGAAATGCGTGATATTTACGCATTGATTTTGCTACTTGGCGCCTATGCAGGATTTCTACTTACGGTACCACTACGGTATTTATATCGCCGTATTTGGGATTCTAGTCCTTGGTTATTAATTCTAGTGGTATTAGCTGCCAGTTATGTTTGTGCTGCGTTGTGGGCGATTGTTGACAACGCAACGTATTGGGAAATATATAAATTTGGATTTAGTCCAGATAGCAATTGGTTTTACTTCAAGAACACTATTGCGAAGTTTTACATCATGCTGAGCTGGAGCGGTCTGTACTTCGGCATCAAATATTATCAAATGTTACAGGATGAGAAACAAAAGGCTTTAATGGCAACATCAATGGCGCATCAAGCACAACTGAAAATGTTGCGTTATCAATTAAATCCGCATTTTTTGTTTAATACCTTAAATGCTATCTCGACACTTATTTTGGTAAAAGAAAATGACCTCGCAAACCGCATGATGTCAAAGCTGAGTTTGTTTCTACGCTTTAGTTTGGATAATGAACCCATTAAAAAGATTCCACTAGAACGAGAGTTAGATGCGTTAATGTTGTACCTCGATATCGAAAAGGTGCGCTTCGATGATCGTTTGAAAGTTACCCTTGATATTGACGACGAGGTTAAACATGCGCTGGTGCCGAGTCTATTTTTGCAACCGTTAATTGAAAACTCAATTAAGTACGCGATAGCGAAACTGGAAGAGGGTGGCGAAATAGTTATTCGGGCGCAACGGTTTAGCGAAGATTTACTGATTACTGTCGCCGACAACGGTCCAGGGTGCACTAAACCACTCGAAAGCCTTTCAGAATCAGGTGGTGTTGGCTTGGCGAACACACGCGAAAGATTACAAGCCTTGTACGGAAAGAATTACTCATTTACATTAACACCTAACAAACCACGCGGTTTACGTATTGAAATTCGCATTCCATTAGAGCAGGTAGAGTAGGCATGACTGATAAAATTCGCACTTTAGTTGTCGATGATGAATCACTCGCTCGTCGTGGTTTAGTAGTGCGCCTTCAAGAATTTAACCAAATTGAGTTGTTACAAGAATGCCCTAGTGCACGCGATGCACTTGAAGTTATTGGCCGCGAACAGCCTGATTTAGTTTTTCTAGATATTCAAATGCCAGGTATGAACGGTTTTGAATTACTGCGTGAAGTGCAAGCTCACGGTTATAAAATGCCGCTGATTGTGTTTGTCACAGCCTATGACCAATATGCCATCAAAGCATTTGAAGTGCGCGCAATTGATTACCTTCTCAAACCTGTTGATCACGAGCGATTGGCGCAAAGCATTCAGCGTATTGAAAAAAGTCTCGCCGCGCGTGAACAAAAAGTTCAGCAAGATCGTATCTTAAATTTACTAGCAGATGCGACCGGCGAAGATTGCGAAGCGATTTTGAAACGCTTAGCCAGTGGCGAGAATGTCAGTGTGGCACGTTACCCTGAGCACATTGCGATTAAAGAAAGTGGAGAGATTACTCGCGTTGCGATTAACTCGATTGAGTGGGTTGATGCTGCTGGTGATTACATGTGTATTCATGCTTGTAATGAAACTCATATTTTGCGTCGCACGATGAAAGAGCTCGAAGAAGAATTGAATCCGCAGCGGTTTCAACGAATTCATCGCTCGGCTATCGTCAACATGGAACACGTTGAAAAGTTATGCAGTCGGCAAAATGGTGAATATCACTTGATTTTACGTAATGGTAAAGAGCTCAAAGTGAGCCGAAGTTATAAAGATCGGATTAAAAAACTAATATTAAATTCCTAATGGAGTAATTTTATGCCGCGTGCAAGCATTGTAGTTGTCGTTGTTATAACACTACTGCTTAGCGCTTGCTCAACGCAGTTTGGATACCGGTTTGCCGATACGCTCATTGAGTGGAAACTAAACGACTACGTGTCACTCAATAGTCAACAAGAGCAATCGGTTGACCAAGCGATTACCACCCTACATCAGTGGCATGCCACGTCTGAATTGCCTTATTACGCCCAACAACTTCAAACCCTCCGAGATAAAATAGCGAGTAATACATTAACTGAAACGGATCTTGTCGCCACCTACGAACAATTTTTTATTGCTTGGCAGCGTATGCTCAATGCAGTGGAACCCCATGCACAAGAAATGTTACCGCAATTATCAGATGAACAAATTATCGAATTAATTGAGAACCTGCGTGAAAAGCAACGTGAGGAAGAGGAAGAATTACTCGAGTATAGCGATTCTGAGCGCTCGAAACGGCTTATTCGCCGCGCTGAGAAAAACACTCGAAGCTGGCTCGGGCAGGTCACGAAGGTACAGCAGCGACTCATTAATCGCTGGGTAGTCGAGCGGCTGGATACCCGTGAGCTATGGTTGGATTATAATCAGCGTTGGTTAAATGAGTTTGAAAAGGCGCTACAGCAACGTCAGCAACCTGAGCAATTTAATAATTATCTTCAACAATTATTCTATAACCCGGAGCAATGGCGCTCGGAAGAATTAAGATCGCGGGTCGAACACAATCAACAATTAACGCTGGTGCTATTTTATCAATTGAGTGAAACGCTAACTGATCGTCAGCGGCGTCGAATCGTCGATAAGCTGGATGGTTATATTGAGGATATGAATGAAATTGCTGAAGACTTTTCTAAGCGTTAATTGAATTCATAAAAAAGCCCGCTTGGCGCGAGCTTTTTTAGAATAAGCGAAGATTTAAAATTATTTCACTTCAATAATTTTACAGGTGTTGGTTGAGCCAACGGTTTCCATCACATCGCCATGCGTCAGGATGACTAAGTCGCCTGGCACCACGTGACCACGTAATTTTATTTCATTTACCGCATCAGTAACGAGTTGATGTGGTTCGCTTTTGGTTGAATCAAAAGCGATAGGGTACACGCCACGGTAAAGAGCACAACGCGCGCGACTCTCTTTATGCCGTGATAACGAGAAGATCGGAAGTATTGTATTAATACGTGACATTAATTTGGCCGTTGAACCAGACTCGGTGAGCGCAATGATTGCCTTTACACCCGCTAAATGAGTCGCAGCGTACATTGCGCTGATCGCGGTGGCTTCTTGAATCGACGTGAATGTCTCGTCCAGATCATGTTTATCGATCGTCACACTTGGATGCGTTTCGGCACCCAGACAAATTTCTGCCATTGCTTTCACCGTTGCGACCGGATACTTACCAGCAGCGGTTTCGGCTGAGAGCATGACGGCATCGGTACCGTCTAATACGGCATTGGCAACGTCCATAACCTCTGCACGGGTTGGCATCGGGCTTTCGATCATTGATTCCATCATTTGCGTTGCGGTAATCACAACTTTATTGCATTGACGAGCGCGCTCGATGATTCGTTTTTGTTTACCGACCAACTGCGCATCACCAATTTCAACACCAAGATCTCCACGTGCAACCATCACCGCATCAGAAGCCCGAATAATATCGTCGAGCGCGGCATCCGTGGCGACTGCTTCAGCACGTTCTATCTTCGCGCAGATTAAACCGCGGCCTTCAGCTGCGCGCAATAATCGACGCGCCTCATGAATGTCTGCACTACTTCTTGGAAAGCTTACCGCGAGATAATCGACACCGATGTTCGCTGCCGTTTTAATATCTTCGAGATCTTTTTCAGTTAAGGCGGCCGCAGATAGCCCGCCGCCGAGTCGGTTAATACCTTTGTTGTTGGAAAGCTTGCCACCAACGGTTACTGTCGTGGTAATTTGTGAACCGCTGACATCCTCAACTTGAAGCCGCACACGGCCATCGTCGAGTAATAAGATATCGCCTTCGCTGACGTCCTGCGGGAGTTCCTTATAATCAATCCCAACTCGTTGCTGCGTACCAGCGTTCTTATCTAATGCCGCGTCTAATACAAACACATCACCAACATCGAGGGTTATTGCACCGCTTTCAAATTTCGAAATACGTATTTTAGGGCCCTGCAAATCGCCAAGAATAGCGACATGCGTACCGATGCGATTTGCTATGTCGCGCACTTGCTTGGCACGGCGTTCATGGTCTTCCGCCACGCCATGTGAAAAATTAAGTCGAACAACATTCGCGCCTGCTTTGATTAGTGCTTCGAGAACTGCGGGATCATCGGTAGCTGGGCCGAGTGTCGTGACGATTTTGGTGCGCCGTAGCATAATTTTACTCCTGTTGTTTTATAGCAAAATTATACCATGTCTCTTTCGGAGTTACAGAGAATCTGGCGCTCGTCGGAGTATTTCAGTACAATACCCGCCAATTTTCACGCAACCGTCAAATTTACGTAACGAAAAGGTAACCTCATGAGTGATCAGCAACAGGATCTGACCCTAGCCAGTTGGCAGGAACGCCAAGAATATGCCGAAATGATGCAGCCAATTATTGGTCGTTTGTATCGTAATTACGGTGTGGAAATCTTGGTATATGGTCGTTCACTGCTCAACGTCGACACCATTAATATCATCAAAGCACATCGTTTGATTCGTCGTCATGAGGGCGTCAAACTGCGTTTACGTGAGAGCTTCCCGCTTATTGAAGCATTGAGCAAAATGAAATTAGCTCCGGCACGCGTCGATTTGGGTAAATTGGCTTTTAACTATTTACACAAAGATGCAGGCAAGGGCGATAGTATTGAAGCCTATTTACAGCGCGAGCTAGTCGATATCGTTGATAAAGCCGACGAAATTCCAGCACAAGACGTGGTGTTATATGGTTTTGGCCGTATAGGTCGTTTGTTGGCTCGATTATTAATTGAACGCAATGGTAGCAACAATAAAATGCGTTTGCGCGCAATTGTTGTACGTGGTGGTCGCGATGGCGATCTGGAGAAACGTGCTAGCTTGTTGCGTCGTGACTCGATTCATGGTCCATTCAATGGTTCAATCACCGTTGACCATGAAAACTCGGCCATTAAAGCGAATGGCACCAGCATTAAAGTCATCTATTCAGACGGTCCAGACCAAGTTGATTACACCCAATATGGTATTAACGACGCAATTATCATCGATAATACGGGTATTTGGAAAGACGAAGCTGGTCTTGGTCTTCACTTGAAATCAAAAGGCGTCAAAAAGGTATTGCTAACAGCACCTGCTAAGGGCGAAATCAAAAATGTTGTTTATGGTGTTAACCATACTGATATTCAGCCAAACGATCTGATCGTTAGCGCAGCTAGCTGTACAACCAATGCGATTACGCCAGTATTGAAAGTTGTCAACGACGCTTACGGTATTCGCAACGGTCACGTTGAGACAGTTCATTCGTATACCAACGATCAGAACCTGATTGATAACTACCACAAGGCTGAGCGCCGTGGCCGTTCAGCGCCATTAAACATGGTGTTAACGTCAACGGGTGCTGCGAAAGCAGTTGCTAAGGCTTTACCTGAACTTGCTGGTAAATTAACCGGCAACGCGATTCGTGTACCAACGCCAAATGTTTCAATGGCGATTATGAACTTGAACTTGAACAAAACGACAAGCAAAGATGAACTGAACGCGTTTTTGCGTGATCAAGCGCTTCATTCTGAGTTACAAGCGCAAATTGACTACACGGCGTCAACCGAAATCGTTTCAACCGATTTGGTTGGTTCACGTTATGCGGGCGTAGTTGATTCGCAAGCAACAATCGTTGATGAAGATCGTGCTGTTCTTTACGTTTGGTATGACAATGAATTTGGCTATAGCTGTCAGGTTGTTCGTGTTGCCGAGCAAATGGCCGGTCAACAACTATTGAACCTACCGAAGTAAAAAAATCGATGTAAAAGCGCCTGAATAGGGCGCTTTTCTGTTTTTAGAAGTGAGGAATTTCATGTTTATTACGGCACAATTTGATAGCGGCAATATCGAAGTGATTGAAGCGAATGAGCCAAGCGCAATTCAGTTGGCGATTCGCAAAGATAATCAGTCAGATTTTTATCAGTGGTTTCACTTTAAATTGTATGCTGAGCCAGGTGTTGAACACGTGATGACTATTACCAATGCCGGTCAATCAGCTTATCCAGATGGCTGGAAGGACTATTCTGCGTTAGCTTCTTACGATCGTGAAACCTGGTTCCGTGTACCGACTGAATACAACGGTAAAGAGCTCGTTATTCGTCATAGCCCTGACCAAGAAAGCGTTTATTACGCTTATTTCACGCCATATTCGTATGAGCGCCATATGGATCTGATTCAGTGGACACAACAATCGATTGAGTGTGATCATGTATTACTTGGGCCAACGCTTGATGGTCGCGATATGAATCTCTTAATCGTCGGTGAACCCGCTGATCACAAAGCTAAAATCTGGGTTACAGCGCGCCAGCATCCAGGCGAATCGATGGCCGAGTGGTTCATCGAAGGTTTTTTAAGTCGTTTACTTGATGATGAAGACGGCGCTGCTCGCCGTTTGCTCGAAACATGCGTGTTTTATATTGTGCCGAACATGAACCCAGACGGCAGTGTACGTGGTCATTTACGCACCAACGCGGCAGGCGTCAATTTGAACCGCGAATGGGCAGAACCATCGTTAGAAAAAAGCCCAGAAGTTTATTACGTTCTGAACGCCATGCAGCAAACCGGCGTTGATTTTTATCTAGACGTGCACGGCGATGAAGCGTTGCCATATAACTTCTTGGCAGGTTGCGAAGGTGTGCCAAGTTACAATGATAAAACGCACCAGATAGGCGAACAGTTCAAACAAGTCTTGTTATCGATTACGCCGGAGTTCCAAACCGAGTACGGTTATGAAATCGATAAGCCAGGTGAAGCAAACCTTACTGTGGCAAGTAACGCAGTGAGTGAACGTTTCAACTGTTTGGCATTTACTTTAGAAATGCCATTTAAAGATAATGCGAACTTGCCAGATGTGGACTTTGGTTGGTCAGCAAATCGTAGCCAACAATTCGGTGCCGATGTACTTAGCGCTATCTACGGAATCGCAAATAGCTTGCGCAGTTAATCTGGGCAAGCTAGTTTAAACAGCGGACAACAACAATAATAATTCGACAAGGGGGACACCTTGGAAGCCATTAATAACTTTTTGTTGCTACTCGATAGCTATCTTGGGTCAGCAGCATACTTTCCGTATATCCTGCTCGGCGTAGGTATTTTCTTTACTTTGTATTTGGGTTTTCCACAAATACGATTCTTTGGCCACGCCTGGAAAGTGGTCACCGGTAAGTTCGATAAAAAAGGTGCAGAAGGTGATACCACACACTTTCAAGCCTTATCAACCGCATTATCCGGTACTGTTGGTACGGGTAACATTGGTGGTGTAGCACTAGCCATCTTCCTTGGTGGTCCAGCGGCCTTATTCTGGATGTGGGTAACCGCATTCTTAGGTATGACGACCAAATTTGTTGAAGTTACCTTGTCACACAAATACCGCGTCAAAACGGAAGACGGCACCATGGCGGGTGGTCCAATGTACTACATGGATCGTCGCTTAAACATGAAATGGCTTGCCGTAATTTTTGCTGGTGCAACCATTATCAGCTCATTCGGTACTGGCAACATGCCGCAGATTAATAATATTGCGCAAAGTATGGAAATGAGTTTCGGCTTTGACCCAATGATTGTTGGTGGCGTATTAGCGATTTTATTAGCCTTGGTCATTATCGGTGGTATCACGCGCATTGCTGCGGTTACTTCGAAAATTGTCCCAATTATGGGTGCGCTCTATATCATCGGCTCATTGAGCGTCATTTTATATAACGTCGACCAAATTGGTTCTTCGTTTGCCGCGATTTTTATGGATGCGTTTACTGGCTCGGCAGCGACCGGTGGCTTCTTAGGGGCAACTTTTGCGTATGCATTCAACCGTGGCGTTAACCGCGGCCTGTTCTCAAACGAAGCAGGTCAAGGTTCAGCTCCGATTGCTCACGCTTCTGCTAAAGCCGATGAACCAGTATCTGAGGGTATGGTTTCAATTCTCGAGCCATTTATCGATACCATTATCATTTGTACGTTAACCGGTTTGGTTAT
Organism: Pseudidiomarina tainanensis; assembly: GCF_900115255.1. Lineage (NCBI taxonomy): Bacteria > Pseudomonadati > Pseudomonadota > Gammaproteobacteria > Alteromonadales > Idiomarinaceae > Pseudidiomarina > Pseudidiomarina tainanensis. Next base: position 531,343 of record NZ_FOYU01000001.1, read on the forward strand.
CTTGTCATCTGGTGTCTGGTCGCAGAAACATGAGAATACCTTTTCACGCACTGATTTAGATATTGTTGCGGGTCATTATTCAGATGCCGAACCGGCAGATCGGGAAGCTTTATATCACTATTTAAACGACACTAAGCAAAATACCATTGAAAAATATAATGGTACGATTCAAGTGCGCGATGGGCGTCCGGTCAGCAATGGCTACACCATGTTACATGCACGCTCGGTAGCCGAAAACGTGCGTTTCATTGTTGCTGGTGAAGATCCATATACCGGTGTTTTACGCATTGAAAATGGTCAATTGAAGAAGGACGACATCGTTATTGTCGGTGACTCTTTGATTCACTCAGCTGCGCTAACGGCGAAAGCTTTTAGTATGGGCTTTTTAGGTCCGGCGGGTGAATATATTGTACCGATTAGCTTAATGTTATTTGCTTTCTCAACAGCCATTGCTTGGTCATATTACGGTGACCGTGCCGTTGTCTATCTATTTGGACAACGCGGGGTAATGCCATATCGCATTATTTACGTTGCAGGGTTCTTTGTCGCATCATTTGCTGATACCACGCTAGTGTGGACTTTATCTTACGTGGCGATTGTTTTGATGACGCTGCCAAACTTACTCGGTATTTTCCTTTTACGTCGAGAGATGAAAGATACTGTGAAAGCCTATTGGCAAGATTTCGATGCAGAGCAATCTAAAAATAGCGATAAATAACGAGTTGTTAGATTGATTTAAAACCCGCTTCGGCGGGTTTTAATCTATGTAAAAGCCGCGTGGTGCTTGAATTTAAGACCAAATCCCTTATATTGCCTATTCACGTTGAAGTAAATGAGGTCATCATGGCGTTAATCGATTGTCCTGCGTGTCGCAAGCGCGTTTCTGACAAAGCTACGGAATGCCCACACTGCGAGTTTAAGCTGACAGGTTTATCTAATGAAGAGCGCGAGCGTGAACTGCAACGAATGCTTGCAACAAAACGCGAAAAAATTGTTGGTCAATCGATGTTGGCATTGCTGATCGCGATTGCCGCATTTACGTATTATTTTATCCAACAACCGCTGCCTGAAACATGGCCAGCTAAAGTGTCGTACGGTTTAATGGTTGCTGGGTTAGTATGGTTCGTGGTGAACCGAGTTCGGTTAGTTTTTGTGAAAAGGAGTCGCAATTAATGCAGTTTGACGACTTAGTCTCCTCCATTACGCCAGACATTTTTGAGCGCTTACTACAAGCTGTTGAGCTGGGAAAGTGGCCAGACGGTGTAAAGCTCTCAGATGAACAGCGTGAACACAGCATCCAGCTAGTTATGGCCTATCAAGCGCGTTATTGCCCTTCAGAAGAACCATTTCGCGTAGGTGCCGATGGCCAGTTAGTTACCCGTAGTAAGCGCGATATGAAAGCTGATTTAAAAGGCGAGAATACTATCGCAAGCTTCTCTCTCAATAACCCAAACGAGGCCTGAGCACACCTCTATGCACACCACCGATTATGAATTATTAATAGAACAAGCAAAGGCCATTACCCACGGCGAATCTGATCTTATTGCGAATCTAAGTAATCTATCTGCGTTAGTTTATGAAGCTCTCGAAGATGTCAATTGGGTCGGCTTTTACTTAACACGGGAACCTGAAACCTTGGTGTTAGGGCCGTTTCAAGGTAAAGTGGCGTGTTTAAGAATTCCGTTCGGGCGCGGTGTTTGCGGCACGGCCGCACATTCACGTGTGACACAATTGGTTGTCGACGTTCATGACTTTGAAGGGCATATTGCCTGTGACGCTGCGTCAAACTCAGAAGTTGTCGTACCGTTGATAGTTAATGATGAAGTTGTTGGAGTATTTGATCTGGATAGTCCAACGGTAGGGCGTTTCAATCAAGCTGATGCCGATGGTTTAAGTGCGTTAGGTCGCTTTATTGAGACACTCAATTGGCGTTAATGACTCACTGCGAACGTGCCAAGTAGATCGATATGTATAGTGAATTTGATATCTATGCTTATTTAGTCAGTTATAGTGACATGCGATTCTTTGAAGGGGATGAAGAGGCTGCGGCTGATCAACTCAATGAAATGTTGCATTACATTGTCGATTATAGTGAAGCTGATGACAGCATAGAACAATTAGAAGAAGTTGTACGCCGCGTCCTCTTCGAATGGATCGAAAATCCTGAATTACTAGGACTCGATAGCGAAGAAATGCAAGCGTATATCATGGAGCAACTAGCTGACGTACGTCAGCAGGATTTTGATGAAGATGACGACTGACGTTAAAAAGATTACGAATACCAAAGAAGTAATTGCCTATCTTGCCGAGAAATTTCCACAATGTTTTTCACTTGAAGGCGATGCGCAACCATTAAAAATTGGTATCTTTGAGGATATCGCAACGCGCTTAGAGAACGATGAATCCGTAAGTAAAACGCGGTTGCGTACTGCTTTACGTCACTACACTAATAGTTGGCGGTATCTGCGTAGCGTTAAAGTTGGTGCGAAACGGGTTGATCTTGATGGTGCCGAGGCCGGTATTATTGAAGAAGAGCATCAACAGCATGCTGAGCAAACGTTAGCCGAATCAAAAGCTGTTGCCGCTGAGCGAGCTGCTAAGAAACGTAAAGAGCAGGCGCCGAAAGCACCCAAAACTGCAGGGGCAAAACAAGAAGCTCGTAAAGCGCGAGCGAAACGTCCTGCCAAAAAGGCTTCACCAGCCACTAAACCAAAACCTGCAGCTAAACTGGACCTCCAGTCGGTGACTGGTTCGGAACTGCAAGTTGGTCAACAAGTTCAGGTTAAAGCTGGACAATCACCCGTGGCAGGACAAGTTACCGAAATCGACCGCGATGACATTTATGTGCAACTTCAAAACGGCTTGACGGTCAAAGTGAATGTAAACGCTGTATTTGTCACGAAATAGGAGTAGGGAAATATGACCAAGCGTGTGAAGTTTAAGAGTGCTTTAATCGTTTCTCTGGCAGCGGTTATGTCAACCGCAGCAGTGGCGATACCGCCGACGCATTCTCCTGATGAGTTACCGCAATTGAAACCACAAGAGCAACACCCGGTTGCCAGTGGTCGCGTGGCTCGTTTTTTCACACGCGATCATTTTAAGCAAATGGAACTTGATAATGAGCTGTCCGAACAAATTTTAGCGCGTTATCTTGAAATGCTCGATTACAGCAAGATGTTTATGCTGGCAGCTGACGTCGAACAGGCGCAGGAGTATAAGCACCTCTTCGACGATATGATTTTGACTGGAAAATTGAATGCCGCGTATTCACTTTACAGTAAATCACTCGATCGGCGTTTTGAACGCTATACCTATGCGTTATCTTTACTTGATGAAGATCAGCCTTTTGATTTCACCGTTGCCAATGATAAATATCACTTTCAACGCGAGGATGCCGAATGGGCAACTACCACATCGGAACTCGATGAGCTTTGGCGTCAGCGCGTTAAATACGATGCTTTAAACCTCACTCTGGCAGGTAAAGAGTGGCCAGAAGTGGTGGAAACGCTCGGTAAACGCTATAACAATGCGTTAAAACGCTTAACGCAAACCAATAGTGAAGACGTTTTTCAAACCGTGATGAATGCTTTTGCACGAAGTGTTGAAGCGCACACCAGCTATTTATCGCCAAGTAACGCCGAACGCTTTGAGCAAAATATGAATTTGTCGCTTGAAGGTATCGGTGCTGTGTTGCAAGCCGAGTATGATTACACGGTAATCCGCAGCCTCGTACCAGGCGGCCCAGCCGATAAAAGCGGTGAATTAGCGGTTGACGACAAGATTGTTGGTGTTGCCCAAGGCGATGAAAAAAAGCCCGAGTTTATAGACGTTATCGGCTGGCGACTTGATGAAGTTGTTGAGCTAATTAAAGGTCCGAAGGGGTCAACCGTCATTCTGCAAGTCATCAAAGCCAACCAGAGTGCAGGTAGCACACCAACTGAGATCGCGATTGTCCGCGACAAGGTTAAACTCGAAGATCGTGCCGCGAAACTTGAAATTGAATCGCCTGAAGAAGGCAAGTATGCCGGTCGTAAAATGGGCGTCATCGAAATTCCTGGTTTCTACAACGGGTTAACTGAAAACGTTGAAAAACTGATTGCCGATGCACAGCAACAAGACGTTGAGGGTATCGTCATTGATTTGCGTGGTAACGGTGGTGGTTCATTAGCCGAAGCGATTTCATTAACGGGTTTGTTTATTGATAAGGGCCCAGTGGTACAGATTTTAGATGGTCGTAAGCGACGAGATATCAATGGCGACCGTGATGGCAAAACCTATTATGATGGTCCATTGATGGTGATGGTAGATCGGTACAGTGCGTCAGCGTCAGAAATTTTTGCGGCGGCGCTACAAGATTATCAACGGGCGATTATTGTAGGTGAAAATACCTACGGTAAAGGTACCGTTCAGCATCATCGTGCATTACAAATGTATCCATTTGATAATTACGACGAACCGTTAGGCAGTGTGCAGTTCACGATTGCCAAATTCTATCGCATTAATGGCGGTAGTACGCAAATGCGTGGCGTGGTACCTGATTTAACCTTGCCGTCAATTATTGATGCCGAAGAGTTTGGTGAAAGCAGCCAAGAGAATGCGTTGCCGTGGGATCAATTACCTGCAGCGAAATATGAACCGCTAAACGTTTTACCAACCACCAAGTTTCAACAATGGCAGAGCAAGCTTGACTCTCAGGTGGCAAGCAATCCTGAATTCAAGTTTATTTTTCAAGATATTGAAGAATACCAAGCCGAGAAAGATAAAACGTGGGTGAGCTTAGTTTTGGATGAACGTAAAGCAGAACAAGCGCGTGATGAAAAGAAAAAACTACAGCGTGCCAATGCTCGCTTGGAACGTTTAGGCAAAGAACCTGTTGAAAAAGTTGAGGATATTCCGACTGATTTAGAAATCGATGACCCTTACCTTGAAGAAACAGTTAGTTTAAGTTTTGCCCTGATTGATGCACATAAATTGGCGATGAACTAATTTATTGCGAATAGTAAGTTACAAAAAGCCGCGTATCGCGGCTTTTTTATAAAAATAACAACGATAATAAAATACGGACAACAACACCCATGCATGAGTCACCTTCAATCGCCAATCGCTGGTCGAGCCGATTACTATTTATTCTTGCCTCTACTGCAGCAGCCGTTGGGCTTGGGAATATTTGGAAATTCCCCTATATCACTGGTGAAAACGGGGGTGGGGCATTTGTGCTCGTTTACCTTTTGTGTATAGCGGGTATTGGATTACCGGTCATGATTGCAGAAATCGTTATCGGTCGACGCGGTCGGCATAGTCCAGGTTATGCGGCACTTAAAGTCGCTCAGGAGTCTGGACGCAGCAAATTCTGGCAGATAACCGGTTGGCTGGGCATGGCAACTGGCTTCTTAGTTCTGAGTTTTTATGCAGTTATTGCCGGTTGGGCACTTGCCTACGTGGTTGAAGCCGCGAGTGGCTCTTTTACCGGTGCCAGTGTTGCACAAATTAGCGATATTTTCGGTAGTTTAGTCAGTTCATCAGCTCGTCTTACTGTCTGGCATGCGGCCATTATCGTAGGTGTTGTTTTGGTCGTCGGTAATGGCATCAAGGATGGCTTAGAGCGGGCAGTATCGTGGATGTTGCCGGCGATGGTTATTCTGTTGATCGGTCTCGCAGGCTATGCGGCCTATATCGGTGATTTCGGCGCAGCCATCGAATTTATGTTCGCTCCAGACTTTTCAGAGTTATCAATAAACGGCGTTATGTTAGCGCTTGGTCATGCCTTCTTCTCGCTCGGATTAGCCTCTGGCGTCGTCATTATGTACGGCGCGTACTTATCAAAATCGACTTCAATTATCCAAACCTCGCTTTGGGTTGCTTTAGCAGATACATTTGTCGCGCTACTAGCAGGCTTGGCTATTTTCCCTATTGTTTTTGGCAGTCAATTAACCCCAGAAGCAGGCCCAGGCCTTATTTTTCAAACGCTGCCTGTTGCCTTCAGTCAAATGCCTGGCGGTGCCGCTCTAGGAACCGTCTTTTTCATTATGCTCGTTATTGCCGCTTTTACTTCGGCAATTGCGATGATTGAATCAGCCGTCGCTTTTTTAGAAGAGCGATTTAATCTAGGTCGCTGGACCGCAACAATGGCTGCTGGTTTTACTTTATGGTTACTGGGGCAGGTGACCATCTACAGCTTTAGCGGCGCGGATTGGACGCAAATTAGCTGGCAGGTGGGTGACAAGGAATTAAAAAGCTGGTTTGACGTAATAGATTACACGACATCCAACGTGTTATTACCACTTGGCGGTCTATTACTTGCTGTTTTTGCAGGCTGGGTGATGAAGAGTACATACAGCCAAGACGAATTGGGTACGCAACCATTGGTATTTAAAATTTGGCACTTCATCGTGCGCTATTTGGCGCCGATAGCAATTATTCTGATTTTTCTACAACTGATCGGTATTATTCGATTTTAATTTTTGGCTTTAGAGACTATTTATGCAAAATACAACAAAGGTGGAGCTGCGTACTCCAACCATTCTGCAAGCAGCATTACCGCTGTTAGCATTGATTTTAATGTTAGCACTGTCGGTATACTTCTACGGTGAAGATTCATCCTACGGACCAAATCAGATAGCCCTATGGGTTGCTGCCGGCGTTGCATTAGCAATCGGTTTCTATAACAAAGTATCATGGGAACAAATTGAAGATGGTATCAAAGAGGGTATTTCAGTTGCCCTAGGTGCCTTGTTAATTATATTAGCCGTCGGTTCACTCATCGGGACGTGGTTGTTAGCCGGTACTGTGCCGAGCATGATCTATTTTGGTCTCGAGTTACTTAACCCGAGCTGGTTTTATGCTGCGACGGCGCTGATTTGTGCCATTATCTCACTCGCTATTGGTAGCTCATGGACCACCGCCGCAACTATCGGTGTGGCGTTAATGGGCGTTGCGGCGGGTATGGATTTATCACCAGCAATTACCGCTGGTGCTGTGGTCTCAGGCGCATACTTTGGTGACAAAATGTCACCTTTAAGTGATACCACCAACTTAGCACCAGCCGTAGCTGGTACTGAGTTGTTCGCACACATTCGTTATATGGCGTACACCGCCGGCCCTGCATTTATTATTACGCTAATTATTTTCGTGTTCTTAGGTTTTAATGCCGACAATTCAGTCAGCTTACTCGAGCTTGAGCGGATGCAGTTAGAGCTGCGTAACACCTTTAATATCGGGTGGGTGATGCTAGTTCCGTTGCTCGTTCTTTTGTATTTAGCAGCAACGCGAAAACCAGCGCTTCCAACAGTATTCTTCGGAGCCTTGCTCGGTGGCGTGTGGGCGCTCATATTTCAGCCAGAAATGGTAAGTAAACTGGCAGGTGGTGATACTTCAGTTGTTGCAACGGTCAAAGTGGTTTGGACCGCACTTAGCGATGGCGTGACCATTGAGACTGGCTCTGCTGATTTGGATGATTTATTAAGCGGTGGTGGTATGTCGAGCATGCTCAATACCGTTTGGTTGATTCTAAGTGCCATGACGTTTGGCGCGATCATGGAGAAGCTTGGTCTCTTACAACGCTTAATTTCCGGCATGCTCGGCTATGTAAAATCCCTTGGCAGCCTCATTGCAGCTACGTTGTTCACTTGTTTTGGTGCCAACGTGCTAACCGCTGACCAATATATGGCTATTGTTTTGCCAGGGCGTATGTATCGTGAAGAGTTCGAACGTCGCGGTCTTGATCCGCGTTTGCTGTCACGTACGCTTGAAGATAGCGCAACACTTACATCGGCATTAATACCATGGAATACCTGTGGTGCATTTATGATGGGTGCGCTTGGCGTAAGCCCATGGATTTATGCGCCGTTTGCATTCTTTAATTGGATAACCCCATTAATCGCATTATTTTATGCCTACACAGGTATTCGTATATTGCGTTTACCAGCGCCCAAAAGCGCCACTTAAATTAGTCAGAATATAGGTCGTTATGACAATAACAGCAGCAAAATTCCGGAGCGATTACCGCGCTCCGGAATTTCTAATTCAGAGTATTGATTTAACCTTTGAACTTGATGAACAGTGCACACGGGTAACGAGTCGTATGCGTGTTGTACCGCAACAACAAAGCGCCATGCTTCGTTTGCATGGTGAGCACCTGTCATTGCAAACGGTTATTATTAATGGCGACGCGTTAAGTTCAGATGAGTATGTTGTTAGCGATAAGTATCTTGAGATTCGTCAAGTGCCAGACTCGCCATTTGAACTAGTGATTACCAATACGATAAATCCAGCTGCTAACACAGCCTTAGAAGGGTTGTATAAATCAGGTGGTGCATTCTGTACGCAATGCGAAGCGGAAGGTTTTCGACGTATTACCTATTACCTCGATCGTCCGGACGTACTAGCTGAGTTCACCACAACAATCATTGCGAACAAGCAAGACTATCCTTATTTACTGAGTAACGGCAATAATGTCGAACAAGGTAATAATAACGACGGCACGCATTGGGTGAAATGGCATGATCCACACCCAAAACCGGCATATTTGTTTGCGCTCGTTGCCGGTGATTTCGATGTATTAAAAGATACGTTTAGAACACGCACCGGTCGCGACGTTAGTCTTGAATTGTTTGTTGATAAAGGGAATCTCAAACAAGCCGAATACGCCATGCTCTCGCTCAAAAATGCGATGCGTTGGGACGAACAACGATTTAATCTCGAATACGACCTCGATATTTATATGATTGTCGCGGTGGATTTTTTCAACATGGGTGCCATGGAGAATAAAGGGCTGAATGTGTTCAATTCGCGCTATGTATTGGCCGATGCTAAAACCGCGACAGACCAAGACTTTTTAAACGTTGAGTCGGTGATAGGACACGAGTATTTCCATAACTGGACGGGGAACCGAATTACTTGCCGTGATTGGTTCCAGTTAAGTTTAAAAGAGGGCTTAACCGTCTTTCGAGATCAAGAATTTAGTTCTGATTTAGGTTCACGCTCAGTGAATCGTATTGACGCTATTCGCATTATGCGAACGCATCAATTCAACGAAGATGCGAGCCCGATGGCGCATCCAATTCGACCTGACAAAGTGGTTGAGATGAATAACTTTTATACGGTGACGGTATATAACAAAGGCGCCGAAGTTATTCGAATGTTACACACTTTGCTTGGGGAGGGTGGTTTCCAAAAGGGCATGCGGCTATATGTTGAACGTCACGACGGACAAGCGGTAACGTGTGATGATTTCGTGGCCGCCATGGCAGATGCGAATCAGGCCGACTTACAAACGTTTAAGCGGTGGTATAGTCAAGCCGGCACGCCGACTGTTCGCGTTGAGCAAGTATATGATGAGCACACTCAAACATTAACGTTAAACTTCAGTCAGACAACGCCACCAACGCCAGGCCAAGCAACTAAACTACCAGTTCATATCCCAGTACTTTTAAGCGCCTACTCAAAAGAGGGAGAAAAACTCACGCTGGTAAGCAACCAGCTACGAGAGCATGAATCTGGTAGCACATTGTTTGAATTCACCGAAGCGCAAGCAACCGTTGTTATTCCGAATCTGCCTGAGCGCCCAGTGGTGGCCTTATTAGAAAACTTCAGCGCTCCAATTAAATTAGATGCCGTACAATCTTTTACAGATAATCTGGTTTTATTAAGCCACGCGGATCAGGAAGTTTCTCGTTGGGAGGCTGCACAGCATATTTATGTAAAATTAATTTGCGACGCAGTGGCGCAACAATCACCATTGGTATTGCCGGAGTCAGTGGCTGAAGCGTTTACAAAATTTGCGCAAGCGAATGTAGATCCTGCGTTGAAATCGTTCGTGTTTACACCACCGACCGTTGAAGAAATAGCAGAGTATTATTCGACAGAAATTCCGTTGGATGCAATTTTTACTGCTGTTCAAGAATTACGCCAACAGTTAGCTGCAAAGCTATTTGATGTTTTTAAAGGCGTTTGGGATGCTAGAAACATCGCAGAATATCAATTAACTGGCGCTGAAATTGGGCAGCGTAGCTGGTTGCACACGTCACTGTACTATATCGCTTTGCATGCGCCTGCACAGTATAGTGCCGTGGTCGCCGAGTATTATCATCAGGCAGATAATATGACCGCACAACAAAGTGCATTGCAGATAGCCGTTCACTTACAGCTGTCCTGCCAACAACAATTGCTTGATGCTTTTGAAAAGCAATGGCAGGACACCCCGTTAGTTTTAGATAAATGGTTTGCCATTCAGTCCAGTGCACCACAACCAGAAGTGGTTGAACGTGTTGCGGAGCTACAACAACATGCGAAGTTCGATCGTAACAACCCGAACCGCCAATACGCATTAATGGCCAGTTTTGGTCGTAATATGACGCAGTTCCATCGTCAAGACGGAGCAGGGTATAGAATGACAAGTGCCATGATTCGTTATTTGAACGATAAGAATCCGCAAGTTGCAGCGCGTCTCGTGACACCGTTAACACAATGGCGCCGATTTGATTCGCATCGACAACAGTTGTTAAAAGCAGAACTAGAGCAACTACAAAAAATACCCAATTTAGCGACCGATTTAGACGAAAAAATCAGTCAAAGTTTAGCGACAAATTAGACTAATAATTGGCGCTTTTGTAATAAACATGCAAAGCATCTTCATAATCATGTTCAGACCCCGAATTTCGTGGTCTGAACACTGATTTTTTCATGACAATAAGCATTGAATAACCAACCTAAATGTCCGACAATGATAGTAATTATTTCGTTGGGTAATAGTTACGCTTGGTAACTATTGCAGCTTCGTTATATCTATCACGTAAAAAGGACACCATCATGAATGCGTTTGGCGAAGGCCAGATCCCCGTTGTATTGCAGAAGGTGGCTGATCTGATTCAGCAGCGCGCCACCAATCGAGCCGATTTGATCACCGATTTTGCGATGAGGTTATTCCGCAATATCTCACCGGATGATCTGTCGCTGCGCAATGACAGCGATATGTATGGTGCGGTGATGGGGTTGTGGCATAGCTTCAACGATTACATTCCTGGTGAAAAAGCACTCATCAAAATTTATAACCCAGAAGTGGCACGTCACGGCTGGGAGTCAGCGCATACCATCATTGAAATTATTCAATCGGATAGTCCATTTATGGTGGACTCAATTCGTATGGCGTTGTCACGCCTAGGCATCACTTCGCATTTATTGTTGCATTTACCAATTAGCCACAAGCGTGATGCTGATAACAATATTGTTGAGTTATTAAAAGCCGGCACGCGTAATGACGACAATGAAGTCGATACGGTATTTTTGATTGAGGTTGATCGCCAAACCAGTAAAGAAGCAATTACCACGCTTAAAAAAGAATTAGCGTCGGTCATGGATGAAATTAATTTATCCGTTTCAGACTGGTTACCAATGCGTGAGCGCTTGAGTGAAATAGCGCAAAGTCTCAGTGACATTAAATACCCTGGCGACCAACAGCAATTAAAAGAAGCGCAGCGTTTTTTAAGTTGGTTAGCGCAAGATAATTTCACCTTAATGGGTTATCGTCGTTACGATTTGAAGCCAGTTGAAGGCGATTACGTTATTCGCCAAAACGTTGAATCTAGTCTTGGCTTAATGCGCAAGAGTGCAACCAACAAAGACCGTTTGGTTTCTTCATTGCCAGAAGTTGCGAGAGATATGACGTTTGATGAGAATATTCTATTACTCACCAAAACCAACACCAAATCACGTGTACACCGTCCTGCTTATTGCGACTACATTGGTGTGAAACGCTTTGATAAGAACGGTAAAGTTATTGGCGAAGATCGTTTCATTGGGCTGTATTCAAGCAGCTTCTACAACAATAGTGCCCGCGATGTTCCATTAGTTGGCGATAAAATCCGTCGCGTCATGGAAGATTCAGGCTTCGCTCCAAACTCGCATGCAGCGAAAGCACTGCTAAATATTCTTGAAACTTACCCGCGTGACGAAATTGTTCAAGCTTCTGAAGATGATTTGCTCGAAGTAGGGCTGGGCGTTTTGCAGATGCAAGAGCGCGATATGACGCGCGTATTCGTGCGTCGCGATATTTTTGGTCGCTTCGCTTCGTGCATGGTCTACGTTCCGAAAGAGCGCTACAACACTTTGTTACGACAAAAGACGCAGCAAATTCTTGCACGCACGTTAGCAAGCAACAGTGAAGTCGATTTTACCACCTATTTCTCAGAATCATCGCTGGCTAGAACGCATTATACCGTTCGCCTTGGCGCACACGTACAGGACATTGACGTGAAAGAACTTGAACAGAATCTAATTGAAGCGGCACGTACTTGGGAAGACAATTTCGAGCGTATTTTAAGTAGTACTTTCGGTGAAGCAAAAGCGAATGCATTAAATAAAAAGTATGCCAACGCGTTCCCACGCGCCTATAAAGAAGAAGTTTTGCCTTCTGTCGCAATTGCCGATATTGCGCAGGTAGAAGCACTCGATGACGATCACAAATTGGGAATGTTGTTCTATCGTTCGCGTGAAGAGAACGAAACAAGCAAAAAGATTCGTCTGAAATTATTCCATAAAGACGAGCCAATTCACTTGTCTGACGTACTGCCAATGCTCGAGAATTTCGGGTTACGCATTATCGGTGAAAGCCCATACCAAATTAAAACCTCGGATGGTGGCGTTTTCTGGATCCTTGATTTCCAAATGCTACACAGCAATGCCAAGCTTGATTTGGAAGCCAGCCGTGACGTGTTCCAGAATGCATTTGCTCAGGTTTGGGATGGTCACTACGAGGACGATGGTTTCAACCGGTTGGTATTAAGTGCTGGTTTAACAGGTCGCCAAGTTGTTATTTTGCGTATGTTCGCCAAGTACATGCGCCAAATTGGCACCACATTCAGTCAATCATACATTGAAAGCACGTTCAGCAAATACCCATTGATTGCAAAATTAATTGTTAAACTGTTTTACTCAAAATTCGATCCGAAAGAAAAGAGCCGAGACAAGAAAATTGAAGCGTTGGAAGCTCGTATTAGTTCTGAGCTAGAAAACGTCGCTAACCTCGATGACGACCGTATCATTCGTCGTTATGTTGAATTGATTTTGGCGGCACTTCGCACCAACTTCTTCCAAGCTGATGCACAGGGTAACGAGAAACCATACATTTCTGTGAAATTTATGCCAGAAATGATTCCAGAAATGCCTTTGCCATTACCGAAGTATGAAATTTTTGTCTATTCACCACGCGTTGAAGGTGTTCATTTGCGCGGTGGTAAAGTTGCTCGTGGTGGTTTGCGTTGGTCAGACCGTCGTGAAGATTTCCGTACTGAGGTGCTTGGGCTAGTTAAAGCGCAACAAGTTAAGAATACGGTGATTGTACCAGTAGGCGCGAAAGGTGGTTTCTTCTGTAAACACTTGCCAGAAGAGCGTGATGCGTTTTTTGAAGAAGGTAAAGCATGTTATCGCACCTTTATCCGCGCTTTACTTGATATCACCGATAACATTGTCAACGGCGAAGTTGTGCCACCAACCGACGTTGTTCGTCACGATGAAGATGACACCTATTTAGTTGTTGCAGCCGATAAAGGTACCGCAACGTTCTCAGATATCGCGAACGGTATTTCGGCTGAGTATAATTTCTGGTTGGGCGATGCTTTTGCCTCTGGTGGTTCAGTTGGCTATGACCATAAGAAAATGGGGATTACCGCACGCGGTGCATGGGAGTCAGTTAAGCGTCATTTCCGTGAAATCGGAATTGATTGCCAAACAACTGATTTTACAGCGGTAGGTATTGGCGACATGGCAGGTGACGTATTTGGCAATGGCATGCTGCTATCAAAGCATACGCGCCTAGTTGGTGCGTTTAACCACATGCACATTTTCGTGGACCCGAACCCAAATGCGGAAAAAACTTATGCTGAACGCCAGCGTATGTTCCAATTGCCACGTTCATCCTGGGAAGATTTCGACAAATCATTAATTTCAGAAGGCGGCGGCATTTTCTCGCGCAGCGCAAAAGCGATTGAGCTGTCACCTGAGATGAAGAAACTGTTTAATACGCAGAAGAAATCGTTTACGCCAAATGAATTAATCAAAGCATTATTAACGCTGAACGTTGATCTGTTATGGAACGGCGGTATCGGTACTTACGTTAAATCTGCCAAAGAAAGTGACAGTGACGTTGGTGACCGCGCAAATGATGCTTTACGTGTGAATGGTAAAGAACTACGCGCGAAGATTGTGGGCGAGGGTGGTAACCTAGGATTCACCCAGTTAGGTCGTATTGAATATGCACGTACAGGTGGACGTATCAATACTGACGCAATTGACAACGTTGGTGGTGTCGACTGTTCAGATAACGAAGTTAACATTAAGATTTTGCTGAACGGTTTAGTTGCGAATGGCGATTTAACTCGTAAGCAGCGCGATCAGTTACTTTACGATATGACCGACGAAGTATCGCAAATTGTAATCAAAGATTGTTTCCGTCAGTCCCAATCAATTTCAGTGACCGCGATTCGTGGCTCTGATCAGGTGAAAGAATTACAGCGCTTTATTCATCATTTAGAGCGTGAGGGGCAGTTAAATCGTGCCTTAGAATTCTTGCCAGATGACGATGAGCTAGCTGAACGTCAGGCGCAAGGCAAAGGCTTTACCCGTCCTGAGTTGGCAGTTATTACAGCTTACGGCAAAATGGTCCTAAAAGAGCAGTTGCTTGATGATGCGATTATGTCGGATCCATTCCACGCGCGCTCATTGATTAATGCGTTCCCTAAACCGTTACAAGAGAAGTATGCCGATGCAATGGAAAATCACCCATTGCGTGCGCAGATTATCGCAACGCGCTTGGCGAATAACATCGTTAACGACATGGGGCCTAACTTTGTTTACCGTAAAGTAGATGCGACCGGCTCAACTGAAGCTGAAGTTGCCTCAGCCTATGTGGTTGCGCGTGAATGTTTCGATTTGCGCGGTTTGATGGAGCAAATTGAAGTTGGTAATAACAAAATCCCTGCTGACGTCCAGAATAACATGTTATTCCAGTTACGCCGTGTGGTACGCCGCGCGACGCGTTGGTTCTTGCGTCATCGCAACCCGAATTTGACAACAATTCAAGAGCATTTGGATTTCTACAAGGCAAGTTTTGACGATTTGCGTAAGAATGTGCTGAATTACTTAGTCGACGATGAGCGTGCGCAAATTGAAAAACAAATCGATAAGCTGCAAGCGCAGGGCGTACCAGCAAAACTGGCGCATAATATTGGCACCTTAAGTACCTTGTTCTCGGCGTTGGATATTGCTGACATTACCAATGAAACAGGACGTAAAGTGGGCACCGTTGCACAAGCGTACTTTAATCTTGGTTCGCGTGTGTCATTACACTGGTTCCTTGATCAAATTAATAGTCAACCGGTGGATAACCATTGGCAAGCACTTGCTCGAGCGGCCTTCCGCGAAGAGCTTGATTGGCAGCAACGTTCATTAACCATGAGCATGTTAAAAGCGGCTGATGCCAAGAAAGACGCCAATGAAATCGTTCAATCTTGGTTATCTGACAATAAAGTGTACGTCGACCGTTGGTTAGTTATGTTGTCAGATTTCCGCACAACAAAAACGCATGAGTTCGCCAAGTTCTCGGTCGCGTTACGTGAGTTAATGTTATTAAACCATAACTGTACGGCGGTCAGCGCTTAATATGTATGGATTAATGCGCAAGTGGCTGTTCAGCAAAGATGCTGAACAGTCACATGACTTCACGCTAAATATGCTCAAACGGTTTGCGCACACGCCTGTATCATTGGCATGGCGCCAACGGTTGCAAAGCAAACCGGTTCGCGTAATAGGTATCGATTTCCCGAATCCGGTCGGATTAGCTGCCGGACTGGATAAAAATGCCGAGTGTATTGATGCGTTTGCACAAATGGGCTTTGGTTTTATAGAAGTAGGAACCGTGACACCGCGACCTCAGCCGGGGAATCCAAAGCCTCGTTTATTTCGCATTGTTGAAAAGGAAGCCATTATTAATCGAATGGGTTTCAACAATTTAGGTGTCGACCACCTACTAGAGCAGGTGCAATTAGCACAGTACAAAGGCGTATTAGGTATCAATATTGGTAAAAATAAGGATACCCCCGAAGCCGAAGCAGTTCAGGACTATTTGCATTGTATGCGCAAAGTATATTCACTGGCGAGTTATATCACCGTGAATATATCATCGCCGAACACGCCAGGATTACGTGAGTTTCAGCATGGAAGTGCATTACATGACCTACTTTCGGCGTTGAAAGAAGAACAGAAACAACTCGCACAACAGCATGATAAATATGTACCTATTGCAGTTAAAATTGCGCCTGATTTAACTGATGACGGTATTCGAGCAATTACAGACGCACTCATTACACACGAAATCGATGCAGTTATCGCGACCAATACCACCTTGAGTCGCGATGCCGTGGCTGGCTTGCCTTATGCTGATGAAGCGGGTGGCTTAAGTGGTCGAGTGCTATTTGATAGCAGCACGCATGTTGTAAAAATTATTGCCGAGCATGCGAACGGCAAACTGCCGATAATTGCTGTTGGCGGTATTGATAGTGCAGAGGCTGCGCAAGCGAAGTTACAAGCGGGTGCTAGTTTAGTACAAATCTATACTGGCTTTATCTATCATGGTCCGCAATTAGTTCGCAATATTGTGAATGCCTTGTAAAACGAATTAGATTTCGATATTTTAACGGTTATCTAACAACACATAGCTAATTACAACTATAAAGGTAATCGTGTGCACACAACTTCGCAATGGCGATGGATTTACGATCCAGAGCAACAACAATTGCAAATAGAGCTTGAACAAGGCGTATTTCATAATGCGCCTTACAAGCCTTCGAAGTTGGTTCCGTTGTATGCCATGAATGCTGCATTTTCCATGGAGGATGCGGCAACTTTTCAAAGCTTTTTTGATGCATTAGAAGCATCCAACTGCCTATCACCGACGGTCATTCTTGCTGCGGCACTAAATCACACCATTTATCAACGCTTCGGGCGGCCGCAAATGCCGCAAAGCTGGTATTTTCAAACAGCTGAACATCCCCTTGATAGCGCGTTAGAAATTGGCACATTAGTTCGGCTTAACTCGGGTTTGGCCGATGTTCTTTGTGCTATCAGTTCAATCGAAGGCGAGTTTGTCGAATGTCTTGTATTAGCCGACGAATTTCCGCTGTCAGACATTAAAGTATTACGTCAATACGATGTGATTAAAGTAATGCCCAATCGTCTTCAACCTGCATTGAGTCAATCTCAATCGACTACTGACACCCTACGACAAGCTTAATTTGCTATGTGGTATCGCAGTTTAATCGCCGGAATTTGCTGTATGACCAGTTATACCGTCAGTGCTGAATCAATCACTCTTCGCATAATGGCAACCAGTGATGTGCATGGTCACTTCACCGGATATAACTATTTCACTCGGGAACGTGAGTCGAAAGGACTCGTTCATACGGCTGCTTTAATCGACCAACAACGAGCATCCGCAGATATCAGTCTATTAATTGAAAACGGTGATTTAATTCAAGGCTCACCGTTTACAGACTATATGGTTGCTGCAGCGACTTCTGAAACACAGTTGCCATTAGCCGAGTTGCTGAATCGAATGCAATATGATGCCGTTAATCTGGGGAATCACGAGTTCAATTATGGCTTAGAATATTTGTCGCGTGCATACTCTGGTGTATCAGCGCCCATTTTAAGTGCCAATTTAACAGCTACCTCAGAATTCGCTAAGCAACATTTAAATCTTCAACCATTTGTTGTGATTCCGAGAACGGTATCCACAAGTGTTGACGATACCGCACAAGCATTCACCGTTAATATAGGTTTAGTCGGTGTTTTACCACCGCAAATCATGCAGTGGGATGCCCATCATTTGCGCAATCATGTCAACGTCGAATCGATGGTCGCTGCCGCCCAGCGAGCAGTTGAAGGAGCGCGCCAAGCAGGTGCGGACGTCGTTATTCTGGTGGCACATACGGGAATGCCAAAGCAAACTTCAAACGGGCAAGATAGTGAACAGGGCGTTTGGGGGCTTGCTCAGTTAGACGGCATAGATGCGATTATATTCGGCCATCAACACGAAATATTTCCTGGCACGGATAGCTACGATTTACTCGCGCATGTTAATAGCGAAAAGGGAACGATCTTTGGGATTCCGGCCGTTCAACCTGGCTTACATGGCGAGTATTTGGGTGTTATCGATTTCGTGTTTCATTACGCCGCTGCCGAAAAGCGTTGGGTAGTGAAATCTAAATCGGCATCAGTAAAACCGGTGACAGCTGAACGCGATGGGGAACTCACTGCACAGTTAGAGCCTGCGCATCGAGCGACTTTAGCTTTCATGCAACAGGCCATCGGGCAAACTCAAGCGCCTTTGAGTCAAGAGTATGCGCGATTAGAGCCTACGTTAGCGATGCAGTTTATACACGATGCTCAACTTTGGTATATCGAGCGCTATGCACATACAAACGCCGAACTGGCGTGGACAAATTTACCACGATTAAGCGCGGTCGCGCCGTTTCATGCGGCTATTAATGAAGCGACAAGTGCTAATGGTGCCTACACTGCAATTGAAGCTGGGCCAGTAACCCTTGGCGACATTGGCGATTTGTACCGTTATCCCAATACATTGGATGTCGTTGTGGTTAGCGGAGCAAATCTAAAACAATGGTTAGAACAATCAGCAAAAGCGTTACAATCTGGCAATCAAGACGACCCTTGGAGCTGGCTTGACTCTGAGATTCCGTCTTATCAATTCGATACATTTAGCGGGATCAATTACCGTATCGATCCAACCCAGCCAATTGGTAAACGCGTGCAGACAATTCCTGCTTTGAATGACGAGCAACAGTACGCTGTAGTTACAAATAATTATCGCGCGAATGGCGGTGGCGATTTTGCTGGGTTAAATGGTAAGCAGATTGTTTATAGTAGCCCAGATCAAATTCAGCATATTTTGATTGAATATATGCGGTGGTTAGGCGAGGAGGGCTATACCGCCACGCTAAATAAAAACTGGGAAATTGAAAAGCAAGAGCGTTATTAGATATTGGATATTAGATATTAGAAAGTGATGTTTGGATTTAGCTAATATCTAATATCTAATAGCTAATATCTTATTTTGAGTATTCGAAAGGATTGGTTGCGGGGGCAGGATTTGAACCTACGACCTTCGGGTTATGAGCCCGACGAGCTACCAGACTGCTCCACCCCGCGTCCGATGCTGCGCATGTTATAGCGTGATATAGGCAAACGCAAGTAATGATTGAATCGTTCGCCTAATAAATAAACGATTCCCGTTCAACCGCTTAATAAACCATCAATTCCGATAATACACACAATACATGGCAGTGTGAGTCCGTTATAATAAGGGCATGTTACACAACTTAGAAACATCCATGACCACAACGTCAACGTCACTTCGCTTATTTGCAACTTGCGCCAAAGGGCTTGAACCTCTTTTATTTGATGAATTAAACCAACTTGGTGTCAACGAAGTTCGGCAAACTGCCGGCGGTTGCTGGTTTCAGGGTGTTCTAACAGACGCATATCGTGTTTGTTTATGGACACGTTTAGCTAACCGCGTGTTATTGACCCTTGGCGAGGCGTTTATAAAACGTGCACAAGATATTCCTATTGCAGTTGCGCAAACGCCGTGGGAGCAAGTCTTTCGCTCAGATCAAACCTTCGTAATCGATTTCAGTGGACGTAGTCATGAAATTCGCCACACACAATTTGGTGCACAGCTGATTAAAGATGGCATTGTTGACCGTTTTCGTGAGCAAGAATTATCGCGGCCGAATGTATCCAAAGAATTGCCAGACATTCGAATTAACGCACATATTCAAAAAGATAAATTAACCTGGTATCTGGATCTTTCTGGTGAAAGCTTACACAAACGTGGTTATCGCCAGCAGCAGGGAACGGCACCGCTACGCGAAACACTTGCCGCAGCTGTGGCTATACGTAGCGGCATGACGCAAAACACGAATGTGGTACTTGACCCGTTTTGTGGTTCAGGCACCATTCTGCTTGAAGCGGCCATGATTCGCCTTGACCGTGCACCTGGTTTAACTCGCGCCGAGTGGGGGTTTCAACAGTGGGCGGGTCATGACGAATCAGTGTGGCAGCAGGTATTAAGCGCCGCGCAGCAACGCTTTGAAACAGCACTTGCGCAATCTAAAGCGCGTTTTATTGGCTATGACAGTGATGCCAAAATGCTTGCCATCGCTGAACAAAACGCAATGCGACTTGGCATTGAAGAATTATGTCATTGGCAAACGATGAATGCCGAACAAGTAACTGCACCGCTTGAATTAACTGCTGGCGACAGCACGCCACTACTTATTTGTAACCCGCCTTATGGTGAACGATTAGGCGAGGAGATAGAAACGCTTCTATTATATCGGCGTTTCGGTGCACAACTGCGTGAGCATTTCCAAGGTTGGCAGGTAGGTGTGTTAGCGGGAGATGATACGCTGTTAAAACGCATGAAGTTACGAAGTCAGCGTAAATATAAGCTGTTTAATGGTGCTATCGAGACCACTTTAGCGCTTTATGACTTAACTCAAGAGCAACCAGAGTTTACTACAACGCAATCCAGCGATTTGGCGAATAGACTCCGTAAAAACTGGCAAAAATTCGAAAAATGGGCGGCAAAAGAAGGGGTTAACGCATGGCGGCTATATGACGCTGATCTCCCTGAATATAACGCGGCCGTTGATGTTTATGATGATTGCTTGGTTATTCAAGAGTATGCAGCACCCAAAGATATTCCTGAGGCGGTCGCGAAGGATAGACTGTGGTATTTGATCGATACGCTTGCGCAAGAATTACCATTTGCGGCTGAAAATATGACATTGAAAGTCCGTCAGAAGCAATCGGGTAAGCAACAGTATCAAAAACAAGAGCCGCGCGGCTTGGTTCGTGTCGTTCATGAGTACGATGCGCAATTTGAAGTGAATTTAAGCGATTACCTCGATACTGGTCTATTTCTTGATCATCGCTGGGCTCGTCGTGAACTCGGTAAACTGAGCCATGACAAATCGGTACTTAATTTGTTCGCTTATACCTGCTCAGCTTCTGTGCATGCCGCTTTAGGCGGCGCAAATGACGTCACCTCGGTTGATTTATCAAAGACTTATTTGGCATGGGGGCAGCGTAACTTTACCCTCAATAAACTATATGGTCGCCAATATCAGTTCGTACAAGCAGATTGTCTACAATGGCTACGCGAACAACGTCCGCAACAACGTTACGATGTAATTTTTCTTGATCCGCCAACATTTTCTAATTCAAAACGTATGGAAGATGTTCTCGATATTCAGCGTGATCACGTCATGCTGCTTAAATTAGCCGCACGTTTATTAAAAGATAACGGAGTTATTTTATTTTCGAATAATAAACGGCGTTTCAAGTTAGATGAAGAATTGCTATCGGAGGCTTATCTGGTCGCAGATGATTTAACCAAGCGCTCAATCTCTCCTGATTTCGCGCGTCACAAAGGCATCCATCATTTGTTCAAGGTACGCCAGAGTGACTGATTTTTATTTATTAACCAAACCGAATTGTCCGTTGTGTGATGAAGCTCTACGAATGCTACATCAAGCACAGCCAGAGCACCCGATTCGATTGCATATCGTAGATATTTCAGAGCAACAAGAGCTCCAACAGGAATATGCTTGGTTAATTCCGGTATTAATTCGCGCCCGCGATGACGCCGAAATGCGCTGGCCGTTTGCACAACCGCTCGAGGAATTTTTGAATTCATGAATTTAGTCCGTTTACATCAAGCACAACTGGCCTTTGGTAACGATCCAATTCTCGATCACGCCGATCTTGTCATCGAATCAGGCGAACGGGTCTGTATTGTTGGCCGTAATGGGGCGGGCAAATCAACTTTATTGAAAGTTATCGCCGGCGAGGTGTTACTTGACGACGGTGAAGTGCAGGTGGTCGGCGAGACCGTTGTAGCGCGCTTACCACAAGATCCACCGGCCAATTCATCGCAATCAGTTTACGACTATGTAGCTGAAGGACTGGCTGATGTTGGCGCTGTGCTACAGCAATACCATCATGCAGTGCTTGAGTTAAATGAAAATCCGACCAACGACGCGATATTACAGCGCATGGCGAGCTTACAAACGGCAATCGAGGCCGCGGATGGTTGGCAATTACAGTCGCGAATCGAGAGTATTTTAAGCCAACTGGAGTTACCGGAGGATGCGACCATGGATTCGCTCTCGGGTGGTTGGTTACGCCGTGTTGCTTTGGCTCGTGCGCTTGTCGTGAATCCAGATTTGCTATTGCTTGATGAGCCAACCAACCATTTAGATGTGGAAATGGTGACATGGCTTGAATCAATAGTGAAAGAATTTCGTGGTGCGGTGCTCTTTATTAGTCACGACCGAGCATTTATTCGTAACTTAGCAACGCGCATCATTGACCTTGATCGAGGTAATTTAACGAGCTTTCCAGGTAACTACGAAAAGTACTTAACAGCGAAACAAGAACAGTTAGAAATCGAAGCCAATCAAAATGCTGAATTTGATAAAAAATTAGCCCAGGAAGAAGCTTGGATTCGACAGGGTATTAAAGCGCGACGTACTCGTAACGAAGGCCGGGTTAGGGCACTCCAAGCGTTACGTAAAGAGCGTCAAGCTCGCCGTGCGCAGCAAGGTTCTGCCAAATTAGCAGTTCAAGAAGCTAATCGTTCAGGTAAGTTAGTATTTGAAGGTGAAAACCTACAACTTCAATTTGATAACAAAGTTATTCTTCGTGATTTTAATTTAACCCTACAGCGGGGCGACAAACTTGCACTAGTTGGTCCGAACGGCTGTGGTAAAAGTACATTAATTCGTGTGTTATTGGGTCAACAAGAGGTTGATTCAGGCAAGGTCAAGCGTGGTACGAATTTAGAAGTTGCATACTTTGACCAACACCGCGCGCAATTGAATCCTGAACTTTCAGTTGCCGAAAATATCGGTGATGGTAAACAGGATGTGACCTACAACGGTAAAACTCGCCATATATTAAGTTATTTACAGGACTTTTTATTTTCTCCCAAGCAAGCGCGGACACCGGTCAAAGCATTGTCTGGTGGTGAACGAAACCGAGCATTATTGGCGCGATTATTTCTGCAACCGAGTAACTTTTTAATTCTGGACGAACCAACCAACGATCTAGATATTGATACGCTTGAACTGTTGGAGCAAATTGTCGCCGATTATCAAGGAACAGTTATTCTGGTTAGTCACGACAGAGAGTTTGTTGATAACACCGCCACCAGCGTGCTGCTTTTTGAAGGCGAGGGCGTTATTACAGAGATTTTTGGCGGCTTCACTGAAATTAATCATTATCTCAATGAAAAGCAGGGAACTAAATTATCGGAAACTCGGTCAGACAAGCCAGAATCGAAGCCGCGGGCTTCTGCTGAGCCAAAGAAAAAGTTATCCTACAAGTTGCAACGTGAGTTGGATATGCTTCCCGAACACATTGCAGCGCTTGAACAAGAACAAGAACAATTAGAGCAACAAGCAAATAAGCCTGATTTTTATAATCAGCCGCATACGGTAACTGCGCCTGTGCTAGAACGCTTAGGTGAGTTAGAGAATGAGCTGATGGCAGCGCTAGAGCGCTGGGATGAATTAGAAAATTTACAACAAGAGAGCAGTTAAGCCGTCTATGAAACAGTTTAAAACCCAAATACTTGTCGCAACCATTGCCGCATCATTAAGTGGTATGGCTGCGGCTCAAAATTACACCGTTCAACGGATTACCACACCAGACACAGTGCAAAATGCCTATGGCGTTGCAATCAATGATCAAGGCTTAACAGCTCTACATATGCGTATGCCGTTGGCGGCAGAGCTTGATTTCAATTTAATTAGTGACTCGTTACTGGCTGAATCTGGAATTTCAACCGAATTCGACCCGACGACTGATGAACTGACATATCGCCAATACTTAGCGTTAGTGCAACGGTTAGACGATCGGTTTAATGGTGCGTTAACATCGCTGCGATTAGCGGTTAATTTTGCCGGTGATTACGATGGACAATCCGTATCCATGCCAGCATTGCTCAACACCGCTGGTGATGGTGCATCAAGCCAATTAAATTCGGCTGATCATCAATTTTTGGGTTTGAATCAAAATAATATTCGCGTTGGCATCGCTAGTGCGCCGTATACGCGCTTTGATCATACCTATCAACCAGAAGCACAAGAAGGGCAAGAAACGCCTGATCCGGTAACCATTAATTACGCAAGACGTGACTTCACCAGCCGTGCTTTATGGTACGACGGTACCAATCATCAATTGCTAGAACCAACTGAGCAAACACTTTTAGGTGGTGAGTCAGGGCTTTTCGATATTAATGAAAATAACGTTGCGGTTGGTTTTCAAAGTGTTGCATTAACGCCACAGGCACAAACACGTATTGCGTCGTGTTTAGAGTTTGAGAGTGACCCATCATCGGCGGCAACGCCTTATACCTGTGCATGGGGGGCTTGGCATACTTATCAAAATGGAACGGCAAGTAACTTAAGTTCATTTAATGGCGCACAGTTATCAACAAATAGCACGATTTATGACGTTCACGCCACAGTTTGGCAACTTGATGCGCAAGGCGGTGTTGTGAGTCAAACAACTTACGCCCCGTTAATGGAACGTCTTGAAGACGATGAGTTTGTATGGTCGACCTACGCGTACGCAGTAAATAACAACGGCATTGCTGTTGGCCAGAGTTGGACCTACTTTGGTGCGGAACCAGTCGTTGGTGGGCGGATTAAAATGCCGGCGATATTTGTCGACGGTGAGACACGCCCAGTAACTACGAATGAGGATTACCTGTGGGGTGCAGCGACCGATATTAACGATGACGATATTGCCATCGGTTATGTGTTGCAGAACATCCAAGGCACGCGTCGTGCGGTTCCGTTCACTTACTCAGTACAAGATGATACGTTTACAACGTTACCAACCTTATTTAACGGGTCAGCAACGTATCCAAATGCGATTAATAATCAGGGCATCATCGTTGGCAGTGCTGAAGTTGATACGCAGATTGATTCGACACGTCGCCGAGCTGGTTACTATTTTGACCTAAATAACCCTGAACAGGGGTTAATTAATCTTAATGAAGCTATTGGCTGTGATTCGGATTACTTTATTGTATCGGGTGATTCAATCAACGAACAAAACCAGATTTTGGTCACGGCGACAACCGAGCGCGAATATACCGATGAAAATGGTGATGTTCGCCGCGAGCAGGTTGCTGAAACACTGATTTTGAATCCTGAAAGTGGCGAGTTTACGGGTTGCACAACCGAAGAAGATAAGATTGTTCGTCAAGGTGCGGCAGTGAGTCCTTGGGGTATTTTTTCTATGTTATTGATTGGTGGTCTTATTACACTTAGACGCAAATTTACCGCCTAACTAAACAAGTTATTCTAAGTAATTTATCATTAATAAACGGCGTGTTTTCATTGACTTAAAAGGTCGCTCGAAAATACGTCGTTTTTTTCGTTTGAACTCCCGTACAGAATTGCTATCTATTAAATAGAGCGTCAAAAAATCTCGCAAACTTTCTAAGAAATATTGCTAACAGAAACATCGTCGACGCTCTCTTAAAAATAGTTAGATGAACAAAAACTGGACGAGGAAGTGAACTATGAAACGACAAAAACGCGATCGCCTAGAACGTGCGCATGCACAAGGTTTTAAAGCCGGAGTATCTGGTCGTTCAAAAGAACTATGTCCCTACCAGAATCAAGACGTACGGTCACAGTGGTTAGGCGGTTGGCGAGATGCCATGGAAGCGCGAGGTGGCGGTTTATTCCGCTAGAACCAGAATCTAAAAAATCCTAAATGAAAGCCCGCGAAGCGGGCTTTTTACATTTTTGAATCAATTAAAATGTTGAGGTGTCGGTGAATAAACCAACTTTGAGATCTTTTGCGGTGTAAATTGTTTTCCCATCAACTTCCACACGTCCATCAGCAATCCCCATATACAAAGAGCGCTTGAGTACGCGTTTCATATCAATGAAATAGCTGACTTTTTTGGCGGTTGGCAAGATTTGCCCAGTGAATTTAACTTCACCCACACCCAGCGCACGACCACGGCCAGGACCACCCAGACAAGCTAAAAAGAAACCAGTGAGTTGCCACATTGCATCCAAACCTAAACAGCCAGGCATAACAGGATCGCCAATAAAGTGACAATCGAAGAACCATAGGTCTGGATTGATATCCAATTCTGCATGAATATAGCCTTTACCATAGGCGCCGCCGTCTTCAGTAATTTCAACCACGCGATCCATCATCAGCATGTTAGGAGCGGGGAGTTGGCTATTGCCTGGACCAAACATTTCGCCGCGGCCACAGGCAAGGAGTTCTTCGCGAGTAAAGCTAGATTGTTTCATAAATACCTTGTTGAGTGTTGCGTTTCACAGATGTAACGCCTATCGAGTGATACGGATAGGCGCTAGATTAGCGAACACGTGTACGCTTAACAAGTCCGACTAGTATTAAGATGACCTAAAGATATCACTATCCTTAAAACCAACGTCGCCACCAAGACACTTCGCGCTCGATTTGTTGGAGCTCGTTTAACCGTTGTTCGATACGCGCATATAATTGTTTTTGCTCAGCTTGTGTCAACAGTTCAAGCGCTTCGCCAACGTGTTCAATCGCGTATACGTGAAATATTTCGTTATTCACAGCCTGAATAACATCGTCAGAAAGATTGAGCTGACTCAAATTCGCTGCAGGTATGATAACGCCCTGTTGGCCCGTTAAACCACGCGTACGGCACAACTCGAAATATCCCTCGATTTTTTCATTTACTGCACCAATAGCTTGGACTCGACCAAACTGGTCGACAGCACCAGTGATGGCCAAGCCCTGCTGAATGGGGGCTTCGGCAAGCGCTGATAACAAACAGCACAACTCCGCCAATGAAGCGCTATCGCCATCGACTTCATGGTATGACTGCTCAAATACAATAGTCGCTGAAAGCGCCATCGCTTCATTGCGTGCAAAAACATTGGCGATATAAGCGCTTAAGATCATCACGCCTTTGGTGTGAATACTACCGCTTAACTCAGACTTTCTATCGATATCGATAATGTCGCCGTCACCATAATGAACGGTGGCGGTGATGCGCGTCGGCTCGCCGAATTCATGACCACCTGCGGTAATCACGGTAAGCCCGTTAATTTGACCAACCACTTGGCCTTCAGTCGCAATATAAACTTGGCCTTCTATAATCGCGCGTCGACTCAACTCGGCAATATATCCGTCACGTTCGTGGCGTTGTTTCAAGGCTTGATGAATGTCTCGTGCCGAAATTTTGTCATTCCCGATCGCTTGCGCAAGCGCACAGGCTTCGCGCATCAGTTGCATGATAGCTATCGTATCGAGTGATAATTCAGTTTGAAAATCGGTGATACGCGTGACAAATTTAAATAATGCTGCGTACGCATCAGGCTCTAGCGGCAATACGGCTGATTCACGTTCAACATAGCTCAAGTAATCAAAGTAGGGGGCTAGTGGCGCGTTTTGTAACGAGTAATGACTCGAAAAATCAGCCAAATATGGAAATAAATTATCAAAATCGCGATCAAGCTCGCGTAATTGGGCATAAATATCGCGCTCACCCAATAACAGTACTTTAATATGCACCGGAATAGCTTCCGGTTGATAATAAGCTGCAATATTAGCGTCGCCTGGCTGTGGCCAATGAAATTCGCTGGTGCGCAAGATGTACTTTAGCTTTCGCCATAAACCTGGCTGAATTAATAACTCTTCCGCATCAATCGCAAGAACACCACCATTGGCTTTCAAAACCGCACCAGCTTCAATCAAGTGTAAGTCGGAAGAGATTGTGCCTTCCACACTTTGGAGTCGAATACTGCCAAATAGGCTGGCTTCAGTAACGCGATCGCACAAAATAAAAGGCTCATTTTCGCTGTGCGTCACAATGATTGTTGCCAGTTCAGAGCCAGGTAAATCTTCGAAAGTTTTATCAATCACCAACGCGATGTATTTGGCGACTCGCTCGCTTGGAAATGTTTCTAGTATGAAATCACGTAAAGGGCTACGAATAGAAACATCTGCTTGCAATAACTCCCATAATTTCACTAAAAAATCGTTGGCTTTACCACTCGGTAAATTAACGCATAGCGGTTCATATGCTGATTCTGGATTGGCAACGTATACCCAATCGAATTTATTTGCGTGTAACCATTGTTGTTTCGATTCAACCTCATTGAGAACGTCATACGTGCGCATGCCGGCGGGTGTGACGACAAACCCATGAGCGTAACGTCCGCCAATGCTCAATGCTTGTTGTAACGCAGACAATGCCCGCTGTTGGCCCACTAGGGCGCTTGGCGACGTTGTCGAAGGGCGTTGGCTTGCCCATTCATTAATTTGTGGCTGTAGTGCTGTAGCAGCAATGCGCATATCTAATCTCCCTTATATGCTCTCATGATACCACCGTACGCGACTGAAGCCATGCTTTGCGTTTATTGCTGCGGAATAAATTCAAGCGGAATTGGCGTGATGTCATAGCCTTGCTGACGTAACAAGCTCAATAAACCATCAGTACCGCTTAAATGCCCAGCACCAACAGCAATAAACGTCGATTTTGCTGCAATTAGCTCAGGTAAATCCATCATCCAATTCTTATTTCGCTGGCTCAAAAAAGGTTGCTCGAACGTATCAAAATCATCTTGGGAGCGCATTACCTGAAAAAGTTTTTCACTATTATCTTCGAGATAAATCGCTTGTAGTTGTTGCAAATCTTCACGACTTTGCGAAGGTTCTACCGCCATGTCATATAACGCTTGAACTTGCTCTTGAAGCGGGATGCGGTCAAATAATGCGAGTTGCATGGCGACTGTTTCGAGCCCAACAATTGGTTTTTTAGTCACCTGAGCTTGTTGTATAAACAGTTCATCTAACAACAACGGATCTTGCTGGCAATTTAAAAAATGTTGGAGAAATAGGGCGTTGATAAAGATCGGCCGTAAGCTTTTGATTTGTTGATACCTATAACCCAGTTGATCTTCAATGATTGTCTTTAAGCGCTGTTGTTGTTCATTACTTAGGTGTTTCTCAAGGTAATTTGCTGGATGTTGTGCAACATTTTGCTGTAAGAAACGTTGTTGCTCATGATCCGTTAAATCAATTTCAACGACCAGTTGCTCGGAATCGGCAAATGCGTCAATAACAGAATTGGGTACTCGAACATCGGCATTGCAAATCATATGCATGGTGCCAAATAGATAAGCTGTTGGTTGCGTCTGATGTTCAACTTTAAAAAAGACGTTCGCAAAACTACAAGAACTAACAAACACAAACACTAAACCAATCACATATCTCATAACTGCGCTCCAGCTTTAAATTTAGCAATTCAATATAACTGACAGGGCTCAGATTTCGAATACGAATCCTCACCCAAATACCCTTATTATCGATTTCGCATAATGTATATTATGTTAAATTAATAATTATAATTAACTATTAAAGGATGTGATGACTCACATTTATCTGTAATTCCTTGCGTAATTTTAAAAAATAGACAGCTCACTACGCAAAACCTCTCAGATTTTACGTAGCGAACGATTTTAGAAATGAATTAAGTTAGGCGCTTAAGGAAAGCTTTTGTAATCGATGAAACAATGCAATATATCGTTTCTGTGCAAGTGTATTAAATCCCACCTTTGCCAGCAGCGCATTGGGTAAAATATCGAACCAGTAAGTTTTAAGCCAAACCCGTCTCGCGTGACTCAATTGATTAATACGCCGTACGATTGTTGGAGCTTCAGCATAATACTGCTCAATGAGTTCTCTACCGAGAACAGTTCGTTTCATGACGTTATCACGAAACGCACGTAATTGCGTGAGTTCCCAGCAATCATCAGCTAACCCAATTGTATGCACAGCAGCTGTGGTAAAAAAGCATGCGTAATCTGCTTGGCACTGCCCAGCAATATATTTATCAAATAATGATAATGCATCTCGCTCCATGACATTTCCAAACTTCGCCCAATTCGACGCCAACATTTGTATTTCGGTAACAAACGCCTCGTCAGTTATTTGTAGCGAAATGCTTGTCGGTTCGCCCTGAAGCCAAGCGGTTGAAGATGCGTGAGCGAATGCGGCCGTCATTGGATATTCATAAAAATTATTGTACGGTATTTGGGGTTCGACTTGATAAACATACTGTTTCTCGCCAACCGCAATTTGGTTTATCTTCGCAAACCGCTGAAGTTTTTCGCCCGCGGCGTTTGTATTTGAGTAGCTCGGCAATAAAAAATAAGCTGATTCAAATCGATACGTTCGTTCGCCCTGCTCATTATCGCCAATATACATTTGGAAGTGAAAGGATGATTGATTCACAAACTTCTCGATAAACGCCATGTTTTGCTCATCTGAAGTCATGATCTTGGTGTCTTGAGATAACACACGTTGACCATCAATCGAAAGATAAACACTTCCCATATCATCTTCGAAAAGAGTTGCTTTTAGAGAGAACGGCAACAAGGTAGCTTCTGCTTTGCAGGTCGGTAGTGATTTGCTGTCGTCGGCGGCTTGTGCATGAACGACGCCAATACCGCACAAAGCGAGAGCGGCTGTTAATCTTGGAAGTTTGTGTAAAAACATAATTGCACTCGGCTAAGAAAGTATTCATTAACCTTACGCAATATTTAAAAAAAAACCAAATAATCAAAAGTATTCGGCGAAATTATCGAGCTCCCAAATCATTTTCAACAAAAGTTTTCATGGCTGCCATTTGCTGTTGCAGAACGCTTTCAACCGCAGGAGCCCATTGACTTAAATCATTTGGCGTATAACCACCAACACGATAAAACACAGTGAGCTCGGTTGACGTCTCCGCAAGATTATTGAGTCGCCACTCCATAACGCCGCTCACGCCCTCACCCTGCAACGGCCCTAAACCACCGAGTAAACGCACCAATTGATTCGGAATAATCATCGCAACTTGCAAATGCTGCGCTTGTGAATCGCCAAAAATCTCACAAAAGCAACCACCAGCTCGTGCATCGAGTTGCATGTTCTGACCATTACCAAACCAGGTATGGTCATCGAGCCACCATTCTCCGACATTTTCAGTCAAGCCACTATATACATCGACAACGGAAGCATTGATGGCCTGCTTAAATTCAATGGTAAAGCCCTGCTTTGAGCTATCCACAACCTCGGCAACTGCGCTTGGCACAAAGCTAGCGCCAGTAATTGCGAATGTTCCATACAACAATGCTTTAACCAAGTGACCCATTATAGCTCCCCTGCTCGTTTCATCTCACTCTCAAGGCGATTCGTTTCGTCAGCACGTGGTTTGGTGAAACGTGCAATCGCTAAGTATAGAACCGGTGTTAAATAAAGGGTAAATAAAACCGCAAAAGCTAACCCGCCAAACACCACCCAACCAATGGCATTGCGTGATTCCGCGCCTGCACCAATTGATAGAATCAGCGGCAGTGCCCCGAGTAGCGTTGAAACGAGCGTCATCATAATTGGGCGTAATCGAATTTCGGCTGCATTTTCAATCGCTTCACGCACTGATTCACCTTGATCTCGGAGCTGATCGGCAAACTCCACCAATAGAATCGAGTTTTTCGCGATCAGACCAATCAACATCACTAAGCCGATTTGCGAAAAGATATTGATCGAGGTTCCGGTAATATATAGCGCAAAGAATGCGGCGGCGATTCCGAACGGTACCGTTGCCATTACGACGATTGCTGAGTTTACGCTTTCAAACTGAGCTGCTAAGACTAAAAATACAATCAAAAACGCTAATATATAAGTTAACGCAACTTCGCGTGAAGTTTCTTCGTAGGCTTCAGCTTCACCAAGTAATACGAGGCCAACGCCGTTAGGTAGTTCTTCTGCTGCCAACTCTCGCAAGCGCTCGACAACTTGCTCAAGCGGAATCGACGTTGGCAACTGCATATCAACTTGAATGGCACGGCGTTGTGAACGACGCTCCAATTCGGCTGGAACCCCTTCTTCCGTCAGAGTCGTTAAACTAGACAGCGGCACCAAACCCGTCGCTTGAGAACCTACGTATAAATTCATGATATCGGTCGGATCGCGAATCAAATCACGTTGCGCTTGCAACATGATTGGAACAGCTTGGTCACCGATATTCAAATCAGTCACGTCGAGTCCGTTAATCGCTGCACGCAAGGTTGTTGAAATGTCATTTAACGGGACACCTAACTCTTCGGCACGCTTGCGATCAATATTTACGCGCAGTTGCGGCTGTGTTGGTTGATAACCGATACGCGGATACCCTACTTCTGGCAATTCTTGCTGCAAACGAGCAGTGAATTTTTGCGCCGCACGGAAGATATCAGCATATTCTTCCCCGGTTAATGCAAACTCTAAGCCGCCACCTTGGCCGCGAAGATTCAAACTATTCGAACCAAACGCTCGAGCCGGTGCCCCTGGTATTTCTCCCAACGGACCACTGATTTCATTAATAATATCTTGTTGGCTTTGCTCGCGTTCTTCCCAATCAGTTAACCGCACCGTAATAAATACTAAATTTGGGTCCCATTGACCGACAACGGTATTAATACTGTCAACAGCCCCGCCATTAACATAAGGCAGAAGTATTTCTTCCATCTTCTGCGCTTGACGGTCCATAAAATCAATCCCAACACCATCTGGCCCGCGTGCAAAAATACGAATAGTGCCGCGGTCTTCGGTAGGCATTAATTCATTATCAACTTGGAAATATAGGTAACCAGCAACGCCAGCTATGATGCTACTACCAACAAAAACCCACAGCGCTTTATCAAGTGCGAAATGCAAGGTACTGCGATATATCGTGCGGAGTCGTCCACCGAAACGCTGTAACGCAGATTCTTTTGAGGTTTCTTTTAAAGGTAAGCGAGCCGTTAATGCGGGTACCAGTGATAACGCGACAAACGAAGATATAATGACGGCCGCTGCCAATACACCACCAAACTCCCTAAATAAGCGCCCTGCAGTAGAAGGCAGAAACGCAATGGGGACAAATACTGCGACAAGTACGGCTGTTGTTGCAACGACGGCAAAGAACACTTCACGTGTACCAACCACTGCCGATGCACGCGCTCCCAGGCCTAATGCTCGACGTCGCTGAATATTCTCGGAGACCACAATGGCATCATCGACAATCAGGCCGGTAGCCAATACCAACGCGAGTAACGTAAGAATATTAACTGAGAAACCCAGCAGCCAGATCACCGCAATCGAACCAATCAAGGCAACTGGAATAGCCAATGCCGGAATGATGGTCGCACGGCCAGAGCCAATAAATACCCAAAGCGTGACAATGACTAAGGCAATCGTTAATGCTAGAGATACAAATACTTCTTCAACTGAACTGCGGATAAATTTTGCATCATCTGACGTCACTTGAATCTCAAGTTCTGGGTACTGCAGCTTGAGACGTTCGACTAGCGTCAATACTTCATCAGAAATCTCAATGGTGTTGGAGCGCGCTTGACGGATGATGCCAAGACCAATAACGGGTTTACCGTCTAATCGAACCATACTATTTGCATCGGCTGGCCCGAAAAATACCGTCGCGACATCACCAACACGGGTGGTATCGCGAATGACGATGTTTTCGACATCATCAACTGTCACAGAACTCGCATCCGCTCGCACGATGAGTTGCTGGTCTGTTGATTTTAAGCTACCAGCCGGAACATCAAACGGCGCTTGGCGCAGTACATTCGCCACATCGGTTACTGTCAATTGGAAGCTCGCCAAGCGAAGTGGATCCAAAATGACTCTGAGTACGCGCTGACGGTCGCCATTTAACCGCACATCAGCAACGCCAGGAACACTCAAAAAGTTTGGCGCTAAATCAGTTTCAACTCGCTCGGTTAGCGATTCCAGATCAAGCGTGCTGCTCGATACGGCCAACGAGACCACCGCCTGTGCATCATTATCGGCTTTGATAATCGCGACGTTTTCAACTTCTTCCGGCAGTCGACGCTGTACTTGGCTGACAGCTTCACGCATTTCATTCGCTGCGCTATCTAAGTCAATTCCTGGACGAAACTCAACGACAATACGTGAGCTACCTTCTTCACTTGAAGCTCGAATTTGTTTAACGCCACTAACTCGCGCCGCAGCACCTTCTAGAATACTTGTTACTTCAGTGTCCACCGTTTCCGGCGCGGCACCGGGGAAACTTGCCGAAATCGTCACGATTGGACGGTCAACATCCGGTAGTTCACGAACCTCAACGCCATTAATTGCGGCATAGCCAGCAATAATGATCAATAGATTAAGAACGACAATTAAAATCGGTCGACGAATCGCCAGTGATGGCAAGTCATTCAACTGCGGCGAAAACTTCATAGCTGCGCCTCCGCTGTCGCTTCTCTAACTGACTGCCCATTTCGTAGAGTTTGAACACCTTCAACAATTAAATTGTCGCCAAGCTGCAGTTCGCCAGACACTAAAATACGACCTTCAAGACGTTGCTGGATATTGACGTTAATCCGTTGCGCTTTACCTTCTTTTTCCACCCATACATAGGCGCCATCAGCACTCCACATCAGCGCGGCTTCCGGTACTACCGCATAACTGTCGCCTTGATAAGCAAGCGCGACACGAAAACTCATGCCGGGCCGATACATATCATTGCGGTTATCGATTGCAGCACGAACTCGGATTGTGCGATTGGTTATATCCACGCGAGAATCAATTTCAACGATTTCAGCATCGACTTCCGTATTGCGGCTGGTCCAGGGTCTGACAACCAATTCAGCACCATTCTGAAGCAGCTCAATAGCAGCCTCAGGAGCGTTAAAGTCGATATACAATTGCTGACGTTGATCAATCGTGGTGATGAGTGTCTGTGTGGTAATTCTATCGCCAGCTTCAACGTCGGTAATACCAACCACACCATCAAATGGCGCTCGCACTTGGCGATCTTCATAAGCCACTTCAGCTTCACGCACAGCAACTTTCAAAAGATCACGTGCGGTTATCGCCACATCCAACTCACTCTGTGCAATGGCGCCTTGTTGGCGGCTGGTGGTAAGGCGCTTTACCGTGCGCTCTGCGTCCTCAAGTTGAATACGAGCACGTTGCAAATCAACTTGTTGTTGACGATCGTCAAGGCGAACTAAAACATCACCTTTCGCAACTTGTTGTCCAGGTTTGAAATTAACCTCTAAAACCAAATCACTGACGGCAGGATATAACTCAACAGATCGTTCGGCTTCGGCGTAACCAACCGACTCAACGTAACGCTGAACGCGTTCAAAGCCAACCGGTTGCATGACAACTAATGCTGCGCGATCACCACCGCCCCACTGTTGCGCGTGAGCAACTGAAGCTCCGCCTGCACATGTGACAAGCGTTCCGATGATAACCAACCGATTTAACCACTGCATGAATAGAGTCCTGTTTCAAAAAGTTACTGTTGTGTAAGTAGGTAAATTTTCTCAAATTTGATCACAAAAGGTCGTCCATCTTCGATGAACGACCTTTTAATTACGCCAGTTAGATTATAGCGGGTCAGCTTTTCTTCTTGATGATTTCAGTCAAGCCGGCGACAGCACTGCCAATATCAGCAAGTTGAGCAGGTAAAATGAGGGTGTTTGACTCTTTCGCTAAGTTACCGAATTCTTTCACATATTGTTCGGCAACGCGCAGGCTAACAGCATCTTGTCCGCCTGGTTGTTGAATCGCTTGGGCTATTTTGCCAAGCCCTTCAGCGGTAGCTTCGGCAATTAATTCAATTTCTCGTGCACGGCCTTCAGCTTCATTAATTTGCTTCTGTTTTTCTGCTTCTGACAAATTGATGACTTCTTGCTTATGACCCTCAGAAACGTTGATCATTGCTTGTCGTTCACCTTCTGACTTAGCAATTGCCGCACGACGCTCACGCTCAGCGCGCATTTGTTGCTCAAGCGCATCCTTAATACTCATCGGTAATTCGATGTCAGAAATTTCGTAACGTAAAACTTTAATGCCCCATGGTGCCGCTGCCTCATCTAGCGCCTGAACCACAATTTCATTAATTCGTGCTCGTTCTTCGAAGGTTTTATCAAGATCCGTTTGACCAATCACTGAACGCATTGTTGTTTGTGCAAGCTGCGACGCCGCATAACGATAATCGTTGATACCATAACTGGCTTTATGCGCATCAACGACTTGAATGTAGAGCACGCCGTTGATACCAACTTGAATATTATCGCGGGTAACACACGCTTGTCGTTCAACATCGATAACTTCTTCTTTCAAAACGTGCTGATAAGCCACTTTATCAATAAATGGAATAAGAATATGGAATCCCGAATCGAGCGTACGACTGTACTTACCCAGCCGCTCAATCACGTAATTCGAGCGCTGCGGCACAATTCGTGCCGATTTTAATATGATAATGACGACGGCTAAGGCAAAGCCGACGGCTAAAATTGTTTCGATATTCGTGGCGTTCATGATTTATTATTCTCCTTAGATTGGATGCGTTCTTTTTGCACCGTAAGCTGAATTCCTTCGTTTGCCACGACCCAAGCGGTATCTCCCACCTGCAGGTCATCTTCTGAAAAGGCGTCCCATTGAACACCATTCAATACGACGCGCCCAGCGCCGTGATTAAATGCTTTTACAACAGTTACCCGTGCGCCTATATCGCGCTGGAAATTGGGTTTTGTTTCGTCTTCATCAGCCGTATAGCCAGTAAACCAGCGCTTTATACGGCCTCTTGCCAATAACAGGCTAACCAAGCTAACAATTCCGAAAATCGCAAATTGCATTGCCAAATCATCAACCAAACCCCAGTGTATTAACAACCCTGTTACGATTGCACCAATCCCCAAAAACACCGCAACGACACTGGTCAGTAAAAGCTCCGAAATAATCAGCGCAACACCAACTAAAATCCATATTAAAGCGATAGACATGTAGCCACCTTGTTAAAATTGTTACCGAAAAAACTATAGCATGCAGTTAAATTTGACACTTGTATTAATTGTTTCAATTGGTTTCAGTCATAAATTGAAAAACATAAACCCCACGCGCTGACGTTGCGGTGTTATACCAAGGCACCGTGACCTGCCATTGCATTTGCGGATCACTACATGCGCCCAACCATACTTGGGCCTGCCATTCGCTTGCCGTAATCTGTTCGATAACCAGCGGAATACTCCCCATATACATAGAGATACCTTCAATTTTCCCATTTTCCAGCTGCACATCTGTTGGCGCCGTCAAAGTGATGACAAAGGGCTCCTCTACCCGAGGTTGATCCGGATCAAACTTATGGAAGATTTCTGCTTTTGTTCTATGCTGTTGAAGTGGTTGTTGTTGTTCACAACTACTTAACAAGAAAACGCTCAAAAGCGCGAAAATAAAGACCTTAGCTTTCATGCGGGTATTTTTTACCTCAAAAATGGAATTAAATGAACTGTATATTATTTCGCCAAGCGCCTGTAAACCGCCTATTTTTCCTGTTTTCAGCCTGTTTTTCTTGGTTTAAAACTCGTAAAATAACGGCGTTTGTCAAACTACCGATAAGGGAACGGACAGGCAACCTATTATTTGTCACGTTACTCTGTCTTAATTTTTCAGAGCATCAACGCGGAAAACAAAAATGAGCCAAACGAATCCACAACAAATCGAATATAACCTGAAGGTCGTACGGCAGTTTGCCATTATGACCGTTATTTGGGGAATCATTGGCATGACAGTCGGCGTATTCATTGCTGCGCAGCTGATCTGGCCAGAATTAAACTTTGACACGCCATGGCTAACCTATTCGCGGTTACGTCCATTGCATACTAATGCAGTAATTTTTGCATTCGGTACGTCAGCTCTGATGGGAACATCGTTTTACATCGTTCAAAAGACATGTAAAACAGCATTATTCTCAGACAAGTTAGCTAGCTTTGTATTCTGGGGCTGGCAAGCGGTTATTGTCTTAGCTGTTATTACTTTGCCGTTAGGTTTAACGAGCTCGAAAGAATACGCCGAGCTTGAATGGCCGATTGATATTCTGATTGCCCTCGTTTGGGTGGCTTATATCATCGTCTTCTTCGGTACGTTGGTGCAGCGTAAAACGTCGCACATCTATGTTGCAAACTGGTTCTATGGCGGTTTCATCGTTACCATCGCCGTGTTGCATATTGTCAACAGCATGGCTGTACCGGTGTCATTCACAAAATCGTACAGTCTCTATGCTGGTGCAACCGATGCCATGGTGCAATGGTGGTACGGCCATAACGCAGTAGGCTTTCTGCTAACTGCTGGCTTTTTGGGTATGATGTATTATTTCGTACCAAAGCAAGCTGAGCGTCCAGTCTATTCTTACCGTTTGTCAGTTGTGCACTTTTGGGCTCTTATCTCATTGTATATTTGGGCTGGCCCGCACCATTTGCACTATACCGCGCTACCAGACTGGACTCAGTCATTAGGCATGGTGATGTCAGTGATTCTGTTCGTTCCTTCATGGGGCGGTATGATCAACGGTATCATGACGTTATCTGGTGCATGGCATAAATTGAAAACCGACCCTATTCTGCGCTTCTTGATCGTGTCGTTGTCATTCTATGGTATGTCAACGTTCGAAGGTCCAATGATGGCGATCAAATCGGTGAACGCATTATCACACTACACCGACTGGACCATTGGTCACGTGCATTCAGGTGCTTTGGGCTGGGTCGCAATGATTACTATCGGTTCATTGTATTACCTGATTCCACGTTTGTGGAACCAAACTCAAATGCATAATGTCCGTTGGATCAATATCCACTTCTGGCTACACACGATTGGTGTTGTACTCTACATCGTCGCCCTGTGGATTTCTGGTGTTATGCAAGGTCTTATGTGGCGTGCAGTTAACGCAACTGATGGTACATTAACCTACAGTTTCGTTGAGAGTGTCGTTGCTTCTTATCCGTTCTGGTTTATCCGTTTTGTTGGTGGCTTATTCATTGTCACTGGCATGGTGTTGATGGCTGTGAACGTTTATCGCACGATTCGCGCTGGCAAACCAACTGTCGAACATGTTGGTGCCGCGTCTTCACAACCTAGCCCTGCTCCAGCAGCAACTCAGTCAGCCTAAGGAGTCGATATAATGAGCAAGAACGTTAAACACGCATTTCTTGAAAAACGTGTTGGTTGGCTGGCGGTAGCCATGACCATCGCCATTTCAATTGGCGGTCTCGTGGAAATTACCCCGCTACTGTTTCAGAAGCAGACAAACGAGCCGGTTGTGGGTTTAAAACCATATACTGCGCTTCAAATGGAAGGTCGTGATATCTATATTCGTGAAGGTTGTAACAACTGTCACAGTCAAATGATTCGCCCTTTCCGTTCGGAAACTGAGCGTTATGGTCACTACTCACTTGCAGGTGAGCATGTTTGGGAACGCCCATTCTTATGGGGTTCGAAACGAACTGGTCCTGATCTCGCACGTGTTGGTGGTCGTTACAGTGACGAATGGCACTATGTTCACTTAATGAATCCGCGTGACGTAGTACCAGAGTCAAACATGCCAGGCTTTCCATGGCTTGCTGAAAACACCCTGGACGGTGAGTTAACAGCGAAGAAGATGGAAGTATTCCGGTCATTTGGAGCGCCTTACACCGACGAAGAAATTGCTGGTGCGAAGGCTGCAGTTGCAGGCAAGACAGAAATGGAAGCCTTGATTGCATATCTGCAAGTGCTTGGAACTGGTTTGACGCAGGCTGAGTAAGATGGATTACATCACTTGGCGTAGTTTTTACACCGTATTAGTTTTCGTACTGTTTATTGGTGTAGTTTGGTGGGCATACAGCAAAGGTCAAAAAAAGAACTTTGATGAAGCCGCTAACTCTATTTTTGACGAAGATAAACAATCGTCAGTAACCAAAGACAGTACCAAACAGGAGTCGAAGAATAATGAGTAGCTTCTGGAGTGCATGGATTATCGTCCTAACTTTAGCCTTCTTGGTGGTTATTATCTGGCTATTACGCTGGAATATGACGAACTACACTGGCATTAAAGAAGGTGAATTAATGGACCACGAATTTGACGGTATCGTGGAAATTAACAACCCAATGCCGAAATGGTGGACCATTCTATTTTGGATCACGATTGTATGGGGCTTCCTTTACTTAGCCTTATATCCTGGTTTAGGTAACTTCGCAGGCCTCCTTGGCTGGAGTAGTTCGAACCAAGACGTTCGGTCATTAGAGGAATCAAAACAAGCAACCGAAGCGGCTCGTGAAGCTGGTTTGATTGTTGAATACGATCGTCAAGTTG
This sequence comes from Pseudidiomarina tainanensis, assembly GCF_900115255.1. NCBI lineage: Bacteria > Pseudomonadati > Pseudomonadota > Gammaproteobacteria > Alteromonadales > Idiomarinaceae > Pseudidiomarina > Pseudidiomarina tainanensis. The sequence goes on from NZ_FOYU01000001.1 coordinate 571,640, forward strand.
ATCAGGCTGAAGAGAAATTCGGTCCAGTTTTTGCAGCGTTGTCTGAGCGTTCAATTGAAGAGTTGTCGCAAGATCCTGAAGCGGTGAAAATCGGTCAACGTTTGTTTATCCAAAACTGTGCACAATGTCATGGCTCGAATGCGATGGGTGGCAAAGGTTTCCCTAACCTAACTGACGATGATTGGTTATACGGTGGAAGCCCTGCGGCCATTAAGCACACATTAATTGCTGGTCGTAATGGCGTCATGCCAGCGCAAACGCAATTTAATGACCAACAAATCACGGAATTAGCGAATTACGTGATGAGCTTAAGTGGTCGTAAAGTAGACCCTGAGTTAGCTAAAGCCGGCCAAGCAAACTTCGCCGTTTGTTCAGCCTGTCATGGCGCTGACGGTAAGGGTAATCAAGCACTTGGTGCACCAAACTTAACCGATAACATTTGGTTATATGGTGGTTCACAAGACGCAATTGAGGAAACTTTACGTAACGGTCGTAATGGTGTCATGCCAGCGTGGAAAGATATCCTCGGAGAGGATAAAATCCATGTTATTAGCTCGTACGTTTACGGACTATCGCAGGACTAATCGAAAAGCCCCGCTCCTGCGGGGTTTTTTCTTTAAAACACATTGATTGGGGTTTCAGTCGCATGGAAAAACCGTGGTATAAGCAGTTTTGGCCTTGGTTCTTAATGCTCATTCCGTTTTCAGTCATTATTGCCATGATTATTACGCTGACCATTGCTAGTGGTTACGGTGACAATGCAATGGTAGTCGATGATTACTACAAGAAAGGTCGAGGCATCAATGCCCAAGTAGAAAAGGTTCAAGCGGCACAGGCATTAAATATCGAATTTTCATTTAAACAAACCGATAAAAGCTTCGCGTTAACCTATACCAGTGGCGCGCCAGAGCAATTTAGTGCATTGAAAGTTAATTTTTATCACACCACGCTTGCTGAAAAAGATTTCACGGTAACATTAACCGCTGATGCTCAAGGAATTTATCGCGGTACGCTTCCGGAAAATGAATCTGGCAAATGGACGTTAACAATAACGCCATTCGATAATAGTTGGCGAGTAACTCAACAAGTACAACTGCCAGCTTATCGTGAGCTTGCCATCAAACCGTTAACCTACGGCGTTTAAACAATGACGCAGACCAAGTTGCCGGATGTCCCTGACGGACAGTGTTTTCACTGTCTTCAGCCATTGCCTGCCGACGGTGGCTATCGTGTTGTGTTGAACAACCAACAACACCAGGTTTGTTGTTACGGTTGCCAAGCTGTTGCTGAAACTATCGCGCAACAAAATCTTTTGCATTTTTATCAATATCGCGACACAAGCAATCCACTTCAAATACCGCTCATTCCGGAAGAATTGCAGCAATTAACCGCCTATGATGATGAGCAACTACAACAGCAATTCACCCGAGTTGACGGCGACGCTCGCAGTATTAATTTATCCATCGAAGGTATGACTTGCTCGGCCTGTGCATGGCTTATTGAGCAACATGTCAGTCGCTTGCCCGGTATTTTGCAGGTTCAAGTCAATGCTACGACCGAGCGTGTCAACGTACGTTGGTTACCGAGCACGGTAAAACTAAGTGCAATATTGCAAGCTATTGCTGAACTTGGCTATCGTGCGCTACCTTTTCAAGCGGCCAACCAAGAACAAGAATTTAAACAACGTCGCCGCTACTTTGTGACCCGCCTTGGTGTTGCAGGCTTAGCAACAATGCAAGTGATGATGCTTGCCGTCGGCTTATATTTCGGTGTGGTGAGCGACCTTGATCCACAATTACGCCAGTTCATGTGGTGGATCAGCCTGTTTATGGCGACGCCAGTATTGCTGTACAGTGCCCAGCCCTTTTATATCAGCGCCATTCGCAGCATTCAGGCTGGCCAGCCTAATATGGATGTTCCGGTTACCTTTGCCTTGTTATCAGCATACGGCGCCAGTGCTTATGCAACCTTTATCAATGAGGGTGAGGTTTATTTCGAATCAGTAGCGATGTTTACGTTCTTTCTGCTCGTTGGTCGTTACTTTGAATTATTAGCTCGTCAAAAAGCAGTTAGCGCAGCATCAAATTTAGTTAAATTATTGCCAGCCATTGCGCAACGCGAGACTGCAGTCGGCGAAGCCGAGTCCGTTGCAGTCAGCCATTTACAAGTTGGTGATGTTATTCATGTTATGCCCGGTGCCACAGTTCCTGCCGATGGCGAACTATTAAGCTCCAGCGCTGGCGTTAATGAAAGTATTTTAACCGGGGAAAGCCGAGTCGTTAATAAGCGACAAAGCGATACGGTGTTAGCCGGCAGTATTAATCAAAACCAAGCAATCCGCGTCAAAGTGACGGCGATTCAACAAGAAACGGTACTGGCTAGTATCATTGAATTACAAGATTTAGCATTGTCGCGCAAACCTAAATTAGCGCGAGTTGCTGAACGCATGGCAAGTAAATTTGTCGTGCGTATTTTGATGTTGGCGGCAACGACGTTTTTAATCTGGACGGTAATTGACCCAGCTGAAGCATTTTGGGTAACCTTGTCAGTACTGGTTGCAACCTGTCCTTGCGCCTTGGCACTAGCGGCTCCAACCGCCGTGACAGGTGCGATTCATAAACTCAACAAAGCTGGCATTTTATTGCGAAACGCCGATGTCTTGCAGATTTTGCCAGACGTGAAAACTGTCTTTGTGGATAAAACCGGAACGCTAACAACCGGTGAGTTCAAACTTCAAGAATTTTACATTCACCAAAAACCAGATTCTCTAAGCTTCTCTGAAAGTAAACTAAAAGCGCTTGTGCAAGCACTTGAAAATCACTCAGAGCATCCGATTGCCACCGCACTTCGCCATCTAACTTCAGAGCGAGCAACGCTAACGGATATCACGAATGAAACGGGTTTCGGTATCGATGCGACGTGGGAGTATGAGTCAGATAAATCTGTACCCGTTCGAATTGGTAGCTTGCGCTATATTCAACAGTGGCACCCAGACTTTAAACCTTCTTTAAATCAGTGTCAGGTATTCCTTGCAACTGACGATAAGGTGCTCGCTGAATTGCATGTAGGTGATAAACTTCGAGAAGATGCCAAAGCCACAATATTAGCAATGCAAACGGCTGGAATAGAAGTGATTATGCTCACCGGTGATCGGCTTGAGCTTGCCGAGGTCGTCGCTTCTGAACTTGGTATTAAACAAGTATTTGCCGACCTACTACCGGCCGATAAGCTTGAAAAACTGTCAGCGGCTCAGCAGCACGGAGCGGTTGCAATGATTGGTGATGGTTTGAATGACGGCCCTGTGTTGGCGCAAGCAGATGTATCGATTACCTTTGGACACGCGGCGGACTTAGCACGAACCGCCGCTGATGTGGTGTTACTGAGAAACCAGTTCAGTGCATTAGACCAGTTTCGTACGATCACCTTAAAAGCCCGAAATATTCTGCGCCAAAACATTCTTTGGGCATTAATCTATAATATTGGTATTCTGCCCGTCGCCATGGCCGGCTTCGTGACACCTTATATAGCGGCTATTGGCATGTCATTGAGTTCATTAATCGTGTTAGTCAACTCGTTAAGGTTATACCGATAATGGAAAGTTTATATGTTCTGATACCTATCGCTTTATTATTTGTCGTCATTGCCGTTGCCGTGTTCTTTTTTGCGGTACGCAGCGACCAATTTGAAGATTTAGAGCGCCAAGGTATGAATATTCTGCTGGACGACGAAGCAACGAATAAATCCTCTCCAAAAGACGGTCACGCGAATACAGAAAGCAGTGATAATGCCAATGAACGTTGATTGGTTCGCGGCACTACTCATGGGGTTAGCCGGCGCCGGTCATTGCGTGATGATGTGCGGCGGTATTGCCAGTGCTTTTGCAGGACAGGTTAATACTGGTCAACTGTTTATCTACAACCTTGGTCGGATCATTTCTTATAGCATTGCTGGGGCTATCGTTGGCGCAGCTGTCGGTAGCATTGCTGGCTTAGCTGATAATGGTTTGATTGGGCTGCGAATTATCGCCGCACTGGTGTTAGTTGCATTCGGTTTGTATCTTGGTCAGTGGTGGTTTGGTTTACGTCACCTCGAACGTTTAGGCCAACCTTTCTGGCGTCGCTTGCAGCCGTTGGCAACAGCATTACGTCAGCGGCAAGCGAGTTATTCAAGCCTATTCATGGCTGGTATGCTATGGGGCTGGCTACCCTGTGGTTTGGTTTATAGCGCACTAAGTTGGGCGGCAATTAGTGGTTCAGCTACCCAGGGAAGTCTTTACATGCTCGCGTTCGGTTTTGGTACCCTACCAGCGATGTTTGCCTTTGGTTGGTTGAACCATAGCCTACAACAACTGCTTAAATCTCAAGGGTTTCGAAAACTGATGGGCGCTTTAATGATTGTCTACGGTTTGTGGACAATGATTATTGCCTTGCGTCAATTACAAGTTATTTAATCACTTGGCTGTTTATCAAATAGTTGGCTAAACTCAAACCATATTTATTTATTAAAGCCAAGGTGATTTATGACTTGCGTGAAAAAAATATTAGCGGTTTTAGATGCTGACCGACAACCACAAAAAGCGTTAAATCGTGCCCTTCATTTAGCTCGGATCAGTCAATCACACGTTACGTTTATGGTCTCGATTTATGATTTTTCGTATGAGATGACCACCATGTTGGCCGCCGACGAACGCAACGTGATGCGTGACAGTTTAATTAATGATCGTAAAGTATGGATCAACGATCTTCTCGAAGACTACAACACCCGTGATATCAATTTCGATATTAAAGTGCTTTGGCATAATCGACCATTTGAAGCCATTATTGAAACAGCGATTGAAGGTGAATATGACATCATCGTTAAAGCAACCCATGAGCGTGAAGGTTTAGCTGCCCTACTCTTTACGCCAACCGATTGGCACCTATTACGCAAAGCACCTTGTAAGGTATTACTGGTAAAAGAGCATGAATGGCCCGAACATGGCAAAATACTCGCCGCAATTCACACAACGGGAGAACATGATCATCACCGTTCGTTAAACCGACAAGTAACTGAAGCAGCACTTAGTTTCGCTAACTGTCTACAAAGCGAGGTGCATCTGGTGAACGCATTTCCAGGGGCGCCGATTACGATTGCAGCTGAAATACCAGAATTTGATACCACAAATTATCGGGAAACGATTGAAGAAAATCATAAGATTGCGTTAGCGGAGCACGCGATGCCCTATCATATTCCGCCAATGCAGCAACACGTACTCGAGGGGCTGCCCGAGCAAGTGATTCCAGAGCTCGCCGAAGAACTCGATGCTGAATTAGTGGTACTCGGTACGATTGGCCGTACGGGATTTTCGGCTGCACTTTTAGGAAACACTGCCGAACATGTGATTGAATCGATTAATTGCGATTTGTTGGCCGTAAAACCTGAGGGATTTGTGTCGCCAATTAAGTTATAATCGCGCCCGTTTTTCTCGAATCAACGTTAAGTAGTTAGGTAGACATGAGCGCAGCAACCATCACGGCGCAAGCCAAAAAGCAACAATACAACTTTAACAAGTTAAAAAAACGCCTCCGCCGTACTGTCGGTGAAGCCATTCAAGACTTTAATATGATTGAAGATGGCGACAAAATTATGGTGTGTTTGTCAGGCGGCAAAGACAGTTATACGTTGCTTGATATCTTGCGTTTCTTACAGCGCATTGCGCCCGTTAAGTTCGAGATTGTTGCAGTTAATCTCGATCAGAAACAACCTGGTTTTCCTGAGCATATCCTACCGGAATATTTAAGCGCTGAGGGCGTTGATTTCCGTATTATCGAAGAAGACACCTACAGTATCGTCAAAGAGAAAATCCCTGAAGGTAAAACAACGTGTTCACTCTGCTCACGATTACGCCGTGGTATTTTGTACCGTGTTGCTGAAGAGCTCGGCGCAACTAAAATAGCGCTTGGGCATCATCGTGACGATATGGTAGAAACGCTCATGTTGAATATGTTTTACGGTGGCAAAATGAAGTCCATGCCACCAAAGCTGGTCAGTGACAACGGCAAGCATGTCGTGATTCGTCCGTTAGCCTACACGCGTGAGAAAGACATCGCGAAATACGCTGAGCACATGAATTTCCCAATCATTCCGTGTAACTTATGTGGTTCGCAGGAAAACTTGCAGCGTAAAGTGATTAAAGACCTACTCAAACAGTGGGATCGTCAATATCCCGGTCGTATTGAAAGTATGTTTACAGCACTGCAAAACATCGTGCCATCGCACCTTGCTGATCCGACGTTGTATGACTTTAAAAGCATTCAAGCGACCGGCGAAGAGAATGCCGATGGTGACCATGCTTTTGACCACAGCACCCCGACTGACTTTTTAAATTATCGTGATGAAGAAGATGCTGCCGAACAAGAAAATGCCGGCAGCAATGGTGTTATTCAGGTGCTGAATTTGAGCTAGGCTCTAACACATCAATAATAATCGGGCGATTGACGCGTATCATCGAATTTAATTCGTAGATATATTCTTCGCCCCGCTCTGAATAGCTTAACAAGCCGGGCGTTAAATCAAGTGCACGAACATCGGCACCCGCCGCTCGTTTTTCAGCACGCAACCGACGCAACTCGAAGTACGCTGGATGGGTATTAATGTTGCGTAAATAGCTTCGTACCGAGGCGTTAACCGAGGAAAATTTACGTACTTCATGGCTCATGTCATCAGCACGCGCGTCGGGCACTAGGCCACAGCCTTTGGTAAAACACCACTGACCAAAGAAGTTAAGCGCTTCAGTTGCAAAACGCGAAGTTCCCCAGCCTGACTCATTCGCTGCTTGGACTAAAACGAGAGCTTCTGGAACCACATCAACGCGACGCAACAAAACGCCAAACGTTGCTTCATAATCGCTACTATCGACATCTACATTGTAGCGTTCAGCTATAGCTGTCAGTTGTTTCGATTGCTGGCTCGACAATTTATTGCCTGCCAATAAATGTTGCTGAATACGTACAACTCGCTCCCGCTCTTGCTCAATCGATGCATTTTCCACTTGAACGATAGGCGCCAAGAAACCAAAGAATGCTTGTTTCTTGTTTCGAACATCAGCGAATTGTTGAAAGTTTGGAACCTCAGTAATTATTTCTACTTGCAGTTCTTGTCGTCTGTCGTTGCTTTGCTCATCCATACTGTCTGGTTGCACGTTCAATTGTGTTGGCAACCAAATTGCCAACACAACTAAAACGACGGCGACAAACCAGCCTAAAAATCGCATAGTTACTCCGTTAATTCGTGACTTGGATGTTGGCTATCGTCAGAACAACCTACGAGCGCATTATAAACAACGCCTAACGCGTTAAATGCCATTGGGATGGTGAAAATTAGGCCCAACAACAACGGCAATGCACTAATAACGACAATAACGCCAACGAGTACCATCAGTCCAAGTACGGGGAACATCGCTTTATTGATCACCAAAAACGATGCGATCAGAGCCCGAGTGGCACTTAATTGACGGTCAATCACTAAAGGTACAGCTAACATCATCGCAAGCTGGAGATAAATGGCTGCCAAAACGCCTAATAAAATCGCCAAAGCGACACTTAAAAATGAAGCGACGGCAATAATAATGCCAACGCCTAACGCCATAACGACTAGCTTCAGCACAGCAACCAACATTAATTGTGGTGCAAATTTTAAAACGCCTCGTAATTTGGCAACGCTTGGTTTTTGGTCAATCGCATTGAGCATACCAACAAACACCAGCATGGCAGTAAACGGGGCTAATATTAATTCTTGTAACAAGCTACTTAGCACGAGGTTACCAAGATTGACTTGCTCCCAATCAATCGCTTCCGGATTCGCCATAGCTTGCTCATCGTAAGGAAATACAGCCATTAATATTTCAGACACGACGGCGCTCAATGCTAAAACACCAATAAACACAATGAGCATCCACGGCAATGATCGTAAGGTAATGTCCCAAGAGCGTTGTAATAATGGACCAATTGTTAATTTGATCTCACCACGTAACGCTCGACTAAAATCGCCAGCAGCTAACTGAGGTGCCGTATTATTTGAGTTATTTGACACGCGTTTAATCTCCAAGTTGTGTTTCAGCGCCAATTATACGGCAACGCCGCAACGCTTACCAATGTCATTTATGTGAAGTTGTGGGATAATGGCGCCATATGTTTGAGTTAATTCAAGGAGTTCTTGTGAGCACGGGCAAACCGCAACGTCGATTTTCACGCCGCAAAACAACACCAAGTCGCCCGCGGCCCGCTAACCCAAAGCTCGTACTCTTGAACAAGCCCTATGGTGTATTGAGCCAATTTTCCGGTAGTAACGACGAACAAACTCTCAAGGGTCTCGTACCCTTTAATGACGTATACCCTGCCGGACGCCTTGATAAAGATAGTGAAGGTTTGTTGTTACTGACGAATGACGGCGAGCTTCAGCACAAGATCAGTCATCCCAAACATAAAATGACCAAAACCTATTGGGTTCAAGTTGAGGGCATACCAACTGAAACAGCCTTACAACAATTACGTCAAGGGATTGAACTTAATGACGGTATGACGTTACCTGCTGAAGCTTTCATAATGGACGAGCCAATGAACCTGTGGCCACGCAACCCACCAGTACGCGAACGTAAAAGCGTACCAGACTGCTGGCTCTGCATTAAGATAAGTGAAGGTCGGAATCGTCAAGTTCGGCGCATGACAGCGGCGATAGGTCATCCAACCCTGCGGCTTATCCGAGCAGGAATTGGTAAGTGGTTATTGCGCGGTTTACAGCCAGGTGAGTGGCGCGAAGAGCCTCCTGTGTGGTAAAATCCTGCGCCTTTATTAACTGTGAGTGTATTTGAAGTCGATGTCTGAAATGCCAAGCGAAAACGCCAATAAAAAAGTGATCGTCGGAATGTCTGGTGGAGTTGATTCATCAGTGTCTGCCTACCTACTTATGCAACAAGGTTATCAAGTTGAAGGCCTGTTCATGAAAAACTGGGAAGAAGACGACACCGATGAATACTGCGCTGCGGCTAGTGATCTGGCTGACGCAGAGGCGGTTTGCGAAAAACTAGGAATTCTGCTTCACACAGTAAACTTTGCTGCCGAGTATTGGGATAACGTGTTTGAGTACTTCCTCGAGGAGTATCGTGCTGGTCGTACACCAAACCCTGATATTATGTGCAACAAAGAAATTAAATTTAAAGCATTTCTTGAATTTGCTGCAGTCGCTCTCGGCGCTGATTACATTGCCACTGGGCATTATGTGCGACGCCGCGAACACAATGGTAAATTCCAATTGTTGCGGGGTCTAGATAGTAACAAAGACCAAAGCTACTTCTTATATACGCTGGCGCATTCACATGTTGTCCAAACCTTGTTCCCGGTTGGCGAGCTGGAGAAACCAGAAGTACGCCGTATTGCAGAAGAACAAGGGTTGGTGACCGCTGATAAAAAGGATTCTACAGGTATCTGCTTTATTGGTGAGCGCAAGTTCAAAGACTTCTTACAGCAGTATCTGCCGGCGCAGCCGGGTCCCATCGAATCAGTTGATGGTGTTGAGTTAGGTCAGCACGAAGGGTTGATGTACCACACCCTTGGACAGCGCAAAGGTTTGCATATCGGCGGTCTTGCTGAGGCCAGCGATGAACCTTGGTACGTCGTCGATAAAGACGTCGCCCGCAACGTGTTGATTGTTGCTCAAGGCAAAAATCATCCGCGTCTTTATTCAACTGGATTGATTGCCGGCCAGTTACATTGGGTCGACCGCGAGCAACCACAACAAGCATTCAATTGTGTGGTGAAAACACGCTATCGCCAGGCTGACATTCCTTGTCGGGTAAGCCCGATGCCAAATGGTTCAGTACAAGTTGAATTTGATACACCGGTTGCGGCGGTCACCCCAGGGCAATCAGCGGTGTTTTATCAAGACGAAGTATGTCTTGGTGGTGGCATTATTGAACAACGCTTAGCTGATCACGAGGTATTACTCTGATGTCAGCGTTACCACGCGATCAATGGTTTGAACGAGTTGTCGCCCTAGCCGCGTTGGCACAAGCTGCCGCAGCAGTAAAACAGGTAGCTCGGTTTGGCAGTATCCGCGAAGTAAACGCCGGACGCGTGATCATCGACAGCGTGTTGAACCAGAACCCTGAAAGCCTACAAACGTTGTATCCTAACCTAAGTGAATTAAGGCTAGGCCTAGAAAGCTTGCTGCAACAAATTGGCGCAACCCGTGATAAGGATGTTGAAGTCACACGTTACGTGGTTGGCATGCTGGCATTAGAGCGACGTCTAACTCGCTCAGCCAAAGCACTGCAGCAATTAAGCCAGCGCATCACCCAAATGCAGCGACAAAAAAACGACTTTCAATTCAGTGACGATACTGTTATCGCCAGTATGGGTAGCGCCTACAGTGACTTAATATCGCCTTTGGGACAGCCATTAAAAATTAATGGCAAACAAGAGTTTTTACAGCAACCTAGTAACCAGCATTTAATTCGTGCTCTACTCCTAGCTGGGGTGCGAAATGCCGTGTTATGGCGGCAATTGGGCGGCAAACGTCGCCATTTCATTTTCAATCGGCAGCGTATGGTACGCATTGCCCAGCAACTTTTACGCGAATTACGTGAGCACTCGGAGCCTTTATCATGATGAACCTTTCTGCATTAACTGCCCTCTCGCCTGTCGACGGTCGCTACGGTAGCAAAGCGGCTGCTTTACGCCCTATCTTCAGCGAATACGGACTTATTCGAAACCGCGTTATTGTAGAAATTCGTTGGCTAGAGCAACTCGCTAGCGTTGCAGAAATCAGCGAAGTTCCGGCACTTTCGTCATCTGCAACGAAGTTTTTGCAGGACATTATTGATAATTTTTCAGAGCAAGATGCACAGCGCGTCAAAGATATTGAGCGCACCACGAATCATGATGTAAAAGCTGTTGAGTATTTCTTGAAAGAAAAAGTGGCTGAGAATGCCGAGCTCAATGCAGTGAGTGAGTTTATCCACTTTGCTTGTACTTCAGAAGATATCAACAACCTTTCTCATGCATTGATGTTACGCGAAGCACTAAATGACGTGATGCTTCCAAGCATGCAAGAACTCACAGCCGCCATCAAAGCTCTAGCGGTTGAGCATAAAACGGTACCGATGATGGCCCGCACACATGGCCAACCGGCAACACCGACAACCATGGGTAAAGAAATGGCGAACGTATTTGTTCGCTTGCAACGCCAATTAGAGCAACTTAGTGCGGTACCATTGTTAGGCAAAATCAACGGCGCAGTTGGTAACTACAACGCGCACTTGGCCGCCTATCCAAACGTCGACTGGCACCACGTTTCTGAGCAATTCGTAACCTCTCTCGGAATAACGTGGAACGCGTACACCACCCAGATAGAGCCACATGATTACATCGCGGAGCTATTTGATGCAGTCGCACGTTTTAATACGATCGTGATCGATTTCAACCGTGACGTATGGGGCTACATTGCACTGAATCACTTCAAACAGCGCACCATCGCTGGTGAAGTCGGTTCATCAACTATGCCGCATAAAGTGAACCCAATTGACTTTGAGAATTCAGAGGGCAATTTAGGTCTAGCTAATGCAATTATGGCGCACTTAGCCCAGAAACTACCGGTTAGTCGTTGGCAACGTGACCTGACCGACTCAACGGTTCTACGTAATTTAGGGGTCGGGTTTGCCTACGCGTTAATCGCTTATCAAGCGACATTAAAAGGTATTAGCAAACTTGAAGTGAATTCTGAAAACTTATTACGTGAGCTAGATTCTAACTGGGAATTGCTGGCGGAGCCGGTACAAACGGTCATGCGCCGCTATGGTATCGAAAAGCCATACGAAAAATTAAAAGAACTCACTCGCGGTAAACGTGTTGATCAAGCAGCTATGGCGACATTTATTGATAACCTCGATATGCCAAAAGCCGCCAAAGAGGAATTAAAACAGTTAACGCCTGCAACTTATATTGGCCGCGCGGTTGCGTTTGTCGATGAGTTGGACGCATGAGCTTAACCCTGAACCTAAATTCCCATGAGTTTTTACGCGAGGCGTGGCAAAAACAGCCACGTCTTATTCGTGGCGCGTTCAAAAATTTTAATGATTTAATCGAACCCGAAATTCTTGCCGGTCTGGCACTTGAAGAAGGCGTCGATTCGCGCGTTATTGAAAACCACGATGGCAAGTGGAACGTCGTACACGGACCTTTTGAGTCATACGATGCGTTTGGCGAAGATGGTTGGACGTTATTGGTACAATCGGTCAACGAATGGGTACCCGAAGTTCAACAACTTATCGCGCCGTTTCGCTTTCTGCCAGATTGGCGTATTGATGATGTCATGATTAGTTTTGCTACCGAAAATGGTGGTGTTGGTCCGCACCTTGATCAGTATGATGTATTTATTATTCAAGGCTTAGGCCGTCGCCATTGGCAAGTAGGTGCACGCGTGACTAACGCTAATGAACATTGTCCACATCCTGATCTCAAACAATTAGCTGATGCTTTTGAACCGATCATTGATGCGGTACTTGAGCCTGGTGATATGCTCTATATTCCCGCGGGCTGTCCCCACAACGGTGTTGCGCTTGAACCTAGCTTGAATTACTCAGTCGGCTTTCGTGCGCCTAACACTGCCGAGCTCGGCGCTGCAACAGCAGATATGTTAAGCCAGCTTAACGATATCAAACTACCTCGTTATCGCGATGCAGAATGCGATGATTTTGGTCCAGCTTATATTGTTGATGCCGAACAGCTGGCCCACGCGCGCAATTTTTTAGTGCAGTCGTGGCAACAGCTTGACCTTGACCATGCATTATTACTAGTCATGTCACAAAGTAAACGTCCGTTGCCGCAGCCTGAAGGTGATATCAGCCCGGAAGAGCTTTTGTCACTGGCACAAGATAATGAAACGTTACTGGTTCGTACGCCTGGTGCACGTATATTACTGAGTCCTCAACGCGATATGCTCTACAGTAACGGCGATGCTTGGCCTATTGATAACGAATTACTGCCATTTGCTAAGCTTCTTGGCGAATTATGGGATGATCGTCCGGTAGCGGAATTCATTGAGCAATTGAGCAATAAAAAGGCCACAACACTATGTTGCGACCTGATTAATGCGGGTGTTTTAGATGTGGTGGCGCAGTCGGATTAAGCTTCTTGCTGCTGCCATAAATCGTTACTCGTGCTGAGCTGATATAAATTTTCAGCACGATTGACAAGATAGTGCGCATAACGTTGCTTTTCTGGATCGTTTTGCGCCTGTTGTAACACGCCTTCAGCCTGCATTTGCCAACGTAGAGCAAAATAACGCATGGCGTCACGGGCATCTTTTGCCGCTTTATCGCCAATCACGTCGGTTGGCACATCACCATTGATAACCCACAAAGTTTTCTTATCTTGTGTATTGAACTTCCACACCGCAACGTGCGGAGCTAGATAACGGCTATCTTTTGATAAAATTTGGTCGCTAATAATTCCCTGCTCGGCTAAATACTTGTTAGCGGCTTGAAAATGCTCACGAACCCAAGCTGACACTTGTTCGTCGGTCATTGCTTCAGGTTGTTGTTCTGCCATAGTTATTCTCGCTTTACTACTTATTATTCGTTGTTAAAAAAGTCTAAACACCCAGTAATACTACCGCTTTCAAGCGCAAACGCAACGGTTTTTCGAGGTGTAAACTTTGCTTGCAACAGTTGACGTAAACGTTAACAGTTTATTTCAGTAATTCACTAGCGAAATACCCGTCAAAATGATAATGTTCGCGCAATTTTTGGGATGAACGAGGAATACCTAGAATGTCTCTATTCGAACACAAAGAGTTCGACCAACACGAACAAGTCGTGTTTTGTCATGATAAAGAAACGGGTTTGAAAGCAATCATTGCCATCCACGACACCACGCTTGGTCCATCCTTGGGCGGAACTCGCTTGTGGAACTATGCATCATCTTCAGAAGCATTGACCGATGTACTTCGTCTGTCACGCGGCATGACCTACAAAAGCGCCCTCGCCGGCTTGCCACTTGGTGGCGGTAAAGCGGTAATTATTGGTGACGCTAAAACAATCAAAACACCAGAATTAATGCGCGCTTACGGTCGCTTCGTTAACTCATTGAGCGGTCGTTATATTACCGCTGAAGACGTCAACATTCGCACCAGCGATATCGCATACGTTGCTGAAGAAACCAGCTACGTTGCCGGTACAGCAGAAAAAGCCGGTGACCCGTCACCACAGACAGCGCTGGGTACTTATTTAGGTTTAAAAGCCGCGGCAAAACACAAATTTGTTAACGATAACCTCAACGGTTTGAAAATCGCGGTACAAGGCCTAGGTGCAGTAGGTTATGACTTTGCTGAGTACTGTGCCAAAGAAGGTGCTGAACTTTTCGTTACGGATATTAATGAAGAAGCTTGCCAACGTGCAGCCAAAGAACTGAACGCAACTGTTGTTGGTTTAGACGAGATTTACGGCTTAGACGTTGACGTGTACGCACCATGTGCTCTTGGTGCAACCATCAATGATGAAACGCTGAAGCAAATTAAAGCCAAGATTATTGCCGGTAGCGCAAACAACCAGTTGGCGACCCCTGCTCACGACAAGATTGTCATGGACATGGGTATTTTGTATGCACCAGACTACGTCATCAACGCTGGTGGTGTCATTCATGTCTGTAGCGAAGCTGCCAACATGAGTCGCGAAGAAACCGACAAGCGTGTACGCGATATTTACGATACCTTAGATCAAATCTTTACCCGTTCAGCTGCTGAAAAGCGCCCAACCGGTGAGATTGCGGATCAAATGGCTCGTGAAGTTATTGCCAAAGCGAAAGCTGCGCGTTAAGCGCAGTTTTGAGCTAACCATTGAAGCGGGTGTAATGCCCGCTTTTTTGTGCTCATTCGTTTCACTTGCGAACGACAAGAAAAGCCTGTTGCCAAGGTAACAACTTCGGCTTTTTCAACTTTACTCCGCCAACTCATATCATAAAGTTTCTGGCTAACCTGCTGATTCTCTAATTCATGACCAAAGGTTCCAGCCATACCACAGCAGCCTGTCGCTTCAACCTGCAATGGAATTTGCCAGAAATTAAAGATCTGTTGCCATTCTTGAGCGGCTTTGGGCATCGCCGTCTGTTCTGTGCAATGACTTAACAATTGCAACTTGCGAGTTGGCGACTTCATCGCAAGCGCCGAAGCGCGTTCCGGCAAAACTTGCAAGAGCCACTGTTGCACCAACTGAACGTTGTAGTGTAATGACTGCTTGGAATAATCGCGGTATTCATCATGCAAACAAAGTACAGTAGACGCATCTAACCCGACCATCGATACTTTTAGAGCAGCCACTTGGTTCAACTGTCGTACAACGGTTTCAACCGTTTGGCTAAACTCTTTTAAGAAGCCTTTAACATGCTGCGCTTTGCCATTTCCTTTAAATGCAAGCAATACAGGCGTGTAGCCCATTTGTGAGGCGATTTTTCCAAACGCCTCTAATAACGCCGCATCGTAAAAACTAGTAAATGGATCTTGTACCACCACAACACACTGTTGACGCTGATCAGGGCTTAATTCAGCCAGTTGCTTTTCGTTCAGTTGAGGCCAATTATTTGCCTGCCAACGTGTCGCTGCTGACGGCACCGATAACTTCGGCGCATCCACATAACCGAACCCTTGACGCGTTACCCAGCGGCTTAACGGATTATGACTGAGAAAATTACTCAACCTTGGCCACTTGGCCATCATCGCCCCTAGCGATTCAACATTCTTGACCAGATAATCTTTGCTTGGGCGGCGATATAAATTGTAATACCACGCTAAAAACTTCGCGCGAAAGCTCGGTACGTCGACTTTGACAGGACACTGACTGGCGCAAGCCTTGCACGCCAAGCAACTATCCATTGCGGCTTTAACTTCATGATTAAAATCAAACTTTTCAGCGCTCGGTACCTGCTTGAGTATTTCAAAACGCGATTTTTGTGGAAATCCAGATGGATCAAATTGTTGCGCTGCATTTAATCGCAACCATTCGCGAATCAACGTCGCTCGACCCTTTGGTGAATTACGCCGATCGCCCGTTGCTTTAAACGAAGGACACATTGCGGAGTCAGCGGCGTAATTAAAACAAAGCCCATTCCCGTTACAGTTCATCGCGGCTTGGTAGTCGTCACGAACAGTTATCGGAATCTGACGATCATAGTATCCACGTTTAGTGGCATCCACTGAAACCAGTTGATCGTTTGAGCCCCACGGGGTACAGATTTTACCTGGATTGAGGCGATTATCCGGATCAAATACCGCCTTAATCTTTTGTATTTCTTTATATAACGTGTCGCCGAAGAAACTTGGAGCATACTCCGAGCGATACCCTTTGCCGTGTTCGCCCCACATGAGACCGCCATATTTTGCGGTTAATGTCGCAACACGATCACTGATTTGACGTAATAGCTGTTCATCTTCAGGAACGGTCATATCGAGCGCCGGCCGCACATGAAGCACACCTGCATCAACGTGGCCAAACATGCCATAATGCAAGTTATAAGAATCAAGTAACGCTCGAAATTCAGCGATAAAATCAGCCAATTTCTCAGGTGGAACAGCGGTATCTTCTGCAAATGCTACCGGCTTTCGACGCCCTTTTGTTGCCCCTAGTAACCCCACGGCTTTTTTACGCATCGCATAAATCGTTTGAATACTGTTAGCGTCTTCGCAGACCTGATAACCAATCACGCCCAACTCAGGCTGTTCGGCAATTAAGTTATCCAGTGTTTTAGTAAGCCAATCAACTTTATCTTTGATTTCGGCTTGATCAACGGCGGTGAATTCCACCATGTTAATGCCACGCATCGGCTGTTCTGGCACATCTTGCAACTGCTCAGCGACCTGATGCCAAATGATATCATTACGCGCTAACTCTAAAACATTACTATCGATGGTCTCAACCGATGTGGCGCGGGCTTGAACTAAAAACGGAGCGTTGCGCAGCGCTGCTTGGAAATCACTATATTTCACGTTCACCAATACTTTGTGACGCGGGATTAACGTGAGATTGAGCTTCGCCTCAACGATACAAGCCAACGTTCCCTCAGAACCAGCAAGTAAGCGTGATATATCAATTTCTTGACGTTCAGGGTTATAACAATGTTTTAAATCATAGCCCGTTAAAAAGCGGTTGAGTGGCGGGAATTTATCCTCTATCGCCCCGCGCTGCCCCACACAGGTAGCAATGGCTTGCCGATAAATCGCCGCTTCAAGAGTCGTTCCAGCAGCGATTCGCTCCGCTTCAGCAAGGCTTTTCGGCGCGGTCGTAATACATTCGCCATTTAATAACACCGCAGTGAGTTCAAGAATATGGTCACTGGTTTTACCGTAAACCAAAGAACCCTGCCCCGATGCATCGGTATTAATCATGCCGCCAATTGTGGCACGATTACTAGTCGATAGATCTGGCGAAAAGAACAAGCCATGAGAGCGCACGGCGTCATTTAGCGCATCTTTGACGACACCGGTTTGGCATCGAACCGATCGCGCTTCTGCATCAACTTCGTAAACGTTATTAAAGTAGCGGCTTAAGTCGACCACAATGCCAGCGGTAAGTGACTGGCCGTTAGTGCCGGTGCCACCGCCTCGAGGTGAGAATTTAATTGAGCGAAATGCCTCTTGCTGCGCGAGAGAAAACGCCTGTTGAACAGCTGCCGTGGTACGTGGGTACAGTACCGCTTGAGGTAATTGTTGATAGACACTGTTATCGGTAGCTGCGATTAAACGGCCGCTATAAGAACCATCGATGTCACCATCAAACCCAGCCTGCTCTAATGCAATTAAATAGTTTTGGTATACCGTTTCGACGCGCGTTTCACGCCGTTCAAATGCTGTAAATACCGGTAATACTTGCTCCGAATTCGACATAAAACGCGCTCGTTTATCTTACTTCAGTGAATTACGCATGATGCTCAGCGAGATACAGCCAAGTTTCAACAACTGTATCTGGATTCAACGATACTGAATCGATACCCTGTTCAACCAACCAAGCCGCGAAGTCAGCATGGTCAGACGGACCTTGACCGCATATACCCACATATTTGCCTTTCTTCTTCGCTGCCTGAATGGCCATAGCTAACATAGCTTTGACCGCTTCGTTACGCTCATCAAATAAATGTGCGATCACACCAGAATCACGATCGAGACCTAAGGTTAACTGAGTTAAATCGTTCGAACCGATCGAGAAACCATCAAAAATATCAAGGAACTGCTCAGCCAACAGCGCATTTGATGGTAATTCGCACATCATAATCACGCGTAAGCCATTCTCGCCTTGCACTAATCCTTGCTCGGCAAGCAATTCAATCACCTTACGACCTTCTTCGAGGGTACGCACGAATGGAATCATAACCTCAACATTGGTTAAACCCATATCATTGCGGACACGCTTAATGGCATCACATTCCATCGCAAAGCAATCACGGAATTCTTCCGAGATATAACGTGAAGCGCCTCGGAAACCGAGCATTGGGTTTTCTTCATGTGGCTCGTATTGGCGCCCACCAACCAAGTTGGCGTATTCGTTCGATTTAAAATCTGACATCCGCACAATCACACGCTCTGGAGAGAATGCCGCGGCAAGGGTGGCGATACCTTCGGTTAATTTACCCACATAATATTCACGCGGGCTCTCGTAGCCAGCCATATAGCCGCGAATCTGCTGTTGCAATTCAGGGCTTTGTTGATCGAAGTTCAACAAAGCTTTTGGATGCACGCCAATCATGCGGTTAATAATGAATTCTAAACGCGCCAAGCCAACACCAGCGTGCGGTAAGCTTGCAAAATCAAATGCGCGATCAGGGTTACCGACGTTCATCATAATTTTTAGCGGCAGTGCTGGCATATCACCAACATCCGAGGTCGTTACATCAAACTCTAACTCGCCGTTATAAATATAACCGGTGTCACCCTCTGCACACGAAACAGTGACAGGCGAACCAGCTGCAATTTTGTCCGTTGCATCACCACAACCGACGACTGCAGGAATCCCAAGTTCACGCGCAATAATCGCCGCATGGCACGTACGTCCACCGCGGTTAGTGACAATTGCTGAAGCGCGCTTCATGATTGGTTCCCAATCAGGATCGGTCATATCAGTGACGAGCACATCGCCTGGCTGAACTTTGTCCATCTCTGAAATATCATTGAGAACTCGAGCGACACCAGCGCCAATCTTCTGACCGATTGCACGCCCTTCTGCCACCACATCGCTTTTAGCTTTCAGTGCGTAACGTTCCAACGCTTGACCAGACTTATTCGATTGCACCGTTTCTGGACGCGCTTGCACGATATAAAGTTTGCCGTCGATACCATCTTTTGCCCATTCGATATCCATCGGACGGCCATAATGTTGCTCGATGATGACTGCTTGGCGTGCTAACGCCTCAACTTCAGCGTCAGTAATTGAAAACTTCTCAGATAATTCTGCTGGGATATCAACAATCGATGTTTGTTTGCCGTGGTCGACCGCATCCGAGTAAATCATTTGGATTTTTTTACTACCCAAATTACGGCGCAAGACAGCTGGGCGCTTAGCCTTCAGCGTTGGTTTATGTACATAGAACTCGTCAGGGTTCACGGCACCCTGCACCACCATCTCGCCTAATCCGTACGAAGATGTAATGAAGACAACTTGATCAAAGCCTGACTCAGTATCAATAGAGAACATGACCCCTGATGAGGCAATGTCACTACGTACCATGCGCTGGATACCAGCTGAAAGCGCGACACCGCGATGGTCATAACCTTGGTGCACACGATACGAGATAGCACGGTCATTAAATAATGATGCGAATACGTGCTTAATCGCTTCCATAATGGCGTCAATGCCACGTACGTTCAAAAACGTTTCTTGCTGCCCCGCAAATGATGCATCAGGCATATCTTCTGCTGTGGCCGAGCTACGTACGGCGAAACTCACTTCGTCGTTACCGCCGCTTAGCTGTTCATAGGCCGCGCGAATCGCTTCGTCTAACGCTGGTTGAAATGGTGTTTCAATAACCCATTGACGAATCTTTTTGCCAGCTTCTGCCAAGGCTTTAACATCATCGGTATCAAGATCATCGAGAATTTCATGAATGCGTTCATTCACGCCACTTTGCTCGAGAAACTCATTGAATGCTTCTGCCGTGGTCGCAAACCCATTCGGCACATCAACACCAACGCCTGCCAAATGGCTTATCATTTCACCGAGTGACGCGTTCTTACCGCCAACACGGCCAACATCATTCATCCCTAATTGATCATACCAAAGCACATAATCTTGAACGTTATTCTGCACGTTGAGTTCCTCGTGGAGTTTTAGCGTGACACAGTCAGTTAATTGACTGCCCGGATGGCAATGTATTTTACACATTGGGGCGTCACAAGTTAACATCTTATCCACTTTTATCTGCAAGGATTACTGCCAAGATGCGCACAATTTTTTATATTTCTGATGGTACAGCCCTTACCGCTGAAGCATTTGGGAAAGCAATGCTGTCGATGTTTCCGCTAAAAGTTATCCATAAAACACTCGCGTTTATCGATACCATTGAAAAAGCTGAACTTGCGGTTAATAAAATAAACCAAGCATATCAAGAGTCTGGAGAGCGTCCGATTATCTTCCATACCTTTGTCAGCATCGATATTAAGCGCGTCATTACCTCATCAAAAGGCAGTTGCTATGACTTTCTCGATTACTTTGTCGCGCCATTGAGTAAAGAACTGAATATGGCCGCGCAGCCCAAAACCCATCGGACTCACGGTATTCAAGAAAATAATGACGTACGTGATAATTATGATTTTCGTATTGATGCGGTGAATTATACGCTGGCCAACGATGACGGCAGTAATATTTCAGACTATGACGAAGCCGATATTATTCTGCTTGGTGTTTCACGTACCGGGAAAACGCCTACAAGCCTCTATTTGGCTCTGCATTATGGTATTAAAGCGGCCAATTACCCGCTCACTGAAGACGATAATATGGAAAACTTGCAATTACCTAAGGTACTTAAGCCGTTTCGCCATAAAATCTATGGGTTAACACTTGATCCGCAGCGTTTACATGAAATTCGTAGTAAGCGCCGGGAAGGTAGTCGCTACGCATCTATGCAACAGTGTCGTTTTGAATTGCAGGAGGTCGAGAAAATGTACCGCCGCGAAGCGATTCCTTTTCTCGACTCTACCCGATTTTCTGTGGAAGAGATTGCCGCGAAAATTCTTGCTGAAACCAATCTCGAACGGCACCGCTTCTAAACGTTGCCGTCTTGCTCTTGAGCATCAGTGCGCGCATCACTGCGTGCGTTGGTGCTTTCGAAAATTTTATCCGCTGAAGCCGCCACAAAGCCAGTGTATAGCTGATTCGGTGCAACTTCATAACGTTTCGCAAACTCATAGAAACAGCTTGGAACAACTTTTTCCATATCACTGAAACGCACTGGTGTGTGATCAGCCATGGTTGACGACTGTTCTAAGAAAACATCGCGTGAACCTTTGATTTCACCACCTGAGGTGTTCAAGCGAAAACCTGCTTGTTTCAAAGTCTCGTTCACCTGCTCCAACGATTCATAATCCGGCAATTCATTGACGTTGACGGTAAAGTGATTGGCACGGAAACCAAACGCTGCCATCCAGGCTGCATACTCACTTTCTTCAAGTAACTGCTCATAATCGGTGCTGCTAATTTGCCAATGTGCGCCTGAGTACAAAAACTCTGGTTTGGCGACTTCTGCGGCATCAATCTGTGCAACCAATGACTTTACAATTCGCTGTAATTCCGGCGAAAACTCTTCAACCAATAATTCAGAGATAAAGATTTTTGGTAATTGCGGGTCAGCGTGCTCAAAGTGCTTCGCAACCAGCTTCTTCGCTTCAAAAGCATAATCGCCACACGCTTTATAGCCCATTGCTTCAAAATGCTTTGCAAGCGTT
The DNA here is from genome assembly GCF_900115255.1 of Pseudidiomarina tainanensis. NCBI lineage: Bacteria > Pseudomonadati > Pseudomonadota > Gammaproteobacteria > Alteromonadales > Idiomarinaceae > Pseudidiomarina > Pseudidiomarina tainanensis. Next base: position 593,594 of record NZ_FOYU01000001.1, read on the forward strand.
TCCAAGCGTACTGGCGCTATATTGAAGGTACGAAATGCAACGTGATCGTTAATGATCGAACGACCTTGACCGAGTACTTGATGTACTTTTGCAGCCGAAGGCGTTAACTTGATGTAATCATTCCATAAATTGTCAAAAAACTGCTCAACAGAGTGTGACATATACCACTAAACCTCGAAAATGTCAGAGTTAACCGCGGCCTTGTCGTGCTTCTTTCAACGACTCAGCAACAAGAAACGCTAATTCTAACACTTGATCGGCGTTCAAGCGAGGATCACATTGTGTACGATAGCGTTGGGTTAGATCATGTTCGCTGATCTGGTAAGCACCACCGGTACATTCAGTGACATCTTCGCCGGTCATTTCCAAATGAACACCACCAGGGTACGTGCCTTCGGCTTGGTGTACGGCAAAGAACTGGCGTAACTCTTGATGAATCGCATCAAAGTTACGTGTTTTCAATCCGTTTTCTGCTTTTACGGTATTACCATGCATCGGATCGCTTGACCAAACCACATGACGTCCTTCAGCTTTAACGCGTCGCACAATTGCCGGCAGCGCATCAGCCAAGGTATTTGCGCCCATTCGCGTAATCAACGTCATGCGCCCTGCTTCATTGCTTGGGTTCAACACATCCAATAGCCGAATCACATCATCAGGATGCGTTGTTGGCCCAATTTTCACACCAAGAGGGTTATGAATACCGCGCATAAACTCCACGTGTGCATGGTCAATTTGACGCGTACGTTCGCCGATCCAAACCATATGCGCCGAGCAGTCGTAAGGTAAGCCCGTTAATGTATCGGTGCGGGTCAGTGCCTCTTCGTAGGGAAGTAACAGCGCCTCGTGCGAGGTGAAAAGTTGGGTTTCATGGATTGTTGCATTGCTTTCCGCGTTGATACCAAGCACTTCCATAAACTTCAATGCCGATTGAATTTGTTCCGCAACACGCAAGTATTGCTCTTTCAGCGGATTCGCTTCAACAAAGCTCATGTTCCACTTATGCACTTTATGGAGGTCAGCCAAACCACCTTGAGCGAACGCGCGCAGTAAATTCAACGTCGCAGCTGAGTGATGGTAGGCATTAATCATACGTTGCGGATCCGGTTCACGTGCTTCAACCGTGAAATCCGCACCATTGATAATGTCACCACGATAACTAGGCAGAGCGATGCCATCCACCGTTTCAAAATCGCTCGAACGTGGTTTAGCGTACTGACCAGCCATTCGAGCGACCTTAGTCACCGGACAAGATCCAGCAAAGGTTAGCACCACCGCCATTTGTAGAATAACCTTAAAGGTGTCACGAATTTTAGGTGCGGTAAAATCACTGAAGGTTTCAGCACAATCGCCACCTTGCAACAAAAAGCCATGACCTTGACTAACGCGTCCCAATTGGCTCCGCAACGCACGAATTTCTTCCGCAAATACCAACGGTGGGAAGGTTTTCAATTGTTGCTCAACCTGCTGCAATGCCGGCTTTGAAGCATAGTTAGGTTGTTGCTGAATGGCTTTATCCCGCCAGCTACGGGCACTCCAATTAGTCATGACTTTCCTTAAATTATTATAAATTTTCCAGCGCTCGAATCCGTTTCGCTAACGGCGGGTGACTCATAAACAACTCACTAAAGCTGCGTTTACTTTGAATACCAAAGGCCATCATGGAGCCATCAAGCGTTGATTCCTGCGCACCTTGTAAACGCCGCAATGCGGCAATCATTTTCTGCTTACCGACGATACCCGCTGAACCGGCATCAGCGCGGAACTCTCGTTGACGTGAAAACCACATCACAATGATGCTTGCGAGAATACCGAATACCAATTCGAGCACCATCACGATGCCAAAATAGGCAAGACCACCAAGGCCTTGACCATTTTGCGAATTGCTACGCGTCGCGTTATCAATAACTCCGGCAATCACTCGCGCAAAAAAGATAACAAAGGTGTTCACCACGCCCTGGATAAGAGTCAAGGTGACCATATCACCATTAGCAATATGGCTCACCTCATGCGCCAATACCGCCTCTACTTCGTCTTGCGTCATCGAACGTAATAGACCAGTACTCACAGCTACAAGCGAGCTCTTTTTACTTGCACCAGTAGCAAAGGCATTCGGCTCCGGCGAGTCATAAATCGCCACTTCAGGCATTGGAATACCCGCTTTTCGCGCTTGCGCAGCAATGGTATTCACTAGCCATTGTTCGGTGCTATTGCGCGGTTGATTAATGACCTGTGCGCCAACAGACCGCTTCGCCAGCCATTTCGACATAGCCAGAGAGATAAACGCACCACCAAACCCAAATAGCGCTGCGAAAATAAATAACCCTTGGTATTGCGTCGGTTCGACACCCAATGCTGGAAGCACGAGATTCATCACCACGCCTAATACCAATAAAATTGCTAAGTTCGTTGCTAAAAACAAAACGATCCGCAACATTTTCTGTAACCTCACAATGACTTCAACGGATACCCGATTTATAAGGGCGTTAGCCTTTAAATACAAGGCTTTTGGAATGTTTTTTAAGAACTATTTTGGTACCCTACTGCCTTTGCATCCATTGCCCGCCTACACGAGGAGAAAAATCAATGGCCGATGCTCAAATTTTGTTACTCAGCAGTTCACGAGCTGGCGATAGCGATTATCTCGCGCCTTGTATCACGCCAATCGCTGAACATTGCGGCAAGCGCCGTATTTTATTTATTCCGTACGCCGGCGTAGGTTTTTCAAACGCCGACTACACCGAAAAGGTACGCATCGCTTTGTCTCCGGCTGGTATTGAGGTATACGGCATTGAATCGGAATCGGATCCGGTTGCCGCTATCAACAACGCAGAAGCGATCATGGTGGGGGGCGGAAATACCTTTCAGCTTCTTTCTAAGCTCTACCAAAACCAGCTAATTGCCCCCATTCAAGCCGCGGTGCAGTCAGGCGTGCCTTACGTGGGTTGGAGTGCTGGCTCTAACATTGCAGGCTTAAGTATTCGCACCACGAATGACATGCCCATTGTTGAGCCACCTTCTTTCAACGCGCTACAACTGATACCCGTGCAGTTAAACCCGCATTACACCGATTATCAACCGCCTGGTTTTCATGGTGAAACGCGAGACCAGCGCCTTGCTGAGTTCATGGCGTTGGCACCTGAAACGCCGATTATTGCGATTCCAGAAGGTAGCTATCTGCGTATTATTGGGACCAATATGCAGTACCATGGCAACGCGAATGGTTATGTCTTTCTAGCCGGCGAAAAACACTCACTTGCGCCTGCACAAGACTGTTCTCGTTGGTTACAACGGTAACCTTTCTACATCAAGATATTGTGCTAATGCCGTCTCATCTGCATGCGGAAGAAATGGCACGACACCTAAACATGGTGCTTTCAGCAAGTGTTGCAAGGTCGCTAAGTTTTCTTCGTAACACGCCATTGTTGTTGGCTGCGGTTGATTTGCAATCCAGCCAACTATATTCAATCCGCGTCGGGTAATCGCCTCCGCGGTTAACAGCGCATGGCTTAAACAACCTAATTTCATGCCAATCACCAAAATAACTTGAGTTTGCAGTTGTTCGGCGACATCGGCTAACGATTCGTTACTATTAAGTGGAACCAACCAACCGCCAGCCCCTTCGATAACAAGCAATTCATTGGCTTCGAGGGGTGTCATGGTTATCTTTTCGACAATACCAGCAACACTCGGTTCTCCCCCCACTTGTGCAGCGGCAATGTGCGGTGCAATTGGTGGAGCGAAGCAATAAGGATTTACCTGCAGATAGCTGTCATGGGTTACATCAATAGCGCATGCCCGCATCAATTTTAAGGCATCGCTATTGCGTAGCTGTCCATCAACCAATTCAGCGCCAGCCGCCACCGGTTTATAGGGTCGGACACGCCAGCCAGAGCCACGTAAAGCATGTATCAAGGCCACAGCACATGTAGTTTTCCCGGCATCGGTGTCAGTACCCGTTATAAACAGCGGCGGCTGGATTTGAGTTTCCATTTATGCAACCATACTTAATCTTTTGTTAACTTAATAAAACCCACCACCCAGTGCAACGGTAGATTTCCCGTTCTATCCCGATGCGATTCCATCGCAGCTTCGACGCAAGCTAACTGGCTTCGCGTTAGTGGTTGTTGGCGCTGTTGTTGATAGTTCGCCCCGATTCCTTTGAGGTCGTAGAGCATGGCTCGCACGGTTAGATAAGGAATGGTGATCTGTTCAACCTCAAATTGTACCGTTGCCCCACTCACGTTGCTTAAAATCTGCTGCAGAGTACTGGCCGAATAAAAGTGATTATGCCGCGGTGCACCGGTATATTGCTGAAAACAATCCGCTAATGGTGTCAGTGAACCAGCAAGAATTGTGCTTATCACAACTGTTCCCGACGGACGCAACACACTCAGCCAGTGGTTCAAAGTCGCTGTTAAATCATCGGCCCATTGCACCGCTAAGTTCGCATACAGCGTATTAATACTAGCCGCTGCAAATGGTAGTGCTTCGAGATCAGCACGCAACCAACTTTGATTCGGATAGTTACGTTGCGCTTTAGCTAACATGCCGCTAGCAATGTCGATACCAATGTAATGTTTCGTTCGCGCCAGCAATGCCTCAGTATTTACCGCTGGTCCGCAGCCAATATCTGCAGTCAGTCCAGTAGCCGCCGGTAACCATTCGATTAATCGTGCCGCACACCAGCGTTGCAATAAGTTGTGATGTTCATAACTCTGCGCCGCACGGCTAAAATGCGACGCGATTGCTACTTTATGTTGTTGCTTCAACACCTCTTGTATCGCTCTCATGCGGTAACGTTAGCCTTTTCAACCAAATCTCGCGTGATTATTAACGCTGTCACTAATGCATCAATGTCGGCGGTACTGTGGGCAGCGGTAACCGTTATGCGCAGCCTTGAACTGCCTTGTGGTACGGTTGGTGGACGAATAATCCCGCAGTAAATGTTGAGTGCTCTGAGTGATTGCCCCCAGGCAATTACCCGCTCCTCCGAGCCGAGAATGAGCGTTTGGATAGCATGTTGATTCGCACCAATGGGTAAACCTTGCGCAACGCATTGCTCACGAAAATACTGAATATTGTCACGTAAACGCTGTCTTAAAGACTCACCTTCAGCGCTCTGCACCACATTAATCGAAGCACTGACTGCCTGCGCTTGAGCCGCAGGCATAGCAGTCGAATAGATAAAATCACGCGCCTGATTCATGAGGTAATCCGTCATCACCGATGAACCGACAATTGCAGCGCCCATAACACCCAAGCCCTTGCCGAAGGTTATCGTTAATAACGGTGCTTGTGCCGCTGACAACGTGGCGCCAGCGCCACGCCCACTTTCACCGCTTATACCGATACTATGCGCATCATCTATCCAGACATCGGCCGGCAACTCAGCGAGCTGGTTAAGGGGCGCATGGTCACCATCCATACTAAACACACTCTCGGTCACTAATAGATTCGCCACGTTTGGCAACAAGAGCTCTTGAGCATGCGCAACATCGTTATGGCGAAACCGTTTCCAGTGCTTAAAGTGCCGGACGCCATCGATTAACGACGCATGACTTAACTTGTCCAAGACAATGCGCTGATACTGACTACCAAGCGTTTGTAACGTACTTTGATTCGCCGCAAACCCACTACTAAACAATAATGCGTCTTCACGTTCTAACCATTGCGCGAGTTGCTGGCGCAAATAAGCATGAGGGGCCTGATAGCCGCTCACCAATGGCGATGCACCGCTACTTGCACCATATTGTTGAACACCTTCAGCGTATGCAGCCTTTACGCGCGGATGCATCGACAGCCCTAAATAGTCATTACTGCCAAACTGCAGGTGTTGTGCTTGACGTTGCACCAGCGTGCGATAGCGATGTTGCTGACGCAATTGTTCTAATTGGGCTGACAATTCATGGGTTATTTGCATAATAAAAGCGTTTCGAATCAACTCACTTCGTAGTAGCGTACCGGTTGCTGTTGTTCGGCTACCGCATCAGAAATCACCGCTTCATGTACATCATCACTATAATCTTCATGTGCAAGCGGCTTTAAGCCTAAACGCTCAAACAAAGCGAGGTCACGATTGGTTTCTGGGTTGGCAGTGGTCAGCAAACGTTCGCCGTAGAATATAGAGTTGGCACCTGCCATAAAACATAACGCTTGTAACTGGTCATTCATAGATTCTCGGCCAGCTGACAAGCGCACGAAGCTTTGCGGCATTAAGATTCTCGCAACGGCGATTGTTCGTACAAACTCAAACGGATCAAGATCATCAAGTTCAGCGAATGGTGTGCCCTGCACTTTCACCAACATATTCACTGGAACACTCTCTGGGTGTTGCGGTAAATTGGCTAGTTGTGCCAACAAACTCGCGCGATCGCGACGGCTTTCGCCCATACCAACAATACCGCCAGCACATACCTTCATGCCCGCATCGCGTACATTTTGTAGTGTCGAAAGCCTATCCGCGTAGGTACGCGTGGAGATAATTTCGCCATAAAATTCAGGTGATGTATCGAGGTTGTGGTTGTAATAATCGAGACCAGCTTGTTTTAGAGCTTGAGCCTGTTGCGGACTCAACATACCTAATGTCATACAAGTTTCTAAACCAAGCTCTTTCACGCCTTTAACCATTTCAATCACATACGGCATATCGCGATCTTTTGGATTACGCCAGGCGGCCCCCATGCAGAAGCGACTAGCCCCCTGCGCTTTCGCTGCACGCGCTTCTTCGAGAACTTTTTCGACCGCCATTAAGCGCTCTTTATCAACGTCAGTTCGATAATGCGCACTCTGTGGGCAATATTTGCAGTCTTCTGGGCAAGCGCCAGTTTTAATCGATAGCAAGGTACTTACTTGCACAGCGTTGGCATCGAAGTTAGCACGATGAACTTGTTGCGCTTGAAACAGCAAATCGTTAAACGGAAGTGCGAAAAGTGCCTCGATTTCATTGAGTTGCCAGTCATGGCGGATGACAGCCGACATAAGTTGATCCTTGGTATATCGTTTAATGAGAGTAATTTGATATTGCACAGGGTACGGAGTTTACCTAGACTGTCAACTTTATTCGGCTTGATATAATTACAATCGGTTATTATTTAATCAATGATTACAAATAGCGACTTGCAGTTTGATCGCCAACACATCTGGCACCCCTACACTTCCTTTAATGAACCGCTGCCGGTGTATCCGGTTGTTGCCGCTGAAGGCTGTGAATTAATCCTTAATGATGGTACGCGATTGATTGACGGTATGTCGTCTTGGTGGGCCGCCATTCATGGCTATAACCACCCACAACTCAACCAAGCGGCAACTGAGCAACTGGCAAAAATGAGTCATGTCATGTTTGGCGGTATTACGCATGAACCAGCAATTCGGTTATCACAGAAGCTGGTAGAGCTAACGCCTGCGGGATTAAATCGTGTATTTCTCGCCGATTCAGGCTCTGTTTCCATTGAAGTCGCCATTAAAATGGCCGTGCAATATTGGTTTAGTCGCGATCGACCGAACAAGAATAAAATGGCGACCATCCGCGGTGGTTATCACGGCGATACCTTCGCCGCTATGTCGGTCTGCGATCCGGTTAACGGCATGCATAGTCTATTTAAAGGAAGTTTACGTGAGCAATTGTTCGCCCCTGTCCCTGACATCACGCCAACACAATCATGGCATGCCAAGCACTTAGCGTCACTAGCACAGCTTTTAGAGCAGCATCAACATGAACTCGCCGCATTAATTCTTGAGCCCATCGTGCAAGGTGCTGGGGGGATGCGTTTTTATCACCCTGAATACCTGCGTGGAGCACGCCAACTTTGCGATCAACATAACGTGTTATTAATCGCCGATGAAATTGCTACAGGATTTGGTCGCACCGGCGAATTATTTGCCTGCAATCACGCCAACATCACACCAGATATTATGTGTTTGGGCAAAGCATTAACTGGCGGTTATCTGACCCAAGCAGCTGTACTGTGTCGTGATGAAGTTGCCGACACCATCAGCCAGGGCCCTGCCGGCGGTGCGTTTATGCATGGACCAACCTTTATGGGTAATCCACTGGCCTGCGCAATTGCCTGTGCGAGTATTGATTTATTGCTTGATAGTGCTTGGCAACAGCGTGTTGCTGATATTCACGTACAACTACAGGCTGAACTGAAACCGGCACAACAATTACCAAACGTTGCCGATGTTCGATGTTTTGGGGCTATTGGCGTCATTGAGATGAAGCACTCCGTCAACGTTGCCGAAGCACAGCGACTTTGCGTGCAACACGATGTGTGGATACGGCCGTTTGGGAAATTAATTTATGTCATGCCACCATTTGTCATTCGTCCCGATCAACTCAGTAAAATAACCCAAACCATGTGTTTACTGGCGGCTTCAGTGTGATTTTCTCTTGAGTCTGGCGCAAAGCAAGGTAACATATCAGCCTATTTTATTCTTATACCTTAACTAACGGAGTTTGTAGGCCCATGTCCTTCGCTACAATTGTCGATGTTTTATCGGGAAAAGTTGCCGTTGGTGATGAAGTAACTGTACGCGGTTGGGTTCGTACCCGTCGCGATTCAAAAGCAGGCATTTCATTTATCAACGTGCATGATGGTTCGTGTTTTGACGCTATTCAGGCGGTCGTACCGAATAATCTCGATAATTATGACAATGAGGTTCTCAAACTAACCACAGGTTGCAGTGTTGCTGTCACCGGCGTGGTTGCTGAAAACGCTGGCAAAGGTCAAAACTTCGAGATCCAAGCGACAGCAGTTCATGTGTTTGGCTTTGTTGAGGATCCTGACACCTATCCGATGTCGCCGAAACCACATTCAATGGAATATCTGCGTGAATTCGCGCATTTGCGCCCGCGTACCAATATTACTGGTGCCGTTATGCGAGTGCGTAACTGTTTATCGCAAGCGCTGCATCGCTTCTTCCATGAGCGTGGGTATTTGTGGGTCGCAACCCCAATTATTACAGCATCAGACGCTGAGGGCGCAGGTGAAATGTTCCGCGTATCCACGCTGGATTTAATGAACCTGCCGCACACAGATAATGGCGGTATCGATTTCAGCAAAGACTTTTTTGGTAAAGAAGCCTTTTTAACGGTTTCAGGCCAGTTGAATGGTGAAACTTACGCTTGTGCACTTTCCAAAATTTACACCTTTGGTCCGACCTTCCGTGCTGAGAATTCCAATACAAGTCGCCACTTGGCTGAGTTTTGGATGGTGGAACCTGAAGTCGCATTTGCTGACTTAAATGATATCGCCTACTTAGCCGAAGACATGCTGAAATACTGTATCAATGCCGTTCTCAAAGAACGCGCCGACGATATGGCATTTTTCCAACAGCGTGTGGATAAAGGCGTGTTAGATCGCCTCAATCATGTGGTCAGCAACAAGTTTGTGCACATGGATTACACGGATGCTGTGGAAATCTTGCAAAACTGCGGCAAGAAATTCGAATACCCGGTTGAATGGGGTATGGATTTGCAGTCTGAGCACGAGCGTTACCTCGCTGAAGAGCATGTTGGTGCGCCGGTTGTGCTGAAAAACTATCCGAAAGACATTAAAGCCTTCTACATGCGTCAAAACGACGACGGTAAAACGGTCGCAGCAATGGACGTGTTGGCGCCAGGCATTGGTGAAATCATCGGTGGTAGTGCGCGTGAAGAACGTTTAGAGCGCTTAGATGCACGTATGCACGAGCTTGGCTTGCCAACCGAAGATTACGGTTGGTACCGCGATTTACGTCGTTACGGTACCGTGCCACACGCAGGTTTCGGGTTAGGTTTTGAGCGCTTGGTCACCTATGTAACCGGTATGGGCAACATCCGCGATGTAATCCCGTTCCCACGAGCACCAAAAACTGCTGACTTCTAAATAGCGAAGTCAATCAATCCCGCTACATAAAAACCAGCCGTTGCGGCTGGTTTTTTAGTTTTGTTTGCACTGTGTTAAAACGCCAAACCGAGGACTTCCCTAAGCCCAATATTGAACTTTATCAGCCAGCTCTTTGTTTGGTTTGATCGGCGTTGGCACCGCGGGTGTTCCGACATACAAGAAACCAACGATGGCATCTTCTTCACGCAGGCCAAGCTCCGCTTTTACAAAATCCGATTCGGCCAACCATCCAGTGCGCCAAATAGCACCTAAGCCCTGCGCAAATGCAGCTTGTTGTAGTAACAAAGTTGCGCAAGCAGCACTGGCAAATTGTTCATCGCGCGGTACTTTTTCATGCGCTTGATATTTCATTGCTACGGCAATTAGCATGGGCGCACGTAACGGCAACTGACTTGCCTGAACACATTGCGCTTCGGCTTGCCCCTGCGCGGCGGCGGCTCGTTGAAATATCTCGCCTAATTGCTGCCGTTGCTCATCTTTAAATACAATGAAGTGATACGGCATCAATGCCATATGGTCAGGTGCGCGCGCTGCTGCTTGTAACATTAATTGAAATTGTGCATCACTAGGGCCAGGCTCGATTAACCGTGGCATAGAAGAGCGTGTTGTTAAAAGTTCTAATGCCTGCATAACATCCTCAAAAGGTGAGATTTGACTATCGCGTCAAAGGTTTCGATAGCTTAGCAAATGATCACGCTCTGTTACATTGTCTTACTAGTTTCTCAGTGATTTCTGCGGTAATCTCCTTGCATCGTTACTTAATTTGGGATTGTTTTATATGAGCGGGATCGCTTCAGTCTTCAAAAAACTCTTTAGTCTCATCAACGTCATTCGCAAAATCATTGTGAATATCGTTTTCTTCTTAATTTTATTGATTTTCATCGGTCTATTTGCCGCTGAAGAAGAGCCAATTCAAGTTCCTGAGAACGGTGTGCTGGTGTTAAACCTCAATGGAGCCTTGGTTGAAGAAAAAACCTGGGTAGACCCAGTCGATGCTTTCTTTGATGAAATGTTAGGCGGCAGTGGTCAGCCAGCAGAAGTTCTTTTAAGCGATGCCGTAACAGCCATTGAGCAAGCAGCGACAGACGAGCGCATTAGTGGGATTCAATTAAATCTCGGCCGCTTTACTGGCGGCGGTTTGAACAAGATGAACGTGCTTGGTGAGGCACTTGTCGCATTTCGTGAAAGCGGTAAGCCGGTCGTAACTTATGCCGATGCATACAGTCAAGATCAGTACTACATTGCCGCTCACTCTGATAAAATCTACTTAAACCCGCTCGGCATGATGATGTTTGAAGGTTACGGTTCATATCGTCTGTACTTCAAAGAGCTATTGGAGAAGCTGAAAGTTAGCACGCATGTCTTTAAAGTTGGTGCCTATAAGTCAGCTGTAGAACCTTACACGCGCAATGACATGTCTGCTGAAGCTCGTGAAGCTAACAAAGTTCTGTACGATGAGCTTTGGCAAACCTATGTCACTGATATCGCGGCCCTACGCGAGTTAGATCCACGTGTGCTGTCTGGTGAGATGGATGAGTTTTTAGCTACTGTTGCAGAAAACAATAATGATTTCGCGCAAATGGCCGTAGGTACAGGGCTTGTCACCGATTTGTATTCACGCGAACAATTCCGCCAAGAAATGATCACCTTAACCGGTCTTGATGATGAAGAAAAAAGTTGGCGCCAGATTGATCATGACGATTATTTGGAATCACTCAACGGTCATGCATATGAAGAAGAGACCAAAGAGCGTGATAATATCGCCATAGTCGTTGCCCGTGGTGTGATTGTTGACGGCCACCAGAAAGCCGGCATGATTGGTGGTGATAGTACCGCTGAACTATTACGCAAAGCGCGTTTAGACGATCAAGTTAAAGCTGTAGTGTTACGCATTGATAGTCCAGGTGGCAGTGGCTTCGCCTCGGAAGTAATTCGTCAAGAAGTGCTTGAGTTACAAAAAGCTGGTAAGCCGGTTATTGCATCTATGAGTAGTGTTGCGGCATCCGGTGGCTATTGGATTGCGGCAAGCGCCGATGAAATTTGGGCCGCTCCAGAAACCATTACGGGTTCAATTGGCGTGTTCGGTATGTTCTTCACCTTTGAGAATTCATTGGCTGAAATTGGTGTGTATAACGATGGTTATCACACCACTAACCTGCCTGTACTCGACGTAACGCGAGGTTTAGATGAAGGTGGTAAACAAGTTGTTCAAATGAGCATCGAGAAGTTCTACCGTGACTTTGTGAGCATGGTTGCTGATAGTCGCGATATGACTTACGACGAAGTTCATGCAGTGGCTCAAGGTCGTGTATGGACTGGCAGTCAGGCACAGCAATTTGGTTTAGTTGATCAACTTGGTGGGCTTGACGATGCCATTCGAGCTGCGGCACAAAAAGCTGATGTCGTTGAATACGACGTTGAAGTGATTGAAGCTGATTTGTCAGCTCGTGACAAGTTCATGCGTGATTTATTCGGTCAAGCGAGCGCATGGGTACCAGCTTCTGTATTTGAAAAAAATCACTCGCCAATCGAAATGGAATTGCAACGCGTGTGGCAGGAAGTTAAATTACTGGATAAATTTAACGACCCGAACGGTGTGTATGCACTGTGCGAACTTTGCCCACTGCAGTGATTCATGACTAAAAAACGTATTTATGTTGCCTACACAGGCGGAACAATTGGTATGCAAAAATCGACACAGGGTTACATCCCTGTGTCGGGCTTTTTAACCGAATGTGTCAAACGCATGCCCGAGTTTTATCGGGAAGAAATGCCAGAATTTACTATTCACGAATATGACCCGCTGATGGATTCCTCCGATATGTCGCCTGCCGACTGGCAACACATCGCTGAAGATATCCAGAATAACTATAACGACTACGATGGTTTTGTGATCTTACATGGTACCGATACCATGGCTTATACGGCCTCAGCTTTGTCGTTCATGTTTGAAAATTTAGCGAAACCAGTAATTATAACGGGATCGCAAATTCCATTGGCGGCATTGCGTTCCGATGGGCAAACGAACCTGTTGAACGCGCTCTATATTGCCGCAAATTACCCTATTCATGAAGTCAGCTTGTTTTTTAATAACACGCTTTATCGCGGTAACCGAGCGACTAAAGCTGATGCCAATGGTTTTAATGCATTCGCCTCGCCTAACTTCGCACCGTTGCTTAAGGCAGGGATTCAGATTACCGTGGACGCTGGCACTATAAAAGAAAATGGTCGGGAACCACTTCGGCTCACGTCAGTGACGCCGCAAGCAATTGGTGTCGTCACCTTGTATCCGGGTATCTCGGCAGCAATTTTCGATAATATGCTCCAGCAACCGGTCAAAGCGTTAATAATGCAAAGTTACGGGGTCGGTAATGCTCCGCAAGACCCACAACTATTGGCTAGCTTACAACGTGCTATCGAACAAGGTACGGTTGTCCTCAATTGCACGCAGTGCTTTAAAGGCAAAGTGAATATGGGCGGTTACGCAACGGGTAACGCGCTTGCACAAGTTGGTGTCGTAAGTGGCCACGATATGACCATTGAAGCAGCACTGACAAAATTACATTATTTGTTGTCACAGAATTTATCGCAGCGTGAAATAAGTAATCTCCTTGAAACTAACTTACGTGGTGAACTCACCGCGTAAGTAAAACAACCACAGAACAACAAGAATAAAAATATGGCTCTTAAATCTCCCGCTTTTTCGTCTCGTATCGGTTTTATTTTAGCTGCGGCAGGCTCCGCAGTGGGTGTCGGTAACATTTGGGGTTTTCCCACACAAGCTGCGCAAAACGGCGGCGGTGCCTTTCTTTTAGTCTATTTACTCATGGTCGCCCTACTCGCTTATCCTATGCTGGTTGCCGAGTTGACCATCGGCCGTATGCGGCAACGTAACCCAGTTGAAGCCTTGCGCTCGTTAAGCGAAAAACCGTTTTGGCGCGGCTTTGGTGCTTTCACCGGTATTGTTGGTCTCGTTGTCTTGTCACTTATTCTAAGTTTTTATGGCATCGTTTCCGGCTGGCTCTTAGCCTTTATGTTTGCGCCATTGGCTGAATTACTTGGCTTTCATAGCGCGGCAACTTGGTTAACTGAATTCAGCGTTGAACGCAATTTGATCATGATGGTGTTGTTCCTCGTGCTCACCATTCATGTTGTTCGTTCTGGCGTAACCGATGGTATTGAGCGCTGGTCACGTCGCCTCATGCCATTATTATTTGTACTCTTGATTGCCATGGCGCTGTACATTCTCACCCTGCCGGGTGCCATTGATGGCTTAAAAATGTATCTCACCCCTGACTTTGAGCAAGTGACCAACCCCAATCTTGTTATTCGTGCCATGGGCCAAGCATTCTTCTCATTGTCGCTCGGCGTTTGTTGCATGATGACGTACGGCGCCTATCTGTCAAAAGATGAGCATTTACCTAAAACCGCTGGTTGGGTTGCTGGTTTAGATACCTCCGTTGCTTTTTTAGCAGGCCTACTGATTCTGCCAGCGATGTTCGCAGCACAAGAGCTCGGTGTTGTGATTTATGATCAGGCCGGCCAATTATTGTCCAGCGACACGTTAGTTTTTAATGTGTTACCAGCCATGTTTGAATCCATGGGCCAAGCTGGGTTATGGGTTGGCTTAACCTTTTTTGCGCTCATGGTGATTGCAGCAATTACTTCATCAATTTCTATGCTTGAAGCACCGGTAAACGCACTCGTTGAAGAAACAGGTCAATCACGTTCACAAATGGTTTGGGTAGTTGGCGCAACAATTGGTCTAATCTCAGCCATTATTATTTACAACTTCTCTAGCTTATTTGGTGCAGTTGTGACTTTTACAACGGTTTACATGCAACCATTGTTAGCACTTGTATTTGGTTTGTTACTCACCTGGATTTTGCGCCAACACTTTTTGTTGAAAGCACTTCAAGAAGGCGCACCAGAAATTGACAAAACTTGGTTCTGGAAAATTTGGCCATGGTACGTCAAATTTATCTGTCCAATTTTGATTTTACTGGTTATCTGGCGCGGTTAAATCAAGCTAATCACTTGTTTTTATTAACTAAATTTCAGGCAAAAAAATGCTCGGGACGAATCCAAGTTGTCCCGAGCTTAGGGGAATGGCTCAAGGGATTGAGCCGTGCGCTAACTCGATAAATTTCGAGGGTAAGATTTAGTTTAGATGGTTATTTTAAAAATGCGAATTTTTTGTGTAAAAAACGTACAAATTTATGTTCGCACTCGCTTGAATAACGAATAAAAGTTATGCGTGGTGACTTCCGCTACTTCAGCTAAGCTAACACCTTTCACATCTGCGACACATTTTGCCACTTCAGTCACAAAGGCCGGCTGGTTTTCTTTACCTCGATGGGGTACCGGAGCCAGCCATGGACTATCTGTTTCAATGAGCAGCCGCTCCAGTGGCAAGGCTTTCACCACATCGCGTAATTCAGTCGCATTGCGAAATGATGCGATACCAGAAATCGAAATATAAAAATCAAGTTGCTCAATTGCTTGCTGCGCCATTTCTAACGATTCGGTGAAGCAATGCAACACACCACCGCAGCGATCAGCATGCCCTTCTCGTAACATCGCAATGGTGTCATCACGTGCATCACGGGTATGAATAATCAATGGCTTGTCTAGCTCATTGGCAAGATCAATATGAAAAGCAAAGCTCTCTTGTTGAACTGGGCGACTCTCTGGATCGTAATAATAGTCCAAGCCTGTTTCACCAATGGCTACTACTTCAGGTAAAGCAGCCCACTCTTTCAGTTGCTGCTTCGCAAGCGGATGCTTGGCAACATACAGCGGATGCACACCACAAGAAATACTAATATCGCTATAGCCTGAAACAAGTTCACGCATGGCGGGAAAGTCATCGAGCGTAACACCAATACATAACATGTGCTCGACTTTGGCAGCGCGTGCGGCCTCGACTATCGCCGCGAACTCGCCGTTAAAATTTGCTAAATCAATTTTATCAAGATGGCAGTGGGAATCGACAAACACAACAACTCCAAACTTTAAGGTTGCTTACATCGTGGCGGTTGGTGTGCCAGTGTTGCCGATAGCGGCTAGCTTAGATTCAATCATGTTCTTTAACATGGCCTTATCATCTATAAATTGGACACCAACGCCCTGTTGTTCGGGACGGCCAGGCTTAGAGGGAGCTAACCAGACAACTTTACATTTCACCAAAACGGAGTTTTGCTCGCCAAATAAACGCACTTCCAGTAAGAATGCATCACCAATTTTTAACGGTTCATCGGTGGTTAAAAATAATCCACCGCCCTTAATAAACGGCATATAATAGCGACGTAATTGCGCTTCAGTTCCTAGCACAATGCGTTTTTTCGGTAACTCTGCTTCAGCGTCAGCTGCTACGGTCTTTGTTTCCATTGTAACCACTGTTGTTGTAATAATAATGGTAGGTTTAAGCCGGACTGTTCACGTGTAATTTTGCGCAAATTGTAACATAAAGCCAGCCAACCGTTTAATCTTGTAACAGATATCTGCTCGCGTTGCAGCCATTGTTCCGCCACCTGCGTGAGCTGCGGATAATGTAAGCGTTGTTGTGCCACGCGTTGGCGAATACGAATGAGCTCTTGTAACCAAGCCAACGACGCTTCCAGCCACTGTTGTACGTCGTCCTTTTTCGGTTGCGGCCATGGCCTATTCTGAATTGTGGCAGATGCGAGCTCCGTAACAAAATCCGCCGGATCAGCGAAGTTACCCTTCAAAGCTGCTAAGGCCGTTAATGGCGCTCCCGGAAATTGTTGGCTTCGCACACGCTCCGCTTCGGTTAGTGAGCGTCCTAATTGCTGAGTAAGCCAACTTTGAGTGGTTGCTTGGTTTGGTTCAGAAAACGTATGTAATCGCATTCGGCTGCGCAATGTCGGTAGTAAATCACTGGTTCGCTCTGGGCTTAAGATTAAGTAGGTATTAGCGCTTGGTTCTTCTAAAGTTTTCAGCAATGCGTTGGCGGCTTCTGTCGTCATACGCTGCGCATCTTTAATCCAAGCCACTTTGCTGCCGTGCTGACTCGCAGTTTGTTGCAACTGTTGCGTTAACTCGCGAATTTTATCAACGCCAATAGCGCGATTATCCTCACTCGCTACTTCATAATAATCAGGATGAGTTCCGGCTGCCATGAGCAAACAGCTTTTACATTTGCCACAAGCTTGCTGGCTTGGCTCTATACACAGCAAAAACTTAACCAAAGTTTCTGTATACGTTGGCGCACCTAAACCGATTCGATTTGGCAGGCAATGTGCATGACCAAAGCGTTGGTTGTTATAATCCGCGACCAGTTGCCGCCACGGTTCGCGTAACCAAGGTAAACTCATATTTTATCCATACTCATGAAACAAATTTTGTTCAAGCTGATTCAATAAGTCTCGGTGCACGTCTGCCATGGTCTGATTGCTATCAACAACACAAATGTTTGGCTCGGTTTGCGCAATCTCTAGATAGCGCTCGCGTGTCCGCTCAAAAAAAGCTAGGTCTTCTTGTTCAATTCGATCAAGCTCGCCGCGCTCGCGCGCACGTTGCAAACCTTGCTTCGGATCAACATCCAACAGTAACGTCAAATCTGGCACAAAACTACCAAGCACCAATTGTCTCAGCGTGGTAAGTTTTTCATCACCAAGTTGGCGACCACCACCCTGATAAGCCCGTGAAGATAAGTCGTGACGATCTGCAATGACCCATTTGCCCTGCTTCAATGCTGGCTTTATCACGTTTTCGACGAGTTGAGCGCGGCTGGCGTACATTAGCAAAAGCTCAGTTTCGGCAGTTAAACGCTCTTCCCAGTCTTGCTTTACCAGATCCCGAATCGCCTCTGCCAATGGTGTTCCGCCTGGCTCGCGAACGGTTTGAGTCACAATACCTTTTGCATTCAAATGAGCAACAACACTGGCAATTGCTGAACTTTTGCCGGCGCCTTCTAGACCTTCAATGACAATAAATTTGCCCAGTGGCATTAACCTTGATTCCTTTGGTAACGATTCACCGCGCGATTGTGCTCCGCCAGCGTTTTGGAAAAAACATGCCCGCCAGAACCATCCGCGACAAAATAATAATAATCAGTTTCAGCAGGGTGCGCGGCAGCTACCAGACTCTCGCGACTCGGCATGGCAATTGGCGTTGGCGGTAACCCATTTATTCGATAGGTATTAAATTCGGTTACCTCGCGCAAGTGCGCGCGCGTCAAATTGCCGTCGAAATTCTCAATGCCATAAATTGTTGTCGGATCAGACTGCAAACGCATGCCTTTGCGTAAGCGATTAACGAAAACCGAACTCACTTTACTGCGCTCACCACCTATACCTGTCTCTTTTTCAATTATAGAAGCCATAATAAGCAACTCGTAAGGCTTTTCATAGGGTAAATCTCGACTTCGTTGCGCCCAAATTTCTGTCAGTTCGGAGGCCATACGCGTGTATGATTTCACTAGTATTTCCATGGCCTTAGTACCCGCCATATATTTATAAGTATCGGGAAATAGTAATCCCTCAAACGATTGGTGCGTAGTTCCTAACCGTTGGTTTAACGCCTTTGTAATCGTGTCTTGCTCCGCGTTCATTGCGGCTAGTGTGAGGTACTGTGAACTAGCAAGAATCTTCAACCATTGCGCAAACGTTTGCCCCTCAACTAACGTCACCTGAAATAGGTATTGTTCGCCCTGACGAAGTTTACGCCAAATGTTGGCGACACTGTCCTGTGGCTGAATCTCGTAAAAACCCGCTTGCAAGTGCTGCGGCACATCAAATACACGACTCGCAATATAAACCGGCGTAACCGAAATCGCCGCACCTTGCGTATTAAGCTGCTCAAGAATCGTACGCGCGTGCATGCCGCGTTTGACTTCAAATACCAATGGCTGGGATAAATTTAAAGGTTGTTGTAATTGCTGATAGCTATACCATAATCCGGTCGCAATAACGCCAGCGAAAACAATACTTAAGCTCAAGAAGATTTGGATAAAACGTTTAAATACCACGTGTTAACAACCTCTGGTAATACTTGCTGCGGTAATTGCCGTGCGCCTATCTGACCGATTGGGCGTGGACCTAAAACAGTATTACACAAAAAAGCCTGTTCAGCCGATACTAAATCGTCCCAAACCGCTATTGAGGGTATCGCATTAGGCAGCACCGCAGCACAGATTTCTGCTTGCATAATGCCGGCGATGCCGGCGTTTTTTAACTGCGGAATCCGCCAGTTAGCGCCATCATACCAGAATAAATTGCTACTGATCGCCTCTACAATGTGAAGGTGATTATCGCAGACAATTAAATCATCAACGTGACGTTCCAGACGTTCTTGAGCGAGCAACACTTGTTCAAGACGATTTAACGTCTTCAGGCCAGCAAGGCGTGGTTGCATAGCCAATTGCAACTCAGCTTGGTCAACCAATAGAGTGTTCGGCTGCCATTCAGGCAAGCTGGCGGTGGTGACATACCAGTTAACAGGTGCCGCAGGTGATGGTGCATAGCCACGATTGCTAAAGCCACGGGTGATGATGATTTTCACGACGCAATTGGGCTGTTGTTGGCGAATGGATGCCAGTAGTTCTTCAACTTGGTCTCGTACAGGCATCGCCATCGCTAGGCGTTGACTCGCTTCCGTTAACCGTTGCCAATGACGCGGCCAAAATTCCAGTTGGCCGTGGCGAATAACAAGTGTAGTGAAGTGTCCGTCGCCAAATTGTAGGCCACGATCTAGATTAGGTTGGGTAAGGGGTTGACCGTTGTACCACATACAAAAAAGGGCGGAATTTTCATTCCGCCCTTCTCGTTATCACTGCTTAGTCGTTTGAGTGGTTTTTAACGTACTCAATCGCTGCTTCAACAGTTCTGATTTTCTCAGCTTCTTCGTCTGGAATCTCAGTTTCAAATTCTTCTTCGAGAGCCATTACTAACTCTACGATATCAAGTGAATCTGCACCTAGGTCATTTTCAAAAGAAGCTTCTGGTTTCACTTCTTCTTCTTTAACACCTAGTTGTTCAACGATGATTTTTTTAACGCGTTCTTCAATAGTGCTCATTGTATATATGTCCCTTGATTTTAGGTCATGAGTTCAAAATTGGGCTTAGTGTAGTGAAAGCGACGACAATAATAAAGTAAAAAATGGTCCAACCTTGACAGGTCATACCCCTTGGCTAGTCAGCCTCGGTAAATATTGTCGTCTATTCCACTTATACCATGGCCATTCCGCCATTAACGTGAATGGTTTCGCCCGTAATATACGCTGCCCCTGGCGATGCTAAAAACACCACAGCGGCCGCAATTTCATCAGGTTGTCCTAAGCGTGCTGCCGGAATATTGGCAAAAATCGCTTGTTTTTGATCTTCTGTCAACGCTTTGGTCATATCAGTATCGATAAAACCTGGCGCAACGCAGTTCACGGTTATACCGCGCGCCGCAATTTCCTTTGCTAAGGCTTTGGTAAATCCTGCTAATCCAGCTTTGGCTGCACAATAGTTAGTCTGCCCAGGATTACCGGTAGTTCCCACGACCGATGAAATATTGATGATTCGTCCTTGACGACGCTTCATCATGCCGCGCATCACACCCTTACATAAACGATAAACCGACTTAAGGTTGGTGTCCATGACACTATCCCACTCGTCATCCTTCATGCGCATCAACAAATTGTCGCGGGTGATACCAGCATTATTCACTAAAATATCGAGTTGTCCGTAAGTATCGTCAACATGCTTTAATACCGCAGCGACACTTTCTTCGTCAGTGACATTTAGTGCGAACCCAGTGCCATTGACACCCAAGTAATCACTAATCGCCTGAGCACCACTTTCAGTTGTCGCAGTGCCAACTACTTTTACACCACGCGCAACAAGCTGTTGCGCAATCGCTTTACCAATCCCGCGGCTCGCACCGGTAACTAAAGCGACTTGGCCTTCAAGATTCATTAAATCAGTCATATTATTTCCTTGCTGCAATTGCGTCGACCGTATTCACGGCATCGCCTTGAATTGCTTTATCAATGCGCTTTGTTAGCCCAGTTAATACTTTACCTGGACCAATTTCATACATCTCTGTCACACCCTGGCTCGCTAAATACTGAACGGTTTCGGTCCAGCGAACCGGTGAGTACAATTGACGTACCAATGCATCCCGAATTTCGGACGCTTCACGCGGCGCTGTAACATCCACATTATTTACCACTGGCACTTGTGGTGTATTGACGGTTAACTTACCAAGCTCTACTGCGAGTTGCTCGGCTGCAGGCTGCATCAAAGAACAATGCGACGGCACGCTTACCGGTAATGGTAACGCTCGCTTTGCTCCAGCTTTAATACACGCATCGCCAGCACGTTCTACGGCTGCTTTGTGGCCAGCTATAACCACTTGTCCTGGCGAGTTATAATTCACCGCCGAGACTACCTCGTCAGCGGCCGCTTCGGCACAAGCTTGCTCAACTAATTTGTCGTCCAAGCCAATAATCGCAGCCATAGCGCCAACGCCGGCAGGTACAGCGCTTTGCATAAACTCACCACGCTTTGCAACTAACGCAACAGCGTCTTCAAACGCTAATGCTCCGGCACAAACCAGCGCAGAGTATTCACCTAAGCTATGCCCAGCCATCCATTCAGGCGCTGGTACACCAGCCTGCTCTAGCACACGATACAATGCCACACTTGCAGTTAGTAACGCAGGCTGCGTACGGTGCGTTTCATTCAGTTGTTCTGCTGGTCCATCTTGCACCAACTGCCACAAGTCGTAGCCTAATACTTTGCTCGCTTGGGCGAAAGTTTCTTCAACGACCGGATACTCCGCGGCAACGTCTGCCAACATACCAACGGTTTGTGAACCTTGCCCTGGAAATACATAAGCTCGCATGAATGCTTCCTTATTAATAATCGATCAGTGCAGAGCCCCAGGCGAATCCACCGCCAAAGGCTTCGAGTAATAATTTTTGTCCACGTTGAATACGACCATCACGAATCGCAACATCAAGTGCTATCGGCACCGACGCTGCCGACGTATTGCCGGTGTATTCTAACGTGGTAATAACTTGCTCCATCGGCATTTTCAGCTTCTTTGCAGTTGCTTTAATAATGCGCAAATTAGCTTGATGTGGCACGAGCCAATCAAGATCAGCCGCCTGCATGTTATTGGCCGCTAACGTATCAACCACCAACTCACTGAGTTTGCTCACCGCAACTTTAAATACTTCGTTGCCTTTCATGTACATCCACGCTTCACCGAGCTGCTCAGGTGAATGACGCGACAAATGATTGACGCCGAGTAAATCAGCGAATTCCCCAGCACTATTTAAATGCGTTGACATAATACCCGCGCGGTCACTCGCTTCGAGCACTACAGCTCCAGCCCCATCACCAAATAATACGAGCGTATTACGATCATCCGGATGACACAAACGTGACAAGACGTCGGTTCCAATCACCAATACCTTTTCATACATACCGTTACGGATATATTGATCAGCAACACTTAAGGCAAAAATAAAACCCGAACACGCCGCCGCGACATCAAACGCTGGCATCGTATTTTCAGTAAGCGCGGCTTGAATTTCGCAAGCAACACTTGGAAAAGCGCGCTCACCTGAAGTTGTTGCAACAATAATTAAATCGAGATCGTCGGCTTTGATGTTTGCTGACTGCAATGCTTGGCGAGCCGCAGCCACGCCCATGGTTACCGCATTTTCTGTCGGTTCCGCAATGCGTCGCTCATGAATTCCGGTACGCTCAACAATCCAATCATGGCTGGTGTCGACACGCTGTTCTAGCATGGTATTCGTCAGGCGCTGAGCCGGTAAATAATGGCCAGTTCCTGCAATAACTGATGGCATAATAACGTTTATTCCTGCTCTAACAGAACTTGTTCTACTCGGTCACGAATTCGTGTAGGTAGATCGCGTTGAGTTTCTTCCACAGCTTGCTCAATTGCACTAAAAAACGCTCGTGCATTGGCATCGCCATGGCTTTTTATAACTACTCCACGCAATCCTATCAAACTCGCGCCGTTGTAGTGGTCGGGCTTCAGCCAATCCCACGAGCGTTGTAAACGTTGATAGAAAAGTTTCACAAACCATCGGGTCATCCAATGGGCATGAATATTTGCTTTGATATTATTCAGTAACAGGTCGGCTAACCCTTCACAACTTTTGAGCGCGATATTGCCAACAAAACCATCGCAAACAATAACGTCGGCTTTGCCAGCGAATAAATCATCGCCTTCAATAAAGCCAATATAATTGATTTGTTTCGACTGCTGGAGCAAGGCGGCAGTTGCTTTGACGGCATCGTTGCCTTTAATTTCTTCTTCGCCCATGTTCAGCAAAGCCACTCGTGGTTTCGCAATCCCCAATACTTCTTGCGCCGCAACAGAGCCCATCACGCCGAATTGAAATAAGGTATCCGAATCACATACTGGGTTTGCGCCAAGATCGAGAACAAATGCCGAACCGCCCTGTTGTTGCGGAATAGCCGACATGAGTGCCGGACGTAATACACCGGGTAACGTTTTGAGGGTGAAATACGCTTTGGTCATGAGCGCCCCGGTATTTCCCGCACTGACACAAGCTGCAGCTTCTTCTGCCGCAACAAGCTCAAGCGCAACACGCATCGATGAATCTGGTTTCGCGCGCAACGAATAGCCCGGTTTATCCGTCATTGTGACGGTTTGACTCGCGTGTTTTAAGGTAATACGGGAATGCTTAGCTAACTTAGCTTGGCTAAGTAGAGGAAGAAGTTCTTCTTCGTCGCCAACGAGCATGAACTGCACGTCAGGAAATGCATCTAACGCCCTTTGCAGGGCGTCTATAACAATTGAGGGGCCATGATCGCCCCCCATTGCGTCAAGTGCCAGAGTTGTCAGTGTGGCCATTGCCTCACTTCCAGTGCTGGTTACTTGTTAATTACTTTACGGCCTTTATAGAAACCATCAGCTGTTACATGGTGACGACGGTGCGTTTCACCAGAGGTAGAATCAACCGACAGTGTAGGGCCGCTCAGTGCATCGTGAGAACGACGCATGTCGCGCTTAGAACGACTTTTCCGATTCTGTTGTACAGCCATTTACGCTATCTCCTAAGTTTATTTACGCTTTAATTCTTGCAATACCGCAAAAGGATTATCCTTTGTTTCCGGTGTATCATCAATGACACCCCATTGCATTGCATTACTATCTACCCGACATTCGCGCTCGTCGTGTTTAACCACCACTGGCATCGCCAATATCAGCTCATCTTCTACTAGTGCATGCAGATTAACTTCGCCAAGTTCATCCAGCTCAATCGGTTCGTATTCCTCTGGCATATCGGTGGCCGTTTGTCTTCGCGTTAACGGAGCATAAATAAATGTGCTCTGTAACGGAACTGTCATCGGGTCGCCACAGCGCTCGCAACTTGCCTGCACAGTAACCTGTGCTTCGCCACGAATGCGTTTAATGCCCTGCTCATCTGTATCAAAGCTAAGTGATACATCAATATCAGGACATGCTTCCACTAACAGCTCTTGCAAACGAACAAGCGACTTCCCCGGAACTAATCCGATATAAGTCAATTGCTTGCCGGCACTTTTAACCGGATCTACCGTAATCGGTACTCGAACCTTCTGCATAGGGCGCGAATGTTAAAGGATTAAGAGACTGAACACAAGTGGTTTTATTGGCTTTGCTCGCTGTTTTCGTCCAGTAGCGGATTAATTCCCCAGTTCCGTAACATTGCTAGCAACCGAATTAACGGTAACCCCACTAACGTGTTTGGATCATCGCCATGTAACCTTGAAAATAAACTAATACCGAGGGCTTCACTTTTAAAACTCCCCGCGCAGTTAAGCGGTTGCTCACGTTGCACGTAGGCTTCAATTTCTGCGTCAGTGATATCACGAAACGTGACATAAAACGGTTCCACCGCAGCTTGCAACTTATCTTCAGCACTATTGTACACGGCTAAACCAGTCAAAAATGTTACCGTTTTACCACGCATCGCTTGCAGTTGCTGTTGTGCCTTTTCAGTGGAGCCAGGTTTACCCAAAATAACGTCATCAACTACCGCAACTTGATCAGAGCCAACTAAAACGTGCGCTGGATATTCTTTTGCTAGTGCTTTGGCCTTGGCAACAGCCAAGCGTTCTACTAACTGCTCAGGCGATTCATTCGGCTCTGGTGTTTCATCCACAAGTGGCGCTGCAACGGTAAAATTTTGCACCACTTTTTTCAGCAATTCGCGACGAAACGGTGATGTCGAGGCTAATACTATCGATACGCTCATAGGTTTCTCTTTGATTCCTAGTTACCGTGTTTGGGTTACACGTAATGATTCAATTCGCTGAGCTGGTCAATAATCGCTACCGGTTGATGCCCAGTCAAACGAGCCGCATCATGGGCGCCGAAACTTACACCAATACGCGCCATCTTGGCATTTTCGGCCATCCGCATATCATGTACCGAGTCGCCTACCATCACGGCCTGTTCAGCTTTAAAGCCGGTTTCGGCAAGAATGTCCAATAGCATCTTTGGATTTGGTTTAGATGCGGTTTCATCCGCACAGCGCGAGGTGTGGAATAAATGACGAATGTCGGCTTCTTCCCAAACTCGTTCTAAACCATGACGTGCCTTACCGGTTGCCACTGCCAGCGTATAACCACGTTCACGTAGTGATTCCAACAAACTGCGAGCACCATTAAACAATGGTGAAGGCGTGATATCATCATGCACGTATTGCTGACGGTATACTGTCATAAATTGCTCGAACTGCGCAGCCGACAAGCGACCAAACAAGGTCTCGATTGCCGGCTCTAAACTGATGCCGATAATCTCACGAACCGCGGTCACCGAAGGTTGCGGCAACTGTAAAATAGCCGCAGTGCGTTGCATTGACGATACAATACGCCCCACTGAATCCATCAAGGTGCCATCCCAATCAAAAATAACCAGTGGATACTTCATATAAACTGCCGTCCACCTAACTTTTTCAAAGTATTTCGCAAGGCTTCATCAAGCGGTGCATTCACCGTAATATCTTTACCAGTTTGCGGATGTTTAAATGTGAGTTTGTGTGCGTGTAAAAACAAACGATTCAAGCCAACTTGTTGCATCGCCAGATCAAACTCGCTGTCACCGTACTTCGGATCACCGGCAATCGGATGTCCTGCATGCAACGCATGCACCCGTATCTGGTGAGTTCTACCAGTAATTGGTGCGGCTTCAACTAGTGTGCATTGAGTAAACTGTTCGACAATTCGGAATCGTGTTTCCGACGGTTTACCTTCAGCATCCACGCGTACCACCCGCTCACCCGACTTCAGCGTATTTTTCAGTAACGGTGCGGCAATCAATTTTACATGCTTTTGCCAATGCCCACGCACGAGTGCAAGGTACTGCTTGTCCATTGTTTTACTGCGTAATTGTTCGTGCAAACTACGCAGCGCTGAACGCCGCTTAGCAATCAAAATACAACCACTGGTTTCACGGTCCAGGCGATGGACTAGTTCCATTTGTTTCGCATCAGGTCGCAGTGCACGTAAACTTTCAATTAATCCAAATTGCAGCCCCGAGCCGCCATGTACAGCCAAGCCAGCAGGCTTGTTCATTACCATCAACACGTCGTCTTCGTACAAAATTTGGTGCTGTAAGGCCTGCACTTGATCAAGGTTCGCGGATGGTAACGGATTCGACTCAGCCACCCGCACCGGCGGAATACGAATAACATCGCCAACCTGAAGTTTATATTCAGGTTTGACGCGTTTTTTATTTACCCGCACTTCGCCTTTGCGCAAAATGCGGTACACCAACGACTTGGGTACGCCTTTTAGCTGCGCAAGTAAATAATTGTCGATGCGTTGGTCTTGATAGCCAGATTCGACCGTCTGAAAACGCACACCTTGTGAAATAGTTGTTTGTTCGCTCATAGGCCGCGGATTTTAGCATGAGCTCTTGACAATGTTCATCTTGTATTTACACCGATTTTCGTGGGATAATCACGCACCGGAAAAATCCGCACCGGTTAAACAGAGAGCGGTACATCATAAGCAGCTTGAAAAAGCTGGCGTTGGTGCAAGAACAGAAAAAAATTTAACGCGTGGTTTGAGCGGAAAGCATCGCTGCCAATTCATCCACCTCAGCTTACGAAAGTTCGTTCATGTAAAACGGCATCGAGAAGTTGATGGCACGGAATATCGTTGGCTCATCTTCACCGAATAGTGTTTTGAAGATTGATTGAGTGCACCGCCTGTTATAAATCAAACCAAATTGAAGAACCAATGCTGCAACGCAGTATGGCCTTTACAAGCGCATTTCGGCTTGGTAACAAATTGCAAGTCTCACGTTTATACCATGTAGTCGTAAAACGGGGGATGTTAGGTGTTAGTTAGTAACCCTAATAGAAAACAATTCAATCTCGAAATAGCGATGGCGAACGCCTGTCGTACTGTGTTGTAGCCCGACATAACGAGCTACATACAATGAAAAGAATGTTAATTAATGCAACGCAGCAAGAAGAATTGCGCGTTGCGCTGGTCGATGGCCAGCGTCTTTATGATCTGGATATTGAAAGCCCAGGCCATGAACAAAAGAAAGCGAATATCTACAAGGGTAAAATTACCCGCATCGAACCAAGCTTAGAAGCAGCATTTGTTGACTATGGCGCAGAACGCCATGGCTTCCTTCCCCTCAAAGAAATTGCAAAAACCTACTTCCCTGATGGCTACTCCTTTTCAGGTCGTCCGAATATCAAAGATGTTATTTCTGAAGGCCAAGAAGTCATTGTTCAAATCGATAAAGAAGAACGCGGTCAAAAAGGCGCTGCGTTAACCACGTTTATCTCACTAGCAGGCAGTTATTTGGTATTAATGCCGAACAACCCACGTGCGGGTGGCATTTCGCGTCGAATTGAAGGCGAAGAGCGTAGTGAATTAAAAGCGACATTAGATGCACTTAATTTGCCAAGCAGCATGGGGCTGATCGTCCGTACCGCTGGTGTTGGCAAATCGCAAGAAGAATTAGAATGGGATCTCAACGTACTGTTGCACCATTGGGATGCAATCGAAAAGGCAGCAAACTCGCGTCAAGCACCGTTTTTAATCCATCAAGAAAGTAACGTTGTATTCCGCGCAATTCGTGATTACCTGCGTCGTGATATCGGTGAAGTGCTGATTGATAACCAGAAAGTTTTTGATCAAGTACGAGATCACGTAACCTTGATTCGTCCTGACTTTGTCAATCGCGTTAAAATCTACCAAGGTGATGTGCCGCTATTCAATCACTACCAAATTGAAAGCCAAATTGAATCAGCATTTCAACGCGAAGTACGTTTACCGTCGGGTGGCTCGATTGTTATTGACCCGACCGAAGCACTAACCTCAATCGATATCAACTCGGCGCGGGCAACCAAAGGCGGTGATATTGAAGAAACTGCGTTTCAAACAAACTTAGAAGCAGCCGAAGAAATCGCGCGCCAGTTACGATTACGCGACGTTGGCGGCTTAGTGGTTATCGATTTTATTGATATGACCCCTACCCGTCATCAACGCGAAGTTGAGAACCGCTTGCGTGATAGCCTGAAACAAGACCGCGCTCGCATCCAAGTGGCTCGTATTTCACGTTTTGGTTTGTTAGAAATGTCACGCCAACGTTTGCGTCCTTCACTCGGTGAAGCCTCGAATCATGTGTGCCCACGTTGTAGCGGTCATGGCACCATTCGCTCTGCTGAGTCGCTTGCGCTGTCTATTTTACGCCTTATCGAAGAAGAAGCGTTGAAAGACAATACTATTCAGGTTCAAGCACAGGTTCCGGTAACCGTAGCTACCTATTTACTGAATGAGAAGCGCCAATCGATTTTTGATATCGAGAAGCGTCATAATGTTTCTGTACTCGTTATTCCAAATCCGCATCTCGAAACACCACATTTTGATGTGAAACGTCTGCGTAACGACGAAGTCGATGAAGCAAATAGCTTCACGTTGATTGAGAAGCCAGAAGATACCAGTACTGAAATTGTCCTAAATAAAGACAAGCCAAGTTTTGAAGAGCCAGCGCTAAAAGGTCTACAAGCACCGGCTGCACCAGCGCCTACACCAGCAGCTAAACCTGTTGCGAAGGCCGATGCCGGCCCAGGTTTGTTTGCTCGTTTAGGCAAGTGGCTAGCAGGCTTATTTAGTAGCGACGATGACAGCAAAGATTCTGACAAGAATAAGAAATCGAATCAGCAACGTCGTAATAATAACCAACGCCGTAACAATCGTGGTAATAATCGCCGCCGTGGTAACAACCGTGGTCGCGGCCGCGAGCAAGATAAAGACAGCAATGCTCCGGAAGCGACGAAAGCGACTGATAACAAACCGGCGAATAAAGACGATCAGAAAGAGCAACGCAATGAGCGCGGCGGTCGTCGTCGCGGTGGCCGTAATCGCAATAAGCAAAACGCTGAGCAAGATAATAATGTGGCAGCGAAAGCCGCGGACGCGAAAAGTGCTGATACACCAACAGAAGAACGTAAAGCAACACCAAAACCGCGTCGCCAACGTCGCAAATTGGATCAATCAGTACGCTTAACTGGTGAAAACGCAAACGAGCAAGCGGTTGCGCAAGAGCCTGTAGTAGAGCAACAGAAAGCACAGCAACAGGAATCGGCTGCGACGGAAACAGATGTATCAGCAACAACACCAAAAGATGCAACTGGTACTGAAGTTGAAAGCAAAGCAACTGCTGAGGCTACCAACAAGAATGTCACAGAAGAAGTAACAAACAACGTTGAATCAAACACTGATGAGAGCAACACAACTAGCCGTGGTCGTAACCGTAGCCGTCGTTCACCGCGCCATCAAAGGGCCGCAGGTCAACGTCGCAAAGCTGAGCAAGATAATGCAGAAGCAACCGACGTTGTCACCGAAGAAGCTGTAACCGAAACCAAACAGGCTGAACAAGCAGAACCTGTTGACGTTGTTTCAGCTGAACCTGAAGTGTCTGCACCAGCTGCAGTAGCTGAGGCTGAAGAGACCATGCCGGCAGTTGCGACCGAGTCCACCGACAACGTACCGGAGGCCGAGGTTAAAGCGAATGAAGAGCAAACTGAAGTTACCACCAAAGCAGAAGTGACTGAGAAAGCAGAAGTGACTGAGAAAGCAGAGGTAAATACCGAAGTTAAAGTTGAAACTGAAGCGAATGAAGCACCAGAAGCAGTCGCTTCTGCGCTGGCACCAAGCGTTAGTGAACAACCGACTAAAGTAGCTAAGCCGAAAGCATCTAAAACCACACAAGCAGTACGCGGGCATGTGACTTCGGCACCAATGGCCAAAGCCAGTGCGGTGCAGCGCACCGATAGCTTCACGCCATTAGCAGCTGCTGCCGCTGATGTTCGCCTGCCATTTAATAAAGATGCGCGCGCGGCAAGCTTTGCTGAAGCACGTTCAACAACCTATGCGGAAATGACGAAAACTCAATAATTGGCTTTTCATCATCACCCAATAAAAAATCCCAGCTTATGCTGGGATTTTTTTATTTCGCTCACTTGTTTGTTTCGCGGAGAACCTGAAATTACTTCAAGTTCTCTTCAAACAACTTAAAGATACGGCGATATTCATCTAACCAACTTGAAGGCTGGCGGAAACCATGCGGTTCCACTGGAAAGATAGCCGTTTCAAAGTCTTCTTTTTCATGTTCAATTAAGCGTTGCACAAGGCGCACGCTGTCTTGGAAGAATACGTTGTCATCAACCATTGGTGAATTAATCAATAAGGCATCTTCCAAGCCTTCCGTGAAATAAATAGGCGAACTACGACGGTAGGCAATTGGATCATTATCTGGCAAGTTCAGAATATTCGACGTATATCCTGTATTGTAATGCGCCCAATCACTTACCGGACGTAATGCTGAGCCAGCTTTGAATAGCCCAGGTTCTTTAAATAGCGCCATAAATGTTAGGAAACCACCATAAGAGCCACCGTAAGTACCCATGCGGTTTGTATCTACATTGGTGTTCTCACCTGCCCACTTCACCACGTCAACTAAATCTTCCACTTCGGGCGTGCCCATTTGACGATAAATTGCTGTACGCCAATCTCGACCATAACCTTTAGAGCCGCGATAATCTAAATCGAGTACCACGTAACCTTGCTGAGTCAGAAACGTGTGGAACATAAACTCACGCTGATACCCTGACCAACCCGCATGCGCGTTTTGTAAGTAACCGGCACCATGAATAAACACCACCGCTGGATACTTTTCAGCACGATTTGGATCATAGTCTTGTGGGTAATAGACCCGCGTGTAAATCGGATCAGCCACGTGACTTGATGGTACTGGGACAATTTCAGGTGCAACCCAGTCGAAACTCATAAACTGTTCAGTTGCGGTATGGGTAAGACGCGTTGCCGTATCGCTACCGATTACTTGAACATATAGCTCTTCTGGCTGTAATGCGGTTGAATGCTTAACCAATAGACGGTCTTCTTGTGGGCTTAATTCATAATTATTAATACCACCTAATTTCGTCAGTTGCTCAAGCGCCCCATTGTCGGTACGCACGCGGTAAATTTCATAATTACCCGGGTGTGGTTTATTCGCACTAAAGTAAATGAATTCGCCATTGCTGCTAATCGCCGGGTCTTCAACAACAAATTTACCCTGCGTGAGCTGTTTAGTTTTGCCATTTAACGGCTTTACATACAAATGCGAATAGCCATCGGCTTCTGATTGGAACCATAAAGTTGAGCTATTCGGCAAGAAGCCGAACTCATTATGGGTGTAATTAATCCAAGCATTATCGTGCAAACGGTCTTGGCTCACTAAACGTTTACCAGCAAAATCAACTGAAGCAATCCAGCGGTCTTTGTTATCCCAAGCTTCCAACATCAATGCGACTTGTTTACCATCATCGGTCCAGCGAATCGCACCGGCTTGCCAGCCCCAATCTTGCATTAAGGTGATCGGACGTGGCTTCTTCTCTGATTTGTAGGTTTTACCTTCAGCCGCATAGTTTTCACGGTGAACCTCAGCTAAAACATCTTCGTTCCAGCCTGGCAATGTGTTGTAAGTTAGGGTTGTTTGCTCACCAGATTCCAAGTCCAACACGAGGATTTCATGTTCCACTGGCTTTGCGTCAGCGACCCGTGAACGCACAGGCTCGGCGGCAACACGACCATCTTCTGTGACATAATTTGGCATGATGTCGCCGTCTTCACGCCACTTTTGTGGTGCGCTGATTGCAACAATCAACTTATCGCCCGCAGGTGACAAACTTGTTGCGACAATTTGCTTACCCTCGCCTAAATAGAATGGTTCTGGCGCCAACGAAGCATTATTGGCTTGTAGTTGTTGCTGTTGCGCAAAGCGGTCCGCTTTGTTTTTGCGTTCAACTTGAACAAACTCAATTAGTTGCTGTTGTTCTCGCGCAACAAAATCTTTCGGCTCGCTGTTTGCGGTTGGAGCTTTGCGCAAAGCAAGCGCAGCAATTTGTTTGGTCAGCCCCGTACGTGGGTTAACGCTAAAGAAGTCATTGCCTTGACGGTAAGCTAGTTCACCGCTGGTTAAGAATACTAGTTGTGATTGGCGTGCTTCATCGCGTGTCAGCTGTCGTGTTTCATTATTGCTTAAATCACGAACAAAAATGTTACCTTCGAAGGTGTAGGCCAACATCGACTTATCGGCATTATAAACACCGTCGTTATAGGCATAGTTGTGTAGCTTTTCTAACGGTACCTGATGCGCTTCTTTGTCGAGTGGTTGATGAAACCAATCACTGATTTGTGAGCCTTCGCGTTTTTGTTGATACAGCACGCCACTTCCATCGAGCATCCAATAAGCATTAGTTGGCGAGCGCGCCACCCAGTCTTGATCGGACATAATTTGCTTTAACGTCAGCTCTTGGCCCGCAATGGCCTGGCTATTCTCGGCGGTTGCTAGCACCGCTGGCGGCGTTGTCTGAGGAGCTGCGGAAGGTGCCTCTGTCATGGCGCAAGAAGCGCTCATCAAGGCTGCGGCAATCGCGATTGCAACTTTCGTTTTCATTGTTATGATCCTTGTTAATCAAGCCTTTCTAAGGTCTTTTATTTCGCTAAATGTGCCCTATTAAAGCAAAATGCCCAGCAACTTACGAGCTGGGCATTCATTTTGTGCGATGAAATTCAAGGTAATTGCGGTTAGCTTTCAGCATCCGGTTGTTGGCTCGGATGTGCATTGGCAACCCACGGCAACTCAATTAATCGCTGATAAACTTCACGCAACAACGGATAATTCTCTAAAGCGATGCCGAACCGCTCTGCACTGTACACTTGCGGAACCAAGCATACATCAGCCATAGAGAACTCATCGCCGACGCAAAACTTGCCGGAAACTTCCTCTAAATTACGCTCAAAAGCGGTAAAGCTCTGACTAAACCAATGTTGCAACCATGCTTGCTTTGCTTCGTCATCGGCACCCAATTCGCGTACCAAATATTGTTGCACCCGCAAGTTGATCAACGGTTGTAGTTCGCTAGCAATATCCAACGATAACGCGCGAATCGCACCACGTTTCTGTGCATTCCCGGGCAATAGCGAAGGCTCTGGATATTTCTCATCCAGATACTCCATAATAGCCAGAGACTGATGCAAAATAACGCTTCCATCAACTAAGGTCGGCACTAAACCATTCGGGTTTAACTGACGATACGATTGCTTATGTTGCTCGCCACCCTCTTTGATTAGGTGTACCGGAATGTAGTTATAGTCTAACTGCTTATAGTTGAGCGCAATTCGCGCCCGGTAACTGGCGCTTGAACGCCAGTAGCCGTAGAGCTCCATAATCAACTCCGCAATTATTCGTCAGACGGCGAATACTGCACCACTTTTTGGTCAATGCTGCCAAAAATACTGTGGCCTTGCGCATCTGTCATTTCAATCTTAATAGTGTCACCAAATTGCATAAACCCAGTGCTCGGCTGACCGTCACGAATGGTTTCGATCATTCGTACTTCAGCGATACAACTGTAGCCCACACCACCTTCAGCAATCGCACTACCATGCTCAGTGCCTTGCTTATTAGAAACAGTACCAGAGCCAATAATAGCGCCAGCACCTAAATGGCGTGTCTTCGCCGCGTGTGCGACTAGCTGAGCGAAATCAAAGGTCATATCTTCGCCAGCATTCGGTTTACCAAAAGGCTTGTTGTTATAGTAGCTCAACAATGGCAAATGCACCTTGTTGTCGCGCCATTTTTCACCCAACTCATCCGGCGTGACGGCAACCGGTGAGAACGCCGATGATGGTTTTGACTGGAAGAAGCCAAAGCCTTTGCCTAACTCATTTGGAATCAAACCACGCAATGACACATCATTGACCAACATCAATAAGCGGATATACTGGCCTGCTTCTGCGGCTTCAACACCCATTGGTACATCGTCGGTAATAACGGCAATTTCGCCTTCAAAGTCGATACCCCACGACGTATCGGCCATTTCGATGTCATCTTTTGGACCCAGAAAATCATCCGAGCCGCCTTGGTACATCAGCGGATCAGTCCAAAAACTCGGCGGCATTTCTGCATTACGGGCTTTGCGAACCAATTCCACGTGATTGACATAAGCACTGCCGTCAGCCCATTGATAAGCGCGTGGTAGCGGTGATTCACACAAGCTTTCGTCAAATTTTTCAGCGTCGCTCAACTCACCATTATTCAGTGCTTGGTACGCTTTTTCTAACTGCGGCGCAACGGCGTCCCAATCATCTAATACTTCTTGTAACGTTGTAGCGATGGCTGGCACCGCTACCGCTTTCGCTAAATCGCGACTAACCAACATTAACTGGCCATCACGTGTTCCATTTCGATACGTTGCAAACTTCATAAATCGTTATGCCTTATTGTCGTCTTTAGCTTTCCAGCTACTTACGTAATCAGGGTTTTCTACACCGGTACAAACATCACCCATTTCTAGTGCATGGCGCGTATCGAGCATCACCGCCACTTCGTCAGTAAACTTTTTACGATACTCTAAACCTGCTTGAAATGCCTTCGGGTGCGGCCCGTGTGTAAACCCAGCTGGATGGAAGGTTACCATACCTTTGTCAATGTTATCACGGCTGAAGAAATCGCCCTCATGATAGAACAGCACTTCATCGTAATCATCGTTGTTGTGGTAGAACGGTACTTTCAAAGCGCCTGGATCGGATTCAATTGGGCGCGGCACGAATGTACATACAACAAAACCATCAGCCACAAACGTGGTATGCGCTGACGGCGGTAAATGGTAACGGTGGCTCATCAACGGACGAATATCTCGCCAATTAATCCGTACCGGTGCTAAATCACCATGCCAACCAATGGCATCCAGCGGATTAAATGGATAGGTAATCGTTGAGATTTTGCCATGGCGTTTGACCTGTACCTGCCAGCTATCTTCGCTATATTGTGCTTTAAAGGCGTCGTCGATGTCTGGTGTATCAAGGCAAGCTGGGTCAAAGATAGCGTGATTACCAACGAGCCCTTTCTCTGGCAATTGATAAGCACTATTCGTAGCCTCAATCATCACAATTTGCATCGGTTCTATTGGCTCGAGACGCCATGAGGTTGAGCGTGGAATCGCGAAATAGTCGCCTTTCTCAAGCGTAATGTGACCATAGTCACAGAATAGCTCACCACGTCCTTCATGAACAAAGAGCAATTCATCACCGTCAGCATTACGCACCAAAAAGTTCATGCGCTCCTGGCAATGCCAAATACGGAATTTACACTGAGCATTATGCAGCAACATCGGTACTTGCCATGGTGATTCCGTGGCAACATTATCTAGTTTATTGAAGTCGAAGTTACGTGGACGTAACTCGCCTTCCCAATCACTCCAACCGGTTGGAGCATGGCGATGATGGAAGTGCGTTGCGGGCCCAAAGAAACCACTACGCCCTACTTCGCGTTCAAAGATCGCTTGCTCCGGAAAATCAGCGTGGGCCTGCTTAGAGGCCACACCGACTTGTTTCGGAAAGCTAATCCATTTACGCATCGCTTAATACTCCACGACGGATTTGATCTTCTTCAATCGATTCAAACAAGGCTTTGAAGTTACCTTCACCGAAGCCTTCATTACCTTTACGTTGAATGATTTCGAAGAATACTGGGCCAATAACGGTTTGCGTGAAAATCTGTAGCAAAATACCGTCTTTCATTGGCGCGCCATCAATGAGGATCTGCAGTTCGCGCAATTTATCAACGTCTTCTTCATGACCTTCGACGCGTTCATCAACTTTCGCATAATAGGTATCAGGCGTCGGCATGAAGTCCATCCCGATAGCACGTAAGTCACGGACCGTTTTGTAAATATCGTCAGAAGTTAATGCAATGTGCTGAATGCCTTCGCCGTTGTATTCACGCAAGTATTCTTCGATTTGCGATTTGTCATCATGAGACTCGTTGATTGGAATACGAATCTTGCCACAAGGCGCAGTCATTGCGCGGCTTAACAAGCCAGTTAACTTACCTTCAATGTCAAAGTAACGAATTTCGCGGAAGTTACCGATGCGCTCATAGAAGCCAGCCCAAGTGTCCATGTTGCCACGGAATACGTTGTGCGTTAAATGGTCGACTTCATACAAACCGGCGGCGTGATCTTTCATTTTCGCTTCCCAGTTTTCATAGAAGTCGAAGTCATTGGTATAAATATCTTTATCCACGAAGTACAGCACGCTCTCACCAATGCCATAGACACCTGGGAATTGCTCTTCGCCTGAGCCAGTATGACGCTGGAACGGCTTGGCACCATTTGCTACCGCATGCTCAAATGCATGTTTAGCGTCCTTTACGCGCCACGCCATACCACAGACACTCGGGCCGTGTGCTTTAGCAAATTCTTCGGCTTGACCGCCCGTTTCCGCATTCACAATAAAGTTAATGTCATTTTGCTTAAACAACCAAACTTCTTTGCTCTTGTGCTTTGCAACTTCAGTAAAACCAAGCTTGGTGAACAAATCTTTTAATGCCGCAATACCGGCTGCATCTGGCGCTGAGTATTCAACAAACTCGAAGCCGTCGGTTTGTAATGGGTTGTAATTAATATCAGTCATAATGTCCTCGTTGTTCGCATTTCGTGCGTTCTGTTCTAAATAAAGTGACGCACATCAAAGAATGTATCGATACTACTATGCGCACTGTTGCTCTTCAGCGCCAGCTGCAACCCACAATCAATGGGGAGGTCAGAAAAACAGCAAGGTGTAAACTAATTGATACAGTTGAAGAAAGGCTGGCACGTGGAGTCTGTGCTGTCATGATTTCATTACAGAAGCTAGAAACACTGTAAAGAAAACAATACAAAGGCAAGTGCGCTATTAGCTCTTAGATATTAGATATTCGTAAAAACCCGAAACCAAAAGGATTGAATCCTCATCGACGCCCTCTAATATCCAACAGCTAATATCGTTTTTGATTTCAGCGTTTGCGGGTTTTGCCGATGCCGTAGTCACGCAACTTATTTGCTACCGCCGTATGCGATAATCCCAACTTCTTAGCCAGTTGCCGCGTGCTCGGATAACTTGGATAAAGCCGACGCAGAATCGTCGCTTCGAATTTTTTCACCGCCTCGTCTAGGCTTCCTTCTTCCAGATCAATAGCGACATTCTCTTGTAAGCTATCAGCGCCTGGTAAATGAATATCGCTAACATCGAGGGTATCTCCCTCAGTCATTGAAATGGAACGAAACAACACATTTTCGAGTTGGCGAACGTTGCCCGGCCATTGATAGCGCTGTAAGGCCTCACGCGCAGTCCGAGTGAGCATCACTAAACTGCGTCCTAATCTCTGGCAAGCTTGCACGGTGAAATGCTCGGTTAACAAATTAATATCCGATTTGCGCTCGCGTAAAGGTGGAACTTGCAACGTTAAAACGTTCAGGCGGTAAAATAAATCTTCGCGAAACGTTCCAGCTTCCACACGCTCAATCAAATCATCTTGCGCAGAGCAAATAATACGCACATCGACAGTCACTTCTTGCTCTTCGCCAATACGTCGAAAACGACCGTCCTGAATAAAACGTAGTAATTTCGCTTGCAGACCATTGGACATCTCACCAACAGCATCGAGTAATACAGTACCGCCGTTGGCCTGTTCAAAGATGCCTTTCTTAGCTTCCGTATACGGCCCTAAACTACCTTTGCCGTGGCCAAACAATTCGCTTTCGGCCACATTGTCCGGTAACGCAGCGCAGTTAATGGCTAAGAAAGGCTTGTCAGCTCGCTGACTGGCTTGATGGCAGGCACGCGCTAATAACTCTTTACCCACACCTGTTTCGCCCTGAATCAGCAAGGGTACGTTGAGCTCAGCCATACGTGCAGCTTCTTTCACTAACCGCTTCATACTGGCATGTTCACCGAGTACTTGCGTAAACACATCATGATTTCCGCCGCGTTGCCATTGCTCGACTAACGGCTGTGGTTTACAGGTAATCACGGCACCAGCAAAGCTATTTTTGCCCGAGTCATCGGCAACCCAAATGGGTAACAAATCAGCAAAGTATTTCGAACCACCTGCACTTATTTGCTGTACGGTTGGGTCTGTGGGTTGCTTCTCAAGCCATCGTTGAACGGCAAAACCAGTAAGCCACTGGCCTATCGAAGTGCCCACTAATTCGGTTCGGTTATCGCTAAGAACTTGCTGTGCAGCATCGTTGGCGATATCGATCATACCGCGGCTATCAACTGAGAGAATTGGATCAGGTAGCTTGCTCAGCAATAGTTTAAATTCAAAGTGCTCGCGTTCAGACGGCATTATTGCGATGGTTTTTACGTCTTTCACATTCGGGATGCGACGGATCTCCGGCATCAGGTGTTGGAAATCCTTAAACTCTAACTCAGGGAAGTTAAGAAAGATCTTTCCTTTCGGATCGACTTCTATACCACGTAGGTCAATTTCGTGGTCGCGCAGAATCTGTAGCACGTCTTGAGCAATGCCCAGACGATCATCGCAGGTTATTTCCAAACGCATAAATAGCCGCTTTATTAGTCTATGTGTAAAGCAAAGTATACACAAAAAAGCCCTTGGGATAACCATCCTCAAGGGCTTTTTTTAGTCGTCCGAGCAGTTCTGACCGACTCGTTTTTTGTTGCGCATCAGGTATGCATCAATCAAGCGTCGTTCAATACAGCGTCCGTACGTGCTGCCATAATAAAATCATTCTTATGTAGACCATTGATTGCATGCGTCCACCAAGTAACGGTTACCTTGCCCCATTCAGTCACCAGAGTCGGATGATGAAATTCAGCTTCGGCAATCTCGCCGACTTTATTAGTAAACGCCAGCGCCAACTTGAAGTTCTTAAACTTGAACTCACGCTCTAATTGCATCACACCGTCACGAACAACCGGCGTCCATTCAGGAATTTCACGAATTAATTCAGCCAATTCAGCATCACTTACTTTCGGTGCATCGGCATTGCAGGCTTCACAAGTTTGTTGTTTTAATTCTGACATTCTGTCCTCGATTTAACTTTATTTATCAAACAATAATTAAGCAGCGTCAGTTTTCTGTTTTGGCGGAAACTTCGGTTCAAATAAACCAAGTTCCATAGCCTCACGAACTAGCGCCATAATATCTAAATCGGCGATTTCAAATAACCGGTCGGTACTTTCAATGGTGTAGTAAATCGGTTGCATAATATCGATACGATAAGGTGTTCTTAGCGCATCCAAAGGCACCAGCGGTTTACGTTCTGGTTTATCGCTGAATATTGCGTATTCCGTCTCGCCTGGTGAAGATAAAATTCCGCCACCATAGATACGCAAACCATCTTCGGTTTGTAACAACCCGAACTCAACTGTGAACCAATATAATCTGGCCAGATATACGCGCTCTTTTGGCGTCGCGTTTAATCCCAATTTACCGTATTGATGGGTAAAATGAGCGAACGCTGCATTCGTTAACAACGGGCAGTGACCGAAAATCTCATGAAAAATATCCGGTTCTTGCAAGTAATCAAATTCTTCGCGCGTACGAATAAATGTCGCAACTGGAAATTGCTTATTCGCCAATAGACGAAAGAATTCGTCAAACGGAATTAGCGCAGGCACTTGAGCAACTTGCCAACCCGTCGTTGCTTGCAACACTTCATTAATTTCATGAAGTTGTGGAATACGATCATGCGGCAGATTGAGTAAATCGAGACCATGCATATATTCGTCACAGGCTTTACCCGGAATATGCTTAAGTTGGCGTTTCACAAGGTCATGCCAAACCGCGTTTTCTTCATCACTCCACGCAATAATACCGTTATCGTCCGGTTGTCGTGAAACATAGTTGCTTTGTTTACCCATAGCGTACTTGTTCCCCTGTTGTTGTCATTTGGCTGTTACTGCAGGCAGCAAATGCCTGTTCCAAATCAGCAATAATATCTTCTACCGCCTCAAGCCCAACTGAAATTCGTATCAGTGTATCCGTAATACCCGCAGCTGCTCGAGCTTCCGGTGTATACGGAGAGTGTGTCATTGACGCCGGATGCTGAATTAACGTTTCAGCGTCGCCTAAACTCACCGCTATCGTGATCAATTGCAAACTATCTAACAATTGACGCGCGGTATTGATATCACCATGCAGCTCAAATGCGATGACCGCGCCAGCCCCGTGCATTTGCGTACCCATCAATGCTTGCGCTGGATGATCAGCAAAACCCGGAAAATAGATTGTTTTAACCAAGTCTTTTGCACGCAAATACTCAGCTACTTTGACTGCATTCGCGCAATGACGTTCCATACGAACATCTAGGGTTTTTAGACCACGCAAGATCAGCCACGCGTCGTGCGGGCTCATGGTCGCGCCCATATCTTTTAGCGTAGTGAGTTTAATCAGCTCAATATCATCTTCGCTACCACAGACAATACCGGCCACCACATCACCGTGTCCGTTGAGATATTTGGTTGCGCTATGCAAAACCAAATCAGCGCCCTGTTGGCGTGGCTGCTGCAATAATGGTGTCATAAACGTATTATCGACCACTAGGCGCGCGTTCACTTCATGTGCAATATCAGCAATGGCTTGAATATCAATCACCTTCAAATGCGGATTTACTGGCGATTCAAGAAATACCAACTTGGTATTTGAGCGTATCGCAGCCCGCGTTTTCGCGAGATCTGCCATATCAACAAAGTCGACTGTGATGCCAAACTTGGTGAACAAATGCGAGAACAACGCAAAACTGCAGCCGTAAATCGCATCAGATACCAGCACATGATCACCTTGCTCAACGAATGCCAGCATGGTTGCTGATACCGCCCCCATTCCGGTGGCGGCCGCAGCTGCAGCTGGAAAGCCCTCCAACGCAGCAACGCGCTCTTCAAGCTCGGTGACGGTCGGGTTCCCTAACCGGCTGTAGATATAACCGGCTTCTTCACCCGCAAAACGAGCTGAACCTTGCGCCGTATTCTCAAACGAAAACGTCGCTGTTTGATAAAGTGGTGCAACCAAAGCGCCATGTTCATCACGGCGCTTACCGCCGTGAATCGTCACCGTCGCTGGCTGCCATTGCGATTTATCTTTGTTGTTAGTGCGCATTGGCAGAATATCTCCTTGTAGTTGCGCATCAGATTGCATTTCTGCTGAAGTGAACGCAACAGCTAACTTTGATGTTGATCATGTTTTGCTGTAACGGAAATTTGCCACTGACATAAAAAACCCCGTTGCCGGCAAATCCGAACAACGGGGTACTCACGGTGTATTTGTGCGCTGTGTCGTAACTTATTCGGTACGATTACAATCGATCGAGTTCACGATCAATTTTATAGGCGTTTGAGGTAATGTAGCGTTCAATGCGCTGCAATGATTGCTCGAGTTCACTGAACTCTTGGTTTATCTCTCGAAACGCGCGTTGCGGTGGTTCACCAGCCTGCCAGACCTTCGTTTTAACGCCAAGATGATGCGACGGCTGGGCGGCTGGATTCGGCTTTTTTTCGTCAAGAATAAACCACATGGCAATATAAATGACGGCAACAAAGCTCGAACTAAAAATAAGTGCTGTTACCGCGATAATGCGAACCAACCACACCTCAATATTAAAATATTCAGCGATACCTGCGCATACCCCGGCAATTTTGCCTTTGGCTTTATCGCGCATTAATGTTCTGCGTTGACAGTTATCCTGGTTCATACGCGGTCTCTCCACTTTGGTGACTCCGCATCTAGAATTGACTCTAGCGTTTTTATCCGATCACGCATGCGCTCAGCTTGATGAGCAAGCTCCTGTAGCTGCAGCAATTCATCTTGGCTTAAGCCTTGACCAATTTTACGCTGGCTACGGTAATGCATGATGATCCAAATCGGCGCCACAAAAATCATAAACAAAATAATCGGTGCGCCAATCAGTGGGGCTATAATATCCATTTGCTTCTCGTCTCTCGTCGTTCAAAAGGTTCGGGTGTCAGGTTCGACACCCGCTCACTTAGTGCCACTCATTACGCGTTCTTATCAGTTTTATCTTTTTTAACGCGGGCTTTTAATGCTTCTAGCTCATCGGTAATCTTGTCGTCAGTTTCTAACTGCGCAAACTCATCGCGCAATGTCTTCTTGCCAAGATCGTAAGCTTCAACTTGCGACTCTAAGTCATCAATTTTTGATTCAAATCGCTCAAAGCGCAACATCGCGTCATCGATTTTTCCGCTATCAATGCGTTTTTTAACTTCCAAACGGCTGCTAACAGCGCGTTGACGCATGATAATGGTTTTCTGGCGCGCTTTCGCGTCGGCCAATTTTTCTTGCAACTGCCCTACTTCTTCACTTAAACGATTCAAGTGCTCATCGATACGAGTGATATCAGCTTGCAAGCTTTCCGCATCTGCGGTTGCTTTTTGCTTCTCAACCAACGCTAAGCGCGCTAGGTCTTCACGTTCTTTACTTAAGGCGAGTTCAGCTTTCGCTTCCCATTCCGCAACTTCTTTTTCAAAGCGTGCGAGTTGGCGTTCAGTGTCTTTCTTCTCAGCAATAAGACGCGCTGATGTTGAACGAACTTCAACCAATGTGTCTTCCATTTCTTGGATAATCAAACGAACCATTTTTTCTGGATCTTCTGCCTTATCCAATAAAGCATTCAGGTTTGAATTTACGATATCTGTAAAACGTGTAAAGATACCCATGTTTGTGTCCTCATAAAGCGTCAATAGAAATTTAGTTATTGTTCGCTGGAATATTATGCAGATACCGTGCCAACTTTTTAAAAATGCTCTAACCTATTTAAATATATTGATTTTTCCGTTTTGAGCAAAAAATAATTTGACGCAACCTGCTTATGAAATACACTAATAATTAGTCAAATTCACCAATAACGATAATAACAGCGTGGTGCTAACCATGAGCCGCTTCCGCGAAGCTGATAATTTAATCGGACAAGCCAACAGCTTTCTCGCCGTTCTTGAGCAAGTTTCTCAAATCGCTCCTTTAAACAAACCAGTACTCATTATTGGCGAACGCGGTACCGGTAAAGAACTCATAGCCGCGCGCTTGCACTTTCTTTCGAAGCGTTGGGAGCAAAACTACATTAAGCTTAATTGTGCTGCCCTGAGCGAGAGTCTGCTCGAAAGTGAACTGTTTGGTCATGAGGCGGGAGCTTTTACCGGCGCCCAGAAACGCCACGAGGGTCGATTTGAGCGCGCCGACGGCGGTAGCTTATTTCTTGACGAGTTAGCCAACACCTCGGCGTTGGTGCAGGAAAAAATCTTGCGCGTTATCGAGTACGGTGAATTTGAGCGCGTTGGCGGCACTAAAACAGTCCGCGTTGATACGCGCTTAATTGCAGCAACCAATGAGGATCTCCCAAGCTTGGCAGATTCGGGAAAGTTTCGAGCCGATTTACTTGATCGCTTAGCTTTTGATGTGATTACCTTACCTCCACTGCGTGAGCGTCGTGAAGATATTTTGGTACTCGCTGAACACTTTGCCATACAAATGGCGCGTGAACTTGACTACGAACTGTTTAGTGGCTTTACCGAACAAGCGCGCAAAACGTTGCTCGATTATCCATGGCCAGGCAATGTCCGTGAATTAAAAAACGTTGTCGAACGCTCTGTTTATCGAATCGGTAACGGTCATGTGCCAGTAAATGACATTGTTATTGATCCATTTCATAGCCCCTACCGCCCAGCTTCTGCGCCGCATCGTGATGCCACCCCGCAAACTGAAACTAAGGTTACAAAAGCCGAACCAGATACGCGAGTACCTGCACCTGTGGCAATCGCGAATAACGGCTCAGAAGCGGTTGGTGTCTGTGTTGATTTTGATAACGGCGGCATTGATTTCAAAGAAATTACCGCTGAGTTTGAAATCGAAGTTATTCAACGTGCACTGCAACATGCGCAATTTAACCAAAAGAAAACAGCAGACCTGCTGGGACTCACCTATCATCAATTGCGCGGCTACTTAAAAAAGTACGCGTTGCTTGAGGGACAAGGTTAATGCTTAAACAGCTCATGATAGCGTCAAGTACGTTAGTACTGGCCGCATGCGGCCCAGTGCAAACAGACAGTGAAGTTTATCAAGATGGCTTAGTCTATTGCTCAGAAGGTAATCCGGAAATCTTTAACCCTCAATTAGTGACTTCGGGTACCACCGTTGATGCGACTTCGGCGCAGCTTTATGATCGACTCTTAGATTATGATGCCAAGCAACAAC
Source organism: Pseudidiomarina tainanensis (assembly GCF_900115255.1). Lineage (NCBI taxonomy): Bacteria > Pseudomonadati > Pseudomonadota > Gammaproteobacteria > Alteromonadales > Idiomarinaceae > Pseudidiomarina > Pseudidiomarina tainanensis. Next base: position 638,068 of record NZ_FOYU01000001.1, read on the forward strand.
AATTTGTGCCAGCGCTTGCACGCGGTTGGCAGGCATTTGAGCAAGGCCAACGCTATCGCTTTAACTTGCGTGAAAATGTCCAATTTCATACTACCGAGTGGTTCACGCCAACACGCACATTTAATGCTGACGATGTGCTGTTTAGTTTTCAACGTTGGCTCAATGAACAACACCCTTATCATCAAATAAATGGCGGGCGTTATCCGTTTTTTCGCTCGAGCGGCTTGATCAAACTCATTGAAAAAGTTGAAAAAGTTGACGATTACACCGTCGATTTTCATTTAACTCAATCGGATAGTTCTTTTTTAGCCAATTTAGCCACTGACTTCGCCGTTGTATTATCGCAGGAGTATGCCGAACAGCTACTTGAAACGGGGAAGCCTGAGCAAATTGACCGTCTGCCAATTGGCACAGGCCCTTTTGAATTTGAGCTATTTCGAAAAGATTTCGTGATTCGTTACAGCGCTCACGAAGGCTATTGGCGCGAACAGCCTGAAATCAAAACCTTAGTTTATGTCATTACGCCGAACGCTAATAAGCGTATGCTCAAGCTAGTGACCGGCGAATGCGATGTCATTCCTTATCCATTGGTCGATGAATTATCACAACTTGATCAAGGCGCAGAAATTCAAGTCGGAAGTTCAGTCAGTCCGAACGTATCATTCTGGGCGTTCAATACTCAGCATCCGCCCTTCGATAACGTGTTGGTACGGCGGGCTTTAGCTCTCGCTATTAATCGCCCAGCGATTATACAAACCATCTATAACGGTAATGCGCGTTTAGCGACTGGCATGTTGCCGGAAACCTCATGGGCATATAGCCCAGTGCAGCAAACCTATCCTTATAACCCCGGCAAAGCACGAGAATTGCTCGCTGAAGCCGGCTATCCAAATGGTTTTAGTATGGATATTTGGGCGATGCCGGTGCAGCGCGCGTACAACCCCAATGCGCAACGCATGGCTGAATTAATCCAGTCTGATTTGGCCCAAGTCGGTGTTCAGGCGAATATTGTCAGCTATGAATGGAATACATTTCGCCAACGGCTGGTTGCAGGACAACACGACAGCGTATTGATTGGCTGGGTCGCTGATAATGCAGACCCGGATAACTTTTTTAGACCAACCTTAAGTTGTGCCGCCGCTCGCTCGGGTAATAACCGCGCACAATGGTGCAATCCTTTGTTTGATCAGCTACTGATTGATGCCATCACTGAAAGTGACCTCGATCAACGCAAGCACCTTTACCAAGCGATTGAAGACTTCGTGATGCAGCAAGCACCTCTTGTGCCCATTGCTAACTCACTGCGTTTTCAAGCGCACCGCGGCGATATCGAGGGCGTTGAACTACCACCTTACGGCGGCATTAATTTTCGCTATGCGCGGAGGGTAAGTGATGCTCCGTTATAGCTTGCGCCGTATCGTATTATTATTGGTCACCTTATGGTTGCTATCGCTGTTAATATTTTCGCTGAACTACTGGTATCCAGGTGATACGCTTACCAACATGACGGGTATTGCCGACACGCATTCTCTGGCGTATCAAGAAGCCTACGCTGCGCGTGGTTTTAACGACGGCTTGATGACGCAATATGGCGAGTTTATTCGGCACTTATTGAGTAGCGATTGGGGTTTGTCGCTGGTCACTCAACAACCGGTGTTTGCAGAGATAAAGCCATTGTTAGGAGCGACCATAGAGCTTGGTTTGCTAGCAATGTTGCTAGCAATGGTATTAGGTATCCCGCTGGGCGTCTATGCTGCAGCGCAACAACGCGGCCCTATCGATCGCATTATTATGGGGATTAGCTTAAGCGCGTATTCGATTCCAGTGTTTTGGCTGGCTCAGCTCTTCATTTTATTATTCGCAATCAAACTCGGTTGGAGCCCTATTTCGGGTCAAATTAATCCGCTTTATGCGATTGAAACGCAAACTGGTTCCATACTGATCGATATTTGGCTGAGTGACTCGCCATATAAATCAGCGGCATTCTACGATGCGCTCAATCACTTATGGGTACCCGTCATTGTATTGGCGATGATGCCATTAACGATGTTAATTCGTATTATGCGCAACGCTGTACTCGATACCCTGCAACAAAACTATATCAAGGCAGCGCGCGCGCGGGGCTTGAGTGATTCAACGATTATGCTTCGCCATACCCTGCCCAACGCTTTGCAGCCTGTTGTACGGCAACTCGGCCTACAATTTAGCGTACTGATGACTAATATCGTAATTACCGAAGTTATCTTTAATTGGCCAGGGCTTGGTAGTTGGTTGGTAAAAAGTATTTACGAGCGAGACTTCCCGGTTATTCAGGCTGGCTTGTTAATCCTAGCCTCGTTAATTCTTCTCGTGAATGTTTTTGTCGATTTATTACATGCCTGGCGTTATCCGCAAGTGAGGAAAGAGATCGATGCCGAATAATCGCAGCATCTATTATCAATATCGCGAACCCTCGCCATTGCGGGCGTTGTGGCTGCACATGAACACCAATCCATTTGCCGTCGCAGCATTCTATATTTTTAGTTTTTTGCTGTTGATTATGGTGTTATCACCACTTATTGCGCCATACAGCCCAGATGCTCAGTTTAGTGATGCGATTTCTCAACCACCGGCTTGGCATGATGACGGGCAAATTCGATTTCTATTTGGTACCGACGACTTAGGTCGAGATTTGCTTTCGCGGGTAATTAGCGGCGCAGTCTATAGTCTTGGATACCCGCTTATTGCAACCGCTACAGCTGCAATCATCGGCATTGCTATTGGCGCCTGGGCTGGTATGAGCCGAGGAGTACAATCCTCTACTCTCAACCACTTGCTCGATGTGGTATTGTCGATTCCTTCATTATTATTAGCCCTGATCATCATTGCGATTCTTGGGCCAGCTTTACATACCGTGATGATTGCCATCACTTTGGTGTTGATTCCGCAATTTATTCATAGCGTCCATAACGCCTTTTATGAGGAACGTGGTAAAGAATATGTCATCGCATCCAAACTCAATGGGTGCTCGCGTTGGTATATCCTTACACGGGTTATTTTCCCGAATATTACCTCCGTTGTGGTTATGCAAGTCACTTTTGCATTATCAACTGCAATTCTCGATATAGCAGCACTTGGATTTCTCGGTCTCGGCGTTCAAGCTCCAGCCCCAGAATGGGGAACGATGCTTGCACGCAGTCTTGATCAGGTCTACCTGTTACCATGGACAATGGTGCTTCCTGGTGTAGCATTATTCTTAACCGTGCTTTCCATTAACGTACTCGGCGATAGTTTACGAGCAGCGATTCAAGAACGGATACGTGGCACATGAGCAATATTTTAGATATTCGCAATCTAACCATTGAACTCGAAACCAGTGCGGGCACCGTGAAAGTTCTGGATAAATTGAGTTTACAGCTTGCTGAGGGCGAAATTCATACACTGGTCGGTGAGTCAGGTTCCGGTAAGAGCTTGCTCGCCAAAGCAATTATGGGATTTATCAATCCGCGCTGGAAAATAACCGCCGACCGACTGTGGTGGCGACACTATGACTTATTGGCGCTCAATCCCGTTCAAAGACGCTTGGTTACTGGGCGTGATATGGCCATGATTTTTCAAAACCCAGGCAGTTACCTCGATCCCAACACAAAAATCGGCGAACAACTACGCGAAACAATTCCACAAAGCGAACTGAAGGGTGTTTACTTACGTCGCAAGGCAACGCGCACGGTTCGTGCCGAGCGCTTATTACATCGAGTTGGTATTAAAGATGCTGAAAAAGTAATGAACAGCTATCCACAACAACTTTCGGAAGGTATTGCGCAGAAAGTCAGTATTGCCATGGCAATTGCTCATAACCCCAAGTTATTAATTGCCGACGAACCGACTACTGCAATGGAGCCCAATACTCGTAATCAAATTTATCGGCTACTCGCCAAGCTAAGTGCTAGCCAAGGCATGAGTATTCTCATGATTACACAGGATTTAACGGCAATCATTCCAGAAACTCAGCGGATGAGTTTGGTTTATTGTGGTCAGTTGATGGAAACGGGGCCCACCGAAAAAATCATGAGTGAGCCCTTTCATCCCTATACCGATGCCATGTTGAAAATGAGCTTTTTCAATCAGGATGTCGCGCCGAAAACTCGTCTGCCAACGCTTACCGGAGCAATACCGACGTTGCAACATATGCCAATTGGTTGTCGTCTCGGGCCACGATGCCCCAATGCGCGACGTGCATGTATTCATTCACCGCGTTTGAGCAAGTTAAAACAACATCAATATGCATGTCACTTCCCACTAATTGAGGTGGAAACGCATGACTGATCTACTGGAAGTTCGCAACTTAAGTAAATATTACAGCTTCAAAAATGGTTGGTTGCGCCCGACTCGTGCTTGCGCACTGGAACCAATTAATTTTTCGGTCAAGCGTGGTGAAACGATTGCAATCATGGGTGAGACTGGCTCGGGTAAATCCACGTTAGCAAAACTCATTGCTGGCGCCGAAATTCCCAGTTCTGGTGAAATTTTCTTAAATGGTGAACGCCTCGATCCAACCAACTACCAACAACGCTGCCGTGAAATACGTATGATTTTTCAGGACAGTTTGGGGTCATTAAATCCGCAACTGACCATAGGCAAGCAGTTACTCGAACCATTGCGGTTCAATACCGCCTGGACGCCGGCGGAAAAGCAAGAACACGTTTACGTTACGCTGCAAAAGGTCGGCTTACTCCCTGACCATTTTGATTTTTATCCACATATGCTCTCAAGTGGGCAACAGCAGCGCGTGTGCATTGCCCGCGCAATTATCCTCGAACCGCAAATTATCGTGGCAGATGAAGCATTCGCCTCATTGGACCCATCAATTAGAGCTCAAATTATTAACCTAATACTCGATCTTCAAGAAGATATGGGTATTTCATTCATTTTCGCGTCACATTCGCCGGAGATCGTGCGTCACCTAGCTGACAAGATCTTAATAATGCATCGTGGTAAAATGATTGAGTTTGATTCGACACAGGCGCTACTAACAAATCCGAAAGAGCAATTAACGAAAATATTGCTGCAGTCGGAACAATTGAATAAAGCGCTTAAACACACAACAACACAGGAGTAAGGCTTTGGAAACAGGTACGCTCGTTTCATTAGCACTCTATTTTATTGTCATGTTAGGCATTGGTTTATATGCCTATAAAAAATCAACCGATGATGTTTCCGGCTACATGCTTGGCGGAAGAGCTTTAGGCCCCGGTGTCACCGCACTTTCGGCGGGTGCATCGGACATGAGTGGCTGGATGCTCATGGGTCTTCCCGGTGCAATTTATGTTTCCGGTGTTTCACAATTATGGATAGCCGTTGGTTTGTTAATCGGCGCCTATTTAAACTATTTGATTGTAGCGCCGCGGTTACGTACTTACACCGAAGTTGCCAACGATTCGATTACGATTCCGGATTACTTCGCGAATCGGTTTGATGATAAAACGCGAGTGTTACGCGTGTTCTCGTCAGTCGTTATCATCATTTTCTTTACGCTTTATACCTCGGCCAGTTTGGTTGCGGGTGGTAAGCTATTCGCGAGCTCGGCATTCGGCCTTGATTACAGTTTAGGGCTTTGGGTCACTGCTGGTGTGGTTTGTGCCTATACCCTATTTGGCGGATTTCTCGCAGTATCCATGACCGATTTTGTACAAGGCTGCATCATGTTTGTCGCACTTGTGCTCGTGCCTATCGTCGCAATTTTCGATTTGGGCGGTATGACACAGGTAACAAGCACTGTGGAATCAATTAACCCAGACTTCCTTGAGTTCTTCCGAGATGCGTCGATTGCCGATCCAATGCTCAATCAGCTATCCTTTCTCGGTATTATTTCTTTGTTGGCGTGGGGTCTAGGTTACTTTGGTCAGCCACATATTATTGTGCGCTTTATGGCCATTCGTTCAGTTAAAGACATTCCAACGGCTCGCCGCATTGGTATTAGCTGGATGCTCGTTTCAATTATCGGTGCCATGGTGACCGGTTTTGTTGGTATTGCGTACGTCGCAGAAACCAAAATGCAGCTGAAGGACGCGGAAACTATCTTTATTATTTTCTCGCAGTTTTTATTCCATCCGCTAATTTCAGGTTTCCTGTTAGCCGCTATTTTGGCCGCGATTATGAGCACCATTTCATCACAACTATTGGTGACATCAAGCTCGCTGACTGAGGACTTCTACAAGGCCTTTTTACGTCGCGACGCGAGCGACCGAGAGCTTGTTACTGTCGGTCGTATTTCGGTATTGGTCGTCTCGTTAGTAGCCATTGCACTTGCATGGGATCCAAACAACACCATTTTGGGCCTAGTAGCTAACGCTTGGGCAGGATTTGGTGCAGCCTTCGGACCAGTTATCATACTAAGTCTGTTCTGGAAGCGTATGAACCGCCACGGCGCACTTGCTGGAATGGTGTTAGGTGCCGCTACCGTGCTGTTCTGGATTTATGCGCCAGTATTAGCCGATGGTGCAGCATTAAGCAGTGTCGTTTATGAAATTATTCCAGGCTTCATTGTTTGTAGCTTGGCGGTCGTGATTGTTAGCTTGTTAACAGCTGAACCAACCAGCGACTTACAAGAAACTTTCGATGACATGGAAAAAGTTATTCACTCATAAGTATGAGAGCGATATTAGCTATTAGATATTGGATATTAGCTAAAGCCCCAAAACAAAAGGCGCCGAAAGGCGCCTTTTCTCTGTCTAATATCCAATATCTAATAGCTAATATCGTATTTGCCTTTTACACGCCGCGACGTTCAGCAAAGAGTTGCAACTCAGACAAAATGAAATCTTTCATTCGCATCGTCGTTTCATAACCAACATCAATGGCTTCATTGCCGCGCTCAAATTCCATAAGACTAATATGACCAAGCTTCGGCTGAATTAAGATATCTGGTGGATCACCGGCTAAGCGCGCTTTCGTAATACGTTCCTGCATAATGTCGATCGAGCCGGCCATCACACCCAACATGCCGGGCGCTTTGTATGATTGACCATTGAACTTATCTTTCATCGAATCCCAATACTGCTGACTCGTCGAAAGAAAGCTTTTAAAAAATCCTTGCTCAGCCTCATCACTCGGATGCGCTGTTTCGTCCGATGCTTCTGTCGTCGTTGGCGTATTATGACCATGCACGTCAGCTTGCGGTTCTCTTTGTTGATTATCCAGTTGCTCATGCCCAGGGGCGACGTACTTATTACGTGCTTCAATAGCCGTTGTAGTGAGCTGGGAATTTAAATTAACAGCAATAACAAAGTCAGAACCAAGGGCTCGACATAATGACACTGGTACTGGGTTGACGAGTCCGCCATCGACTAGCCAACGACCTTTTACACCCGTAGGCGCTAATAAACCTGGCATCGAACAGGACGCACGAGATGCATCGTAAACATCGCCTTTACGGAGCCAAATTTCACGGCCAGTAAATAAATCTGTCGCCACAGCGCCATAAGTGATTGGCATGTCTTCAATATTAATGGCGCCGAATAATTCTCTGGCATGACTAAAAACTTTTTCGCCTTGAATTATACCACCATGACTGAAGCCAAAATCTAATAAATTAAAGACTTGCCAACGCCCCATATCGCGAACCCATTCCTCAAGTTCAGTTAGGCGCCCAGAAGCAAAACCGGCCCCCACAAGGGAGCCGATTGATGTGCCTGCGACCATGTTAATTTCAATGCCCATATCTTGTAGGGCTTTGATCACACCAATGTGTGACCAACCGCGGGCTGCGCCCGAACCAAGCGCCAAAGCGACTTGAACATACTGACTCATGGTAACATTGTCCTGAAAAGAGAATTAGATGAGATCGTCGTCCATCATAACATCATCTTTCTCATCAGCAACTTCCGCCGCTGCCGACTTACTACCTTTTACCGGCTTCGCTAATAACTGCTCACGGATCTGTTGTTCAATATCAGCCGCAACAGCTGGATTTTCTATCATAAACTTCATGGCATTCGCTTTACCTTGGCCAATCTTGTCACCTTTGTAGCTATACCATGCGCCAGCTTTGTCGATGATCTTCTGCTTCACGCCAAGATCAATCAACTCGCCCTCTTTTGAAATTCCAGCGCCATACATAATTTGGAATTCAGCTTGTTTGAATGGCGGTGCAACTTTGTTCTTCACAACTTTCACGCGCGTCTCGTTACCAACGACTTCGTCGCCTTCTTTAACTGCACCAGTACGACGAATATCCAAACGCACTGACGAGTAGAATTTAAGCGCGTTACCACCAGTGGTAGTTTCTGGATTACCAAACATCACACCAATCTTCATACGAATTTGGTTAATGAAAATACACATGCTGTTTGATTTTTTAATGTTTGCAGTCAATTTACGCAATGCTTGCGACATCAGGCGCGCCTGAAGGCCAACGTGACTATCACCCATTTCACCTTCAATTTCAGCTCGAGGTGTTAATGCCGCAACAGAGTCGACAACAACAACATCAACGGCGCCTGAACGCACTAACATGTCACAAATCTCAAGCGCTTGTTCACCGGTGTCAGGCTGTGACACAAGCAATTCATCAACGTTAACACCTAGCTTTTCCGCATAGATTGGGTCAAGTGCATGCTCAGCATCAACGAACGCACAAGTTTTACCCTTCTTCTGCGCTTCAGCAATGACTTGTAAAGTTAGCGTAGTTTTACCGCTAGACTCAGGACCGTAAATCTCAACGACACGGCCAAATGGCAGACCGCCAATACCAAGGGCGATATCCAATGTTAATGAACCGGTTGAAACTGACTCGATGTCCATTGCTTGGTTATCACCTAAGCGCATGATGGAACCTTTACCGAATTGACGTTCAATTTGCCCTAATGCGGCGTCGAGTGCTTTTTGTTTATCGTTGCTCATGTTAATGTCCGTTCTGTTGGTCATGTTGTAACTAAGTGTACTGTAAATTTATACAGTATCAAGTAATTTTTTCAAAACTTCGTAAAGCCGCGTGAATTGTGGCCTTGCGAACTTGTGTTCGACTCCCTTCAAACACTTCGTGCCAAGTTATACAGTGGTTTTCCCAAGCTAAACCAAACCAAACTAAACCGACCGGTTTATCCGGCGTTCCGCCATCTGGCCCAGCAATACCGGTTACCGCAATAGCAACGTCCGCACCACTATTTGCTAATGCGCCAGTTGCCATAGCCGCCGCTGTTTCACTGGAAACCGCACCGTAGCGAGCCAAAGTAACAGTCGGCACATTAAGTAGTTCGTGTTTTAACGTATTGGTATAGGTGATAAAGCCACCAGCAAACCACGCTGAGCTTCCTGGAATCGAACTGATAGCATAACCGATTCCTCCACCAGTGCAGGACTCGGCAGTAACGATTTGCCACTGCCGTTGTTGCAACCACTTGCCTAAATCTACTGCTAAATCGTGACGTGTTTGTGATACCATCTGACTATTCCTTTATACGCGGTATATCGACTCTATACGGATAATAACAGGCATGTCGAACGCACAAAATAACTCGCAAAAAATTTCAACTCATACCCCTATGATGCAGCAATATCTGCGTATTAAAGCAGAACATGCTGACACCTTGTTATTCTATCGTATGGGTGACTTTTACGAACTATTCTATGATGATGCCAAACGTGCAGCTGAATTGCTCGACATTTCGCTCACCGCACGAGGCAGTAGCAATGGTCAACCCATTCCCATGGCTGGAGTGCCCTATCACGCCGCCGAAAATTATTTGGCTCGTTTACTCGAACTCGGTGAGTCGGTCGCCATTTGCGAGCAAATTGGCGATCCGGCAACCAGTAAGGGCCCAGTAGAACGGCAAGTCGTGCGCATCCTAACGCCAGGTACACTCACCGATGAAGCGTTACTGCCCGCAGCGCAAGAAAATTTGTTGGTTGCCGTTAATCCAGGCGACAACTTCGGTATTGCCTGCTTGGATATGGCTAGTGGTCGTTTTAGTGTGCTTGAGGCCAACAGTCGTGAACAATTACGTGCCGAACTTGAACGTTTACAGCCGGCCGAAGTGTTGTATCCCGAAACATGGCAATTTAGCGAAAAAGAGTTGAATTGCAGTTGTTGTCGACGTCGTCCGGAATGGGAATTTGACCAAGCGAGTGCCAAACAACTGTTGTTACGACAGTTTCAAGTTGCCCATCTTGATGGTTTTGGTATTAATCACTTGCACAGCGCTATTGGTGCAGCTGGCGCTATCTTAAACTACGTCAAAACGACACAGCGTGCAGCGCTCCCGCATATTACCTCAATTATTGCCGAACGTTACGATGACGCCATTATGCTTGATGCGGCAACACGCCGAAATCTTGAGCTGGTGCGTTCGTTGAGTGGCCAGAAAACCGCACTGCTGAATGTCCTTGATAGCACCAGCACAGCGATGGGTAGCCGCTTGCTACAACGTTGGTTGCAACGGCCGTTACGCAATCAGCAACAATTAAATCAACGCTACAGCGCAGTGAGCGCCCTACAACAACTTGATTACAGTGAGTTGCACCAACAACTGCGTCACATTGGCGATATCGAACGCATTCTCACGCGCATTGGTTTGCGTAGCGCTCGCCCGCGCGATCTCGCACGATTGCGGCTCGCACTACAAACGCTTCCTTCAATTCAGCAGCTTACTGAACACTCGGATTTGGCGCCATGGCAAGAATCTATTGCGACCTTCCCAGAGCTTGCAGACTTGCTCGAACAAGCGATTGTTGAACAACCACCCATGTTGATTCGTGACGGCGGTGTTATTTGCGATGGCTTTGACGATGAGCTCGATGAGCAACGTCAGCTTGCTGCTGGCGCGACCGATTTTTTACAGCAAATTGAAACACGTGAACGGCAACGCACCGGCATCATGACGTTAAAAATCGGCTACAACAAAGTTCACGGTTACTATCTGGAAGCAAGCCGAGCGGCAAGCGCTCAGATCCCAGCCGACTATCAGCGCCGACAAACTTTAAAAAATGCTGAACGGTACATTATTCCTGAGTTAAAGACATACGAGGATAAGGTGCTACAAAGTCAGAGTCGTGCGCTGGCGCGTGAAAAATGGCTGTATGACAATTTAATTGAACAAATTGCTGAGCAACTCCCGGCGTTACAGCGCACAGCGACGGCTTTAGCTGAGTTGGACGTGCTCCGTAGCTTTGCTGAACAGGCGATTACTTATCAGTATCAGTGCCCTGAGTTAGTGAAGAACACTGTGATTGAGCTTTCTGAAGCACGGCATCCGGTCATTGAACGCTTGCAGCAAGAGCCGTTTATTGCCAACGACATGAGTTTGACACCGCAGCAACGCTTACTGCTGATTACCGGCCCCAACATGGGTGGTAAATCCACCTACATGCGCCAAGCAGCGCTGCTTGCGATTATGGCGCACTGCGGTAGCTTCGTGCCAGCGAGCAAAGCGATATTTGGTCCAATTGACCGCATTTTTACGCGTATCGGTGCTTCTGATGATCTTGCCTCGGGCCGTTCAACCTTTATGGTTGAAATGACGGAAGCGGCGAATATTTTGCATAATGCGACTGAACAGAGTCTGGTATTAATGGACGAAATTGGTCGCGGTACATCAACCTATGATGGCCTAGCCCTCGCCTGGGCCTGCGCTGAAGCGCTATTAGATAAAAACCGCGCACTCACGTTATTTGCCACCCACTATTTTGAGTTGACACAAACCATCGGCGAGCATCATGGTGCGCTAAATGTTCACGTTGAAGCTACGGAGCACGGCGACACTATAGCTTTTCAGCATAAAGTAAAAACTGGTGCTGCCAGCCGAAGCTTTGGTGTGCAAGTGGCACAACTTGCCGGGCTACCGAGCTCAGTATTGCAGCAAGCCAAGCAATACCTGCGTCAACTTGAGCATGACCATCATGGCATTGTCACGAAAGCAGATTCAAGTAAGGTAGCTGAACCGGTTCAAACGCCTTTATTTGAAGCGCAACCGAGTGCATTAGAACAAGCTTTAGCAGATTTAGATGTGAACCAACTGACACCGATAGAAGCGTTGACGTGGTTGGCACAATGGCAACAAAAAGTGCGCACCAACAAATAAGTTGGTGTCGCATTTTGTTCAATACAACGGATTAATCCCGGTGAAATAAAGAATCGAGGCTCAGCCCTTGCTGTCTGAGCATATCTCGTAAACGACGCAGAGCTTCAACTTGTATCTGGCGAACCCGCTCTCGAGTTAACCCAATTTCACGGCCAACATCCTCAAGTGTGGCTGGTTCGTAACCCAACAAGCCGAATCGACGCGCTAGAACTTCACGCTGTTTTTCATTGAGATTTTCTAGCCAAGTCATGATGTGATCACGCACGTCTTCTTCTTGCATGTCACCTTCCGGACCATAATCACTATCGTCCGTTAGCATGTCTACTAGAGCTTTGTCGTTATCGCTGCCACCCATTGGCGTGTCTACCGACGTAACACGCTCATTCAGCCTTAGCATCCGGCTCACGTCAGCAACAGAAACATCTAACTTTTCAGCGATATCTTCAGCGGTTGGTTCATGATCGAGGGTATGCGCGAGTTCGCGCGCGGCACGTAAATAGCTGTTTAACTCTTTGACCACATGAATCGGTAACCGAATCGTGCGCGTTTGATTCATTATGGCGCGTTCAATGGTTTGACGAATCCACCAAGTCGCATAAGTCGAGAAGCGAAATCCGCGCTCTGGATCGAATTTTTCAACGGCGCGAATTAGGCCAAGGTTACCCTCTTCCACTAAATCAAGTAACGCCAAGCCACGATTGGTATAACGACGAGCAATCTTCACGACAAGACGTAAATTACTCTCGATCATCCGTGCACGTGCTTTAGCATCGCCTTTACGAGCGAGTCGCGAAAAATGTACTTCTTCTTCGGCACTCAAAAGTGGTGAGTAACCAATTTCGCTCAAATACAGCTGAGTCGCGTCCATCTTCTTTTGATAATTGACGCGATTAGCGAGAATTTCTTCAAACGCCTCATCACTATCTTCGGACGCGGATTGCTCCATTGATAGCAGTTCTTGCTCATCAACTTCGTCTATGTCTTCCTGATCTCGACTCACTGTGTCCCCCGAGGCAAATAATGCCGTGGGTTAACCGATTTGCCACGAAACCGCACTTGAAAATGCAATTTCACACGCTCTGCATCGGTATCCCCCATGGCGGCGATTTCATCGCCTTTGTTAACCCATTGTTGTTCTTTCACTAACAGCTGCTGGTTATGGGCATAAGCAGTAATATAGTCATCGTTATGTTTCAAAATAATTAATTGACCATACCCTTTCAATGCATTCCCTGCATACACTACTTTTCCAGCTGCTGCGGCATAAATCGGATCACCGCGGCTTCCCGCAAGGTCAAGCCCTTTACTGCCTGTTTCAGCAGTAGAAAACTCTCGCAATACACGACCACCTGAAGGCCACTGCCATGCTATATCTTTACTTGCTGGTAGTGTTGGCTCGGCTTTTTGCGGTGGTAACGGTCGGCTTGCCACCGTCTGTTGCTTTACTGTTAACGGTTTGCTTTTATTTTGTTTAACCTGTTGGTCACGATACCCTTTCTTTGGCGCTGACGCAACGGTTTGTGTTGTTCGAGATGGTCTGGTCGGCGTTGTTCGAGAAGTCTTTGCTACGAGCCGTAATTCTTGCCCAGGGACAATCGTGTAGGGAGCAGAAATGTCATTCCACTGCGCGAGTGTTCGCACATCTTCGTTCGCGCGAAAGGCGATTGAATAAAGCGTATCCCCTGGTTCGACCGTGTAGGTCTTGGCAGACAAGCTAGCCGGTTCGAAGTCGTGGATTGATTTACCTTTGTACAACTTCGTTACTGGTGCTGGCGCGGTGCGCTGGGCACAACCCGATAGCACTAATAATAGCGCGAAGGCCAATACACTAAGCTGTTTAACGCGTCCACACATAGGCAATGATGGCCACAATCACCATCCCCCAACCAATTCGATCAACATAAGTTCGCAAGTGCACAGCCATTTTCGGACCGCCAGTTTTTAACAACCATGCGACAAGGAAAAACCGTAACCCGCGACTAATCACTGACCCCATCACAAAGGGGATAAACGCGACACTAAGCATGCCTCCAGTAACCGTGAATAATTTATACGGCAACGGTGAGAAGCCAGCAATGAAAATAATCCAAAACCCATAGGCGTGAAACCACGCCGTGACGCGTGCTAATTTATCCTCATAGCCAGCCCACTCCACCAGTGGCAATACCACCGGGTCAAATAAGAAATAACCCAGCCAATAGCCGGCGATACCGCCGAGCACGGATGCAATGGTCGTAATCCAAGCAAATTGCCAAGCCCGTTGCGGTTGTGTCATCGCCATTGGGGCTAACATAACATCGGGTGGAATTGGGAAAATAACCGATTCTGAGAAACTCAAGCCGGCGAGAATAGTTGGCGCACGACGATGCTGCGACCAACTTAATACTTTGTCATAGAGCCAACCAAAGATTTTCATATGGTCGCTCCAGGTACGAGCGGTACAAATTTCACTTCACCCAATTCCTTTTGCTCAAATTCGTCGCCAAAACGGCGCACCACAATTAAACGTTGTATTGTGGTACCGACAGGAATCACCATAACCCCCCCATCAGTCAATTGCTGTAATAATTCCATTGGCATCGAGCTTGCCGCTGCTGTCACGATAATACCATCAAAAGGCGCTTTACTTGCCCAGCCCTGCCAACCATCGCCATGGCGCATGGATACATTGTGTAAATCAAGCTTCTTCAAACGACGTTTGGCTTGATATTGCAATTCAGCAATACGCTCAACTGAATACACGTGATTGACCAACTGTGCCAAAATTGCCGTCTGATAACCACTACCTGTACCAATTTCTAACACTTTTTGGCAATGATGCTGCATTAACAACTGAGTCATTGATGCAACCATCAACGGTTGAGAAATGGTTTGCCCTTGCCCAATCGGCAAAGCAGTATTCTCGTATGCTTTATGCGCTAATGATTCAGGCATAAATAAATGCCGCGGTGTCGATTGAATCACATCGAGTACTGCCGCATTGGTAATCCCTTCAGCACGTAATTTGTCAGCGAGCTTACGCGCCATACCTTGAAAATTCTGAATCATGTTGTCGTTTTCGTTAACCAGTTAGAAAGCGTGTCTTGGTGACTTCGTGCGGTCATATCTAAGCTCAGTGGCGTGATTGAAACATAACCTTCACGCACCGCATGAAAGTCAGTGCCTTCTGCATCATCTTGATGACCGCCAATCGGGCCATACCAAAAAATGTCACGGCCGAACGGATCTTTGCTCTGGACCATGGTTTCTGCGCGGTGGCGACGCCCCAGACGGGTAACCTTATAGCCTTTCAGCTCTTCAAACGGTACCGCTGGTACATTAATGTTTAAAATCGTATCTAAGCGCAACGGTTGATCAGCCATACGGTTCACGATATTAGCAACGACCAAAGCGGCAGTATCATAAAACTCATCGCTACGCGAACCCATCGAGACGGCAATAGCAGGTAATCCCATGAAACGCCCTTCCATCGCTGCAGCAACAGTACCGGAATACAGAACGTCATCGCCCATATTCGGGCCATCGTTAATTCCGGATACAACCAAATCAACATCATCAGCAAGTGGCGAATTAGTACCGAGATGAACGCAATCGGTTGGCGTACCGTTAAGCGAATAAAAGCCATTCGGTAAGCGTTGCATTCGTAGCGGATTGTGTAGCGTTAATGAATTACTCGCACCACTACAATTTCTGTCTGGTGCAATAACGCGCACTTGGGCAATATCTTTTAAGCGCATATAGAGTGCTTCGATGCCCGGAGCATGAACACCATCGTCGTTACTAACTAACAACTTCATCATGGGTTTAATTACCTTGTATTGATTCACTATTTAGGTCGTTACTCAAATCATTATTTAATTCAAGGACGAGCTCACGTAGCACGCTGGTCGCAAAAGCGCCACGCGGTAACGTGAATTCGAGCTCGGCGCAATCCTCTGCTAACCAGCGCAACTGCGGCGTTTGGAGTTTCAGTAATAGAGGGCGCCGTGCATGATCAAGACGTTGCTTGACTAAGCCACTAATCAAGTCCTGATGCTGCTGGCAAATCGCCTGCTCAAATTCTGCAATGGCACCGGAACTCGCCCATTTGTCGCTTCCTGGCAACGGTGCTGTCAACATAATATCACCCTGCGAGTAGCGCTCAAGCAAACTTGCATCGACCGCTTCTACCACGAAAAACGATTGGCTACCACGGAGCATAACGGCATCGCCAACTTCTGGTGTTAACCGCTGCTGAGTAATCCGTTCACTCACCACTTGGTTAAACAAAAACGACCGGGCGGCAGATAAGTACAGCCCCATTTGATTGCGGTTGAGTCGGCGTTTCAGCTGGCCGCCAAACCAACGCTTGGCTTGCTCGATATTTTGACCGTTGTGCCCAAACCGTTGCGCACCGAAATAGTTCGGTACGCCAGTTTCTATAATCTGTTGCCAGCGCTTTTCAAATGCTGCCGCGTCATCGATTTGTCTGATTTTTAATACGAAATGATTGGCGCGGTGCGTCCCTATTTTCAGCTTTTTGGGTTGCAGCGCCGCTTGCAGAACCTCAAATTCAGGATGTTCAAGGGTGTTCCACGGCAAGAGTGCCTGACCAGGCAACTGCACTGAGAACCATTGAAAAGTTATTGCATGACGATCTTTTAGGCCAGAAAAGCTAACATCGCGTTCTTTAACGCCAGCAAATTTGGCTATTTGCCCTGCCACAAACGCGGTATTCGCGCCAGTTTTCTTGACCCATAGCCACTGATGTTCGCCAACTTGTTGACTGGCCTCGGTAACCGGCAACTCTAACAGTTCGGTAACCTGAAAATCCTCAGCTGAGGCTTTAAATTGGCCGTGACACAACGGTATTCCATGGAGATACGCTTCAGTCACGGGCAACGCTCGGCATCACGAGTACGACAGCATGGCAGGCAATGCCTTCTTTGCGACCAACAAAGCCGAGTTTCTCGGTGGTGGTTGCCTTGACGTTAATATGACTTACTGGGGTAGCTAATAAGCTGGCAATACGCTCACGCATGGCTGGAATATGGGCTGCTAATTTAGGGGCTTGCGCAACCACCGTAACGTCAAGGTTACCTAATTCAAAACCTTGTTCTTGTACCAGTTTGTATACATGTTGGAGTAATTGACCACTGTCAGCGCCGGCATATCGCGCGTCGGTGTCGGGGAAATGTTGACCAATATCGCCTAAAGCAACAGCACCAAGCAGTGCATCAGCCACCGCATGCAAAATCACATCACCGTCGGAGTGCGCAAGCAAACCTTGTTCATACGGGACCTGAATCCCGCCGAGTGTTAACGGCCCTTCGCCACCAAATTTATGCACATCATAGCCGTGCCCGATTCGCATGCTTTCTCCTTTATCCTTTGTTTGCCGTTACTGTTTCATAAGAGCAATAAAGCTTGCAGCCAGCTGTTCATCGCCCGGCTGCGTAATTTTAATGTTCGTTTGCCGCCCCACCACTAACTTAGGATGCCCGCCAGTTAATTCAATTGCTGACGCTTCGTCGGTAATGGCTGCGTTGTCGACCCCAAGTTTGGTTAACGCATTGCTCAGCTGTACCGTGTTAAACACTTGCGGAGTTAATGCTCGCCAAAGCCTGTCGCGCGGAATACTTTGAGCGATATCCTGTGGCCCTGAGGCTTGCGCTTGTTTGATGGTATCGGCAATGGGGAGCGCTAAAATAGCGCCATCTTCATGCGTAACGCCCGCATCAATAACAGCTTTGAGCTCGTCGGATTGCAAACACGGACGCGCCGCATCGTGCACCAGTACCCAGGCAAAGCCATCCGTTTTTGCAGCACTGACGCCGGCATAGACTGAACTTGCTCGACTAGCGCCACCCACCACCAAACGCACCGGGCAGCGCTCAGTAAAGTTTAACGTTTTAATCCACGTATCATTTGCCGCAACCGCAATATAAATGGCTTCAACCCGCGGATCAGCGGCTACCGCAGCAACACTATGCTCAAGAACGGTTTTACCGGCAATGTGAAGATATTGTTTGGGTTCAGTCAAGCCCATGCGGCTGCCAATACCGGCAGCAGGAATCACCGCGGCAATCCGAATCTGGTTCTGCATCATGTCTATTAGTTGGTTGGTTGTTTTACAGGCACTATGCGAAAAAACGTTTCATGCCGCTTGATTAAACCAAGTTCGTTACGAGCGCGCTCTTCAAGTGCAACCTGCCCTTCACGTAAATCAGCGATATCTGCCGCGAGTACCTGGTTGCGCTGCATTAATCGTGTATTGGTTTCAGCTTGTCGCACCACGTCTGACTGCAAATGCCAATAATCTGGTAAGCTGTTTTTACCGAACCACAGCCGATATTGCAGCGCAATCAAAGCGACAATAAAGATGAGTTTCAATAATCGCATAGCTGTCCCCAATTGCTGTTGTTCGTTATTATAAATAATTGCAGCAGTACTGCTAGTATATCGACCTTTATCATAAAGCCCAACGATTAATCGAGAGCGTCTTTGTCTATGGATTACACACTGATCACGTTGATTATTTTTGTTGGCGCGTGTTTACAAGGTATTACTGGCTTCGGTTCAGGCTTAATTGCCGTCCCTCTATTGACCTTACTGTTGCCCTTAAGCGTGATCACACCAACCTTATCAATTGTTAATTTTGCCATGGCAACCTACCTTGCTTGGATGCTTCGTCATGCGGTACGCATTCAGCAATGGCGTTGGTTGCTAGCCACTGGCATTATCGGTACTTTAGTTGGTAACTGGCTGCTTAACCATATTCGTCTTGATTGGTTGCAAATGGGCATGGCTGTACTAGTAATTAGTGTTGCGGCATTATTTTGGTTTGGGGTGCAATTCAAGCACCGGAGCACCCCAACTCTACAAAGCTTTAGTGGGTTATTAGCTGGTTTTAGTAATGGCGCATTAACCTTAGGCGGTCCACCCGTCGTTTTATTTCTCACCGGCAATGGGCTCGATCGTATTGCCTTTCGTGCCACCCTCACCGTGTTTTTCTGGGCTCTGGCACTCACAAATATTGTGTCGTTTGGCGTTCAGCGTCGCTATGAAGCAGATCACTTCCCAATTGTTATTTGCCTGCTCATCGGCGCTATCGGTGGTGCTTGGCTGGGGCATCGCATTAGTGACAAGTTATCAGAACAGCTGTTTCGTAAAATCAGTCTGCTTCTCGTGATAATTGCCGGCTTGATTGCTTTTGTGGGCGCTTGGAACGCTTAAAATTCAACAGTGGTTGCCAATAACACTTCACGTAGCGACAACGTGCGCGGGTCAATACGGCCTTTGTGATTCCACTGGTGACCGCAAAAGGCTGGAGCCAAATTTGAGTTATCTGGGCGAACGAGATGCAGCAACTCTCCGTCTGGCTCTAAACATTCCCCTTGGAAAGAAAACCAACCGTGCATATTACAGTGCACGCGCTGTTGCTCGTGGTCAATACGATCAATGGAGTCGAGACGAACTTGTTGCAGTGGCAATCGCAAATCAACAATCGGAACAGTGTCGCCTAAACGTGCCGAATGTCTTAGCCAACGCTGCAGTTTGCTTGGTTGAGTTGCACTAATACTCAGCTGACGTTTTTGCGGAGCTTGCCAACTCGCATTCTGCACATCAAGTGTGTACGGTGCATCGCTTTCTAACATGCCTTGAGCGGCGTTTTTGACATGATACGGCAGACTTTGTAAGCGCCGTTGTAGCAGTGATATTGAAGCTTGCGGCTGTTGCGCGAGTTGTTTCAATTCGCGCTCATACAGCGCCATGCACAGCTCTGCAAAAACAGCAGAGCTCACACCTACCGCGTTGGTAGATGTGAGCTGCTGAAAAATATCACTTTGATGTGTCACAACTGTGACCAGCTCAGCTTAGCCGTGCTTCGCATTCACTTCAGCGCGACCACGATATGGCGCTTGGCCATTCAGCTCGGCTTCAATGCGTAGCAACTGGTTATACTTAGCAACACGATCTGAGCGGCATAACGAACCGGTCTTGATTTGACCCGCAGCGGTGCCTACTGCCAAATCTGCAATGGTTGCGTCTTCAGTCTCACCTGAACGATGTGAGATCACAGCTGTAAAGCCAGCCTCACGCGCCATGCGAATAGCAGCTAAAGTCTCTGACAAACTACCGATTTGATTAAACTTAATCAAAATCGAGTTACCAATGCCTTGCTCAATACCACGTTGCAAAATCTTCGTGTTGGTCACGAACAAATCGTCACCCACCAACTGCACACGATCACCAATACGGTCGGTTAATACTTTCCAACCATCCCAATCACTTTCGTCTAAGCCATCTTCAATCGAGATAATTGGATACTTCTGGCACAAGCTGTCGAGGTATTCAGCAAATCCAGCAGCGTCGAAAGATTTCCCTTCACCAGCCAGATTGTATTTGCCATCGCGATAGAACTCAGATGCCGCGCAATCTAGTGCCAAGGTGATATCATCACCCATGCGATATCCAGCTTTTTCAACCGCTTCAACGATAACTGCTAATGCTTCTTCGTTACTTGCCAAATTCGGCGCAAAACCACCTTCATCACCGACAGCAGTGCTTAAGCCGCGTGCTTGCAATACTTTTTTCAATGCATGGAATACTTCAGCACCCATGCGTAAGCCTTCTTTAAAGCTTGATGCGCCAACTGGCTGAATCATAAACTCTTGAATATCAACGTTATTATCTGCGTGCTCGCCGCCATTGAGAATATTCATCATAGGTAATGGCATGCTAAATTGACCAGCCGTACCGTTAATTTCAGCAATATGTGCATACAGTGGCATGCCTTTGCTATTAGCCGCTGCTTTTGCAGCCGCTAATGACACTGCCAAAATCGCGTTAGCACCCAACTTTTCTTTGTTCTCGGTGCCATCAAGATCAAGCATAATCTGGTCAACACGCTGTTGGTCGGTCGCATCAACACCAGTAAGCGCTGGCGCAATAGCATCATGAATATTTGCCACGGCCTTCTCAACGCCCTTACCCAAGTAACGTGATTTATCGCCATCACGCAATTCTAATGCTTCACGTGAACCAGTTGATGCACCGCTTGGCGCAGCCGCACGGCCCCAATGTCCGTTATCCAGATAGACATCAGCTTCAACGGTTGGGTTGCCGCGTGAGTCCATGATTTCACGAGCTACAATTTTATTGATTGCTGCCATGACAGTAGCCTACTCCTGTTAATACACGCGACGCTTAAGCGCGACGCTTTTTCTGATAAATACCTGCGGCTTCAATAAAGCCACGGAACAATGGATGTCCGTCACGTGGTGTTGAGGTGAATTCCGGGTGGAATTGTGCCGCCACAAACCAAGGATGCTCAGGGATCTCAATAATTTCAACAAGTCGATTATCATGCGACCAACCTGAAATTTTCAAGCCTGCCTGTTCCAACTGTTCAATATAATGGCCATTCACTTCGTAACGGTGACGATGACGCTCTTGAATAACGTCCTTACCGTAAAGGTTACGCGCCTTCGTGCCTTTGACCAAATTACATGGTTGCGCACCAAGGCGCATGGTACCACCGAGATCCGAACTTGAATCACGAAGTTCCTTTTGACCTTTTGCGTCCATCCACTCAGTAATCAAGCCAACAACCGGATGTTCAGCTTTCGCATCAAACTCTGTGCTATTTGCACCTTTAAGGTTGGCAACGTTACGGGCGTATTCGATTAACGCAATTTGCATTCCCAAACAGATACCTAGATACGGAATACCGTTCTCGCGAGCATACTGTGCAGCCATGATTTTGCCAAGAATACCACGCTCACCGAAACCGCCCGGCACGATGATGGCATCAACGTCGGCTAGTTTTGCAACGCCTTTGGTTTCCACATCTTGTGCATCAATATAGCGAATATTAACGGTTAAGCGATTCTTCAAACCAGCGTGAGCTAAGGCTTCATTTACCGACTTATAGGCATCAGGTAATTCAATGTATTTACCGACAAAACCAATAGTCACTTCACCACTTGGATTAGATTCTTGATAGAGAACTTGTTCCCATTCTGACAAATCGGCCTCTGGGCAATCCATACGGAACCGATGCACAACTAACTCATCGAGCCCTTGCGACTTCAAAATCGCTGGAATCTTGTAGATACTATCAACGTCTTTTAAGCCAATAACGGCTTTTTCTTCAACGTTGGTGAACAACGCAATCTTAGCGCGTTCGTTCGCCGGTAACGCGCGGTCTGAGCGACACACTAAAATGTCCGGCTGAATACCAATCGAACGCAGTTCTTTAACCGAATGTTGCGTTGGTTTAGTTTTCACCTCGCCTGCAGCACCCAAAAATGGTACTAAGGTGAGATGCATAAACAATGTATGATCACGTCCAACTTCTGTGGCTAACTGACGGATCGCTTCTAAAAACGGTTGTGACTCAATGTCACCCACTGTGCCACCAATTTCTATAATCGCAACATCATAGCCAGCACCGCCGTCAATAATACGACGTTTAATTTCATTGGTGATGTGTGGAATAACCTGAATGGTCGCGCCAAGGAATTCACCGCGACGTTCGCGACGAATAATATCCTCGTATACACGGCCAGCAGTGAAGTTATTTTTCTTGGTCATACGGGTACGAATAAAACGCTCGTAGTGACCAAGGTCAAGATCGGTTTCAGCACCGTCTTCGGTGACGAATACTTCGCCATGCTGAATCGGGCTCATAGTGCCCGGATCGACGTTGATATAAGGATCAAGTTTTAGAATCGTGACCTTCAGGCCACGAGCTTCAAGAATTGCCGCCAAAGAAGCTGCAGCAATGCCTTTGCCCAGCGAAGATACAACACCGCCGGTGACGAAAATATAATTAGTTGTCATGCGAAACCTAAGTCGTCAGGTTAAAAAGGGATTTGCTTCAAGACGGGAAAACAGTATACCTGAAGCATCGCTTGCCGACAATTTAAAATCGCATTGTCAGTAACATTTGCCCCTGCTGACACCAACCCGTCAACTCAATCAACCAATCAATCTTTGGTCTTCACTGCTTGCCAATGGCTTTCAAGTTCATCCAGACTGAGTTCCTCTGGATGTTTATTTAATTCACGCAAACGTTGTTCAATCGCTTGAAAACGTTGTTTAAACTTCAGATTAGTTCGCCGCAACGCATGCTCTGGATTAACTTGTGCGTGGCGGGCTAAATTCACTACCGCAAATAACACATCGCCAATCTCCGCTTCAAGCGCGGTTTGATCGCGTTCACTGCGTGCAAGTTCCTCTTCAACTTCGGCAATTTCTTCACGGATTTTAGCCAGCACCGGTTGGATTGTAGGCCAATCAAAGCCAACATTGGCAGCTCGTTTTTGTAGCTTGAGAGCTAGTAGAATACTTGGCAAATTATCTGGTATACCGTTAAAAACACTGTCTTGCTCACCTTTTTTAGCGCGTTCCTCTGCTTTAATTTGCTCCCACTGTGCTTTTATCTCTTCATCGGTTTGCGTCGTGCTGTCACCGAAAACATGCGGGTGGCGTCGAATCAACTTGTCCGCCGTTTGCTGCGCAACTTCATCGAAAGTAAACTGCTGTTGCTCTGTGGTCAGTTGCGTATAAAACACTACCTGAAATAACAAATCTCCCAGTTCATCCTTAATCTCGGCACTGTTGCCTTCAGTGATAGCGGCAGCAACTTCATAAGCCTCTTCGATAGTATAGGGAATTAAACTGGTCATCGATTGCTTCAAATCCCACGGGCAACCGTTTTTAGGGTCGCGTAAACGACGCATTACTTCCAATAACGCAGCAACGCCGGAGAAATTTTCTGTTTGGCTCAGTGAATTCGTCATTGTGTCACCCTTACTACCTTATGAATTCCTTTTAATTGACCGAGACGGCTCAGCAAACGCTGCACGTCATCGGCGTCAGCAACTATAATACCGACGGTGACAAAAGCTTGACGAGTGTTGGTATCTAAACGCGAATCAAGTTGCGCCACGTTGACCTTTTCATTAGCAAGCACGCTCGTAATGTCATGTAACAACCCTTGATGATCATCCGCATCAATACGCAAGTTAACGCGATAATTACCACGTTTCGCTTGGCTCCAACTCACTTCCAAAGCACGTTCAGGATGTTGCTCAAGCAAATGTTTCAGTTGCTCGCAATCGGTTCGATGTACCGATACCCCGCGCCCCTGCGTTACAAATCCTAAAATTGAATCACCAGGCACAGGCTGACAACATTTGGCAAACTGCACTAACAAGTTGCCGATACCCTCAACGGTGACATCACTTTGTTTGCCACTGCGCGTGGGTTTCGTCTTGCGCGCAGTTAACCGTTCAATGCGCTCAGCAGCACTATCGGTTTCTGGTCGCAATTGATTCACAACCTGCTGCAGACGTACATCACCTGCACCAATAGCGGCTAACAAATCATCTAAATGCATCATATTAAAGCGTTCTAACACGCTTTCGGCCTGCGCTAATGGAACGTTATGTTTGGCGAGCTCGGTCTCGAGTAATTCTTTACCGGCTTTTAAGTTTTTATCGCGATCGAGCTTTTTAAAATAAGTGATCACCTTGCTACGGGCACGAGCGGTCTGCAAATAACCGCTTGCTGGATTAAGCCAATCACGCCGTGGTTGCGCATTTTTTTGGGTCAGTATTTCGACTCGTTCGCCGTTTTTCAATTGATAAGTAAACGGCACAATATGTCCATCTACTTTCGCTCCCACGCAACGGTGACCAACTTGCGAATGAATATAATAAGCGAAATCGAGCGGTGTCGCGCCAGCCGGTAAATCAATCACTTCACCTTTCGGCGTAAAAACATAAACTCGGTCTTCAAATACTTGCGAGCGAATTTCATCGACTAACCCGTCATTGCCAGCCATGTCATCGTGCCATGCCAGTAACTTACGCAACCAAGCAATTTTCTCTTCAAATCCTGAACCTTTACCAGCGCTTGTACCTTCTTTGTACATCCAATGCGCAGCTACCCCGAGCTCCGCATCATCGTGCATCGCTTGCGTTCGAATTTGAATCTCGACATGCTTTTCTTGTGGGCCTAATACAACGGTATGAATCGACTGATAGCCATTTGCCTTAGGAGTGGCAATATAATCATCAAATTCAGACCCAATATGGCGCCATAAACTATGGACGACACCTAAAGCGGCATAACAATCTTTGAGTGAATCGGTAATGATGCGTACGGCACGGATATCATAGAGTTGCTCAAAGCTAAGATGCTTCTTCTGCATCTTACGCCAAATGGAATAAATATGTTTCGGCCGCCCATAAACAGTGGCCTTCACACCTTCATTATCCAATGCCTGCTGTAAGCTTTGCACAAAATCAGTTATGTAAGTTTCCCGATCAATGCGTCGTTCGTGCAACTGTGTGGCGATTGTTTTATAGGTGCTCGGATGTAAATAGCGAAAGGCTAAATCCTCAAGCTCCCATTTTAACTGACCGATACCAAGCCGATTCGCTAACGGGGCATAAATCTCATTACATTCTTTCGCAACTAAAACACGAGTTTCTTCATCCAGCGTTTTCACTTCGCGTAAAAAACAGATACGCTCGGCCAACTTGACGAGCACGGCGCGCACATCAGTGACCATAGCAAGCAGCATGCGCCGCACATTATCAATCTGAACTAAGCTGGGTTTACCATGCTGGAAGTGTTGTAAGGCGCTGATGGTTTGCATTTGCTGAACCGCTTCCAGCAGAATCAGTAAACTCTTGCCGCCCCACTGTTGCGCTTCTTCTAAGTCAATCAATTGCGCTTCAAATGCGGGACTATATAAAGCGGCAACAAGCGATTCTTGATCGAGATTGAGACCGATAAGGATCTCAACCATCTCTTCACCTTTCACCAGCAGTTGGGGCTGTTTCGCACGTTCACAAATCAGTTTTAGCCGCTCAGCGTGTTCGCGCAGTTGTGCGCAGCGTTCTTCTGAATCTAATTCTGCTAGCCAATCGCCATGTTGATTTGGCTTATCAACATGCCTACTGCGCACCCAAACCACCGCGTTACTCCCTTTCGAATCGTGTCATGACCTCAATGTGATGGGTCTGCGGAAACATGTCAACTACTTGTGCTTGCTTTAACTGGTAGCCATGTTCTTTTAAAACTTTTGCATCGCGTGCTAGTGTATCCGGCGCACAGGAAATATAAACAATTCGCTGTGGTTGCAGTTGCGCCACTTCATGAATCGCGTGCGGAGCTCCCGCCCGTGCAGGATCCAGTAACGCTTTACCGTAACCATCCTGCCGCCAGCTTTGACGATGCCATGGCTGCTCAAGGTCGCAACAAAAAGCCTCAATACTCACCTGCGCATTCTGAGCATTGGCTTTGAGTTGCTCAACCATTGTCGCAACACCTTCAATAGCCGTAACTTGCGCCCCAGCTAACGCCAACGGTAGCGTAAAGTTTCCACTACCGGCGTAGAGTTCAAGCACTTTTTCATTAGGTTGAATATCTAGCCAAACTAACGCTTGCTTCACCATTTGCTCGCTCAATTGGCGATGCGCCTGCATAAAATTAGTCGGTAAACAGCTAATACTCGTACCCACCGTGCGATAGCTGAGCGGTTCATTCGCAACTAATGGCGCCAACTGCTGATCAGATTCACACCACAGACTGACTTGATGCGCTGTTGCAAACTCTTGCAGTTGGTTTAGGTCTTGTTCGTCTGGCCATTGTTTGACGCGCAGTAACACCACCACCTGATGCTCAAATTCAATCAGTTCAACATGGCCGAGTTGTTTAACGAGTGCTAGCTGCGGCAAGAGTTGCTGCAAGGGCTGCAGCAACTTATTCAAACTCTCGGCTAACACTAAACAGTGATCAATCACGCATATTTGTTTGCTTTTAGGTGCCCGAAAACCCACCTTGAGTTGGTGCCGCTTCGCGTCATAATGCACGGCTAAACGGGCGCGCCGGCGATAGTTCCAGGCATCACCCGTTAACGGCGGAAGCCACTGCTGTGCTTCTACCTGCGCAAACTTCGCCAACATCTCAATCACAACTTGCTGTTTGTGCGCGCGCTGAGCGTCAAGCTCAAGATGCTGTAGGTCACAACCACCACATTGCTCATAAAATGCGCATGGTGGTTCAATTCGCTGTGTGCTCGATGTTTGAATGCGATCTAAATGCGCCTCATGCTTACCCTGAACGGTAATTGCGATACGTTCTGTCGGTAACGCTCCGGCTACAAACTTAACCCCTTTCGGTGTACGAACTACACCGCGCCCCTGGTGGTCCAGCTCGACGACGAGCTGATCCGTTAAGCGTTGCGGTTGACTCGTTCGTGCCTGCGGCTTATAAAACTGAGCCATGTAACCGCGCCTGTTGCATGATCGCTTTCATATCTCGCACTGCTTGCTCAAGCCCTACTAATACTGCACGCGCGATAATGGCATGGCCAATATTAAGTTCCACTAACTGCGGAATTGCCGCTATCGGCGCCGTATTGTGATAGTGCAAACCATGTCCAGCATTTACCTGAATACCCGCTGCTTGAGCGTATTCAGCGGCATCGCGTAACTGCGCCAACGCTTGTACCTG
The DNA here is from genome assembly GCF_900115255.1 of Pseudidiomarina tainanensis. Classification (NCBI taxonomy): domain Bacteria; kingdom Pseudomonadati; phylum Pseudomonadota; class Gammaproteobacteria; order Alteromonadales; family Idiomarinaceae; genus Pseudidiomarina; species Pseudidiomarina tainanensis. Next base: position 665,640 of record NZ_FOYU01000001.1, read on the forward strand.
CGCCTGCTCGTTAGTTTGCTCAGCGTAATGTCCCGTATGAAGCTCGATAATCGGCGCACCTGTCGCAACAGCGGCATCAATCTGCCGTTTATCGGCATCAATGAACAAACTCGTGGCGATACCATGTTCGGCAAGCTGCGTCACTGCCGCAGTAATTTTCTGTTGCTGCCCGGCGACGTCTAAACCACCTTCTGTTGTTAACTCTTCTCGTTTTTCGGGTACCAAACAACAAAATGTTGGTTTAATACGACACGCAATACCGAGCATCTCTTCAGTGACCGCCATTTCCAAATTCATGCGGGTTTGCAACGTTTGCGCAAGAATTTCAACATCGCGATCTTTGATATGACGACGATCTTCGCGCAAATGCACCGTGATCCCATCGGCTCCAGCTTGCTCGGCTAGTGCGGCCGCTGTCACAGGATCAGGATAACTTACGCCCCGGGCATTACGCACGGTCGCGACATGGTCAATGTTGACACCTAAGTAAATTGGTGGAATGCCTACGCTTGAATTCATGACAAATCCTTAAATTGAACAAATAGTTGCCGACTCCGCAGTGGTTGCGGCCCAAGATAAGGCTGTAACGCCGCGCGCATGAGTCGTTTAAATAAGTTTAGCAGGCGCTGTTCAGAGACAGCAAAATCGCTCAAATGAATAATATCAGCACCACGTAACAACAGCACATCGGCCTGTTCTTCGGCATTGGTTAAGCTAAATCCTGCTTCGGGAATAAATTGATACGTTTGTGTGGCACTAATGGGTTGCTCCTGCGTGTCCATATGCCAATCAAAACCGTGCCCTAAATGACACAATAACTGCCATTCGAAGCGTCGTAAAATAGGCTCAACATGGGTAACTTGGGTCAGTAGTTCGAGGGTTTCGCGGTAATCCTGAAATAGCCCGTCAACCAGGTGATATGGCGTGGTCAGTCGTTGTACCAACTCATTCACGTAAAAGCCGCTGTATAGGGCTGTCCCGCTTAACTTAAGACTGGAATCGAGCGCCTCTGCTGCCACTAAGGTTTGTAACTCGTGACGGCCACGTGTGCTGATTTGCAGTGGTGTAAAGGGCTGTAGAATACTGCGCCACGGACTTTTAGGGCGTTTTGCACCTTTAGCAATTGCGCGAAAACGCCCCTGTTCAGCAGAAAATAACTCAAGCAATAAACTGCTGTCTTGGTAGGGCCAGCGATGCAGGACAAACGCCGGTTCCACAGCTTAATCCTCGCCGTAGCCTAAGCTACGCAGAGCGCGCTCATCATCAGCCCAACCGGATTTCACTTTGACCCAAAGTTGCAGGTGTACTTTGCCACCAACCAAGGGTTCGATATCGCGTCGCGCTTCAGAGCCAATCGTTTTTAATTTGCTACCACCAGCACCAATCACCATCCGTTTCTGTCCATCACGCTCAACTAATATAAGAGCGTGTATATGCGTGGTTCCCGATGGTGCTGTTTTAAATTGCTCAATTTCAACTGTCGTGCTGTAAGGTAATTCATCACCCGTAAAGCGCATGAGTTTTTCACGAATGATCTCAGCAACCATGAAACGGAGCGACCGATCGGTGACGTAATCTTCAGGAAAATGGTGAACGCCCGGCCGCGCGTATTTATGCACGATATCGCGTAATGCTTCTACTTGAGCACCAGTCGCCGCAGATAATGGAATAATTTCAGCGAAATCATGCTTCTCTGCTAATTGCTGCAGATACGGCAATAGCTCTGTTTTGTCTTTAAATTGATCAATTTTATTGATCACTAAAATAACTGGGCGTGCCGATTTTTTAAGTTTATTCAGCACCATTTCATCATCACTGGCCCACTTACCAGCCTCTACGACAAATAATACGACTTCCACACCACTTAATGAACTTGCCGCAGCACGATTCATTAAACGGTTAATAGCGCGTTTTTCATCTTGATGTAACCCCGGCGTATCAACGTACACGATTTGTCTGTCACCTTCGGTTTCTATACCTAAAATGCGGTGACGTGTCGTTTGCGGTTTACTCGAGGTAATACTAATTTTTTGCCCAAGAATACGATTCAGTAACGTTGATTTACCTACATTTGGACGCCCGACAATGGCAACAAACGCTGATTCTGAGCTGTATTGCGGTTCAGTCATGAATTATCCTGCTGAAGAAGTTGTTCAAGTGCTGCGGTAGCCGCCTGTTGTTCGGCCTTACGCCGGCTAGTGCCGGTACCACGAATCGGTTGTTCTAACCCGTCAACTTGGCAACTTACAGTAAATTGTTGGTTGTGCGCCTGCCCTTGTGTTGCCACAACTTCATAAACAGGCAGCCCGCGCTGGCGGCCTTGTAAATATTCCTGAAGCCGAGTCTTCGGATCTTTGTGACTTGCTCCGGGCTTAATTGCGGCCAGTTGGTTTGCAAACCAGTTTAGTACAACCGTGCGACAAGTGGTTAAATCACTTTCAATATACATAGCGCCGAGCAACGCTTCCATGGCGTCCGCAAGGATAGATTCGCGGCGATGACCGCCACTTTTCATCTCGCCGGGGCCAAGTACCAAAAATTTACCTAACTCGAAGCGTTGCGCTAATTTAGCCAAACTACGCCCGCACACCAAGGTAGCGCGCATGCGGCTCAAATCACCTTCATCAATATTTGGAAACTGCTCGAACAGCGCTTCGCTGATGATGATGCCGAGTACCGAATCACCTAAAAATTCCAAACGTTCATTATGTTTGGCTGCGGCACTTCGATGCGTTAACGCTTGCATCAGGGCATCACGATTTTTAAACGTATAACCAAAAGATTTCTCAAGTTGTTTCAGTGGTGGTTTTGGTAAACTCACGCCTTACTCCACAGTGCCTAGACGATGCCAACGCACGCCGGATGGAACCCAGTCAGGCAACCAATCAGGCACCCATGAATCAGCACCGCGCTTGAATTCTAAACTCATCCAAATAAACGTCGCTTGGCCAACTAAATTCTCATACGGAACAAAGCCCCAATAACGGCTATCTTCCGAATTATCACGGTTATCGCCCATCGCAAAATAATGCCCTTCTGGCACAATCCACTCATCAGCTGCGGTGCCCGCCTGCTGGAAATAATATGCCGTACGTGGTGCCACGGTTGGATCAATCAAGATTTCGTGTTCTATCTCACCAAGTTGCTCTGAATAACGCTGCAACGGCGTCGTGCGGCTAAAATACACCTCGTCTTGTTGTTGCACATTACGTTCAATAACTTGCAATTGCGGACACTGAGCTGATTCGGCTACGCATGCTGGCTCTAAATAAAGCGTCTTATTACGATAAATAATGCGGTCACCCGGTGTCGCAACAATACGTTTAATGAAGTCCACTTGCGGATTCAATGGGAATTTAAATACCGCGACGTCGCCCCGCTGCGGCGTTCCAGTTTCAAACAACTCAGTTCGGAATAGTGGGTCACGCACGCCATAACTAAACTTTTCAACCAGCACAAAGTCGCCCGCTAACATGGTTGGCATCATTGATGCAGACGGAATCCGAAACGGCTCATAAAAGAACGAGCGCACAATTAAAATGATGAATAAAATCGGGAACACGCTTTGCGCAAATTCAGCCACACGGCCTTGCGGGGCTACCCGTTCACGTTCTTCATCATCGAGTTTTTTGCTGGTCTGCTCTTCTAGTTTAGCGATAGTAGCCAAACGCCCAGGCTTCTTCATTTTGGCATCGTAGAGCCAAATCAAACCTGCCGCGATGGTCACCAACGTCAGCACAATCGAGTAAAAGTTTGCCATGTAATTTAGATTCCTAGCGCATCAAGCAAACAGCGTTACTTACCAACTTTGAGAACGGCAAGAAATGCTTCTTGCGGAACTTCAACGTTACCAAGTTGCTTCATTCGCTTTTTACCTTCTTTTTGTTTTTGTAAGAGTTTTTTCTTACGACTCACGTCACCACCATAACATTTAGCGGTAACGTTCTTACGTAATTGCTTCACTGTCGAACGCGCGATAACGTGAGTGCCGATAGTTGCCTGAATGGCGATATCAAACATTTGACGTGGTATGAGTTCACGCATTTTATCAACCAACTCACGACCACGACCTTGTGAATTATCGCGGTGCGTAATCATCGCTAAGGCATCCACCTTATCGCCGTTAATCAATACATCAACACGCACCATGTCGGCTTCTTGGAAGCGCTTAAAGTTATAATCCAACGACGCATAACCGCGACTGGTTGACTTCAATCGATCGAAAAAGTCCATGACCACTTCAGCCATTGGCAGTTCGTAAGTGACCGCGACCTGATTGCCGTGATACGCCATTTTGGTTTGTACACCACGCTTATCAACACACAGTGTAATCACGTTACCAAGGTACTCTTGTGGCACCAAAATATTCGCTTCAACAATTGGTTCGTAAATTGTTTCGATATCGTTCACTGCGGGCAAGTTAGCTGGGTTATCAACCTTGTGCTCTTTGCCATCTTTAGTGATGACCTTATACACAACCGTTGGTGCCGTGGTAATCAAATCGATATCGTATTCACGTTCCAATCGCTCTTGGATAATCTCCATGTGGAGCATCCCCAAAAAGCCGACGCGGAAACCAAACCCGAGTGCCGCTGAGTTTTCTGGTTCATAAAATAGCGACGCATCATTTAATGACAACTTCGCTAATGCATCGCGGAAGTTTTCATAATCGTCCGATGAAATTGGGAACATACCCGCATAAACCTGCGGTTTTACTTTTTTAAAGCCCGGCAGCGGCTGCGGCGCTGGCTGTTTTGCCAAGGTCAAGGTGTCACCCACCGGCGCACCATGAATTTCTTTAATGCCGGCTATTACGAAGCCTACTTCACCGCAGCGCAAAATACCGGTTTCGGTTGGTTTTGGTGAGAAAAATCCAACTTTATCAATCTGGTGCGTTTGTCCAGTTGACATGACTTTCATTTTGTCACCAGCACGTAACACGCCGTTTTTCACGCGTACGAGACTTACCACGCCTTGGTAATTATCAAACCAAGAATCGATAATCAGTGCCTGCAATGGCTCTTCAGGATCGCCCTGCGGCGGTGGAATTTGTGTGACAATGCGTTCGAGGACTTCGTCGATACCAATCCCTGTTTTCGCTGAACATTGCACGGCGTCAATCGCTTGGATACCAACAATATCTTCAATCTCTTCGGCAACGCGCATCGGATCAGCCTGCGGCAAATCGATTTTGTTTAATACCGGAACCACTTCAAGGTCCATTTCAATTGCGGTATAGCAGTTCGCCAATGTTTGCGCTTCAACGCCTTGGGCGGCATCAACCACCAACAACGCACCCTCACAACCCGCCAAGCTACGTGAAACCTCGTAAGAGAAGTCAACGTGTCCCGGTGTATCGATGAAGTTCAACTGATAAGTTTCGCCATCTTGCGCGGTATAGTGCAACGTCACACTCTGCGCTTTGATAGTAATCCCGCGTTCGCGCTCAAGATCCATTGAATCAAGGACTTGCTCAGCCATTTCACGATCGGTTAACCCGCCACAATGCTGAATGAGACGATCAGAAAGAGTCGACTTACCATGGTCGATGTGCGCAATAATCGAAAAATTGCGAATATTTGCTTGCTTAAACGCCTTCTCTGGCATTAATGCCCCCGCAACAACAAAAAATAAGGAATAAATACTAACCGCTGATCATACTGATTTATGCGGTTCGGGACAAAGAATTTCGGGTAAATTTAATCGATTTGTTGCACGCTCAACAGTTGCGCAACCTGAATATCACGATGTTGCAACCAGCGTTTAAGCAAATAAAAGCTCACTGCGAAGCCACTAAAGGCGCTCAGAATCACCCAGCCTTCTGACCACGACAATAGCTGGCCGGTGAATATGGCCATCACCAGTAAAGCGAAGAGAGGAACCATGTATACCAGTAACGAATAGCGTGTTAGCGCTTGCTCTGGAAGTAAAAGTTCGATTTGTTGACCTGGACGAAAGTGCCCTTGCGGCTTATGGACACGAAATTCAGCGCGACGATCAGAGAATGCTTTCGAGATGACCCCTGCACCACAAGTATTTTGCTGCGCACAACCGCTACAACCGGTTTTTAACTCAGTTGAGACCAACAAAAAGTCACTTTCCACACTGACAACTTCTGCTAGCTCTCGAATCACTGCTGCGCACTCTCAGTGGTAATGACCATGTTTTCAGCAATACGTTGTAACGTGTCCGCTGGTAATTTACCAACAACGGTAACCGCATAACCTTCAACAAACGTATTCACGAGTGACTCTGGCCCTTGATAGGCCAAACTTGGCAATTTCTGTGCTTGTTGCTCGGTGACATAAATTGATACTTCGGTCAGCCCATCACTAAACAAAAAGTAATCGGTCGGCAACTGGGTATCATATAGTTGACGATGATGAGCGCGACGCAAATCAAATCCACCCGGTAACCAATTCGGCCGCAACGCGAAGCGTAATTCACTCAGTTGTTGTGTATCGTAAAGCTTTGGAGGACGTTGAATAGCGCTAACTTCAGTGAGTTGTTCAGGAATTTCGTCGGAAAACATAATCGACGTGAGCTGTAATTGTTCTAACACTTCACCTTGGGGCGTCATCATCTGCAGTTTTAATAACATGCCCGAGTCGCGGTCAACCCATAGATCATAATGGTAACGGTAATCATCACGGCTAATCAGCCGCAGATATTGTGCTGGTCGGCCAGTAACACGCATACCACCGCTGGCGATAACTTGGTAGTGTTGAGCGATGTTAGCAAACGGTTCATAAAAGGCTGGAGGGATTAATCCAACCGTCACATCTGATTGTAACGTGTAGGAACCGCCGATTTGCGAATAATAGTATGTTTGATCACCGACCCGTAAAGCTCGGTTATCCGCGCCGTTTAAATAAATAAGAAGTTCAAGATCGGTTTGATGATCATAGTTACCATGTAACCATACCAACGGTTGTATACGTTGGCCTTGGCTCTGCACGAGAGTTGCTTCGAAATTGAGGTCACGCAATGAACGAGCCATGCGGTCAAACCAAATCTGGCCCATATTGGCGGCGCGTTCTACGCTCACTTCGGATTGTCCAGAAGCGCCAAAAGGAGCGATTGCTACAAACCAAAGAGCAATCGCGGCGACATATTTAATCATTCTGTTCGTTTAACTTCTCAACGGTTGATGATTCTTGCTGCTGTTCTTTATCCGCCTGTAAGGAAAGCTGTAACTGGCGTTGGTGATCAAGCATATAGGAATGCAGTAACTGGCGTTGCTGCGCAACTTCAGCCGCGGACGGAGCTTGTGACTCAATTACCGTGTTATAACTCACCGGATTACGACCACCGAACGGATTGGTAATTAAAGCTGGTGATGTCACGCTTGGGGTAGCTTGCTCTGTTTCAACTACCGGCTGTTGCACCGACAGTACCGCAACTAATGCAACACTTGCTGCAATCGCAATACTACCCGCCGGTTTTAACCAACGGCTAGCGGCTCGCGCCATAGCTCCGCCTTGCTGAATTGACGGTTGAACCACCACCGATTCCTGAGAAATTTGCATCGCTATGCGAGCACTAATATCAATGTGTTGATTCGCCTGTGCATCGCCACGCATCACATGTCCCATCAACGCGTAGCGTTGCCATGTGGCACGTGCCTGTTCATCGTCCAACAATGCTGACAACTCAGCATTAAAAGGACGTTCAGCATCAGCACCTGAATCACCGAAGTGATTATCTAACAATGCTGAGGCATTTTGTTTGCAACGATCAGACATAAAGCTTCCTCAAATTCAGTTTAGCGCTCTAATAACGGCCGTAATTGTTGATCTATCGCCTCACGCGCTCGAAAAATTCGTGACCGCACGGTGCCAATAGGACAATCCATTTCAATGGCTATTTCTTCATAACCCAAACCTTCAATTTCACGTAGCGTTATAGCACGACGTAAATCTTCCGGTAAGTCATCGATGGTTCGCATTACGACGTCACGAATCTCATCCGTTAACAACATACTTTCTGGCGAAGCGCTATCTTTCAATGCGCCACTACCTTCATAAAACTCGGCTTCGTCAGCATCAACATCATTGGCTGGCGGCTTCCGCCCTTGTGCAACCAAATAGTTTTTCGCTGTATTCACCGCAATTCGGTACAACCAAGTATAAAAAGCGCTATCGCCACGGAAATTCGCTAAGGCACGATAAGCTTTTACAAATGTTTCCTGCGCTACGTCTGGCACATCTGCCTGTTGTTTAACGTAGCGCGATATCAGACTCATCACTTTGTGCTGATATTTCTTTACCAACAAATCAAAGGCTCTTTGGTCGCCCTGTTGCACTCGTTCTACCAGGGCTTTATCTGTTTCTTGTTCGCTCATCCGAGCCCGCTCTCCTCAACCCCTAGCTACGTCAGATATATAGGCCCGTTGCGTACTTGCAAACTATGACCTATGTGTGCGTAAAAAGTTCGCAAAAAAAATTCAAAAGAGTAAAATCGCCTCTATTCCTTTAGCAGATCAGCGTGTTAGCACGCTAAATATCCCACATACTCTATGGAACAAATGTCACATTATCAATGCGATGTACTTATTATTGGTAGCGGCGCTGCTGGTTTAACACTAGCTTTACAACTCGCTGACCATGCCCGCGTTACGGTACTTTCGAAAGGTCCGTTAACCGAAGGCTCAACATACTACGCACAAGGTGGTATCGCTGCTGTATTCGACGAGAATGATAGCATTGAAAGCCACATTGAAGACACTTTAGTTGCGGGTGCCGGTTTATGTGACATCGAGGCAGTGAAGTTTACCACAAGTCACGCAAAAGAAAGTCTGCAATGGCTTATTGATATTGGGGTTGGCTTCGATCGTATTGATGATGGCCAGTTTCATCTTAACCAAGAAGGTGGCCATAGTCATCGCCGCATTCTACACGCAGCCGATGCGACTGGTCGCGCGGTGCAAACTACGCTGGTAGAACAAACCAAGCAACATCCAAATATCACCATTTTAGAACGCGTGAATGCGGTTGATTTAATCACAAATAAGCACGTCGGTGGCGAACAACGTTGCTATGGCGCTTATATTTTAAATCGGATCAATCAGCGTGTTGAAACGATTTCAGCGCGTTTTGTCGCACTTTGCACAGGCGGTGCCAGTAAAGTTTATCAGTACACCAGTAATCCAGATGTCGCCAGTGGTGACGGCATCGCTATGGCGTGGCGCGCTGGCTGTCAGGTTGCCAACATGGAATTCAATCAATTCCATCCAACCTGTTTATTCCATCCCAATGCACAGTCATTCCTGCTAACTGAAGCGCTACGCGGTGAAGGGGCAGTATTACGTCGTCCTGATGGCAGCCGTTTTATGCCAGAATTTCATCCGGCCGCAGAGTTGGCACCACGCGACGTGGTTGCACGCGCCATTGACTACGAAATGAAACGCTTGGGCGCGGATTGTATGTACTTAGATATTTCGCATAAGCCTAAGGAGTTTATCCAAGAGCATTTCCCGAATATCTATGATAAATGCTTGAGTTTAGGCATTGATATCAGCCGCGAACCGATGCCAGTCGTTCCTGCCGCCCACTACACCTGCGGCGGTGTGAAAACAGATCTGCAGGCTAGAACAGCCGTGAATAATCTCTATGCCATTGGCGAAGTTGCCTACACTGGCTTACACGGTGCGAATCGCATGGCGAGCAACTCTCTATTAGAGTGCTTAGTTTTTGCTCGCGCTGCAGCTTCTGACATCATCGCTCAGCTTGATCAGGTGTCACTGCGCACCAACCTCCCGGCGTGGGATGAAAGTCAGGTCAACGATTCAGATGAAGAAGTTATTATTCAGCATAACTGGCATGAGTTACGCTTGTTTATGTGGGACTACGTGGGTATTGTGCGCACGAACAAACGGTTGCAACGAGCGCTGCGCCGCATTGAATTGCTGCAGCAGGAAATTCACGAATATTACAGTAACTTTAAAGTTAGCAATAATTTATTAGAGTTGCGTAACTTGGTACAAGTTGCTGAACTCATTGTCCGTAGCGCCATGGCACGTCACGAAAGTCGTGGCTTGCACTACAATCTCGATTATCCAGAATTACTTGCTGAAGCTCAGCCGACCGTACTGACGCCAGCGCAGCAAAAATCGAGCTAAACGGCGATATTGCGCATCACCTAACCAACTGCGCGGCAACCATAACCAACGCCGTGCAGTATCTGGACGCTGCAAAATGAGCAAAGCGCCCCACGGCGTCACCCACGATAATGGTTGCAGGTGCCAACAGACCTGATCAAGGTCATTCAGTTGTACCCAGACGCCCCGCTGCTGATCGACACCCCAAACTTGCTGCCGCAACCGCAGCCAAGCCCAAGGTTGCACGGTGAATTGCGACAGCAACTAAACTTTTACGCGACTGAGAATGTACGCCACCATGGCTGCTAATTCCTCGTCTTCGCATTTTTGATGCCCCATAAACCAAGCAAATAAGTCAGGGTCATCACAAGTCAGTAAGCGCCGAAATGCATCTTGTTGCTGCGCATTCAAATCGTCGTAGGCTTCTTCGACGAATGGCATAAATAAAACATCAAGTTCTAACATGCCACGACGACACGCCCAACGAAGTCGATTTTTATCTTTCAATGTATCGGCATTTTGTTGCAACTTTTCCATGCGAATCCTTCTTTTACGACAAAAATTATACGTCGCGAAATAAAACGGCTTGTATAATGAAAAAACATCCCCATCTATTCGAATATCGATGAGAAAGCGAGGTTTCTTGTGTTAGATACAGAGTTTACCAAAGCTCAGCCTGAATACGTAACGGTTTCATTAACAGATTACGGCGTTATTCGTCTGACGGGTCCACAAACTGACGAATTTTTGCAGGGCCAATTAACCTGCGACATAAAGCAGTTGACGGATCGCAATTGGCTGTACGCCGCGCACTGTGACAATAAAGGCAAAGCGATGAGTACATTGTTTGTCACCCGCTTCGCTGACAGTGTGCTATTGCTGAGTCATAAAGACGCTATTGCTGCCAGTTTGGCGCAGTTACAAAAATTTGGGGTATTTAGCAAAACTGACATCGTCGATGCTTCTGAACAGTTATCACTCTATGGTGTTTTCGGTACCGCAGCACCTGCGCGTTTAGCTGAATGGCTTGAGCAACCGTTAAATGTCGATGAATCACAAGCGGTAACCAAAGTTGCTGATGGCGTGACCTTAACCTTAGGCAGTCACCCCGATCAGTACTTGCTTATCACCGAACGTGATAACTTTCCAACCAACGCACCAATGGATGCTTGGAATGCACTTGAAATTGAACGTGGTCGACCGACCCTCATTTCAGGTACACTATTAGAGTATGTGCCCCAAATGCTTAACGTTCAGGCGTTACATGGTATTAGCTTTACCAAGGGGTGTTATATCGGCCAGGAGACCATCGCTCGGATGAAATATCTGGGCAAGCAGAAGCGAGCACTGTTTCGTTTAGTTGGCCAAGGGCCGTCGGTTAACGCCGGCGCCACGCTAGAACAGCAACTTGGTGACAATTGGCGGCGTGCCGGCACGGTAATTAATGCAGTGAGCCGTGCTGACAATCAACTTGACCTTTTAGCCGTACTGCCAAGCGATATCGAGGCAGATACCAAGCTAAGAGTGAAAGATGATGACGCGAGTCTCTTGGAAATTTACCCACTGCCTTATAACTTGGATGAATCATGAGTCAAACTATTAGCCAGGACAAAGTTGTTGGAATTCACTACACCGTGAAAACCGCCGAAGGCCAAGTTCTGGATCAATCAAAAGAAGGTCAACCGCTACAATTTATCTTTGGTCGCGGCATGTTGATCAAAGGTCTTGAGAACGCACTTGACGGTAAAGCAACTGGCGACAAATTTGAAGCTGAAATTCAACCAGCTGACGCCTATGGCGAACGTCACGAAGGTCTTATTCAAACCGTTCCACGCAGCTTGTTTGGCGACAACGAAGTTGCTGTTGGTATGCAGTTCCGTGCAAGCACTGACGCTGGTGAGCAATCAGTCATGATTGTTGACGTCAGCGACGACGAAGTTACTGTAGACGGTAATCATCCGTTAGCAGGTACTGCGTTAAACTTTGACGTTGAAGTTGTTGAAGTTCGTGATGCTGATCCAAGCGAATTGGACCACGGTCACGTTCATGCCGATGGTAACCACAACCACGGTTAATCCGCATGAATTTGCGGTAAAAACGCACCTCCGGGTGCGTTTTTTTATGCGCAAATCAGCGTATACTGATGGTCACAACTGCTTATTTGACAAGTGACATCAGCCATGACGAACAACAAAGCCTATCCATTTAGCTCTGCCACCGCTCTCGCGCAAGCGCTTGGTAAAATCGACCAAGAAAGCCAAGGCGTTGTATTGCCGATTCATGTTGCCACCACCTACATTCGTGGCGCCGATAATACTTATCCAACCGGCAATGTTTATTCGCGCGCTGACAATCCAACCTACAAACCAGTTGAGCAGTTATTATGCCAACTCGAGGGTGGCGAACAAGCGCTATTATTTGGCTCGGGCATGGCTGCTGCAACCGCAGTATTTTTAGGCTTAAAGCCCGGCGATCATGTTGTTGCACCTATAGTGATGTATTGGGCGCTGCGTAACTGGTTACTAAATTTTGCGACTGACTGGGGTTTACGAATCGACTTTGTCGACATGACTGATTTGAATGCGGTTGCCGCGGCGATCAAACCTAAACAAACCAAGCTGGTCTGGTTAGAAACCCCAGGCAACCCGATGTGGACAATCAGCGATATTGCCGCTATCAGTGAGCTAGCGAAATCAGCAGGCGCCGCCGTTGCGGTTGATTCAACCTGTGCCACACCACTATTAACCCAACCGCTGGCCATTGGCGCAGATATTGTCATGCATAGTGCCACGAAGTATCTCAATGGTCACTCTGATGTTATCGCGGGTGCGTTAGTAACGAAACAAGATTCAGCCTATTGGCAACGTATTCGTGCGGTACGAGCGCAAGGTGGCGCAGTTCCAAGCCCACACGACGCCGCGCAGTTATTACGCGGCATGCGCACCATGCACTTGCGGGTCCGTGAAAGTTGTAGCAACGCGATGTTTCTAGCTGAGCAACTGCAACAACATCCACAAATTCTCGAAGTCTTGTACCCAGGCTTACCAAGTTTTGCCGGCCATAACGTCGCTCGCAAACAAATGCACGGCGGCTTCGGTGGCATGCTTTCGATTCGCGTGAAAGGCGGTGAGCAAACAGCGGTGCATTTGGCCGCCAACACAAAATTATGGAAACGCGCAACGTCACTTGGTGGCGTGGAAAGCTTAATTGAACATCGCGCCAGCGTTGAAGGCGAAGGGACGCCCTGCCCGCCTGATTTGTTACGTTTATCAGCCGGTATTGAGGACAAACACGAATTACTCGCCGATTTATTGCAAGCAATGCGTTAATCGTTAAAAAAATAACCCGGCGTGAAACGCCGGGTTACCACTAATATCTAATATCTAACGGCTAATATCGGTTTTGCTCTTACTTGCGTGGACGCATGTGTGGGAACAACAGCACATCACGAATTGACGGCGAATCAGTCAACAACATCACCAACCGATCAATGCCAATGCCTTCGCCCGCAGTCGGTGGCAAGCCGTGTTCTAACGCTGTCACATAATCTTCGTCATAGAACATCGCTTCGTCATCTCCCGCTTCTTTTTGCTGTACCTGTTCACGGAAGCGTTCGGCTTGATCTTCAGCGTCATTAAGCTCTGAGAAGCCATTCGCAAGTTCGCGACCACCCACAAAAAACTCAAACCGGTCGGTAATAAACGGGTCGTTATCGTTACGACGCGCTAACGGTGATACTTCTGCTGGGTACGCGGTAATAAAGGTTGGCTGCATTAATTTATGCTCGGCAACCTCTTCAAAGATTTCAATTTGGATTTTACCTAAGCCCCAAACCGGTTTTACTTTAATACCCAGTGATTCCGCGAGTTCAGTCGCTTGTTCAATACTATCCAATTGCGCTTCGGTTGCTGAAGGAAGATGCTCTAAAATCGCTTCTTTTACCGTCATGCGTGCAAACGGTTTACTGAAATCATACTGCACGCCTTCGCTTTCAAACTGCGCTGAACCGAGGATTTCCGTGGTCATGCCGCGTAGCATGTCTTCGGTTAAGTCCATCAGGTCTTGATAATCAGCATAAGCCCAATAGAACTCAAGCATGGTGAATTCTGGATTGTGGCGCGTTGATAAACCTTCGTTGCGGAAATTGCGATTGATTTCAAATACTTTCTCGAATCCGCCTACAACTAAACGCTTCAGGTACAACTCCGGTGCAATACGCAAATATAACTGCATATCTAACGCATTATGATGCGTCACAAACGGACGTGCCGCTGCGCCACCCGGAATGGTTTGCATCATTGGTGTTTCAACTTCTAGGAATTGCTTATTCGCCAAATAGCGACGAATGTAATCAACCACTTTGGAGCGCACGATAAACGTATTACGCGATTCTTGATTGGTGATTAAATCCAAGTAACGCTGACGATAACGCATTTCTTGGTCAGACAAACCGTGGAATTTATCTGGTAACGGGCGCAACGCCTTAGTTAATAAGCGCACGTCATCAACTTGCACACTCAACTCACCTGTTCCAGTAATAAACAAAGTTCCTGAGGCACCAACAATGTCACCTAAATCCCATTTTTTAAACTCTTCGTTGTAAAAACCCTCAGGCAGATTATCACGCGCCACATACAATTGAATTTGGCCCGACATATCCTGAATGGTTGCAAAACTTGCCTTACCCATAATCCGACGCGTCATCATCCGACCAGCCACGCTGACACGAATGCCTTTCGCTGCTAGCTCTTCTTTTTCCGAACCGTCATATTGCTCGTGCAACTCAGCTGCTAAGCTGTCGCGACGGAAATCATTCGGGAATGCTACGCCTCGCTCGCGCAACGCAGCAAGCTTAGCCTTGCGCTGGGCGATTTGTTCATTGACGTCCAACTCAGGGGCTTGCGTTTTATCGTTCATCGGTAAGTTTCCTCTTTACGCAGAGCCTTCCGCCCTGCAACTTCAATTTATAAACCTGATTTCAAACTTGCTTCAATAAATGGATCAAGGGCACCGTCGAGTACCGCTTGCGTATTGCGGTTTTCAACACCGGTACGTAAATCTTTGATACGCGCATCATCAAGCACGTATGAGCGGATTTGACTGCCCCAACCAATATCTGATTTCGAATCTTCGAGCGCTTGTTTTTCAGCAAGTTGCTTTTGCAATTCTAACTCAAACAACTTCGCACGTAATTGTTTCATCGCGGCATCGCGGTTTTTATGCTGTGAGCGATCGCTCTGACACTGAACAACAACACCTGTGGGTTCGTGCGTAATACGAATCGCTGAATCGGTACGGTTAACGTGCTGACCACCAGCACCTGACGCACGATAGGTATCAACTCGCAAATCTGCTGGATTGATTTCTATTTCAATCGAGTCATCCACTTCCGGATAGACAAACACGGATGCAAACGACGTATGTCGACGGTTGCCCGAGTCAAACGGCGATTTACGAACCAAACGATGTACGCCAGTTTCCGTGCGTAACCATCCGTAAGCGTATTCACCTTGCACTCGCACTGTCACCGATTTGATGCCGGCCACTTCACCTTCAGAAAGCTCAGTGATTTCAGCTTTAAAATCATGTGATTCGGCCCAGCGTAAATACATACGCAACAGCATATTTGCCCAGTCTTGCGCTTCAGTACCGCCGGAACCAGCTTGAATATCTAAATAGCAATCAGACGCATCGTGATCACCAGAGAACATGCGACGGAACTCAAGTGTTGCCAGCTGTCCTTCTAATTGGTCAAGTTCGGCTACGGCTTCGTTGTAGGTGTCTTCATCGTCAGCCTCGACAGCTAACTCAACCAAACCTTCAACATCGTCCAGCCCTTGAGCCAGATTGTTCAATGTTTCAACGACTTGCTCTAAACTCGAGCGCTCTTTTCCTAACGCCTGCGCGCGCTCTTGATCATTCCACACACCTGGATCTTCCAGCTCACGAGTGACTTCTTCAAGACGCTCAACCTTCTGAGCGTAGTCAAAGATACCCCCGAAGTAGCTCGCTGCGTTTTCGCATTTCTTTTATCGCAACATATGTAGCATTCGTTTCGAACATAGTTTTTCAATCTCAATAGCAATCGTTGTTTGCAAGGTTGTTTACAAAGGGGGCGTATTCTACCGCAAAGCGTAAAAATGCTCTAGTTGTAGCTGCACCGAAGTGCGACCACGAAAGTGATTTAATTGAACTTTGTATGCTGCATGCATGCGTTCGATGGAGGTATCTGGCCACTCGCGTAAATCAACGTTAAAGGCTATTGCATCAATAACGACACGTTGTGGTGTTTCCAATACTAATTTCAAATGTCGCTCACCCACCAAACGTTGCTGCGCAATACGAAATTCCCCATCAAAAATCGGCTCAGGAAATCCTTGCCCCCAAGGGCCAAATGCTTCAAGTTGACGCACAAACGGTTCTTGCAAATATTCGGCATCCAGCTCACCATCTGACCAGATGGTATGAGTCAAATCATCTGCACCTAACCAGTCAGCCACTTGTTGCGTAAATGCTTCACGAAATACCCCTAAGTTTTCCCGCGCTAGCGTCAAACCTGCCGCCATTGCGTGACCACCAAAGCGTTCAATTAATTGTGGGTGCAGACTGTGCACGCGTTCCAATACATCACGAATATGTAATCCGGGAATTGACCGAGCGGAACCTTTGAGGAAGCCATCATCGCTATCCGCAAATGCAATAACTGGTCGATGACACTGTTCTTTGACCCGCCCAGCAACAATACCAACCACACCTTGGTGCCACCCAGCTTGATAGAGAACCAGTGCGGCTGGCAGTTGGTCGCTGTCAGCATTTAATTGTGCGACATAGGCTTCAGCTTCTTCGCGCATTTCAGTTTCAATACTGCGGCGCGCTTTATTTAATTCATCCAGCTGTGCCGCAAGTTGTTGCGCTTGCGTCAAATTTGTTGCCAACAGACATTCAATGCCGGCGGCCATATCATCTAATCGCCCCGCAGCATTAATACGTGGTCCTATCGCAAAGCCGAGATCGCTGGCCTGTAACTGTTGCGGATCGCGATTCGCAACTTGTAACAACGCGGCAATACCTGGGCGACAGTAACCGGCTCGAATCCGCTGCAAACCTTGTTGCACCAAAATACGGTTGACGCCATCGAGTTTGACCACGTCGGCAACCGTGCCAACAGCCACCAAATCCAACCACTGAGCCAAGTTAGGTGTATCTATGCCGCGTTCGCGCAATTCATGTCGTAACGCTAAAAGCACATAAAATGCGACACCAACTCCGGCAATATTGGGGCTGGGGAAATCGCAAGCGGGTTGGTTCGGGTTTACAATCACATCAGCTGGCGGTAATTGTGGTCCGGGTAAGTGATGGTCGGTAATAATCACAGTCATCCCTGCTGCTTTTGCCGCAGCAACGCCAGCATGACATGAGATGCCACTATCCACCGTCACAATCACCTCAGCGCCTTGTTGTTGCGCTTGTGCAACAACCGCTGGTGATAAGCCATAACCATCTGCGAAACGATTCGGCACAATATAACCAACGCGTTCGGCGCCCAGCGCTTGTAATACCGAAACCATCAACGCCGTGGAAGTGGCGCCATCAGCATCAAAGTCACCACAGATACATATGGCCTGCTGCTGTGCAATAGCATCTGCCAGAATGCACGCCGCCGTCTCAACACCGCGAAGCAAGTTAAAGTGTGGCAGTTGTTTCGCGCTGAGATCGAGCTGAGGCGCGTCAACAATACCGCGTCGAGCTAAAATTTGCGCCAGCACAGGCGGTATACCAGTAGCCCAATCGCCTACAGTAACCGTAGGTCGACGTTGAATGCTAATTTCAGCCATTATTATTTATTCAGTTCCGCTGCGAGGCGCTCAGGTGGCACATAGCCAGGTAACATTCGGCCCGACTCAAACACAATGGCTGGCGTGCCGCGTACGCCAAATTTTTGCCCCAGCGCAAAATGCTGCGCCACTGGGTCATCACACTCTGTTGAATTGAATGGTTCGTCGTGCTTCGCAGCACTTAGTGCAGCTTGCTGATCTTCGGCGCACCAAACATTCTTCAAATCATTCGCGGCGTTACTTTGCATCCCATTTCGCGGCCATGCCAAATAACGCACGGTAATGCCGGCTTCGAGATATTCATCAATACGCTCGTGCAGTTGTCGGCAGTAGCCACAACTCGTATCGGTAAATACATGAATAACGTGTTTTTCATTCGGCGCTTGGAATTCAATCACACTGTCTTGCACCTGTTCTAAGTCTCTCACCCGCATACTTTCAAGCACCGTTTCACTGACGTTATCAGGCTCACTGCCAGTAATTTTAAATATACGACCACTGACAATGTGGCGACCGTCGTCACTGGCATACACAAGTCCTTGATCAGTAATAACTTCCATTAATCCGTCAATATGTGCTGGTTTTGCAGATTCAACGACAAACCCCATCCGTTGCATATGAGTGGTATCAAACTCGACCTGTCCACTTTGTGACTCAACCGGCACTGTCGACGCTTGCTCAGGCGAGCAGGCAACTGCGACAATACTTAAACCTAAAACTGCCAAGTACTTCATGAAATATCCTATGTTGGCTGTGTTCAATAAAATTATGCCCGCGGGTGATGGCTTGCGTGCAATTGCTGCAGCCGTTCGCGCGCGACATGTGTATATATTTGTGTTGTCGATAAATCGCTATGCCCCAGCAACATCTGTAACACACGTAAATCTGCACCATGATTCAACAGATGCGTAGCAAAAGCATGTCGCAATGTATGCGGTGACAAATGGGACCGAATATCGGCTCGTTGCGCATAATAACGAATTCGATGCCAAAATGCTTGTCGGGTCAATGGTCCCCCCCTGCGGGTAACAAACACCCAATCTCCGGGCTCCGAAAACAGTTGCTGACGTCCGTGTTTAAAGTAGCGTTGTAGCCACTCCAGCGCTTCCTCGCCAAGCGGAACCAATCGCTCTTTATTGCCTTTACCAACCACGCGCACCAATTCTTGCTGCAAGTGAATTTGGTCGACTTGTAAATGTACCAACTCGGTAACTCGTAAACCGGTTGCGTAAAGCACTTCCAGCATCGCTTTATCGCGAAGCTGCACGGGGTCATCCACCTCAGGCGCATTAAGTAAATCATCAACCTCAGCTTCGGACAAACTATGCGGAATGGATTGTGGTTGTTTCGGACGCGCCAAACGTGTCGTCGGGTCACTGGAGCACAAGCGTTCAGCTAATGCATATTGGTAGAATTTTTTGAGTGCACTTAACGCTCTAGAGGTACTGCGCGGCGAAAAACCCTGTTGTCGACGCCACAGCAAATAACGTTCTAAATCATCACTCGTCACCTGCAACAGCTCGACTTTTTGAAACGTCGTTAAAAAGCGTTGAAAACTTCTCAAGTCGGTTTGATAAGCTGCACTCGTGTGTTTGCTAACGCCCTGCTTTAACCATAACTTATCGAGAAATTTCGCAATTTCTTCATCGACCGCAGGTGGGATTGGGACCGGTTGGTTCGCTGAGCTCATTGGTTCACTTTGTTGATTAATTCCAATGGCATCATCATAAACGGGTTTACAGCGACTCTCAATCTGCTATTATGCCGCCCTCGCGTGGAGGGGTTCCCGAGCGGTCAAAGGGATCAGACTGTAAATCTGACGGCTCAGCCTTCGCAGGTTCGAATCCTGCCCCCTCCACCACTTTTCTTTCGTTTGTTTCGATTAATCCGCGATTACCAAACCAGAATTAATTTACCTTGCGTCGCATTATCACGTAAACGCTGAAACGCGCCGGTGACTTCACCCACGGGTACAATACCGTCAATATTTGCTGTTATTTTTTGCTGCTCAAATAATGGCCATACATGATTGTATAAATCTGCCATGATTTTTGCTTTAACGGTGAGTGGTTGGCTGCGCAAGGTGCTACCGATAATACGTTGACGCTTCATCAACAAACGCCCGGCATCAATTTCCGCGGTTCGGCCCCCCATCAAACCGATCACAATAAGGCGACCATCTTGGTTTAAGACTTGTTGATTCCAGTGTAGGTAATCACCAGCCACCGGATCTAAAATAATATCTGCACCACCCCAGGCTTTCACTGCATCAACAAAACTCCCGTCGCGGCGGTTCCAACACGCTTCAGCCCCCAGCTGCTTGGCTTGCGTAAGTTTCTCAACACTGCCAGCGGTGGCAAATGTCGGGTTGCCACGCTCTCGGGCTAACTGCAACAACGCTTGCCCCACACCACTAGCGGCTGCATGAACCAGCACTTTTTCACCTGGCTGTGCACAAGCAATGCCATAAACGTTATACCAAGCGGTGGCAAAGACTTCGCAAATACCGGCGGCCTGCGCAAGTTCCATACCGTTTGGCACGGGTAACACTTGACTTGCAGGCACCGCCACAAATTCAGCGTAACCACCACCAGCCAACAAAGCACAAACTTTATCGCCAACTTGAACCGAACTCACTTTAGCACCAACCGCATACACGATACCGCTGACTTCAAGACCCAATACATCTGAAGCACCAGGCGGTGGCGGATAATGCCCAGCAAGTTGCATCAAATCCGCCCGATTCATGCCGCTATAGGCTACTTTAATAAGAACTTCATGTGCCCCAACTTCTGGTCGCGCCCGGTGTTGCCACTGAACCTGCTGGTTTTCACCGGCAACCATCACTTGCATGTTTGTTGACATAACATCTCCTTATAAGGCACACAAATTTCTACAATGACTGCGTCTACGCAGTCAGTTTACCTGCTTGATAATCACGCAATGCCTGCTCTATCTCAGCCTGTGAATTCATTACAAATGGCCCGTATTGGGCAATTGGTTCACCAATCGGTTCACCAGCTAAAATAATAACACCGGCAGAACCCTCTGCGGCGACAATATGCAAATCGTCAGTATCATTCAATCGCACCAACTCACCACGAGCAACCGCACTTTCGTTGATAGTCACGCCACCGGCGTACACGTAAGCTAAACGTGTTTTTTGCTGTTGACTCGGAATTGTCACCTTGGCATTCGGTTCCAATCGCGCGTCGAGCATTAAGAAGCGCTGTTCAGGTTGTTGAATTGGTCCGATGCCACCGTCAAACTCGCCCGCGATGACCCGAACCTGTGCTTTTTCATAATCAATATGAGCCAATTTATCTTGCGGATAATCAGCCCAATCTGCCGCTTCCATTTTGCGTGCAGCCGGCAAATTGATCCACAACTGAAAACCCCACATCAAACCATCTTCTTGCTTTGGCATTTCAGCATGAATAATACCACGCGCGGCTTTCATCCACTGTGCACCGCCAGACTCAACCACACCTGTATTGCCGTTCGAGTCTTTATGCTCCATGCGTCCAGCTAACATGTAAGTTAGCGTAACAAAACCACGATGCGGATGCGGTGGAAAGCCAGCAATATAGTCATTCGGATTATCCGAACGAAACTCATCCAGCATTAAAAACGGGTCTTGATGACGCAAACTGGGTTGATTCACAATTCGCGTGAGCTTCACCCCAGCGCCATCTTGGGCTGGCATACCACGGTGACGACTTAAAATAACCTGACTCATAACACCACCTCTTTACGCGTATGCGATGCAGAAAAATCGAGTTGTGGCCCAACTGGAATCACGCCGGTTGGATTGATCATATGATGACTACCGTAATAATGCTGTTTGATATGGTCCATCACCACGGTCTCCGCCACACCTGGCACTTGGTACAATGCTTTCACGTAATTCCAAAGATTCGGATAATCAACAATGCGTCGCTTATTGGTTTTGAAGTGCCCCACATAAACCGCATCGAAACGTACCAAGGTTGTAAATAACCGCCAGTCGGCTTCCGTTAAGGTATCGCCTACCAAGAATTGTTGGCTAGCAAGACGTTGTTCAAGCGAATCGAGCGCATCAAACAGGGCGTCGAATGCCTCTTCGTAAGCCGCTTGTGCGGTTGCGAAGCCACACTTATAAACACCATTATTAACGCGGTCGTAAACCATGTCATTAATCGCATCAATGTCGCTGTGCAAGGCCGCTGGATAAAAATCCAACGTATTGCCCGTGAGATCATTAAACGCACTATTAAACATACGAATGATGTCAGCAGATTCATTGCTCACAATCGTTTGCTCTTTCTTGTCCCACAGCACCGGCACAGTGACGCGACCACTGTAGTTCGCATCGGCTTTCAGATATAGCTGATACAAAAACTCTAAATTATATAATTCGTCATGCAACGGTTGTTCAGCAAACTCCCAGCCATTCTCTAACATCAATGGATGTACCACAGATACCGAAATATGATCTTCTAATTGCTTCAGTTTGCGAAATATCAAAGTCCGATGCGCCCAAGGGCACGCATAACTTACATATAAATGATAACGACCTGATTCAGCTGGGAATCTTGCCGACGCATCCGCTTCTATCCAATTACGAAACTGCGCTGCACTGCGTTCAAACTTCCCGCCAGTGCTATCGGTGTCATACCATTTATCTTGCCATTTGCCGTCTACGAGTAATCCCATGACGCTCTCCTTAAAACATTTTAAAATCTTAAAAAGGAGTATAACGGGTAAGTAATCGAATGATTATTGAGAAAATCACGGCTTTATATTCGAAAAAATCGAATTTAGATGGAGCTATTGTTACGGTTGAAGCCTAATTCAGCTGTTTAATAGCTGACTAACCACGTCCGCACTGAGCATGTCTGCGCGCTGCTGTAACTGTTCATGGAGCTCAGTAAAACGAGTGATGGTTTGCTCAGCGCTAGGTTGTAACTGCGTTGTCAGCGCCTGACAGAGATTCTCTTCAGTCGCTTCATGTTGCGCAAACTCAGGCACCAACAGGGTGTTAGCAAGAAGATTTGGCAAGCTGAAGAATGGTGCTTTAAATAATCGCTTGATAAGTTGATAAGTGAGCCAGTTAAATTTATAAGCCACCACCATCGGGCGCTTGATTAACATCGCCTCTAATGTCACCGTCCCGGAAGTAAGCAACAGCGCGTCACATGCCGCCATCGTGTCGCGTGATTGCCCATCAATTATGGTTAATGGTAAATCTGGTGCTATCTGTTGCTGTAAGTTTCGAAACTGCTCGGCTCGAGCAGCGCTGATCATGGGTGTGACAAATTTTAAATTGGGCTGCTCTGCGTGTAGGCGTTGAGCAACCTTTAAAAATAACGGCGCCATGCGTGCGATTTCACCCTTGCGGCTGCCCGGCAACACACCAATCCATTGCTGCTCAGTAGCTAACTGAAGATGCTCTCGTGCCGCCAGCTTTGACCAGGTCATCGGAATGCTGTCTGCTAACGGATGACCGACAAAAGTTGCCGGCAATTCATGTTCGTCATAAAAGGCTTTTTCAAATGGCAACAAGCATAATACGTGATCAACAGCTTGCTTGATGCCGTGAATGCGCCCTTGCCGCCACGCCCAAACAGATGGGCTGACATAGTGCACCGTTTTAATACCTGCAGCTTTTAAGCGTTTAGCGATAGGTAAATTAAAATCCGGCGCATCAATTCCAATAAACACATCAGGTCGACGTTCTAAAAACGTATTCACCAACAACCGTCGATGCCCGAGTAACTTGAACAAACTCCCCAGCACCTCTGCAATACCCATGACCGCAAGATCCTCCATCGGAATCAAGCTTGTCAGGCCTTGCGCTTGCATGAGCGGACCGCCGACACCAATGAATTCGGCATCAGGATAACGATTGCGGAGTTCGCGAAGCATGCCAGCGCCGAGCAAATCACCCGAGTGTTCGCCGGCAATGACTGCAATGAGAGGAGCTGTTGAACTGGTCATGATACTTCGCCGCTACTTCGCCATTACTTCGCCGTAGCTTAGCGAATAATGCCCCGCTGACTGTTCTGGACAAAATCAATCAGTGGCGTAAGTTCAACGTCAGCATCAAGCTCGCGCATTTTTTCGACAGCTTCACTAATCGTCAAACCTTGACGGTAAAGTAATTTAAAAGCGCGCTTAATATTCAGAATCTGATTTGGTTGGAAGCCACGGCGCTTCAAACCTTCAGCGTTTATCGTACGCGGTGCGGCATTATGCCCCTGCGCCATGATATACGGTGGAATATCTTGTACCACAACCGAATTAACAGCGGTGAATGCATGCGCACCAATGTGACAGAACTGATGCACACCGGTAAAACCACCCAAGATGGCCCAGTCGCCAACATGCACGTGCCCTGCTAAGGTCGTGTTGTTCGCCAATATGACGTTATCACCAACCATACAGTCGTGAGCGACATGAACGTATGCCATGAGCAAATTATTGCTACCAATTTGAGTTAAGCCTTGGTCTTGGACAGTACCGCGGTGAATTGTCACGCATTCACGAATAACATTATTGTCACCGATCACGAGCCGTGTTGGCTCACCGTTATACTTTTTATCTTGGCAATCTTCGCCAACCGAAGCAAATTGAAAAATCCGGTTATTTTTGCCCAAAACCGTTGGTCCACGCAGCACAACGTGTGGACCAATGACGCAATTGTCTCCAATTTCGACATTCGCCCCAACAATTGAGTACGGACCAATTTCGACATTGTTGCCAATGCGGGCTGAGTCATCAATAATCGCGGTTGGATGAATCACTTAGACTTCCCTTCTTGCACAAATAATATCGCAGCTACATGCCAACTCACCGTCAACGTCTGCGCGGCCTTTGAATACCCAAATACCACGACGTTCTTTTTCAAAAGTGACGTGCAAGTTCATGGTATCACCGGGTAATACTTGACGTTTAAAACGAGCGTTATCGACACCTGCAAACAAGTATAGGTCATTCGACCCTGGGCTGCTTGCAGTTATCTTGAAGCCAAGTAAACCGGCTGCTTGCGCTAAAGCTTCCAAAATTAATACGCCAGGGAAAATCGGGTTCTCTGGAAAATGCCCAGTAAAAATAGGTTCATTGACTGAAACATTTTTTACCGCATGAATGGTTGATTGATTGTCACAAGCAACCACCTTGTCCACTAACAAAAATGGATAGCGATGCGGTAATAACCGAAGAACTTCTTTAATATCAAATGCGCCATCTGCAGACAAAGCGTCATCCTCGTTTTTACATGAATAATTATTGTTCGAGTTGTTTTTCTATTTTCTTTACGCGCTGGAACAAATCGTCTAACTGACGATAACGAGCGCCATTACGACGCCACTCTCTTTGTGGCGCAGCTGGAATACCGGAAGCATAGGCTCCAGGCTCAGTAATCTCTTTGATAACCATTGAGAAACCACTGATTTGTACGTCATCGCAAATCGAAATATGTCCGTTAATTGCGGTAGCACCACCGATCAGACAACGTTTACCAATACGACAACTACCAGCTAATACCGTACAACCAGCAATCGCAGTGTCTTCATCGATAAACACGTTATGCGCAATCTGGCACTGATTATCAATAATCACACCGTTGCTAATCACAGTATCGTCTAGGGCTCCGCGATCAATCGTCGTGCTCGCACCAATATCGACTCGATTGCCGATGACGACACGACCAAGCTGTGGAATTTTAATCCATTTACCGCCTTCATTGGCCCAACCAAAACCATCGGCTCCAATCACACTACCGGCGTGCACTAAACAGTGCTCACCAATCACGCAGTTGTGATAAATCACCACGTGTTGCCATAACTGCGTATGCGCGCCAATGCGTGTACCAGGGCCGACATAGCAGCCAACACCAATGGTTACATTGTCGGCGAGCTCAACATTTTCAGCAATCACCGCATTCGCACCAATGGCGACATTTTTCCCGATCTTTGCACTTGGATGAATCTGCGCACTGGCATGGATGCTTTCAGCAGCCTTTGGCGTGGTATCTAACAGCTGCGCAACTTTCGCAAATCCCGCATATGGATTTGATGTGCACAAAACTGACATGCCTGCCGGAACCTCGATATTCGGAGCCACGATGACGGCACTTGCTTTCGACGTATCAAGCTGACTTCGATATTTTTCATTCGCCAAAAAGGCAATTTGCCCCGGCTGAGCCGAGGCAAGAGTTGCAACACCGGTTACCGTGAGGGCGGCATCGCCCTGCACCTGCGCACCAATTGCGTCAGCAAGCTGCTGCAATGTGAGTGTTTGCATTAACTTAGTTTCCACCAGTCATTTTTTTCACAACTTCATCAGTCAAATTAGCTGAGTCAGCGGCGTAAATTAATGCACTGCTTTGTAATACCACATCAAAGCTTTGCTCGCTGGCAACAGCTTGTGCATTGCGCATCACGTCAGTCATCAATTTGTCACGTAATTCATTACCACGACGGCCCATGTCTTCGCGCAAAGCTTTCATTTTAAGTTGACGAGTGGTGTCGAGCATTTCCATTTCGCGTTCCATTTTAACGCGCTCAGCTGGTGACATGATTGACGCGTCACGCTGTGCTTTTTCACTCAAAGCACGCATTTGCTCTTCAAGTTTAGTCACTTCGTCAATTTGACCTTTAAATTCGTCTTGAACTTGTTGTTCAAGATTGCGCGCTTGTGGCAAGTTCGCAAAAACTTCTTGCATGCTAACAAAACCGATTTTTTGCTGTGCTTCAGCAGCATTTGCAAACATTGCAGATGACAACAAAGCCACTGCGATACTAGATTTAACGATAGCTTTCACTATTAACTCCTTGATACTTATTAGAATGTTGTACCGATATTGAACGTAAACGTCTGCGTACGATCGGTCTCTTCTGATTTAATCGGCCGACCAAATGATAACGTGATAGGTCCCATAGGTGAAATCCATTGTATAGAAATACCGGCGGCAGCGCGATAGTGCGTTGGCTCGCTGTAATCCTTCAATGCTTCTGAGTTACCGATGAGCTCGAGTTGACTATACGTTGCGTAGTCAAACTCGGTATCCCAAACGTTACCAACATCGATATAGAAACTTGTTCTTACCGTGTTTTTATTCTCTTCAGAAATAAACGGTGTTGGCACAATTAATTCTAGACCACCAACAGCCATCGCGTTACCACCAACCGAATACTGGCTTACCGCGAGTTGATCTGCTCCTGGGTATGCTGGCAGTCCGGTTGGAATACCATCATATCCTGGCTGACCAGGAATCGTTTGTGGATAGCGATAAATCGCACGTGGGCCAATGGTGTTGCCCTCAAAGCCACGCAAGTTATCACGACCACCTAAACGGAAGTTCTCATAAAATGGGAACAAGTACTCGTTACCGTTATCATCGGTGCCATAACCATTACCGTAGCCAATGCGTAAGCGTGTCATAAACACAAAGCTATGGCTGTCGGTAATTGGGAAATATTGACGATAGTCGTAGTTAGTACGGAAGTAATTCACGTCACTATTTGGCGTCGCAACTTCAAAGCTTAAGCTATTCGATGAACCTGCCGTTGGGAACATCCCGCGGTTCAATGTCACGCGGCTGATACCAGCCGATAACTCAAAAATATCGAATTTAACGCCAAGATTAGGATTTTGCTCATCAAGGTACGGACGATAGAAGCGTGATACTTGCTCATAACTATCAACGTTACTGATTTGCTCGTTACGGTAAGTTGCGCCGAAATTCAAGCTGGTCACTTCGTTAATTGGGAAACCAATAGAACTACCAATACCATATTGTTTTTTGTTGTAACGAATATAGTTTTCAAGGTTACCGGCATCAAACTCGCTGATATAAACCTGTCCAGACAAGCTCACACCGTCTTTAGTTAAGTAGCGGTCGGTATAAGATACCGAGGCACTTTTGTTATAACGGTTGGTATTGACGTTAATGGCAGCACGGTTACCCGAGCCTAAGAAGTTCTCTTGCGACAAACCAAGGCCTATTTGGAAACCTGAATAATCACCGTAACCCAAGGTGAAGTTGAAACTGCCTGATGGCTGTTCTTTTACGGTAAAATCGACTTCTACCCGATCATCTTGGGTGTCTGATTTGCGGGTTGAGGTTTCGACGGTTTCAAAATAACCAAGGCGTTCAAGTCGCACTTTACTTTGTTCAATTAATTGATCGTTTAATGGCGCACCTTCAAGTTGACGCATTTCACGGCGCAAGACTTCATCGGCAGTAATGTTGTTACCAATGAAGTTAATTCGATCAACATAGATACGTTGGCCAGGATTCACTGAAAACGTTAGATCAACCTCGTTACTACCTTCTTGCATATCTGGTATGGCGCGAACTTCTGGATACGCATAGCCAAATCGGCCGTAATAGCGCGATATCGCATCTTCAAGGAAAGTGATTTGTTCTGCGTTATAACGCGTACCAGGATCGATAGCAGTCAGTCGTTTAATAACTTCTTCGTGCCCTTTCAGGTCGCCAATGACATTGACGTCGCGAATATCGTATACGTCGCCTTCGTTCACATTAATTGTAATGTAAACGCCCTCTCTATCTGGGGTCATGCTGACTTGAACGGATTCAACCTGAAACGCTAAATAACCACGATTACGATAAAAGCTTTCCAACTTTTCCAAATCGCCGGTTAACTGCTGCTTCTGATAGCGGCGCTCGCCGATAAAGTTCCACCACGGCAACTGGTCTTTTAATTCGAAATCAACTAGCAACTGCTCATCAGTGAAACTACTGTTACCAACGATATTGATCTGTTGAATTTCAGCTGAATCACCTTCTTCAAATTGTAATTCGAGACGCACACGGTTACGTGGTAGCTCAATCACGTTGATATCAACCGTCGCGTTATATTTACCAACGCCATGGAAGAAATCTTCAAGACCGGTTTCAATCGATGAGATCATCGTGCGATCAAGCTGTTCACCAACAACAATACCGCTGTCGGTCAAACTCTCTTCTAGCATCTCATCTTTAATTTCTTTGTTGCCATCAAATTCGATGCTTGAAATAGTCGGCCGTTCGATGACTTCAAATACCAGCGTATTACCGTCTCGTTTAACGATAATATTCTCAAAATAGGCGGCAGAGTTGAGTGAACGAATACTCGCGCGGATACGATTCGCATCCACTTCGTCACCCACTCGAATTGGAATGTAGGTTAACGCCGCACCTAATGCGACACGTTGTAAACCGCGCACCCGAATATCTTCAACAACGAATTTTTCGGCATTTACTTGTGAATTATTTTCTGCACTACTCGCCTCGTGGGCCGGCAGTGACGCCGCTGCAACGAGGGCGCTTAAAAACAGCTGTTTCAACGTCATTCTGTGCTACTTAATTGTTTTATGTTGTACATGTCGTTTCATTGCGACAATCGCAAAATATCATTACTGATTGCGATTGCCATGAGTGCAAAAATTAGAATACCGCCAATACGGTAACAAATTTCTTGAACACGTTCTGAAACGGGTTTGCCTCTCGCGCCTTCAATGGCTAAAAATGCGAGGTGCCCGCCATCCAATACCGGTAACGGTACCAAATTAATGATGCCCAAGTTGACACTAATTAATGCTAGAAACCCTAAAAAATAAACGAATCCATAGCTCGCTGTTGCTCCAGCACCTTCAGCTATCGCAACAGGGCCGCTTAAATTACTTACCGAAACGGTTCCAGTAACCAGTTTACCCAGCATTTTCACGCTAAGAACCATCAATTCCCAGGTGCGCTCTGCACCCTGCCATAGCGCATCGATGACCCCAAATTGTTGGGTAAATCGATAGGCTTCAGGATACGGGGCAACAGTAGGTTCAACCCCTAAAAAGCCGATTTGTTGGCCATTTACTTCTCGACTACCTAAGCGCGTTGTCACAACCATCTGCTGGCCTTGGCGTTCGATGGTCAAATCGACCACTTGCCCTGGCGCCTGCATGATTAAGTCTCTCGTTTGAGGCCAATCAGTTACAGGAGTTCCATTAAATCCGAGAATTTTATCTTGAAGCTGCAAACCAGCCTCAGCTGCCGGCGAATTTTCTGCAACGTAACTTAATGTTAATGAAACTTCCGGCTGGAACGGACGCATGCCCAACGCCACAAATGTTGGCTGTTGGTTATCATCTAAACGCCACTGTTTGATATCTAACGTGTAGTCACGCAGGCGATTATTTTCGTCGCGGGTTTGTAGCGTCACAGTTTCGTTACCAAGTGCTGCCGCCAAGTTCAGGTTAACCTGTTGCCAGTCAGCCGTACGTTGGTTATCCACCGAGACAATTTCGGCTGGCGTTTCAATTCCTGCAGCTGCTGCAATTGAGTTAGCGTCTGTGGTGCCGATAATCGGCTTCACTGATGGCACGCCCAATAGAAACATTAACCACAATACCGCAATTGCCAAAATGAAATTAGCGATTGGCCCCGCTGCAATGACTGCAGCACGTTGCGCGACAGATTTTGAATTGAAACTTAAATGACGTTGCTCTGCAGGCACTTCATCTACGCGCTCATCGAGCATTCGCACGTAGCCGCCGAGTGGAATAAGACCAACTTGGTACACGGTACCGTCTCGCGCTTGGCGTTGCCAAATGGGTTTACCAAAACCAACTGAAAACGTCAGTACTTTCACACCACAACGACGGGCGACCCAATAGTGTCCAAATTCATGAAAGGTCACCAAAATACCAAGGGTGATGACAAAGGCACCAAGCGACCAAATAATACTGCCCATTACGAAACTTGCTCCACCTGCTGCCGCGCTATAGCGCGTGCTTCAGTATCTAAATCTACTAACGCTTCAACCGTTGTCAGTTCAGTTGCGTTCAGTTGCTGTAACACACTATCACAAATTTTAGCGATTGCGGTGAATGGAATTCGTTCTTGTAAGAATGCTGCAACAGCAATTTCATTGGCTGCATTTAAACTGGTGGTAGCCCACTGTCCTTCCCAACACGCATCAATCGCTAATTGCAAGCATGGATAACGGGCCGCATCAGCAGGCATAAAAGTTAGCGCGCTAAGCTGAAGGAAATCCAAGGCTTGAACACCACTCTCGATACGCGTCGGGTAACCTAAACCATAAGCGATTGGCGTACGCATATCGGGCTGACCGAGTTGCGCAATAACCGAACCGTCACAATAGCTCACCATCGAATGAATGACACTTTGCGGATGCACCAACACCTGTAGTTGTTGCTTGTTGCAATTAAACAACCAGCGTGCCTCAATATACTCGAGACCTTTATTTAACATGGTTGCCGAATCAACAGAAATTTTTTGTCCCATCGACCAGTTGGGATGGTTACACGCTGCCGCCGGTGTTTGTTGAGCAAGTTGGCTTATCGGCAATTCGCGAAAAGGACCACCTGAGCCAGTTAACAAAATTTGATGGATGCCCGCTGCAGCGAGATCAGCATGCCCTAACGGCTGTTGCACTTCTGGCGGTAAACACTGATAAATCGCATTATGCTCGCTGTCGATTGGCAATAGCTCAGCGCCATGCGTCGCCACGGCATCCATAAACAGTTGCCCTGACATGACTAACGCTTCTTTATTTGCCAATAGCACGCGTTTACCAGCTTTAACGGCCGCCATCGTTGGCAGCAATCCCGCTGCCCCAACAATCGCAGCCATAACCGTATCAACTTGCGGTTCAGCGGCCACCGCAATAACGGCCTCGGCACCGCCTAAAACTTCGCAGTCAAGATCAACTAATTCTTGCTGTAAACGCAGCGCAGCTTGTTTATCGGCCATTACCGCTACCCGCGGCTTAAACCGACGACATAGTGTCGCCATATCAGTCACGTTACCGTTTGCGGTTACCGAAAACAGCTCGAAGTGCTCAGGGTGATTTGCCATCACAGCTAAAGTATTCTGGCCAATTGAGCCAGTTGCGCCAAGAACGGTAACTCGTTGCTTCATATCAGGCCAAGAACCACAAATAAGCGAGCGTAAAAATCGGTAACGCAGCGGTTAAACTATCAATACGATCAAGAATGCCACCATGACCCGGCAACAATGAACCACTGTCTTTTACGCCGGCACAGCGTTTAAACATACTTTCATTGAGGTCACCGAATACGGATGCGACAACTGTGACTAAACCTGTCACGTAGTAACCGCTAAACTGCTCGGCAGGAATTTTCAACCAATGTGCCAATACCATCATCACCACAAATGCTAAGGTGATACCGCCACACAGGCCTTCCATTGTTTTGCCTGGGCTCACTGCTGGCATCAGTTTGTTACGGCCATAGCGCACGCCGGCGAAATAGGCACCGACATCGGCAGCCCACACAAGAAGTAGTACAAACAATACCGCAAAACCGCCAAACAATGGTTGCTCAGCATAATTTAGTGAACGTACGGCAACCAAGCCGGCCCATGCTGGAACAAGGGTCAATAAACCAAACACCCCAACAATTGAACGGGTTCGTGACCACACACGACGACTTTTCGGATAATTAATCACCAGAGCTATCGCCAGCAACCACCAGACGCATCCAATGACTATTAATGCGTAAATAATTGGGTCGAGCTCACCGTCTAACCAAATCTTATTCAGTGGCACTAACCACATCAGACAACCCAGCAAGATCGCGACAAACGCCGTGTATGCAATGCGAGCGCTGGTGCGCGTCACATTCATCAGTGGCGCCCATTCCCACGCTCCTGCTGCCATTAACCCAATCACGGCAATCGCAAACCACAATAATGGCAGCCCAAACACCGCATATAAAGCTAATGGGATTAAAATAATTGCAGTTATTAAACGTTGTTTCAGCAAACTAATCCCCGGTTGTCACGTCGGTATCTAAAATGGCTTGTTGTAATTGCTCACTAGTGAGCCCGAAGCGTCTTTCCCGACAGCTAAAGTCTGCAATAGCTGCGGCAAATTCACGATCGTCAAAGTCTGGCCATAATACCTTACTAAAATAAAACTCCGCATAGGCTAATTGCCACAGCAGAAAATTGCTAATTCGGTGTTCGCCACCTGTTCTTATTAATAAATCTGGCACTGACTGATCAGCTAACTCAAGCTGGCCAGCCAATTTTTCTTCGGTAATATCTGCTGGCGTGAGCTCTCCCGCCGCAACTTGTACTGCCAACTTCCGAGCCGCTTGGGTGATATCCCAATGACCACCGTAATTCGCTGCAATATTCAAGTTTAACGCCGTATTACCCGCCGTTAATGCTTCGGCCTCGTGCATTTGTCGTTGCAAACGCTCGCCAAAAGCTGACTTATCTCCGATGATTCGTAACCGCACATTATACTTGTGAAGTTTTTTGACTTCACGTTTTAGCACAGTCATGAATAATTCCATGAGCACTGAAACTTCCTGTTCTGGCCGCTTCCAGTTTTCACTACTAAACGCAAATAAGGTTAATGACTCAATACCTTTTTTGCGAGCAAATTCAACTGCTGCACGCACCGCTTGCGCGCCTGCCTTATGACCTGCGGTGCGGCGCTTGCCACGCATTTGCGCCCAGCGCCCGTTACCATCCATGATGATTGCCACGTGCCGTGGAATTTTTATTGTCGAGACTTCCGTTGTTGTCATAGGTAATGCCATACAAGAAAAAACGCCGTGCGAGTATACCTGACACGGCGCTCTCCACCAACGTGGAATACAAGTGACTGCTTAAACTTCCATCAAATCTTTTTCTTTTTCAGCCAGCAGTTCATCAATTTTTGCGATGTAAGTGTCAGTAAGCTTCTGAATTTCATCAGTGCCTTTACGTTCTTCATCTTCAGTGATTTCTTTTTCTTTCAATAATTCTTTCAAATCATTATTCGCATCGCGACGAATGTTGCGAACCGCAACACGCCCCTGCTCAGCTTCAGCGCGCACAACTTTCACTAAATCGCGACGACGCTCTTCGGTCAGTGGCGGTAGTGGCACACGAATAACAGTACCTGCCGCGGCCGGATTCAACCCTAGATCCGAGGTCATGATGGCTTTTTCAACTGCAGCGCTTGAAGATTTATCAAACACCGTAATCGCCAGTGTTCGTGAATCTTCAACAGTAATGTTAGCGAGTTGCTTCAATGGCGTATCAGCGCCGTAATATGGCACCATAATACCGTCTAGAATGCTTGGGTGCGCACGCCCGGTGCGAACCTTTGAAATTTGTGAGCGCAGCGCCTCAACACTCTTTTCCATACGCTGCTTGGCGTCTTGCTTAATTTCGTTTATCACGTTTTTATCCTTTCAATTCTTAGTGCACAAACTCTTTGGTTTATGCTTGCTCAATCACGCTTTCACTGGCTATTAGTGTACCTTCTTCTTCGCCCATAATCACGGCTCTTAACGCACCGGGTTTATTCATATTAAACACACGAATCGGTAAATTATGGTCGCGAGCAAGCGTAAACGCCGCTAAATCCATCACTTTAAGCTGTTGTTGTAGTACGTCATTATAACTGATTTGACGGAACAATTTGGCGTTTGGATCTTTGACTGGATCCGCAGAGAACACCCCGTCAACTTTCGTTCCTTTGAGCACTAAGTCAGCTTCGATTTCAATGCCGCGTAGGCAAGCTGCTGAATCAGTGGTAAAGAATGGGTTACCGGTACCGGCCGAAAATATCACGACTCGACCCGATTTTAATAAACTAATCGCGTCTGCCCAATTATAGCTATCGCAAACACCATTTAATTCAATGGCTGACATCAATCGTGCGTTCACAAACGCACGATGCAGTGCATCACGCATCGCCAAGCCGTTCATTACGGTTGCCAACATGCCCATATGATCACCAACCACACGGTTCATCCCAGCTTTAGCGAGGCCTTCACCGCGAAATAGGTTACCACCGCCAATCACTAATCCAACTTGAACGCCCAGTTCAACCAATTCTTTAATTTCCTGAGCCATGCGGTCTAAAACTTTTGCATCAATGCCAAAAGGCTCATCGCCCATTAGCGCTTCACCGCTTAATTTTAAAAGTACACGGCGGTATGCAGGTTTGCTACTTGGTGTCATAAGTTCGCTCCATGTTCAGGTTTTGAGGGGGTTCACCTTAAAAAAAACCGCATCCTGCCGAGCAGGATGCGGTTTCTATTATCGACTGTCTGTCGTCGGCAGCGTCATTGGCATTAAGCCTTTTTCGCAGCTGCCATTTGCGCTTGTACTTCAGCAGCGAAGTCTTCAGCTTTCTTCTCAATACCTTCACCCACTTCAAAGCGAACAAAAGTAAGAACGTCAGCGCCTTTCTGCTTCAGTAAATCTGCAACAGTGATTGATGGATCTTTCACGAAAGCTTGACCAGTTAAGCTGATTTCGCCAGTGAATTTACGCATACGGCCTTCAACCATTTTCTCAGCGATGTCTTGTGGCTTGCCACTTTTCATTGCGATATCAAGTTGAATAGCACGCTCTTTCTCAACCACTTCAGCTGATACGTCTTCAGGCTTCACAAACTGTGGAGCGCTTGCTGCAACGTGCATTGCTAAATCTTTAGCTAGGTCAGAATCACCACCAGTGATTGCAACCAATACACCAATACGGCCGCCGTGAACGTAAGCTTCAACCAAGTCACCACCTTCAATAGTGATCACACGGCGAACGTTCATGTTCTCACCGATTTTCGCAACGAGTGCTTCGCGAACTTCTTCAACAGTGCCGTCACCGATGTTGGTCGCTTTCAGCGCTTCAACGTCAGTGTGCTTATTAGCGAATGCCGCATCGATAACTTTGCTACCAAATGCTAAGAAGCTTTCGTCACGTGCAACGAAGTCAGTTTCACAGTTCAATTCAACCAAAGTACCTACGTTACCTTCAGTCTTAGTCAGGATTACACCTTCAGCAGCTACGCGACCAGCTTTCTTAGCTGCTTTCGCTTGACCACTTTTACGCATGTTTTCGATCGCCGCGTCGATATCGCCGCCGGTCTCTTCCAATGCTTTTTTGCAATCCATCATGCCAGCGCCAGTGCGCTCGCGCAGTTCTTTAACCAGAGCTGCTGTAATAGCCATGTATTTGTCCTCTAATCAGATGACTTTATTCAGTTTCTTCAGCTTCAACGAAGTCGTCAGCTTTACCTTCAACAACAACGCCGCGCGCGTCGTTGATAGCTGCAGCTGCTGCGTTCAAGTACAGTTGTACTGCACGAATCGCATCGTCGTTACCAGGAATTACGTAATCAACGCCATCAGGGTTTGAGTTAGTATCAACAACCGAGATAACTGGGATACCCAGGTTATTCGCTTCTTTAATTGCAATGTGCTCGTGATCAGCATCAATTACAAACAATACATCTGGCAAGCCAGCCATATCTTTGATACCACCAAGGCTCTTCTCTAGCTTTTCCATTTCGCGGGTATTAACCAACGCTTCTTTCTTGGTCAGCTTTTCGAAAGTGCCGTCTTGGCTCATGGTTTCAAGTTCTTTTAAGCGCTTGATTGATTGACGGACAGTTTTCCAGTTCGTCAACATACCACCTAACCAACGGTGATTTACATAAAACTGCTTACAGTTAACTGCAGCTTCTTGTACTGAGTCTGCTGCTGCACGTTTAGTACCAACAAACAAAATTTTACCTTTGTTTGAAGCAACGTGTTGCAAGAAGTTCAACGCGTCGTTGAACATCGGCACAGTTTTCTCAAGGTTGATGATATGAATCTTGTTACGCGCGCCAAAAATGAATGGCTTCATTTTTGGGTTCCAGAAACGGGTTTGGTGACCGAAGTGTACACCAGCTTTCAGCATGTCACGCATAGACACGTTTGCCATGATAATTTTCCTTTTTAAGGGGTTATGCCTCCATACATCCCATAGTTCGACCCGTAACGTCATTGCGTATTTGGGCACCCCGAGCTATGTGTCGATGTATGTGTGTGTTTAAGTTAGTTTTCGTGCAATCAGAAATTGCGGGCGCTTTATACCATAAACCTTTACTGCAAATCAAGTTTTATGCGGCTATCACCATGCTTCACGATGCTCAGGTTTACTGGTAAACTATGCGCAATTTTATTGACTTAAGCAGGGACTTAACAAGCCTCATGAGTATTAGTATTAAAACGCCTGAAGAAATCGAAAAAATGCGTGCGGCCGGAAAGTTGGCGGCGGACGTATTAGAAATGATTGGTCCATACATCAAAGCTGGCGTTACCACCGCTGAGATTGACCAGATCTGTCACGATTATATTGTTTCTCACGGCGCTATCCCTGCTCCACTAAATTATCACGGCTTCCCGAAGTCGGTATGCACCTCATTAAATCATGTTGTTTGTCATGGCATTCCAAATGAAAAGCCATTGAAAGAAGGCGACATCATGAACTTGGATGTGACCGTTAAACTCAATGGTTACCACGGCGACACTTCGAAAATGTTTGTTGTTGGCAAACCGAGTATTTTGGCTGAGCGTCTGATTCGCGTCACTCAAGAGTCACTCTACATGGCTATCAAAATGGTCAAACCGGGTATGCGCACTGGTGACTTCGCGGCGGTTATTCAAAAGCATGCTGAACAGCACGGTTACTCGATTGTACGTGAATATTGTGGTCACGGCATTGGCGCCGTATTCCATGAAGAGCCACAGATTTTGCATTATGGCACCGCAGGTACCGGCGACCTATTACAGCCGGGCATGTGTTTTACTATCGAACCGATGGTTAACGCGGGCAAACGTCACACCAAACTCATGCGCGACGGTTGGACGGTACTCACCAAAGACCGCAGTTTGAGCGCTCAGTGGGAACACACACTGTTAGTCACCGAAGACGGTGTCGAAGTATTAACGTTGCGTAGCGATGAAGACTTGCCGCGCGTTATTCGCCACACGAGTTAAATCATGCTTAGCGCCCCACCCCGTTGGCCAAACCCGGTCACCTTAAGCACGGGGCGCGAATGCCTTGAAGCTTATCATCAATGGCAGGCCGATGCGTTTGTAACGGCCGACATCGAGTTTTTACTTGCTGATCGCAGTGCATTCATCGATACACTGCTACAACAGCTATGGCAGCAATTTGAATTAAATCAAAGCCAACTCAGTTTAATTGCGGTCGGCGGTTATGGCCGCGGCGCCTTGCATCCCCAGTCCGACATCGATTTATTATTTCTGCATGCTGAGCCGCTGTCATCGCGTGAAAAAGAACATATTCAACACATCATTCAGTTTCTCTGGGATCTGCGCCTCGATGTTGGGCATAGCGTGCGCACACCGAGCCAATGCATCGAGCAAGCTGCAGACGATGTCACTGTTGCCACCAGCTTATTGGAACAACGTTTACTCTGTGGAAACAAAGCGCTTGCCGACCAGTTTTTATGGCAAGTACAACGAGAGTTTCCATGGTCGAGTCGTGCTTACTATCAAGCGAAATACGCCGAGCAACAAGAGCGCCATCAACGCTACCATGGCACTGCGTATAATCTAGAGCCAAACGTTAAGAGCACACCAGGCGGCTTACGCGATATTCAAACCATTAGTTGGATTGCCAAGCGTCACTTTCATACGCAAAACGATGAAACCCTAGTCCAACACGGCTATATCACTGCCGAAGAGTTACTCGAGCTCAGAGAATATCAACAGTTATTGGGCCGGATTCGGTTTGCTCTACACCTTGAGGCAGCAAAAAAAGAAGACCGTTTACTGTTTGATTATCAACCGGGTGTTGCCGCTCGCCTCGGTTATGGCGAGCCCGGTAAGCATGCGGTTGAAGCCTTAATGAAGGACTACTTTAATGCCGTGGTCGGTGTCACTGAACTCAACGAAATGTTGCTGCAGTTTTTTGAGCAGAGCATCCTAAGTAGTAAACATATCGAGCCGTTGCATCTTAACGAGAATTTTGAAGCCTACGGGCCATTGATTGCGGCCCGTCACGTCAATGTATTTGACGATCCTCGTCATTTATTACAATGCATGCTGTTAGTTGCTGAGCACTCTCAATTAAAGCAGCTGCAGGCACAAACGCTCCGTTTATTGCGTAATGCGAGACGGCAACTACGCCAGCCATTAAATAATGATGCGGCGTGTCGGCAGTTGTTTATGCGACTATTACGCCATCCGAATGGTTGTGGCGATGCTTTCCGCCTCATGCATAAGCATCAAATATTGGCGAATTATTTGCCGCAGTGGCAGCAAATTGTTGGGCAAATGCAATTCGATTTATTTCATGCCTACACCGTCGATGAGCACACGTTCCGTTTGGTTCGAAACCTATACCG
The DNA here is from genome assembly GCF_900115255.1 of Pseudidiomarina tainanensis. NCBI lineage: Bacteria > Pseudomonadati > Pseudomonadota > Gammaproteobacteria > Alteromonadales > Idiomarinaceae > Pseudidiomarina > Pseudidiomarina tainanensis. Next base: position 704,750 of record NZ_FOYU01000001.1, read on the forward strand.
TTATACCGATAGCGACTACAACGAAGAGTTTCCGCTGTGCGCCGAAATCGTCAGCAGCATGGACAAACCTGAGCTGCTCTATCTTGCCGGAATTTTTCACGACATCGCCAAAGGGCGCGGCGGTGATCACTCTGAGCTTGGCGAAATTGACGCATTAAACTTTGCTCGCTTACACGAGTTGAAAGCTGAAGATGGCAAGTTGATCGCTTGGCTTGTGCGCAATCATTTAGTGATGTCTGTCACTGCGCAAAAACGTGATATCCATGATCCTGAAGTGGTTCGACAATTTGCTGAACAGGTCGGTAATCAACGATATCTTGATTATCTCTACTGTTTAACGGTGGCTGATATTCGCGCCACCAACAGTAGTTTGTGGAACAACTGGAAAGCGACATTACTTGAGAATCTCTATCAATCCACCAAGCAGTTTCTAGCCCAAAGTAAACCGTCGGCAGCTGGCGAAATGCGCCAACGGATTCATCAGCACCAAGCGCATGCAATGGGCTTGCTACTGAGCCTTGGGTTTGCCGCACAAGCAGTGAACGAATTGTGGAGCCGGTTTACAGCCGACTATTTTTTACGCCATCAACCTGAGCAGATTGCTTGGCACTCACAATATATTTTGCAAGTTCACTCGGATGAGCAATTACCACTGATTTTAGTCGGTGACGAAAATAATCAAGGTACTACCGAGCTATTTGTTTATCACCTAGAGCATGAAAACTTATTCGCTGCGGTGGCCGCGGTACTGGATAGCCAAGCACTGAGCATTCACGATGCACAAATTTTGGCGACACGCGATGGTTATGTCATGGATACCTTTGTGGTGTTGCAAGACGATGGCGAGCCTCTGACGGATATTCGTCGTATCGAATCATTGAAACAGCAACTGCACGATGTATTACGTCAACGCCAATCTGCACCAAATGCTCAACGACGACTACCGCGGCGTTTGCGTAGCTTTAATGTGGCAACCAAAATTGAGTTTGTCAGCGAACGCAATCCGCGTCGCACAGCGTTTGAATTAACGGCACTGGATCGACCCGGGTTAGTGGCACGAGTGGCAAAAGTCCTCCAAGCATTGGATTTAAATATACTTACCGCTAAAATCACCACGGTTGGCGAGCAGGCGGAGGACTTATTTATTATCACCACCCGCCGCAATGAAGCCTTAGATAACGAACAAAAGCAGCAATTGCGCAAGCAAATCATTGCTGCACTCGACCATTAAAACGTCTCATTTGACGTACGATTAAGTAGTAATAGGATATTTCATGAGCACATTACAAGCACGTATTGAAGCCGCATTTGAGCAACGCGCGGATATTTCACCCAGCCGAGTTCCGGCCGAACTACAACGTGATTTGACTGACGTGATTCAAAAAATTGATCAAGGAGAATACCGTGTCGCCGAAAAAGTTGACGGCAAGTGGGTTGTCAACGAATGGCTGAAAAAGGCCGTGCTACTGTCGTTTCGCACGCAAGATAACCACGTCATGAACGGCGGTGAAACGCGCTTCTTTGACAAAGTTGATAGTAAGTTTATTGGCTATGACGATGCTCGTTTCCGTGCCGAGGGAATGCGTGTGGTGCCACCAGCAATGGTACGAAAAGGTGCATTTATCGGTCGCAACGTCGTCCTTATGCCATCGTATGTGAATATTGGCGCTTATGTTGATGAAGGCACCATGGTTGATACGTGGGCTACGGTCGGTTCATGCGCTCAGATTGGTAAAAATGTACATTTGTCAGGCGGCGTGGGGATTGGTGGCGTCTTAGAGCCATTGCAAGCTGCCCCAACAATCATTGAAGACAACTGTTTTATTGGCGCACGCTCAGAAATCGTTGAGGGCGTAATCGTCGAAGAAGGCGCGGTGATTTCTATGGGGGTTTATATTGGCCAAAGCACCCGTATTTATGATCGTGAAACCGGTGAAATTCACTATGGCCGTGTGCCTGCAGGTGCCGTTGTTGTGCCAGGCACCCTGCCTGCAAAAGACGGTACTCACAGCCTCTATGCCGCCATCATTGTGAAAAAAGTTGATGCGAAAACACGTGCAAAAGTTGGCATCAATGAGTTATTACGTGCCGCCGACTAATCTTCGTTAGCAAACGGTAATAACAAATCCTGCGGTAACGGCAGTTCGATTCGAACTGCCGTTTTCGTATACGGATGTTCAAATGCGAGTGTCGTTGCCGCAAGCATCAAGCGGTGTAAGTTGAAGTGCTCTCTAAAAAACCGGTTATGGCGCCCGTCACCATGATGACTGTCACCAATAATTGGATGGCGTAAATGCGCCATATGGCGCCGCAGTTGATGCTTGCGGCCAGTGCGCGGCTTCAGTTCCATTAACGAGTAACGCGATGTTGCATGCCGTTTGCCAACCGCAAACGGTAACTCAATTTGTTTCAAGCAACGATACTCAGTTACGGCAGTTTGAGCTTCTTTGTTCGGATCGGCCTGAGCATCCGTAATTTTGTCGAGTTCTTCTTTTAGTGGGTAGTCCAAAACACCGTCTTGCAAATACCCACGCACCACAGCATGGTAGATTTTCTCAACCTGACGACTTGCAAATAATTCAGTGGTTAAACGGGCCGTATCGGCATCTTTTGCGAACAATAAAATACCGGACGTTGGACGATCAAGACGGTGCACGGGATACACCCGCTGACCGATTTGATCGCGCACCTTTTGCAGCGCAAATTCAGTCGCTTCGCGCGCTATCCAACTGCGGTGAACGAGCAACCCACTAGGTTTATCAATCGCCACGAAATAATCGTCATGAAAGACGATGGGCAATTCGTTGGTCGCACTAGACATCTTCGGCTAGTGGGTCTGCCCCACTGAGTAAGATATCGAATTCACGTAAACTTGAGATAAGCCCTTCATGATGCTCGAGCTCTTCACGATACACATGCGTTGCCATTGGACTTACCGCGATATTCTGCGGTAACGGATGTTCACCATCGAGCATCGCCCACATTCGTGGCAACATTATAAATTGCAGCCATTGATGAAAATCTAAGGTATCCATTGCAAACGGTTCCGTACTTTCAAGCGCTTGCGCTGACGGATAATGGGTTTGCCATAAGCCCAAACAATTTAGTTCTGCTTCAATTCGTTCCAGTAAACGCGCTGCGCGTTGTCGTTGGTCCATGACTACCTCCACGACTTATTTTAGTTATAATGGGCGACATCTTTAAGCAAAATGATAAATGTTGCAAGTTTCATGACCATGACAAACCTGGCTGAGTTACTCAGCGAAAGCCATAGTGATTACCTCGTTTACGATTTAGGCCGCCGTGTTCAGCCACTTGAATCACAAGTATTTGATGCCATTTGTGCGCAACAGCGCCCTTATCCGTATCCGCTACAAGACCATGCGTGGTTTGCTGTCGTGTTTTGGCCCAAACTGCAAGCTGAGCAGCCCGAGCCATTCTTATGGTTCCTTAAAATGCCGCTCGACGAGCGCGGTTTATTAAACCATGCCGCACAACAGGAATTCATGGCCCACGTGATTGCACTGCTTGGTCAGCAAATTACTGGCGCGCTAAGCGATGAACAAGAGCAACAATTGCAGCAATCGGCTTATTTGTTCACCCCATCAGAAGCGAAACGCGCTGCCCTTCATGCTCAGCTCACCACGACTTGGCAGCGTCCGCCCTCGCGTTATTTTAGCGCTGCGCTTACTGAGTTCCAAACGCCAACGCCTGATGGTTGGCAGCATCTTGGTCTGCAAGGTATTCATGATGTCGCGATGCGTTTGGCTGAGCATCCGGAGGTGGTTAAGGCGATAACAGAAAACTTTGCCACCTACCCTGAGCCATTACAGAATGCGTTAGCCGAAGCATTAGAACATACTCAGCCGCCCGTTCAATTACGCGATAAATTGTTACCTCTTTTAAACGCTGAGCAGATGCAGTTACGAATGAATGCACTGCGCGCCCTCGCAGGCTTTGCTAACACCGCCGAAATGCAACAAGCACTCGGCCAACGCATTCCTCTCGCAACGGCCGATGAACTGGTTATTATAACCGCGCGGCTATGGCCAGCCTTGATTGGTGCTTCACCTGAAGGTGCAAGTAGTGGTTCAAGTTTAATGGAAAGCTATCTCCTGCGCTTAGCCGAGCTCAATAATGCTGCCCTGTTTGCTGGCATTGTGCGTGACCTTTTACGATTACCAGAAACTCGTATATTTGCTTTAGGTCTAGTTCAACGCAATGACTTACCGACGCCTTTATATCAGGCATGGCAACAGTTTATTGGAGCAAAATCATGATACTAGGCGATGCTATTCTGCTTATCGTCGTTGGCTTTATTGTGCTTCTTTTCTGGCAGGGGCGACGCCAAGCTGAACAGGCTCGACGCCATGTTGAACACTACTGTAAACAACATCAATTACAGTTTTTGGATATTGCGTGGCAACGAGGGCGTCCAGCGAAATGGGCACGCCATATTGGTTGGCTGAGTACGTATGAGTTTGGTTTTAGTAGCGATGGCGAAAGCCGTTACGTCGGCCAAGCGAAATTGCTTAATTTGCGTTTGGTCGACGTGCAAGTGCCACCACACCGAGTGCCGAGTGCATAATCAATTAGTTCGGAGCCTTGGGACCCGTTTTCACGCCAATTAGGCGCAACAAGAACTGCCCATACATGACCCAGTCACCCAACAATGAGTATGCCGGATACTTAAATGTCGCCGGCTTATTATGTTCGAAACCGAAATGCCCAAACCATGCAAAACCATAGCCGACAACCGGTATAGCGAATAACCAAAGCCACTGCTGAGTAAAAATAGCGTAGGCTAACACTGCCAACACGAGTGTGCTGCCAATATAATGCATAGCACGACAGCGCGGATCAGAATGCTCAGCTAGGTAATAGGGATAAAACTCTGCGAAACTATTAAACTGCACGATTCACCTCATTCGCTTGAGCCCGTGATTGAAACAACAATTTGCCATGCACATCGCCAACGTCAAGTTCTTGAACGAGTTCATAGCCATTTTGCTCGAATAGTTTCAGGTGCTGCGGTTGTGTCACATAAACCGCCAAACCTCGCGATTGTGGTTCTTCATCAAGTGCCGCTTGAGCTGCACGAACTAACAAATCACCCCAACCTTGTTGTTGATAACGCGGGCTTACTGCAATAAACGCCAACATATGGTAATCGTCACCACCAACAGCTTCTTGAATTAAACGCTCTTTCTCAAGCAACTGCATCGTACTCACGTAACCTGCTGTTAACAGCATTTTTAAGCGCCAATGCCAATATTTGCCGGGACCAAAGCTCTTACCCGGCTGGGTCAAACAAACCACGCCGATGAGCGAGTCACCGTCAAACACGCCCAGCATCGGCTGCTGAGCTTCCCAAAACGCCATTAACTCTTCGCGTATAGCCGCACGCAAACGCTTTTCGTAGTCCGGCTTTTCCGCTTGGAAAATGGCCATCAATAACGCGTCGTCATGATAGGCTTGATAAAGCAATGAGGCCGCCATTTTTAAATCTTCAGCGACTAAGTAAGTTAACTGACCTTCACGCAATTGAGCTGGATTTATTGTTGTCATTATGTGCCCTTTCGTTCGTACTCGGTTTGGTGAGCGTTACTACACCGTTACAACCTCAACGCTCGGATACGTCACTTCTACAACGTGCTTATGCTCAAATTACTTGATCTCAATCAATTTGGCTACACCCTATTAGGCTTCTTATTACGCTGCGTTAGTGACAACTCGTGGTTGAACAATCGTCATAAGCTCGGCGAGCGACGGTGCCAAAATTTCGTGCTGCGGTTGACCGACAAACTCAAGTCCAACTTGGCCGGTCTCATTATCCACCGTAATCAACAAGTCATCGGACTCTTCAGCTAATCCAATAAATAATGTCATGGGTTGACGCAAGCGGCGTTTCATCAGTACATGACCCGCTAGATTAGCTTGTAAGCGTTCGCCGTCTTCATGACAGTGGTTTTGTAATAAAACCAGTGGATGATTATCGTATGACACATTGAGATCTGCAGCATACCAACGTCCGTAGAACGTGGCGATATCCGGATGAAATGGTTGTTCAAGTGCATTTGCAAGGTCTTGAAATTGCAGCGGCTGTTGTTGACGTACGGGTTGCCATACAACGTCTTCGCCCTGCGCTTCCGTTGCCGTTGTTTGGCGTTGATATATCGGCGCCTGCCAATCGTCATGTGCTTCGGTTAAAAGTGGTACATTAGCAGCTGCATAGGCAGCAGTATAACGTTGAATAAAGTCATCAAATACGGTATCAAGCGACATGAAACAGCCCTATGGTTTTTGCTGGTAACTCATTGACAGCGGCGCTACAATGACCGACTGCATTAAAAATGGTAGTGTAACAGGTAATTAAAATCGATGAAGCATGAGCTTGCCCATTTAAACTTGGGTCAACCCACACAATATCCCACGCATTATGACGCCTCGCTGTTGCAGGCGGTTCCACGCCAACTCAACCGGACGCCAATCGGCCTCGCCGAAGGAGCCGAAATACCCTTTCATGGTGACGATATTTGGCATGGTTATGAGCTATCTTGGTTAAACGCGCAAGGCCTTCCGCAGGTTGCGATTGCGGAATTTCGAGTGCCCTGCACGAGTAAAAATTTAATTGAATCGAAGTCGTTTAAACTGTATCTCAATAGCTTTAACGAAAGCCGCTGGGCGCACTGGCAGGACGTACAAGAACAGCTCGCACTTGATCTCTCACATTGTGCTGGGGCACCGGTATCTGTGCGCCTAAACACGGTACAACAGGCGCAACGTATGCCATTCGGTGAATTACCTGGGCACTGCATTGACGAGCAAAATATTGCAATTGAATGTTATGACTACAACCCTGAGCTTTTGCAGTTAAGCTCAACCAAGATCGTGTCTGAAACACTTCACAGTCACTTGTTGAAATCAAACTGCCTTATAACCAATCAACCGGACTGGGGGTCAGTTCTCATTCGCTACCACGGTCCGGCAATTGACCATGCAGCCCTGCTTCGCTATATCGTCTCATTTCGACATCATAATGAGTTTCACGAGCAATGCGTAGAACGGCTCTATATGGATATAAAAACGCGACTCAAACCAACACAGTTAACTGTTTATGCGCGTTATACGCGCCGCGGTGGCTTGGATATAAATCCTTTTCGTTCAGATTTCGAGCCAACACCACAGTCTGTGCGGTTAAGTCGCCAATAATAATGAACAAGGAAACACTATGAGATTCAAGATATCTCCACGTGGCAGCATGAGTTTGCTGTCGCAATTAGAAATTAACCGCTTACAACAAAGCAGTGACGAGCAATTGTATCGTCTGTTTCGTAACTGCTGCTTAGCAGTTTTAAACGCGGGCAGTAATACTGATAGCAGTGAAGAGATTTTCGAAAAATATAAAGATTTTGATGTGAACGTCATTAAATGTGAGCGCGGCGTGCAACTCGAATTAGTGAACCCACCGGCGGAAGCGTTTGTTGATGGTAAGCTGATTGCTGGTATGCAAGAGCTCGTTGAAGCGGTGCTTCGTGATATTCTATTCACGGGCGAACGTTATAATGCACAAACGCTCGATTCAGCCGACACGCATACCCTCACTCACGTTGTTTTCGACATCTTACGCAACGCCCAAGTCGTCCAACCGAACCTCGACCCGAACGTCATTGTTTGTTGGGGCGGTCACTCAATCAACGAAGTTGAGTATAAGTACACGAAAGAAGTGGGTTATCAACTCGGTTTACGTAGCCTCAATATCTGCACCGGTTGTGGACCCGGCGCAATGAAAGGACCAATGAAAGGTGCCACGATTGGCCACGCTAAACAACGGATTGTCGACGGTCGTTACTTAGGCTTCACTGAGCCTGGAATTATTGCTGCAGAGCCACCGAACCCTATCGTGAACGAATTGGTTATCCTGCCGGATATCGAAAAGCGTCTTGAAGCGTTTGTTCGCTGTGCACACGGTATTGTGATATTCCCAGGTGGTGCTGGTACTGCCGAGGAATTGCTATATATTTTGGGTATTTTGATGCATCCAAATAATCAGCGTCAGGTATTACCTATCATTTTAACTGGTCCCGAAAGCAGCCGCGGTTACTTTGAGGCAATTGACGATTTCATTGCTGAAACGCTCGGTCACGAAGCACGTAAACTGTATCAAATCATCATTGCTGATCCTGCCACTGTGGCGAAGACGATGACCCAAGGCGCGCAAGCGGTGAAAGAATATCGCCGTGATACCGGTGATTCTTATTGCTTCAACTGGACCTTACATATTGACGAAGCATTCCAGCGTCCATTTGTGCCCAATCATGATAATGTGCGTAATTTAAACCTGCATCGCGACCAAGAACCTCAAGCTCTTGCGGCTGACCTACGTCGTGCATTTTCCGCAATTGTTGCGGGCAACGTGAAAGACGATGGCATTCGTGCCATTCGTAAGCACGGTGTGTTTGAAATTCATGGTGAGCGCGACATGATGAAGAAGTTGGACGTATTGTTGCGGGCATTCGTCGAACAAAGCCGGATGAAATTGCCAGGATCGGTGTATCATCCATGTTATCGTGTCATTACTGATTAGAATTGCTAGGGAGGCGCAGTCAATGTCGAAAATGCTGAAGGTCGTATTAATCGGCTTTGCTATTTATGCGGCAGCCGCTGCGCTGGTCCTGCACTTTTATCAAGCCGATCCAGAGAATATGAGTTGGCAGGAACGTGAAACGTTCAATTTAAAGCAAATTGGACGATTAAATTTGGGCACGCCACGCGACGACGTAATTCGTTTACTTGGCTCACCAGATATCAGCGAAGCTAAGGCCACTGATAGTGGTGAAGTCCTCATTTTGTTTTATCGTACCCACCACGTAAAGTCTGATGGTATAACAACTCGTGATGAGTGTACGCCACTGCTATTCAAAGACAACGCACTGATCGCTTGGGGTGCTGATGCTTATAGTGAGTATCAATCGTTTTAATGACGCTTAACACCATTCGTTAGGTCAAAATCTGCTATAGTTCGCGCCAATTTCGTACACACATTTTGACGACCCTAGAAGTAAGAAGGTACCCGCAATGAGCACCACAATTACCGTAATCCCAGGTGATGGAATTGGTCCAGACATCATCGATGCAACACTAAAGATTCTTGATAAAGCAGGCTGTGATTTCAACTATGAATTTGCTGATGCCGGTTTAGCTGCGTTGGAAAAAACTGGCGAGCTATTACCCCAAGCAACGCTTGATGCCATTGCGCGTAACAAAGCGACTTTAAAAGGCCCACTGACGACACCAGTCGGTGAAGGCTTTACCTCTATCAACGTGAGTCTGCGTAAACAGTTTAACCTTTACGCCAATGTGCGCCCGGTTAAATCATTTAAAGGTACCAAAGCACGCTACGAAGATATCGACATTATTACCGTGCGCGAAAATACTGAAGGCATGTACTCAGGCCTCGGCCAAGTGGTGTCTGAAGACGGCTCTGAAGCACAAGCGATGAGTAAAATTACCCGCGCGGGTGCTGAGCGCATTGTGCGTTTTGCCTATGAGCTCGCACGCCGTGAAGGTCGCAAAAAAGTAACTGCGGTTCATAAAGCCAATATTTTGAAGTCTACTTCAGGTTTATTCCTGAAAGTAGCGCGCGAAATTGCTGCGGAATACCCAGATATTCAATCGGATGAGATGATTGTTGATGCGGTATGTATGAAGCTGGTGATGAACCCAGAACAGTTTGACGTGATTGTTACCACCAACCTGTTCGGTGATATTTTATCTGATTTATGTGCCGGTTTAGTTGGCGGTCTAGGTATGGCTCCGGGGGCTAACATTGGTGATAACTCTGCTATCTTTGAGGCCGTTCATGGTTCAGCACCGGATATCGCGGGTCAAAACCTAGCGAATCCAACCTCAGTTATTTTAGCTGCTATCCAAATGTTGGAATACCTTGGCATGCAAGATCAGGCGAAACGTATTCTTGCAGCGGTTACCGATGTGATTGCCACAGGCGATCGCACAACCCGCGATTTAGGCGGCAACGGCGGTACTACTGACTTCACTCAAGCAGTGATTGACCGACTGTAATAATTATTGTCGTTGGTTATGAAAAGCCCGATTCCAGTTGGTCTCGGGCTTTTTTGTGATTAACGCAAATGATTTAAAACCTACAACCAGCGAATATGAACGGTGATTTCTTCACGATCGTGATACAGCTGCTTGGCTTGTAACTCAAACCGACCACGCCCCTGCTCTACCAACGTTTGTTTAATATGTTCAAGATACTCAGCAACCGCCGCATAACGTCGTTTCATCGGTAGTTTTAAGTTAAAAATAGCTTCTTTACAGTCGCCGTCAATTAACCAACTTGTCATGAGTTCACCAACGCGCGCTGGCTTTTCCACCATGTCGCACACCAACCAAGTGACATTCTTCTTTTTCGGGCGGTATTTAAAACCGTCCTCACGAACATGTTTCACTTGGCCTGTCTCCATCAAACTTTCTGCCATGGGGCCATTATCAACCGCTTGTACCATCATCCCGCGGCGCACTAACTGATACGTCCAACCGCCCGGCGCAGCCCCCAAATCTACCGCATTCATGCCTGACGTAATCCGTTCTTCACGCTCATGCTCAGGCACAAACACCTGAAAAGCTTCGTCTAGCTTCAATGTCGAACGGCTTGGTGCGTCACTTGGGAAGCGTAGGCGTGGAATACCCATAAGCCATGGCGATTGGTTAAACGAATAAGAAAAACCAATATAGACTTCTTGGTTACTTAAAAAGAATGCATGTAAAGTTGGACGGCGATCGCTCTCTTTTGCCGTCAGCCATTCAATTTTACGCAAGCCCTGACGCAGTGGCACAGTGAACTTACGGCAAAACTTGGACAGCTCTTTGCCATCGTTGGTATCCGGTGTTTCTACCCGAATATCGCCACACGGTTTAACGCCTGCAAAAGCCTCTTGCACGTCTTCATCTAACAATGCGACCTGCACCGCACTCACCCTATCTTCTTGAGGTAAGTCTGTCACATGCGCCAAAATAACGATGAATTGCCGGGTAAAAATAAGTTCACTTAATATCAGCTTCTTAGCTAAGTGTTCGGCCTCTTCAGACTGGCAGCGATAGACCACAAACCCCTGCTGTGGTTTGGTTTGGCAATAGCCGTAAATGCCCAGAGCTGCGGTTTTGTCCTGCAACTCGGCGGCACAATCGTTTTCAAATCCAGGCCGGCAATAGGCCACAATTCCAGTCATTCATAACCCCTTGGTGAAAACGTTTTTCGTTGTTCGATAGCTTCGCTGTTCGTCCGCTACGCTCTTCGTAGATTGATTTCACGAACGGCGCGAAGCGCGCACGAACAGTGAACGAAGTGAACGGACGACTAACGAATAACGCTCTTAATTAATTTCGTTACTTCGTTTACTGCTGCTTGCCATAATTGCTCGCGCGCATAGCCGCTGCGCTTAGTCGGCTCAAGACTGTGATCACCACCCTCAATCCATTTTACGGCAACATTAGCAGGCAAATCATAACGGCGCACTTGTTCAGGTTTGCCAAAATTATCACGCGTACCTTGAATAATCAGATTCTGTACGCAGCAATTATTTAAGTCATCTAGCCTGAGTTTTTCAGGTTTACCAATCGGATGAAATGGAAAACCTAGGGCAATAGCGGCTTTCGCATCCAGCTCATTGGCAAGTCGAAACGCCACACGGGATCCCATCGACTTACCCATTAAAAACAATGACTTACCATCGTCAAACTGGCTTGCTACGGTGCGCATACAATGCTCGAGTTCAGGCATGCGATTAGGTGGTCGACGTACGCCAGAATCCATGAACTTTTGCCAATACGGAAAGTTAAAGCGCACGACTTCAATATCATTTAATGCCAGCGCTAGTGCGAAATACTGCATGAAATCACTTTGCAAGCCTGCACCAGCGCCATGAGCAAAAATAATCCGAGCCTTACCTTCGGCGTTGTCACGATGAATCGCAACCCGCTGACTATCACTCATAACTGTCCTCTTCTTCTTCGACTACTTGAAGTAGCCAATTTCGGAAGGTGGCGATTTTACCGACTTCTGACTGAGAGTCACGACAAACCAGATAAAAAGACTTTTGCCGCGGTAATGCTTCAGGAAAAATTTGAATCAAATGACCCGCGTCAATCTCTGGCTTTACCAACACGTTGTTGGCTAATGCAATGCCTTGCCCATGCACAGCAGCCTTCAGCGCAAGATTAGAGTGACTAAAAATAGGACCGTTATCACCTTTATCTTTATCGATTCCGACTAATTTGAACCAATCTTTCCAGGCGTTGCGGGTTTCATCATGCAATAGCGTGTGATTCAGTAAATCACGCGGTTCACGTAGCGGCTTCGTGCCGTTTAATAACAACGGCGAACAGACTGGTATCAGATATTCATTATGAAGTTTATACGCTTTTAAGCCCGGCCACTTGCCGGCACCGTAGTATATGGCCACGTCAACATCATCGGTCAATGAGCCATCTACCTCATCGACGGCGCGAATACGCACATCAATATCCGGATAAGCTTCGCGAAATCGACTTAAGCGGGGTACAAACCATAAAATAGCAAAGCTAGGGGGTAGTGAGATGGTCAAAGAACCACGTTGGCTCGCAAACCGAACTTTTTCGGTGGCTTGCACAATGTGGTCAAAAATTTCTTTGAGTTCGAGGTAGTAGGTTTGGCCCTCTGGAGTAAGCAATAACGACCGATTGCGGCGCAAAAATAATTGTACCCCCAAAAAATCCTCAAGTGCTTTCACTTGGTGACTTACCGCAGCTTGGGTGACAAACAACTCATCAGCTGCCCGAGTAAAACTCAGTTGTCGGGCAGCTACTTCAAACGCTTTTAAGGCATTTAATGGGGGTAATTTACGCATCAGTACTCGTTATAGTCGAACGCCACCATCTATTTCTATCACACGTCCACTAAAGAAGTCATTCTCAATAATATAACGCGCACTGTGGGCAATCTCATCAGGCTGTCCCCAGCGGCGTAATGGCACCATGCTCAACGCACGCTCAATTGCCTCAGGCTTCATTTGCGCAGTCATTGGTGTTTCAATAAATCCTGGCGCAATCGCACCACAACGGATACCAAAACGGCCCAGTTCACGTGCCCAAGTTACTGTCATAGCAACCACACCAGCTTTTGTCGCTGCGTAGTTGGTTTGACCAATGTTACCTGCACGCGCCACGCTTGAAATATTTATAATCACGCCGCCATTACCAGCTTTTGCCATATGCGCAGACGCTTCGCGACCACACAAGAAGCTACCGGTTAAGTTGACGTCTAAAACCGACTGAAACTGTTGCAGCGGCATTTTATGAGTAATTTCGCCATCTTTGCATTTAATCAGCATACCATCGCGCAAAATGCCGGCATTGTTGATGAGTACGTTAACCGCACCAAAATCAGCAACGATATCATTAAATACTTGCTCAACAGCCGCTTCGTCAGTCACATTGACCACGTAACCTTTCACTTTTGGGGCGCCTTTCGCGGTACAAATACCTTCCGCTTCAGTCAACGTATCGGCATTCATATCAATCAGTGCCAATTGCGCACCTTCTGCTGCAAAATGTTCGGCCATAGCGCGGCCTAACCCTTGCGCGCCACCAGTAATTACAATGGTACTTTCAGCAATTTTCATAATTTATCCGTTATTTTTGATTCGCTTTAACGAAATTAAAGATACTGGAAAAGTCTTCGCGACCGTGTCCTAACTGTGACCAGCTACGATACAAGTTATGCGTTAGGCCACCCATTGGGGTCGCCGCACCGCTTGCCAACGCTGCTTGTTGCGCCAAACCAAGATCTTTGCTCATTAGGTCAACCAAAAAGCCACCTTGGTAGTCGTTGCTAGAAGGCACATTATCCATCACACCAGGGCACGGATTATATACATCTAAAGTCCAGTTACTACCGGAACTTTTCGACATGATCTCCGACAGCACTTTGGGATCAAGACCGTGCGCAATACCTAATTGCAATGCTTCCGACGTACCGACCATCAGCACCGATAACAACATATTGTTACAGATTTTCGCCACCTGACCAGCACCAGTATCACCAGCACGGAAAATATTCTTACCCATGTGCTGCAGCACGTCGCGTGCGCGCTCAACCGCTGCTGGCTCGCCGCCACAAATAAACGTAAGCGTACCGGCCTTAGCGCCACCCACACCGCCGGAAACTGGCGCATCGATAAACGCAATGCCTTCTGCGGCTAGAGCTTGTCCTACCTGACGTGCGGTTGTTGCACTTATGGTACTACAATCAATCACGAGCGTGCTTTTTGGCAGATCGTGAATCAAACCGTTATCGCCTAAATAAACACCCACAACGTGCTTATCCGCCGGCAACATTGTTATCACAAAATCAACGTTTTTCGCGGCATCATGTGCCGATGCGGCGACACTGCAACCCGCTTCTTTCGCTGCTTGCAACGCTGCTTCAGCTAAATCAAAAACTTTAACTTGATGACCGCCTTTGACCAAATTAGCGGCCATCGGTCCGCCCATATTGCCGAGCCCAATAAATCCAACATTAGCCATAATTAAAATCCAATTCGATATTTGATAGTGGATATTAGATATTAGAAACCCCTGTGCTACGGGCTAATATCTAATATCTAATAGCTAAAAGCGTTTTTGCTCTTATTTACCTAAGTTTGCAAGTGGGTGCTCATCGGCTGCCCACGGCGACGTAAAGAAACCATCCACCTCTTGCGCAGAAACATCCGCAACCGAGGCATGCTGCCATTTCGGTTGTTTATCCTTGTCAATTAACAGAGCACGAATACCCTCGGCGAAATCACCACGCATCGCACACTGAACTGACAAGGTTAATTCCAGACGGAAACAATCAACCAAACTTAAATCAGCGCCGTGCTGTAACTGATTCCATACGATATGTGCGGTCATCGGACAGCCTGCGGCAAGCGTCTGACGCGCCCGTGCTAACCACTTGTCGTCAGTGCTGTCATTCACAATGGCTGCAACCACGGTTTCGATATCGGCGCCTTGTGTAAGCTTTTTAATCAACTGTTGATGCGCTTCAACCTGTCCCGCCGGGCGCTGACTGCTGTCACGTAAACCAATACCGTTAAGAACATCGGTAACTTTTTGGTGATTAAGCGCCGCGGTATCGCCCCATTTCACTTCTTTTAAGCCCTGCAACACATCATCTTTGCTTGAACTCGCCACAAAATGATCGGCGAGCTTTAAATAGAGCGCGTCGGTGGCATTCATGTGCGCCCCAGTTAGCCCTAAAAACAAACCGCAGCCTTCTGGCATTTGATTCAAAAAGTGAGTTGCACCAACATCTGGGTATAAACCAATGGTGACTTCCGGCATCGCTAATAACGAGCGTTCAGTCACAATACGATGGCTCGCACCGTTCATCAGGCCCATGCCGCCGCCCATAACAATGCCATGCCCCCACAACACAATCGGTTTGGGGAAAGTATGTATGGCGTAATCAAGACGATATTCTTGGCTAAAAAAGTCAGCCACTTCATCAACAAGCACACCTGGTTTGGCTTGCATCGCTTTATACATAGCCACGATATCACCGCCAGCACAGAACGCCTTATCACCAGCACCTTGCATAAATACACAAGCAATGGCATCGTCTTCTGCCCACTTTTGTAATTGTGGTTGCAGCAGTTGAATCATTGGTAGACTTAGCGCATTCAATGATTTTTCAGAATTCAGAGTGATGATGCCAATACGTTTATCATTGCTGGCATCAAGTTCTTCGAATAAGACCACTGGATCCATGATGACCTCCTTTTAAAACAGAAAAGCCACCCTTAAAGGATGGCTCGGTCCATATCGGCGAGTAAGCGACGGGCAATAATCACGCGCATAATCTCGTTAGTACCCTCAAGAATTTGATGCACCCGCACGTCGCGCACATGGCGCTCCAACGGATATTCTTTGATATAGCCATAACCGCCATGAATTTGCAGTGCTTCGTTACAAACTTGGAAGCCAACATCGGTCGCGAATCGCTTCGCCATTGCGCAGTATGTGGTTTTGTCAGAATCATTACTGTCCACTTTAAATGCCGCCAAACGCACCATTTGACGCGCAGCAACCAATTCGGTGGCCATATCGGCTAATTTAAATTGTAACGCTTGGAAATGACCTAGCTCCTTGCCGAATTGCGTGCGTTCATGCATATAGTTACGCGCTGTATCCAAGGCCGCCTGGGCAGTGCCCACAGAGCAAACAGCGATGTTAATACGGCCGCCGTCTAAGCCCATCATGGCAAACTTGAAACCTTCACCTTCTTCACCCAACAAATTGCCCGCTGGAATGCGCACATCTTCAAACGTGACGAGGCGAGTCGGTTGTGCGTTCCAACCCATTTTCGCCTCTTTTTTACCGTAACTAATACCGGCAGCATCAGCTGGTACCACAAATGCAGAGATGCCTTTTGGACCCGCTTCACCGGTGCGTGCCATAACCACTAGCACATCGGTGCTACCTGCACCTGAGATGAACATTTTTGAGCCGTTCAATACATATTCATCGCCATCTTTTTTGGCGGTTGTACGCAAGCTTGCGGCGTCAGAACCAGCACCTGGCTCAGTTAAGCAATACGAACCTAACTTTTCACCAGTAACCAACTCCGGAACCCACTGTTCAATCACGTCAGGTTTGGCAAATGAGCCAATCATCCAAGTGACCATATTGTGAATGGTCATCATCGCGGTGGTTGCCGTACAACCCATGGATAACTGTTCGAAAATCAACGCCGCATCCAAACGGCTCATACCAAAACCGCCGGCGTCTTCCGGGGTGTACATACCCATGAAGCCCATTTCGCCAGCTTTACGGAACACCTCAATCGGGAAGTGTGATTCTTCATCCCACTGCGCCGCAAAAGGCGCCAGCTCTTTTTCAGCAAAAGCTTTTGCCGTATCGACAAAAGCTTGTTGGTCGTCAGTTAAATTAAAGTTCATGACAACGTCCTATTACTTCAAATGAATCGTCATATTCGGACCATTGGCGTCAGCGATATCGCTTTCGAACCAACGGGCAGTGATGGTTTTAGTTTCGCTGTAGAAACGCACAGCTTGCTTACCGTAAGCATGCAAGTCGCCAAAGAACGAACCTTTCCAACCGGTGAATGAGAAGAATGGTAATGGCACCGGAATTGGAATGTTGATACCCACTTGGCCAACTTCGACGTTATGTTGATATTTACGCGCAGCCGCACCACTCGCCGTAAAGATCGACGTTCCGTTACCGTATGGGTTAGCGTTTACCATCGCCAAAGCGTCGTCGAGTGTTTCAACTTCAGTGGCACAAAGTACCGGACCGAAAATCTCATTTTTGTAGATTTCCATATCGGTGGTTACTTTGCTAAACATGGTCGGGCCAACCCAGTTGCCATTCGGGAAGCCTTCAACTTGGCAGTTGCGGCCATCAACCAACAACTCAGCACCTTCTTTTTGACCTTGTGTAATAAAGTTCTCAACACGCTGTTTCGCTTGTGGGCTAATCAACGGACCGTACGCCGCGTCTTTATCGTTCCAGCCGCCCGGCTTCACTTTTGCAAGTTCAGCGGCAACTTCAGGAATCCACTCACGTGCTGCGCCCACAAATACTGCGACAGAAATCGCCATACAACGCTGACCTGCTGCACCAACAGAGGCTCCAACCAAGTTGCTAATAACCTGTGACTTGTTTGCATCAGGCATAATCACGCAGTGGTTTTTGGCACCAGCAAACGCTTGTACGCGCTTCATGTTCTCGGTACCACGACGATAGATATACTGACCAACGGCCACGGATCCAACAAAAGAAATCGCTCGAACTGCAGGCTCGTCTAATAAGAAATCAACCTGCTCTTTACCACCGTGAATCACTTGCAATACGCCTTTTGGCGCGCCAGCTTGCTCAAATAATTCAACCAAACGGGTTGGCGTTAACGGATCTTGCTCTGATGGCTTCAAAATAAAAGTGTTACCGCAAGCAATGGCCAGTGGGAACATCCACAATGGAATCATGGCTGGGAAGTTAAATGGGGTAATCCCTGCACACACACCCAATGGTTGGGTGTAGCTGTAGCTATCAATACCACGCGCAACGTTTTCAACGGTTTCACCCATCAACAACGATGGAATGTTCGCCGCATGTTCGACGACTTCGATACCACGCCAAACATCGCCTTTCGCATCATCAAAGGTTTTACCGGTTTCACTCGCAAGAATTTCAGCAATTTCATCGTGATGCTCTTTGAGCAATGCTTGGTAACGCATCATCACGCGTGCACGCTCAGAAACTGGTACTTCTTTCCACGTCAAAAACGCTTTCTTGGCGCTCTCAACCGCTTTTTTCATCTCGTCTTGAGTTGCACAAGGTGCTTGCGCAATCACTTCCTGCGTGGCCGGGTTGGTCACGTCAATCCAGTTGCTGGTATTCGACTGGACGAATTCGCCGTCGATAAATAAAGGAACTTTCTTGCTCATCTGTATTACCTCTTTATTGAATTCTTCAACTGCGATATCAGCTATTGGATATTAGATATTAGTAAAAACACAAATGCCCGAAACATCAGTGCTAATATCCAATATCCAATAGCTGTTATCGTTTTTGCATTTATCCATTGTCGTTGTTTTCGAGGCCCTTTAACATCGACTATTTTGCCCCTATAATGGACAAAATTGCGATCTCGGAGCCTTCCATGAGTCAACCATCATCGTGGCCACTTCCGCCCGGAAGCTCACGGGTAGTTTTGCCACTACAATTGACCAGACAATTGTCCCGTCATCCATTGACAAAACATTTATATCCGCTTGCATACGGGCATTATGTCGATGCTCAAGGACACCAAGTTGAACGCCAACAACATACCGATTACTTACTCATATTCTGTCATCGTGGTAGCGGTTGGTATCGCACTGAGAGCGTCAGCGGCATACTGAGTGCTGGACAATTATTGCTATTACCTGCTGGCGAAGCTCACGCTTATGCCGCGCATTCAGATCATCCATGGAGTATTTATTGGGCGCATTTTCAAGGTTCTGCCGCTAGTGCCTGTCTCGAATTTCTTGAGTTGTCACAACAGCAGCCAGTGTTAACTCTCGCCCGTTGGCGTCAGTTGATTCCGGTGGTTACCGACTTGCTAAACCTGCAAACACAACGTCATCAATTTGCGGCAGCTGTCGTTGCCGCAAGCTTGTTACAGCGCATTATTGCTGAATTACCGCGCTTAACGGCAACCATGCAAGCGCCGCAAGGCTTTGACTTACCCGCCCTAGAGCGATTCATGTACGACAACTCGCATCGCGACTTAAGCCTAGACGATTTTGCTGATTTTGCTGGTCTATCGCG
Source organism: Pseudidiomarina tainanensis (assembly GCF_900115255.1). Classification (NCBI taxonomy): domain Bacteria; kingdom Pseudomonadati; phylum Pseudomonadota; class Gammaproteobacteria; order Alteromonadales; family Idiomarinaceae; genus Pseudidiomarina; species Pseudidiomarina tainanensis. The sequence goes on from NZ_FOYU01000001.1 coordinate 724,133, forward strand.
CTTTCATTTCAGCAAAAAGTTTAAACAATTCACTGGCACCAGCCCGATGCGTTACTTTAATCAAATTCGAGTTAAAATAGCCTGTCAGTTGCTCGACGCATCAACCGACTCAATTCGCCAAATCAGCCAACAACTTGGCTTTGATGACCCGTATTATTTTTCGCGTCTGTTCAAAAAAACGATGGGGATTTCCCCTCAACACTATCGCGAAAGCTCTGCGACCAAGAGCATTCAATAAACCAGGAGAACGCTATGTGGATTTTATGGGCAGTAACCGCACTTTGGGCTGCAAGCTTTTCGCTCATCGGAGAGTTTCTTGCCGGCCACGTCGACGGTTATATCGCCGTATTTATCCGCATGGTTCTTGCCTTAGCCCTATTTTTGCCGCTATGGCGTCCTGCTCGCCTGGCATTTAAACAACAATGGCAACTCGCAATCATTGGTGCCATTCAAATCGGCGTCATGTATCTGTTTCTCTATCACGCCTTTCTTTATTTGTCGGTACCCGAGGTACTGCTATTTACCATTTTCACCCCGCTTTACGTGACGCTAATTGACGACGTTATCTTTCAACGCCGCCACTTACCAGCGCGCTGGTGGATGGCAGCTCTCGTCGCTGTTATTGGAGCCGCCGTAATACGGTTTGAAACCCTCAGCGACTCTTTTGTGATCGGCTTTTTACTCATCCAAGCAGCCAATATTTGTTTTGCTGCGGGACAAGTGTTCTATAAGCGACTTGAGCTCGGTGATACCCGTAACCAAATGCATGCGTTTGCGTTATTTTTTATTGGTGCTACCGCCGCTTCAGGCATTGCGATGGCACTCTTTGCCGACTTCTCGAAAGTTCCGACCAGCCCATTAGAATGGGGTATTTTACTCTGGCTTGGTCTTGGAGCCTCTGGGCTTGGTTACCTTGCTTGGAACCTTGGTGCGAAACGCGTTAACGTCGCACAGCTCGCCACCATGAACAATATGCTGATTCCCGCAGGACTTCTAATCAACTATGCCTTTTGGGGTCAAGCCGTGGACTGGCCACGGCTTGCCGCCGGCGGTGTGATCTTAATTAGCTCAGTATGGCTCGCATCACGAAAGCCGACTTAGATCATTTCAACAGCAACAGCAACCGCTTCGCCGCCACCAATGCACAGTGAGGTGACGCCGCGCTTCTTGCCACGTTGTTTCAATGCGTGCAACAAGGTGACAAGCAAACGTGCACCGCTGGCACCAATTGGATGACCAAGTGCACAAGCACCACCATGAACGTTAACTTTGTCATGGTCGATATCCATCTGTTGCATGGCCAGCATCGTCACCATCGCAAACGCTTCGTTGATTTCCCACAAATCAACGTCATCTTTGTTCCATTGCACTTTGTCGAGTAACTTGTTCATGGCACCAATTGGAGCAACGGTGAATTCAGCTGGAGCTTGTGAATGTGTTGCATGACCAACCACCCGCGCCAAAGGTTTTAAACCACGTGCTTTGGCGTCGCTTTCGCGCATCAACACTAACGCGGCTGCGCCATCTGAAATCGAGCTTGAGTTGGCGGCAGTAATGGTGCCATCTTTCGCAAACGCTGGGCGCAAACCAGGAATTTTCTCTGGCATTGCTTTACCCGGTTGCTCATCGATTTCAACGGTCACATCACCCTTACGAGTGCTGTAGGTCACTGGCGTAATTTCATCTTTAAACAAACCATCTTTAATCGCGGTTTGAGCGCGGTTCAACGAAGCTAACGCAAAGTTATCCATCGCTTCACGACCAAGACCATATTCATCTGCCGTGCTCTGTGCATAACAACCCATCGCTTTGCCTTCGTACGCGTCTTCAAGACCGTCCAGCATCATATGGTCATAAATCGCATCGTGCCCCATCCGGAAGCCAGCACGCGCTTTCTTCAGCAAATATGGCGCATTCGACATACTCTCCATACCACCAGCCACAACAACGTCTGCAGAACCCACGTGAATCAAGTCATGCGCAAACATCACCGCTTTCAAACCAGAACCACACACCTTGTTGATGGTCGTCGCACCAGCACTACGCGGTAACCCGGCATATAATGTTGCCTGACGCGCCGGCGCTTGTCCCAATCCGGCTGGCAACACATTACCCATAATCACTTCTTGCACATCGCTACCTTGCAAACCACTCTCGGCAAGCGCGGCTTTAATGGCGATAGCACCTAAATTAGGCGCGCTCACGTCGGTTAAACTGCCTTGAAAACCACCCATTGGGGTGCGTTTGGCGGCAACAATGACTACTGCATCAGACATAAAAACTCCCATGAAGATCAACTTCGATATTAGCTACTAGATATTGGATATTAGATGAAACACAAAAGCTCGATACATCAGTTCTAATATCTAATATCTAGTAGCTAATATCGTTTTCGGTTTTTCTTACCTTTACGTTAACGTCAACTTGTTTTAAGCTTAACGCCCTCAACCATGACAAGCAAGCAAAAATGAACGCAACAACCATTTACAGCATCGGCGAACTCGCCCGCGAATTCGACATCACCACTCGTAGCATCCGCTTTTACGAGGACCAAGGGCTACTGTCGCCACAGCGACAAGGACAAACACGACTTTATACCAATAAAGACCGGGTGCGGCTGAAACTGATTTTGCGTGGTAAACGGCTTGGATTCTCATTGGCAGAAACCAAAAATTTGTTTGATTTGTATGACATGGAAAATAGCAGCGCGCGCCAGTTGCATACCGTATTAGCGTTGATTGATGACAAGAAAATGTCACTCAAGCAACAACTTGAAGATATTAAGGTTCTCTTAGTGGAACTCACCAACTTAGAAGACCGTTGTCGTGATGAGCTTGCTGATATTGAAGCAAATCAGAGCACAGCGAATTCTGCAGTAACAAATCAGGAGTAAATATGATTAGTCAGTACACCACGTTTAACTTTGGTCTGGGTGAAACCGCCGAGATGATCCGCGAAACTGTGAATGCTTTTGCGCGTGATGAAATTGCACCGCGCGCTGCAGAAATTGACGAAAAGAACGAATTCCCTGCTGATTTGTGGCGCAAAATGGGCGATCTTGGCTTGCTTGGCATGACCGTGCCTGAAAAGTTTGGTGGTTCTGGTTTGGGTTACCTCGAGCACGTGGTTGCCATGGAAGAAATTAGTCGCGCATCAGCATCTGTTGGTCTAAGTTACGGCGCCCATTCCAACTTATGCGTGAACCAAATTGCTCGCAATGGTAACCAAGCGCAAAAAGAAAAGTATTTACCCAAATTATGCAGTGGTGAACATGTTGGCGCATTGGCAATGAGTGAGCCAAATGCGGGTTCGGACGTGGTCAGCATGAAACTGCGTGCCGAGCTACAGGGTGACCATTACGTGCTGAACGGCAATAAAATGTGGATCACCAATGGACCTGACGCTGACGTGTTGGTGGTGTATGCGAAAACTTCGCCAGAGAAAAACTCTCGCGGTATCACAGCATTTATCATTGAGAAAGATTTTGCTGGTTTCAGTACAGCGCAAAAGCTCGATAAGCTCGGCATGCGCGGCTCCAACACCTGTGAGCTCGTCTTCGAAAACTGCAAAGTGCCAGTGGAAAACGTATTGGGTACCTTAGATGGCGGCGTTGAAGTACTCATGAGTGGTCTCGACTACGAACGCGCCGTACTCGCAGCTGGTCCGTGTGGCATTATGCAGGCATGTTTGGATGTGGTGATTCCATACGTTCACGATCGCAAACAATTCGGTAAAGCCATCGGCGAATTCCAACTTGTGCAAGGCAAAGTTGCTGACATGTATACCCGTACCAACGCGGCTCGCGCCTACGTATATGCGGTAGCGCAGTCATGCGATCGCGGTGAAACCACGCGCAAAGACGCCGCAGGTGCAATTTTATATGCCGCAGAATTAGCCACACAATTAGCGCTTGATGCCATTCAATTATTGGGTGGGAACGGTTACATTAATGAGTATCCAACAGGACGCCTCCTGCGTGACGCCAAACTGTACGAAATTGGTGCGGGTACCTCTGAAATTCGTCGTATGTTGATCGGCCGCGAACTTTTCAGCGAATCAGCTTAATTCTGCGCAACTAATTATTAGGAGTCGCTATCGTGACGGTATTAACCAGCACAGTGAACCCAAAAGACGAAACGTTTTTGGCGAATCAACAAGCCATGCAAGAAGTGGTGAATGATTTATTCGCCAAAGCTGAACAAATTAAACAAGGTGGCGGCCCGAAATACCAGGAACGCCATCTGTCTCGCGGTAAATTACTCGCACGCCAACGTATCGAAAAGCTCCTCGACAGCGGTTCACCATTTCTAGAAATTGGTCAATTTGCCGCTTGGGATTGTTACGAAGATTACGTACCTGCAGCCGGTGTGGTTGCGGGTATCGGTCGTGTTGAGGGTGTGCAATGCATGATCGTCGCCAACGACGCCACCGTCAAAGGCGGGACTTATTATCCACTGACGGTGAAAAAGCATTTACGCGCGCAGGAAATTGCAGAGCGTTGCCACCTGCCTTGTATTTATCTCGTTGACTCGGGCGGTGCGAACTTGCCACGCCAAGACGAAGTATTTCCAGATCGGGACCACTTCGGTCGTATTTTCTTTAATCAGGCCAACATGTCCGCCAAAGGAATTCCCCAAATCGCCGTGGTGATGGGCCTGTGTACTGCAGGTGGCGCGTATGTTCCGGCTATGGCGGATGAAAGTATCATTGTTAAAGAACAAGGAACCATCTTCCTTGCCGGGCCTCCGCTCGTCAAAGCAGCAACTGGTGAAGAAGTAAGCGCCGAAGAGCTAGGTGGTGCCGATGTTCACACTCGCGTTTCGGGTGTTGCGGACCACTTTGCGATGAACGATGAGCACGCTTTAGCGTTGGCTCGACGTTCAGTTGCACGGCTGAATTATCAAGGCGCCAAGCCAGTACAGCCAAGCGCAGTAAAAGAACCCCGTTTCGATGCCAAAGAACTCTATGGCATTGTCGGTACCGATCTGCGTAAGCCTTACGATGTGCGTGAAGTCATTGCTCGTATTGTCGACGACTCTGATTTTGACGAATTTAAACAGAATTATGGGAATACCTTGGTCACTGGTTTTGCCCGTATTCATGGCTATCCAGTTGGGATTGTCGCCAACAACGGTATTTTGTTCTCTGAGTCGGCACAAAAAGGCGCGCACTTTATTGAGCTCTGTGCCCAACGCAAAATTCCATTAGTGTTTCTGCAAAATATTACCGGCTTCATGGTGGGTAAAAAGTACGAAGCTGAAGGTATCGCAAAACACGGTGCCAAAATGGTAACCGCAGTAAGTTGCGCACAAGTACCTAAATTCACCGTATTAATTGGCGGCAGTTACGGTGCCGGTAACTACGGCATGTGTGGTCGCGCTTATGACCCGACTCTGATGTTTATGTGGCCAAACGCGCGAATTTCCGTGATGGGTGGTGAGCAAGCCGCTGGCGTGATGGCCCAAGTGACCAAAGACAACTTGGCACGCAAAGGCGAAAGCATGAGCGCAGAAGACGAGCAAAAGCTAAAACAGCCAATTATCGATACCTATGAAAAGCAAGGACACCCCTACTACGCTTCAGCGCGATTGTGGGACGACGGTATCATCGATCCGGCGCAAACGCGCACTGTTTTGGGATTGAGCTTAGCTGCTGCCAACAATGCACCAATTGCCGACACCAAGTTCGGCGTATTCCGCATGTAAAGGAGCGATAGATGGCATATCAAGCAATTGATCTCAGCATAACTGGTCATGTCGCGTACCTGACGTTAAATCGTCCTGAAGTGCACAACGCTTTTGATGATCGCATGATCGCGGAGCTATTAGCTGCGCTCGGCGCAGTTCGTGGTAACGACCACGTTCGAGCTCTGGTTCTGCAATCCAACGGAAAGAATTTTTCGGCCGGCGCGGACTTAGGCTGGATGCGTTCAATGGCAGCGAAAGATTATGATGAGAACATGGCCGACGCCGGCGAGCTTTCGCGCCTAATGCAAGAGCTCGACGAGTTACCGAAGCCAACCATTGCGCTCGTACAAGGTGCAGCATTTGGCGGCGCAGTTGGTTTAGCCGCTTGCTGTGATATCGCGTTGGCGACGCCAGCGAGTAGCTTCTGTTTGAGCGAAGTGAAAATTGGTCTTATCCCAGCAGTGATTAGTCCATATGTCATGCGCGCCATGGGTACTCGCCAAGCGCGCCGTTATATGGTGACGGCCGAACGCTTTGGCGCGGATATGGCGCAGCAGATTGGTTTGGTTCATGAGGTTGTCGATGACCTGCAAACTGCAGTGCGCCCGTTGCTTGATACATTGGTTGGCAACGGTCCTGCCGCGGTTACCGCAGCTAAACAACTTGCACTCGATATCGACCAACAACCCTTGAACGCAGCAACACGGCGCGTGACTATCGAACGTATCGCAGCAATTCGGGTTTCGGCTGAAGGCCAAGAAGGTCTGAGCGCATTTTTAGAAAAGCGCACACCGAACTGGAAAAACACTCAATAATTAAGGAACAGCAATGTTGCAAAAATTGCTAATTGCTAACCGCGGCGAAATCGCTTGCCGCATTATAAAAACGGCTCGACAGCTTGGTATCCGTACCGTAGCTGTTTATTCCGATGCCGATCGTCGTGCGCAGCACGTCCAACTTGCCGACGAAAGCATTCATATCGGCGCGGCACCAAGTGCTGAAAGCTACTTGGTTATCGACAAAATTATTGCCGCAGCCAAGCAGACCGGCGCCGATGCTATCCATCCAGGCTACGGTTTTTTGTCTGAAAACGAAGATTTCGCCGATGCCTGTGCCAGCAACAACATTATTTTTGTTGGGCCACCCACCAGCGCCATTGCGGCAATGGGTTCAAAAAGTGCCGCTAAGGCAATTATGAGTGAAGCCGGTGTGCCACTGGTTCCGGGTTATCATGGCAGCGACCAAAGTGCTGAAATATTGCGCGCTGAAGCCGAGAAGATTGGTTTTCCTGTGTTACTCAAAGCGGCTTATGGCGGCGGCGGTAAAGGGATGCGCGTGGTTGAAAATGCCAAACAATTTGACGAAGCATTAAGCTCAGCCAAACGTGAGGCACAAGCCGCGTTTGGTAATGACAAAATGCTCGTTGAGAAATTTATTGGCAACCCGCGCCATGTTGAAATCCAAGTCTTTTGTGATGAGCACGGCAATGCCGTTTACCTCGCTGAACGTGATTGCTCAGTACAGCGTCGCCATCAGAAAGTCATTGAAGAAGCACCCGCGCCGTCGATGAGCACAAGCACGCGCAAAGCCATGGGTGAAGCAGCTGTTCGTGCTGCACAAGCGATTGATTATGTCGGTGCAGGTACCGTTGAATTCCTGCTCGACACGGACAACAAGTTCTATTTCATGGAAATGAACACCCGCTTGCAGGTTGAACACCCAGTGACCGAAATGGTGACCGGCCAAGATCTTGTTGCTTGGCAATTGATGGTTGCCAGCGGCGCTCCCCTGCCGCTTGCACAAGACCAGATTGAAGTGAACGGCCACTCGTTTGAGGCGCGTATCTACGCTGAAGATCCGGATCACGAATTTTTACCAAGCACTGGCACGTTACACGTCTTACAACCACCACAGAGCAGTGAATATGTGCGTATCGACAGCGGTGTCGTCGCCGGTGATGAAGTGAGTTCGTACTATGACCCAATGATCGCAAAACTCATCGTTTGGGGTGAAAATCGAACCGTCGCGCTACGTCGTCTCATTCAAGCATTGAACGATTATCGCGTGGCTGGTGTGCGCACCAACATCGATTTCTTACGCCGAATTGCCAGCCATAAAAAATTTGGCCAAGCCGAATTGACCACGCGCTTTATCGAGAAGTATGAACACGACTTGTTCCCGGACACCTGTCATCTAGTGAACGATTACGCCGTGATGGCCACGTTGGCCGAACGCTTTGATGAAAAGGCTACAAACAATCAAAACCCGTGGTTTACCCAACATAGTTTTCGCCTAAATCAACCGCGTCAATTCGCATTGAGTTTACAGTTCGGTGATAACTTACATGAAATTCAGCTGGTTGAGCGTGACCAATCATGGTTCCAAGTTGACAGTGATGATGCTTGGCAAGTTGAACGCATCAACGACCAATGGTTCTTCAGTAAAAACGGACATCGTTTCCAAGCGCATATTTTGCGTGCAGAACACGATATTGTCGTGATGACCGAACACGCAAGCTTGCGCTTCAATCGTCACAACGTGACCGATACGCTTGAGCAGGAAACCGCTGCGGGCAGCCTCACTGCACCAATGAACGGTACGGTTGTTCAAGTTATGGTGAAAGCTGGCGATAATGTAACAGCAGATCAAGCACTTGTGATTATGGAAGCGATGAAGATGGAATACACAATTCGCGCACCACGGGATGGCGAAATTGCGCAAGTATTCTATCAAGCTGGCGATTTAGTCAGTGACGGTGCTGAATTAATTAGTTTGAAAGATGAATAAGGACGCTTTATGAGCTTGCCACAACAAGTGAAAATTGTTGAAGTTGGCCCGCGCGACGGCTTGCAAAACGAGCAAGCCGTGCCCGTTGAGGCAAAAATAGAACTTGTTAATGCACTGGCTCATGCAGGGCTGTCTTATATTGAAACGGGTGCCTTCGTAAGCCCCAAATGGGTGCCGCAAATGGCCGATAGCACGGCTGTATTTGCTGGCATTGAACGCCTCGAAGGTCGCACTTATGCTGCGTTGACGCCTAATTTGAAAGGCTTTGAGGCAGCTATCGCGGCAGGTGCCGATGAGGTTGCAATTTTCGGTGCGGCCTCCGAAGCGTTCAGCCAGAAAAATATCAACTGCAGTATTGCTGAGAGCTTAGAACGTTTTGCTCCTGTCATCGAGGCAGCAAAAGCCCGCAACATGAAAGTTCGTGGTTATGTTAGCTGCGTTTTGGGGTGCCCATACCAAGGTGAAGTTGCCCTCAGTGATGTTGCCTATGTGGCGGAACAACTGTGGCAGATGGGCTGCTACGAAGTATCGTTAGGCGATACCATCGGGGTCGGAACGCCGTTACATGCGCAGCGTATGCTCGCGAGCGTTGCCGAGAAAGTACCGATGCAACAATTAGCCCTGCACTTTCATAATACCTATGGCCAAGCCCTAGCAAATATTGCGAGTTGTTTACCAATGGGCGTTGCAACCATCGACAGCGCGGTCGCCGGGCTTGGTGGGTGTCCCTACGCAAAAGGTGCGAGCGGCAACGTCGCCACTGAAGATGTGGTTTACATGCTACATGGCATGGGTATCAACACGGGTATTGATCTGAACCAATTAGTGCAAGCTGGCGCGGCAATTTGTCAGCACTTAAACCACGGGCCGCGCTCAAATGTAGCGCTTGCCGAACTGGCCAAGCGCAACGCTTCATAAACTTGCTCAACAGGAACACAAAATGACAACGAAAATAATGTGGCAACCTGATTCAAGCCAAATTGCAGCCACTCGCATGAATGATTTCATGCAACATATCAGTCGCGCGCAAAACCTTGAGCTAAATTCCTATGCGCAGCTACACGACTGGTCTGTTCAGCATCACGAAACCTTTTGGCGCAACATTTGGGATTATTTTGATGTGCTCGGCGAGGCTGGCGACCGCACGCTAGTTGATGGTAACAAACTCCCGGGTGCACAATGGTTTCCGGATGCGCGGCTGAACTTCGCCGAAAACCTATTGCGTTATCAAGATGACCACATCGCGCTGATTTTTCGAGGTGAAAATGGTGCCCGTCAGCAGCTCACTTACGCTGAATTACGTCATGAAGTAGCGGCGTTAGCTGCTGCGTTCAAGCAACAAGGAGTGGTTGCTGGCGATCGTGTAGCAGCGATGATGCCAAACTGCATTGAAACCATTATTGCGATGCTCGCAACCACCAGCTTGGGTGCCATTTGGTCGAGCTGCTCGCCTGATTTTGGCGTACAAGGGGTTGTCGATCGCTTTGGTCAAATTGAGCCCAAGCTCTTCATCACGGTCGATGGTTACTTTTACAACGGTAAACAACTCGATATCAGCGAAAAAGTTAACGCCATTCGCACCGAATTAAAGACTCTAGAAACCACTATCATTGTCGATTTTGCCGGTCTTGAACATCGTTACGATGCAACATCGGTGGCATGGAATGATTATTTAGACCGCTCAGCAACCACGCTTGAGTTCGTCAAAATGCCATTCAATGCGCCGTTGTATATCATGTTTAGTTCAGGCACTACCGGTGTGCCAAAATGTATCGTGCACGGTGTTGGTGGTACATTACTGCAACATCTAAAAGAACATGCACTGCACACCGATATTGATCGCGATGACGTGTTTTTCTACTTCACCACCTGTGGTTGGATGATGTGGAACTGGCTGGTCTCTGGTCTCGCACAAGGTGCCACGCTGGTATTATTCGACGGCTCACCATTCTATCCAGCCCCTACTGTGCTATGGGATATCGCCGAACAAGAAAAAATTAGCGTGTTCGGTACCAGTGCGAAATATTTGTCTGCGCTTGAGAAAGCCGAATGCACACCGCGGACGACCCATCACCTTGACTCCTTACGGGCTATTTTGACGACCGGTTCGGTACTTGCGCCTGAAAGCTTTGATTATGTGTATCGCGATATCAAAACCAACTTATGTTTGTCGTCAATTTCCGGCGGAACAGACATCGTGTCATGCTTCGCATTAGGTAATCCGATTTTACCGGTATACCGCGGTGAATTGCAGTGCAAAGGGCTCGGCTTAGACGTCCAGGTATGCAACGACAACGGCGAGGCCATCACTCAAGAAAAAGGCGAACTAGTTTGTCGTAATAGCTTCCCTTGCATGCCAATCGGTTTTTGGAATGATGACGACGGTCAACGCTACTTCAATGCCTACTTCGCGCGCTTTGAAAACACTTGGGCACATGGCGACTATGCTGAAATTACCGAGCACGATGGCGTGATCATTTACGGTCGTTCAGATGCTGTATTGAATCCAGGTGGCGTCCGCATCGGTACTGCAGAAATTTATCGCCAAGTTGAAAAGATTGATAGCGTGCTCGAAAGTATCGCCATCGGTCAACGTTGGCAAGATGATGAACGCGTTGTTTTGTTCGTGCGCTTGCGCGACGGCGTTACACTCGACGAGCAATTGGAACAAGACATTCGTAAAATCATTCGAAGCAACGCAACGCCAAGACACGTGCCCGCCATTATCGCACAAGTCACCGACATACCGCGTACCATTAGCGGAAAAATCGTTGAGTTAGCCGTGCGCCAAGTCGTCCATGGTGAAACCGTTAAAAACACTGATGCTTTAGCGAATCCTGAAGCGCTCGAGCAGTTCCGCAATCGCGCCGAACTGAACCAATAGGAATACTGGCATGAAGCAATGGCGCTCGTTGATCATCACTGCCGCAGTTGGACTTGTACTTACCATTGCGGCAGCACTGCTGCTTGAACAGTATGACCACAAGCGCATTGCTGAACGTATGCGCGCCGATGCGCAAAGTTTAGAAGGGAATGTGCGCGGTAGCTTAATTCGCTTGCTTTATGCCGGTGAAATTGCCGGCGAATTATTAAAAGTAAGCGACAACGAGCCAGCACAATTACTGCCACAACTGCGCCGCGCAGTGAATTCGTTCTATCAATCAGTGCAGCATATTACAGTGCTCGATCAACAACTCAACTTTGTTGATCAAGAACTCTTAAATGGTCCCGAAGAAATTATCATTGAAAGCTATCAAGGAAACCCTGAGCAACGACTCGAATTACAACAGTCCAACAACACGACAGTGTTGATGCCTGCACTGAACCTCTCACTTAAGCCCCATGACTTAGCGTTATTCTTGCCAATAATGAATGTCGACCAACATTATTACGTGGCGATGGTGATTGATGCGCAAGAACTGTTAAAAAGCACCATTCATCATCACATTATTGAAGGCTATCAAGTTGAGGTAAAACAGAATAATGAAACCATTTATACGTTTGCTGGTAACAGTGAATTAAAAAACGAATGGAATACTGAATTTACAATTCGCGTTGCTGATCAACAGTGGCAATTTATGGTTTGGCCAACGCCTTTAAAATTCTCCGAAATGCATGTTGTGAATTCATATATTGTACCGTTGCTAGGTATGTTTATGACCGGCTTTTTTATGGTACTCGTGTCACGTATTAAGCTTCAGCAGCAACGTTACGACAGACTTAAATTAAATAACGAAGAGTTAAATCGACAGTTACAAAAGCGTGACGAAATTGAGAAACAACTCGCCTATTTATCAGAACATGATGCGTTAACGGAAGTCCCCAACCGCAACGCCCTGCTCCGCTATTTACAAGAACGCTTACCTGAACTTGCCATTCGCCAAGGTCAGTTGGTCGCCATTCAACTTAACGTTGATCATTTTAAAGAAATCAATAACGCTCTGGGTCACAAAATTGGCGATGAACTATTGCGTCGCCTCGCGCACCGTATTCAACGCTGCCCAATCACCTTTGACTTTATTGCCAGAATTGGTGGCGATGAGTTTTTAGTCGTCAAAGAAGGCGTTACCACAGACCAACAAGCCACTGAAATCGCTGATCAATTAGTGCGTATTGTGAAACCTGAGTTTTATATCAATAGCCATGAAGTGTATGCCTCGGCTTCGTTAGGAATTGCGTTTGCCAACGATGCTGACTTTGATGCAGATAATCTTTTACGACACACCGATGCTGCATTAAATCAGGCAAAGAAATCAGATTACCACGGCATCACAATTTACAACCGTACGCATCAGTCAGAGCTATCCAAGCGTCAATTCTTGCTCGAGCAATTGCATAAAGCCGTAGAAGCCCACCGCGTCGAAGTGCACTACCAGCCTATTTTTGACCTTCGCTCAAAGCATGTCACAGGCTTAGAAGCGCTTATGCGCTGGCGCCAAGACGACGGTGAGCTCGCCTTACCGGAAGAATTTTTATCGTTAATTGAAGACACCGGTTTAATTGTTCCTTTAACCGATAATTTGTTGAAACGCGTTCTCAACGATTATCGCGAATGGCTCGCGGCTGGTTATTCACAATTAACCATTCATATCAATTTATCGGGTAAACAACTGGCCTTGCCTGAACTCCCTGAGTTACTGCGAACCAACTTGCGTCGCTACAATGTCCCGCCAGAGAATTTATACATCGAAATTCGCGAAGAGCTGTATTGTAGCCATGCCTGCCAAGAAGACGGTGTATTAGCAAAACTGCGGGCCATTGGCGTTAAATTGACCGTCGATGGTACCGGTCTCAACTTTATTACCATGAAAGCAATGCAGTTATGTCCGCCATACTTGCTGAAAATCAGTCAAGCGCTACTCTCAGACATACCGCACAATAAAGTACAGGCGTTGATTGCCGACACCATGATAAAATTTGCCCATGAGCGCGGCATTCACATTTGCGCCGTGGGTGTAGAAACACAACAACAAATTGATTTTTTATTGCAGCGTGATTGTTTATTAGCGCAAGGTTACTTCCTCGCGCGCCCTGTTCCTGCAGAACAAGTTAAAGGTATGCTCGAACAGCCCGAACCCACAAATAATGACACGCCTTTTCAGGAGTAAACTATGCAACGCGAAAGTATGGAATTTGATGTCGTCGTCGTTGGTGCAGGCCCTGCGGGCTTAAGTTGTGCCATTCGTCTCGCTCAACAAGCGCAAGAGAACAACCAAGAACTGATGATTTGCGTGGTCGAAAAAGGCTCAGAAGTTGGTGCGCATATCTTGTCTGGCGCCGTGTTTGAACCGCGTGCACTTAACGAATTAATCCCAGACTGGAAAGAGCGTGGCGCGCCGTTAAATACAGCCGTAACTGGCGATGACATTATGCTGTTCAAAAGCGCGGAATCGGCAACCAAGTTACCGGGCTTTATGGTACCCAAAACATTCCATAACAAAGGCAATTACATCGCCAGTATGGGCAATGTCTGTCGTTGGCTCGCAGAGCAAGCTGAGCAACTGGGCGTCGAAATTTTCCCTGGCTTTCCGGCTGCCGATATTATCGTTGAAGACGGCCGCGTCGCTGGCATTATTACCGGTGATATGGGGATTGATAATAAAGGTGAACAAAAACCTGGCTTTGAGCCTGGCATGGAATTGCGTGCGAAATATACCGTATTCGCTGAAGGTTGCCGCGGCCATTTAGGCAAACGTTTGCAACAACAGTTTAATCTTGCCGAAGGTAAATCACCGCAACATTACGCCATTGGTTTCAAAGAAATTTGGGATATTCCAGCCGAACAGCATCAGCCTGGTCTCGTAGTACACAGCACCGGCTGGCCACTTACTGACGATGCGAGCGGCGGCGGTTATCTATATCACGCTGAAGACGGCCAAGTGTATGTTGGTCTGATTGTCGATTTAAACTATAGCAACCCATATCTGAACCCGTTCGGTGAGTTCCAGAAATTTAAAACTCATCCAAAAATCGCTAAAACACTACAAGGTGGCAAACGCGTTACTTATGGCGCACGCGCCATTGCTAAAGGCGGTTTCTATTCACTACCGAAAATGACCTTTGCTGGTGGTGTCTTAGTTGGCTGTAATGCGGGTACATTAAACTTTGCCAAAATTAAAGGGAACCACACGGCAATGAAATCGGGTATGTTGGCTGCGGAAAGCATTTTCGCGGCGCTGCAACATGACGAAGCACCAGCAGTGCTTCCTGATTTTGCTGAGCGTTTTGAAAAGTCTTGGTTATACGATGAGCTGTATCGTTCACGTAATTTTGGCCCCGCAGTACACAAATTTGGTACGATTTTAGGCGGCGCTTATAACACCATCGATCAGAACTGGTTTGGTGGTAAATTACCGTTCACGATTAAAGATGATCACGCTGACTATAGCCAGATGCGTAAAGCCAGCGAATGTCAGCCGCTTGAATATCCAAAACCGGATAATAAATTGACCTTTGATCGGTTATCTTCAGTATTTCTTTCAAATACGAATCATGAAGAAGATCAACCTTGTCACCTTCAATTAAAAGATAGTTCGATTCCATTAAAAGTTAATCTGCCAGAATACGCTGAACCGGCACAACGTTATTGTCCGGCTGGCGTTTATGAAGTCGTTGAAGAAAATGGCGAAGCAGTATTTAAAATAAACGCGCAAAACTGCATTCACTGTAAAACTTGCGATATTAAAGATCCGTCGCAAAACATTACTTGGGTAACGCCTGAAGGCACCGGTGGTCCGAACTACCCGAATATGTAATTTATTTAAATGAATTAACTTTGTGTGTAAGATATTTAAGACAAATTTTTAAGATTGTCGTCTTATTAAACTCTGTATTAAATTAATTACACACATTGTTAATAACTTGGAATAAATATGAGCGAGTTTTTGAAAATCTTAACCCATGGACGACGTTTAAAGGCAGCAGTAAAGGATTTATCTGTCACTGAATTAGAAGAAGTACGCGAAAAATTGAATAAAGTTATCGAAGATCGCCGCGAAGAAGAAGCCGAGCTGAGAAAACTTGAAGCTGAAAAACAACGCAAAATCGATGAAGTAAAACGCTTTATTGATGAAGCTGGCATTGAATTATCTGAACTCGTTGGCGAAGTAGCAACGACAACGAAAACCCCAAAGAAGCGCGCACCGAAGCCACCTAAATACGAAATTACCGATGCTGAGGGTAATCACGTGACTTGGACTGGACAGGGCCGTATGCCAAAAGCATTAAAGGCAGCTGTTGATTCAGGTCAGCCGTTAGAAAAGTTTCTAATTAAATAAAAACTTATTATATAAAAAAAGCCCCGTTCAAACGGGGCTTTTTCTTTAAACAAACTTAATCAATGATTAATGCACGTGAATATTGATATCACCTACGCCGGCATCAACGTTCACTCGGTGAGTACCTGACGAAGTCGCACGACTATTCGCTGTCATGAGAAAACGATTATTCTCAATGTTGCCCATACCTTTAATTGAACTATCACCTACGCCAACATCGGTTTTAATAGTTTTATAATCGCCATAGATATCTAAATCAACTTCACCAACACCCAAATCAATTTGAATGTTTGTGGTCCATAAATCGCCACTAATTTCACCCACACCTAAATCAGTCTCTACACGGCTAACCTTTGGCATTTTAATAACCCAATCCAATTGAATGCCGTCTTGATTTGGAACCCGTAACGTGAGTTGATCGCCTGATTGTTCTGCAACTAATTCAGCGTCCTCAACGTTACCGTCTTTGTCAAAAACCGTATCATCGTCTTTGTAAGCACGAACTGAAACTTCCATCACATCGCCTTCACTGCGTTCAAACTTGATGGTGCCAACGCCTGAATCAAAATTCAGTTCAGTGGCACTGGTCACACTATACTCGGCATTCATGTGCTTCTCATGCTGCTGTGCGCTGGCGGTAAATGGCAAACTGATCACGGTAATACCAGCAATCATTCCTAATGCAATACTCCAAGTGGTGCGTTGACGGTTCATTGTTGTTGTCTCCCTAATGATTCATATTGTCATCGTCGTTATGTGACGTAAAAATTTCACTCGAAGTTTATAAAGCAATTATCATGCCAATTATTTTTAATATAATTATCAGGAGGTTACACAAAATGAGTGTCTTATTTAATTATTATAAATTAGTCAAAATCACAAAATTATGCTGAAATAACTCAAATTTAATTCAGTCAGAAACGCCAATCATGTCCGAGCATCAGCACAGCCAGTCTCATGTTGTTGAACCCATAGGATTCATCGAGTCACCTTATACCGAGAAATTTGCGGTACCACGACAACCAGGGTTGGTGCCAGCAGCTACTGCTCGGATTGTTTTGCACGGTGACTATGCGAACCCTGACTGTGTGCGTGGGCTGACCGAGTTTTCACACATTTGGGTACTGTTTCTATTTCACCAGACCACTGCGCAAGGTTGGAAGCCATTAGTGCGCCCACCGCGGCTCGGCGGCAATGAAAAGCGCGGTGTTTTTGCAACCCGTTCAACTTTTCGTCCCAATAATCTCGGAATGTCGGTGGTGAAAGTAATTGGCATCACGTATCGCGACAAACAAACGATTATCGAAGTACAAAGCGCTGATTGGGTGAACCACACGCCAGTGATTGATATTAAGCCCTATGTACCCTATGCCGATGCGATACCTGAAGCCGTTGGCGGATTTGCTCCGTCAGCACCTGAACAATCTCTAGCAACAACGTTTAGTGCGGATGCACAGCAACAGTTACAACAGCTAAATCAGCAATATCCAGAGTTACAGGCGTTGATTTCACAAGTGCTTGCGCAAGATCCCCGCCCTGCCTATCAACAAAATGATACTGCTGAACGCGAATACGGTATGACCCTATACGACGTAAATATCCGTTGGCAGGTGAAGAATCAACAAAATCACGTAATAAGTATCAGTAAAGGCTTTTGACACAGGCCCGCTACTGATAGAATTTCATCCCAATAACACCATTGGAATTTTGCTGGAATTTGAGGATCACATGCGTACCAGCCAATATTTATTAGGAACATTAAAAGAAACCCCTGCCGATGCCGAAGTCATCAGTCATCAATTGATGCTGCGCGCCGGTATGATTCGCAAAGTTGCTGCTGGCCTCTATACGTGGACACCGACCGGCTTGCGCGTACTCCGCAAAGTTGAACGAGTGGTTCGCGAAGAAATGGAACGCGCCGGCGCTTTAGAAGTTCTTATGCCAATGGTTCAACCCGCTGATTTATGGGAAGAGTCTGGTCGCTGGAATGACTATGGTCCAGAATTGTTACGCTTACATGATCGGAACCATCGTGATTTTGTATTGGGACCAACCCACGAAGAAGTGATAAGCGAATTAGCGCGCAAAGAGATTAGTAGCTATAAGCAACTGCCACTGAATTTATTCCAAATTCAGACCAAATTTCGTGATGAAATTCGTCCGCGGTTCGGTGTCATGCGTTCACGCGAATTCATCATGAAAGACGCTTACTCATTCCATCTTGACCAAGAGAGCTTGCAACAAACGTACGACGTGATGCATGCAGCCTACTGCCGTATTTTCGAGCGTTTAGGTCTAGATTATCGTCCAGTGATAGCTGACACCGGTTCAATCGGTGGTAGTTCATCGCACGAGTTCCATGTTTTAGCGAGCTCAGGTGAAGATGATATCGCCTTCTCAGATAGCTCTGATTACGCCGCGAACGTCGAAATGGCAGAAGCCGTCGCTCCTACCGGCAACCGCCCTGCGCCGTCTGCGGCAATGGAAAAAGTTGCAACGCCAGATGCGAAAGCAATCGCAGCGCTGGTCGAGCAATTTAAGTTACCGATTGAGAAAACGGTAAAAACACTGATCGTTCACGGTGCTGAAGAAGGTCAATTGGTTGCCTTAATGATTCGCGGTGACCATGAATTGAACGAAATTAAAGCAGCCAAACATCCATTGGTTGCCAGCCCATTAGTGTTTGCCAGCGATGAAGAAATTCGAGCAGCGATTGGCGCCGGCCCAGGTTCATTAGGACCAGTTAATTTGCCAATGCCATTGATTATTGACCGAAGTGTTGCCGTACTTGCAGATTTTGCAGCCGGCGCTAACGACGATGGCTACCATTACTTCAACATCAACTGGGAACGTGACGTTGCGCTGCCTGAAACGTTCGATTTGCGTAACGTGGTTGCCGGTGATCCAAGCCCATGCGGTCAAGGAACCTTGCAAATTAAGCGAGGTATTGAAGTTGGCCATATCTTCCAGCTGGGTAAGAAATATTCAGAAGCTATGAAAGTCGGCGTGTTGACGGAGACGGGTAAACACGAAACCTTAACCATGGGTTGTTATGGTATCGGCGTGTCACGCATCGTAGCTGCTGCTATTGAGCAAAACCACGATCAATACGGCATCATCTGGCCTAACGCATTAGCGCCATTCCAGGTTGCGTTGGTTCCAATGAATATGCACAAGTCAGCACGTGTACAAGAAGTTGCTGAGAAGCTCTATAACGAGTTAACGGCAGCTGGTATCGAAGTCTTATTCGATGACCGCAAAGAGCGCCCTGGCGTGATGTTCGCTGATCTTGAATTGATTGGGATTCCCCATCAAATCGTGATTGGTGAGCGTAATCTGGATGAACAAGCCGTTGAGTACAAGTCGCGTCGTAGTGGCGACAAAGAAAAACTGGCGATCGATGCAGTATTGGAGCATTTGCAAAGCAAGCTCTAATTGTTCGCTGACCTATACGCATTGTCATTACAAATAAAAAAGCCCGAATTTAATTCGGGCTTTTTTGTCTCTTTGTGACCGCACAATTAGCTTTCGGAACCAGCCAACGGCTCAACATAATGCAAGTGCATATCCCACGGGAAGTGAATCCATGTTTCTTGCTCTAAGTCAGCAACGTAATCATCAACCAGTTGCATACCTGCTGGCTTTGCGTAAACCGTGATGAATTTTGCTTTAGGAAAGCGCTCACGTAAAAACTTCAGTGTATTGCCGGTATCAACCAAATCATCAATCACCAAGAAGCCTTCGCCATCGTCGGTGGCGTTTACGTCTTTCAACATGGTCACGCTGTCGCGTTGGCTATCATGGTCATACGAACTCACACACACTGAATCGACCACACGTACGTTCAACTCACGCGCAACAATTGCCGCAGGTACAAGTCCACCGCGACTCACCGCAATAATACCACGCCATTGCTCTGCTGGTAACTGACGACGCGCCAGTTCCTTTGTGGCCCGATGTAACTCTTCCCACGATACGAAAAACTCGCGATTTGAATGCCATCCCATAGTGATTACCCCAACCAAATAAATTTAGCGACAAACAGCGCTGCTAAGATTGCAACACTCCAATTTAATTCACGCATTTTACCGCCGAGCGCTTTCACCACCACGTAGCTTATAAAGCCTAGGGCGATGCCATCAGCAATCGAAAACGTCAGCGGCGTCATCAACAATACAACGGCTACCGGAGCCGCTTCGGTAATGTCGTCCCAATCGACGGAACGCAGTGTGAACAACATCAATACCGACACATAGATAATTGCGCCAGCCGTGGCATAAGCAGGCACCATACCTGCTAGCGGTGCAAAAAATATTGCTAAAACAAACAACAAGCCAACCACAACAGCAGTCAGTCCGGTTTTACCGCCCGACGCTACCCCTGAGGCTGATTCAACATAACTGGTTGTCGTTGAAGTACCCAAAGCGGCACCGGCAATGGTCGCCGTGCTATCGGCCATTAATGCGCGCTCAAGCCGTGGTAATGAGCCATCTGGTTTGGCTAAGCCAGCACGCTGAGCAACAGCCATTAACGTGCCTGAGGTATCGAATAAATCAACGAACAAAAATGCAAAAATAACGCTTAACATGGCAACGTCAAAGGCAGCCGCAATGTCCATTTGCATGAATGTCGGCGCTAAGCTTGGCGGTGCTGCAACAATGCCATTGTACTGCACATCACCCAGTAAAAAGCCGGCCACGGTCACTAAAAGTATACTAATAAGTGCCGCACCTTGAATGCCGCGCGCAACCATACCAATAATCAAAAAGAAGCCAGCACCGGCAAGCAATACCGACAGTTGCGACATGTCACCAAGCGATACTAACGTCGCGTTATCGGCAACAATAATGTTCGCGTTTTTTAAACCAATGAGCGCCAGAAATGCACCAATACCGGCGGCAATCGCCAACCTTAGTGTGACGGGAATCGAGTTGATGATCCATGAACGAATCCGCAACGCCGAGAGCAAGAAAAATAAAATACCAGAGAAGAACACAGCGCCCAGTGCGGTTTGCCAGGTGTAGCCCATACCTAACACAACGCTATAGGTAAAGAATGCGTTGAGACCCATGCCCGGTGCTAACGCGACCGGATAATTCGCCCATAACCCCATCACCAAACAACCAATGGCTGCGGCCAAACAAGTTGCGACAAACACGGCACCATAGTCCATCCCAGCTTGGCTGAGCATGGAAGGGTTCACGAAAATAATATACGCCATGGTTAAAAACGTCGTGATACCCGCAATCACTTCACGTTTTACCGTACTTCCTTGCGCTTTGATTTGAAACAATCGCTCCAATAAAGCCTGCATAAGCCCCCACTCTCGCTCTGCTGATTAAAAAATTGCGGTATTCTACAATAATTTCATCACTTTTGCCGCACTGATTTGTGCTAACCTTAACGCCCACAATGCACCCGGCGACCATTATTTAAGGAGTTTTTTGTTATGCCTCGTGTCATATACATTGATGCCCAAGGTGGCGAATTTGAAGCAGAAGTCGAAGTGGGTCAAAACCTGATGGAAGGTGCTGTTGATCACATGATCGACGGTATTCTCGGTGAATGCGGTGGCGTCATGTCGTGTGCAACATGTCACTGTTATGTCGATCCGGCTTGGGTTAACAAAATACCGCCAGCCAGCGAAATGGAAGAAGATATGCTGGATATGGTAATCGACCCGCAAGATAACAGCCGTTTGAGCTGTCAAATTGACATGACCGAAGAACTCGACGGTATTGTCGTACGCTTACCGAAATCGCAATTTTAAGTGCTTTCTACCCGCACAAAGACTTCATCATGGTAGCCAGTTGTCACGCGCATCAAGCCTGACAACTCGGCATCCAAATCAGGTTCACCCGTATCAACCAATAACGGTCGCTGACCAAGCGCTTGCAACTTCGCTTTGGTTGCCACAATTTGAATATTGTCCTTACCAATCATGCGAATCACTGCTGGGCTAAGTTGTTGATTTCCGCGCCCGAAGATATGCCCTTGTCCACCGATGACCGTGATAATTAAGCATACCGGGCCTTGGTGCTCGCTGATCAGTTGTTCGAGCTGGTGCGCTGTCACATCGTTTGCGATCACTTCTCCCGCTCGCACAACATCGACACCCAACAAAGTATTCGGTAAGTTTAAATCTTCCATTATAAACGCGACGGTTGAGCCGGATCCCATCACATAAAGCGTGTCATCTTCCATGCTCTCAATAACATCGGCGGCAATATCAGCAAGCACTAATTCATCGCTTTCTTTGCCGCCCATTTTTACCGCTTGCACATAACGTAGCTCGGCTGGTACTAACATTTCGCCGTAGCGGCGCGCTTTTACTGTGCCTTGGCGAAACGCTTCTTCATCAATGTCCATGACATCCGCATTCGTTACACTGGTCAGTTGCCCTTGAATTAATTGCTCAAGCACTTTGCCTGCAGCGGTTGGCGAAATCGCATAAACACCCGAATGAATTTTAACCCCAGCCGGAATTCCCAGTACGGGTCTCAACTCCGGATACACAGCACAGACATCACGAGCCGTGCCATCACCGCCGGCAAACAGTAATAAATCAATATCGTCACGCTGGCCTAATAAACGCGCCAATTCACGGGTGTCGGTGGCACTGGTTAGGCTTTGCTCAGGGGTATAAATGACATCACAGGAAAAACCGAGGTCGTGCACAATATCAGCACCGAGACCGTTCGCCCCAGTGACAAACTGCAATTGCTCTGTATGCGGCTGAATAACCTGCAGGGCTTGTTTGACGCGTTGCGGCGCTTTCGGTGTTGCGCCTAACGCAAGTGCGCGCTGCGCGGTCTCAGCGCCGTCACTACCTTTCAGAGCGACGGAACCGCCAAGACCTGCAAACGCATTAACGATTAAACCAATACGAAACAACGGAGACTTATTCACCTTTATCGCGCGAGCCTTCTTGAATAGCTTCACCGGCACTTTCTAGGTCTTTACCAATGCCTTCAATGGTGGCACAACTGCTTAAACCTAACGCGACTAACAGCATAATAAAATAGCGATTTTTCATGTTATGTTCCATTTGGTTATTGTTGTTGCAGGCCATGGTTGCTGGTAATAATCAGCCAGAACGCGGGCAAATTTTTCCGCTCGTGGCGGCAGTCCGTCAATTATATAGTGAGTTAATTGCTCTTGAACAGCTTTTGTAAACGCACCGCGATCAACCTCGATACCACCGAGGTTGTCCACGCTCACCTGGAATGGTACCCCGGCGCATATTGAAAATAACCATTCAAGTGCCTGTGGCTTGCGCTCAACTTGCTCAAATTCAGCCTGTTGCTCGGCATTACGGCCATCAGGTTCGTACCAGTAACCATAATCGAATAACTGTCGACGCGCTTCCCCGGCAATACACCAGTGCGCTATTTCATGTAACGCCGAGGCGTAAAATCCGTGCGCAAAGACAATTTGATGACTCTCACCGGCGCATTGTGCTGGCTGATAATAAGGTTCGTCGGTACCGGCCACCAACCGTGTATTCAATTCATCAAAAAAGCATTGTTCGAACAACTGAATAAGTTGCTGATAATGATGTTTTATCATACGTCGAGAATATACCTACTGCGAAAAACCAACTAATCAATCTTCGGCACGGTTGATTGTACGTCACCATTTTGCGCACGCTGGCGCAGCCAGTGATCCATGATCACAAGCGCAGCCATCGCTTCGACCACCGGCACACCGCGAATACCGACACACGGATCATGTCGACCACGCGTCACAATGCTACTTGGTTGACCTTGACTATCGATGGTTTCCCCAGCAATGGTAATGCTTGATGTCGGTTTAAATGCGACTTCCGCTATGAGTGGCTGACCACTACTAATACCGCCAAGTACGCCGCCGGCATGATTGCTCGCAAAACCAGTTGGAGTTAGAGCATCCCGGTGTTCACTACCACGTTGGCCGGCCACCGCAAATCCATCACCAATACTCACCGCTTTCACCGCATTAATACTCATCAATGCTTTGGCTAAATCAGCATCGAGTCGATCGAACACCGGCTCGCCTAAGCCAACCGGTACACCGCTGACTTCAAGGCGCACACGGGCACCAACCGAATCACCATCTTTAAGGAGTTGTTTCAAATAGTCCTGAGCTTGCGCGGACATTGAGGGATCCGGACAAAATAACGGATCATCAGCAACGTGCGACCATGCAAAGTCGGGCTGCGCAGCATCCGTGTTGTACGGTCCAATTTGCACCACCCCAGCATGAAACGTCATACCGAATTTTTCTGCTAAATACTTTTGCGCAATAGCGGCG
Source organism: Pseudidiomarina tainanensis (assembly GCF_900115255.1). NCBI lineage: Bacteria > Pseudomonadati > Pseudomonadota > Gammaproteobacteria > Alteromonadales > Idiomarinaceae > Pseudidiomarina > Pseudidiomarina tainanensis. The sequence goes on from NZ_FOYU01000001.1 coordinate 748,176, forward strand.
GCGGCAACGCGCATTGCGGTTTCGCGCGCAGACGAGCGCCCACCACCGCGGTAATCACGAATACCGTATTTGTGCGCATAGGTATAATCGGCATGGCCGGGGCGAAATTTATCTTTAATATCGCCGTAGTCTTTACTGCGTTGGTCAGTGTTTTCAATCAACAGCCCAATCGGCGTTCCCGTTGTTTTACCTTCGAACACGCCAGACAGAATTTTTACTTGGTCCGCCTCACGACGCGCCGTGGTGAAACGGTTTTGACCTGGCTTGCGACGATCCAAAAATGGCTGAATATCAGCTTCGGTCAGCTCTAAACCTGGCGGACACCCATCAACGACAGCACCTATCGCTACGCCGTGACTCTCGCCAAAGGTTGTCACTCGAAATAATTCACCCCAAGTATTCGCCGCCATTAGTCTGTCTCTTTGTTAATTCATCAAGATGGTTAGAATTTATCGCGATGCGCAACAAGGTCGGCATAGCTCAAAACAAATACACCATCGCCGCCGTGTTCAAATTCAACCCAATCAAACGGTACTTCTGGAAACTCTTCCGCAAGCGCAACCCACGAGTTGCCCACTTCGCAGACCAAAACACCCTGCTCGGTCAAATGATCCGGCGCTTCGCGTAAAATCGTTCGAACCAAATCTAAACCATCATCGCCAGCCGCCAATCCAAGTTCTGGCTCATGGCGGAATTCCTCTGGCAAATCGGCCATGTCCTCAGCATCAACATACGGCGGATTCGTGACAATTAGGTCATAACGCTGTTTCGGCACGCCATCATAAAGATTCGATTGAATGGGAATAACGCGCTCTTCAAGACCATGCATCGCAATATTTTCTTCAGCGACCGCTAATGCATCAATCGACAAATCAAGGGCATCAACTTCGGCGTCATCGAACGCATAGGCACAAGCAATCGCAATACAGCCGCTTCCCGTGCACAGATCAAGAATCCGCTTTGGTTCTTGGGCAAGCCATGGTGTGAAGCGCTTTTCAATCAATTCGGCAATCGGTGAACGCGGCACCAGTACCCGTTCATCAACCATAAATGGCAACCCTGCAAACCATGCTTGACCAATCAAATAAGCCGCGGGTTTACGTTCTTCGATACGCGTCGTCACAAGGCCAACAAACTCTTCAAATTCATGCGGTTGTAATCGCGCTTGTTGAAATTCAGCTAGCTGCTCAAACGTCAGTTGCGTCACGTGGCCCAGCAATAATTGCGCTTCACTTAAGGCATTATCGGTGCCGTGACCGAAATAAACATCCGCGCCCTGCATAGCGCTCACTGCCCAACGCAGTGCATCATGCATACTGGTGGACGTAAAGTTGACAGATACCTGTGACAAGGTAGGTTCTCCGAAGTTGTTCTACTCTGAGCCATAAGATACCCTAATAGCACTGAGTTCGCATCCTAAGATGCAGATAGATAGGCACAAAAAAGCGACGTGTTATGAGTGAAGATACAGATGATTTCGCGCTATTTCGCGAGCAAGTTAAGGTTGACCGCCGTATTCGTAGCGAAACGGTTGCGGCACCGCGCCCCAAACTCACGCCACGTCGCCGTGCGGAAAATACACCTGAGCGCCAACAACAAGCCGAGTTCTTTTTCTCCGACACTTTTCGTGCCCACTTTCCCGAAGGCCCAGTGCGCTATTGTGTCGAAGGTGAATCATCACACATACTCAAGCAACTGAGGCGCGGCGACTTCCCGCCAGAATTATTCCTTGATTTACATGGTATGACCCAAGCCGAAGCAAAGCGCGAACTCGGAGCATTGTTACACGCGTGCGCCAAACAACATATTGAATGCTGCGCGGTCATGAGTGGGCATGGTAAAGGGGTATTGAAGGAGAATTTACCGCATTGGTTGGTTCAGCATCCGGCGGTTCGAGCTTTCCATCAAGCACCCGCTGCACACGGCGGCAACGCCGCCCTCCTCATCCTAGTTCAAAGGTGATATTAGCTATTGGATATTAGATATTAGATATTGGATATTAGATATTAGAAAAACCTGAAACATCGGGGCTAATATCTAATATCCAATAGCTAATATCGTACTTGCTTTAAGGAACGATCATGCGGACAAAGTCCGCGCGCTGCATCGCCACATCAAGTTTCAGCTCCGCCATACCCGCAGTCGGAAACAACAACGGCGGCGTCTTCTTATCCAACGTCGCAACCAAATAACTCACAAACGGCATATGCGATACCAAAACAATCGTTTCGGCATTGGGATAGCGACTTTGCAACATGGCAAAGAACCAATCTGAAAAATCTTGCGGATCACTTTCAGGAATCGCATCGTCGACAATATCTCGCTGTCCAGAGGGAACAATCGATTCGACGATAGTGGCAGTTTGTTGTGCGCGAATAAACGGGCTCGCAAGTAGCCAATCAAGCTTGCCATGATGCTCCTGGAGATGCTCGTTTAGCCAATTTGCACTGGCTAACACTTCACTTTCGCCCAGCGTACTCAATGGTCGAATGGCATCGGCTTTCAGTGCCTGAGGTGGTTCTGCATCGCCATGACGCATAATAAACAAAGTAACAGCCACGATTTATTCGTTCTCCTCAGCTGCATCAGCTGATTCATCTGTACGTTTACGCCGACGTCCACCAGTCACCGGATCTGCACGCCCTTCATCTTTCGCTTGATCAGCACGACGGCGGCGGACGGCTTTCGGATCGGCAATCAATGGTCGATATATTTCGATACGATCACCGTCTCGTAGTTCATGGTCTAGCTTAACCGCTTTACTCCAAATACCAACCTTTTGTTCGGCTAGATCAATTTCCGGAAAGTATTGTTTGATTTGTGAACGCTCAATCGCATCCGCAACAACCGTCCCAGCGGGAACGCGTAGTGGGATAATTTGCTGACGCTCTGGCGTGGCGTAAGCCACTTCGATTTGAATTTGCTGCGGGGCCATGAGTTACTGAGATCCATAAACTTGCTGTGCACGTTGCACAAACGCATCAACCATTCGACTTTGAAGCTCATTGAAAATTTTACCAAAAGCCATGCCCAATAACCGGTTGGCAAATTCAAATTCGAGCTTTAACACGATTTTACAGGCGTTTTCGTCCAACTTGTGGAAGCTCCAACCACCGCGTAAATACTGAAACGGACCATCGACTAATTCCATATCAATGCGCTCATATGGCACTAGCGTGTTGCGCGTAGTAAACGACTTGCTGATACCTGCTTTACTAATATCGAGACGTGCAACTTTATTCTGCTCGTCGTTTTCCAAAACCGCTGCGCTGCGGCAGCCAGGTACAAATTCTGGATAACGATCGATATCATTCACCAATGCGTACATCTGCGCATTGCTGTATGGCACTAAAGCACTTCGTTCGATAGTCGGCATTGGCATCCTCGTTTGCTGAAAATGAAGCGCATGATAGCGCATTTCATACGCTGAATCACCCTTTCAAATACGCCAAATAAACCCGTGATTTTGCAATAAAAGACATTTTTATTTTTCCTACCATCGGTATAATACAAGGCATGAGCAAAACTAAAAAAAGTCAAAATTCCAACACCATCGCGCTAAATAAAAAAGCGCGTCATGAATATTTCCTCGAGGACAAGTTTGAGGCTGGTCTCGCCCTGCAAGGCTGGGAAGTAAAAAGTATTCGTGCCGGAAAGGTAAATATCAGCGACACCTACGTCATTATTAAAAATGGCGAAGCGTATTTACTGGGCGCCCAAATACAACCGCTTATCTCCGCTTCAAGCCATGTGGTATGCGATCCGGAACGCACGCGTAAACTCCTATTAAAGAAGCGCGAACTCGATAAACTCATCGGAGCCAGCGAACGTGAAGGCTATGCGATAGTCGCCACCGCCATGTATTGGAAAAAACACTTGGTGAAGCTAGAAATTTATCTGGCTAAAGGTAAAAAATCGCACGACAAACGCGACACCATTAAAGAGCGCGATTGGCAACGTCAAAAAGCACGCATCATGAAGCACAACGTGCGTTAATGGTGCTGATCAAAATTGACCAGCAATTCAGCGTTGACATCATTTTTTAATCGCGATACATTCAATCCATCAATTAGACAAGCTAACGATTTAACGAATGAATCGATAGTTGTAGTCACGAAAGAAATAAAGGAAGCAATCGTGTTAACGACATCACAGCAATCACAACTACGTACACAACTACGTAAAAACTGGTGGTGGCATTTCCCGAGCTAGCGGGCGATGTATCTGTGCGTGTGAATCACGTTTGCTACAAACCCGCTTCGATAAGCGGGTTTTTTTATGCACGCTTATCGGCATCAAGCGGTAGACAAAAAGTTATACAACTTTTAAATACCAATCGTTATCGACAATAACTCAACTATAAAAGAGTACGAAGCGTGAACATTATTGAACAATCTGGCTTTCTGACAAGTTTGCGAATGAAGCTGCCGTATCAAGCGGATACGCTAGCTCTTTACAAACGGCTGTGCTCACCTAAACAGCCGAGCTTGTTACTTGATTCCGCTGAAATTCAATCCAGACAAAACCTCAAAAGCTTGCTGATGGTGAATGCTGCAGTACAGTTTACCTGTCAGGGGCAAACCGTCACGATTGAGGCACTAACCAATAACGGCGCAGCGCTACTGCCGTGGTTAGCCGAGCGTTTGCAGCAACTTGGTGCGAACGTATGCCAAGTGACGGCGACCGATAAGCAGTTAGTATGCGAGTTTCAGTCATCCACGGTTGCAGCGGACGAGGATTCACGTTTACGCGCTGCCAGCAATATCGAGCCGTTACGGATTGTCCAGCAACAACTACAAACCAAAGCCCAGTTGGGCGCGCCACATGCGATGGCCATTTTTATCGGCGGCGTGTTTGCCTACGATTACGTGGCAACCTTTGAACAACTCCCTGAGGTAGCGAGTGCGGACAACAGCTGTCCCGATTATCAGTTCTACCTTGCGGAAACATTATTGGTGATCGACCATCAACAGCAAACCACCGAACTACTCGCTAGTTTGATCAGCGGCCCTGATAGCGCTAGTTACTATGCCGACATTGCCGCGCAAGTGGGACAAATCGCCGCGCTCTGCCAATTTCCATCGATACAGCAAGGAGCTAACGCTACGTTTGTAAGTAATGAGGTACAAGCAACCCCATCAGCCAAAGAGTTTGCGCAACAAGTATTAAAGTTAAAAGAGAACATAAGTGCCGGCGATATATTCCAAGTGGTGCCCTCACGCCGTTTCCAATTGCCGTGTAGTGATAGTTTGCTGGCTTACGCCCAACTCAAACAAGCCAATCCATCGCCGTATATGTTCTATTTGCGCACTGATAGTTTTGAATTGTTTGGCGCATCGCCAGAATCAGCGCTCAAGTATACCGCGGAGACAAATCAAGTTGAATTATATCCGATTGCCGGCACCCGCCCACGGGGTAAAAATGCCGACGGTACGATACATGCCGACCTCGACAGCCGCTTAGAGCTCGAGCTTCGGCTTGACCAAAAAGAACTATCGGAACACATGATGCTGGTGGATCTTGCTCGAAACGATCTGGCCCGCATAGCGCAGCCGGGCACACGTTACGTCGCTGATTTATTACAGGTCGACCGGTATTCACACGTCATGCATCTCGTGTCACGTGTGGTAGCTCAGTTGGCCGATGACTTAGACGCACTGCACGCCTATCGCGCATGTATGAACATGGGTACATTGGTTGGTGCGCCGAAAATCAGTGCCGCCACGCTCATTCGGCAAGTCGAAAAACAACGCCGCGGCAGCTACGGCGGCGCCGTTGGCTATGTGAATGGCGCGGGAGATATGGATACCTGCATTGTGATTCGCTCAGCTTTTGTGAAAGACGGTTTAGCAACCATTCAAGCAGGCGCTGGCGTTGTCCATGACTCCGACCCAGCGGCTGAAGTCGCGGAAACCGAAAACAAAGCACGTGCGGTCATTGAAGCTGTGCGCAAGGCCAATCAACTGATTCAGGAGGCAACCCGTGAACGTTAATCCAATGACTAACTCAACGGCTCCTGATCGGATTGTCATGCTCGATAACTTCGATTCGTTTAGCTACAACCTCGTGGATGAATTACGCCAACTCGGTTATCCGTTGGTGGTGTATCGCAATGACATGGATGCACAGCAACTGATTGCTACCATGCGTAACTATTCAGGTCGCCAATTGCTGTGCTTATCTCCTGGGCCGGGTCACCCTGCTCACTCGGGGAATCTGCTTGCATTGATTAAAGCAGCCAAAGGGCAATTCCCCATGCTTGGTATCTGTCTGGGCTTTCAAGCGCTCATTCATGCAGCAGGCGGTGAAGTGGATAGATGTCCCGATATTGTGCACGGTAAAAAAGCACTGATCGAAACCCGCCCGCACGCCATATTTGAACAATTGGATAATCCGTTAACGGTTGCGCGTTACCACTCGTTATGTGGCTATAAATTACCTGACTCGATCAAAGTACTTGCAGCGACCGGCGCTATTCCGATGGCTGCAGAGTTTCCGGAATTTCAGGCGCTTGGCTTTCAATTCCATCCGGAATCGATATTGACTAGCCGCGGCACGCAATTATTAGCACAAACCGTTGCCTATTTATTTCAACAATACCGATTTGAGCCGTACGGGAGTTAAACATGCAGGCACTTCATACATTACTCAACGGCGAGCCATTAACCTTGCCCCAAGCAGAAAAGCTATTTGATCACTTGGTCAAAGGTGAACTGAATGATATCCAAATTACCGCGGCGTTAACGGCAATGAAACTGCGCGGTGAGCAGCCGGCTGAAATGGCTGGCGCAGCGCAAGCATTGCGACGCGCTGCCAAACCATTCAAACGCCCTGCGCGCGCGGTTATCGATAGCTGTGGTACCGGTGGTGATGGCAGTAACACCATGAATATTTCAACCACTGCAGCGTTGGTAGCAGCCAGCATGGGGCTCGCCGTCGCGAAACACGGTAATCGCAGTGTGTCATCACGTTCGGGTTCTGCCGACGTGCTCGAAAGCTTGGGTTTGTCGGTTACTCAAGATCCAGAAATAGCTGAGCAGCAACTTGATGCTCTCAACTTTTGCTTCTTGTTTGCACCGCACTATCACCCGGGTATTCGTTATGCGATGCCGAGCCGTCAAACCTTAAAAACTCGCACGTTATTTAATTTATTAGGGCCACTGGTGAACCCAGCCCGACCGGATGCCCAAGTGCTTGGCGTATACGATCCGAGCTGGTGCCGACCGATGGCGGAAACCTTGCAATTGTTAGGTTGCCAACGCGCAATGGTCGTGCATGGCTCAGGGCTGGATGAAATTGCGCTGCATGGCCCAACTCATGTGGTCGAGCTGCGCAACAACGAGCTCATCGAATACACCCTTGATGCCACCGATTTTGGTGTTCAATCAGCGCAAGTTGCCGAACTCATGGGTGGTGATGCTGATTTCAATGCCCAGTTACTAAAAAACGTACTCGCTGGCACAGCAACGCCTGCACAAAGCAACGCCGTTGCGGTCACTGTGGCGGCGATGCTGTATGTCACCGATCAGTACACCAATCTCAAACAAGCCACAGCGGCGGTACAAGAGCACTTGGCGTCAGGCGCTGCGTTGTCGCACTTAGCAAAGCTTCAGGAGTTTAATCGTGGCTAATTCAATACTTGATGAAATTGTGACAACACGGCGCAACTCCGTACAAGAATTCTTAACCCAGTTAGATATCGACGCAATTGAACACAACTTAGCGCCGAGTCAACGGAGTTTATATCAAGCGCTAGCGCAGCCGCGGGCAAGCTTTATCCTTGAATGTAAAAAGGCTTCGCCGTCCAAGGGCCTAATTCGACCTGACTTTAATCCGGTGAGTTTGGCGCAAACCTATAGCCGTTATGCCGATGCCATTTCAGTATTAACTGAGCCGGATTACTTTCAGGGCGACTACCGGTACTTAGCTGCCGTTGCTGCGGCAGTGCCACAACCGGTGCTGTGTAAAGACTTCATTGTGATGCCGGAGCAAGTATTACTTGCCCGTCATTTTGGTGCCGATGCTATTTTGCTAATGCTGTCGGTATTAAGCGATAGCGCCTACCAGCAACTCGCCGAGCTTGCGGAACAGCTAAAACTTGATGTACTCACCGAAGTCGCAACCGATGCCGAACTTGAGCGCGCGCTACAATTAAACGCCAACATCATTGGCATTAATAACCGCAACTTGCATGATTTAAGCATCGATGCGCAACGCAGTATTACCATGAGCCAACGTATACCTGAAGGTGTGCTCGTTGTTGCAGAATCAGGTTATAGCAAGCACCAAGAAGTCAAAGAGGCAGCCAGTTATGTCGATGGCTTCCTCATCGGTAGCGCCTTGTCGCAGCAAAAAAATGTCGACCAAGCCTGTCGCGAGCTCATCTATGGCTCGCATAAAGTCTGTGGTTTAACCGAACCTGCCGATGCCACGGTTGTTCGTGCGGCGGGTGCTGCATTTGGCGGACTCATCTTTGTTCAGCACTCGCCACGCTATGTCAGTACACAGCAAGCACAGACAATCGTCGCCGCTGAACCGCTATTAAATTTCGTCGGTGTGTTTGCCGATCAACCCTTGCAACAGGTTGTAGACATCGCGAGTACCTTGAAGCTCGCGGTTGTGCAACTCCATGGGCAAGAGGACATTGATTACATCAGCGAGCTACGTAAAGCCTTGCCTGGTGTACGAATTTGGAAAGCAATTGGGGTCGACGAACCACTTATTTTGCCGCAAATTGAAGTGGATGCATTTCTGCTCGATAACCGCTTCGGCGGCAGCGGTCAACCGTTTGACTGGTCATTGCTCAACGATCTCAGTGCCACGCAGCTCGAACAATGTATTTTGGCCGGCGGCCTGAGCTTAGACAATTTAAACGAGGCGCAAGCCACCGGTATTCAGCAACTCGATGTTAACTCTGGCGTCGAATATGCCAAAGGCTGCAAAGACGCCGGAAAAATCGTGCAATTTTTTGATCATATTCGAACTTACGGAAAATCAGATAACCAGATCCAGCCGGATCAGGAGGCAGTATCATGACGCAACCAAGCGAAAAATTATCCGCTTATTTTGGTGATTTTGGCGGGCAATTTGTCCCTGAGATTTTATTACCTGCACTCGATCAACTCGAACAGGCCTTCATTGAAGCACAAAATGATCCGGCCTTTCAGGCGGAATTCGCGGATCTATTGAAAAATTATCTAGGCCGTCCGACGCCATTATCACTGTGTCGTAACTTGCCATTAGATTCGCCGAATGGCACGCAGATTTACTTGAAACGCGAAGACTTGCTCCACGGTGGCGCTCATAAAACCAATCAGGTACTTGGCCAAGCGCTACTGGCTAAACGGATGGGCAAAAAACGGATTATTGCCGAAACCGGTGCGGGTCAGCATGGCACGGCTACCGCCTTGGCGTGTGCGTTATTAGATCTCGAGTGCATCATCTACATGGGTGCGAAAGACGTTGCCCGCCAGCAACCCAATGTATTCCGAATGGAATTAATGGGCGCGAAAGTGGTGCCCGTTGATTCAGGCAGCGGCACACTGAAAGATGCAGTTAACGAGGCCATGCGTGACTGGACCGCCAGCTATAGCACCACGCACTATTTGTTAGGTACAGCAGCCGGCCCGCATCCGTTCCCAACGATAGTGCGTGAATTTCACCGGATGATCGGTGCCGAAGCGAAAGCCCAAATGCTCGAGCGCATCGGCCGCTTACCCGACGAAGTGATTGCCTGTGTTGGTGGCGGCTCCAATGCAATTGGTATGTTTGCTGAGTTTATCGATGAGCCTGAAGTTGCGTTAGTCGGTGTGGAGCCAGCCGGAAAAGGCGTTGAAACTGCCCATCACGGCGCCACGCTCACTGCAGGTAAGCCAGGCATTTTGCACGGCTGCCGTTCATTTTTGATGCAAACTGACGAAGGCCAAATCGAAGAAAGTTACTCGGTTTCAGCTGGTCTTGATTACCCAGGAGTTGGTCCGCAGCATGCCTACTTGCGCGAAATTGGCCGTGCTCGTTATGAGTCGGTGACCGACCAAGAAGCGCTGGATGCGTTTCAAATTCTGGCGCAACACGAAGGCATCATTCCAGCTCTGGAATCCGCCCACGCACTCGCCTATGCGCTGCGTCGCGCTGCCGAACCCGATGCACCGAAGGTGTTACTGATTAACCTTTCGGGACGCGGCGACAAAGATATCGACCACGTGCGTCGCATTTTTCAACAAGGAGAGTCAGCATGAGCCGTTATCAACGCCTATTTAAGCGCTTAGAACAGCAACAAAGCGGCGCTTTCGTGCCATTTGTCACATTGGGTGATCCAACACCTGAGCTCAGCTTAAAAGTTATTGAAGCATTAATTGCAGGTGGCGCCGATGCACTTGAATTAGGGCTTCCGTTTTCTGATCCAGTTGCCGACGGTCCCACCATTCAAAAAGCGAATATCCGCGCGCTCGCCGCCGGAACACGTATTGCGGATGCGTTTGAGATCATCAAACAGGTGCGTGCGAAGTATCCCGACTTGCCAATCGGTCTTCTGGTCTATGCCAATTTAGTGGTCAGCAAAGGGACTGCGTCGTTTTATCAGCGTTGTGCTGATGCGGGTGTTGATTCCGTATTAATTGCCGATGTGCCTGTGCGCGAGGGCCTCACCTTTGCGCAGGTGGCAAAGCAGCACGGCATTGCTCCTATTTTTATTGCACCACCAGATGCGTCAGCGCAAACCTTAGCCAACGTCGCAGCTCATAGCGAGGGGTATGTCTATTTGCTTAGCCGAGCAGGCGTCACTGGCGCCGAAACGCAAATGCAAGCACCAGCGAGTGCGGTGATTAACGAGCTTCGCGCTCAGCATAGCGCACCGCCACTGCTAGGCTTTGGTATCGCTTCGCCAGAGCACGTTAAAGCGGCGTTGGCAGCGGGCGCTGCTGGTGCAATTTGTGGTTCTGCTATCGTGAAAATCATTGAGCAATATCAACACGATGAAAACGCCTTAGTTGATGAACTTACAGCGTTTATAAAACCTATGAAGGCGGCAACAAGCACTGCTTGAGTGCGGCCTCCACATTAGGATATTTAAAGTGATAACCGGCCTGTTGCAAACGCTCAGGCAGAACCAATTGGCCGGTTAATAACATCTGCGACATTTCACCTAACATCAGTTTTAATGCCCACGCTGGAACCCGCATAAAGTGAGACTTTCGTAACACGCGAGCCAGAGTTTTGCTGAACTCCTGTTGTTGCACGGGGTGCGGCGCTGTCGCGTTAAAAATACCGCGTGCTTGCTCGTTTGCAAGTAAAAACTGAATAATTCCCACCATGTCATCTAAGTGCACCCAACTGAAGCCTTGCGTGCCATCGCCAAGTGGTCCGCCAAGCCCAAGCAGATAAGGCGGTAACATCTTTTGCAGCGCACCGCCTTCAGAGGCGAGCACCACACCCGTACGTAATACGCACACCCGTGTTTTATCTGAATCAGCAGCGAGAGCTAAACGCTCCCACTCCGCACACAAATGATGCGCAAAATCATCTTTTTCTACTTTTGTGTTTTCAGTTACCGGCATGTCGCCTTGTGCACCGTAGTAGCCAATGGCCGAGCCACTGATAAATACTAGTGGCGGTTGCGCCGCTTCTTGAATTGCTTCGGTAATTTTGCGCGTAATATTCCAGCGGCTTTGCTCAATGCGAAGCTTTTGCCGTGAACTCCAACGTTTATCCGCAATCCCCTCGCCTTGCAAATTAATCACCGCAAAATAATCACTTATATCAGTTACCTCGTCCAAGCTTCGAATCACATGTACTTGACCACCTAAGCGTTGAATTGCGCGCTGTGGGTTTCGACTAATCACGGTAACCTGATATTCCGTCAATAAGTGCGGAATTAATGCCGAGCCAATTAGACCGGTACCACCTGTAATTAAAATTTTCATGCTGGCCTCTCGCGTCGGAAAAACTATACTAAGAAGTTGCTGAACGTGTAGTAAGTGTAGTCATTGAATCTAGTACCTAACAAACTTTTCTGGCACACTGCGGGAATAAGAATAAAGCGGGCATCATCATGTTGTTAGTACTCGAATATTTACCAATCATTTTATTTTTTCTGTTTTATCTGTTGGGCGATATTTTTATTGCGACCGGCGTATTGATGGTCGGAACCGTCATGCAAATTGTCGTCATGAAATTTATGCGCGAACCGGTCACCATGCGCCATTGGATTGTCATGTGGGCAGTGCTTATATTTGGCAGTATCACCTTGTTTTTACGTGATGAATGGTTCGTGAAGATCAAAGTGACCGTGATTTATGTTGCTATCGCCCTATTTCTGTTGATTGGCATGTGGTGGAAAAAGCGTAGCCCGCTGCAAAGCATGCTCGATAGCGAAATCAATCTGCCCCCGTTTGCTTGGCGTCGCCTCACTTATGCATGGGTGATATTTTCACTCGCGTTAGCGGTGATTAATGTGTATATCGCCGAAGCGATGAGCTTAGATGCATGGGTTAACTTCAAAGTATTTGGTACCCTCGGCGCCACGCTGATTTTCAGCGTATTCTCGGGGGCATATATGTTTAAACATCACACTGACCGTGAAAAAGATGCAGAGGAAATTGAATAATGTGGTTCGTTATTTGGGCTGAAGATGTACCAAACTCATTAGCGGCGCGCCGCGCCACTCGTCCGGCTCATCTTGAGCGACTGCAGCAACTCAAAGCCGATGGTCGGCTGCTGGTCGCTGGCCCTTGTCCTGCGATTGCATCGAATGATCCGGGCGAAGCTGGTTTTACCGGTTCAATGGTCGTTGCTGAATTTGACTCCCTCGAAGAAGCCCAGCGCTGGGCCGATGCCGACCCTTATATTGCCGCAGGGGTCTACGCTAAAGTGACCGTGAAGCCATATATCAAAGCACTCCCTTAGCAGCTATGGAAAACCCTCAACGCGTCAGTATTCAGTCGGCGCCCGCACGTACAGTCATCGCTTATCATTGGCAGACACCGCAACCACGCGGTGTCATCATTATGGCGCCTGCTATGGCGGTGCCACAGGCATTTTATCAACACTTTTGCCAGTGGCTGAGCGAACAACACTATGATGTGATTAGTTTCGATTATTATGGCATCGGCGCGTCCATTGATAAGCCATTAACGCAATTGCAAACCACAGTCACTGATTGGGCGACATACGACGCCGCTGCAGTCATTGATTACGCAGTGACACAACGCCCTGGACTCCCGCTCTTGTGGTTCGCGCATAGTATCAGTGGCCAATTGTTTGGCATGATTCCAAATTATGAACGGGTTGACCAAATGCTTACGGTAGCCACGGGCACCGGATTTTGGAAAGACACGACACCACAGCTCAAATACAAGTCATGGGTACTCTGGCGCGCCATTACACCTTGGCTTATCCCATTACGCGGCTATTTCCCGGGGCGTAAATTAGGCATAGTTGGCGATGTGCCAGCGGCAGCCATGCAACAATGGCGTCGTTGGTGTTTACATCCAGATTATTTAGTCGGTGCGGAAGCGTTATATGATGATTATGCTGCGATTCGCACGCCGATCACGTCGTTGAGCTTTACCGACGACGAAATGTTAACCGCGCAGAATATTCAGGCGATGCATGACTTCTACGCGAGTGCTCCCCAACAGCGTCACGTCATTGCACCGGCTGATTTGAATTTATCCCGCATTGGTCACTTTGCGGTGTTCCGAAAAGACTATCAACCACAATGGCAACAGCTTTTCGGAACCCACATCGAGACAGCGCTCAAAGCGAATTAAGCCAGCTTGCGAATCAATTGAGCCGTGTTGCGACGCACCAAGCGTGCACAAGCTAAGCGGCCCAATGTACCGACCACAATCGCACCAGCTAACGGACCAACCAGCCAGAATCGCCAATGAATCGTCGCAGCCATTTCAAATACTTGCGTTTGCAAAATCCACAACGACAGCTCCATTGCCAAGGTGGCAATTAATCCGCTAATCGCACCGAGTATCAGAAACTCGTAGGTGACGCTACGACTCAATAATTTTGCCGGTGCACCTAGCGTGCGCAAGATAACCAGCTCTTGTTGCCGCTCTTCCATCGACGCTTGCACCTGAGCCAGCAATACTAGCACCCCAGCCACCAACACCAGCACCAATACAAACGCGATAGCGATACTGACTTGGTCAATGACCTCACGTAACTGCTCCATAATGGCATCGAGATCAATCAACGACACCTCAGGGAACGGCTTAAACAGATCATAAAGCTCGCTTTGGCGTTCTTTCGGCAAATTAAAGCTCGAAATAAACGTCGCCGGAAAATCTTCCAATGTGCTGGTATTAAAGATCATGAAGAAATTCGGCTGCAATGATCCCCAGTTCACCTTGCGAATACTGGTAACTGGCACAGTGAAAGTATTCCCACCGATATTGAACTCAAGCTCATCACCTATTGATAGGCGCATGCGCTCAGCAACTTCTTCTTCAATGGATACCTGCGGCTGAGGATTGTCACCCCACCACTCACCAGCAATAATCGTATTGTTCGGCGGCAGGTCATCGCGCCACGTTAACGACAGCTCACGACCAAAGCCTTCGCGTTGCTCGGCATTGTTGGTTTGCGTATCAGCCTCGTCACCACCAGCTTCCTTGGTCACTTCATCGCGCACTGGCACACCATTCACCGCAGTCATACGGCCAGGCACCACCGGATACATATCATTCGATTCAATATCGCGCGCCGCAAAGCGTTGCTCTAACTGATCAACATCGTCCGGCGCTACATTCACAATAAAGTAGTTCGGGGCATCATCAGGAAGTTGACGTTCCCAATCCGCCAACAACTCATTGCGAAGAGCCAACACTAATAACAACAACATGATCGCTGTTGAGAAGCTCAGCATCTGTACACTATTGGCTTGCGCACGGCGCTGCAAACCGGCCATTGCCAAGCGCCATGCACTACCCGCTTGCATACCGGCCTGACGGCTGGCACGAATAAAGAAACGCCCGACCGCTAACAACAACACAGCTGCTACTGCACCACCAGCAAACAGCGCCGAAGACAGCAGCCATTGCTGGCTGTAAATCAATAACAACGCGTAAATGGTTCCGGCCGAAGCCACCCAATGCAACCAACGTAGCTTATCGGTGCCAGTGAGCTCACGGTTCAGTACCCGCAACGGCGGAATCGCAATGAGCCGAAGTAGAGGATACAAAGTGAACATCACCGCACTCACAAAGCCAGTTGCTGAGGCTAACACATAAGGCTTAAGACCAGCAGCTGGCAGCTCTGCCCCTAATTGCGCGGCAACAAATTCAATCACCTGTGCTTGGATAATCCATCCCAAAAGCAAGCCAACGCCAATACTAATCAAGGTCAGCAATAACAAATGCAAAATAAAAATACGTTGAATTTGACGACGCTCTGCACCGAGCGTTTTGAAGATTGCGACGACGTCATAGTTACGTTGACAATATCGCTGCGCAGCAACGGCTACGGCAGTTGCTGCCAATACCACGCCAAGTAAGCTCGCTAATAACATAAACCGCTCTGCGCGCTGTAAACTCCGAGCCAGCGGACTATCGCCATCCTCTATGCTACGCCAGTTATGTGTATCGTCGTTAAGTTGTGGTGCTAGCCACTCGTAGTAACTATCCAGTTGCTCGGCCGTACCAGCAAACAACACGTTATAGCGTACTCGTGAGCCCGGCTGAATTAAGCCCGTTTGCTCGAGCTGATCATAATGGATCAACACATTAGGGCTATCGGTAAACACCGAAAAACCAACGTCGGGCTCATATGTCAGCACCCGCGTCACTTCAAATTTACTTTGACCAATTTCAAGCGTATCGCCAACTTGCAGACTTAGCTCTTGAAACAGTGCCGCTGCTACCCATGCCTCGCCCTCACCCGGTAACTGATTGATCACCGTGGTTTCTTCGCCGAACGGCTCCGATGCCGTGCGCAAACTGCCCCGTAATGGATAGCCATCGCTAACCGCCTTGATATCAACCAAGGCTAAATTATCTTTGGCAAACGCCATACTATTGAAAACCACACGGTTCGCCGTTTTAAGTTCTCGCTGTTGCGCTTGCTGTAGCCAATCCTCAGCAATCGGACGCCGCGAACTCAAGACTCGGTCAGCAGCTAAAAACTCAGCACTACGCGCCAATAATCCCGATTGCAAACGCTCAGTGAACAGCGATAACGACAGCACCGCCGTAACCGACAGCACAATAGCCGCCGCCATAATCGTCAATTCACCGCGCTTAAGCTCGTGGCGCAACAATCGCCATGAAATCTTATGCCACATTGTTGCTTACCTCGGTTAATCGACCTGCGTCCATTTTCAAGATGCGCTGACAACGCTTCGCCAATTCCGCATCATGCGTCACCATCACCAGCGTTGTGCCCGACTCTTGGTTCATTTCAAACAGTAAATCTTCAACTTTATGTCCAGTCGTAGCATCAAGGTTGCCGGTCGGTTCATCTGCAAACAAAATTTTTGGCGTACCAATAAAGGCCCGCGCAATGGCAACGCGCTGTTGCTCACCACCAGATAATTGATTTGGATAATGCTTTAAGCGCTCGCCTAAACCAACCTTGGTTAATAGTTCACGCGCCTGCTGCTCGGCATTTTTGTGACCCGCTAACTCTGCTGGCAACATCACATTCTCCAGTGCGGTTAAACTTGGAATCAGCAAAAACGATTGAAAAATAAAACCAATCTTCTCTGCACGTACTTTCGCACGTTGCTCCTCATCCAAATCCCCTAAATTTACGTTATCTATGGAAACATCACCGCTACTTGCGAGGTCTAATCCAGCAAGTAAAGACAGCAAGGTCGATTTACCAGAGCCTGAGGCACCGACTATCGCCACGGTTTGCCCAGCTTCAATAGACAGGTCAATTGGCTGTAAAATGTGTAGAATGCCGTCTTGTGTCGTAACTTTTTTTTCTAATTGAGTGGTTTGAATAAGCATTTATGAAAAACTTCCTAGCTAAATTGTTAGTAATCGTCGCATTGTTCGTTGTTATACGTCCAGTTTCGGCAAATGTCTCACTTGTCGTTTTAGGAGATAGCCTAAGTGCCGGTTATGGTATGGCGCAAAGCGAGTCCTGGGTTGGTGTTTTGCAGCAGCGCTGGGCCGAAAAATATCCTGACATTACGCTCATTAATGCCAGTATTAGCGGCGACACCACCCAAGGCGCATTAAATCGTTTAGCTGGCGTCATCGAACGTCATCAACCTGATGCCGTATTCGTTGAACTTGGCGGCAATGACGGTCTCCGTGGATTTAATCCAGCCAGCATCTCAGACAATTTGGTACAGATTATCATGCAATTGCAACAGCAAGACGCAAAAGTTGCGTTAAGTCAGGTGAGAATTCCGCCGAACTACGGTCAGCGTTACAGCGATATGTTTGCAGACATTTTTCCAACGGTAGCGGATAAACACGAAGTGCCGTTGATTCCATTTTTCATGGAACAAATTATCGAAAACGAGGCGTTAATGCAGAACGATGGGATTCATCCGAATCGCGAGGCGCAGCCGCTTATCGCCGACATCATGGAACCCTATCTACTGGAACTAGTGCAAAAACGATAACAGATATTGGATATTGGATATTGGATATTGGATATTAGAAAAAGCTTAAGACATCAGATCTAATATCTAATATCTAATATCTAACTGCTAATATCACTTTTGGTATTCAAGAAGTGGCGTCCCCTAGGGGATTCGAACCCCTGTTACCGCCGTGAAAGGGCGGTGTCCTAGGCCTCTAGACGAAGGGGACAAGGACTGGCAAATCTTATTGGTACTTGAAATCACTCGCTAATATCGAATATCTAATTGCTAATATCGCTTTTGCTTTTCAAGAATTGGCGTCCCCTAGGGGATTCGAACCCCTGTTACCGCCGTGAAAGGGCGGTGTCCTAGGCCTCTAGACGAAGGGGACAAGGACTGGCAAATCTTATTGGTACTTGAAATCACTCGCTAATATCGAATATCTAATTGCTAATATCGCTTTTGCTTTTCAAGAATTGGCGTCCCCTAGGGGATTCGAACCCCTGTTACCGCCGTGAAAGGGCGGTGTCCTAGGCCTCTAGACGAAGGGGACCCCGGACTGTTTTATTTGCTCTGTTCTTCAGGCTTTCGCTAATATCTAATATCTAATATCTAATATCTAATATCTAATATCTAATATTTAATATCGCTCTTGCTCTTCAAGAAGTGGCGTCCCCTAGGGGATTCGAACCCCTGTTACCGCCGTGAAAGGGCGGTGTCCTAGGCCTCTAGACGAAGGGGACGCACCAGAACAAATCACTATCAAGTTTTCACTACTGTAACGCGCAGCTTTGGTGGAGCTAAGCGGGATCGAACCGCTGACCTCCTGCGTGCAAGGCAGGCGCTCTCCCAGCTGAGCTATAGCCCCACACCAACACTGAAATTCGTGTGCTGCATCAGTACCCTGACAGCGGGGCGAATTCTAGGGTAATTGGCGCACTACCGTCAACCTTTTTTTTGGTAATTTCGATTGTTTGACGAATTTTACGCCAGTTCGAACAATTCGCGATCAATTTCGCCTAAGTACGCAGTAATTAAACTTTTGTTCCGCCCCGTGCGGCGTTTTATGAATTTCCCGTTCAGTGTGTACCAAACTGAATTGCGGCGCGAAAACTTCGGCCAATTGTTGCGCCGAATACCGTTGTGCTGGCAAGCCGCTACATTTCTCTGGGCCATCTTCGGCAAAGGTTGCAATCACGACATAACCACCCTGCTCAACCGCGTGCGCAGCTTGCTCAACATAGCGCTGTTGTTGCTCTGGAGTGATTAGGAAATGAAACACGGCACGGTCATGCCAAATCGCAAACTGGCCTGCAGCAAACGCACTCTCAAGCACATCACCAACCAGCCAGGTAACCTGCTCTGCTTTGGCTTTCAGACGTTTTTTAGACGCATTGAGTGCGCTGGTGGAAATATCCAACGCCGTAATCTTGGTGAAGCCACTGGTAATTAAATTATCGATGAGTCGCGAAGCACCGCTACCAATATCAATGAGCGGCGCATCGTGGCTCATGCCGGTGTCGGTAATCAAGCGCAGTGAGGTTTCCGCCTTTGACTGAAACCAACTGACCCGATCAACAGCTTTCGTTTGATAGACCTCTTCCCAATGTTCTTCTTGCATAAATTGAATTACCTAAAGATTACTCATCAAAGTGATAAATTCGCTCCAACGATGCGCGATCACGTACCGTTACTTCCATGTCTCGCACAAGACCATCTTCAATACTATAAACCCAACCATGAATTGCTAGTTCTTGGCCACGATCCCATGCCTGCTGAATAATCGTCGTTTTCGCTAAGTTCCGAACTTGCTCAATCACGTTTAATTCGCACAACCTATCGAGTCGTTGTTTATCGTTAGAAATACTCTCTAACTCATCGTGATGAATGCGGTAAATATCTTTAATTGGAAATAACCAATGGTCAACCAAGCCATGACTGCAACTTTCGGTTGCTGCACGAACGCCACCACAACCATAATGACCGACCACTAAAATATGCTTCACATGCAACGTTTCTACCGCGTATTGCACAACGGATAGGCAGTTAAAGTCAGTTTGAATAACCTGATTCGCCACATTACGGTGTACAAATAACTCACCCGGCGCCATCCCCACCACTTGATTTGCAGGCACCCGACTATCTGAACAACCAATCCATAAATATTCAGGACTTTGTTGCGCCACGAGATTATTAAAAAACGTTGGATCTTGCTCGAGCATTCGTTTCGCCCAAGCTTGATTGTTGGCCAACAACTTATCGGTTTCTAGCATGTTTTATATCTCAATCAGACGTAGAAAAAAGGCGCCAACTTAGGGCGCCCTTTCACGAGTTACTGCGCTTGTTCACGTTCTATGATAAACGAAATCGCGCGCGCAATACGTCCTACCACTTGTTCTTGCGACAATAATTCTAAAGTCACGTCAAGAGATGGTGAGTTGCCTGAACCCGTTACCGCAACACGCAGCGGCATACCAACCTTGCCCATGCCCACTTCTAAGTCGTCAGCGGTTTGTTGAATGGCCGCCTGAATGCTCGCTGCATCCCATGTCTCAAGGCTAGCCAAACGATCTTGCACCGCTTCAAGTGCTTCGCGTGCCACTGGGCGCAAGTGTTTCTTGGCCGCAGCTTCATCAAACGCTTCATATTCTTCATAGAAATAACGGCTTTGCTCTGCCATTTCTTTCAGTGTCTTCACACGGTCAGCCATTAATGGAATCAGCTTCTCAAGCGCTGGACCTTTGCTGACATCAATCGCTTGGTCACTAAAATGCCACTGTAAAAATGGTACCACGCGCTCAACCGGCAACGATTTCATATAATGCTGGTTCAACCAATTGAGTTTTTCGGTATTAAATGCCGACGCTGCTTTATTCACATCGTCGAGACTAAACAGCTTGATCATTTCATCAACGCTGAAGATTTCTTGATCGCCATGTGACCAACCTAAACGAACCAAGTAGTTCAGTACCGCTTCTGGCAGGTAGCCGTCATCACGATATTGCATGACGCTGACAGCGCCATGGCGTTTTGACAGCTTCTTACCGTCGTCGCCTAAAATCATCGACACGTGCGCATACTCAGGCACCGGCGCACCCAATGCCTGCAAAATATTAATTTGACGTGGTGTATTGTTGATATGGTCTTCTCCGCGCACCACATGGGTAATATTCATTTCCCAATCGTCAATCACCACACAGAAGTTATAAGTTGGCGTACCGTCACTGCGCGCAATAATCAAATCATCTAACTCGGTATTCGCAAATTCAATTGGCCCACGAATATGGTCATTGAATTTCACACTACCTTGCTGCGGGTTGCGAAAACGCACCACATACTTATCGCCAGAAACATTCGGGTTGTCGCGACAATGACCATCGTAGCGAGGCTTTTCGCCAGCTGCCATTTGCTCTTCACGCATTTTTTCAAGACGTTCAGTCGAGCAATAACACTTATACGCTTTGTCTTCCTGCAACAGCTTATCAATATAATGTTCATAGCGATCAAAACGCTTGGTTTGATAGTACGGACCCTCATCCCACGTTAATCCTAACCATTCCATCCCTTCTAAAATGGCGTCAATGGCTGGCTGAGTCGAACGTTCACGGTCAGTATCTTCAATACGCAGCACAAACTTCCCGCCTGCTGCTTTCGCAACTAACCAGGAATACAGAGCGGTGCGCGCACCACCCACGTGAAGGTAACCAGTAGGACTTGGGGCAAATCGGGTGACCACTGTCATAATTCTTGCTTTCTCCGCATTATTCGGGTTATTTTGCAGTTTCGTTGTGGATGCATTCTACCAAGAAGCAACGGCAGGCGCATTAGGCGAAAGTATAGATTCTTGTCTTTTTACGAAGCAGGATGTTGATTTTTACAGCAAAGCGGGGAAAAAATCAGCAGTCGAACAAATCAAGTGAGATTTCCTGTTGACAGTATCGTTAAGCTCCCTATAATACGCCCCGCAACGCAGAGAAAAGGATGGTTAGCTCAGCTGGGAGAGCACCGCCCTTACAAGGCGGGGGTCACTGGTTCGAACCCAGTACCATCCACCACTTCTTCATTTTCTCTGTCTCCCTGATGGATGGTTAGCTCAGCTGGGAGAGCACCGCCCTTACAAGGCGGGGGTCACTGGTTCGAGCCCAGTACCATCCACCACTTCTTAGAAATACAAAATCGATATTAGCAATTTGATATTAGATATTAGATCTGATGTCTTTCGCTTTTCCTAATATCCAATATCTAATATCTAATATCTAATATCGTCGTTGCACTTAACTAACGATTAACGCAATAAATCTTTTTAAGTGGCGTGAGAACAGCAGCATCCAACCGGCCGCTAGCCAGCCGAATAACAGCAACGCTTTCACCAAAGAGAACGTTGGCCACAAGTTACTGATCAAGCTCAGCAATAACACCCCATCAATCAGCCAGCTACACCAAAGTAGAATCGGTACCACAGTAAATGAACGCGCTACCCACTCTGGCGTTTCCGCTTTTAATTGTGTCAGAAGAATAAAGACAAATAGTGCGGGTAAACCCACCAGCAAAGCGAGGCTAAATTGGTCAGTACTGGTATAAAAGAATTTAAGTAGACGCGAACGGTCTTCCATAAACGTAAGAGAAATAATCCACGCAGCGTAACCACGCAGAAAAAACAACAGAATAAACAGCAAGCTCGACGGCGTTTTCAATTTGCCGTCGGGTGTCACATAGCGTTCATCGCCCGGTTGTAAATGCACGTATCATCTCTAACACTAACCAAATGTGTCGCTATGCTACGTGCACCGTATCCATTTGTCGACTCTGCTGTCGCTTTTGTCGCGCCGTCCAAAATTTCTCGTGAAAGTAATAAGCGACCGTATTCACAACTGGCTCAATCAAAGCCACCGCGCCACCTAACACAATATCACCGGTCATCAACCACACGAGGGTGAACGCCACGCTAACGTGCATCACGCCAAAAGAAACTGTTTTCGCCATATCGGTATCCCCCATGAATTTGTTCATGGATAGATAATATCAATTACTATGAGCTTATCTAACCGAAATAACCGATAGACACAACAGCGTTATTCGTACGCTTCGCTGTTCGTTTTTCGTCCGTTCGCTTCGCTCTCTGTTCGAACAGCGCAGCGGACGAACAGCGTAGCGCACGAATCACGAATAACGCCTTTAAAGGATTTTGAGTTGTTCGCGGAGTTTGGCGACATCATCACGCAGCGCCGCAGCCTTCTCGAACTCCAAGTCCTTTGCCGCCTGATACATTTCTTTTTCCGTTTGCTCGATCTTTTGAACCAAAGCTTTTGGATCAAACATCGCTGGGTCGTAGGCGGCTTCTGTTTCAGCAACGCGTTGTTTCTCGCGGCGCGGAGCACGAATGCCCCCCCCGAGATCCATCACATCGGTCACGCGTTTGTTGAGGCCTTTCGGAGTGATGCCATGTTCTTCGTTGTAAGCAACTTGCTTGGCGCGACGGCGATCGGTTTCGTCAATTGCACGTTGCATTGAGCCGGTGATGCGATCGGCATACAGAATTGCTCTACCATTAAGGTTACGGGCGGCGCGACCGATGGTCTGGATCAATGACCGGTCGGAGCGCAAGAAGCCCTCTTTGTCCGCGTCAAGAATCGCCACCAACGACACTTCGGGCATATCCAAACCTTCACGCAATAAGTTAATGCCCACCAAAACGTCGAATTCACCAAGGCGCAAATCGCGAATAATTTCCATGCGCTCGACGGTATCGATATCCGAGTGCAAATAACGCACGCGAATACCATGTTCATCCAGATAATCCGATAAATCTTCGGCCATTTTCTTGGTCAGGGTGGTCGCCAGTACACGTTCATTACGCTCAACGCGCAAGCGAACTTCCGACATTAAATCGTCAACTTGCGTGGCAACTGGACGGATTTCGATTTCCGGATCGATAAGGCCGGTGGGGCGCACAACCTGCTCAACAATTTCGCCGGCAGATTTTTCAATTTCATATTTACCCGGCGTTGCTGACACATAAATGGTTTGCGGCGCAATGGCCTCAAACTCTTCAAATTTCAATGGTCGGTTATCCAACGCAGATGGCAAGCGGAACCCATAATTCACGAGGTTCTCTTTACGCGAACGGTCACCTTTATACATCGCGCCAATTTGCGATACCGTCACGTGCGACTCATCAATAATCAGCAAAGCATCATCTGGTAAATAGTCGAGTAGCGTTGGCGGTGGCTCGCCCGGCGCACGCCCTGACAAATAGCGTGAATAGTTTTCGATACCCGAGCAATAACCGAGTTCCAACATCATTTCAATATCATACTGGGTACGCTGACTCAGGCGCTGTTCTTCGACCAGCTTATTCGAATCCAACAGCTGCTGTTTCCGCTCTTTCAGTTCTTCTTTAATGCGCTCAATGGCATTCAAAATGGTTTCGCGGGGCGTCACGTAGTGTGTTTTCGGATAGACCGTTGCACGCGCAACATCCGCTTCCGTCACCTGCCCTGTTAACGGCTCAAAAAAGCTAATCCGGTCAATTTCATCATCGAATAACTCAACGCGAATCGCGAGCTGCTCAGATTCGGCGGGAAAAATATCAATCACTTCACCACGCACACGATAGGTGCCACGTTCAAACGCCGCATCGTTACGCTTGTACTGCAGCTGTGCCAAACGTCGTAGGATATCGCGCTGGTCGATCAAATCGCCACGGCGTAAATGCAACATCATTTTCATGTACGATTCAGGGTCACCCAAACCATAAATGCATGACACAGAAGCCACCAGTACAACATCGCGACGCTCCATCAGCGCCTTAGTTGCTGACAACCGCATTTGTTCAATGTGGTCATTAATCGAGGCATCTTTTTCAATAAACGTATCCGTGGTTGGCACATACGCTTCCGGCTGATAGTAATCGTAGTACGAGACGAAATACTCAACCGCATTATTCGGAAAAAACTCTTTCATCTCGCCGTATAACTGCGCCGCCAAGGTTTTGTTATGCGCAAGAATCAACGTCGGGCGTTGAATTTTTTGAATGACATTGGCCATGGTAAACGTCTTACCTGAGCCGGTAACGCCAAGGAGCGTTTGGTGCGCTAAGCCCGCATCGAGATTATCGACTAATTTTTCGATTGCCGTCGGTTGGTCACCTGCGGGCTGGTAGTCTGACTTGAGTTCAAATTCGCGACTCATTGGCTTGCTCCCTCTGTCACTCCTTCCACATGATTGTGGCGCTCGCGGGCAGTTTCAATGCGCAAGCCGCGATGGAACCAGAACCACGAAAGCACACCGGTGATCACGTTGGCTACAACGCCACCGACAAATAATCCGGGAATATCGTAAACTAACGCACCAATCCAACTCAGTGGCACAAACATCACAAATAAACGTACGATGCTAAGCACCAATGCGTTCATCGGCCGGTGCAGCGCATTTAAACTGGAGTTCGTTAAAATAATCACGCCCTGAACACCGTAGCCAAGGGGCATAATATAGATAAATAAGCGGATCAGTCGCGCCACTTCCGGATCATCGGTAAACGCAGCAGCAATCCATGGTGCCGTTGCCACCAATAAACCGTAAATAAACAACTGCACAATCAGCACACTGCGCACTGCTACGCGATAAGCCGCGCCCACCCGATCGAAGGAGTGCGCACCAAAGTTCTGGCTAATCAACGGCGGCAATGACATCGACAACGCCAAAATAATGACACTTGCCAACGATTCTAAACGTGTCCCGACACCAAACGCGGCAACTGCCGGCGCGCCGTAGGCCGCAATAATCGCTGTGATAACCGCCATCGCAAGTGGCGTCAGCATATTAGCACCCGCAGCAGGTATCCCGATATTAAGGATCTGCCGCGCAGAGCGCAGCCAACTCGCATCTGCCGGCGCTTTAAAAGACAACAATTGCTTGTAGTTTAAGTACCAGAGCACCAATGCAGAACCAATGATCCACGAGATTAAACTCGCCAATGCGGCCCCCTGCACGCCCATGGCTGGAATCGGCCCAACTCCGAAAATTAAAATTGGGTCAAAAATCGCATTCAATAAACCGCCCGAGGCCATAATTAACGAGGGTGTGCGCGTATCACCAGAGGCTCGCAATACCGCATTGCCGACCATTGGCGTCACTAAGAGCACAGCGCCTAAAAACCAAATGGTCATGTAATCATGAATGTAGGGAATCAGACGTTCTTGTGCGCGCAATGCAGAAAAGATGGGATCCATTGACACATAGCCGATCAGCGACAAGACCACGACCAATAAAGCGGACACCGATAACGCCGTGGTGCCATCAAACTTGGCATGCTCTTCACGGCCAGAGCCACGTTTTCGTGCAATCACTGCGGAGGTACCAATCCCGAGACCAATCGCTAGACTGACAACCGTGAACGTAACTGGAAAAGTAAAACTGACCGCCGCTAATGGGTCCGTACCCAGCATACCGACAAAGAAGGTATCGACCACATTAAAGCTGATGAGCGTCAACACGCCAATGATCACTGGCCATGTCATGCGCCAGAGGGTGGGCTGAATAGGATCATGGAGTAAAGATTTTGCCGCTACAGCTTGGCTCATGAGTTTCTGATACCAGTGTTGAAAAAAGAAGCCGTAGTGTAACGAATTTTGCGCTTTTTCGCTATGTTATCAGCAGCCGCTCAATAGACAAAATTCAGCGAAAACGATATAGTAGCGGCAACCTTTTCACCCCTTCTATGTTTAGGATCGCACTGTGAAATACCAATTATCTGACCGTGTTAACGCTATTCAACCATCGCCAACGCTCGCTGTGTCGCAAAAAGCAGCTGAACTCAAAGCAGCAGGCCATGATGTAATTGGTTTAGGTGTGGGTGAACCCGATTTTGATACCCCAGAGTTTGTGAAAACGGCTGCGAAAGCGGCCATTGATGCAGGTCATACCAAATACACCGCAGTGGACGGTATCCCGCAACTCAAACAAGCCGTTGTCGATAAATTTAAGCGCGATAACGGCTTAACCTATGAAACCAGCGAAATCCTGATTTCCGCAGGTGGCAAACACAGTATCTTTAACTTACTCAGCGCATGGTTAAACCCAGGTGACGAAGTACTGATTCCCGCGCCTTATTGGGTTTCGTATCCAGACATGTCGATTCTGGTCGGTGCGGTGCCAAAGTTCATTGAAGCCGGTATTGAGCAACGTTATAAAATCAGTGCTGAGCAATTAGAGGCAGCGATAACGCCGAAAACTCGGTTGTTGTTCTTAAATAGTCCATCGAACCCAACGGGTACGGCTTACACCAAAGCTGAATTAGAAAGCTTAGCAGCGGTTCTTCGCAACCACCCGCAAGTACTCATCGCGACTGACGATATGTACGAACATATTTTGTGGAGCGTCGAGAGCTTCCATAATATCGCCATGGTGGCACCAGATCTGAAAAATCGTATCGTGATTTTGTCCGGTGTATCGAAAGCCTATGCCATGACCGGTTGGCGCATTGGTTATGCAGCCGGTCCAAAGCCGCTGATTGCCGCCATGAAGAAAATTCAATCGCAAAGTACCTCGAACCCAGCCAGTATCAGCCAATGGGCGGCCCTTGCCGCACTTGAGGGTGACCAAAGCTGTATTACAGAAATGGTCAAAGCCTTCAAACAACGCCACGATTATTTAGTTGAAGCACTCAATGAAGTACCGGGTATGAAATGTATCGCTGGTGACGGCACGTTCTATACGTTCGCCAACATCGATGAGCTGATTCGCCAAAAAGGTGCTGAATCCGACGTTGAGCTGTGTGAAATGATTTTGAATGAGGCCAAGGTGGCATTAGTACCGGGCACTGCATTTGGCGCGCCAGGTCACTGCCGCTTCTCGTTTGCTTGTAGCTTGGACACACTCAAAGAAGCTGTTAAACGAATAAAAGCGTTTGCTGAGAGCGCTTAATTTCAATTCTTAGTATCGTGAAAAGTCACAAAAAAAGTCGCAACGTGCTTGCGGCTTTTTTTATGCATGACTTTTATGACCAGAAGATGACAAACACGTTAAAACAGCTGTTTAAATTTTTCCGTCACAAAAAATTAATCTTCGCGAATACACTGGTTTATCGACACACGATTGGTGTTGCTTTTGTGAACAAATAAGGTAAGAAATACACAATCACTGCGTCAAAATGCGACGGATGACATGTCGCAAATAAAAACTTTCAAGGAACTTTAAAGGTTCTTTATAACTCATTGTTTTATAATCACTTTTATTTTCTAAGTCAATTTTTAAGCAATCGCTAAATCACGCCCAAATGCCCACCGTTTAAAGCAACTCACATACTTTCCCACAAGGTTATCCACAGATTTAGTGGATAAGATTGTCTAGCCTTTGAAACACGTGCGATTGGCTTTCATGTGGATAACCAGAGCGATCAATAAGCTATATCATTTGATATATAGACAAGCCAACCGATCACTTGACTTCAATTTTTTTAAACGGTTTGCGCACAAAACAAGCAAACAGCATTTTTTAGTATTGACAGAGGCCGCAACCGCCTTTAACATTCGCACCCGTTGTCAGATGTGTTCCCCAGTAGCTCAGTTGGTTAGAGCGGTGGACTGTTAATCCATGTGTCGTTGGTTCGAATCCAACCTGGGGAGCCAAGACATCTTACAACACCCCCGAATACCTCTTAAGTATTCCCCAGTAGCTCAGTTGGTTAGAGCGGTGGACTGTTAATCCATGTGTCGTTGGTTCGAATCCAACCTGGGGAGCCACTTAATAATTCTTCAAGCACTCCATATACTCTTCAAACTCTGTACGCTGCCACAAGCGCGCACTTAATTGCTGTACCGGTTCTACAGCGCCATGATGTAACCATTCTGCGACCGCTTGCGCCACATTCGGCCAACGACAGGCATGCCCCTTATCAAGATGCAAAAACGCCGCTACCGCTTCGGTATCGAGCGACCACATCACCTGTGCCAAACGAGAATGTTCCAGGCACTGAGCATTAGCCGTTTGCTCAAACTGTCCGGTAAGTGGTTTCACCAGTAATTTTTTACCCGTCGCGAGGGCTTCACTCGAAGTTTCGAAGCCGGCATTACTAATGATGCCCTCTGCACGCGCAACGGCTTCAGCAAAACCAACACGTGACGGCGCAAAGTAACGCATATGACCAACTTCTCGTTGCTCCGCCTGCGGATGAAACACATCAAAGGTGACATTCTCAAATGGCTGTAAAAGTTTATGCACAGCCGCTAATGTTTCAAATGGCAAATACACCACATAATGCCCTGACCTAACGGAAGTCATGCGGCCACGCTGATGAATAATCGGTGGCAGTATATGCGACGCGTCGTCAAACCAATGCATCCCGACCGCAATATCAGCTGGCGCAAACCAGCGGAGCATTTGTCGATGCGCAACCGCAATGGGCAAACTCGGCGTGGGCTTATAGAAAGCATACTGCCGCCCTAAACCAATCACTTGTTTGCGTTGCAAGCGCCCTGCCCATGCAGTAATCGGTTCATAATCGCTGACTATCAAATCATAGGCGCTCACGTCGAGTTCACGAACATCATGCCAAAACTGTTGCCACTGATTGCGGCGCACCGTTTCAAACACATTCACCTTGCCCTGCTCAACAACAAACGACAGCCCCTGACGCCATTGCCAGTCACCAAAGGCTTCCATATCAAACAATTGACTTTTATCACGGCCAGAAATTAAAAATTGCACATCTATATCTGGAAAGTGTGCCAATGCTTCTGCAAGTGCAGAACAGCGACTCAAATGGCCATTTCCCGTTCCCTGCACACCTATCAAAATTCGCATACTGCCTCCTTGAACATTATTAAGGTGTTAAAGTGCCAAACTGACGGCATACCCACTAATCACATAACCAAGCGCAGCTCCTGCGGCAATATCACCGGGATAATGCACACCTAAGAGCACCCGCGACGCGCCAATGGCTGCTGCCCAGCTGTATAGCAACCATGCCCAGGTGGGAAAGAAGGAGCTCATAATGCCGGCAAATAAGAATGCGGCGGTGGTATGTCCTGACGGGAAACTAAATTGATCATGCGCCAGTATCACTGACGTGAAGTGAGGATTTTTATGATAGGGGCGTTGGCGTTTTAATACGCGTTTGAGTAAACAAAATAGCGGCACCTCTATGGCAAAACCAATTACTAATGCAGTGATTGGAACCACGCTCGCGGCGCCTAAATACAAGCTCATCACGAGTGCAATAATGGCGTACACGTAACCATCACCTGAGCGCGATACCCAGCGCACAAGTTGATGACGACACCATCGCTGTAGGCGGCGATTCAACCAACGAAAACTGCGTTGATCATATTGGCAAAACTTATCAATCCATCTGGCCATAAATGCGGTCATCATCAGTGCCTCACGTGGCTTGCCGTTGCTGGCTTGATGAAAATTTAGACAGTTGGCGTAACAGCACCATGACAGTTTTATGAATATTCAGTGACAAACTTGAATAACACTACAGTTCATCGGTTGTTTCACAGCGCTAAAAATTCGATAATAGGCACTATTCAATGTAATGGGACGGATTTTCGCATGGGTGACTACTTGCTACTGTTGGTGGCAACGGTACTAGTCAACAATTTCGTGTTGGTTAAATTCCTTGGGCTGTGCCCGTTTATGGGGGTTTCTAACAAGCTAGAAACTGCCATCGGCATGTCTGCGGCAACCACCTTTGTACTGACCTTAGCGTCGGTTTCAAGCTATTTGGTGAACCAATACATTTTGGCGCCGCTGGATTTAATGGCGTTGCAAACGTTGAGCTTTATTCTGGTGATTGCCGTGGTGGTCCAATTCACCGAAATGGTCGTGCATAAAACGAGCCCTACTTTATATCGCTTGCTCGGTATTTTCTTACCGCTCATCACCACCAACTGTGCGGTACTCGGTGTCGCGTTGTTGAATATCAACGAGCAACACAACTTTATTGAATCCATTGTGTATGGATTTGGCGCTGCGGTCGGTTTCTCATTAGTCCTTATTTTATTCTCCGCATTACGCGAGCGGCTCGCTGCTGCAGATGTGCCAATCCCGTTCAAAGGCGCCGCAGTGGCCATGATCACCGCCGGCCTTATGTCATTAGCCTTTATGGGCTTTAGCGGCTTGGTGACCACCTCATGACCGTGGTAACCGCACTCATTGTATTGGGCGTTCTGGCGCTCATTTTCGGCTTAATCCTTGGCTTCGCAGCAGTTCGCTTCCGCGTTGAAAGTGACCCGATCGTGGATCAAATTGATGCGATTCTGCCACAAACCCAGTGTGGTCAATGTGGCTACCCCGGTTGTCGCCCGTATGCCGAAGCCATTGCCAATGGCGACGAAATTAATAAATGCCCCCCAGGCGGTCAATCAACGATTAATGCGCTTGCCGATTTGATGGGCGTTGAAGCAAAACCGCTGGATTCAGCTCATGGCGAAGAAGACGTGAAAAAAGTCGCGGTCATTCGTGAAGATGAATGTATCGGTTGCACCAAATGTATTCAGGCGTGTCCAGTGGACGCCATTTTAGGCGCCGCAAAACAAATGCACACCGTGATTGCTCATGAGTGCACCGGCTGTGACCTTTGTGTCGAGCCTTGCCCGGTGGATTGTATCGACATGGTTCCGGTACCAGTGCGTCCGGATAATTGGCAGTGGGATCTGAAGCAGATTCCGGTTCGCGTGGTAGATGCAGTGGAGTCGTCAAACTAATGTCAGCAGCAACCAAAGCCATTGAAGCCGGCCACATCTGGACCTTTCCAGGCGGTATTCACCCGCCTGAGCGCAAAGAGATATCGAACCAGACGCCAATCGCACCATTGCCATTGGCGCAACAATACACGATCCCGGTGAAGCAGCACTCAGGTGCGCCCGGCGAAGTACTCGTGCAGGTCGGCGATAAAGTAAAAGCTGGCCAAGCCCTGACCCAAGTGGGTGCGAATAACGGCTTACCAGTGCATGCGCCAACCTCAGGCACGGTTACCGCCATCGGTCCCGGCATGATTGCGCATCCGTCTGGACTTACCGACACTGTCATAACCATTGAAGCCGATGGCAATGATGAGCATGTAGCGTTCGAACCACTGGCCAATTACACCGAAATCAGCCGCGCCGAGTTGCTCGAGCGCATTAAAACGGCAGGTATCGCCGGCTTAGGTGGCGCAGGCTTTCCAACCGCACAGAAGCTTGCTCTACAGCGGCCGTTGGATTACTTAATTATTAACGGCGTTGAGTGCGAACCCTATATCAGCGCCGATGACCGCTTAATGCGTGAGCATGCGCAAACCATCATTGATGGCACCGAGATACTCTTGCATATTGCCGGCTGTGAAAAAGCACTCATTGCTATTGAAGCGAATAAGCCAGAAGCCATTGCCGCATTTGAAGCCTTACTCGATAAACATCCGCAACTCTCATTGCGTGTGGTTCCGGTAAAATATCCATCAGGTGGTGAGAAGCAGTTAATTCAGTTGCTCACTGGGCGCCAAGTACCCAGCCGTGGGTTGCCAATTGATGTTGGCTTGGTGATGCAGAACGTGGGCACCGCCTACGCCGTCGCACAAGCGACTTTGCAAGGCAAACCGTTGTTGGAGCGCGTGGTCACGGTAACCGGCGAAAACGTTGCGAAACCTGGTAATTACTGGGTTCGTATCGGCACCCCTGTTGCCTATTTGCTGGAGCAGTGCGGCTTCAAACCAGAGCCAGAGCAACGCGTAATTATGGGTGGCCCAATGATGGGCTTTACCCTCGCTGATCTGTCGGTGCCGGTGGTCAAAATCACCAACTGTATTCTTGTGCCAAGCAGCCAAGAGCTTGCCCCAGCGCAAGACGAAATGGCCTGTATTCGTTGTGGCGCCTGCGCTGACGTCTGTCCTGCCCAGCTGTTGCCACAGCAATTGCAGTGGCTCGCCAAAGCCAAAGATTACGACGGTTTGGAACAGCAAAACCTATTCGATTGCATTGAATGCGGCGCTTGCGCGTATGTCTGCCCAAGTGAAATTCCGCTGGTGCATTACTATCGCAAAGCCAAAGCGGAAGTACGCAACATTGCCCGTGAAAAGGCCAAGGCTGAAGTGGCACGTGAGCGTTTTGAAGCGCGCCAAGAGCGCCTTGAACGCGAAAAACAAGAGCGTCTTGAGCGTCATCGCAAAGCCGCCGAAGCACGGAAAAAAGCGCAAGCGGAAGCTGTCGCCCAAGGCGGTGATAACCCACAAGATGCCGTGCAAGCAGCCATTGCTCGCGCCAAAGCCCGTAAAGCAGCGCAAGCCGCCGCGGCGGAACAACAAAATAAAGATGGTGACGACGCATGACGTTTAAAATAGCAGCTTCACCCCACGCTCATCAGCGCCGCACCACGCAGCAAGTCATGCGTTGGGTCTATTTAGCGTTGATTCCGGGTGTGTTAGCACAAACCTACTTTTTCGGGTTTGGGGTATATGTTCAATTGGTGCTGGCATTATTAACCGCATGGGCAGCAGAAGGCATCGCTATGCGCCTGCGAGGCCGTCCAGTTGCACATGCATGGCAAGATCACACCGCTATCGTCACGGCGGTATTACTCGCCATCAGTATCCCTGCCCTAGCGCCCTGGTGGATTATCGTCATGGGCACTGCCTTTGCCATTATTGTCGTGAAGCATGTGTATGGCGGTGTTGGCCAAAATCTCTTTAACCCAGCGATGGCCGGCTATGTACTGTTGCTAATTTCGTTCCCAGTGCAAATGACCAGTTGGCCAATCCCGAATGAACTTGCTCAATTGCAAGTGAGTATCAGCGATACCGTGAGCCTCATTTTTAGTGGTTTCACCCAAGCCGGTTACAACCTTGAGCAACTGCGCATGGGCGCCGATGGCATCACGATGGCGACGCCGTTAGATAGCCTGCGCAATGACCTCAATCATCAAATGACCCTGAGCGAAGCGTTGAGCAAGCCGATTTTCGGCGAGCTTGGCGGCATTGGTTGGGCGTGGATCAACATCGCGTTTTTACTCGGTGGTTTGGTGCTGATTAAACAAAAGATTATTAGCTGGCATATTCCCGGCGGCTTTTTAGTGGGCTTGTTAGTGCCTGCGGCCATCTATTGGCTGTTTAACCCGGATCAAGCCATCACCCCGATGCTTCATGCGCTAAGCGGAGCGACCATGCTCGGCGCCTTCTTTATTGCAACGGATCCGGTTACCGCTGCCACGTCTAATAAAGGCCGTTGGTTGTTTGGTTTGCTCGTCGGTTTCTTAGTCTTCGTGATTCGCACTTGGGGTGGTTATCCAGACGCCGTGGCTTTTGCGGTGTTGTTGGCGAATATGACCGTGCCGGTGATTGATAAATACACCCAGCCCGTTGCCTACGGCCATGGAGGTCGCTCATGATTATTAAAAGTATGGGCCGCAATGGTTTGATCTTGGCAGGCTTTGCTATCGTCGCGACATTTTTAGTCATTGTCACCTCGTTGGTGACCAAAGAGCCAATTTCGCGTCAGCAAGAACAAGAATTATTGCGCGTTCTCAACCAGATCATTCCACCTGAGCAGCACGATAACGACCTGTATCAGAGTTGTACGATCATCAATAACGCTGAACTCGGCTCAACCCCACGTCGTGTATACCGAGCATACGTGAACAACCAACCAACTGCCGTTGCGGTAGAAGTCACCGCTCCTAATGGCTATAGCGGTGCGATTCACTTGCTTGTTGCGCTGAATGCAGATGCCTCAGTCGCCGGTGTGCGTACGTTACAACATCAAGAAACACCGGGGCTTGGCGATAAAATCGAAATTCGCAAAAGCGACTGGATCGCCAGCTTTAATGGCCAGCGCGTCAATGGCGAAGACGATCCGCGCTGGGCGGTGAAACGCGATGGCGGCATGTTTGATCAGTTCACCGGCGCAACCATTACACCACGTGCCGTGGTACAAGCGGTGAAACGTGCGGCTTTGGTATTTGAAAATAACCAGCAGGAATGGTTTAGCGCACCTGCAAACTGTTATGGCGAAAGCTCAGGAGCACAATCATGAGCAACGAAGTAAACACCTATAAAGAACTCACGTGGCAAGGCTTGTGGAACAACAACCCAGCCCTCGTGCAGTTATTAGGTTTATGCCCATTATTAGCGGTAACTGCAACGGTAACGAACGCCCTTGGTTTAGGGTTAGCCACCTTATTGGTCCTGGTTGGCTCGAATATTACCGTCAGTTTGGTGCGTGAATTCGTCCCCAAAGAAATCCGCATCCCGGTATTCGTCATGGTGATTGCCACCTTTGTAACGGTGATTCAGTTACTCATGAACGCCTACGTTTACGGCTTATACCAAGCACTGGGCATCTTTATTCCGCTGATTGTTACCAACTGCGCCATTATCGGTCGCGCCGAAGCCTATGCCTCGAAAAACCCATGGCATCATGCGGCATTTGATGGTTTGATGATGGGCTTAGGATTTACCCTCGTATTAGTGTTATTAGGCGGCATTCGCGAGATTTTAGGTAACGGCACCTTGTTTGATGGCGCCAACTTATTGCTCGGAGAATGGGCGGCAGATCTTCGCGTTGAATTATTCAGCGTGGATTACCCACTGTTACTCGCCATATTACCGCCGGGCGCATTTATTGTGATGGGCTTCATTATTGCCGGTAAAAACTGGATTGATAACTATCGTGCAGCCCATGCGGAGAAACCAGAGAAACACGTGACACGCGCTCGTGTGACGTCACAATAGAGCTATGAACAAACAAAAACGCGTTGAAATATTAGAGCGCCTGCGCGCCAATAACCCGAATCCAACCACCGAGTTGGAATACAACTCAACCTTTGAGTTGCTGATTGCCGTGTTGTTGTCCGCGCAAGCCACCGATGTGGGCGTGAATAAAGCGACCCGCAAATTGTTCCCCGCCGCACCCACGCCGCAAGCCATGCTGGATTTGGGTGTTGATGGCGTGAAGGAACACATCAAAACCATCGGCTTGTTCAACGCCAAAGCCGAAAATGTCATCAAAACCTGTGAGATTTTGGTGAATCATTATGACGGCGAAGTGCCCGAAGACCGTGCTGCCCTCGAAGCATTGCCGGGCGTGGGACGTAAAACGGCGAATGTGGTGTTGAACACCGCTTTCGGCTGGCCCACCATCGCCGTCGACACCCATATTTTTCGCGTCGCAAACCGCACCAAGTTTGCCCCGGGTAAAACCGTTCGTGCCGTTGAAGACCGCTTAGAAAAGGTCATTCCAACCGAATTCAAAGTTGACGCGCACCACTGGTTTATCCTTCATGGTCGTTACACCTGCATCGCGCGCAAACCGCGCTGTGGCAGCTGTATCATTGAAGATTTATGCGAATTTAAAGACAAAACCTCAGACGAATAGGAGCACCACATGCGTTTACTACATACCATGTTACGCGTTGGCGATATGCAGCGTTCAATTGACTTTTACACCAAAGCATTGGGCATGAAATTGCTCCGCACCGCCGACAACGAAGAGTATAAGTACTCGTTGGCGTTTGTTGGGTATGGTGACGAAGTCGATCACACCGTATTAGAACTCACCTACAACTGGGGAGTGAGCGAATACGAACACGGCGGCGCCTTTGGCCATATCGCGATTGGTGTGCAAGATATTTACGCCACCTGTGACAAGCTCAAAGAAGCCGGTGCTGACGTGTATCGTGAGCCAGGCCCAGTCAAAGGCGGCAAAACCATTATCGCTTTTGTGCGTGACCCTGACGGTTACGCGATTGAGTTGATTGAACGTAGCGCAAAGAATCCTGGGGATTTATGAGCAACGATAACGCCAATGCGTTAATGCAACAGCGCTTTCGCGGCTACATGCCGGTGGTGATTGATGTTGAAACCGCCGGTTTTAACTCAAAAACCGATGCGCTGTTGGAAATCGCAGCCGTTACCTTGAAATTCAATGAGGACGGCCTGCTGGTTCCCGACCAAACTTTGCATTATCACATTGAGCCATTCGAAGGCGCGAACATTGAGCAAGCCGCCATTGATTTCAATGGTATCGACCCACACTCGCCCCTGCGTGGCGCAGTAGAAGAAGGCCCTGCACTCAAAGAAATGTTCAAACCGATTCGAAAAGCGCAAAAAGAAGCGGGCTGCCAACGCTGCATTTTAGTCGGCCACAACGCCACCTTTGATCACGGCTTTGTGATGGCAGCCGCCGAACGCGCTAACCTGAAGCGTAACCCATTTCACCCATTTGTGACCTTTGACACCGCCGCCCTTGCAGCCGTGTTCCTAGGTCAAACGGTGTTAATTAAAGCCTGCCAAGCGGCTGGTATTGAGTTCGACAACAAGCAAGCACACTCGGCGGTATACGACACAGAGCGCACCGCTGAACTGTTTTGCTACATGGTCAACCGCTACCAAACCCTCGGCGGCTGGCCCCTGTAGCCCGGCGTTCCACGCCGGGTAGCGCAAAGCGCTGTAATTGCCGAATTCAACCACAGTGCTCGCAGCGAATAACGAATAACGACCTTAACGAGACGACCATGAAAACTAAACTACTCACAACCCTAGCCCTAACCGCATTGGCTGCACCAACCGCCAACGCGAAAATATTCTGGCAAGACATCAGCGCCACTTACTTAAACGGCTCCAACTACGAAGTTGGCGACAGCGACCGCCAAGTGTTCACCTTTGAACATGCCGGTGGCTATAGCTGGGGCGACTCGTTCTTGTTTGTCGACCGTTTGAAATCAGACGACGGTTTCACTGAAACTTACGCGGAAATTTCGCCACGTTTTAAAGTGTACGACTTTGCTGAAGACAACTTGGTAAAAGCAGCCTACGTAGCAACCACGTGGGAAGTAGGTGATGGTTTTGATAACTACCTCGTGGGCGTAGGTACTGACCTCAATGTCACCGGTTTTGATTACTTACAACTCAACGCGTATCGTCGTAGCAACGAATTTTATGAAAGTAACTATCAGCTCACCGCCGTTTGGGGCGTGCCATTTGCTGAAAATTTCTACTACGACGGTTTCTTAGATTGGTCATCGGCTAGCGAAGGCCATGCCGCTGAAATGAATTTCACTTCACAGCTGAAGTACAACATTGGCCCAATGATTGGCTACAGCAGCCGTTTCTACGTCGGCGTTGAGTATGCGCACTGGAATAATAAATTCGGCATTGACGGCGTGAACGAACGTAACCTAAATTTATTGGTGAAAGTTCACCTTTAACGCCGAATTAAAATAATTAAAAAGGACGCACACATGGCTTGGCAACAACGCATTCCACACATACTTGCTGTAATCATTGTTGCCACCATGGTGTGGTCATTTATCAATCCGTACGACATGCGCGTATGGTGGGCCGAAATGACGCCTATTTTAGCGATATTTATTGGCCTTGTTGTGACCTTTCGTAAATTCCAGTTCAGCAACACCAGTTACGTGCTGATGAGTGTGCTGCTAATCATGCACACCATTGGCGCCCATTACACCTTTGCCCGCGTGCCCTTCGAATGGGTGACCGAACTATTTGATTTTGAACGCAATCACTACGACCGCATCGCGCATTTCAGCGTGGGCTTTTATGCCTATGCCGCCGCCGAATTGCTGGTTCGTAACAAATGGGCACGCCCCGTGACAGCGATGTTCTTTGGCTTATTCTTCATCATGGCAATCGCAGCAAGCTACGAAATCATTGAATGGCAATTTGCGGTGATAGAAGGTGGCGATGCGGGTATCGAGTTTCTCGGATCGCAAGGCGATGAGTGGGATGCGCAGCAAGACATGCTCGCCGATACCCTCGGCGCACTGGCGGCATTGGTGCTGTTTTGGTTCTCCAAATACCGCCGCCAAAGTTAGCTTCTAAAGGGCTTACTCACCAATATCTTCGTTCCAGAGCTCAGGATTATTCGCAATGAACGTATTCATGAGCTCAATGCAGGTACGGTCTTGCAATACATCGACTTTGACACCCGCTTGGCGCAGCCGCTCTTCGGCACCCATAAAGGTTTGGTTCTCACCGACAACCACGTGTGGAATACCATACAGCTCAATCGCACCCGAGCACATACAGCACGGCGATAGCGTCGTGTAAATGGTGCACTCGCGGTAAACCTTCGCCGGCTGACGCCCAGCGTTTTCAAACGCATCCATTTCACCATGCAAAATAGGACTGCCACTTTGCACCCGACGGTTATGCCCGCGACCGATGATTTTTCCGTTGTGTACAATCACCGAACCAATCGGCACACCACCCTCTTCCATTCCCTTTTTTGCTTCCTCAATGGCTGCCTGCATAAATTTATCCATTTGTTATTCTCATTTTTGGTTTGAATCTTAAAACTGCTATGCTCAAGTCATTCCAACAATAAAAACTTCAAGGAAGATAGTCTATGAAAACTTTGCATGTCGTTGCGGTATTCATCGTGACATTATTCACTGCGGCACCGCTTGCGGCCGAAGAATCGTCTAAAGAAGAGTTATCGAAAGAAGAATATTTAAAGGAAGTGAATAAGGCGTTTGGTCGGATATACGAAGCGACCAATGGCAAAACGTTAAGTGCTCAACTCGTCGCACTAGAGGCGCTTTCTGTTGAATACAAAGATAATCGACCCGTGTTTGATTTGCTGCTGCAAGAGCGCGGCACCGCCTATTCATTGATGGGCAAACACAAACAGGCCTTAAACGCATTTGATCAACATGATCCGAATCCCGATGAATTAAACACTGAAGTCATAAACTTAGAAATACGCGATGCTGTGACAGCTATTGCTGAAGCTGCAGATAGCTACCAAGTTGTCATGATTAACGAGGCTCACCATGTTCCGCAGCACCGCGTTTTAACCTATCGATTATTAGAACACTTATGGGACCAAGGTTTTCGGTATTTTGCGTTAGAAGCTCTCTCGCCGGATGCCGAAAACGAGATCCCCGATGGCTATGTTCACAAGCCAGCCGGTTTCTACACCGAAGAACCAATTTTTGCGAGTTTAGTGCACTACGCCCGCCAGCTCGGATTCCAACTTGTATCCTACGATTACGGCTCTGAAATCGGTACCGGAACCGAAGCACGTGAACGTAGCGCAGTGAAGAATCTGCGCGAGAAAGTATTCAATGACGAGCCCGATGCCAAAATGCTGATTCATGTGGGATATAGTCATATCAACGAAGATAGCTGGCTCGCTCACTATTTAAAGGAAGCGACAAAGATTGACCCACTGACAATCAATCAAACTGACTTCACCGAGCGAAGCCACGTCAAACATGAGCCAAAAAGTTACACGTGGCTCATCGAGAACCATGATTTCAATAAACCTGTTGCACTTACCAAACCGGACGGCTCTTATTGGTCACCGACTCCAGAAGAATACGACATGACCGTCATCTGGCCACGCACGCAATACCGCTTAAACCGCCCCAAATGGGCGAGTTTGGGACAAGAATTAATGCCCGTAGACATTTCGTGGTGCGAACAAAATTTTCCATGCACAATTGAAGTGTATCGAGTGGGTAATGAGGATGAAGTCCCCTCCGACCGAATCGTTATTACTGAGCCAAATGTACCAACCGGTATTTTCATTTCGAAAGCAAGCCGATTGATCAAAGTTACCGACACCGCAGGTAAGCTAATACACACCGAGACGCTTCCGCTTGAGGAGCCAGAGTCATGAGTCACGCGAAAATTAATTATGTGGAATTACCTGCTCGCGATATCGAAGGCACCAAAGTATTTTTTAGCAAAGCCTTCGGCTGGACATTTGTTGATTACGGGCCGGACTACGCCGCTATAGAAAACGCCGGTCTAGACGGTGGCTTTTTTCGCTCCGACTTAGTGGCATTGACAAGTGCTGGAAGTGCGTTGGTTATTCTTTACAGCAATGCGCTAGAAGCGAGCCAATCGAAGGTTGAGGATGCTGGCGGGCAGATCATCAAACCCATATTCAGCTTCCCTGGCGGGCGCCGCTTTCACTTCACCTGTCCTAGTGGCAATGAGTATGCGGTTTGGTCTGATGTCGCGTGATCAGCTGGTGAAGTCAATCTTTCCGAAGTTTGAGATTGACTTCATTTAGTTAACTTGTTCTTATTCCAAACTTAATTTTGAAGTTTTAATAAGGACATTAAATGTTATTAAATAAAAAAATTGCTCAACTGGTTGCAATCTCATCTCTCGTTATCTCTCCTTTAGCCTTTGCCAATGAAGACGCGACTCCCAGTTTCGATCATGTCGGCGCAAGCTATGTAAGTTACGACATTCTCGACGAGTCACTCACTGGTTTCGGGCTTCACGTTGAAAAGTCGTTTAATGAACACGTATTTTTCAGCGCCAAACATACGGATGTATCAGAGGAATTTGCGTTAGTAACAGACCAAGGCACAGTCAACACCGAACTTTCGGCGTTGCTGACTCACGGAAACCTCGGCTACAAATTTTTCAACAACGGATCAACCGTCGTATACGGTAGCGTCGGGTATACACGCATGAAAATTTCGGCTAATGCAACCGATTCTTCTGGCGCCTTATTCGGCGAAGTCAGCGAAGGAGAATCTGGTGTAAACGCACAACTAGGCTTGCGTTCACGTTTTGCCTCGAACGTTGAAGTTGACCTCGCTATTCGTCACATCGATATTGCGGATGAAACCGATCAAGAAGTGAGTCTTCTTGCCCGTTATTACGGACAACAGAACTTAAGCTTTTTCGCTGGCTATAGCCGCTTAGACAGCGAATCGAGCAGCTTGAATCTTGGTGTGAGTTATCATTTCTAGATATTGAATAGCCTCGGCGTGTTGTTGCTGAGGCTTTCTTTTAACCTGCAGAATTTTCAATTCGGTTGTTTATGAGAAAGGTCTGCTTTGTGCCAATTGCGGACGTTAACCCTCCCGTGATCAGCTTGCAATTACTGCAATACGAAGCGGGTAGCTGTGAAAGGGACGATAAAGTTGATTGTTATGAATTTATTTCAGCGCCCTCGACGGCAGTCAACTGATCGCTGACGACCGCGATTTTTCCCAATTGCCCACCAAAAAGTATGCTGGAGATCCAATTTTTTCTCGTACCGATACCTTTGTTGCGCTATATCCGTTAAGAGCCTTAATTAGTAATTAAGGTTCTTGATGCTACACAAGAGCTGTAATTATTTAGTTTGCTGAAGGTAGATCTTTTTTCAATGCGAGAACCATCAAGAAAATCAAACCAATTGGAGGCATTAAAGCGGAAAATAAAGCAAGAATAGACACCAAAAGTGGCGTTTCAGTTTTTCGTTTACCTAAGTAGAATCCTACAATTGCAAAAATAACCGCTAGAACAATTATTGTTTGCCCAACTAATGCTGCATTTATGTCCATGGGTATTCCTTATCACTCATTAGCGCATTGGTTCACTAGAATATTTATTGTTACGAATTTTTTAAATTACCACACCAATTAGAATGAAGTAACCAATTATATGGTAGAGCCTGATACTAGTGAGCACGTTTACCTGCCCGAAGAATAACGGCCAGAGAGTTGTAACTTAGTATTCGGCTGGGGAGAGCAAACCCAACGTCCGTTGTTCGCTCAAAGCCGACATCAGT
The DNA here is from genome assembly GCF_900115255.1 of Pseudidiomarina tainanensis. NCBI lineage: Bacteria > Pseudomonadati > Pseudomonadota > Gammaproteobacteria > Alteromonadales > Idiomarinaceae > Pseudidiomarina > Pseudidiomarina tainanensis. Next base: position 790,242 of record NZ_FOYU01000001.1, read on the forward strand.
TCGATGTAACTAGAAAACCGCATTCAAAAAATCAAGCTGGCACTGATATTTTTCACTCAATAGGTAAATAAATGTCGGTAATCATCTCGTTCTCTGGAACGTCTGGAAAGAAGCTGACTCGCTCGAAGTAAATAGGAAAGTCTCGTAGCTCAGCGCCAGCATTTGATAGCCATGTGGTGTATAGAAAATTTACGATTTCACCGATTGAATCATCGCTACCAATATGTCGAACGACGGCGCACCGTCCAGCCGGAATCACTTTGTTAACTATACCGAAGTCATTAGCAGCTATCGGCGTATCCACAGAACAAGCGATATCGAACCGATAGTCTTCAGGTGCAGTAACATTCGGATCGTCATATACCAAATTAAACGTCTTACTTTTACTTGGCGGTAACTGATTAAGTTTTCGCCACTCAATAAATTTTTGTATTGAGTGTCCCACCAAATTCGGTGCCCCTCGATGTTCCATCACAGCGATTAGAGTTTCGGGAAACGTTTTTACTTCAACATCAAAATTCGTATCACTACTCATCATATTCTTCCTCCTTGATTAAAATTGCTCAATGTTGACCAACTGAAGAGCAGTCATTTACAGCAGCAAGCCCCAAATCAATATGCGCCACAATATAGCCGTATTCCTTGGGGGAGATTAAACCTTGCTCATATTGAGCTTCCGCGAGGTCATGATCCCAAGCTCGTCCGCATGGCGCCTCTGGAATTGAAGTGTCGAGCGTTAATAGATATTGGTAGCCATCATCCAGCTGATGCCCCTTACTAATCACACTTTTAGCACAGTAACTTAATGCATATTCCACTGCGAACTTATCAACGCTGGGCAAGCCTACAAACTCGACGTCACAACCCAATACACGATTACCCGATTGGTCGGTGTAATAGAGTTGCCCTGTGGTGCAGGCTGAAATAAAAAGTGTTGCTATGAAAACCGATAAAAACCTAATAATCAAAATCAAATCCCTTGTTAGTTATCATCAACATCACGCAACAGCTCTATGCGATACCGGTTGATTAGCTCCCCATCAACCTCTACCTCAGAATGCAACTGCCCGCCACAAGCTTCAATCATCGCTTTCGAGGCTTCGTTGTGCGTATGACAATGAATATGAGCAACTTCAATTCCAAGCTCACGCGCTTTACCAAGGCTCATCAACAACAACGCTTTACCGAGACCTTTACCGCGAAACCGTGGGCGTATGCTTAAGCCAATGTGTCCTCCGCAATGCTCAATTTGAGCGTTCAACCGATGCCGAATATTCGTGCAGCCAATAATCTCGTCACCATCGACCATCCAATATGTTGAGCTTTGCACAAAACCTGCCGGCACCGCAGTGCCTGTGCGAACACCTTCAATGCGCGCTAGCATCGCAGCAAAATCACAGTGATCAAAATCCAACGGAAATGGATACCGCTCTTCGTCACCGAGCTCATCGATATAAGCCTCGTAACTTGATTTCAAGCGTTCGTTCGGGAGAATAAGACGGTAGCTATTCGGGGTTGTCATGCATTATTCCATTGCGTTAAATCGCTATGCCGGCAATTTGTTAAACGTTGGCAAACTCTCAAGTTTGTTGTCCCAACTCGCTTTACTTGAAGTAAATATATGTGCTGTCGGCGTTTTCGAAACTTCTGTATCCAAGCTACCAGCGGGAACAACGAGCAAACCTTCAATTGCAGTGCTTGGCAAAGCAGAACCACACTCTTTGCAAAAGCATTTGTTATGGCGTGTACCTGCAAGTGTGAATGATGTGACGTTGTCAGCGCCCGCCAGCCAAACTAACTCAGCCGATTGCGAGAATAAATTGGCTGCATGCGCCGATCCTGTATCTTTTTGACAATGATGGCAGTGGCACAGAAAGAAGCTATCAAACTCGCCTTTTATCTCAAATTTCACTTCACCACAAAGGCAAGATCCCACGAAATCACTCATTGTGCATCCCCTTGCAAGATTGGCTTCTATATCCAGCGCCAGAATTGTTCAACATAAACGATAAAGTACAGCACTGCGGCAATATTTAATATAACAGTGAAGTAAAAGCCAACGCGGAAGGAGGTTTTGCGGGTTTTATGGCGGAATTGTTGCTGCGCAATCAAGGCACCGGGCCACCCGCCTAATACAGAGAGCCAATGGAGAACCTTTTCGGGTGTGCGCTGGTTGCTTTGTTGTGCGGCGCGCTTATCCAGCGCGTAAAGCAAATAGGTCACAGCACTTAGCAATGCAAAAGCCCAAGACACTTCAACCGGCAAATCGGTCACAAGGCTGGCATAACCAACGCCACCAATATAACCAAAGGCGATTATCAAAATGGGTAGCATCCACCAATCGACGCTTTCACGAACATAGGCCACGCCCGTTGCCCTGAGCTTTCCATCAGGTTGTTGCTGCAATTTAAAAGTAACTTCGTCACCTACTTTTGGCTTGCGACGTCGATTTTCAAACTCTTTGATATGCGCAAAAGTTTGCTGTTGTGAGCTCGCCATTTGCACAAACCCGAAACCTTTGTCCTCATTCCATTTCACCAAAATGCCATTGTGTCGCATGCCTTTATGTCCTTATAACGAAACACTCTGCGGATAACCCTTACGCAATATTACATTTCGGTATCACAAAAATCGACGACGAAACTCAGCTTTACGTTGTTCTTGCGTACCCTACTCACGACCTGTTGATAGTACCTCTCCAGACGGAACCCAAATAGCATCTTTTTTATCGACATCCCCAAATACTTCTAATTCATTACCGCTCAAGCTCGCGACCCAGGCGGCACTATAAGCATCGACTTGATCATGCATACTGCCGGCGCTAATTTTCTTCAATAACTTCCAATCTTTCGGCGTTGCTGGCCAGCCGGTGTAACGGGCTATGGCCTCCAGTTGTAATTTCGGAACACCTTTACCCGTTTTATGCGGGGCATTTGGCATCACTCGACGGATGTTTGCTTGCGGGAACACCTCTAAAATCGGTGCGATTTTCGCTAACTCGCGTGCAATCTCAAACCCAGCAAGCATCCATAACTGCATGGCATGCGGAACACGCGACAGTTCCCCACCACGCGACAAATGGTGATGCACCCTGGTGATTATTTCATCAAACTCAGTTTTTGACGGCGTTTTGTAGCAACGAATTCCTGCTTGATTGAGTTCCCGTTCAGCAATTCGATAATCTAACTCTTCTGCACGCGGTCGCAGCGGCGAATCAATGGCAATGCGCTCGGGTTTTAAATTATAGAAGTGACAAACGTCGGTAATGTATTCACGTATCTGCTGTGCGTACGTCAGATTGTATTCGTGCTCAACAACAAGCTTATTACCATGCCCATAAGGCGCGGCAAATGGCAGTTCTTTTACCGGTAACGGAATTAATCGCCCTTCCCGCTTCTCGGCAAAAACAATCGGAATTCGCTTCTTCACCGCACATGAAACATCAACCCCGATATATATAGATTTGGTACCCATTAACGATTCACTTGCTTCGTTTCAATGTTAACCACTTTGTTTGCTGCAAACTGAACCGTGAGATAGTAATCACCACCGATATCACCTTGAACAATGTAAGACCATGATTGAACAGTGCGTCCACCACGACCATATCCATCATTGACTCCTATTGAGTCTGTACTGGTATATTCCGGCGAACCTATCTTATTCATTACTTCAATTTTCGACATGCCACACCTAATCAATTCACCACCCGATATACGAAAAGAGCATGCTTCAACTGTTGAAGAATAAAAAAGTGCAAAGGCGAAAAATAGCGCAAAAATATATTTCATTACGTGATCTCCCTATAAATTCCATTCCATCAACTCAAATTTTAAAACGAGGAACCCGGTTGCTTTAAAAACTTCAATTCTTCCGCAGTAGATTCGCGTCCTAAAATTTCATTGCGATGCGGATAACGACCGTATTTATCAATAATGGCTTTATGCTTCAGTTCAAATTCGTAATTATTTTCCAAGCCGGGCTGATTAAACAAAATAACCGCTTGTTGGTGAATCACTGCCGATTCGCTGTGCATGTATGGCATATAAAGAAAGGCTTTTTCAGCGGCATTAAATTCTGCGTCAATACCCAACGAAACTGCTTCTTGAGCCAGTGCTAAAGCCATCGGATCTTGCGCAAAAGCGGCAGGTGTATCGCGATACACGTTGCGGGAGAATTGGTCGAGCACAATAATTTCCGCCAAGCGCTCTTTCGGTGACTCACGCCACTGCCATAACTCACCGTGAGCGGCAGCTGCCAGCATACTTCCAAATCGCTTTTTAATGGTGTCATCAAGTTCGTCACTTTTCACAAACCATTGTTGTGGGGTCAGTTCTTTAAACCAAAAATTTAAAACATCCGCAAAATCGTATCTTTTCATGCTATAAATTCCTATGTACTTGTTTGAATGTAACTGTTCATATCTCGGCGCACAAGTTCACAGGAGTCAGAACGCATGAAAACAATTGGGATTATTGGCGGCATGAGTTGGGAGTCTACTCAGACGTATTATCGGCTGATTAATCAGAAGGTGCGTGAACAACTGGGTGGCTTACACTCAGCCAAACTTATTCTATATAGCGTCGATTTTGCGGAAATAGAACCGTTACAACATGCTGGTGATTGGGCTGGAACCGCCGATATTCTGACTGAGGCAGCGCAAGCCTTAGAAACTGCCGGCGCCGATTTTATTGTGCTAGCGACCAACACTATGCACAAGGTGGCTCCTGAAATTGAACTAGCGGTGAATATTCCCCTGCTCCATATCGCCGATGCCACCGCCGCCGCATTAGAAGCCGAAAACATAAAAACCGTCGGCTTACTGGGCACCAAATTCACGATGGAGCAGGACTTCTACCGCGACCGGTTAGAAGCTCACGGAATTTGCGTTGTAGTGCCGAAACTACGCGAGCGAAACCGCATACATGAAGTTATCTTCAAAGAGCTATGCCTTGGCAAAGCCGACCCGCAATCAAAAGCTGACTATCTCAAAATCATCGACACGCTAGCCGGTTATGGCGCTGATGGCATTATCTTGGGCTGCACTGAAATCGGCTTACTTATTTCGCAAACAGACACACCAGTCAAACTATTCGACACCACCGAAATTCATGCGGAACAAGCCGTAAAATTTGCAATTAATTAAGAGCAGACATGCAAAAGAATAATATCAGCCTCAAATTTCTAGCCGATGCGCCAGAGCTATCAGCCACAATCGCCAAGTGGTATTACGATGAATGGGGTTCGGACGAAAACGAGGTCACTTACGACTACATTTATGATGTCGTGATAAATAAAGCATCCAATAAAAACCAGTTACCGCTGAGTATTATTCTGATGGTAAACGACGAGTTGGCTGGCGTTGCTGAGTTAAAGTTTAGAGAAAACAAGAATCACCCCGAATATACCCACTGGCTCGGTGGTATTTATGTCGATTCAAAATTTCGTGGCTTGGGTCTATCCGCCCAACTCATCGAGCGCGCAAAACAAGTGGCTAAAGAACTCGCGGTAAAAGATCTCTATCTACAAGCCGAGCCTCACAATGTTGCCCTCTACGAAAAACACGGCTTTCAACAGTTTCATGAAGCCAAGCATGCCGGCATAAAAACCACCATCATGCTCACCCATCTGCCCAAATAAAAAAGGCCGCCCCAAGGACGACCTCTTTCTTTTGTTTTTCGCTAATATCTAATATCTAATAGCGAATATCGCTTTTGCCTTTTACAGCTTGCTAGCGTTCTTAGACAGGTAGTCAGCAACGCCTTTCGCGTCAGCTTTCATACCTTCATCACCTTCTTTCCAGCCAGCTGGGCATACATCGCCGTGCTTCTGGTGGAAGTTCAACGCGTCAACCAAACGAATCATTTCGTCAATGTTACGGCCTAATGGCAGGTCGTTCACGATTTGGTGACGAACTAAACCGTCTTCGTCAATCAAGAATGACGCACGGAAAGCAACGCCAGCTTCTGGGTGCTCAACGTCGTATGCACGGCAAATAGAGTGCTTCACGTCAGCAACCAATGGATATTTCACTTGGCCGATACCGCCGTCTGCTTCGGCAGTGTTACGCCATGCGTTGTGCGTAAATTGTGAATCGATAGAAACACCGATCACTTCTACGCCACGCTTTTTGAACTCTTCTAAACGGTGATCAAACGCGATCAACTCAGAAGGACAAACAAACGTGAAGTCTAATGGATAGAAGAAAACAACAGCTTTCTTGCCTTTAATTTGCTCGTGCAAGTTAAAGTTTTCAACGATTTCGCCAGTACCAAGTACAGCAGCTGCAGTGAAGTTAGGAGCCTTACGACCTACTAATACACCCATGGTTAATCTCCATTTAGTTGTTTAAGTTATTCAGCTTCTGGCGCCGGATGACGCGCAGCAACTTCGTTAATTAATTCTTGTAGTTCGCCTTTTTGGAACATTTCCAAAATAATATCACAACCACCTACTAATTCGCCCTCTACCCACAACTGCGGGAAAGTAGGCCAATCAGCAAATTTTGGCAATTCAGCACGGATATCTGGGTTTTGCAGAATATCCACGTACGCAAATGCTTGGCCACAGCTCATCAGAGCCTGCGAAGCTTGCGAAGAGAAGCCACAGCTAGGTAACTTCGGTGAACCTTTCATGTACAACAGAATCGGGTTTTCTGCGATCTGCTGCTTAATTTTATCAACAGTTTCCATGACTACCTCAGGTAATGAGCGTTTCAAACGGCGCGTATTATACCATGTTCAAAAAATACAATCAGTACGCGAAACCGTCATAAAGAAGTTATACTTTAGGGTAAAGTTAACCCTTGAAATAAACTTTTGTGCCACAATCTAACTATATAGTGACGGCAAGTTTTGAATTCAATGGTAAAATAGCCAGAGTTCAAAACAAGTGTTAGAAACAACAATACATTCATTTTTCAATAACAACGGAGAGTCGACATGGCATTTGAATTACCAGCATTGCCTTACGAGAAAAATGCACTTGAGCCACATATCTCAGCTGAAACCATTGAATACCACTATGGTAAGCATCACCAAACCTACGTGACCAAGCTGAACGATGCGGTTAAAGGCACCGATATGGAAGGCAAGTCACTCGAAGATATCATCAAAACTTCTAAAGGCGGCGTTTTCAACAACGCAGCTCAAGTATGGAACCACACGTTCTACTGGCATTGCTTAAGCCCAAATGGCGGCGGTGAGCCAACTGGCGCAGTTGCTGATGCCATCAACGCAGCATTCGGTTCTTTCGACAAGTTCAAAGAAGAATTCAGTGCTCAAGCAGCTGGCAACTTCGGTTCAGGCTGGACTTGGTTAGTTAAAAAGGCTGACGGTTCAGTGGCGATTGTGAACACCAGCAACGCTGAAACCCCGTTAACTGATTCTTCAGTCACTCCTATCTTGACCGTTGACGTTTGGGAACACGCTTACTACATCGATTACCGTAACGCGCGTCCTAACTACTTAAACGCGTTCTGGAACTTGGTGAATTGGGACTTCGTTGCGAAAAACTTCGCATAAGTCTGATGAGTTCGAACGGCCAATACACATGCGGTGTTGGCCGTTTTTTTATGCCCACCGTCCTGATCAATATTCTTGAAAATCACGTAATCATCCCCACTGAAGTTATATAACTTATTTAAAAGTGAGGGCTTATGTTTATTGATGTACCCAATCGTTTTACCGTCGCACCAATGACCCGTACCAGTGCCGATGAGCACGGCGTGCCAACCGCAATCATGGGTGATTATTACGAGCGATTTGCCAAAGGTGGTTTTGGTTTGGTCATCACTGAAGGTGTGTACACCGATGATCGCGCGGCTCAGGGCTACGTGAATCAACCTGGCATCATCAATGCGGCGCAAGCTGATGCATGGCGAGGCATTGTTGAGCGTATTCACGCGCAAGGTAGTAAGGCGATTATGCAATTGATGCATGCCGGAGCCCAGATGCAGCACAATAACTTTGTCGATCAGCCAATTGCACCGAGTGCGGTGGAACCGAAAGGTGAGCCTCTGAGTCTTTATGGCGATGTTCCGGGTTGGTTAACTCCGAAAGAAGCCTCACTGAGCGATCTTGAACATGCCTTAAATGGCTTTGTCGCGTCCGCTAAAAAGGCCGAAGAGATTGGTTTTGATGGCGTTGAGCTGCATGCCGCCAACGGTTACTTGTTAAACGAATTCTTAAGTACTCATTTTAATCAACGTGAAGATGAGTTTGGTGGGTCACTCGATAAGCGTATTGCTTATGTCGAACGCGTAGTACGTGCGGTACGCAGTGCTGTAAGCGATGACTTTGTCGTGGGTATTCGCATTGGCCAAATCACCGTAACCGACAACGAATATCAGTGGCCAGAAGGTGAAGCAGCTGCGGTACGCCTCGTACGCGTGCTTGCTGAAGCTGGCGTTGATTTTATTCACACCACGGATACTACGGTTGACCGTAAACCATTTGCAGATGGTAGCGATAAAACATTGGCAGAAGTGGTTGCAACAGAAACCAACGTAGGGCTAATTATCAACGGTGGCATCGATGAATCGAACTATGCCGATTATGCGGCGCAGTTCCCGAACGCCCTGTTGGCTCTTGGTAAAAAAGCTTTAGCCAATCCAGATTTCCCAGAGCGTTTCAAAAACGGCGGAACGATTGCGGATCTAGATTTTCAGATGTTGTTGCCTAAAGCTACGTTAGAAAACGAATGGAAGTGGCGTGAAGCGCAAGGCGTTGAATAACGCCTTGCCGACTCTAATGCGTTGTAGTGTCGAGTAACAGCCGTTACTCGACCAATGCTTTATTGAACAAATTTATTCGACCAAATTGTCAGGAATATCACCGCGCATGCTATGCCAGATACGGCCTGACTGATAACCATATTCCCGCACTAATAAAACAGCGTCATCGCGGCGCGAATCAGCTGCCATTTCACTCAAGTCAGCGTAATACTTGCGAGCTAATTTACGCGCATCGTCGTTGGAGAAATAGAAGTTACCAATACGCGAGTACAAGCCTTTAAAACCATTGAGAACGAGTACGTAAATAGGATTACCAGAGGCCATCGCTAAATCATGGTTTAAGCGATAGTCATACTGACTAAAGGCTTCGGCAGAATCTTCGAGCGTTTCGGCTTCTTTCAATAGCTCAACCACTTTTTCTGGCGCGTTGCGAACCGCTTGACGAATATAGATAGCACTAATATTGGTGCGAGCAGACAATAACTGGTCAACCAATTCTGGCATACCGTCTTCATCAAGGCGTGCCAGTGTTTCAAGAATATTGAGACCAGAAGTTTCCCAGAAGTTATTCACGCGAGTCGGTTTGCCGTGCTGAATGGTTAACCAACCATCACGCGCTAAACGCTGCAACACTTCGCGCAAGGTCGTACGGGTAACACCAATCAGTTCGGACAACTCACGCTCTGCTGGTAAGATAGTGCCGGGTGCAAAATGCCCGTTCCAGATTGATTTTACGATGTATTCCTCGGCAAAACCTGCTGGACTTTGTGCCTTAATAATCATGAAGTGGCCTGTGTTTTGAATAACGTTACCTAAAGTAGGGTTACTATTTGTTATAATCCGTTGCCTGATTCTACCAGTCTTTTCAATGGTCGGACAAGTTTTGTAAAGCTTCTTAACCCAATCTTATCGACAATCAATTTAGGCTCAGGTATCGTTCTTGGCAAATTATTATAAGGCGGTGATTTTATGCTAACTTTTTTGGCCAAACTTCCAACACAGCGGCGCGCGTGGGCAATCCTCTCTGCATCATGCTTTGCATTGTTAGCGGCAGCTCTATTTTTTCAATACCAACTTGGCCTTGAACCTTGCGTGAAGTGTATTTATCAACGCACGGCAGTATTAGGTATCGGTTTAGCCGCACTCATTCCATTGTTTGCACCGCAACTGTTCATAACTCGTCTAGTGGGTTATAGCGGTTGGCTTGTGGCGGCCATTTGGGGCTGGCTGATTGCGCGTGAACACCTCGAAATTCAAAACTCGGAAAATTCTTGGTTTATTGTTTGCGATACCTTTCCAAATTTCCCAAGTTGGATGCCATTGCATGAATGGTTCCCGAACTTCTTTGCCGCGCCTGGACAGTGTGGAGAAATCGACTGGCAGTTTGTCGGTTTGAGTATGCCGGGTTGGATGCAGATTATTTTCGCAACTTACACCGTGATTGGCGTTGCTGTGGTATTAGCGCGCTTGGTTCGATTCAAATCGCTTTAATTGGTGTCGCGTAACGGCCACGTCACAATGCGAAGTTCCAGATCTTCTTCGACGGTATCTTCACTATCGACGAGGCCCGTAGCGCTCATTCCCGCCGCAATCATTGGCTCACGTGAGCCGTCATGGTACAACGGATGCCACGAAGCAAGCCCGCGTCCCTCCGCTAACCGCCGATAGGCACAGCTGGTTGGCATGTAATCCAACTCATACACATTGTCAGGGGTAATGACGACGCAATCCGGTACATGTTGCTTACGATTGGGATAATCGCGGCACTGTGCTGTTTTTGTATCCAACAGGCGACAGCTGACGTCGGTATAGTGAATCACCTCTTCGGCGTCAGCTTCATCAATGAGTTTGTGCAGGCAACATTTACCGCAACCATCACAAAGACTTTCCCACTCTTGGTGGGTCAGTTCGGTGAGTGCTTTTTCTTCCCAAAAATAACCGCTCATGGGTTACTCGGCCGCGCTGACGTTGCCGGTCCATTGCCATTGCTGGTTATCGTTCTTGAGGGTCAGTTCCAATGCGTCGTTTAAACCAAGTGCCGCAACCCCTGCCGGAGTTCCAGTTAACACAACATCGCCTGGTACTAACGTAAATTGTTGTGAAATATCCGCGAGTAAATCGGCAATCGAAAAAATCATCTCGCTTGATTTGCCCTGCTGACGCAGTTCGCCATTCACCTTCAAGGCGATTTCGAAATCGCTTTCCGGGTTAAATTCGACGCGCCCTACCATGGGTCCAAGAACACAAGAGCCATCAAATGCTTTCGCTCGTTCCCACGGCTGTCCTTGTGCTTTTAACTCGCTTTGTACTTGGCGTAAGGTTAAATCCAGCGCAACGCCATAACCTGCAATTGCTTTAAGCGCCTGTTCTGACGTTGCTTTGCGTAGTGGGATTCCAATGTATACGGCCAGCTCGATTTCATGCTGACATTCGCCTTGGTCGGTCGGAATGCGCACCTCTGGCAACCGTGTAATCGACGACGGCGGCTTCATAAATAACAGGGGCCGAGTCGGCACTGGGTTATTTAATTCTGCCGCGTGGTCCAGATAGTTACGGCCGACACAAACGATTTTACTTGGCGGTTGTAATCCCATGCCAGCTTACCTCGGGAAACGAATACGATCAGACAAGTAACCGACCGCAGCCACAAAATAATGCGAGCGGTTCCAACGCATCAACGCGTCGTAGTTGTTGTAGGCCAAGAATACGCGGCCTTGCTGGTCATCAGGAATCACCACCGACGCTTCAATATCGTCACGAACCGGTAAATCCCCGCCATCGTAACGACGCACACCTAAAGCTTGCCATTCTGCTAATGGCTTTTTCACTTTCAATGATGCCAATTCAGCATCAAAGTCTTCTGGTAATTGAACTTGGCGCCCCCAGGTCACGTCATCACGCCAGCCTACTGATTTCAGGTAGTTGGCAGCTGATGCGAACACATCACCCTGCGAGCCCCAGATATCTTTACGACCATCGCCATCGTAGTCCACAGCGTATGACATAAACGAGCTTGGCATAAATTGCGCTTGACCCATGGCGCCTGCCCACGAACCTTTCATTTGGTCAATTGGAATATGGCCTTCTTGAACAATCGTCAGTGCGTGCCACAGCTCTTTTTTGAAAAACGCTTCACGGCGACCTTCATATGCCATGGTGGTTAATGCTGAAATTACGTCCATGCCGCCAGTGAACGATCCAAAGTTAGTTTCAATGCCCCACAGTGCCACTATAAATCGTGGTTGCACGCCATATTCAGCGCCGATCTTTTCTAACAGCTCACGATGCTCAGCGTACATTTCAACCGCTTTCTTCGCCTTCCACTCAGGTACCGCGCGCGGCAAATAGGTATCCAGCGTCAACTTAAATTCTGGTTGATTACGATCTGCCTTCACTGAGCGCTGATAAAACTGTACATCGGCGAATGCGGTTTCTAACGTTTCCGCGCTGTAACCATCAGCAAGCGCTTCTTGTTTGATTTGCTCAACGTAAGCGGCAAAGCCTTCTTCACCTTTCTCTGCCTTTTCTTCTTGCGCCAGCGCCTGCCATGGCAACGCCATCAACACAACCGCTAAGGTTAAACTACGGACTACTTGAATCATGACGCAGACTCCTGTTGTTGTTTCTTGTGCGCATCCAATAAGCTTTCTTGTTTGGGTGGCATCTGCAAATAAAATCCCGCTTCGTTGAGATGCTCAGTGAGCTCCTCAACCGTTAATCGTGCTAACTGGCGCTCAGGTGTGAGTGCCATTGTCATCACATGTATAGGTTGACCAAAGCTTTTCTGCAAAGGTTCAGGGATTTTTGTAAAGTCCGCAGGATGCGGCATGTAAAGATAGGTATCAGCCCGACGCGGGCTACGATAAATCGCACACAACATGATTAACGATCTCGCTGTAATATCGCTTCCAAAGATGCTTTCAGCTTAGCCCCTCGCCAGCTCCGGTACAAGTCAGGGGGCGACAGGTCAGACTTGGCAATAGCAGGTACTTGCCATTCCCAATGAATCACATCATTGATCTGGCGGCGCGAAGCGATAAGCCCCGGCTCAACGTTTAACTCTTTCGCTAAACTCGCTACCGCTTGCTTAATGGCGTTAAATACCGGCTTATATCCACGCATATCGGTTAAGCGCTCAAGTGGTGCTGGTAAGCTTTTTGAGGCTTGCCCTGTCCGTACCGCGGCTAACAACGATTCACCGGCATAACGAACCGTTACGGGCGACAAATCAGTAATGCCTCGTAGATGTCCAAGGTTCTGCGGCATCCGTCGCGCCAGCTCAAGTAACGTATGATCTTTCGCCACGAAGCCCAACGGAATATCAGATTTTTTCGCGCGCTCCAATCGCCACGCCATCAACTCACGCAACACAGCCAGTTGCTGTTGATTGCATTGCCAAGCGTTACCGAAGAATAAATACAGCCACTGCGGCGGCACCTGCTGTGCTCGACGAATGACTTGCTCAGCGCTTTCGGCTTCCACTAAAGCGATTTTTTCTGGGCTTAATTCGGCGCGCAAACGCGGATAAATATCATGTAGGTAATAGACGTCAGCCGCAGCATAATCCAACTGCTCGGCTGACAATGGACGCTGCAACCAATCAGTGCGCGACTGTGATTTATCTAACTCAACTCGATAGTAATGGTTCACCATAGCCGCATAACCCATGGCTTCTCCATGTCCAGCAAAGGCTGCAGCAATTTGCGTATCGAAAATATGAGTCGGAATCTGTCCCATATTTTGGGCCAAGATTTCGTAATCTTCACCGCCGGCATGAATCACCACATGCACATTGGGATCTTTTAGCAATTGCCAGAATGGTTCAAGATCAACACCCGAAACCGGATCGATTAAGACAAGGTGATCGCCTGCGCGCACTTGCAGCAAACCTAAACGGGCATAGTACGTGCGCGTACGGACAAATTCGGTATCGAGAGCAAGGTAAGGTGCTTGCCGAGCTTGCTCGCAGAAAGCGAGCAAGTCAGCGTTAGTGGTAATGAGCTGAAATGGCAACATGCGTTATTTTGATTTTGCCTCTTCTTCGTCACGAAGTTCACGACGTAGAATTTTACCAACGTTGGTTTTTGGTAACTCGTCGCGGAATTCAACGAGCTTCGGAACCTTGTAACCCGTCATATTTTCACGAGCGTAAGTAATCAGCTCTTTTTCCGTTAAGCTTTGATCTTTGCGCACCACAAATATTTTCACTTGCTCGCCTGATGCCTCGTGTGGCACACCAACAGCAGCAACTTCGAGTACTTTCGGATGATCCGCAATCACGTCTTCAATTTCATTTGGATAAACGTTGAAACCAGAGACCAAAATCATGTCTTTTTTACGATCCACGATTTTAAAGAAGCCGTTTTCGTCCATCACACCGATATCACCGGTTGCAAACCAATCGCCATCTTTCATGACTTTTTCAGTTTCTTCTGGGCGGTTCAAGTAGCCAACCATGACTTGTGGGCCACGCACCTGAATTTCGCCCGGCTCGCCTTGCGCCACTTCTTTACCGGTTTCAGTATCGACAATACGCACCTCAGTTGACGGTAATGGAATACCGATAGTGCCATTGTAATGTTCGATGTCGGTTGGGTTAACAGTCACAACGGGCGAACATTCGGTTAATCCGTAGCCCTCGAGCAAACGTGATTTGGTGACGCGTTCCCAATGCTCAGCAACTGAACGCTGCACTGCCATACCGCCACCTAAGGCAATTTTCAGGTGTGAGAAGTCTAAATCTTTAAAACCCTCAGCATGTAACAGGCCATTAAATAGCGTGTTCACCCCAGAAATCATCGAGAATGGATACTTCTGTAACTCTTTCACGAATGCTTTCATATCGCGTGGGTTGGTAATCAGAATATTACGACCACCGTGCTTCATAAAGGTGAGGCAGTTCGCTGTTAAGGCAAAGATATGATACAGCGGTAACGCCGTCACAATGGTCTCTTCACCGTCATTCACCAACGGAGCGACAATGGCGGACACCATCTCAAGGTTCGCAACCATATTGCGGTGCGATAGCATCGCGCCTTTCGCTAGCCCTGTCGTGCCGCCGGTATATTGTAAAAAGGCAAGATCGTCACCGCTCATTTCCGGGCGCTGATAAGTGGCTTTTTCACCTTGGCTTAATGCAGTGCGGAAGTTCACGGTATTCTTTAATGAATAGCTCGGAACCATTTTTTTGACGTATTTGACAACGGCATTCACTAACCAGCGTTTCGGTGCCGGTAGCATGTCGCCAATCGCGGTTAAGATAACTTTTTCAACTGGCACATCAGCTTCAACTTTCTCAAGCGTATGGGCAAAGTTATCAAGAATAACAATAGCTTTGGCATTGGCGTCAGATAACTGGTGCTTTAATTCGCGTGGGGTATAAAGCGGATTGACATTAACGACGACTAAGCCGGCGCGCAGTGCGCCGAATAAGGCAATTGGATACTGCAACAAATTCGGCATCATAATCGCCAACGCATCACCTTTTTGAAGGCCTTGCTGTTGCAGATATGCAGCGAATTGACGCGAAAGTACGTCAAGTTCGTTAAAAGTTAGTTCGGTATCCATATTAACGTAGGCAACTTTGTCACCATAGTTTTGGATACTTTGCTCGAAAATGTCGACCAGCGAATTAAAATGGTCCGGATCGATAGTCTCCGGTACGCCAGCTGGATAACGTTTAAGCCAAATTTTATCCACGCGCTTCATGCTCCTGAACAATTTATGTCATTTTTATATGTTAATAACGCGCAATCATCGCATATCCGACCAGTGTTGCCTAGCCGTTGTGTGCACGAATCATCTGTGATAATGCGCCAATAATCGCACTTGGCTGCTCCATATGCACGTGATGTCCACCTTCAACTTCGCTGACCTCAAGCTGCGGCACAAACTGCTGCCACTGCTGTAGCGCTTGCTTGAGGCGTTGATGCCCCGTGCTGCCCAAAATCACCTGAAACGGACATTCAATATGTTTTAATACGTCGGCAATTTGTTCTGCGGTCAATCTAACGGGAGATTTTAGTCGTAATTGCCCATCGGCGCGAAAGCGAAAGTCGTTCTCGCCCAGTTGCTCGATACCCCGTTCGACCAACAGTGCCGCCAGTTCGCGGCTAAAATCGCCAGCGTGTTTGCGCGCCATTACTGCGGTTGCTAAATCGCGATAATGAGGACGATGCTTGAATTGTTGCTGCCAGCGGCTTTCAAAGCCTTTGCGTAAATCCTCGGTCGTTTCACTGGCCTCGGACGCGAGTAAACCGAACGCCTCAACCGCCAATAACAACTTAACTTTTTGCGGTGCAATACCGGCAAACATGTTGGCCACGTATGCGCCCATTGAGTGCGCGAGAATAGTTACTTGCGGCCATTGTTGCTGTTCACAGATATGCCAGAGATCATAAACATAATCCATAAACGGATAATAATTGCCTGCCGGACGATGATCACTGTGCCCATGCCCCGCCCAATCAAGTGCAATAAGCTGAAAACGTTCAGCAAGCGGACTTTCTAAAAATGCTTCGGCTATCGGTAGGAAGCTATAGGCGTTATCGAGCCAGCCATGCAATGCCAGTAGCGGTTCACCGTCGCGTTTGCCCCAGCTTAAACCACGAATAGTGCCCCATGGCACCTCAAAAGAAACAGGCTCAGCATGATGCCGAGCCTGTTGATATTGCAATGTTTGTTCAGTCATTGAATCTTACTGCTTCCGTTTAATTAATTATCTTTCGTCGGCTTAGGACTTTTATCCATGACTGGGCCTGGATAATAAATGCGGCGCGGATACGTCGGTTGTGAATACCAATAATGACGATACCAGAGCGCATCATAATTCACTTCTAAGCGCGTTGGCTCTTTACGAACCGGCCATAGATATTTGCTCGACACGTTCAGTACTGGGAATAAATAGGTGTATTCATCAATGGCACCGGTTTCTGGCTCGCCAATGGTGCCAACAAACGTCACTGAGCTGCCTTGCTTCCAGACCATTGGATCAACGAAACCGTTTATTTTCGCACGAAAACGGCCTTGGCTTTGATCGCTAGTCAGTGGGCGCCCCCAGCGTTGTAGATCAAAGTTAACCACTTCAATCACCGTGCCTGCATCTGAATTCCGTACTTCGGCAATGACACCACCCCATCGCGCTGTTTGACCAACAACCGCTTCGGGCTGTTCTAATGCGGCTGAATACGGGGCTAATTGCGCGTCATCGGCAACTTGAAGTGCATCAGGAAATGATGAACAAGCGCTGAGCATTAAAGCTGAAAATATGGCGGCAATGCGTTTCATAATCGGTACCTCACTGACTTTTCAATGCGTGCTAGCTTACTGCTAGTTATAGCACTTTGATTAAATTTATGCTCAGTAAGTTCCGGTGTTTTAGTGATTTATTCACGCCCCGGCAACTTTTTCCAAGCCACTTCATTACGTACATACAACGGCTCAAGATCGGCGGCATCAACTGCTTTACCGTGAACCAACGCCCAGTGCAACATATCTTCCGCCAGTGGCAGGGTAACCTCATCAAGTACAGTCACTTGCTGCGCAGGATTAAGCGCATCCGCATAAGCCTGCCAACCAGTACCCGCGCCCATAACTTCACCAACGCCAGCTACCTCAGTCCACCAAGGTTGCGCACTCATATCTGCCAACGGCGCCATCTGCTCTGGAGCCACCTGCTCTGCCATGCCTTGTACGTTGCGAAACGGTGCAACGTACACTTCTTGCATGCGCGCATCGATAGCACTAATGACGACTTGTGTATCGTGCTTGCGAATTGCTTGTTGCGCGAGAGCCGTTAATGTACTGACGGGAAAAACGGGCAAAGTGTGACTAAATGCCAAACCTTGTGCGATAGAAACACCAATTCGTACGCCGGTAAAACTGCCAGGACCGTGGCCAACCACCAACGCATTAACGTCCGCGAGCTTGATGTTCTGCTCATCTAATACTTCTTGCACAAAGCCTAGAATGCGTTGTGAATGCTCACGTGGGGTAATCGCAGCACGACTGACAACTTTGTCGCCAACCTTCAGTGCTACTGAGCATTGTTCGGTCGAAGTATCGAGGGCTAAAACCGCATGTAAGTTCACTCTGCATTCTCCAAAGAATCTAAAAAATCTAGTGCGACCGTAAAGTCACGAGTACGGCGCATTGTTGGCAAGCTTTGCAAAAATATTCCGCCATAAGGTTTGGTAACCAGTCGCTGGTCACAAACAATCAGCACGCCGCGATCATCGGCATCACGAATCAAGCGCCCTGCGCCCTGCTTTAGCGCGATAATGGCTTGCGGCAATTGTACCTGAGCAAACGGGTCAACTCCACGCAAACGACAGTCTTCAACGCGCGCTTGCAGAAGTGGATCATCGGGGCTCGCAAACGGTAATTTATCGATAATCACGCAGCGCAACGCATCGCCACGAACATCAACGCCTTCCCAAAAAGAGGCGGTACCGAGCAATACGCCGTTGCCACTGGCAATAAACTGCTGCAACAGTTCCCGCTTACTGGTACTGCCTTGCACAAACAGCGGTCGGTCCGTCTTTTGTTCAAGTTGCTGTGCAATCATCTGAAGCATGCGATGGCTAGTGAATAAAACAAAGGTGCCACCGGTGTGATTGTGTTCAATCACTTGCTCGACGATGCTCAGCAGACTTGCTGGCATTTCACGCTCATGTGGCTGTGGGAGATAACGCGGCAAACACAACAGCGCTTGTTCGGCAAAATTAAACGGGCTGGCTAAACACAATGTTTCGGCATGGTTGATACCCAATTGCTCGGTGAAGTGACGAAAATCCTCGCCTACCGCCAGTGTTGCAGAGGTAAATACCCACGCCATATCGCTACGCTCGAGATAACCACCAAACTTCTCCGCCACACTCAATGGGGTTTGATGCAAGGTAACTTGGCGCGCTGTGGTTTCGAACCAAAAGCTATAGCCGGTGCGGCTCACATCCTGCAGCTGTTCCCACTTATGCAAAAATTGCACACAACGTTCATAGGCGTTGTCGAGGTCTTGGTGACGCCCCAGTGCACTTTTACACACTTCTCGTAAAAACGTGAGGTGTTCAGCGACAACATCCGCTGCCAAACGCACTGCCGGTTGTTGTGCAAACTGACGCCAATTACCGCGCATGGGATCTTTGGGGAACACTAACCGCCAGTCGTTCAAACTACCCAGTAACTTATCCGCGGCTTTATCGAGCTGACGTAAATCTTTCACTTCGGTTAGATATAAAACTTTCAGTTCATGCGCCAGCTCTTGTAGCTGTCGGCTCGATACCGCCTCACCGAAATACTGGCTGGCAATATCAGGTAATTGGTGTGCTTCGTCAAAAATCACCGCATCGGCTTGCGGCACCAATTCACCGAAACCGACGTCTTTTAATGCCATATCGGCAAAGAACAAATGATGATTGACCACCACCAAGTCCGCATCCATGGCACGTTTGCGGGCTTTGACGAGGTAACAATCGTCGTACTCTGGGCAATCACGACCTAAACAGTTATCCACTGTACTCGTCACGGTTGGCAGAATGGCGGCATCTTCTTGCAGAATATTAATGGTACCAACGTCACCATCATCGGTTCGCTGCGCCCACTTTCTGACTTCGACCAACTGCCCTTGTAGTTCTTTACTTAATTCACCACTGTGTGCAACCGCCTGATTCATACGATGGATGCACAAATAATTCGCGCGCCCCTTTAACAACGCAACCATCTTTTTCGGGGCTAAGGCATCCCGTAGCGCAGGCAAATCGCGATGATACAACTGCTCTTGCAGCGCTTTGGTTCCGGTCGAAATAATGGCTTTACCGTCATCGAGTAATACCGGCACTAAGTAAGCGAATGTTTTACCTGTTCCAGTTTCAGCTTCAACCACTAGTTGCGACTTTTTTGCCAGAGTGCGCTCGACTGCCGATGCCATTTCGCTTTGTGCAGCGCGCGGGCGAAAGCCTTGCAAGGTGCGCGCTAACACGCCATCTGCTTGAAATTGTGAAGTTACGTTAGACATGAATTGGGTTCGAAATTAATGATGCGACAAATGTAACATAAAACCGAAGAGCGTTGTTCGTTGTTCGTGCGCTTCGCTGTTCGTGCGTTTCACTGTTCGGTAGATACATCCTTCGAATTAAAATAAAAATAAAATATACAACTTGATACAAGAAATTATAAAACATCAATATATTAAAGGTTGATAGCGAAGTTATTTTCTATACAATTATCACATCTAACAGCGAAGCGTACGAACAGCGAAGCGCACGAATCACGAACAGCGAAGCATACGAACTTATGTTTTTAAAGCAGCACCACCATCACATACATCCGTGTTAGCCCAGAAATTCTCTGAAGGCTAACTCAATTATTTGGGGCTGCCTTCACTGATTTCATAACGAACCCCGCAAGGCGCCCTTTGCGGGGTTTTTTATTAGGAGTTTTACATGGTAGTCGACAAAAATTCACAGCGTTTAACCATCGCCATTCAAAAATCTGGACGTTTAAGTAAAGAATCCATTGCCTTGCTGCAGGCGTGTGGATTCAAGTTTAGTTTGCACGAGGCACGATTGTTGGCGCACAGCAGTAATCAACCGGTCGACCTGCTCCGTGTACGCGATGACGATATCCCTGGCTTGGTTATGGATGGTGTCGTTGACCTTGGCTTGGTTGGCGAAAACGTACTTGAAGAAGTGCGTTTAGAGCGCCAAGCGACGCAACTCGCTTGCAAAGTACAACGTTTACGCGCGCTGGATTTTGGTCAATGTCGCTTATCAATCGCCGTCCCCAAAGAAGAAGCTTATGGCGGCATCCAAGATCTCGATGGCAAGCGCATCGCCACCACTTATCCGTACTTGCTACAAAACTATTTGCAACAACGCGGCGTATCAGCCAATAACGCCATTCTAACCGGTAGCGTTGAAGTGGCGCCACGCGCTGGGCTTGCCGATGCCATTTGTGATTTGGTGTCAACGGGCGCAACACTGGAAGCGAATGGCTTGGTGGAAAAAGAAGTGATTTTCCGTTCACAAGCGCAATTAATTCAACGCCCGGAACCGTTGTCAGCGGCGAAGCAAGCCATTGTTGATCAGCTATTACCACGTATCGATGGCGTGCAGATGGCGCGTGAAAGCAAATACATCATGCTACACGCCCCGGTTAAAGCCCTTGAGCAAGTGGTTGAGCTATTGCCAGGTGCAGAGCGTCCTACCATTTTGCCTTTAAGCCACACCGATGAGCTTGTCGCAGTGCACGTGGTAAGCACTGAGAAGTTGTTCTGGGAAACCATGGAAGAGTTGAAGGAAATTGGGTGCAGCTCGATTTTAGTGCTGCCTATTGAGAAGATGATGGGGTAACGCATGCGCGCATTTCAATGGTCACAACTTACCGACCAACAGCAAGCCAAACTCTTGGCACGACCGGCTCAAAGCCAGTCTGCCGAGCTGCAACAACAAGTGGCGGCAATTATTGAAGCGGTCGCCAGTGAAGGCGATGCCGCGGTGCTACGGTACACCCGTCAATTTGATTGTGAGAATTTGAGCGAACTACGTTATAGCGAGGCGCAAATCGCTGAACGCGCAGCACAGCTCTCAGCTGACGTGAAGCAGGCGATTGATACTGCGTATGAAACGATTCGCACCTTTCACCTGCAACAACAGCCGCAAGATATTAGCGTGGAAACTGCGCCGGGTGTCGTCTGCACACAACGCTTCGAAGCACTAACGGCCGTTGGTCTTTATATTCCCGGTGGTACGGCCGTATTGCCATCCACCGCATTGATGCTTGGGGTACCGGCGCAAATCGCCAATAATCCACGCCGCGTTTTAGTAAGCCCACCAGATAGCAACGGCGAGCTCAGCCCGGCTCTGATGTACGTTGCGCAAAAATGCGGTATCACCGAAGTGTATCGCTGTGGCGGCGCTCAAGCCATTGCCGCGCTTGCTGTCGGCACGCAAACGATTGCGCCAGTGGCGAAGATTTTCGGCCCAGGTAATAGCTACGTCACGGCCGCCAAGCAACAGGTCGCCCAGCGTAGCGGCGGTCCGGCCATTGATATGCCGGCGGGCCCATCCGAGTTATTGGTGATTGCTGATGATACCGCTAATCCTGCTTTTGTGGCGGCTGACTTACTGTCGCAAGCGGAACACGGCGCTGATTCACAAGTGATTTTGGTCAGCCCAAGTGCAGCATTAATTAGCGCAACGCAAAGCGCCCTTGAGCAACAGCTCGAAGTATTACCGCGAGCAGCGACAGCGCGCAAAGCACTCGAGCAAAGCTCATTGATTCAAGCTGATTCGCTTGAGCAAGCTTGCGAAATCAGCCAGCGGTATGCACCTGAACACTTATCGGTGCAATTAGATGACGCCGAGCAGTATTTGCCGCAACTCACCTTAGCTGGCTCGATTTTTGTTGGCCACTACACACCTGAGTCAGGTGGTGACTATGCAACAGGAACCAATCATGTGTTGCCCACTTATGGCTTTGCACGGAACTACAGCAGCTTAGGTTTGTTAGATTTTTATCGTCGCTACACCACGCAAACGGTATCGAAGCAAGGTTTAGCGCAACTCAGTAAAGCCATTATTACCTTGGCTGAAACTGAAGGCTTAAGAGCGCACGCGCGAGCCGTTAGCATTCGTTTGGAGAATCAGTCATGACAGTAGCGGCATCTTTACAACGCGCACACTTAGCAGCGTTAACACCTTATGCGTCAGCTCGACGCAGTATGAGCGGTGGCGCGGTTTGGCTGAATGCGAATGAAGCCCCAGCAACACCGGCTCTAGCTACAAACGAAACACAGTTGAATCGGTATCCGAGTTTTCAAAGCTCGGCGCTCAATCAAGCTTATGCAAACTATGCACAAGTGAATGTCGAGCAAGTACTCAGCTGTCGAGGCAGCGACGAAGCCATTGATTTATTGATTCGTAGTTTCTGCGAGCCACAGCAAGATGCGATTATGATCACCACCCCCACGTACGGTATGTACGCTATCAGCGCGCAAACTCAAGGTGCCGGTGTGATTGATGTGCCATTGACTGCTGCTGCGGATGGCACCTTGCAGTTGAATGTCGATGAGATGCTTCGTGCCTTCAATAGCAGTCAACAGCAAATTAAGTTGGTGTTCGTATGCAACCCATCCAACCCACTTGGCAATAACGTCAATTTAGCGGAGCTCGAGCACTTGATTATCGGCGTGGGTGAGCAAGCTTTGGTTGTTATTGACGAGGCTTACATTGAATTTGCCGCACAAAGTAATGTGCAACCGCTTAATCACATCACGCAGTGGCTCGCGAAGTATCCACAACTGGTGGTGATGCGTACGTTATCAAAAGCCTTTGGCCTGGCGGCGATACGATGTGGTTTTGCTATAGCAAACACCGACATCATTGAGGTGCTTCGCAAAGTGATTGCGCCGTATCCAATGCCACAACCCTGTTTAGATATTGCAGCGCGAGCCCTATCTCAGGAAGGGATTTCAGCGATGCAACAAGCACTTGCGACCACGACTGCGCAACGCCTCGCGTTTATCCAAGCGATTGCAGCGAAGCCGTGGGTGAAAAAAGTTTGGCCAAGCTGCACCAACTTCGTGCTGCTGGATGTCGAAAATGCCGAGCAATTGGTTGAGCAATGTCGCCTCGGCGGTGTGTTAATTCGTAATCAATCATCGCAGCGCGGACTCGACAATAGTGTCCGAGTAAGTATCGGTAGCGAAGCCGAAATGCAGCAGTTAATGGAGGTATTGCCATGAGTTCAGCCAGCCCACAGAAAATTTTGTTTATTGATCGCGATGGTACGCTGGTTGAAGAACCGCCGATTGATAAGCAACTCGATAGTGTTGCTAAGTTGGTCTTTGAACCACAGGTGATTCCAACTTTGTTGGCACTACAAAATAGAGGCTACCGCCTCGTGATGGTTTCAAACCAAGATGGTTTAGGAACCGATAGCTTTCCGCAAGCAGACTTCGATGCGCCACATGATTTAATGATGGCAATTTTTAACTCACAAGGCGTGCGCTTTGATGACGTGCTCATTTGTCCGCACTTTGATGAGGATAATTGTTCGTGCCGTAAACCAAAGCTTGGTTTGGTGCGTGACTATCTCATGCAAGGCAAAGTTGATTTTACCGATTCTTACGTGATTGGTGACCGTGATACCGACATGCAGCTTGCTGAAAATATGGGGATTCAAGGCATTCGTTATGACCGCAACGAGAATAATTGGCAAGCCATTGGGCATACGCTGATTCAACGTCCACGGACTGCTGAAGTAAAGCGCACCACGCGCGAAACCGATATCAACGTCGCTGTTGATCTCGATAAGTCACAACCGATTCGTATTCACACCGGTATTGGCTTTTTTGACCACATGTTGGAGCAAATTGCTACGCACGGCGGCTTCTCCTTGGCGCTTGAGGTGAAAGGCGATTTGCATATTGATGAACACCACACGGTTGAAGACACTGCCTTAGCATTTGGCCAAGCACTGCGTCAGGCGTTAGGTGATAAGCGTGGTATCGGTCGTTTTGGTTTTGCCCTGCCGATGGATGAATGTCGTGCTGAGTGCTTAATCGACTTGTCGGGTCGCCCATACTTGCAGTGGCAAGCCGAGTTCAGCCGCGACAACGTAGGCGAGCTCTCAACGGAAATGGTCAGTCACTTCTTCCGCTCGCTCAGCGATGCGATGGCGATTTCACTTCACTTGAGCACCACTGAAGGTAATGCGCACCACCAAGTCGAAAGCTTGTTCAAAGTTTTCGGGCGCGCGTTACGGCAAGCGATTGCTCGGGGCGCGAGTGACGAACTGCCATCAAGTAAGGGAATGTTGGCATGAGCGCAGCAAACTTAGTCATTGTCGACACCGCTTGTGCGAATTTGAGCTCAGTTCGCTTCGCGTTTGAGCGCCTCGGCGTCAAACCAGAAGTGACAGCCGATGCCGCAAGTATTGCAGCGGCGGATAAAGTGGTTTTACCGGGCGTAGGCACCGCTCAAGCAGCCATGCGTAATCTACAGAAACTTGAGTTGGTGGAAACCTTGCAAAATCTGCAACAACCCGTGCTCGGTATCTGTCTCGGCATGCAGTTGCTCACCGACTGGTCAGCGGAAGGTGAAGTGAACTGCTTGGGAGTTATTCCAGCGCAAACAGTACGTTTGCAAGCCGGCGACTTACCGTTGCCGCATATGGGTTGGAACACCGTGACTGCCGTGGGCGACAACCCGCTTTTGAAAAATATGGATGCTGAAGCTTGGTTCTATTTTGTGCATAGCTTTGCCGTGGCCAAAGACCAATCAACCATCGCGCAATGCCAATATGGCCAAGAGTTTGCCGCGATGATTCGCCACCACAACTATTTTGGTGCGCAATTTCACCCAGAGCGCTCTGGTAAAGCTGGTGCGCAACTATTGAAAAATTTTTTGGAGTTAACTGATGCTGATACCCGCGCTTGATTTAATTAACGGCGAAGTTGTGCGTTTGCAGCAAGGTGACTTTGCTCGCCAGACAACCTATTCGAGTAATCCATTAACGTTGGTTAATGCCTACGAAGAAGCTGGCGCACAATGGTTGCATTTAGTTGACCTAGATGGCGCGCGCGACACCTCGAAGCGCCAACTCGAACTGCTGAAAAATATTACCTCGAATACCAACATGAATGTTCAAGTGGGTGGCGGCATTCGTACGCAACACGACCTCGAGCAATTATTCGCAGCGGGTGTGCAACGCGCCGTTGTGGGCTCAGTTGCGGTGCGTGAACCGAAACTGGTACAACATTGGCTACAAGAATTCGGTCCCGATGCGATTGTGTTAGCGCTCGATGTGAACATTGATAACCAAGGCGTGGCTTATGTGGCCACCCATGGCTGGCAAGAAACTTCGAATACCACGCTAACCGAGCTGATTGATAGTTATTTACCCTTTGGCTTACGTCATGTCTTGTGTACTGATATCAGTCGCGACGGGATGCTCACTGGCACCAATGTTGCGTTATACGAACAGCTGAAACAGCAATACCCGCAGCTCCAAGTACAAGCGTCAGGTGGTGTCGCTAGTCTCGATGATTTGACGGCGCTACAAGCGATTAATTGTGACTCAGTAATTCTCGGTAAAGCCTTACTGACTGGCAAGTTTACCTTAACGGAGGCTCTGCAATGCTGGCCAAACGCATAATTCCATGCCTTGATGTTCGCAACGGTGAAGTGGTCAAGGGCGTGCAATTTCGTAATCACGAAGTTATTGGTGCAATCGAACCATTAGCTGAACGCTATGCGCAAGCTGGTGCCGATGAGCTGGTGTTTTATGATATCACCGCAAGTTCTGACGCGCGTGTGGTCGACAAATCTTGGGTTGAACGCATTGCTCGACTCATCGATATCCCGTTCACCGTTGCCGGTGGCATAAGTTCAGTTGCCCAAGCACAAGAAATCTTAGCTATGGGCGCAGATAAAATATCCATCAATTCCCCTGCCCTGCGCGATCCAAACCTGATCAATACGCTGGTCGAAGAATTTGGGCAGCAATGTATTGTGATTGGTATTGATAGCTTCTATAACGCTGAAACCAACACCTATGAGGTATTTCAATTCACCGGTGACGAAACGCGTACGCAAAAAACCGCGTGGCAAACTCGAGACTGGTTGCGTGACGTTGTCGCGCGTGGCGCTGGTGAAATCGTGTTGAACTGCATGAACCAAGACGGTGTGCGCAAAGGCTACGATATTGAGCAACTGCAACTAATGCGAGCGGATTGTCCTGTACCGCTGATTGCCTCTGGTGGCGCCGGCAGTATTGAGCATTTCGAGCAAGTTTTTGAACAAGCGGATGTTGACGGTGCCCTCGCCGCTTCGGTATTTCATAAAGGGATTATCGAGATCAAGACATTAAAGCAATCACTACAGCAGGCAGGCATTGCCATCAGGCCAGTGTAATCTGGTGCCAAGGAGAACAAGATGCGGATTAATCAATCAAACATCGATTCAGTCGATTTCGCCAAAGGTGATGACTTGCTGCCGGCGATTGTTCAGCACGCGCTAAGTGGTGAAATTTTAATGCAAGGCTACATGAACGCAGATGCCCTGCAGCAAACCTTAGATACGCAACAAGTGACGTTTTTTAGTCGCTCTAAGCAGCGGTTGTGGACCAAGGGCGAGAGCTCAGGCAATACGCTTGCGCTGGTTAGCGTGCACACCGATTGTGACCAAGACAGTTTGCTCGTGTTGGTCAAACCGACAGGCCCGACGTGCCACTTGGGCACCCGTAGTTGCTTTTCCGATGCCCAATCACAGCCGATGTTACAACGCTTGATGGATATCATTGAGTCACGTCGCGGTGCGCCAGTCGATAGTAGCTATACCGCATCGTTATTTGCCGAAGGCGTGAAACGAGCTGCGCAAAAAGTTGGCGAAGAAGGTGTTGAGGTGGCACTAGCAGCTGCCGCCGGCGATGATAAAGAGTTGCTCAATGAAAGCGCGGACTTGCTGTATCATTTGATGGTGACACTGGCAGCCCGCGATTTAAGTTTGAATGACGTGCTTGAGGTATTACATCAAAGGCATCAGTCTTGAATTGTTGCTGACTCACTAAAGTTTGCTGCATGAGCGACGTTATAACGGCGACTGACAACTAGCAGTCGCCAGCTTAACAACACAGCAGCGCAGCTTAAGCCAATAATAAAGCCAATCCACATGCCTGCCGCACCCATCGCCGGCACAATCCAATCGGTTAATGACAAGATAACACCCAAGCTTAAACCAAATGGCCAGTACGATACGAAGGTAATAAACATCACCACTTTGGTGTCTTTATAGCCCCGCAAGGTTCCCATCGCGATCGCTTGGAACGTATCTGAGAGCGTGAATATCGCCGCTAAGCCCATTAAGGTTGCCGCCAACTGAATCACCGCTTGGTCGTCAGTATATAAGCCAGCAAGCCACGCACCCGCTAAATACATGATCACACCGTTGATTGCGGCAAACGTCATACCATAAAACGTTGCCAATTTATGGCTAAGCATGGCATTCGCAGGATTACCTGCGCCGAGGGCAAAACCGACGCGCAACGTCACCGCCATCGACAAACTCAAAGGCACCATGTAAACCAATGAGGAAATATTCAAGGCAATTTGGT
This sequence comes from Pseudidiomarina tainanensis, assembly GCF_900115255.1. Taxonomy (NCBI): domain Bacteria; kingdom Pseudomonadati; phylum Pseudomonadota; class Gammaproteobacteria; order Alteromonadales; family Idiomarinaceae; genus Pseudidiomarina; species Pseudidiomarina tainanensis. Next base: position 818,086 of record NZ_FOYU01000001.1, read on the forward strand.
GACTGGCCACCACGGTTGCACCCAGTGGCGCAATAACCAATGCCGCTGCGGCAAACAGACTCACCTCGAAAAACATCGAGGTCGCGATTGGGAAGCCAATTCGAACGATATACCAAATGTCGTCCCAATTCGGCGCATGAAAGGTTTTAAAAATTGCCAATTTCTTGAAGCGCTGTACCACGGACACGTACACCAGCATGCCCAGCGCCATCACCCACAAAACGATTGCGGTGGCAAGGCCACAACCAGCACCACCTAGGGCCGGCATACCAAACTCACCGTAGATGAAGATGTAGTTCACCGGAATGTTAACGATGAGGCCAAGCACACCAATGATCAGTGACGGTACGGTATGCGAGAGGCCTTCACAGAAGTTGCGCAGCACCATATACAAGACCAGCGCCGGAATCCCGAAGCTGACATAAAACAGGTAATCAAGCGTCACCCGACGAAACTCATCTTCGACAGACATGGCGTTAAGAATAACTGGTGCGGCTTGTATTACCGCAAAACATAACACCCCACCAATCATGGCTGTGTAGATGCCCTGTTGCACCATATTGCCGACTTTGTGGTGCTTTCCAGCACCATCAAAATGCGAAATGATCGGCGCCAGTGCCAGCGCAAGCCCCATAATAATTAGCGTCGACGGCACCCAAATACTACCCCCAACAGAAACGGCGGCAAGGTCAGTCGCACTCACACGACCGGCCATTAAGGTATCGACAACGCTCATCAACATTTGTGTCAATTGCGCGATCAGAATAGGGCCAGTGAGTCGAGCCAGCTTGATTGACTCAGTCCACCAATGATTGGGTTGTTGCACGTCTGTACTCCTAGTCTGAACCGAATAAGGCCCAGCCAGCGTCCAAGGTTTCAAGAAAACGGTTAATTTGGTCGGCGGTATTATACGCCCCTAAAGAGATTCTGACGACCGCTGGTAGCTGCCATTGTTGCAATAATAGTTGTGCACAATGATGACCTGCGCGCACGGCAATGTGATGTTGGTCTAACCAAGCCGCAATATCAAACGCCTGAAACTCGTCGCTGTAGAACGATATGGTAGGGGTTGCTTGCGCTCCGCTTGGTAATACAGTTAACCAAGCACGTTGCTGTAGCTGTTCCAACAACTGTTGGCGTAAGTTGACAAGTTGTCGTTGTAAATGTTGTTGCTGTAGCCAATCGACCGCTGTTGCGGCGGCGACAGCGGCAGCAGTGTTAGGGCTACCCGCTTCAAATTTGTGAATACCATCAATCAACTCAGCATCAGTTGCACTCACGCGCTGGACAATACCGCCACCGACCAAAAATGGTGCCATCGCATCGCGCAACGCATCACGGATGTACAAGACGGCACAACCGTTCACGCTATAAAGCTTGTGCATGCTAAATACTAGCGCATCGCATTCTAGCTGATGTACTTCAATGGGCACATGTGCCGCCGCTTGCGCAGCATCGACGAGCGTCCAAGTCCCCTGTGCCTTTGCTGCTTGCAACAACGGTTGTAGATGAAACACGGTGCCCGTAATGTTGCTGGCCGCAGTAACACTCACCACCCGTGTCCGTGGGGTTAAAAGCTCACGCCATTCGCCGAGTTCGCCGGTTTCGCTGTCGATAGGAATATAACGCAGGGTCAATTCATGTTGTTTCGCAAGCCGTTGCCACGGCAAAATGTTGGCGTGGTGTTCAGCGCTTGAAAGTAAAATTTCATCGCCAGCTTGCCACTGCACCGGAAGTTGCTCTGCCAATCCGTTCAAAGCCGCCGTAGTCGAAGCAACCAATGCAATTTGTTCGGCACTGGCGCCAATAAATTCAGCCAACTTAGCTCGTGCGGTTTCTAGCGCCGTAGTCGCCGCCCGCCCCAACTGATGGCTTGCGCGATGCACATTAGCGTGATGTTGTTGGTAATAATCGGTATACGCCTGCAACACGACATCAGGCACTTGGCACGTCGCCGCACTATCGAAATAGATCAGTTCCGGATGCTGACGCAACAAGGCAAACTGACTCATACCACCACTTCGTGTGCTTGCGTTACAAAGGTGACAATTTCAGGATTGACTAACTGTGCGTGCGTCACCGGCCCCATATGGCCACACTCGAGCGTTATTTCTGTCGCATTTGGCATCACTTGCAGTAAATGGTGGGCCACACAACGCGCACTTTCTTGCGTATGCTTACCCTGCAACACTAATACCGGCATATCCACGTGACGATAATCCTGCAGCTTGTGCGGCTCGCCCATCAACGCGGCAAAATCTTTCGTCACTTTTGCTGCTTGCATGGTCATTCCGGCGCGAATACGCTCTGGTAAGGCGTCGAAATAGCCCGGCTGATTCCAGTAATCAACAAATGCTCTGGTCGCTGCTTCGCTATCATGCTGATACATTTGTGCGGCAATTTTTTCAATTTCCATCCGCGCAGGCTCATTCGCTTCTAAAACATGAAACGCAACCGGTTCGAACACTACGAGCTGTTGCACCGCAACCGGCTTTTCTAGGGCAATTTTTAGTGCCAAAGCACCACCATAGGAATGACCAACAATGGTCACTGGTTGCTGCCACTGTGCTGCGGCCATAGCTTCTAATACACGCGGTAGCTCGTCGCTAAAACGAAATGCTTCCGGTTCGATATCTTCAGCCGCAGGTGCCTTGCCATAACCCAATAAATCAATCGCTAGAATATCAAACTGACTTTCAAGCTGCTGGATTAGCCCGCGCCATTGGCCACTATTGCTTTGTGAACTGTGTAGCAACAATAGTGGTGGTTTACCTAATACGCCGAAGCGGTGTACGCCGGGTAACAGCGTCATAGTGCACCGCCAATAAACACACCAATCACATAACCGGCCTGCAGTAGCAATACCGCAAAAGTACCGAGTACCCCAACGGTGCGTGCCCACGACGGACCAACTGACAACGTAAGACCCAATGCGTGACAGACACGAGCAACAAACAATGCCGCACCTAGAGCATGTAGCAACGCTGCCGATGCCCCTTGCAACTCCATGAGTACCAATAAAATTAACGATAGCGGCACATATTCAGCAAAATTTCCGTGAATACGCACAGCCACTTTCAAATCTTGTGACTCGCCAGTGCCAATACCAACGCGATCGCGCCAACGTAGCCGAATAATATTTACCGACAAAGCGAAATAAAGCAGCGTCAATAAGCCCGCATACAACATGCTGATCATTAACGTCATGTCCATGATTGTTATCCTTTTTTATGAACAAAGAGTGTAAGAACGAACCGTTAGTTTATACAAAAAAGCCCACTCAAGGTGGGCTTTTGAAATCTGTTGGTTAATTTGAAGCTTATTTTAGCAAGCTACCTAGCTTGTTGCTAATGTCTTCAACATCACCGGTTCCATCAATATTATGGAATTTAACCTTACCTTGTTCGGCTAGTTTACGATAATACGCAACCAAAGGCTCGGTTTGTTCGTGATAAATTGCCAGACGCTTACGCACGGTTTCTTCTTTGTCGTCATCACGGATAACCAGATCATCACCGGTATCATCGTCTTTACCATCCACTTTTGGTGGATTATAAGTCACGTGATAAACACGACCAGAACCCGGATGCACACGGCGGCCAGCCATACGCTCAACAATCACTTCATCCGGCACATCAAATTCAAGAACCACGTCAACATCGATACCTGCAGCATGCATACCATCCGCTTGCGGAATCGTACGCGGAAATCCGTCGAGAAGAAAACCGTTTTGGCAATCAGGCTGTGCCACGCGCTCTTTAACCAAGCCAATCATAATGTCGTCTGAAACGAGTTTACCGGCATCCATCACCGCTTTGGCTTGCTTACCTAATTCGGTACCGTCCTTAATTGCAGCTCGTAACATGTCGCCGGTTGAGATTTGCGGAATCCCAAACGTTTTCATTAAGAACTGCGCTTGTGTACCTTTCCCTGCGCCTGGTGCGCCCAACAGGATAATGCGCATGAACAACCTCTTTTACTTAATTTGTTTAATGCGGATAAGTTAAGGTCGAACTTTACCTTGCACAAACAGGCTTTACAAGTCCGAGCATTGCCGACTTTCGTCGGACAATGCGCAGACTCACACTATTTGCTGAATTTTTCCGCAACTTTGAACGTCAACGTGCTTATGCCTGGGTTAAATCGAGCATCAGCTTGTTCATACGTGCTACAAATTTTGCTGGGTCTTTTAAGCTACCGCGCTCTGCTAAGGTTGCTTGATCCAGCAAGACGTGTGCCCATTCGCTAAAGCGACTGTCATCATCGAGCTCGACAATACGCTGTACCAAAGTATGTTCTGGGTTTATTTCAAAAATATACTTGGTTTCTGGCACCTTCTGACCCGCTGCTTCCATCAGCTTCGCCATTTGTGTACTCATATCGTTTTCGTCGGTAACAATACACGCTGGTGAATCCGTTAAACGATGGGTGACGCGAACGGTCTTCACGCTATCGCCTAATGCTTTCTCAAAGCGTTTTAATTGCTTTTTGAACGCTTTTTCAGATTCTTCGTGTTGCTTTTTGGTTTCCGCGTCATCAAGTTCACCGAGATCTAAATCACCACGTGTGACCGACTGGAACGCTTTTCCCTTATATTCGGTTAAATGGCTCATGAGCCACTCGTCAATACGCTCGGACAGCAACAGGACTTCAATGCCCTTCTTGCGGAAGATTTCCAGTGCTGGATTATCACGTGCCGCCTCATAGCTGTCCGCGACAATGTAATAAATCTTCTCTTGTTTCTCTGGCATGCGCTCAAGATACGCATCCAAGCTCACTGTCGCTTCGCTGTTATCTTCGTGCGTTGATGCAAAGCGCAATAAACTCGCGATCGTTTCTTGGTTACCGTGATCTTCCGCCGGTCCCTCTTTTAAAACGGTACCGAACGTATTCCAAAATTCTTGATATTTTTCAGGATCGTCTTTGGCAAGTTTGCTCAACATGCTCAAAATTTTCTTCGTGCTACCGTTGCGCATTGAACGCGTGATTTTGTTATCTTGCAAAATTTCACGCGACACGTTCAACGGTAAGTCAGATGAATCCATCAGACCACGAACGAAACGCAGATACGTTGGCATCAATTGCTTCGCGTCATCCATAATAAAAACGCGTTTAACGTATAGTTTGATACCGGTCTGATTATCGCGATTCCATAAGTCCCATGGCGCGCGTTTTGGAATGTACAACAAGCTCGTGTACTCCGACGTACCTTCAACCTTGTTGTGGCTCCATAGCAACGGCTCATCGAAATCATGCGCGATGGTTTTGTAGAACTCTTTGTATTCCTCATCAGAGATTTCTGATTTTTCACGAGTCCATAACGCTTGGCCAGAGTTCACCGCTTCCCAGCCATCTTGTTTATTGTCGTCGTCACGTTTTGGCATTTGCACCGGAATACTCAAATGATCCGAGTATTTGGTGATAATGCTTTTCAAACGCCACTCATCGAGGTACTCGTTGGCGTCATCACGTAAATGCAAAATGATATCGGTACCACGCTTCGCTTTGTCGATATTGCGTAACTCGTACTCGCCCTCACCGCGTGAGAACCACTCAACAGCGCTATCCGCACCTGCGGCGCGAGTGCGCACAGTGACGCTATCGGCAACAATAAAGGCTGAGTAGAAACCAACACCGAACTGACCAATCAAGCGGCTGTCTTTTGCCTGATCACCCGATAACTGACTAAAGAAATCAGCGGTTCCTGACTTGGCAATGGTACCTAGGTTCGCCATCACTTCATCACGCGTCATACCAATACCATTATCGCTAATGGTAATAGTGCCAGCATCTTTGTCTGCACTTACACGAACATAGAGTTCAGCGTCGTCAGCTAACAAACTGCTGTCGCTTAATGCTTTGAATCGTAGCTTATCAGCAGCATCCGATGCATTCGATACAAGCTCGCGCAGAAAGATTTCTTTATTGGAATAAAGTGAATGAATCATCAAATGAAGCAACTGCTTCACTTCGGTTTGAAAACCGTGGGTTTCTGCTTGACGGGTCTCCGCCATAGTGATTTCTCCTACACTATCTGTCAGTAAATCAACAATGATTAGATGGGTATAGGACAAAGATGGGGATGGCGCTTCGCATTTCAAGCGCCAATTTCATGAAATTATTCGACGTCAGGATGGATTAGTTGTGATCAATCACTTTACGGCCACTGAAAGCGTGTCCCAATGTGGCTTGATCAACATACTCCAGCTCTCCACCCACTGGCACACCGTGCGCAATACGCGAGGTACGTATATTGCGTGAGCGCGCTAAATCAGCAATAAAATGCGCTGTTGCCTCGCCTTCGACGGTGGGATTCGTTGCCAAAATGACTTCTTCAATCGCTTCTTGCTGCAAGCGCTTAGCCAGCACATCTAAGCCAATATCTTCGGGACCAATGCCGTCAAGCGGCGATAAATGCCCCATCAGCACAAAATAACAGCCTTGATATTGACCCGTTTGTTCAATCGCTAAAACATCGGCTGGCGTTTCAACAATACACAGTAGGCCACTGTCACGTCGCTTCGCATCAGCACAAATTGCACAGGTTTGCTCTTCGGTTAGCGTGCGGCACTGATTGCAGTGACCGACTTTTTCGACTGCATCAGTTAACGCCTGCGCTAAGCGCAAAGCGCCTTCACGTTGCCGCTCCAACAACTGGAACGTCATTCGTTGAGCGCTTTTGGGGCCAACCCCAGGTAGCAGCCGTAATGCTTGTACAAGCTCTTGAATGGCCGGACTAAGACGCATGCTTCACCTATGCTTAAAATGGCATCTTAAAGCCAGGTGGAAGGTTCATACCGCCGGTAACTTCAGCCATTTTCTCTTTGCTGGTTTGTTCAACGCGACGCACCGCGTCGTTAATTGCCGCAGCAACCAAATCTTCAATCATTTCGCTGTCGTCGTCTTCGAATAAGCTCGGATCGATACTGACACGACGCACATTGTGATTGCCAAGCATGGTTACTTTCACCATCCCCGCACCCGCTTCGCCGGTTACTTCTAGGTTTGCAATTTCAGCCTGCGCTTTTTGCATACGCTCTTGCATCTGCTGCGCTTGCTTCATCATGTTGCCTAAACCACCACCTTTAAACATATCTACCTCTATTTTCTAGCTTTAATCTGGTTTCACAGAGTCAGCTTTCAGCTGAGCTCCAAATTCATTTTCGAGCTGTTGTGCAATTGGGTCTTGTGCCAACGTTTGCTGCGCAACATTCATCCGATGGTTATTGATACGCTGCTGAATTTCAACTGGCGTCGCCGCCTCGGCGTCGCCAACCAAAATATCTCGCAGAATCATGTCAAACTGCTCGGCCATAGCTTCTTTAATGGTGATAACTGCGCCATCATTCAATAGGTATGCCCAGTTTTTTCGCACCATGAGAACATATTGGTCATGTTCTTTTTGCAACACACTATTGCGCGCTAATTGACGGGTTAAACCGTGTAAATCAAGGGCATCGATCATCGCCGACCAGCGGTCGATTTCAGCCGCACGTTGAGTACTATCCGTAATCTGCGCGTCAATTTCTGGTAACTCGACTGGTGTATTCGAAGCCTCTGGGCTTTCTTGCGCTTGCTGTTCAGATGGCGGCGTTGCTGCTTCGACCTGTTTCTGTAGCTCGTTAACCGGCTGCGTCTCTGCTGACTTCTCGGCATTAATCGCCGACTGCGTGGTATCCGCAGTTGGCGGATTTACTTCACGATTTTTTTTTTGCGCCAACGCACTACGCGTTGCTAGTAGTGCTTGCAAATCATGTTGCGGCGACTGTTCCGGTTGCTCTTGTTCAGGCTGTTCCGTCACTGATTGTTGCGACTGAGGCGTTTCGTCTGGCTCAGCTTGATAGTCTGGTTCAAACTCATCCTCTAGCCTATCATTTGAGTCGTACTCAGGTTCCGGTTCAAACTCTGGCTCAGTAATATTTGCTTCAGGTTCTGCGCTCTGATCCATCGGCGTACTGAGTGCCGATGGTGGTGGTGTCTTTGCCGTGACCGGTTTCACTTTGGTGACCATTTCAGGCGGTGCTTCAACCACCTCGAGGTATTCGGGACGAAATGCCATTAACCGCAGCAACGTCATTTCAACCCCACTGCGCACATCACTAGCGTAGTTCAGATCGCGGCGGCCTTGTACCAAAATGTCATAAAATACCTGCAACAATTCTGCTGGTAATTGCTGTGCCAGATGTTGCCCAGCTGGCTCTAGGCCAGTTGCGTGCGCGGTTTCTGGAACAGCTTTGTACAACGCCATTTGATGAATAAGATTCTGTAACTCGGGTAACAAGCCGCTCAAGTCAGGTACCTGACCAGCAACTTGCTCAAGTGTTTGCAGCATGGTTTCAGCATCACCGCTCAACACGTTCTGCATTAAGCTAATTAATTGATAACTTGGCACACTGCCAAGCATTTGCTGCACGCCATGCACCGTTACGGCATGGTCGCCCTGAGCAATAGCTTGATCAGTCAAACTCAATGCATCACGCATACTACCTTGCGCTGCTCGGGCTAACGCCTGAATTGCAGGCTCTTCAAAAGAAATATTTTCGGCACCGAGCACCTGCATTAAATGCTGTGCAATTTCATCACGTGATAGCGCTTTGAGGTTAAATTGGAGGCAACGCGACAATACCGTGATCGGCAGTTTTTGCGGATCAGTCGTCGCTAGTAAAAACTTCACATGCTCAGGCGGTTCTTCCAAGGTTTTTAACAACGCATTGAAACTGTGCCGTGACAGCATATGAACTTCGTCAATCAAATAGACTTTGAAGCGGCCTTGAGTCGGCGCGTATTGAACGTTATCGAGTAGTTCGCGGGTATCTTCTACTTTAGTTCGCGATGCGGCATCTATTTCAAGTAAGTCGACAAATCGACCTTGATCAATCGCAGTACAAGCGCCGCACTGACCACAAGGTTCCGCGGTAATACCCTGCTCGCAATTAAGGCTTTTCGCAAGAATGCGAGCAATGGTTGTTTTACCAACGCCGCGGGTTCCGGTCAGTAACCAAGCATGGTGTAATCGACCAGTTTGTAACGCATTAAATAGGGGCTTCAACACATGTTGTTGCCCTACTACTTCAGCAAAATTGCGGGGTCGCCACTTACGTGCGAGAACTTGATAGCTCATGGCCAATATCTTCTCAATCTGTCGCTTCAGATAAGTAGCTAACTTACCTTAAAATGAGCACAGGGTATAGTATGGAATCTTGGCTTGTTGTAAACGCTGAGCGCCAGGTAAATCAGCGAGCGTAATAATAAATACGCATTCTGCGATGGTCGCTTGTTGCTTATTGAGCATTTCAACGGCAGCCAAAATTGTTCCGCCAGTTGCTAGCAGATCATCCACCACCAGTACTTTGTCGGCTGCGCTAATGTCCTCAGCGTGCAGTTCGAGCTTGTCTTCACCATATTCCAGCGCATAAGTTTGCGAAACCGTTTTGCGCGGCAGCTTTCCGGGCTTACGCAAAGGTACGAAACCGATGCCGAGCGCATAAGCTAACGCCGTAGCGAAAATAAAACCGCGCGCTTCAATGCCAACAATTTTCGTAATGCCTTGATCACGGTAACGTTCAGCGAGAATGTTAATCGTGTGCTGGAAAGCAGCACCATCGGCGAGAAGCGGCGTAATATCACGAAATAAAATGCCCGGCTTCGGATAATCCGGAATCGCACGGATATAATTTTCTATCTGCATCAATCGTCTCAGACAGTTGTTTGTTGCGGGTTACCGGTAGTTGCCGCTAAGTCGTTGAGTAACCCCAACAAGCGTTGTGCTTCTACGGGTTTAGGCAGACACAAGTTTGCACCAGCTTTGTCAGCCAAAGGCTGCACATGTGCGGCATCTTGCGTGGTCATCAAAATAATTGGTGTCTGTTGATAATGCTCAGACTGGCGTAGGCTCTTAATTAAAGCCAAACCATCCATTAATGGCATTTTGTGATCAACCAACACCACATCATAATGCTGACTTTTACTACGGTTTAAGCCGTCGAGGCCATCATTGGCACAACTTACCGTAAACGGGCTTTGCTCAATAATCTGTAGCAATTGGTCCCGTGTCGCTGGTTTATCCTCAACCAGCAATAATTGGAGTGACATAATCTGCCTATTTAATTAAACAGCTTAAGCTGAAAAAAACTTATACCAAGCTAGAACTGCTGGTAACACTGGTACTGCAAGAAATACAATTACTGCAAGCCAGCCCATTTTTACGCCCGATTCATCACGGAAGTTTTCATCATGTGCCATAAAATACATCCTCACTGACTAAAATTTGCGGTGCGGATCATACTTTAATTGCGACTGGGGAACAACAAGCCTCTTTGATAGAGTTCCGGCACCGTTGCCAACAACCCTTGATGCAGTTGCTCGGCGGGAAATTGCGGTAGTTGTTTGGCAAGATGTTCGGTAATTTGCGCTACGGTTAGCTTTGGGTGCTGTAATAAAAAGTCCACCAGTAACATGGTAACCGCATTAAGTTGCAGAAATTTGACGTTAGTCGAAATCATCTCATTGTTAAATTCATCAACACGATAAACGGCTAAATAGCAGGACTGCTCCAGCGGTTGTTCTGGAACAAGTTCAGGCTGAATGGTATGGACTGGATAGTCGAAAGCATGCCATTGTAGCGACGAATTGACCTGCCACAATGAGGCTTCTAAAGCCGTTTCTAATGGTGGCAGAATACACGCAGACTCATGGTTATACGCCTCCACCTCCATGCGCTCGTATACGGCAAGCTGATAACTCCAAGCAGGCAACCAATCTTCGTCATAGTCAGCTAAAAATTCAACAAACTCCGCGCCTATTGCTGAAAATAGCGGTGACTTTGCTTGGTGTTGAGAAATAAATGCTTGTAACAAGGTTCGCGATTGTTCGGCAGTCAGAATACTAAACAATACAGGGAAACCGCGGGTCACAAATCCGTCGAGGTTATTTCTGACCAAGCGTTGATACACCTGCAATCGACGTAATTCGGCAACAGGTTGTTCGCTACCTTTCGGATCTCTTAACCAGCGCGACCACTGCTCTTGAATACGTTGGAACTCTGTCATGCTACTTCTGTATTTTGTGTTACAGCCTTTATGGCCTCTACTTCTGACAATAACTCCGGTAACGGCGGAATATTGAAATCACGCTCTAACAGAACCGGAAATGGTCCATGAGTTTCATAGCTAAGCGCTAATAACTCCATGACCTCTTGGCGCACAGCAGCGCCATGGGTGTCAATTAACAGGTCAGGTTCTTCTTCATAGTGTCCAGCAATATGCCCGTAATTAATGCGCTCTGATGGTAAACCTTGAATAAACGCCACGGGGTCATATTTGTGATTCACGCTATTCACGAACACGTTATTCACATCAAGCAATAAGTCACAATCCGCTTGCGTGAGAACGCGTTTAATAAATGCGAGTTCACTGATTTCTTGCGCCGCAGGAGAGTAATACGAAACGTTTTCTAAAATGAGTTTACGTTCAAGCAATTCTTGGACTCGACGAACGCGCTGCGCCACGTAGTCCGCCGCTTCTTCGCTAAACGGTATCGGCAACAAGTCATAAAGATGACCGTTGGCTGAGCAATAACTTAAGTGTTCGCTGTAGCGCTCTATATTAAAGCGATCGAGAAATGCCTTAACCTTTAGAATGAAGGCTTCGTCAAGGGGGTCTGGACTACCAATTGATAGCGAAAGTCCGTGGCTATACAGCGGATATCGTTCACGCAACCTATCGAGCTGGTAAGAGGCTTCGTAACCACGCTCAATCCAGTTCTCAGGTGCTATTTCCCAAAAGTCTACGGCGGGATTCTGCTGTAATACTTCAGTTAAGAATTCCCGCCGGAGTCCTAAGCCAACTATGCGCCGCACTTCCCTTCGCCACATTTGCCTTCGCCGCATTTACCTTCTTTGGCTTTTTCGTTCATGCGCTCTTTCGCTTTGTCGTCCATTTTTTGCATGGCTTTATCACCGCCACATTTGCCTTCGCCGCACTTCCCTTCGCCGCATTTGCCTTCTTCATATTTCTTGGCATGCTCTTTGGCTTTATCGCCACCGCATTTACCTTCACCACATTTACCCTCGCCGCATTTGCCTTCTTTGGCCTTTTTGGCGTCTTTATTGGCACCGCAACGCATCTCTTGCTGTTGCTGCTGTTGTTGCTGTTGCTGTTGATAGCCACCAGGCAATTCGGTAAAGCCAAAAGGGTTTGCTGAAGCTGCAACGCTACCAGCGCTTACCATCAATGCGCCTACCGCTACTGAAACTGATTTTTTCATCGCTTTCATTTGAATTTCCTCATTTGTTGTTCTTGATCAACAGACTATCACTTTTTATTTTGACATGTCTTGTATAACAATAGTTCAAGACCAATAAAAAACCCCGCTAAGTCGCGGGGTTTTACCAGATATTTAACTGAATACTGTATATCGATTACAGTGAAACACCGCGGTTCGAAGCTTTTTGGCGAATATACTGTTCCCAACTGGTCGCGTTGCGACGCTGGTCACGGAATTTCTTCGCTTCTTGCACGTATTTTAATGCTTCACGGAAGTTATTCTCATAGAAATAAGCTTCGGTTAAAGACATATATACGCGGCCTGGTTCTTCTACATTCTCCTGTAGCGCTTTCATATAAGCATTCGCTGCTTTTGAATATTCTTCAGCGCGAAGATATGCATTGCCTTGACGGCGGAAGAAGTCAGCCTTCTCAGCCTGAGTTTCTTGTAAGTTAGCTGATAAACCGTACATTTCAGCAGCTTTCGCGTACTCGCGCGCTTGCTCGAAACTACTTGCCGCACTTTGATAGTTACGCGCAGTTTTCTCGATGTCGCCAGCATTTAAATGCTTCACCATCAAGGTTGCTGCTTTGTAAGGAATTGACGAGTTAGCATATAACTGGACAACCGCCTTAATTTGGCTTTCCTTGTCCAAGTAACCTGCTAAGTACGCAATTTCTAACGTTTGTAACGCTTTGTCGATGTTTTCAGTCAGCATATAAAGCATGCCTAACTGACTCCACCATACTTTTTCAGTAGGTAGTTTATTCAAACCGACTTCAAGTACTTTAATCGCTTCTTTGTACTGTTCAGTTTCGTAGTAAGCTGCAACTTTCAACACATATGGGTTTTTGTTGACTTCGCCTTCTGCTTCATAAGCTTGAATCGCTAAATCGGCAGGACGAACAATTTTATCAAACTGCTTCAGCTCATAATAAGCATTGGCAATTCGCAAAAACACATCTGGGTCAGCTTCACCAGTAAACTGGAGCCACTTACCGTAATAGGTTAATGCATTACGATATTCTTCAAGCTGTAACGCTAGGTCTGCAGTTAGCTTCAATACTAATGCTTGGTCAGCATGACCTAACACATCAGCATCAGCTGCACGCTTCACTAAATCGTAAGCTTTACGTTCTTCGCCATCGGCTGCATACAGGTTACCGAGGAAGCGGTTGACATAAGCAGTATCAAACTCGCTACTTGGGTCAATTTCGACCAAGATTGCGATAGCACCCTTTGTGTCTTCTTCTTCAGTGTACAAATCCAATGCAGTCATCAAACGACGACCAACACGCTCGCTTACGGTTTGGTTACGGCGACTCTGCTTCGCAGCTTCGACTTGTTCAGCTGATGGCAAGTTGTAATTGATTTCTTGTGATGCGGCAGGCGCAGGAGCGGCTGCCATCACAGTACACAATACACTCGCACTAATTAATGTTGTGAGTTTTTTGTGCATCATCTATTACTCCATATCCAACGTGAAGTCGAGCTGGACCGTTTGACCAGGCTGGCGTACAGCTTTACCGTCAACAACCTTCGGCTTGTATTTCCAACGCAACAAGGCGCGGCGAGCTTCTTGGTCAAATACACGGCGTGGTTCTGAGTCGATAACTTCAACATCAGTTACCCCACCTGTTTCATCGATGGTAAAACGTAATTGCACCCAACCTTGGATACCGTCACGTGCCGCAGCCGGCGGATAACGCGGGTTAATACGTACGATAGGTGTTGCTTCACCATCGCGAACCATAAGTCCACCCGCATTTAGCCCTGTATCGGTTCCACCAACATCTACCTCAAAACCTAAGTCAAGATTCATACCATCTGAGTCTGACGTGTCAGGCTCGTTTGGCGGAGTCTCAGGCGGTTGCTGAGGTGGAGGCGGAGGTGGTGGTGGCGTACGGCGACGCTGATCCACATCCGAATCCGGTGGCGTTGTTACAAGTTCGATCGGTGCAGTCGGTGGTGGACCTTCGTTACGTCCCTCACCGCCGCTAATCAAAAAAGCCATGAAAGCGAACAGAAGGAACGTAGCTGCAGCACCTAATAGTATTGATACTATAAAGCGCACCATAATTAATCGTCCTCTGCGGCTATGGATATCTTGTCAATACCCGCTTCCTTAATTTGATCCATGACTTTAACGACAACACCATGCTTGGCTTCTTTGTCCGCCTGAATCACTACGATATCAGTTGGCTGTTCTGCCAATAGACGTTCGATGTTCGCGCCTACACGCTCTACATCAACCATACGCTTGTCCATCCATACTTCGCCGTTCGCACGAATAGCGATAAAGATGTTAGCAGAAGGTTTCTTCTCTGCCTGACTCGCTTCTGGCTTGTTCACGTCAATACCAGCTTCTTTAACGAAAGAGGTGGTTACGATGAAGAAGATCAACATGATGAATACGATGTCGAGCATCGGCGTCATATCGATCGCTGCATCTTCCTCTTCACGAAAACGTTTACGTGCCATAATTCTTCTCTCTTAATGATGTGGCAAACTGTCGATCAATCTTTCTTTCGCTCGACGCACCCGTGCTTCTAAGCGAGAGGCGAAGAACATACCTGACAATGCTGCAACCATGCCCGCCATTGTCGGGATAGTTGCCATCGAAATTCCCGACGCCATCAAGCGTGGGTTACCAGTACCTTGTACCGCCATGATTTCAAATACTGCAATCATACCGGTTACGGTGCCAAGTAGTCCGATTAACGGACAAATCGCTACGCAGGTTTTGATCAACAAAATACGCGCATTTAGTTTTTCGTTGGCTTCAGAAATCCATGCATCACGGATTTTGTGAGCGTACCATGAGGTGGTATCTTTCCGAGCGTCCCAGTCGCTGATGATTTGTTTCTTCAGCTTAGGAAATACGCCGGTGAGGAACCAATAGCGCTCAATCATGAGAACCCACATGAGAAAGAGCGCCCCCATGACGACGTACAAGACGTCGCCACCGGTACCCAGAAAATCCCTGATAGATTCCCAGAGCTCCACCAGGTAGACCATAGGATTACTCCTTCTTCTCCGCGTGCGCGGCGACGATACCTGCAGCCTGTTCATCTAATACATGAACAATAGACTTAGCGCGTGATGCCACAATCGCGTGTACAAGAATCAATGGCAACGCAGCAATCAGACCCAATGCGGTGGTAACCAACGCCATTGAGATATCGCCTGCCATGATTTTCGGATCACCAGTACCAAACAAGGTAATTGATTGGAAGGTACCGATCATACCAACAACTGTACCTAAGAGACCGAGTAATGGCGCGATAGCTGCCAAAATCTTGATGATGTTTACGCCGCTGTCGATACGTGGTGTTTCACGCAAAATAGCTTCGTCAAGTTTCAACTCAAGGTTCTCAGTGTCTGCAGTTTTGTTCTCTTGATACACTTTCAAGATACGGCCAAGTGCGTTTTTGTCAGATGGGTTCGCAGTGTTTTTCAACTGAGCGCGCATCTTCGCACCTTCAATACCTAAAGTGATGAACTTGTAGATTGCAATCAAGAAGCCAACAATAAGCGCAACAGTGATTACGTAACCAACTGTACCACCTTGGTGATAACGCTCTTCAAGCGTTGCTTTTTGAGTTGCCAAGTTCAAGATTTGACCACGAGCCGGGTCAATATATAAACCTTCGTAACCAGTTTCAGTGTTTTCAAACGCTTCAACAGTTGCCAAAACGAAACCTTCTGGCTGACGACCTAATGGCTGAATCTCTTCAGCAGCGTCGTTGTAGTTGAAGTATTCGCCGTTTGAAATCAAGTTGAATACACCAATACGAGTTACATCACGGTTTTCAGTTGAACCGTCAAGCAAAGTCACGTCACTGTTGAAAGTTACAACACGACCAGACTCTTTCATTTCGGTCAACCAAGCTAACCAAAGCTCTTCAAGCTCAGCAATCGTTGGCACTTCTTTCGCTTCAGCGATAGTTTCCAAAACGTCTTCACGACCTGGATACTGCGCGCTCACGATAGAGGTTGCGATACGACCGATAGTTTCGCCTGCTGCACCACGTGCAACACCAACGATTTCACCCAAAGTACCAAGAGCGTTTTGCAACTCTTGTTCTTTGTTAGCAAGTGCGATTTCGTTTTCAGCGAATTGAGCTTGTAAACGCTCGCCGCGAGCTTTTTCGTTCGCTAGCTGACGTTTTGCGTCGTTCAATAATGCTTGCTTGTCAGCACGAGCTGAAGTGAATTCAGCTTCACGCTGTGCGTTGATACGCTGTGAGGCAGCACGGTTTTCTTTCACTAGTTCAAGAAGTTGGTCTAGTGATTTCGCTTCATCTTGCGCGTAAGCAGAGCTCGCGCCAGCTGATAATGAGAATGCTGCTGCGACCAGCAAAGATTTCACTAGTTTGTTCATTCTGCACGCTCCGCTGCGTAGATAGGCAGTTTAATCAGATCAGGTGCGGTTTGCTTCCGCGCCATACGAATCGCTTTGGTCAAAGAGCCCAGGTAAGCGTCATCAAGAGCTTCCCATGCGCCCGCTTCTTTGTTGTAAATCCAACCGTTTTTCAGGTCCAAAGATTGAGCCATTAAAGCTGCGCGACCTAAGTGGAAGAAGTCAACAGAGATTTCTTCACCTTCGAACTGCAACTTGCCTTCGTATGCGATCAGACCTGCGCCGTAATCCATTTCAGCTTGATAAGCTTCAGTGATTTGACGGAACTGCTCAGAAGTCGTGACGTTTGAAGCACCCATGATTTCGCGTAAACGCTCAACACGAGCCAAACGACGCTCTTTGTGAATAGGCAGATCTAGCTCCACAAACTGCTCCAAAGCGTCGATCATTTTGTACATCAAAGGAACCACACCTTGCTTGGTCGCTTCGATGCCGTCGATCTGGCGCTGTAGAGAAGCCAGTGATGCATTCTGGTCATCAACGAGACGCTGAACGTGATCATTGTAGACTTTTAAGTTTTCGTATTCGTCTACAACTGCACGGTACTCATATAACAACTCTTGGCTCTGTTCGAACAAAGAATCGATTTTTTGCTGAGACCGTTTGTCAGCAGTGTGAATTTTTGCTTCTTCGTTTTGCAACGTCGAAAGATCTTGGGCAGCTGCGCTAGCGCTACCTGCAATTGCGAACATCCCGATTAGGGCTGCAGCAACTTTGCTTTTATTGATTACTTTGGTCATAGTTCCCAACCAATTTGACTTAACTTTAAGCTCAACGACCTAATGTCGCCAGCCTCCCAGTTATTTGAGTGACGAAAAGAGTTTAATCAACACTTGCAGCTATTACCGACAGAAAGCCGACGGTAATAATGCATCAATACTCCCACGATCGACGCGGCGATGTCAACAACGGATATCAGCTAAAATTAACACTAAATATAGATAAAATGCCGTTTACAGCATCTTAACAGTTGTGCATAAAAGTAACTTCTGACTGCATATTTACCCACAACAGTAGCTCTCAGAAATCTTTATTTTTGAAAGTCAGCGAGTTGCGCTAAACTGTGCCATCAACAACTTAAGTTTCATGTCGCCACCAAACGAGCATTTGCATGTCTAATCAAAGCATTTTCAATCACCAGCTGCAAACCCGCCTCGAGCATGAAATCAATGCATTAGAACAACGTATTAAGCAGTTGAATATATCCGAAGAAAATTTTTCTGATTGGTTTGATGCACAATTGTTTAATGCTGAGGCCAGCCAACCGCTTGATTACGTTCATGAGCTTCGACAAACCCTAGTGAGTCTCACCAAAGCAACAACCACCAGCCGTAGCCAGTGGTTGTCAGAACGCCTTGCCCATCAACTGGGCGCACTGCATCAAGCGCTTCGCTGGTTCGAGCACCACCGCTAAGTTAGTCGTCGTGCCGGAAATAAAAACCGAGTGCCTGTCGAACCGCACTGGGTAGCTCAGGTAACGCACTTTTCGGTAACAAATAAGTGGCCATGGCAAAGAAATCTTTGAATACTCGATTTTGTTCCGTCGTACGACGCAAATAATCATGCCCCGAAGAGCCGCCAGTGCCAATCTTAGTCCCCAACATGCGTTGCACCATCATTGCATGTTTATAACGCCAAATAGTGAGCTTCTCATCCATTTCGGCTAACGAGGTAATCACCTGATGAGCAAGATGGAATGCCGGTTCTTCGCGGTACTGTGTAATAAACAGCGCACTTAACATTGCGCGTTGGGATAGACGAACTCGGTTATCTTCCTGTAACGATTTATAACGTTCGTTATTAAATAATGCCGAAAAATTATCCCGATTAACCTGCAAACTGGCCAATTCTGTCTCTAATTGCCCATCATCGGCAGCATTTTGCCGAATAATTTCTTCGTCACGGTCAAGCGAATCTGTTACCGCCTGCTGATAGACGTCCCAAAAACTAAAATCATCAAACTGTAAAAACGGCATACGTGATAGCCACTGATCAACACAATCAAATAAGCTCGGTTGCGTTTCTAGTTCTTCTAAATATGTTCGATGTTCATCGTTCAGGCGGTTATAAAACGATTGTTGATCAAATGCGATACGGGTGTCTCGGGTCAGTCCAAGAATAATTTCGAGTTCTTTAAATTGAATGCTCTGAAAACCGGAGGCTGGAACGAGGTAATCACGAAACTCCAAGAATTCTTGCGGCGTCATCGTCTCAATCACGCCAACTTGGTCATTCATCAAGTCTTGAATTGTCAGTACACGGCGCAGTCGATGCGCAACCAGTTGCAGCGCCCGGTCATCCAATTGTTCTGCGCGAAACTCTTTATAAATCGCCCGCAATTCATGCAAAACTTGCTTAAACCAAAGCTCATACACTTGATGCACAATAATGAACAACATTTCATCGTGCGCTTCAGGCCCGTACATTTTGCTATGCGGTTGCTGAGAATCTAGGAGTTTATCTAATTGCAGGTAGTCGCCGTAATAAACCGGCTTCACATTCTTCGGCATGGGGAAATCTCGTTGTTCGTTAATCGTTAATCGTTAATCGTTATTCGTTATTCAAATAACCTCTTTGCTTTAGTGTGTCTGTTTTTTCGTATAACGACAAGCAAAGCGATCGAATAACGAGTAACGCCTTTCACGAAAAGCGAAGCGGACGAACAGAGAACGAAGTGAACGGACGAACAGCGAAGCGCACGAATCACGCTTTTGGAGAATTTGGGTGGCGACCTCACCAGCCAACACCCCGGCACCCACATCCCTGACTACGGCTGCTCCCTTCCGGGCCTGACCGGGTTCGCCAGTTCGTGTTGCGGGGGGACCAATGAGGTCACCATAACGGCGGGCATTATCCCTCAAAGCCAGTGTACTCGCAAGGCAAGTACAGCTGACTGCTGAGAAATTAAGCGATTTTGATTATTTCTTTTTAGTTAGGCGGTCTTTTATCGCTTGGCGAGCCGCGTCAGAGCTTAAAGCACGGGCAAAGATCTTCGCTTCACGCTCTATTCTATCGGCTACTGGTTCAGCTGGCTGTTTGATAAGCTTCTTAGCTGCTCGTAAACCACCGTGTGGTTTGCTCGCTAATGAAGCAGCAACTTGTTCAAGCGTTTCGCTCAACTCTTGCGGTGCCACAACTTTATTAACTAAGCCATATTGCAACGCTTCTTGAGCATCAAAGCTATCGCCAAGCAACAGCAACTCAGAGGCTTTCAGGTGACCACATTGCTGCGGTAGCAATAAGCTCGATGCGGCTTCAGGTACTAAACCTAAATTAATAAATGGCAACGCAAAAACAGCGTCGCTACTCGCATACACTAAATCGCAGTGCAGCAAAATCGTCGTGCCGATACCAATCGCTAAACCATTAACACCAGCTACCAATGGAACACTAAGGCGACTTAAGGTATACAGAAACTCGAACGGTGGCGCACTATCATCAAGATCTTCAATCGCCAAAAAGTCATTTAAATCGTTACCTGCAGTAAAGCTATCGCCTTCACCGGTAATAACCACCGCTGCAATTTTTTCGTCACGATCAGCAGCTTGTAACGCCGAGCTCAGGGCCGTATACATATCCTGAGTCAACGCATTTTTTTTATCTGCGCGCGCTAACGTCAACCACAGAACGTTATGGCGAACTTCTTCTTTTACCAAGTTACTCATGGCCGCGTTTTTCCCAAGCTGCTTTGGTGCCTTCGTATAACGGCAAAATCAAATCCAGTGCCGTTTGCCCATTGCTTGGTAAGGTTTCATTGTTATCACGAATTGGTGTGACACGCTGACCCCATTTAATAATACCAGCACCACAGGTTAAGCCACCGCCGAACACAGCTGAAACAATCGTATCACCCGGCTTCACAATGCCCTGCTCTACTGCTTCACAAAACGCGATGGGTAGCGTTGCTGAAGACGTATTGCCGTATTTTTGAATATTAATGACGGTTTTTTCTTCCGGAACCTTACACATTTTTGCAAGATAGTCGATGAGGCGCTTGTTGGCCTGATGTGGAATCAACGAGTCGATATCGTCGGTGGTAAGACCGGTTTCTTCGAAGACTTTTTCAACTGCGGTATTCATACCTTTGACAGCGCGTTTGAAAATTTCCTGGCCAACAAAGTTGAATGGCATAATGCCATCGAAACCAAAGCGATTAAAACTCATACCGAATTCTAGCGCTAACACATCACGGGCATCCGCATCACAAGTAACATGTGAAGCTAATAAGCCACTTTCAACGTCGCTCGCTTCAAGAATCATCGCCCCTGCGCCGTCACCAAACAGCACCGCGCTCTCGCGCTTGGTCCAATCAAGAATACGAGTCAAACGCTCGGCACCAATAATGAGAACTTTCTTGTGCGCGCCGGTGCGGATGGCTTGCGTTGCGTAATGCATGCCATATAAAAAGCTACTACAGGCTGCATTCAAATCGAACGCCGCAGCCGTTTTATTACCTAAGTCGCGTTGTACTGCCGACGCTACGTTTGGGATAATTTCATCAGGCGTACAGGTACCGACGATAATTAAATCGAGTTCTTCAGCATCAAGACCAGCCGCGGCTAAAGCATTACGCGCTGCCACAGTCGCCATCTTTGAAGTGCCAACCGCACTCACGCGACGCTCTTCGATGCCCGTGCGGGTACGAATCCATTCATCAGACGTCTCTAAAAACGTCGCCAAATCATCGTTGGTCATCACAGCAGGCGGTAAACATTTACCCCAGCCGGTAATTTCTGCGTATTTTTTCACGAGTTAAAACCTATAGTCATCTGTCGTTTTTCGCTATCATAGCACGAATGTGACCGAGTGAAATGTCCGACCATTGATAACCCAACAACGAGCAACCTATTTATGACTTTATTCACCACTGCCGCCGGCACTTGGCAACTACAACGTTTTCCTGCACGTAGCCACGATACGCTGCAAGCGTGGGAAGCGGCAGATGAATTACTGCATGAAATCATTGTCACCCGCAATGACGAAAGGCCGCTACTCGTGAATGATCAATGGGGTGCTCTGTTGATGCCATTTGCTGGTTTAGACACAGCCAGTTTAAGCGACTCCTATGTGAGTCATTTAGGCTGGCGTCATAATCTCACACTCAATCAATTGCCTAAAACTCTTAGCGCACTGTCGCCACTTGATCAATTGCCGGATGATCGCGACGTCGTGTATTTAAAAATACCGAAGAGTTTAAGCTTGCTTGAATTTCAGTTAGCAAAAATCGCCGCGGAATTGCCTGCCGGCGTACCGATAATTGCCGCTGCCAAAAGTAAGTTGCTTACACCAGCTGTACGCGAACTCTTTGCCAAATATTGCGATGCTGTGGAGGTTTCATTGATTCGCCGTAAATGTCGAACGGTGAATGCTGTGGTGCGTAATACGCCATTAGACGCAGAGCACTTTGTGAGTGCGTGGCAAGTGCCTGAATTGAATCTCACCTTACATCACCACGCTGGCGTCTTTGCGCGCAATCAACTCGACATAGGCGCCCGCTTTATGTTGGACAATATGCCTCCGGCAGGAGCCCAGCAGGTGATTGATTTAGGCTGTGGTAACGGTGTATTAGGTATACATTTTGCTCGGATGTCGCCGGATAGTGACATTACGTTTGTCGATGAATCCTTCCTCGCCATTGCGTCAACGCATCGGAATATTATTGAGAATCTTCCCGCTGAGCACATCACGCAATACCACACCCGCGTTGACGATTGCTTGGCACAAACAGCTACTGACAGCATCGATCTCATTCTCTGCAATCCGCCATTTCACCAAGAACATGCCGTGACGGAGCATATTGCACGCCAGATGTTTAGAGATAGTCGGCGAGTTTTGCGTAAAAATGGTGAATTATGGGTAGTGGCGAACCGTCATCTCCCGTATTATCAGTCGTTAAAGCGCTTATTTAAATCAGTGCACCAAGTCGCACAAAATAGTAAATTCATTATTTTACAAGCACGAGGATGATTATGCGTTACCTGCTTTTAGCCTTCGTTTTTTGTTTCAGCAGTATGAGTTTTGCTGCGCAAGTGCAGCCCAACAATCTCTTCCCCAAAGTGAAATTTATTACCACTGAGGGTGATATCGTGGTTGAACTGGATCGTGCCAAGGCACCGATAACCGTTGAAAATTTCTTAATGTATGTGCAGGCAGGTAGCTATAACAACACGATTTTTCATCGCATTATTCCCGGCTTTGTTGTGCAAGGCGGCGGTTATAATGAAAATTTTGAAGCGAAAACCATGTTTGACCCTATTTTTAATGAGTCCGGCAATGGCAAGCTCAATAACTACGGGACCATTGCGATGGCTCGCACATCGGATCCGCATTCAGCCACCCGCCAGTTTTATTTCAATATGAATGACAACGAATCGTTAAATCCATCCACCAAAGGTTGGGGTTATGCGGTGTTTGGCTGGGTTATCGCTGGTGAAGAGGTATTAGAGAAGCTCGCCAGTGTTGAAACCTCGCCTTATCATGAGCAGACAGGCTGGCCAGACGTACCTAAACAGCCGCCGGTTTTGAAAAAAATTGAAATTGTTCCGCAACAGTGAGTTCTTCAACCCAAACTCCTTGGTATAAAGACCTCGCGGTGTATCGCGAACCGCGCGTATGGGTTATTTTTGGTTTTGGTGTCATCAGCGGGTTTCCGTGGGTGCTTATCGGCTCCATGCTGTCCGCTTGGTTACAAGAAGTCGGGGTCGACCGCTCAGCCATCGGGTTATTCGGAGTTGTGTTTGTTGCCTACTCCATTAATGCACTGTGGTCACCACTGATTGATCGCGTCAAAATTCCACTACTGAATCGATGGGTTGGGCAACGTCGCGCCTGGCTTATTTTCTGCCTTATTGGCATTTTGTTTGCCACCAGTGTGTTAACCCAAATCAACGTGGTTGAGCATTTGTGGTGGGTTGCCCTCGCCGCGCTAGTAATCGCAATATTCTCTGCCACGCAAGATATTGCGATTGATGCCTTTCGTATTGAAACCTTTGGCCCGCACGAAGCTCGCCTTCAGTCTGCTGGTGCAGCAATGGCTACCGCCGGCTGGTGGAGCGGTTATAGCGGGCTTGGTGCCATTCCCTTCTTCCTGGTCGACGGTGCTACACTGACCTGGCAAGACGCCTACGTTGTGTTGTGCTTTGTCATAGTTGCACAGCTTTTATTTGTGCTCACGGTAAAAGAGTCGAAACGCTATCGTCCGGAACTGCCAAAGTTCAATCATTGGCTCGACTGGCTCCGCAACACATTGGTTGATCCAATTACCGAATTTTTCAAACGCAATGGCTGGCAACTTGCCATCGGCATGCTTGCGTTTATTTTCTTATTTAAAATTGGCGAGGCCTTTTTAGGTCGCATGTCGATTGTGTTCTACAAAGAAGTTGGCTTTAGCAACGATGACATTGCGGTTTACTCAAAAATGGTTAACTGGTGGGTCACCATCATTTTCGCCATCCTCGGAAGTTTCGTGAATTTACGTCTTGGGATTGTGCGAGGTCTCATGTTGGGTGGCATCGCCATGGCCGGCTCGAATTTAATGTTTGCTTGGATAGCCGGCGTTGGTCCGAATACTAACTTGTTGCTAGCAGCGGTAATCATTGATGGCTTTACCGCCGCATGGTCAACGGTTGCATTTGTTGCCTTCATTAGTTTGCTTGCCAACCGTGCGTTTACAGCCACCCAGTATGCGTTATTTGCATCACTCGGTAACTTAGGGCGAACCTTGCTGTCCTCCTACAGCGGTTATGTGGTTAATTGGCTCGATGGTAACTGGCAGCTATTCTTTATTCTCACCGCGGTGATGGTTATTCCAAGTCTTATTATTCTGTTTGCACTACGAAAGTCATTGACTCGATTAGAGCAAAATTATCATCGGGAGCTTGAGTAAATGCATTGGTTAGTGGTTGGTACAGGCGCAGTGGGTAGCTTGATGGCGGTCAATTTACGCCGTGTGGGCGAGCATGTTTCCCTAAAACCACGCAGTGCAACACCTCACCCCATTGAGATTATTCATGAGGCTCATACCTTACAATTCAATACGCAACAGTTACCGATTAACGCACCGACACAAATTTTTGCCGCAGTGAAAGCGTACGACGTCGCTACCTTTTTGGAGGAACTCAAACAATCACCGCTTCCAGATGATTCATCGATTATTCTGAGCTACAACGGGATGCTCGATAACGAGAGTACGATCATGCCAGAACGGGCTTTGCATTGGGTTACAACGCACGGTGCTTATCGTCATAACAATGAAGTTGTTCATGCCGGTGTGGGCGAAAGCTGGTTGGGCTGGGCTCGCGTCGAACATGCTTCAAGCCGTCGTCCAACCGAAGTTTTTAACGTATTAAATAACGCCTTACCATTGCTGAATTGGAGCCCTGCTATTGATCAGCGCCGGTGGCAAAAGCTCGCTATTAACTGCCTCATCAATCCGTTTACAGTGCTACATAACTGTCGTAATGGCGAACTACTTCAGCACGATATTACCGCGCAACAACTGCAAGTCGCTGAGGAGATTTGTTGGTTGGCTGAACATAAAGGCATTCGCTTACACGCTGAGACACTAGTTGAAAGCGCACTCACAGTGATTAAGAATACCGCCCGCAATTACTCATCAATGTTGGTTGACGTACAACAGCAGCGGCGTACCGAAATTGATTTTCTCAATGGTTTTGTTGCGCGACAGTCGCTTCAGGCAGGAAAAGCGGCGCCAGCGAATGAATTACTCTGGCACCGTGTACAAGAATTAGCGAACTGATTACTCGCTATCAGCTTGCTCGTCTTCAATGAAGTCAACAACCTCTAGGCCAAAGCCCGAAAGCGCTGAATAGCGTTTTGGTGAGCTCATCAAGTGCATATGGTGAACGCCCAAGTCAGCGAGAATTTGTGAGCCGATTCCCACATTTCTTGATGCGTTAGAAGCAGCCGCTGTTGGTTTCACTTCGCCACGATCTTCAGCAGCAAAGCTCATCACCTGCTCTAAGATGTCTTGCGGGTTCTGATGCCGGCCAATCACCACCAACACACCATCGTTTTGTCCGATATATTCCATCGCATGACCCAGCGGCCAACTGCGTTTCGCTGCGCGCTCAGTAGCGAACAAATCATTGAAAGTATCTTGCAAATGAACACGCACGTTCACCGGTTGATCGGGTTCAATAGCACCGTGAACCAACGCATAATGAACTTGTTTATCAATCGTGTCTTGATAGGTGATTAATTCAAACTCACCATATGCGGTTGGCAGTTTACAATGCGCTTTACGCTCAACCGTTTTCTCTTTCAACGAACGATATTCAATTAAATCAGCGATGGTACCAATCTTCAGGTCGTGCTCAGCGGCAAACTTCTCTAAATCTGGGCGACGCGCCATGGTGCCGTCTTCATTCAGAATTTCGACAATCACAGCGGCTGGTTCAAAGCCAGCTAATCGCGCCAAATCGCAACCGGCTTCCGTATGGCCAGCGCGGTTTAATACACCACCTGATTTCGCTTTCAGTGGGAAAATGTGACCCGGCATCACCAAATCAGTCGGTTGCGCATCTTTTGCTACAGCGGCTTGTACGGTGCGAGCGCGATCGGCAGCTGAAATACCGGTGGTTACGCCCTCCGCAGCTTCAATTGAAACCGTAAAGTTGGTTGCATAAGGTGAGTTATTTTGGTCCACCATGAGTGGCAAGCGCAATTGCTTACAACGTTCTTCGGTTAGCGTTAAACAGATAAGGCCACGGCCGTAGCGCGCCATAAAGTTAATCGCGGTCGGCGTGACACACTCTGCAGCTAGAATTAAATCACCTTCGTTTTCACGATCTTCATCGTCCATCAAGATAACCATTTTACCTTGACGAATATCTTCAATGATTTCTGCTGCACTATTTAATCGAGTCACGACGTTAAGTCTCCTCTCACCCGGCGCGGAACTGCAATAATCCGAAGATCTTCCGCAACCTGACGAACATCTTTAAAGGTTAATTCTGGCACTTGGCTCATGTGAGAAAATGCCGGTAAATTCAAAAGTCCAAGACCACTGGCGCCAACAAGTTTGGGCGCTAAATACACCACCACTTCATCCACTAACTCAGCGTTGAGCAAAGCACCTGCAAGCTGAGCACCGCACTCAGTCCATACTGAATTGATGTGGCGCGCTGCTAAAGCGTGCATCAGCTCTACTAAATCGATATGTTGTGTTTCGTTGCGTGTAACTGTGATGCATTCAACGTGCGCCGGCCAATTGCGTTCAACAGCCGTATCGGGTGCATGGACCACAATCACCGGGCCTAATTCTTGAAACAGCGTTTCGTTGCCGGTTAACAAGCCATGAGAGTCTATAATCACCCGTGTTGGCTGAATCACGGTTTGCGGATGACGAGCGGTCAACACCGCATTATCTGCCAGCACCGTTCGCGCGGTACTCAATATCGCGCTACTTTGGGCGCGCCAGCGATGTACATCGCGCCGCGCATCGGTACTAGTTATCCACTGACTTTCACCATTCGCGAGCGCCGTGCGGCCATCTAAGCTGGCTGCCATTTTCAACCGTAGCCAAGGACGTTGGCGTTGCATCCGTGCCACAAATCCGCAATTAAGCCCTAACGCTTGTTGCTCAAGCACGCCAACAATCACCTCAATACCATGAGCGCGAAGCCGTTCGATGCCCTCACCGCTTACTAACGGATTTGGATCTTTCATCGCCACCACAACAGCGGCAACTTCAGCTTTGATTAACGCATCTGCACAAGGCGGCGTGCGACCAAAATGACTACAAGGCTCCAACGTCACGTATGCAGTAGCACCCTTCGCTGCTGCACCTGCTTCGCGCAAGGCATGCACTTCGGCGTGCGGTTCACCAGCACGTTGATGCCAACCTTCGCCAACAATTCGATCATCGGCAACGATCACACAGCCAACCATCGGGTTTGGTGCAGTGGAAAAACGCCCTTGAGCGGCAAGCTCAAGGGCGCGTTGCATATAACGTTGATGACAAGCGAGCGGATCAGTCATTGAGACGAGCAATCTCCTCGCCAAACTCACGAATATCGTCAAAAGCTCGGTACACCGAGGCAAATCGGATATAGGCAACTTTATCGAGAGCTTTCAGGTTTTCCATCACCAAACCACCAATCACTTGACTGGTAATTTCACGCTCCCCAGTTGCCCGTAGCGATGATTTGACGTTCTGAATTGCTTGTTCCATCGCCTCTAAACTAACTGGACGCTTTTCTAGAGCGCGCAGTAGCCCGTTGCGCAACTTGTCCTCATTAAATGGCTCGCGAGTACCGTCCGATTTAATCACGCGAGGCATAATTAATTCGGCTGTTTCAAACGTAGTGAAACGCTCTTTACACTCGGTACACTCGCGCCGACGACGCACAGAGGCGCCGTCCGCAACCAATCGCGAATCAATCACTTTGGTATCTTGTGTGCCACAAAAAGGACAATGCATCGGCGTGTTCCCTCGCTAATTATTTATAAACAGGAAACTGTTTACACAATGCCTTAACTTGTTCACGAACCCGTTCGATAACACTCTCATCAGACATATTATCAAGTACGTCACAAATCCAGTTGGCGACCTGCTCTGCTTCTGCTTGCTTAAAGCCACGACGAGTAATCGCTGGGGTACCTAAACGCAAACCAGAGGTCACAAACGGTGAACGTGGGTCATTCGGAACCGAGTTTTTGTTCACGGTAATGTACGCGCGACCTAATGCTGCGTCAGCGTCTTTACCAGTAATATCTTTATCGATAAGGTCAACCAAGAACAAGTGGTTCTTAGTGCCGCCTGAAACGATTTTGTAGCCACGCTCTTGCATGACTTTAACCATCGCATTGGCGTTGTCTAAAACTTGTTGTTGGTAAGCTTTAAACTCTGGCTCCATGGCTTCTTTGAACGCCACCGCTTTAGCCGCGATAACATGGCAAAGTGGGCCGCCTTGGCTACCAGGGAATACACCACCATTGAGTTTTTTGTGCAGATCTTCGTCGTCTTTACCTGACAAAATCAAACCGCTACGTGGGCCGGCAAGTGTTTTGTGCGTAGTAGTCGTCACCACATCAGCAAAAGGCACTGGGTTTGGATATAAACCAGCAGCAACCAAGCCTGCAACGTGAGCCATATCGACTAACAAATAGGCACCAACTTCATCAGCAATTTCGCGGAATTTAGACCAATCAACAACACCTGAATAGGCCGAGAAACCAGCCACAATCATTTTTGGCTTGTGCTCAAGCGCTAATTCACGCACTTCTGCATAGTTAATTTCACCCGTTGTTTCATCCAGACCATACTGTACTGCGTTGTACAATTTACCAGAGAAGTTAACGTGTGAACCGTGAGTTAAATGGCCGCCATGCGCCAAGCTCATACCCAGCACTGTATCGCCAGCGTTTAGCAACGCCAAAAATACGGCTGAGTTGGCTTGTGAACCAGCATGCGGTTGTACGTTCGCGTACTTTGCACCGAACAGCTTTTTCGCTCGTTCAATCGCGAGGTCTTCCACCATATCGACATATTCACAACCACCGTAGTAGCGCTTGTGTGGATAACCTTCAGCATACTTGTTGGTCAGCTGTGAGCCCTGCGCTTCAAGTACACGCGGGCTGGTGTAGTTTTCTGAAGCGATTAATTCAATGTGCTCTTCTTGGCGTTGAACTTCGCCAGTCATTGCCTGCCATAAATCTGCATCGTAATCGGCAATATTCATTTCATGTTTTAACATCGGGGCTCCTGACTTCACAAACTGTCAAACGAAAATAAGTGGTGCCTAGTTTACCAATATACTTGGGTTAGCGCCAACTTAAGGGTTAAAATAAACAATTACGATTTTTGCTTAAATATATCGCCTCAAAAAGGAACGCATGCTGTTATGGCACAATACATTTATTCCATGTCGCGGGTCAGTAAAGTCGTCCCGCCGAAAAAGACGATTTTAAAAGACATTTCACTCTCGTTTTTCCCTGGCGCGAAAATTGGTGTACTCGGTTTAAACGGTGCGGGTAAATCAACGTTATTGCGCATTATGGCTGGCGTCGACAAAGAATACGAAGGTGAAGCACGTCCACTGGCTGGTATTCAAATTGGTTACCTGCCGCAAGAACCGCAACTCGATGAAGACAAAACAGTTCGCGAAACGGTTGAAGAAGCCGTTGCTGATGTGAAAAACGCATTGGCTGAGCTCGATCAAGTTTATGCGGCCTATGCGGAAGAAGATGCCGACTTTGATGCGTTGGCGAAAAAACAAGGTCAACTTGAAGCGATTATTCAAGCCAAAGACGGACACAATATCGATAACATGCTCGAGCGTGCGGCCGATTCACTCCGTCTGCCGCCGTGGGATACTAAAATCAAAGTACTCTCAGGTGGTGAACGTCGCCGAGTTGCCATTTGTCGCTTGTTACTCAGTAAGCCAGACATGCTGTTACTTGACGAACCAACCAACCACTTGGATGCTGAATCGGTGGCTTGGTTAGAGCGCTTCTTGCATGACTACGAAGGTACTGTTGTAGCGATTACCCACGACCGTTACTTCCTCGACAACGTTGCCGGTTGGATTCTTGAGCTTGACCGTGGTTACGGTATTCCTTGGGAAGGCAACTATTCATCTTGGCTTGAGCAGAAAGAGAAACGTCTGGAGCAAGAAGAGAAGCAAGAGAAAGCGCGTCAACGTAGCATTAAGCAAGAGCTTGAGTGGGTTCGTCAGAATCCGAAAGGCCGTCAAGCAAAAAGCAAAGCGCGTATGGCGCGATTTGAAGAGTTACAAAGTGGCGATTACCAGAAACGTAACGAAACCAATGAGTTGTTCATACCGCCAGGCCCTCGTTTAGGCGACAAAGTACTCGAAGTTAACCACTTGAAAAAGGCCTATGACGGGCGCGTGTTGATTGATGATTTAAGTTTCAGCGTACCTAAAGGCGCCATCGTCGGAATTATCGGACCAAACGGTGCCGGTAAATCAACGTTATTCCGGATGATTACCGGCAAAGAGCAACCGGATTCGGGTACTGTTGAAGTTGGTGATACTGTACAACTGGCAAGCGTTGATCAGTTCCGCGACAGCATGGTCGACAAAAACACAGTGTGGCAAGAAATCTCCGAAGGCCAAGATATTCTGCGCATTGGTAATTTTGAAATTAACAGTCGCGCTTACGTGGGTCGCTTTAACTTCCGCGGTAATGATCAGCAGAAACACATCGGCGAACTTTCAGGTGGTGAGCGCAACCGTGTGCATTTAGCGAAACTACTGAAAGCTGGCGGTAACTTATTGCTGCTCGACGAACCAACCAACGACCTTGACGTCGAAACCTTGCGTGCACTCGAAGAAGCATTATTAGAGTTCCCAGGTTCAGCGTTAGTTATCTCGCACGACCGGTGGTTCCTTGACCGTATTGCAACGCACATTCTTGATTATCGTGATGAAGGTAAAATTAACTTCTATGAAGGTAACTATACTGATTACGAAGAGTACATGAAGAAAACTCATGGCGAGCAAGCGATGGAACCACATCGCACACGTTACAAGCCGATTGGCGTATAACGAAAAAAAGGGCTGTTTAAACAGCCCTTTTTTATGCGTACCTGCTTAGTAAAACTTACGCTTCTCAATCACGCCCGGTGCAAACTGATCCACACCGATAGCAGTCATACGCAATTGTTCAGTTTTCTTCAAAGCTTTGGCCTCATCAGCGGTAATCACTTCCGCTTTACGAGCCGCTTTCACCAACTCATCACCGCTTAAGTCTTCGGCAATATCACCATGCTTCACTGCTTTGCGAATACGCTTATAAATATCTGCATGTTCACGCATTGCCAAGAATGCCAGCTCCATATGCCCTATCATGTCTTTTGCATCGTCTTTCCAGAAACACAAGAAGGTATGACGGTCGCGGGTAACGCCTGGTTCCATCATGCTTTTCGCAACAGCTTGCAGGTTGGCATCAGACGGTTTGTGATAATGAATACCTAATGGGAAAATTGCTAAGCGCAAGGTCCATGCCACAATTCGGCTTGGGAAGTTCGCAAAGAAACCTTTGAACGCTTCACCAGTTTCATATAAATGATGCTCAAGCGCATATTCAACAAACGGCAGGTCACCAGATT
This sequence comes from Pseudidiomarina tainanensis, assembly GCF_900115255.1. Lineage (NCBI taxonomy): Bacteria > Pseudomonadati > Pseudomonadota > Gammaproteobacteria > Alteromonadales > Idiomarinaceae > Pseudidiomarina > Pseudidiomarina tainanensis. The sequence goes on from NZ_FOYU01000001.1 coordinate 849,870, forward strand.
GGCGGCCATCGTCTTCATAGCGTTTCAACACTGCTGATGCCATGTATAAATGGCTGAGTACATCACCTAAACGCGCCGATAGCATCTCGCGACGTTTTAAATCGCCACCCATCACCAGCATGGCCATATCAGCGGTTAATGCTAATGCACGACTCATGCGTGTGAGCTGCTGGTAGTAACGCGCGGTAGGACCGCTCATTGGGCTTGCATTAAACCGTGCACCGGTTAGCCCCATGAACAAGCTTCCGAAGAAGTTACCGGCGGCGAAACCAATGTGTTTCAGCAGTAAGCTATCAAATTGCTGCAAACCCTCGTCTTCATTTGGATTTGACGCCGCTTCCATTTCTGCCAGTACATATGGGTGACAACGTGTTGCACCTTGGCCAAAAATCATTAAGTTGCGGGTAAGAATGTTTGCGCCTTCAACGGTAATCGAAACCGGTGTCGCCATATAACCATGGCCTAGGTAGTTACGTGGACCCAATTGAATGCCTTTACCAGCATGTACGTCCATCGCTGCGTCCATCACCTGGCGCCCCATTTCAGTCATGTGGTATTTGGTCATTGCGGTAATCACCGAGGGGCTCTTACCTTCGCACAATGCGGTTACCGTTAAGCGGCGCATCGATTCCAGCGTATAGTTGGTACCACCGATTTTACCCATCGCCGCTTGTACGCCTTCGAACAAACCAATTGGCATACCAAATTGCTGACGGACATACGCATAAGCACCCGTCATACGCTCGGTGACATGTCCGGTTGCGGCCGCAAGTGCTGGTAAACTAATACCACGCCCTGCTGACAAGCACTCCATGAGCATCCGCCAACCTTTACCAGCGTAGTCTTTACCACCGATAATCCATTCAAGCGGAATAAATACGTCCTTCCCGTAAGTTGTACCGTTCATAAACGCTTGGTTTAACGGCAAGTGACGTTCGCCAGTTTCAACACCTGGATGATTCGTTGGAATTAATGCACACGTGATGCCGATATCTTTTTGCTCACCCATTAAACCATCTGGATCATAAAGTTTAAATGCGAGCCCTAATACTGTCGCTACCGGCGCGAGCGTGATATAACGCTTACTCCAATTTAAGCGAATACCGACCACTTCTTTGCCGTCGAACTCACCCTTGCAGACAATACCGGTATCTGGAATTGCACCGGCGTCTGAGCCAGCTTCTGGGCCGGTCAGTGCAAAGCAAGGAATGTCAGTGCCATCAGCTAAACGTGGCAGCCAATAATTCTTTTGCTCTTCAGTACCATAATGCGTTAGTAATTCGCCCGGCCCCAATGAGTTTGGCACCATGACGGATACCGCAGCACTAATCGAACGCGTTGCAATACGCGAAACGATATGCGAGTTAGCCGCTGGTGAGAAATCGAGGCCACCAAATTCTTTACCAATAATCATCGCAAAGAATTTCTCTTTACGAATGTAATCCCAGACCTTTTTTGGCAAGTCAGCATCTTGCTGCACAATTCGAAAATCATCGAGCATTGCCAACAAAGTTTCGAGTTGATTATCAATAAATGCTTGTTCAGCTTCCGTGAATTGTGGCGCTTTGGTTTGGTGAAACTTATGCCAATCAGGACGACCACTAAATAGGTCTGCGTCCCACCAGGTGTCGCCAGCCTGCATGGCTTCGCGCTCAGTTGGTGACAACGGCGGTAACACGCGTTTGAAGAAGCCAAATGCTGGTCGCGTAATTAAGCTGCGGCGAATATCGGGTACAGCAACAAGCAATACCACCACAACGACTAACAGAATAATAATTTCCATCTCAAAACACCTTAACCTTTCGGTACAACGGGCAGAAAACCATGCCCCAATAAAGCATAGTCCATTATTCGGTGAGTGCGTCCACACCACCGGCCAAAAACGGAATCAATCGGTCAATGACTTGATCGGCTTCAATAGCCTCACCAAAGTCTGCCGCAGCAATCTCACGCAATGCTGGGCCAGAAACTTGCGCAAAGACTGTCGCGCCTAACACAAAGTGCAAGCGCCAGAACATATCAACTGGACTCAATTGCGGATTTGCTAAATGCAATGTGGCCAACAACCGCTGCATGACATCGCCAAAATGATCCATGGTATAGCGACGCAAATGACCTTGGATATCCGCATAGGCATAACCCAATAGGCTCAAAAATATGGTCGGCCCATGTTTTCTAACCTCGCGCAGCTCATTTAACGGTGCGCGAAAACAATCAAACACTGCTCGCGTGCTCACCTGAGGCTGCTCAGCCAGTTGAATCAGTTCCCGCTCAAGGGCTGGCATTAAAACTTCCAGATAACGCGCCATCACAGCTTGAATCAAAGCCTTCTTTGAGCCAAAGTGGTAGTTAACCGAAGCGAGATTTACCTCTGCATCTGCGGTAATTTGACGTAATGATGTCTGCTCAAACCCATGTTCAGCAAACAACGCCTCCGCAGCATTCAGTATTTTATCTTTTGTTGATACTCGCTTTGCCATACAAACGTGTCTCTCTTCTTCGTTTCGCACGTTTAGAACGCACATTTTAAACATGCGTTTTAATTTAAATCAGTTTGTGTATGAGCGCAAGCCAAAGGAAGAGAATATAAGGGAGAGAATAAAAGGATGAAAATATAACAATGACAAAAGCCATGCATGGAATTTATTTAGCGATAATTGCCGTACTTCTTTACTTGCTTTGGAACTCCCCAGAAACCACTCAATCGTCGCTAGCATCGTCGCAATTAACCAAACAAATTGTGGTAGAAAAGGAAGTTATTGCCAACAACAATGCTGAAGTTGAAGCCACCATCACAACCACTGACCTAACCGATGCGACTGCACCTGACGAACAACAGGACATAGAGACCGTTGCCATTGAGCGTCGAATTGAGCAACCGGTTAGTTCTGATCGCACCACTAAAAGCGAACATCAACGGGAAATCGAAGAAGTAATGCGCAATGCAATTGATGTTGATGAAGTGCAACAGCGGATTCACACCGAATCGATCGACCAAGATTGGGCATATATGATGCAAGATAGTATTGTGCGTTTATACGATGAAAACGAGGAATTACAAGGCGCAACATTAGCTGGCGTCGAATGTCGGACAACAGTATGCCGCGTTGAATTTACCGGCATCGACACCCCGATTGACCACATGCAAAAATTTCATAAGCAAATAGTCAATTCACCGTGGTTTAATACTGGCTATCAGAGCGTGATGATCTCAAACTCGAAAGACAAAAAGCACGCGTTTTATATTGTTCGACCGCAATAACCCATCACAAAAAAGGCGCTCAATGTGTTTCACACGGAGCACCTTCTTAATCAGTATTTCACGTAATTAATTGCTGGTATCGAGCGTTGCAAATCCTTTCACCAGTTCATCAACTGCTTTCATTTGTTGTAAATATGGTTCAAGTTTCGCTAACGGTAACGCACACGGGCCATCACATTTCGCTTGATCAGGATCAGGATGCGCTTCAATGAATAATCCGGCTAAACCAAGAGCCATGCCCGAACGCGCAAGCACCGCGGCTTGTGCACGACGACCATCGGCTGAATCTTCACGGCCGCCTGGGCGCTGTAATGCATGCGTTGCATCAAACATCACCGGCGCCATCTGTTTCATTTCATCCATTCCCAGCATATCAACGACAAGATTGTTGTAACCGAAACAACTACCCCGCTCACACAAAATCACATTGTGATTACCCGCTTCGCCGAATTTCTTCAGAATATGGCGCATTTCATGAGGAGCAAGGAATTGCGGTTTCTTAACGTTAATCACCGCACCGGTTTCAGCCATTGCCACAACCAAATCAGTTTGGCGCGCTAAAAACGCCGGTAACTGAATGATATCTGCTACTTCTGCCACAGGTTTAGCTTGGTACGGCTCGTGTACATCAGTAATAACCGGTACGTTAAAGGTACGTTTAATTTCCGCGAAAATCTCTAAGCCTTTATCCAGCCCCGGGCCACGGTATGAGTGAATAGACGAACGATTCGCTTTATCAAAGCTTGCCTTAAATACATACGGAATACCAAGACGCGTGGTGACTTCAACATAATGTTCAGCGATGCGCATTGCTAAATCGCGTGATTCCAATACGTTCATTCCGCCAAACAACACAAACGGCAAGTGGTTACCCACTTGCACGTCGCCAACTTTGATTACTTGCGTGTTTATCACGTTACATTCCTTTATTTATCTATTGCGCGGAGGCTGCTTATCCGGCAGCAATAACCCGCAAAATCTGACCACAAATATAGGCCATATAGGTGCCTAACGCATAACCAAACACAGCAAGAAGCACACCAACTGGCGCTAAAGACGGATGAAATGCCGATGCAACAACCGGTGCAGATGCTGCGCCACCGACGTTTGCCTGGCTACCGACCGCCATGTAAAACACCGGCGCTTTTAATAAACGCGCAACTATGAGCATTAAACTGGCATGAATAATCATCCAGATAGCACCAATTAGGAAATACTTCGGCACATCGACAATGGCTGTCACATCCATATGCAAACCAATTGTGGCGACAAGAATATAAACGAACATCGAACCGTACTTCGATGCACCAACACCTTCGAGCTTACGAGCTGGCGTAAATGACAGAGCGACACCAACCGTCGTCGCAATCACTATCAACCAGAAGAATTTCTTGTCGAGGCTAAAGTCTTTGAGCGCTGGCACATTATCAGCAATATACGGTGCGATGACATCGGCGCCCCAATGCGACAAGCCAGTGACACCAAATGCCACCGCCACAATAAACATCAGATCAGGTAGTTTTGATTCACGGCGATGTTCAGCTTCGTACTGTTCCATACGCTGTTTAATCGCTTCAATGGCGCTAGTATCCGCGCCAATACGCTTATCGATTGCCTTGTTATTGGCAGCCATATACAGCAACACGGCCATCCATAAATTGGCAACAATAATATCGACGGTAACCATTGCTGAGAAAATCTCACCGCCCACTTCATAGACTTCTTTCATTGCCGCCTGGTTGGCACCGCCACCAATCCAACTGCCGGCAATTGTCGTCATACCGCGCCATACGGCGTCAGGCCCAGCGCCACCAAGCATTTCAGGGAAAATAGCGCTAACAATTAATAGCGCAATGGGGCCACCGATAACGATACCCACGGTACCGGTCAAAAACAAAATCAGTAGCTTAGGACCGAGACGTAAAATCGCTTTTAAGTCTAAGCTCAAGGTGAGCAACACCAAACACGCCGGTAACAGATAATCCATAACTAATGGATAGATGCCAGTATTGGCACCATCAACAACACCGAAAGTGTTCAATAATGAAGGGATAAAATAGCAAAGCAGCAGGGCCGGAACCCATTTATAAAACTTCTGCCAAAAACTATTTGAACTGGTTTGCGTGTAGAAAATAAGACCGAGAATAACGGCGAGCAAACCAAAAATAATACCGTCATTGGTAATCAATGCAGAGCTTTCCACAAGAACCCCTTTTATTTTTTATTTTAATGAAGGACGTGCTGGGGGGCCGCCCACGTTTCTAACTGCAAGCGCAACAGCTGTGCGCTTGGATCATCTGGGCATTGTTCGACAAAATACTGGTAATCGTCAACTGCTGCTTGTTGACAATCGAGTTCCTCGAGCACATAACCGCGGTCACGTATTTCGTATGGGTCATCCGGGGATATGGCCAGTAGCATGTGCACCACCGTTAGCGCATTCGCAAATTCACGATCATGAATCATGGCATGCTTTAGCTCAGTTAAGTAGCGCATCAATATCGTCTTTTGATCCGCCGCCTCAAACATGTCCCACGAAAATTCAAGCGCATCATCGGTGACATCTTCGAACCGTTCTTGCACTTGCTGGCCTTCTAACAATTCGCCGTGCAATGGATCAACAAAATAGCTTTCATGGTCAAAATCAAATCGCAATAACGGATAGCCAGGAAAATCCACCAACTCAGTTTGAATGCCAGCATAAGCCGCTGTTTCTTGCAGTAATAACGCCAAACTAATCGGCAAACCGGTACGGTAGCCAATCACTCGATCAAGGAGGATGCGCTGCGCCCCAACAACCGGCTCCGGCGCATCACTAAACCCTAAATCGAAATAAAAGTCCTGAATCACCGCTTGCAGTTTTTCAATACCTGCGAGTGCTTCATGTTTATGCGTCATCTCACGTATTTGTTGATAATAATCACTAACGTACTGGTCACTATCAGAATGAAAGGTACGGCTAATCTCCCACACTATTTCGATAGTTGGGAGAATTTCATGAGCAACATGTTCTAAATATGAAAAACGCATAAACCCTTAATTCGTTATTCGTTATTCGTACGTTCGCTATGCTCACTGTTCGTGCGTGCTGCGCACTGTTCGAAAAGCGAAGCGGACGAACAGCGTAGCGGACGAATAACGAATAACGCTTTATTAAATCAGTGCTTGTTTGCTGAACGCGATGTGAAGCAGGAACATAATCCAGCTCAGCGCACCAACAAAACCGACATAACGCAGCCAGCTCACCGATGCCTTCATCGCTACCAAGCCAAACAAAATATAGCCTAACAAACCAATGATTTTATTAATCAACCATGGTGTTTCCCACGGCCACATCTGCCAGTGAATCAACATACCGACAATCGTCAACAACAAACCGGTGTCGATAATGTGCGGTACTATCTTTACCCACTTTTGATTCGCTATGCCGGCGCCAATGCTGCGCCAGAAAAAACGAAGCATGAATAATACCACACTTATGGCCACAAAGGTGACATGGAGGTGTTTTAGAGCTATGAATGACATCAAGAACGTCCTTTTTAATCGTTATTTTCGGTTAAACGTTGATAGGCATCAGCAACTTGCTGACGCACTTGCGGCTGGTGTTCAAGCAGCCAAGTTTGGTAAAAACTCAACTCATGCTCAACTCGTTCGAGTTGCTCTTTAACGCGAATGATGTCGCGATACGAACGCAGTGCCGACATCACACAGGTAAATAGCTTTTGCGCAGTTAATTCGGTTTTCGCTTTGTAATCATTGATATCATAATTAATAACTACCGAGCGTTCGGGCGCTTGACCCGGCTGACCAGTGCGTAACACGATACGGCTGGTGCGGTTACCAACGGTTTCGCGAATGTATTTGGCGACCTGCAAACCAGCGTCATCGGTGTCCATCACAACATCAAGCAGCACAATCGCAATATCGTCGTGCTCAGAAATCAGTTGCTCCGCCTCACGACGTGAATACGCACTGAGAAAATTCAAACCCTTGCCTTCAAATACCAAGTCCATCAAGGCTAAGCGGGTTACCGCATGCACTTCACGCTCATCATCAACAATCAATACCTTCCAACCTGCTTCAGTTGTGTTGTCAGGTACTTCTTCTTGATCGTTTTCTTCAGCGAAAATGAAATCATTGGCCATCGGTAGTACTCCACTGTCCCATCGTTACTCGCTCCAGATTAGCATAATCACGAATACTCGTAACCGCTTTAAACTGTGCTTGTTGCATCAGTTCACGAACGGCTGCAGCTTGCGTCCAACCATGCTCGATGAGCAGCCACCCTTCGCTGCGTAAATATTGTTTCGAACCCTGAATAATCGTTTCGATATCTGCCAAACCATTATTTGCAGCAACTAATGCGCTTTTCGGTTCAAAGCGTACATCACCCTGTGCCAAATGCGGATCATTTGCATCAATATACGGCGGATTCGACACAATCAGGTCAAACTTTTGCTGCGGTTCTAAAGCGTCAAACCAATCACTTTGAGTTATCGAAATAGAAAGTTTAAGCGTTTGTGCATTTTGCTGCGCCAACGCAACGGCCGCAGCCATTTTATCCACTGCCCACACCTGCCATTGCGGGCGACTACTTTTTAATGCCAGCGCTATTGCGCCGGTGCCAGTACCTAAATCAAGTACTGTAGCCGCTGATGGCATTGGTAGGTTTAATGCTTGTTCGACTAAAACTTCGGTGTCTGGGCGCGGTATCAAGGTACTGTCATTGACAGTCAATGGTAGCGACCAAAACTCGCGTTGTCCTACCAAATGAGCAACCGGCGTACCTAGCTTGCGGCGCTGTACCAGTTGCTCGAAACGCTCTTGCTGTAACGGTTCGAGAATTCGGTCAGCCCAAGTAAACAAATAGGTACGATCACGCTTAATGGTATGCGCCAATAACACTTCTGCATCAAGCTTTGGGGTTTCGCTAAGCGTCATGTGTTGCGTCGCCCAGCGCAATGCTTCTGCAATTGTCATTGGCGTCTTTATCATTGATTCTCAGCAAGCGCTGCAAGCTGATCGGCTTGATGTTCTTGCACGATGGCATCCAAAATCAAATCCAGTGCCCCTTCCAAAACTTCATCTAAGCGATACAACGTCAAATTGATGCGGTGATCGCTGACACGGCCTTGTGGGTAGTTATACGTGCGAATACGCTCTGAACGATCGCCACTACCAACCAAACTACGGCGGGTAGATTGTTCTTCGAGACGACGTTTTTCGTCTTCTGCCTGTTGTAATCGAGCTTGAAGCACCGACATCGCTTTCGCACGGTTTTTGTGCTGCGAGCGCTCGTCCTGACATTCCACCACAAATCCTGTCGGAATATGCGTGATCCGAATCGCTGAGTCAGTTCGGTTAACGTGCTGACCACCAGCGCCCGACGCACGGAAGGTATCCACGCGTAAATCCGCTGGGTTAATTTCGATGGCTTCAGCTTCTGGCACTTCAGGTAACACCGCGACTGTACATGCGGATGTGTGGACACGCCCTTGTGACTCTGTTTCCGGTACACGTTGTACGCGGTGGCCACCGGATTCAAATTTAAAGCGACCATAGGCACCATCACCCGATACGTGAGCGATAACTTCTTTAAAACCGCCGTGCTCACCCTCGTTACAGCTCACCATGCTCACACGCCAACCATGTTGCTCAGCATAACGGCTGTACATACGGAACAAGTCACCAGCAAAAATCGCCGCTTCATCACCACCAGCACCAGCACGGATTTCAAGATAACAAGGGCGATCATCGTTTGGATCTTTCGGTAACAGTAAAATCTGTAGTTCTTGCTCAAGCTCTTCTTGTTTCGCTTGTGCTTCATCCAATTCAACTTTTGCCATTTCGCGCATTTCAGCGTCGTCTTCTTGCATCATCTCTTGCGCCGCGGCTTCATCCGCTTGCGCTTGTTGGTAGCTGGTAAAACATTTCACCAGCTCTTCAAGCTGCGAATATTCTCGCGACAAGCCACGAAACTTATCTTGGTCCGCAATAACACCCGGGTCACTTAATAAGTGTTGTACTTCTTCATAGCGCTCAAGCAGCGCTTCTAGTTTTCGAATAATCGAAGGATTCATCATGCGGTGAGGACCTTACTCGTCATCTGCTATTAATTTTTGAAATACCGCCAAGGTCTCAAAATCACCTGCGGCGCCAGCATCACGCATCATACGCGTCGGCTGGTGAAGAAATTGTTTGGTTAATCTTTGGGTTAATTCCGCGAGTACATCATCAGCGTTTTTACCTGCTGCCAACTGGTTTCGAGCACGCAACAATTGCTCTGCGGCCATTTGCTCCGTGCGCTGACGATAATCCCGAATCACATCAACATGATCAAGTTGACGCAACCACGCCGTAAACGCTTCGGAGTGCTCGGCAATTATAACTTTCGCTTCGGCAGCGGCTTCTTCACGATTGCGCAGGTTTTCAGTGATAATGCCTTGCAAATCATCAACGGTGTACAAGAAGGCGTCGTCTAATTCGTTGACTTGCTCTTCAATGTCCCGTGGTACCGCCAAATCAATCAGGAGAATCGGTTGGCGTTTGCGAGCTTTCAATGCCTTTTCAACCAGACCTTTGCCGATAATCGGCAGCGGACTTGCGGTCGAACTAATAACGATATCAGCTTGCGGTAGTAGTTCGGGTAACTCACCCAGTGTATGTGCCTGACCATGAAACTGTTCAGCCACAGCATTCGCTCGCGCCAGCGTTCTGTTGGCAACCATCAATTGCTTCACGCCGTGCTCGGTCAAATGCTGTGCGACTAACTCGGCAGTATCGCCGGCGCCAACCAATAACACACGCGATTCTGGTAATTCAGCAAAAATTTGCCGCGCCAAGTTGACTGCTGCAAACGCAACGGAAACGGCATTTTCACCGACTTTGGTTTCACTGCGAACCGTTTTTGCAACGCGAAACGTACTTTGGAATAAGCGTTCAAGCACGCTTCCGACACTGGCTTGGTTTCGAGCAAATTGATAGGCCTGCTTAACCTGGCCAAGAATTTGCGGCTCGCCCAGAACTAACGAATCAAGCCCACTAGCTACCGCCATCAAATGCTCAATAGCTGGGCCATCTTCGTAGGTGTAGCAATGCTCACGTAATTGCTCTAACGGAATGCGGTGGTACCCAGCTAACCAACCAATCAACATATCCGTCGAGGTTGCGCCATGACAGTACAATTCAGTTCTATTACAGGTGGACAGAATAACCGCTTCAGCCACGCCCGTCTGTTCACGCAAAGCTTGCAGCGCTTGGTGTAGCTGCTCTGGCGAGAAGGCGATTTGCTCCCGTAACGATACGGAAGCTGTTTTATGGTTAACACCTAGCGCGAAAATGGTCATAATAACGAAAAATTGCGAGCCTCTAACTACTGCGAAACGCTGGCAATTGTACGTGAAAGCCCGCATGATGAAAAGCGCACGAACAGGGATAGCAAAACCAATGAAACGTCTCCTTTTAGTAGTACTCACAAGTGCTTGGTTGACTGCCTGTAGCAGCGTTCCCGAGCCACCCAGCGTATCAGATGTCGATAGCGCGGCAGTTGCTGCACAACAGCAACAACTCAAAAACTTAGCCAACTGGCGATTAAGTGGACAAATGGCGCTATTTGACTTACGCGCCGACGACCGCCATGGTCTTTACATCGATTGGTATTCAAGCGCTGAGCAACTCACCATGCGCTTCTCTCACCCGCTACGCGGCACCTTGGCAAAGCTGGAACAGGCTAACGGTGTCGCTTTGCTCACAGACGAAGATGGCAAAGAATATCGTGCCACAACCGCGCAAGAATTACTGTGGCAATATTTTCGATTGGATTTACCGGTGAATCAGATTAGCGCTATTGTCACGGGTCGCGAGTTACCTGAAATGGTGCAAAAGCAATACCAACTGCAACAATACCAGCAACAACAATATGCGTTGCTCTCAGACTTTACTATGGTTGCCGCCGATCAACTTTGGCGCGCACAACTCGGGCAGTATGAACTGACCGATGGGATATTTTTGCCGTACAATATTAACCTAACAACCGATGCTTGGCGGCTGAAATTGCAGGTGTCACAATGGCGCTTCTAACCTTGCCGGCGGTTGCCAAGTTAAACCTATTTTTGCACATTGTTGGTCAGCGCGCTGATGGCTATCACAACTTACAAACGCTGTTCCAGTTTATCGACTTTGGCGATGAATTATCATTTACCTTGCGTGATGACTCTGAAATCACTTTAAGTTGTACTGAGCCAACGTTGGAAAGCGCTGATAATCTGGTACTTCAAGCAGCGCACTTATTGGCTCAGCATGCCCACAAAACACGACCTGGCGTGCATATACATATTCATAAAAAGCTCCCGTTTGGTGGCGGTTTAGGTGGTGGCTCATCCGATGCAGCAACCACATTATTGGCACTACGGCATCTCTGGCAGCTGCCTTTAAGCGACACCCAACTTGCAGAATTAGGTTTGCAACTTGGTGCTGATGTCCCAGTATTTGTGCGCGGACAAGCAGCTTTTGCGGAAGGTGTTGGCGAATTTTTACAACCGGCACAACCGCCCTGCCCGTGGTATTTGGTTATTCATCCGGGCGTTCAAATTAGTACCCCAAGTATTTTTAAACACCCCGACCTACCGCGCCAACATTTGCCATTGAATTGGCCAAATTGGAGTTGGGAAAATACCAGTAACGATTGCGAAGCGCTGGTCTGTCAACTCTATCCAGAAGTTGCCAAGGCCCTCGACTGGTTGGTAGAATACGCGCCGTCTCGGTTGACTGGCACAGGTGCATGCATCTTCGGTCGCTTTGAGAACGAGACAGATGCCCGTGCTGCGCTAGAAAGGATGCCTGCACAATGGACAGGGTTTGTCGCGCGAGGTCTCAATGAAAACCCGGTCTGCCAGCAACTGCGGCAGGCTTCAACTGTGAACCTAACCAACAAGACTGAGGTTTAGTGTGCCTGACATGAAGCTCTTTGCTGGCAATGCGACGCCAGAACTCGCCCAAAAAATTGCCGACCGCCTATATATCAAACTTGGTGATGCTGAAGTAGGCCGTTTTAGCGACGGTGAAATCAGTGTCATGATCAACGAGAATGTTCGTGGTTCTGACGTTTTCATTATTCAATCAACGTGTGCCCCTACCAACGATAACTTAATGGAGCTTATCGTCATGGTGGATGCATTGCGTCGTGCTTCAGCGGGTCGTATTACCGCCGTCATGCCATATTTCGGCTATGCACGCCAAGACCGTCGTGTTCGCTCTGCGCGCGTACCAATCACTGCGAAAGTTGTTGCTGACTTCTTGTCGAGCGTTGGTGTCGACCGCGTGTTAACGGTTGATTTGCATGCTGAACAGATTCAAGGTTTCTTCGATGTACCGGTCGACAACGTATTCGGTAGCCCAGTATTGATGGAACATCTGCGCCAGCAAGACTTCCATAACCCAGTTGTCGTATCACCTGACATTGGTGGTGTTGTGCGAGCTCGTGCAATTGCCAAGTTGCTCAACGACATTGACTTGGCCATTATCGATAAACGTCGCCCGCGTGCCAACGAATCGCAAGTTATGCACATCATTGGTGATATTCAAGATCGTGACTGCATCATTGTTGACGACATGATTGATACCGGCGGTACCTTATGTAAAGCCGCAGAAGCATTGAAGAAAAATGGCGCGCGTCGGGTATTTGCGTATGCTACGCACCCAGTATTCTCAGGCAATGCGTTTGAAAACATTCGTGACTCGCACATCGATCGCGTCGTGGTCACTGACAGTATTCCATTGAGCCCAGAAATGAAGGCGCTCGATAAGGTACATCAATTAACCTTAAGTGGCATGCTGTCTGAAGCGCTACGCCGCGTCAGCAACGAAGAATCAATCTCGGCAATGTTCGAGTATTGATTGAATTTTGAGGGCGCCAGTGGTAATATTCCGCGCCCTCAAATAAGCAAAACAAGTTTTTGAGGAACACGTCGGGTATTTGGTCGCGAATATCCGGCTTATTTTTATTTAACGGAGACACTCCACATGTCAACTATCGATTTTACTATTCAAGCAGAACTCCGTACGGATACAGGGAAAGGTGCGAGCCGCCGCCTGCGTCGTGCGGAAAAAGTGCCTGCAATTTTATACGGTGCCGATAAAGAAGCGGTATCAATCACGTTGGATCACAACAAAGTGAACAACATGGCTGACCACGAAGCTTTCTACTCGCACATTTTGACTTTGGTTATCGACGGCAAGAAGCACGAAGCAATCTTGAAAGACGTTCAACGTCACCCGTACAAGCCAAAATTAACTCACTTGGATTTCCAACGTGTTGTTAAAGGTCAAAAACTTCATACTCACGTTCCAGTTCACTTCGTTAACGAAGCAAGTGCTGTTGGCGTGAAACAAGAAGGCGGCGTTGTGGTTCACCACATTGCAGACTTAGAAGTTTCTTGCTTGCCAAAAGATCTGCCAGAGTACGTTGAAGTAGATATCGCGAACTTGAAGTTGGGCGAAACCTTGCACTTAACTGACTTAAACATGCCTAAAGGCGTTGAATTAGTTGAGCTGACTAAAGGTGAAGACCACGACCAAGCAGTTGTATCAATCACTGCTCCGCGTGTAGAAAAAGAAGCGGAAGAAACTGAAGAAGTATCAGCTGAAGTTCCGACCGCTAAAGAAGCGAAAGAAGAAGACAAAGACGCTGAATAAGGTCTTATGTCGACCATTCGCTTACTCGTGGGCCTGGGTAATCCAGGCCCCGAATACTCCCAAACCCGACACAATGCAGGCTTTTGGTTAGTCGAGCAATATGCTCGCATGCATGGCCAAACACTCCAGCCTGAAACCAAATTTTTCGGACACACCGCTCGTATTCAAAAAGGCGCCATGGATTTACGTCTGTTGCTGCCAATGCAATTTATGAATCGAAGCGGCAACGCTGTCGCAACCCTCGCTAACTTCTATAAAATTGAGCCGCATGAAATATTAGTTGCCTATGATGAGCTCGATTTACCACCTGGCGTGGCGAAGTTTAAAACCGGCGGTGGCACAGGCGGACACAATGGTATCAAGGACATTGTTGCACGATTGGGAACTCAAGATTTTCATCGCTTACGTATCGGTATCGGTCATCCAGGTGACAAAACTAAAGTCACCGGTTGGGTGCTCGGGAAAGCGCCACAAGCTGATCAACACTTGATGGACGATACCATTACGGAAGCCTGCCGCAGCATCGATATTTTAATGCAGCAAGATCTGCGCGCGGCAACACAGTATTTACATAGTTTCAAAGCACAGAGAGAGAAATAAGCATGGGATTCAAGTGTGGTATCGTCGGCTTGCCGAACGTAGGTAAATCAACGCTGTTTAACGCGCTGACTAAAGCAGGTATTGAAGCTGCAAACTTCCCTTTCTGTACCATTGAGCCAAATACGGGTGTTGTTGCAGTACCCGATCCACGCCTCGACGAACTGGCTAAAATTGTTAATCCACAACGCGTGGTGCCAACCACCATGGAGTTTGTGGATATCGCCGGATTAGTGAAAGGCGCCTCAAAAGGTGAAGGATTAGGTAACCAATTCCTTGCAAATATTCGTGAAACCGATGCAATTGGTCACGTTGTGCGTTGCTTTGAGAACGACAACATTGTTCACGTGGCGGGTAAGGTTGACCCAGCTGAAGACATTGAAGTGATTAATACCGAGCTTGCCCTCGCCGATTTGGATAGCGTTGAAAAGGCGATTCATCGTCAAGGTAAAAAAGCCAAAGGTGGCGATAAGCAAGCTGCAGCTGAAATTGCAGTATTACAAAAATTATTGCCAGCACTTGAAAGCGGCGAAATGGCTCGTTCTGTGACGTTAACAGACGATGAAAAAGCCACGATTCGTAGCTACAACTTGCTGACTATGAAACCAACCATGTATATCGCCAACGTGAACGACGATGGCTTCGAGAATAACCCGTACCTCGATAAAGTGCGCGAAATCGCCAGCAAAGAGAATGCCATTGTGGTGCCTGTTTGTGCTGAAATTGAGTCAGAAATTGCGGAGCTTGATGACGAAGAAAAGGCAGAATTCATGGCGGATTTGGGTCTTACCGAGCCAGGTTTGAATCGGGTTATTCGCGGCGGCTACCAGTTGTTGAACCTACAAACCTACTTCACTGCTGGTGTGAAAGAGGTTCGCGCTTGGACTATCCCAGTTGGCGCAACGGCACCGCAAGCTGCTGGTAAAATTCACACCGACTTCGAGAAAGGCTTTATTCGCGCTGTGGTTGTTGGTTTTGACGACTACATTCAGTTTAAGGGTGAGCAAGGCGCGAAAGAAGCGGGTAAACGTCGCGAGGAAGGTAAGGATTATATCGTGAAAGACGGCGATGTGATCTTGTTCCGCTTTAATGTTTAGAGAGCAAGAGCGATATTAGATATTAGATATTAGATATTAGATATTAGATATTAGATATTAGATATTAGATATTAGATATTAGATATTAGATATTAGTTATTCGAAGAAGAGTTTGGTTCGATGGGGAGCTGAGAATTGGCGCCCCATTCGGACCATGACCCGTCATAGAGTTGTACTTCAGTAAAACCCGCTATTCTTGCTGCTACCAATAGAATACACGCTGTAATACCGGAACCACAGGTCAAAATTAGGTGAGGTGATTTCGGTCCAACGAGTGAAATAAAAAGCTCTTCAAGCTCATCTGGCTTGCGATAGCGATTGTCATCCAATACATCGAGAAATGGCAAGTTGAATGAGCTACGAATGTGCCCACTGCGCATACCCTCTCGCGGTTCTGACTTTAAGCCGTTGAAGCGATCCGGCGAGCGGGCATCAATAATACTACTTGAACCACTTTGCGTGGCTTTGAGTACGTCTTTTGAGGTCACTAGCCAACTTTTATCGAACTTAGTAACAAAATTACCGCGTGCCGTGCGTGGGAGTGAGTGCTCTGTTGCAGCAGGGTAATTATCCGATAGCCATTGCGGCAAACCACCGTCCAAGATAAAGACATTTTTAAAGCCCATGGCTTTAAAAATCACCCAGGCTCGAGGAGCCGAATAAATTCCTTGGTTGTCGTATAACACCACGGTATCGGTTTTGTTAATTCCCAATTCTTGCAGGGCGAGCGTCACCTGTTCTGCTGACGGAAAGGTATTTGGCAACGATGCGGTAGTATCTGTGAGGCGCTGCTCTAAATCCAAATGAACTGAATTAGGAATAACCGTGAGTTCGTTGTAGTCAAGCGGCGTGCGACCAACCACTTTCCTCATGCTTGCATCTAAGACATGCACATGACTCTTTTTCAGGTTCTCTGCCAACCAGCGGGTCGATACTAAATAATGCGGTACAGCCTCCGGTACCGCATTATCTTGCGCTTTTTCAAGCATTGTTGTTGCACTATCCATATCGCAAAGTCTATCCGGGTCTCGTTATTGATAACCAATCGCGACAGCAACAATCATTGCTATCGCGCAGGCGAATAACAACTTTAACATCAATGGCGCAATGAATTTGAACCAACGCTCGTACGGAACGCCAGCCAAGCCCAATATCCCCATGAGAACAGGATTGGTAGGCACAATCATATTCATCAAGCCATCTCCCATTTGGAATGCGAGTACCGCGATTTGTCGGCCAATACCAGCAGTATCCGCTATCGGCACCATAATCGGCATGGTTACAAATGCTTGGCCGCTTCCTGATGGAATGAATAAATTAAGTATACTTTGAATCGCCAGCATACTGACCGCACCAAAGTATGCGCCAAAGGCCTCAACCGGCATCGCTAGGTAATAGATAACCGTATCAAGTACTTGCCCCTGCTCCATAATCATAGCAATTGATCGAGCAAAGCCAATTAATAATGCCGTTGCAGTAAGTTCTGCGGCTCCTTCAATAAACTTATTAGCCGCCTCGCTGGCACTCATTTGAGCAACGATTGCCGCAAACAAACCGAAACCTAAGAATAACGCACTTAACTCAACCAGGTACCAACCATGTACTTTAATCCCCCAAATAAGCACACCGAGTACTGCAACAAAGCCCAATAAAATGATTTTGTGGCGACCATCAAGTGCCGGATATTCCTCTCGAACATCGCTTTTGGCTGGCGTGATGTCGGCTAAAAACGAAGCTTTTGGATCAGCAGCGACACGCTTGGCATAGCCATAAACATGATGGAAGGCAATCCCGAACAAAATCGGCCACAACATAAGTCGGTACCATAATCCCGACGCTGGTGGCACTTCAGCAACCGCTTGCGCAATCAGTAAAGTGAACGGATTAAAAAGCGACAAGCCATAACCGATGCCATAACCGACAATCAAAATACCCATGGCGGTAATGCCATCGAGCTTCAATGCCCGACACAACGCAACCAACATCGCAACAAAAATAAGGTACTCTTCAGCGACACCAATTAATGCTGAAAAAATCCCAAAAGTAAGCATGCCGCCCAGAATCAGCAAACCGGTTTTATCCGCGAATTTTTTTAGTAGCAGACCAATCAATGCATCCAGCATGCCGGTTGCACGCAAGATACCCATCACCCCACCAATTAATAGCACAAAGAAAATGACCGCCTGTGCGTCACCTAAGGCTTGAGGGATAACGGTAAAGAGGGTCAATGGGCTCAATGTGGGCTGTTCTGCGAGCACAGTGTAAGTACCTGGCTGAACAACTGTTTGTCCAATATCGTTGACCGTTCGCTGAAATTCGCCGGCTGGAATAATCCAAGTCAGGATCAACGCAGCAATCATCATGTAAAGCATCAGCACTAATGTATGCGGTATTTTTATTTTTATCATGGCGGGGAAAACTCGCTCTCATTCTTGTTATTGATGTATCACTTCCTTATGGAATGCTGCGAGTATAGCAAGTAATCGGTTTTGTGTACTAACTGGGAGTTGTTGTTCATCCATTGCTGTCATTAAATGTTCAACCACAGCATTGAATTCCGCTCGCGAAATATTCATACCGGTGTGTACCGTGACCATCGACTCGCCCGTGTACTCACAAGGTCCGCCGGACAACTCACAAATGTGCTCAGATAACATGCGATGGAAACGATCGATATCGACGTTTTCAAAGTGATGAATAATGCGCTCGTCGGCAGCTATTTCCAGCACAAATAATTCCATCAGTTGGCTAATACCCTGCTGCTGGCCAAGCTCATCGTAAAGCCTTTGTTCAGCGGCATGTAATGGCGACATGAACAGGACAATTAAACTAACTAAGTAGACTCGAAGCATGAGAAGTTTCCTTAAAACGTAACTTGAACGGAGCCATAAATTCCATCTTGATCATCGGCACCGGCAATAGATTCTAGTTGCGTGTAAGCCAAGGCGACGGCGATGCGCTTATGCGGAAACCAACCAACGAAAATATCATGCCAATCATGTTCTTCGGCAAAGCCTAGATTATTTGGTTTTTGCCGATACTCCATACCAACCACCCAATGCCGATTGATAAACATACCAACGGCTAGCTCGCCCTGCAGTTTATAACTGTCGTTAACATCACCACCAAAACCAAGCAGGCCCATTTCATTCGCTTTGGTTGCTCTTAGTGTGATATTTGCCAGCCAAGTACGATGAAACAAACCATCGAGCCATACTTTCGCACTGCTGAAGTAAATATCGGTACCCGAATCATCTTTAGCGCCAACCGCAGACGGTAGCTCAAATGATTGATTGCGCTTGTGTTGTAAGCCAATCGCCAATTGGGGTAAATCTCCATATAAAATATCGCCTGCTAGTCGGTATTTTACGCCGTAAATATCTTGCTTTAAGCTGCCTCCAAGGCGCAATAAATCAAACTGCTGTTGCGCAATACTAAACTCCCAACGGTTATCGAATGACACGGTTGCCGCTTTAACCGCTAACTTATAGTCATCGACATCGGCTTGATTATAAGCAACGGTTGCGCCCCACTGCCCCTCTTCAGCATAGCTTGATAATGTCGCCCAGGGCACTAATCCACCTCCGCCACTGCCTTCAACCGAGGTTAAACCGCCCGTTGCAATAATACGGCCAAAATCGGCCATCGCAGTCTGACTGCAAAACATTGCCGCGGTTATCACTACCCCTGCAAGCAAGCTAGTTTGTCTATGCATTCGAATTCTCTCCATGGTAGTCACGCCACCAGCGTTCAAACTGCGCTGCAGCCAACGGTCGACTAAAATAGTAGCCTTGCACTAAATCACAGCCTAACCGTTTCAGAACTTGCCACGCGGCATCTTCTTCAATGCCTTCAGCAACCGTGGTTAAGTTTAAATCGTGAGCTAACAATATAGTCGAGCGCACAATCGTTTCATCCTCTGGTGTGGTTGCTATATTCTGAATAAATGAGCGATCGAGCTTTAATTCATCGGCTGGCAAACGTTTCAGCTGAGCTAATGACGCATACCCAGTACCATAATCATCGATTGCAATTTTAAAGCCAGCCTCTCGTAACTCCTGCAATCGCAATATGGCTTGTTCAGGATCAACCATGACCGCACTCTCGGTAACCTCCAAGGTTATCGATGCTGGCGATAACCCGCGTTGATGCGTTGCAGTTGTCACAAACTCAACTAATTCAGGCCACTGTAAATCAAGTGCCGACAAGTTAATTGCTAGCGTTAAATCGAAGCCTTGTTCATGCCAAAGTTGCAATTGATCGAGTGCCGCCGCACAGACCCAACGGGTAATACGCTGTATTTCGCCGGTTTGCTCCGCTAAAGGAATAAACTCATCGGGGCGCACAACACCGAGTTGTTCATCGCGCCAACGCAACAGAGCCTCTACCCCTATAACTTGACCTGATTGGCACGATAATTTGGGCTGAAAATGCAGTTGCAATCGATGTTCACGAACGGCACTAGGTAGCGCTTGAACAATTTGTAAACGACGCAAGTATTGCTCATCCATTCCTTGACTGTAGGCAACTGCAAAGCGGTTATCTCGTTTCGCTTGGCGAGCACATAGTTGCGCCCGACGAAGGATGCTATCAGCGTCGTCGGCGGCATGTGGAAAAGCTAAGTAGCCAGCGTGGAAACTAAGTAAATAACTCGTTTCCTCAAGCCACCACGGTAACTCCAACGCATTTTTTAATACCGCAATCAACTGCGCCACTTGGGGTTCACTTTGCAACTCGCCAACAACCACAAACTCGTCACCACCCAGATGCCCAACATGCCAATTTGTCGGCACCGCATCGCGCAAGCGTTGCGCAACCATGCGCAATAATTCATCACCAACACGCTGACCAAACCGATCATTCACCTCACCGAACCGCGCCACGTTCAACAATACAACATAGCCACTTTGTGCCGATGCGATAGCCTGTTTTAACAAGGAGCGAATCGACACTCGATTGGGCAAACCGGTGAGTAAATCGTGTTCGAGTTGGAATACAATTTGTTTCTCTCGCTCAGCTATACCACGACGCATTCCTTCAAAAGCATCGCTTAAGGCGCCGAACTCATCAGCACGCTGCAGTGTTAAAGGAGCTCGATAGTCACCTTCACCAAGCTTTTTCGTCGCTTCGGTGAGCACTGTAATCGGTTGACTGATTTTGCGTGCCGTTATGGTTGCTAAAACTCCTGCAAATAAAAGAGTGACTAAGGCAATACCAATATATTGGCGTTGCAGAGTAAGGAACTCGTGAGTGGCTTCAAGCTTGTCGGTGCTAAATACAATCAACAAATCTGTTTCGGTGTTTACTGCGGCATTGTTGTCATTGAACTGTGAAATATGGGCGGCGATATCATTCTTCGCAAACACCTGCTGCAAAGAGCCGGCATTCGATGCCATGAGTTCACGCAATTCAGCTTGCAAACTCGTCGCAAAGATAAGCCCGCTACTGCGATGTAAAAAGGTGATGTCAGCATGAGTTAATTGGCGCATCAATGTCGCAAATTTATCGTCAACTGCAAACCCCAAGGTTGCCCACGCAATCAGGTTCGGGGCGTTCACGGGCACTGTCACTATCTGAAAAATCTGTTCTTCTACAGTAACAAACTGGGCTTTGGCTTGAGCATTCGTCAATACTGCTAATGACGGCAGTAATTGTGCTGCATGTGTAGCGGCAATCTCGACGCCTTGTGGCGTCTGCACAACAATCAGATCAGTACCAATGCGTTGACCATGATTCACTAACGCTGAAACAATTGTGTTTTCATCGCCACTGGCAACTGCTTCGCGGAAACCAAAATCTGTCGTTAATACCTCGGCGGCTTGTTGCAACTGTTGTGCACGAACATCAACGAGCTCGGCAAAAACACGCTCACTAACCGCCAATTCGCGTTCCAGAGTTCGTTCAGATTGCTGCGAAGTTGCTAGCCAAATAGCAATCAGCGCAAACAGTAAAACAGCACTCGCTAGCGCCGTAAATACCAACAGTAATCGTGAACGAAAACTTTTTATTTTCATTTAATTATTGTTTTTCCGTTGATTAAATCGTTGTTGTAAGGCCGACATAGGGGGCGGTTGTTGCTGTTGTGCTTGCACCGGCAAAACGACCGTGACTTTTGTCTCCCCCGCTGCCACCGTGACCACGGTTTCGTCGGTTATTGTATTGGCGAGTGATGGATACCAAACATGCAATTGGCTGTCTCCGCGTGGCATGTTTACGCGCCCGGTTGCATCAGTTGTTCGTGAAAGACCATGCGGGCTCACGTAGATATAGGCTTGCATGTGGTCATGAATATTACAGCCAAGCACCGCAATACCTGATTTATCAAAGTTTATTTCGGGTGCTTCACGGTTGCTATAAAGCGGTAATTCAAATGGTCGAGCTTCAGAAAACGAATACACTTGATGTCTTATATTATCGCTATTCGGAAACTTTACGCGGGTATTTTGTGGAATGGCTAGTACATAAGGCACAAACAACCGATCAACTTGATCCATAACTGCTGTGGACGGGTCGGCTGATGTTGCCACGCCATTCACACTAACGACTGCCAGCGATAATGGTTGCTGATTTTGGTCAAGTACCGTTACCTCGAGTTGTGCAGATGCGGTGATCTTTTCTTGTGCCGCAACGCTAGGTAAACCATGGGCCAACCCAATGATAACGAGCAATGTTATTTGAAACTTGGTCATTGTGTCCCCATGCTTAAAGTAATGCTTAGAAATTGTGCTTATAAAAATAAGCTTATGATTCAATACTCAATTGAATCGACTAAGATAAGCTTACCTGAATGAATGAAACAAATGCACGACATTTGTTAACCCGTAGGGGGCAAACATGGATAAGATTAGCAACAAACGCAGCGAAACCCGCACTGAAACCGATAGCATGGGGGCAGTAGAAGTACCTAAACATGCTCTTTGGCGCGCACAAACCGAGCGAGCGCGGCAGAATTTTCAGCTAAGCAACATGCACTTCCCGCTCGAATTCATTTACACGCTAGCCCATGTTAAAGCGGCCGCGGCAGATGCCAACCTCGAAGCCAAAGCTATTACTCAACCGCAAGCCGAGGCGATTCACGCTGCCGTTGAGGTCATTTTGTCGGGGCAAGCTGACGATGCGTTCCCACTCGATATTTTTCAGACTGGATCTGGCACCAGCACTAATATGAACATGAACGAAGTGATTGCATCGCTGGCTCAACACCAAGGCCACGAGTCGATTCACCCGAATGATCATGTCAATGCCAGCCAAAGTAGCAACGATGTCATCCCGACAACAATTTTGGTAAGTAGTGTCCTAAATTTGCGCCAGCAACTTTTACCAGCGCTCGCCCACCTGAGACAAATGATAGCCCGCAAAGCCAGTACGCTGATGGAAACTATAAAAACGGGTCGCACGCATTTGATGGATGCAATGCCTTTAAGCATGGCGCAAGAATTACATGCTTGGCGTACGCAGCTGGAGCATATTGAAGATGGATTGAACCAAGCGATTAAGACGGCAAGTCGATTGCCGCAAGGTGGCACGGCTATTGGTTCAGGTATCAATGCGCCAAAGAACTTTGGTGAGCGTTTCTGTCACTTTCTGAGTCAGCGCACGGCGACAGAATTTCATGCTAGCGATAATCCGTTTGCTGGAATTTCTGGGCAAGAAGTTAATTTAATGATTAGCGGACACTTAAACGCGCTTAGTGCTGTCCTGTTGAAAATAAGCAATGATTTACGTTGGATGAATAGCGGACCGCTTGCCGGATTAGCCGAAATTAGCCTCAAAGCGTTGCAACCTGGCAGTAGCATTATGCCCGGCAAGGTCAACCCGGTGATTCCTGAGGCCGTAGCTATGGTTTGTGCACAAGTTGCCGGTAACCATCAAACTATCACCGTTGCGGCGCAACAAGGTAACTTCCAATTAAACGTGATGTTACCTGTTATCGCATACAACCAATTACAAAGTATCGCACTGCTGAGCAATGCCGCTCGTGCGCTCGCTGATCAGGCAATCGTCGACTTTACTGTGAATCACGATCGGTTAAATGAAGCTTTAGCCAAAAATCCGATTCTGGTGACCGCATTAAATCGTGAAATTGGTTATAACAAAGCGGCTGAGATTGCTAAAAAAGCCTATCAGCAACAGCGCCCTATTCTTGATGTCGCCGAAGAGATGACCGATATTCCGCGTGATAAACTCGAACAATTACTCGACCCTAAAAATTTAATTTAAGGAGTACACATGACACAGCATATTGTGATTACTGGCGCTAACCGCGGTATTGGCTTAGCCCTTGCGACACAATTCAAGCAACGCGGCGATAAAGTCACAGCAGTTTGTCGAAAGGCGTCAGAGGCACTCAAAGCGCTTGGAGTGAGCATTATTGAGAATATTGATGTCACTAATTCAGACAGTATTTCTAAGTTGGGCCACCAACTCAGTGGACAATCGATTGATATTTTAATCAACAATGCTGGCTTGCTCGAGCGCGAACAGCTCGGGAGCTTGTCCACCGCAACCATTGAGGCACAATTTAAAGTGAATGCAATGGGACCATTGCTCGTGACCGATGCGCTGCGAGACAACTTACACAAAGGCAGTAAGGTCATTATGATTACCAGCCGCATGGGCTCAATGGCGGATAATGGTTCTGGCGCCTATTATGGTTACCGTATGAGTAAAGCTGCGCTGAATGCCGCCGGTGTGTCACTGGCGAATGATTTGAAAGATGACGGCATAGCGGTGGCAATGCTCCACCCAGGATTCGTGCAAACTGAAATGGTTAACAATGCAGGTGATATCAGTGCTGACACAGCAGCCGAAAGATTAATTCAGCGTATCGATGAACTAACGATTGATACCACGGGTCAATTTAAACACAGCAACGGCGATGCCTTGCCGTGGTAACTTTTACCGTTTCGATTCGCTAGGATACAACCATGACAACTTCTCACTCAAACAGTACCGGTGGCGCCAACATTAGCGGCATTGTTTTTGCCGTCGCGATAATTATCAGCGCTGGATTGCTAAGTTTCGGTCTAAGCAATAGTGTGCAAAGCTTTCGTAATTTCGACCGTGTCGTTGAGGTTAAGGGCTTGGCTGAGCGAGAAGTTAAAGCGGATACAGCTATTTGGCCATTAAAAGTGGTGCGCGCGGGCAACACGCAAAACACCATTTATGAAGAGCTCGATAAAGATATCCAAGCCATTCGTGCATTTTTATTGGTGAATGGCTTCGATGAAACTGAGCTTTCGGTTTCCGCACCGAATGTACTCGATAAACTGGCTGAACGTTGGGCTACTGAAGATGTTGGGTTACGTTACACTGGTGAACAAACGCTAACGGTTTACACAGAGAAAGTCGACCGCGTTCGTGAATTGCGCCAGCAACTGTCTGAACTTGGTAAACAAGGTGTTAGCCTGAGTGGCAATAATTACGACAGTGCTGTCGAATATCACTTTAACGGCCTCAATGCGATTAAACCGAGTATGATTGAGGAGTCTGCCCGTAACGCCCGGGAGGTTGCGTTACGTTTTGCTGATCACTCAGATAGTCAGCTCGGTAAAATCCGCAGTGCGAACCAGGGACAATTCACTATTTACGATCGCGACTCGAATACGCCGCATTTAAAAATTGTGCGTGTTGTGTCCACAGTTTCGTATCAATTAGTCGATTAGTCGTCGATTAAATAAGCAAACTATCCGTTTTTTAAGCAATCGCGCAGAAATCATGGATTTTTTGAGAAAAAGAGGTTGACGCTTTCGCCCCTGATTTGCATAATACGCGCCGCACTCAACGAGTGCAGTTTGATGAAAATTTGATGTTGGCTACGTAGCTCAGCTGGTTAGAGCACAGCACTCATAATGCTGGGGTCGCAAGTTCGAATCTCGCCGTAGCCACCAATCAAAGACCCTTTTGGGCGGACGTGGTGGAATTGGTAGACACGCTGGATTTAGGTTCCAGTGCCTCACGGCGTGAGAGTTCAAGTCTCTCCGTCCGCACCAACTCAAACTGTCAGGCGGTATATTCAGTTGGGGTATAGCCAAGCGGTAAGGCAGCGGGTTTTGATCCCGCCATTCCCAGGTTCAAATCCTGGTACCCCAGCCATCGCCACTCTCTTCTTGATGCACCCAGTGTTGGGGTATAGCCAAGCGGTAAGGCAGCGGGTTTTGATCCCGCCATTCTCAGGTTCAAATCCTGATACCCCAGCCATTTTTTCCCCTGTGTATTGCGGGGGTGGCGGAATTGGTAGACGCGCTAGCTTCAGGTGCTAGTGAGCTAACGCTCGTGGGGGTTCAAGTCCCCCCCTCCGCACCACCTCGGTGGTGAACCGCAATGAACAGCAAGAACGCTATTAGATATTAGCTATTCGATATTAGCTAACACCTAATAGCGTTTTTTTGTTGGCCATCCCCTAATATCTAATATCCAATATCTAATATCTAATATCCAATATCTAATATCGATTTTGCACTTTAAAAGCCGATGGCCTTGCGTACTAGTAGCCGTTTCATTGGCGCGACCCTATCCACTAACGTCAAACCAGCCGCCAGCAAACCGCGAGGCAGGAAATGCTGCGAACGAAAGCCCACATGAATCGCATCCATCGCTCGCATCATTTGCTGATTTTCATGCATACGAATCCGTTCATAGTTCTTTAATGCCTGCAGCAAAGAGTTTGCGGCAAGTTGCGTTGTGAGTTCTTGCACATCAGCAAAACCTAAGTTCACGCCCTGGCCCGCCAATGGATGGATGCTATGTGCGGCATCGCCAATCAATGCAACAGAATCGTGACTGGTGTAGCGCAATGCACGTTGGCGCCGCAATGGAAAACCCGCAAACTTGCTGATGGTGTGTGCACCAATGTGCGGTGCAAAAACTTCACACAAGCTTTGCTTTATCGCATCGCTATTACCGGCAAATTCTTGCCACTGTTGCTGCGAGCGATAATCGATCAAACAAGCTTGGTTTGGTCCTAATGGCAACAGCGCAAAAGGCCCCTGGTGACGAAACACTTCCCAAGTTGCCGCAGGTAATGGCTGTTCAACGTCTGCAATGGCAAGCATACAATGCATATCGTAGTCCCAACCACGCTGACCAATTTGGGCAGCCTTTGCCACTTGTGATTGCGCCCCATCGGCACCCAGCAGCAAATCATATGTGAGCTTCTCGCCGTTGCTTAGCGCCACAGTGCGATCAGCTAAATCAAATTGCTCGACACGCGTTTCGCTATATACCCGAATATTGTGCTCTGAGAATTGCCCCCATAACGCTTCTTGCAAGGCATTATTTTCGACCATTGCACCAAGCGCTGAGCAATCAACGTCGGTATTAGAAAAGTTCAACCGTTGACCATCAACAGTCTGCACCGCTAAATCGGTATACATGAATTTGCGTTCAGCGCGAATGTTGCTCCAAGTAGCTAATTCTTCTAGCCACTCCACATTGCGCAGGTGAATGGATGAAATACGTAAATCCCAATCCCCCTCGCTTGCTGCAGCCTTGCCCGCTTCTATAACGGTTACGTGATGCCCCTGTTTCGCTAAAGAAACAGCAGCACCAGCGCCCACCATACCACCGCCGACAACGACTACGTTCATATGAAAATACCTATTTAACCGGTTAACTTACTTCGCATAATAAAAAATACTGCGCCACAAATACACAGCCCAGCCCATAAATAATCCCAGGTTAGCTTCTCTTTCATGTAAAACAATGCGAATGGAACAAATACAGATAATGTGATCACTTCCTGCAAAATTTTTAATTGCCCAAGATTCATAACTTCATAACCAATTCGGTTTGCGGGTACTTGCAGTAAATATTCAATAAGAGCGATACCCCAACTCGCAAAGGCGGCAATTATCCACGGTTTGTCAGCCATATTTTTCAAATGTGCATACCAAGCAAATGTCATAAAAACATTGCTCAACGTGAGTAAAGTGATCGTGATAAGATAGCGGTTCATTTTTCTCTTCTCTGGGTGCGGTGCAACAACCGCGTAAGGACTTTATGGACACCCCACAACGAACGGTGGTGATCGCTTCTGCTTTAGTACTTGGCGCCGAACTTTGTTTTGCTGGCGTCAGTGCGTTAGTGAAGTATTTGAGCACTGATTTGCCGTCAGAACAATTAGTGTTTTTTCGTAATTTAATGGCGTTTGTCGTATTACTGCCATGGTTATGGCGTAAAGGTCCTGACGCATTCAAAACCAAAGCGTGGCGTTTCCATTTAACACGCGGTTTAGCTGGGCTTGCCGCGATGTATTTGTTTTTCTATGCCATTGCCAATTTGCCGCTGGCACAAGCAACTTTAGTGCTACTATTGTCGCCCTTTATCATTCCAATTATCGGGCGGTTGTGGTTGAACGAGCGAGTTTTAGCGCAAACTTGGCTAGCCATTGGCATCGGTTTTATTGGGGTGTTTATATTCCTTAATCCAGCGCAAGCGCAGTTGTCGCCGATTATTGGTGTGGCATTTATTGCTGCCTGCTTAGCTGCGTTCACCAAAACTTTGATCCGACAGATGTCGGCAACCGAGTCTTCGAGTAAAATTGTTTTCTATTTTTCGACATTGGCGACGGTTATTTCTGCAATTCCACTAATTTGGCGAGGTGAATCTATTGCCAGTGAACATTGGCTCGGTATCATCGCCATGGGTGGATTGGCCGTAGCTGGTCAACTGGGTATGACCAAAGCTTTTGCTCTTGCCCCAGCTGCTCGCGTTGGTGTTTTCACCTACAGTTCAGTGATTTTTGCCGCAATTATGGGCTATTGGTTTTGGGACGAACCCATTACTTTCAGTATGATTTTAGGCGCGGCCGTTATTACGGTAGCGGGATATTTGGCCATTCGCACGCGACGCAAGGCAGAAACTGGTCACAAAGTTGGCAGTTAGGCTTGGTTCGGGCTAAAATAGCAGCCCTTTATAGACGTAGTCATCGTGTGCGGTGTCATCAACGCAATAAGCAAGTGAGCACAGAGGTTTATGAGTAAGAAGTTATATATAAAAACGTGGGGTTGTCAGATGAACGAGTACGATTCAGCAAAAATGGCTGATCTACTCAAAGCAACGCACGGTTATGATGTGGCAGCTGAGCCTGAAGAGGCTGACTTGATTCTGCTCAATACCTGCTCGATTCGCGAAAAAGCGCAAGAAAAAGTGTTCCATCAATTGGGACGCTGGAAGACACTGAAAGACAAGAACCCTGAGCTTGTCATTGGTGTAGGTGGCTGTGTGGCATCACAAGAAGGTGACCACATTCGTCAGCGTGCACCATATGTCGATATTGTGTTTGGTCCACAAACCTTGCACCGACTGCCTGAGATGGTTAAACAAGTTCAAACCAACCATACACCGATGGTTGATATTTCCTTTCCAGAAATTGAAAAGTTTGATCGCTTACCTGAGCCGAAAGCCGATGGCCCAACCGCATTCGTGTCAATCATGGAAGGTTGCAGCAAATATTGTACATTCTGCGTAGTTCCTTACACCCGTGGCGAAGAAGTTAGCCGCCCTGTTGATGACGTGCTGTTTGAAATTGCGCAACTTGCAGAGCAAGGCGTTCGTGAAGTGAACTTGTTAGGTCAGAACGTGAATGCGTTCCGCGGCGAACATCATGACGGTACTGTGTGTCGTTTCGCCGAATTATTGCATCTCGTTGCCGCTATTGATGGTATCGATCGCATTCGTTATACCACCTCACACCCGGTGGAATTTACTGATGACATTATCGAGGCTTATGCCACGATTCCTGAATTGGTCAGTCATTTGCACCTACCAGTACAAAGTGGCTCTGATCGTATTCTGACACTCATGAAACGCGGCCATACTGCGCTGGAATACAAATCGCAGATTCGTAAGCTGAAAAAAATTCGTCCTGATATTGCCATGAGCTCTGATTTTATTATTGGCTTCCCAGGCGAAACCGACGCTGATTTCGAAGCAACCATGGACTTAATCCAAGCTGTTGATTACGACATGAGCTTTAGTTTCATTTACAGCGCGCGTCCGGGCACGCCTGCGGCTGACTTACCCGATGATGTAAGCGAAGAAACCAAAAAACAACGCCTGCAATTATTGCAGCAGCGCTTGAATCAGCAGTCACATGCACATGCACGCCGCATGCTCGGAACCGAACAACGTATTTTGGTGACTGGCCCGTCGAAAAAAGACCCAATGGAATTGAGCGGCCGGACCGAGAACAACCGTGTGGTCAACTTCACTGGCACGCCAGACATGATTGGCAAATTCGTTGATGTAAAAATCACCGATGTATTTGTGAACTCACTTCGCGGTGACGTGTTGCGCGTTGAATCTGATATGGGATTACGTGTGGATACATCACCACAAGCAATTCTTGCCCGTCAGGCACGTACACAACCAGACGAATTGGGTGTTGCGACATTTGTGCCGCCAGCAGCCAATTAATATAACGAGGTAACCTTGAGTCAAACTGTCAGTACCCTAGACATCGATTTAGAACCTGCCGACAATCGCCGCATTGCTGATCTTTGCGGCGCTTTGGATGAAAACCTGAAGCATATTGAGCGTCGTCTTGGCATTGAAATTAGTCATCGCCACAATGAATTTCGCCTGATAGGTCCAACCCACACCGTTCAAGCGGGGGCGAAAATCCTGCGTGATCTCTACGTCGAAACTGCGACAGTGAAAGGTGAAGAAGGAAAAGTGACACCACAAATGGTGCATTTAGCTGTGCAACAAGCCAAAGTGCTTGAGCAATCGCCTGATAACGACCCTGCCGCAGAAAAAATGACTCATATAAAAACCAAGCGTGGGTTAATCAAACCGCGTAACCATAATCAAGCCGAATACGTTCGCGCTATTTTGACTCACGACGTGAATTTTGGTGTTGGCCCTGCTGGCACAGGTAAAACCTATTTAGCCGTCGCTTGCGCAGTTGATGCGTTGGAACGCCAAGAAATTCGTCGAATTTTACTGACGCGTCCAGCAGTCGAAGCTGGTGAAAAACTTGGCTTTTTACCGGGAGATCTCGCGCAAAAAGTAGACCCGTATCTACGCCCGTTGTATGACGCGCTATTCGAAATGTTAGGCTTTGAAAAAGTCGAAAAACTCATTGAGCGTAACGTGATTGAAGTTGCGCCGCTGGCATACATGCGTGGTCGTACACTTAATGACGCATTTATTATTCTCGATGAAAGCCAAAACACAACCTGTGAACAAATGAAAATGTTCCTAACACGTATTGGCTTTAACTCGCGCGCTGTCATCACCGGGGACATCACCCAAGTTGATTTACCGCGTGGTCAAAAATCTGGTCTCCGTCACGTCATCGAAGTACTAAAAGATGTGGACGATGTCAGTTTTACCTTCTTCCAAGCTTCTGATGTCGTCCGCCACCCTGTGGTGCAACGCATTGTGCAAGCCTATGAGGCGTTCGACGAAAACTCATGAACCACGTAACCATTGACGTGCAAATTGCCTGCAATGCAGCGGAATTGCCGTCTGAAGCTTCTTTTGAAGCCTGGGTAGAAGCAGTGCTGCACCACCTCAACAGCACCACTGAAACCGAATTAACCTTACGCATTGTTGATCCAGAAGAGGGCTTAGCCCTTAATCAGCAGTATCGAAACAAAGCGTATGCCACCAACGTATTGTCGTTTCCATTCGAATCACCTATTCCCTTGCCTATCAACTTATTGGGTGATTTGGTTATTTGTGCTGACGTTGTTGCGCAAGAAGCGCGTGAGCAAAATAAGCCCTTAATCGCACATTGGGCACATATGGTTGTACACGGAACCTTGCATTTGCTAGGTTATGACCATATTGAAGACGACGAAGCCGAGCATATGGAACAGCTCGAAAGAGACATTCTGAAAGCACTGGGGTATGCTGACCCTTATGCTGATGACCACGCTGATAACCAGCACTAAACGGAGCAAAAACAGCACATGAGCGATGATAATCCACACTCTACCAACGGTTCTGCGCGTAAAACGTGGGCAACCAAACTGTTGCAACTTTTTACCGGAGAGCCGAACAGCCGCGAAGAGTTAGTTGATTTAATCCAAGACGCCGAAGAACGCGACTTAATTGATAACGACACCAAAGAAATGATTGAGGGTGTGCTTGATGTTGCGGAACTCAAAGTTCGCGACATTATGGTGCCACGTTCACAAATGGTTACTATCGATGTGAATCAAAGCGTTGAGTCTTTTCTGCCTATCGTGATTGATTCTCAGCATAGCCGCTATCCAGTGGTTAGTGAGAACAAAGACCACGTTGAAGGTATTTTACTTGCCAAAGATTTGCTCGCTTATGGATTCGGTATGACCGACCATGAGTTTGCCCTTTCTGAAGTCATACGCCCTGCTGTGATTGTGCCAGAGAGTAAGCGTGTAGATGTGCTATTGAAAGAGTTTCGCTCACAACGTTATCACATGGCGATTGTTGTGGACGAATATGGTGGTGTTTCCGGTTTGGTGACCATTGAAGATATCCTCGAGGAAATTGTCGGTGAAATTGAAGACGAAACCGATTACAACGAAGATAATAAAGCGGATATTCGCCGAATTAACAAATCCCGCTATTCCGTCAAAGCCTTGACCACCATTGAAGATTTCAATGATTACTTCAATACCACGTTCGGCGACGAAGAATATGACACCATCGGCGGCATGGTCGCCCATGGATTTGGTCATTTACCGCAGGTCGGCGAAGAGCTCACCCTTGGCGGAATTTTATTTAAAGTCACCGGCGCCGATAAGCGCCGCATTCAACAACTCCAGGTAACCATCACGGATACCAATAACGCTGTAGATGCGGACTAGATGAATACGCGACGAATTATAGCGCTGCTACTTGGTGGCAGCCTAATATTCAGCTATGCGCCCTTCTCGCAAGCGTGGCTGGTGTTACCGGTTTTGGTTGCCTTACTATTTACCCTGCGCGATACGACGCCATATATGGCGTGGCGTATCGGGTTTTATTTCGGTTTAGGTTGGTTTAGTGCTGGCCTCAGCTGGATCTACGTCAGTATTGATCAATTTGGTGGCTTACCGGTTCTCGCATCGATTGCAGTCTTAGCCGTATTGTTCATCTACTTGAGTATCTTCCCTGCATTAGCGTTGTTTCTGTGGAAATATAGCGAGCGTTGGCTGGGGCGGCTAGCAATTGGTGTATTACCCCTCACTTGGCTAGTTAGTGAATCGATTCGTGGTTGGTTTCTCACTGGCTTTCCTTGGCTTGAACTTGGTTACACGCAAACCGATGGCTGGCTCGGTAATTACGCACCGTGGTTAGGCGGCGTCGGCATTACGGTCGTACTGTGGTCGATTGCAATTTCACTGTACTGTTGGTTTGAATATCAACGAAAAGAGTTTGGGCTGGTTGCCTTCGGCTTACTCGTCATTCCATTCGCCCTACCGTGGATAAGCCCACTTAAATCCACTGGGGAAGAAGCTCGGGTTTTACTTGTACAAGGCAACATCGAACAATCAATCAAATGGAATCCAGATCAACACTGGCAATCTTTGATGACTTATCTGGACTTGAGTCGCCCTCATTATCCAACTCATGACATTATTGTCTGGCCAGAATCAGCGATTACCATGCCCGAACCTTATACCGATGATGTTTTGAAAAATATCGATAAGGCTTTAGTTGATACCAACACTACACTAATTACCGGTATTATTGATTATCAGAATAGCGAATACTTTAATACGATGATTGTGCTCGGTCTCGATGCACCTTATCAACCGGTTGAGCCTTATGCACACGGTCATACCAATCGTTATCAAAAACATCAGTTACTACCGATTGGCGAGTTTGTCCCGTTCGAAGACTTATTACGACCACTTGCACCGTTGTTCGACTTGCCGATGAGCTCGTTTACGCGTGGTGACTATAAGCAACCGAATCTGCGCGCCAAGGGCTTTCACTTAGCCGGTGCTATTTGCTATGAAATTGCATTTCCGGCGCAAGTTCGCGCAAATGTCTCAGCCAGTACAGACTATATCCTAACCGTGAGTAACGACACTTGGTTTGGCGCTTCACACGGGCCAGCCCAACATATGCAAATTGCCCGCATGCGGGCATTGGAGCTCGGCCGTCCGTTATTGCGAGCAACCAATAATGGTATCACTGCCGTGGTCGATGCTTATGGCAATGAGATTGCACGAGCACCGCAGTTTACCTCGACGGCATTAAGCGCCGAAGTTCCTATTGTCAAAGGCCAAACGTTGTTTCAACTATTCGGTTCACTCGGCGCATGGTTAATCGCTGTTATACTGGCATTAGTCAGTACTTTGATAGCAGTTCGGCGTAGTCAAACCAGCTCAAAATCAGTAAACTAAGCTAACTCAAGCTACTGTATTAAACTTTTATTTATCCAGCATGGAGAATCGCCATGGAAAATATTATTGCCGCTTTGTTATTTGCCGTTTTAGTTGGTGCTGGTTCACTTGGTGTGACTAGTTTGGGCATGTTTGCTTTTCACCGTAACGAAAACCGTGACGCCCAGCAGCGCGAACGCCTTGAATACGCCTTCTTTGGTGTCTTTGGTGTCGTCGTTATGCTGATGATGTGGTACGCCCTTTAATCAATTATTTAGCAGTTGAATGGATAGTCAGATGTCAAAAAACATAGCGGAACAATATGATCCAGCCGTTGTAGAACCGCAAGTTCAGCAACGTTGGGAACGTGACCAAGTATTTAACGTTACCGAAGATGAAAACAAAGAAAAGTTTTATTGCTTGTCGATGTTTCCATACCCTAGTGGCAAATTACACATGGGCCACGTGCGTAACTACACGCTTGGTGATGTCGTTGCCCGCTATCAACGTATGCAAGGTAAAAACGTATTACAACCGATGGGTTGGGATGCTTTTGGCTTGCCAGCAGAAAACGCAGCTATCCAAAATAAAACTGCACCGGCTAAATGGACTTATCAAAACATCGACTACATGCGTAACCAATTAAAGTCGCTTGGCTTTGGTTACGATTGGTCACGTGAACTTGCAACCTGTACCCCAGAGTATTATCGCTGGGAGCAGTGGTTTTTCACGAAACTATTTGAAAAAGGTTTGGTTTACAAAAAAAATGCGACCGTGAACTGGGACCCAATTGACCAGACGGTATTGGCTAACGAACAGGTTATCGACGGTCGCGGCTGGCGTTCAGGCGCTATTGTTGAGCAAAAAGAAATTCCGCAGTGGTTCATTAAAATCACCGATTACGCTGAAGAGTTGTTGACGGATTTGGACCAGCTAGAAGGCTGGCCTGAGCAGGTCAAAACCATGCAACGCAATTGGATTGGTCGATCTGAAGGCGTCGAAATTGACTTTTCAATTGCCAATAGCGAGCGTCAGTTAACCGTTTATACGACGCGTCCGGATACGCTTTATGGCGTGACGTATATGGCGGTCGCAGCACAGCATCCACTTGCGCAAGAAGCTGCCGCAAACAATCCTGAATTAGCGGCATTTATTGAAACCATCAAAAATACCAAGATGGCGGAAGCTGAACTGGCAACCATTGATAAGAAAGGCATGGATACCGGTGTTCGTGCAGTGCACCCAATGACCGGCGAGCAGATTCCGGTGTGGGTTGCCAACTTTGTCTTGATGGATTACGGCTCAGGCGCAGTGATGGCGGTACCTGCTCACGACCAACGCGACTGGGAATTCGCGACAGCTTATGATCTACCGATTCAAGTTGTCATTGATCCAGCATCTGGCGATGAAGATATCGCTACCGGAGCGATTACAACCAAAGGTACTACCATTAACTCCGGCGAGTATGACGGTCTGAGTAGTGACGAAGCCTTTGACGCGATTGCTGCGCACCTAGAACAGCGCAACATCGGTCGTCGTCAGGTTAATTATCGTCTACGCGATTGGGGCGTTTCACGTCAACGCTATTGGGGCACGCCAATTCCGATGCTGAACTTGCCTAACGGTGAGTCGGTTCCAGTACCGGCGGATCAGTTACCTGTGCGTCTACCAGAAGATGTCGTGATGGATGGCACAACCTCGCCAATCAAGGCCGATGAAAACTGGCGTAAAACAACCTATAACGGTGCGCCAGCCGAGCATGAAACCGATACTTTCGATACCTTTATGGAGTCGTCGTGGTATTACGCTCGCTATTGTAGCGCCAATTTCCATGACGGCATGCTCAACCCTGAGCAAGCAAACTATTGGCTACCTGTTGATCAGTATATCGGTGGTATCGAGCATGCCATCTTACATTTATTGTATGCACGCTTCTTCCACAAGTTATTGCGTGACACCGGCTTGGTTAGTTCAGACGAGCCGTTTAAGCGCCTGCTGACCCAAGGTATGGTGTTGGCAGATAGCTACTACCGCGAAGATGCCTCGGGCAAAATCACTTGGTACTCGCCGCTTGATGTTGAAATTATTCGTGACGAAAAGGGTCGTATTACCCAAGCGATTCTGACCACTGATGGCCAGCCCGTGCAACATGGCGGCATGACCAAAATGTCGAAATCCAAGAATAACGGTATCGACCCACAAGTCATGATTGATAAATACGGCGCTGATACCGTGCGTTTATTCATGATGTTCGCAGCGCCACCAGAAGCCACTTTGGAGTGGGCTGACTCAGGTGTTGAAGGTGCACAACGTTTCTTACGTCGCGTGTGGCGTTTAGTGGCTGACTTTGTTGAGGTTGCAGAACAGTCTCGCAGTCAGAATTGGAGCGAATTATCCGACGCTCAACAAGAACTACGCCGCGAAGTGCACCGTACCATTGCGAAAGTTACTGATGATATGGGGCGTCGCCAAAACTTCAATACGGCTATCGCTGCCATCATGGAGTTATTAAATCGCCTGCAAAAAGCACCATTAGCCACCGAACTTGATCGTGGCATTATGGCTGAAGCACTTGATGCAGTGGTACTTATGTTGGCACCGGTAACCCCACATCTGAGCGAAGCGCTGTGGCAAGCACTTGGGCACCAAGACGACGTCAACTTTGCCGCTTGGCCGCAATTCGACGAAGCCGCACTAGTTGAAACATCGGTGCTCGTCGTGGTTCAAGTAAATGGCAAAGTGCGCAGTAAAATTACTGTTTCCGCTGATGCAAACCAAGATCAAGTGACCGCTGTGGCGCTCGCTGATGAAAACGTACAAAAGTTTATTGATGGTAAAACCATTCGTAAGCAAATTTACGTGCCAGGTAAGCTTTTTAATATCGTAGCGAACTAACATAGGTTACCGACTATGCGACAGCTGATTCTGAAGTTAACCGTAATAGCCTTAGCCACAGCCCTAACCGGCTGTGGTTTTCAATTACGCGATGACTATCAGTTGCCACCGGCGATGCAAACAGTCAGTGTACAAGCACCCGCCTTTAGCGAATTTCAGCAAGTGCTTGAGCGCCGTTTGAATCTTGCTGGTGCAAAACTTGATGGCACGCAACAAAACAGCCTCATTATTGAAGTGCTAGACGACACTCTCGATCGACGCACCTTGTCGTTATCGCAGTCAGGGCAAGTCGCCGAATATGAAATGATTTATACAGTCTATTACCAGTTGATTGAAC
This sequence comes from Pseudidiomarina tainanensis, assembly GCF_900115255.1. Classification (NCBI taxonomy): domain Bacteria; kingdom Pseudomonadati; phylum Pseudomonadota; class Gammaproteobacteria; order Alteromonadales; family Idiomarinaceae; genus Pseudidiomarina; species Pseudidiomarina tainanensis. The sequence goes on from NZ_FOYU01000001.1 coordinate 887,055, forward strand.
AAGGCGAAGTTTCCGCGCAACAACAAGTTGAAGTCTATCGCGACTACCAAGATGACCCGAACTTTGCCTTGGCAAAAACACGTGAACGAGAGGTACTGGTTCAGGAAATGCGCGAAGAAGCAGCGCGCTTACTGTTGCGCCAAACGATTGCCTACCTCACGGAGTAATCGATAATGCAGCTCACCCCAACACAATTGCAAGACCAGTTCTCCCAATCGGGACTGCCTGCGGTTATTTGTGTGTTCGGTGATGCTCCATTATTAATCGATGACGCACTTCAACAATTACGTAAAATTGCGCGCCAACAGGGTATCGACGAACGTGAACGGCACTTACAAGACAGCCAGTTTGATTGGCGTTTGCTAAGAGACCAGAGTGCAAGTTTCAGCTTATTTTCAAGTAAAAAGCTTGTTGAGCTAGAACTACCGGAAGGCAAGCCTGGACGTGATGGCGCCGATGCTTTAAGACAGTATGCTCAAGCCCCACTTGAAGATCAGATTCTGATCATCATCGGCCCCAAATTAAAGCAAGAGCAGCTCAAATCAAAATGGTATCAAGACTTAGTCTCGGCTGGGCCCGTGGTGAGTGCTAACAGTCCTGATCGTGCCAGTTTACCCCGCTTTATTCAGCAACGCGCACAGCGATATCGGTTACAACTCAATGCAGAGGCAACACAACTGTTGACGAGTTGGTTTGAAGGAAATTTGCTTGCTCTGGATCAAGAATTACAAAAGCTCGCACTAAGCGATTTACCGCAACCGATATCTGCCGATTCGATTCAGCAAGCCGCTCAAGACCAGAGCCGATTTAATGTTTTTGCCCTGCAAGAAGCCATCCTGCATGCTGACCTAAATAACGCCCTGCATCGCCTCGCTCGCTTGTTAGAAGACGATGTTGAAGAAGCTATTTTAAATTGGATGCTACAACGTGAATGGCAACTCGTATGCACCTTGCAGCAAGCCGATAACTTTGCTGATGCTTGCCGTAAGAATGGCGTTTGGCGTAATCAAGAAGGCTCCTATCGAAACTTTTGTCAACGTATGACAGCTCCGGCTATCAGTAAAGCTGCTGAATTATTGACACGACTTGAGTATGCATTTAAACGCGACTCTGGTGAAGATTACGGTACGCTGGCGACGCATCTTGTTACTCTTTACTGCCAGCCGGATGCCGTGAGTCGGTTACCACAATGATGCGGGCAATATTAGGCGGTACCTTTGATCCAATTCATTGGGGTCATTTAAACGCAGTCAAGCACGTCTGTGAGCTCATTGCCTGCGACCAACTCATCCTGTTACCCAGCGCGCAACCGCCACATCGCAGTTATCCGGGCGCCAGCGCCGAACAACGGCTTGCTATGGCAAAGCTGGCCGCGCAAGAGCTACCTAACTGTATTGCCGACAATTGGGAATTATTGCAACCGCGTAAATCTTACACCCAGTTAACCTTGAGCCAATTTCATCAACGCTGGCCGCACGACACCTTAGTATTTATTGTTGGCGAAGATGCGTTTGCTGGGCTTGAAAGCTGGTACCAATGGCAACATTTACTCGACCATGCGCATATCGTGGTCATGCGTCGCCCGCATTCGCACAATATCTTCAGTGACACCTTACAACAATGGTTAGCCGCGGTTGAAACAAAACACCCTGAACAGTTGCGTGACCAGCCAAATGGTTACGTTTACCTCGCCGAAACGCCCGCATTTGATATCTCGGCTACAGCCATCCGCAATGCGATTCAAACTGAGCAAGCTTGGGCTCATCTTGTACCCACGACAGTTGCTAACTATATCCAAACACATCAACTCTATCGTTAGCTGATTTTTACCATTGCTTCGTGGTAAACTACGCCCGTTTTATGACATTATTTTATTAGCCGAATTATTGGAGCGTGGATCTCTTGCAAGCAGAACAATTACGCGACTTTGTTGTCGACAAAGTTGAAGACCTGAAAGGCCGTGACATTAAAGTACTTGATGTTCATGATCAAACCGACGTTGCAGAATATATGATCATCTGTTCAGGCAACTCAAAAACGCATGTTCGTAGTATTGCCAACTATGTAGCAACTGAAGCCAAACATCATGGTGTTGCACCACTCGGTATCGAAGGTCATGAACATTCAGAATGGGTTCTGGTCGATCTCGGCGATGTGGTTGTGCATATCATGCAAGAATCTATTCGCGACTTCTATGAGCTCGAAAAACTCTGGGGGCGAAAGTAATGCGTATTCGGCTGATTGCTGTTGGGCAGAAAATGCCTGATTGGGTCAGCACAGGTTATCAAACCTACGCCAAACGTTTTCCAGCTGATTGCCAACTTGAACTCATCGAGATTAACGCTGGAAAACGTGGTAAAAATGCTGATATCGCGCGAATTTTGCGTCAAGAGGGTGAAGCGATGCTGGCTGCTGTTGGCAAGAGCGATCGCATTGTCACCCTAGAAGTAACCGGCAAAAGCTGGACGACACCTCAGCTTGCACAGCGGCTCGAAACTTGGCTCATGGATGGCCGTGATGTTAGCTTGTTGGTTGGTGGGCCAGAAGGACTCGCTCCCGAATGCATTGCAGCAGCTGATGAGCGTTGGTCATTGTCAGCATTAACTTTACCTCACCCTCTCGTACGTGTACTGATTGCTGAAAGTCTGTACCGCGCTTGGAGTGTTACCGCTAACCATCCATATCATCGCGAGTAATATGAAGCATAAACGCGTCACCATTCGAGATCATCATGCTGAATCTGCGCTTTTCGGGCGTCGCGTTTTTGTTAGTCTGCTTATTGTTGTGATTGCCTTTGGTGTATTGTTCACCAACATGTATCGACTGCAGGTCGTTGATCATCAAAGTTTCCAAACTCGCTCCAATGATAATCGTATTAAGGTTGTTCCATTAGCGCCAAACCGTGGCCTAATTTATGATCGTCGAGGGCGTATTCTGGCAGAAAACCAGCCGGTAATGAGTCTTGAAGTAACGCCAGAAAAAGTTCAAGACTTAGAACAAACACTTACTCAACTGCAACAACTGCTCGCCATCGACGATGAGACCATCGCTGAGTTTCACGAGAACCGGCGTCGTGAACGCCGCTTTAATCAGATCATTTTGCTTGACGGTTTAACCGAACAACAGGCGGCGCGCTTTGCTGTGCGCCAACACGAATTTCCAGGCGTTAGCATTGAAGCGCGGCTGGTTCGGCATTACCCCTATGGCGAAGCAATTACTCATGCGCTTGGCTACGTCGCTAAAATTAACCGCAATGATTTAAACAAGTTACGCGAAGAGGACAAACAGGCAAATTACGCCGCCACACGGGTCATCGGTAAACTTGGTATTGAAAGATATTATGAAGAGCTGCTCCATGGCACCATCGGATATCAACAAGTTGAAGTGGATATCCACGGCCGCAATATCCGTACCCTCTCGGTTGAGCCACCTATACCAGGCCAAGATCTTCACCTTGAATTAGACATTGAACTGCAGCAATTTGCATACGAACTACTCGGGGACGAGCGTGGATCGATCATCTTGATGGATCCTCGCGATGGCGCAATTCGAGCCATGGTGAGTAAGCCAAGTTACGATCCGAACTGGTTTGCCCAAGGCATTTCTTACGCACAATACCAGAGCCTGTTAAATTCTCGCCACTCTCCTTTATTAAATCGTTCAACACAAGGCGGCTATCCACCCGCTTCAACGGTCAAACCACAACTTGCCGTGTTGGGTCTCGAAGAAGGTATTATCACCCCAACCACCAAAGTTTGGGATCCTGGTTGGTTCCAAATAGAAGGCGTTGACCATCGCTATCGTGACTGGTTAGCCTGGGGCCATGGCTGGGTCAATGTCACCGATGCGATTGTCGAAAGTTGCGATACGTTCTATTACGATTTAGCGTTAAAAATGGGCATTGATACCATTCACGATGGCATGGTTCGCTATGGTTTTGGTGCACGCACTGGAATCGATATCGCCGAAGAATCAGCAGCTGTCATGCCATCACGAGGCTGGAAGCGGGCTCGTTTCAATCAGCCGTGGTATGCAGGTGAAACCGTTTCGATTGGTATTGGTCAAAGCTACTGGACCACCACACCAATGCAATTAGCCGTGGGAACTTCAGTTATCGTCAACCGCGGCGAAAGACCCGTACCGCGGTTATTGCATGCCATTCAAGAAGGTGAAGTTGTCTTGCCGGCTGTGGTTGAAATGCGCGAACCTGTTACCTTGAAAAATCCCAAAAATTGGGATGTCGTATTACAGGCGCTCAATTTAACTGTGAGTTCGATTAAAGGCACCGCGCATCGTGCATTCAAAGATGCAACCTATACCAGCGGCGGTAAAACAGGAACGGCTCAAGTGCGTAGCATTGGTCAGGAAGAAGAATACAACGCCGAAGAAATTGATGAACGTTATCGTGATAATGCGATGTATGTTGGCCATGCTCCGGCTGAAAACCCTGAGTTAGTCGTTGTTATTGCCGTAGAAAATACGATTGGTGGCGGTGGTAGTGTTGCAGCCCCAATGGCAAGAAGGTTACTTGATTTCTACTTTGAACAGGAACAGCGTTATGCGCAGCAATCAACAAAAGAATAAGTGGCTGCAGCGTTTCCACATTGATGGTCCGCTATTTCTTGGCCTACTGGCGCTAGCGGTGCTTAGCTTAATCACCGTTTATTCCGCAAGCGGGCAAGATCTTGCCATGACAGAACGCCAGCTCATTCGTATCGGCCTAGCATTCACCGCAATGCTGGTGATTGCACAAATTCCTCTCGGTGCTATTGAACGTTTTTCGTTGCCACTGTTTGCTATCGGTGTTGTGCTGTTGCTGGGCGTATTGTTATTTGGTGAATCCAGTAAAGGAGCACAACGATGGTTGAACCTTGGTGTGGTCACCATTCAACCGTCTGAAATCATGAAGCTAGCCGTACCGATGACGATTGCGTGGTTTCTTGCTGAACACGGGATTCCACCGACTAAACGTCGATTAGCTGCCGCATTTATGTTGCTCATGGTTCCCACTTTGATGATCGCAAAACAGCCTGATTTAGGGACATCAATCCTTATTGCAAGCTCAGGTATTTTTGTCTTATTTCTATCGGGTATCAGCTGGCGTTTAATCACCTTTTTTGCGGCAGCTATTGGCGCTTTTATTCCGGTGTTGTGGTTCTTTTTAATGCATGGCTATCAACGCCAGCGAGTATTGACATTTCTTGATCCCGAACGCGATCCGCTGGGCTCTGGTTATCAAATCATTCAATCCAAAATTGCGATTGGTTCCGGTGGTGTTGAGGGCAAAGGCTGGCTTCAAGGTACACAATCACAACTCGAGTTTTTACCAGAGCGCCATACCGATTTTATCTTTTCCGTATTTAGTGAGGAGTTCGGCCTCGTGGGTGTGATTGGCCTGTTCATTCTATACGGCTTTGTCATTGTTCGTGGTCTGATTATCGCCATGCGTGCGCAAAAGGTTTATCAGAAATTACTCGCCGGTAGCCTCACCCTAACTTTTTTTGTTTATGTTCTTGTAAATATCGGCATGGTTTCCGGTTTATTGCCTGTGGTTGGTGTACCCTTACCTCTCATCAGTTACGGTGGCACCTCAATGGTGACTTTGCTCGCTGGGTTTGGTTTACTGATGGCAGTTGCAACGAACCAACGTTTAGTTATGCATGATTAACACAACAAGGAATAACAAGTATGGGTAACTTGAGTAAAGCATGTGTCATTGCCGTTTGCGGCGCGCTAAGCTTAACCAGCCAATTGGCATTCGCGTCCACAGATTATCAACAACAGCGTCAGCAGTTTGTTGAGCAAATGGTTACCAAACACGGTTTTACCGCAACTGAAGTTGAGTCACTATTGGCTCAGGCTACCCGTAATGAAACTATTCTTGAGGCGATTGCGAGACCCTGGGAAGCCAAACCTTGGTATCAATACTACCCAATTTTCCTTACCGAAAAACGCCTACAAGCAGGATTAAAATTCTGGCAAGAACATGAACAAACGCTTGCCCGTGCAGAGCAAGAATTTGGAGTGCCCGCTGAGATAATCGTCGCCATTATTGGTGTCGAAACCTTTTATGGTGAATACCGTGGTAAATATAGCGTACTTGATGCGCTTTATACGCTCGGCTTCCACTACCCGCCCCGTGCTAAGTTTTTCCGCTCAGAACTTGAACAATATATGTTACTTACACGCGAGGAATCTCTCCCAGCGCGAGAGCTAATGGGTTCTTACGCTGGCGCAATGGGTTACGGCCAGTTTATTTCATCGTCATATCGTCATTACGCGGTTGATTTTGACGGCGATAACGTCCGCGATCTGCTTGGAAATATCACCGACGCAATCGGCAGTGTCGCCAACTACTTTGCCGAGCACGGTTGGCAAGCTCATGCCCCTGTGGCAACCAAATTAACCGCGACAGACACCCACGCAAAGCTTGTCAGTAAAGGATTAAAACCAGATACATCAGTTGCAGAATTGAAGCAAAACGGTCTAGAATTAAACCAAATGGGCACAAGCACGGACGAGGCTTTGGCTAAAGTATTCGAATTCGAATTAGCTGACGGTCACGAGTATTGGTTGGGATATCACAACTTTTATGTGATTACTCGATACAATCATAGTCCGCTGTATGCCATGGCTGTGTACCAACTTAGTCAACAATTAAAACAAGCGCGCTAATTCATGATGATCGTTATTCGGTTACTAACAATAGCAGTGTTGATAGTTTTGTTGAGTGCATGTTCAAGTTCATCATCAACAAACTCTCGCTATAGTCAAAAATATGACTCTATTCCGTCGCGGTTACCCACCGCCGACGAGTTGGTTGAGCCTGAACCCTCTTTTGAGCCGCCGAGTCGTCAGGGTAATCGAACCTATTCGTTATTCGGTAATACTTGGCATATTTTGGATGATGTGTCCGATTTCAGTCAGGAAGGCGTGGCATCATGGTACGGTGAAAAGTTTCATGGTCACCTCACATCGAATGGCGAAACTTACGATATGTATGCGATGAGTGCCGCACATAAAACATTGCCACTGCCAACCTATGTGCGCGTAACCAATTTAGATAATGAAAAAAGCGTGGTGGTTCGAGTGAATGACCGCGGGCCATTTCATGGTAACCGTATTATCGATCTTTCCTATGTCGCCGCATACAAACTCGATATGCTCAAATCTGGTACGGCCCGCGTTAAAATTGAAGCTTTGCAACCTAGTTCAGGTAATGAAGTGCTGGCAGTCACGCCACCTTTAGAAGCCGAGTCGATTGAGCAATTTTATATTCAAGTTCATGCTGGCAGTGATACCGAACGATTACGGGCAGAAGCCAGCCGATTACAGAATTTATACCAAGTTCCTGCAACTACTCAGCCAAATAATGGTCTATACCGAGTAGTTTTAGGTCCATTGGCTGAACCACAAACCAATCAGTTACTTGAACAGCTAAGGAAAGCTGGGTATCCCGACGCATTTCGCGTTGCGGTTCCGTAATCTTAGCGTTTGTCGGTAGCATTGCAGCGCAACGTCGTATCGGCCCTGCCATATACTGCTATTGCGGGCATTTTTATGCTATATTCAGCGCCCTTTTCATCCAGAAATAAAAAAGAGAAGAGTTAACATGCGTCGTGTACTTCGTCATTTTTTTCGTACAATTGCCATTACCGCAGTAGCCTTTACTGCTGTTGCCCAAGCAGCAATTGTTCCCCCGGCACCATCAGTCAACGCCAAAGGGTATATCCTGATTGATTACACTACCGGGTACGTCATTACCTCAGAAAATGCCGATGAAGCGTTAGCGCCTGCTAGTTTAACCAAAATGATGACGAGCTATATCATCGGTCGAGAGTTACAAGCGGGACGAATCAGTAACGATGATATGGTAACCATCAGTAACAATGCGTGGGCGAAAAACTTCCCAGAGTCCTCAAAAATGTTCATCGAGGTTGGTAAGCAAGTATCGGTCGCTGATCTCAATCGCGGTATTGTGATTTCCTCCGGCAACGATGCTTGTGTTGCTATGGCTGAACACATTGCTGGTAGCGAAGATGCATTTGCTGATTTAATGAACACCTATGCCGCAGAATTAGGCATGAGTAGTTCGAGCTTTGCCAACAGTCACGGACTTCCTGATCCAAATCAGTACAGCTCACCGCGTGACATGGCTACGCTTGCCCGCGCCTTGATCCGTGATGTACCTGAAGAATACTCGTTATATGCTGAAAAATCATTCACTTATAACAATATCAAACAATATAACCGCAACTCTTTGTTGTGGGATCGCAGCATGAATGTCGATGGTATTAAAACGGGCCACACCAATGAAGCTGGCTACAGCCTGGTTTCTTCTGCAACCGAAGGCGACACTCGTTTAATTGCTGTCGTTATGGGAACAGCTAGCGAACAAGCTCGTAAAGTTGAGAGCAAAAAGCTGCTGAACTACGGCTTCCGCTATTACGAAACAGTTACTGCGTATCAAGCAGGTGAGAGTTTTGTCGATCACCGTATTTGGGGGGGTGAGCAAGACACGGTTCAACTCGGTGTCACTGAACCAGTCGTCATCACGCTACCACGCGGACAGCGCAATAATCTAAAAGCGAACTTTGAACTAAACCAAACTTTAGAAGCACCGATTGCTAAAGGTACACAAGTGGGTACGGTTTACCTGCAGTTAGAAGGCGAAGATATCGCAAGCTATCCATTAGTGACGCTAAATGCCGTTGAACAAGGCGGTATCTTCAAACGCTTAATGGATTGGGCTGAGCAGAAGTTTAGTGGTGAAGGCGAGAGTTAATATCCCCCTGCTAGGTAGTCAATGTGGCTGACATAATCTATTTAAACGGTGACTGGATCACCAGTGAAGACGCAAAAGTCTCGGTTTTTGACCGAGGCTTTTTGTTTGCAGACGGCGTATACGAAGTTATTCCGGTTTACCAACGCCGACCTTTCTTACTCGAATTACATATTCAACGCCTACAACGCTCAGCTGAAGCTATTGGTATCACGTTTATTGAGGCTAACTATTGGTACCAGTTGGTTGATGAATTGATTGATCGCAATAACTATGACAATGGTTTGGTGTACATTCAGCTGACTTTTGGCGCCGATAGCCAACGTAGCCATCTGCCGACGCAGCCTTTATCACCCACGATTTATGCCAGCATGTCTTCGTTACACGTTCATTGGGATACACCAATTCCTGTGAAAGTTGCAGTTTTAGAGGATATTCGGTGGCAGCGTTGTGATATCAAAAGTATTAGTTTGCTCGGTAATATCATGCTAAAACGCGAGGCCGCTAAATTAGGTGCATTTGAGCCATTATTGCATCGTCATGGGCGTATTACCGAAGGCGCTTCATGCAATTATTTTATGGTCAAAAACGGCCATTTATATACACCGCCTGCTGACCACTTGATTTTGGCGGGGATCACCCGCACATGGGTGATACAACTGGCGAAAAGTTTAGCTATCGAAGTGCATGAAGAACCAATGAATGTCAATGAATTGCAACACGTTGATGAGGTATTCCTGACAAGCTCAAGCCGCGAAGTACAGCCGGTTGGACAAATTGATGATATAATTGTCGGCAATGGTCAGTGCGGTGCAATAACTGCACAGATAGCTGAAGCGTTTCACGCCAGCAAACGACATCTCATTCAGGAGTAAAGCATGCAAAAAACACGCTTTGATGAGTTGGTAGAATTTCCGTGTCACTTTACCTTTAAAGTGATGGGACTTGCTGTACCCGAGCTTCCAGATTCGGTAGTTGCGGTTGCCCAGCAACATGCACCAGGTGATTACCTACCAACGGTAAAACCGAGTAGCAAAGGTAATTACCATTCTGTATCAATCAAAGTTCAAGTCACAAGCCAACAGCACATTGAGACGCTGTATCGTGCGTTAGCGGATATCGAAGAAGTTCGTTATGTCCTCTAAATTAGTTATTCGAAGTTTAGGTCGACAACCATACGAGCCGATTTGGGCCGCTATGCAAAAGTTTACTGATGAACGTGACGAAAATACCACCGATGAGCTGTGGGTGTTAGAGCACGACCCTGTTTTCACCCAAGGCCAAGCAGGCAAAGAAGAGCATATTCTGGCACCGGGCAACATCCCGATTGTGAAGGTAGACCGAGGCGGTCAAGTCACTTATCACGGTCCTGGACAGCTGGTGGTTTACTTTCTGCTCGATATTCGCCGGCGTAAGATGGGCGTTCGCCAGTTAGTTAATGCGATTGAAGATGCCATTGTGGCAATGATGGCAGAGTATGGCGTGGAAGCCGCTGCACGTCCTGATGCCCCAGGCGTTTATGTCAATGGTGCAAAACTTTGTTCGCTCGGTTTGCGTATACGTAAAGGTTGCTCATTTCATGGCTTAGCCTTGAACGTCGATATGGATTTGGAACCATTTTTGCGTATTAATCCATGTGGCTACGCCGGTATGCAAATGGTGCAAAGTAAAGATCTGAATGGTCCGCAAAGTGTCAACGAAGCGGCCCTGCATGTAACCCAAATTTTTGCTCGATTATTGGGTTATGAACACACGATAGAAGAAACAGGATTCGCGAAAGATTATGTCAAAGCCAGTTAGAGTTGAACCTGGAGTTAAATTACGCGACGCCGACAAAATGGCGTTGATTCCGGTGAAAATTGTCCCTACTGAGCGCGACCAAATGTTGCGCAAGCCTGAGTGGTTAAAGGTTAAGTTACCCGCGTCTACTCAACGAATTGACGAAATCAAACAAGCGATGCGTAAGCACGGCTTACACTCCGTTTGTGAAGAAGCCTCGTGCCCAAACCTCGCCGAGTGTTTTAACCACGGAACTGCGACGTTTATGATTTTAGGTGCTATTTGCACCCGTCGCTGCCCATTCTGTGACGTTGCACACGGCCGCCCTTTGCCTGTTGATCCTGAAGAAGCAGTGAAATTAGGTGCAACCATTCGTGATATGAAAGTGAAATACGTCGTGGTTACATCGGTCGATCGTGATGATTTGCGCGATGGTGGTGCTCAGCACTTCGCTGATTGTATTCGAGAAATTCGTGAGCAAAGCCCAGGTATCCAAGTCGAAGTGTTAGTGCCCGATTTCCGCGGTCGTATGGACGTTGCGCTTGAAATACTCGCAGATGAAGCACCTGATGTATTCAACCACAATCTAGAAACGGTGCCACGCATGTATAAGGCGGCGCGCCCTGGAGCGAACTACCAGTGGTCGCTCGATTTATTGAAGCGTTACAAAGAAGCGCGCTCTGATGTGCGGACTAAGTCTGGCTTAATGGTCGGTCTGGGTGAAACCAATGAAGAAATCTTAGAAGTTATGCGCGATTTGCGTGCTCATAACGTGGATATGCTGACGATAGGTCAATATCTGCAACCGAGCCGCCATCACCTTCCGGTGACTCGCTATGTCACCCCTGCCGAGTTTGATATGTTCCGCGAAGAAGGTGAAAAAATGGGCTTTACCCATATTGCCTCGGGGCCACTTGTACGCTCTTCCTATCATGCGGACATGCAAGCAGCCGGTAAGGAAGTAAAATGAGTACGCTCATTTGGTGCTTATTAATTGCGGGGTTGCTGCCCATTGCAGCGAAAGCCCCCGTGGTTTACTTTCAAAATCGCGATAAAGGCTATGACAACCGTCATCCTCGTGCCCAACAGAGCCGCTTAACCGGCGCTGGGGCGCGTGCAGTTGCTGGTCATTACAATGCCTTTGAAGCTTTTCCATTGTATGCAGCAGCGATTTTGTTAGTGTTGGTTACCGAACAAATCACTGCACTCAATACCACGCTTGCCATTAGCTTTATTGGTTTTCGTGTGGCATACCATGTGTTTTATCTCGCGAACTGGGACAAACTGCGCAGTTTGGTGTGGCTTTTTGCTCTACTTTGCCCGGTACTGATGATTGCACAAACAGCAATTACCGTGGGTGCGCAATAAGCTCGAGATAGAGCTCAGGCCATTCATTAATATCGTGATATTGCATTGGCGTCATCGCAATCAGCGGGCGCCAAGCAAACTTTCCAGCAACTGCGTTACAGGTCGCTACTGGATGCAAGCCCACCGACTCTGCCGCACTTCCCAAACGCCACTGTTCATCATTGATCTGCGTTGCCAATTGACGCCAATCCGCCACCGCGTGACGCCATGGTAACCGTCGCCAAAGTTGCTTTAATTCGCGCCCAGACATAACCGTGTTGTCGGTAACCACCACGTTGAAACTGGCATGGTTATAACGCCCCACACAAAAACCTTCAGCAAGCTCAGGTGCCATGGCGTATTCATCAGCCAAGCCAAGCCAATGGCCTATTTCATGCGCAAATAGAGATAGTGACGCATTAATGGGAAGTATGATTTGATTAGCCGTGCTGCTCGCTATGCCATCACCGGCTCGAACAAAGACAATACGACGCTGGTTCATGTCAATTGTTTGTGTTTGTTGCCACCGACAATCCATGCGTGCGCGACTACCGACAATGTCGCACTGCAATTGTTCTGCATGATAGGTTTGTATCGAAAAGCAATTCACAAACTGCGCCAGAGGGTGTTGATGCCACTGTGAAAGTTGTTCTAACACCTGTCGTTTTTGCGTCTGTGGCAAATAAAGCGTTACCGGCTCAACAACGCCACACTGTTGATTCTGGAGCGACGGCAGCGGCGCAATACCATACGCTGCTGCCTCGTGTAAATTACTCGCGTTACTGGCATGACTCAGTACAAGTGCCATCACGCTGGTAAACATTGTCTTCACAGCGTTACGCCGTTATCCATTCGTTGCATTGGTTTCTAATGCTTGTTTGCTGCGTTGCAGCTCTAAGCCTGCATAGCGGTATTCTAAGAACATAAACACATTGGTACTCATGGCCAGTCGAAAATACACCGATGCGGCCGAGAAATCACCGTTGAGTTGCTGTAGCTTGCCCAGATAGAAATAGGTTTCGCACATGCGCTCCGCGAGTGTTTCATCTGGCTTTAAATCACGTACCGCAAAGCCGTTCAAAAACGTTTGCTCATCAATGGCGCCGAGCATTAAGTCGACTAGACTCCAGCCCCATTCAGTATTGCCATACTCAACACGACGCTTTGCTAAGTTCAATCTGGCAGCGGTCGCATCGTCTTCCACTTCCGCTAAAAATAGCCAAATGACGCGATATGGGTCTGTCGGTTGCGCTTCAAAATAGTCACGGAAGTCACTAATGGCGAGGTCAATGCGTTCGTCGTAATAAGCGTTTACACCGCGGTTGAGGATTGCATAAGGATGTTCAGGCTCAAGTTCTAAAACCCCGTCAAACATCTCATAGGCATAGCCAAATTCTTCTAATTGCGTGTAATGAATCCCGAGGTAATTGTAGGCATCTGCTAAGCGCGGGTTGTACTCTAAAGCGTGGTTAAAATCGATCCGTGCCAACGTGACCAATCCAAGTGCATCGTATAACGAACCGCGACGATACAATAATTCTGCGCGACTTTCTTCCGGCAGTTCCAGATCGCGGGCGACAATTTCATTCAATTTCGCAATCTCTAACTGGTAACGGGCATCCGCTTCTTGTGGCGTCACCACAAATAAATTAGTCAATGCGTTGTCTGATGATTTTCCTGTTTGTGCACACGCACTTAAAAACATCATCAGAAAAATGACAAGCCCGATACGAATTTTCATGAATCACTACCTTGTTGAAAAGCTTCTAACAGCATCATAACGTAGATTGCCTAAAAAAACGAAAATTCAATGTTAAGAAAGCCCAATAAAAAAGCTGTGTCCGGCTCCCCGAACACAGCTTTTCAGCTTTTGATTACGAAGTAACTTATTCGTCGTTTGAAGACTCTTCAGCCGCATCTTGTGCAGGCGCTTCAGCCGGCTTATCAGCAGCATCTTTCATGCTCAAACGCACACGGCCTTGGCGGTCAATTTCGAGTACTTTTACTGGTACAACATCACCAACTTTCAAATACTCGTTCACGTCGTTCACACGCTCTTCAGCGATTTGTGAAATGTGCACCAAGCCATCTTTGCCAGGTAGAATCGTGACGAACGCACCGAAATCAACGATACGTGCAACTTTACCTTGGTAGATTCGGCCCACTTCAACTTCAGCTGTCAATTCTTCAATACGCGCAATCGCTGCATCTGCTGATTCTTGGTCAGTTGCTGCGATACGTACGGTACCGTCATCATTGATTTCGATGTTGGTATTTGTGCTCTCGGTTAATTCACGGATAACTGCACCGCCCTTACCGATAACGTCACGAATCTTATCTGGATTAATTTTGATTGTGGTGTAGCGTGGCGCGTAGCTTGATAATTCAGTACGAGCACCAGAAATCGCATCATCCATCACGTTCAAAATGTGCAAACGCGCGGCTTTTGCTTGAGCCAATGCAATTTCCATGATTTCACGTGTGATACCGTCAATCTTGATATCCATCTGAAGCGCTGTGACACCTTCTGTGCTACCCGCTACTTTAAAGTCCATGTCGCCCAAGTGGTCTTCATCACCCAAGATGTCAGACAACACAACAAAGTTGTCGCCTTCTTTGACCAAGCCCATGGCGATACCAGCAACTGACGATTTAATTGGAACACCAGCATCCATCAACGCTAATGATGCACCACAAACTGATGCCATCGAGCTTGAACCGTTTGATTCAGTGATTTCTGACACCACACGAATGGTGTACGGGAATTCTTCTTGTGATGGCATGACCGCTTGCACACCACGTTTCGCCAAACGACCGTGACCAATTTCACGACGCTTCGGTGAACCTACCATGCCGGTTTCGCCCACACAGTATGGAGGGAAGTTGTAGTGCAACATGAAACGGCTATCAGTGCGACCAGTTAGGTCGTCAATCATCTGCGCATCACGCTCAGTACCTAAGGTAGCAGTGACCAACGCTTGGGTTTCGCCACGAGTAAATACCGCAGAACCGTGCGTACGCGGTAACACGCCAGTAGCGATATGCAATGCACGCACCATATCTGGTTCACGGCCATCGATACGCTTTTCACCGGCGATGATACGGCTACGTACCACTTTACTTTCCAATGAATGGAATAAGTCACCAATTTCTTTCGCATCCAAAGTTTCGTCTTCGGCAACTAATTTCTCAGTGATTTCAGCCTTTAGCGCAGCGATTTGTTCGTAACGCTTGGCCTTCTCAGTGATGCGGTAAGCATCGCCGATACCTTGCTCAGCCAATTCTTTGATTTTGTTCAATAAAGAATCGTTAGTCGCAGGAGCTTGCCAGTCCCACTTCTCTTTACCAGCTTCAGCTGCAAATTCGTTAATCGCATTGATCACTGATTGCATTTGATCGTGACCATAAACTACCGCGCCTAACATGGCGTCTTCAGACAGCAACTGAGCTTCTGATTCAACCATCAATACTGCGCTTGACGTACCAGCAACAACTAAATCAAGTTTCGAAGTAGCGAGTTCGTCCATGGTTGGGTTCAATACATATTCGTCGTTGATTACACCAACGCGTGCTGCACCAATTGGGCCAGCAAATGGAACACCAGAGATAGCCAACGCCGCAGAAGTACCAATCAACGCAACAATATCAGGATTGATTTGTGGATTAACCGATACCACGGTGGCAATCACTTGTACTTCGTTGTTAAAACCTTCAGGGAATAACGGACGAATTGGACGGTCGATTAAACGTGAGGTCAACGTTTCGTTTTCTGAAGGACGGCCTTCACGCTTGAAAAAGCCACCAGGTATTTTACCAGCTGCGTAAGTACGCTCTTGGTAGTTCACGGTTAATGGGAAGAAATCTTGACCTTCTTTAGCGTCTTTTTTTGCGACAACGGTCACCAATACGGTGGTGTCGTCCATGCTTGCAAGTACTGCTGCTGTTGCTTGACGCGCCATCGCGCCAGTTTCTAATGTGACTGTATGCTGACCATACTTAAATTTCTTTGTAATCGGATTCACGTGTTATTTTCCTTTCTTCTTTCTCTCTAAATTCTAAAGCGCTATTAGCTACTAGATATTAGATACTCGCTAAATGCCGGCTCGCTTTTCTAATATCCAATATCTAATATCCAATATCGCTTTAGTTTTTCATTAAACGAAAAAGGGGCCACAACAGGCCCCTTTGCTCGAACAGTGCTTAGCGACGTAAACCGAGTCGCTCAATCAGGCTTGCATAGCGCTGATTGTTTTTACGCTTTAAGTAGTCCAACAACTTACGACGTTGGCTTACCATACGTAACAGACCACGACGTGAGTGGTGATCTTTTGCGTGTTCTTTAAAGTGGCTTTGCAGCTCGTTAATGTTTGCAGTTAACAAAGCAACTTGAACTTCTGGAGAACCAGTGTCGTTTTCGCCTTGACCGTATTCTTTAACGATTTCCGCTTTTTGTGCCGCAGTTAGTGACATATATTACTCCTGATTGTTTAAGAATGTCAGTGCCAATCACTAATTCAGCACCGACGAAATCGCTGTGGATTATACGCATGAACGCTCGCAAACGCAATGCTAACAGCGGGTAAACTCAGTTTTATAGATTCAGTACGCGCTTTGGTGCGAGCACGCCATTTTGCCAAATGCCAATACCAATAAATTCACCGCTATCCGATCGAAAAACTCGCCATGGCTCAGCGCTATCAGCAGCATCCAGCGCAGCTCGCGCTGGATTACCACTTTGAAAACGCGCTACATTTTCGGCATCAATTGAAACCGCCTGAATTTGTCGAATGACACAGTCGTTTGGCTGTAATAAGGCGTCCAAAGCGGCGTAGTCACCGGCCTCGGGGTTGCACTGGTCTGCAACTTCGGCCAATTCACTTAAGCTCAATAGCGGCCCCTCAACGCCTTCTATCCAACTGCGATGCAATTCTTGTACGTATGCCCCGCAGCCTAGATATTGCCCCATGTCGTCAATTAACGTTCGAATATAAGTGCCTTTCGAACACGTCACTTCCAACGTTAATTGTTGCTCTGACCAATCAATAAAATTTATCGCATGAATGGTGATTTGCCTCGTTTTTCTAGGCACTTCAATACCTTGACGCGCATACCAATACAGCGGACGGCCTTCATATTTTAGCGCCGAATACATCGATGGCGATTGTTCTTGGCTGCCGATGAAATGGTCAATTGCTTGATTGATTCGCGTCTGCGACAAGGTTGCTAGCGCCGCTGATTCGCATTCCCAAGCAATATCCCCCTCGGCGTCGCTGGTGGTTGTTCTCGCACCTAACTGTGCGACAACCCGATAGGTTTTATCTGCCTCTAGGGCAAAATGAGATACCTTTGTTGCCTCACCAAAACACAGTGGTAACAGCCCAGTTGCTAACGGATCTAAAGCGCCCGTATGACCCGCCTTATTGGCATTAAAAAAACGCCGCACTTGCTGGAGTGCGGCGTTTGATGTGATATCACGGGGCTTATCTAACAAAATCACGCCGCTGACATTGCGGCCCGATTTACGTCGTCCCATTTATTCGTCTCCGCTTGAATCCGATTGAGTATCACTGCTGTCATCAGTTTTATCGCTACGCTTTGAATCACGTCTAATGGCTTCATCAACCAGACGTGACATACGAATACCTTCGTTCAACGACGGGTCGTGTACAAAGCGTAATTCTGGCGTGATACGAGCGCGTACGCGCTTGCCCAGCAATGAACGGATAAAGCCAGATGCCTCATTCAGCACTTTAAGTGCTGTTTTGACATAAGCTTCATCGTCGTTAAAGAAGGTCACGAAAACTTTTGCATATGCAAGATCTCGTGACACTTCAATATCCGACACAGTGACCATTGATACGCGTGGGTCTTTGATTTCGCGCTGCAATATCATCGCGATTTCTCGTTGATATTGCTGCCCCACGCGATCAGTACGGCTAAAATCTTTTGCCATATTGGTTTATAGGCTCCGCTCTACTTGAATCGTTTCAAATACTTCGATTTGGTCACCGACTTTCACATCGTTGTAGTTCTTCACGCCGATACCACATTCCATGCCATTACGAACTTCTTGTACGTCGTCTTTAAAACGACGCAACGAATCAAGCTCGCCTTCAAAGATAACAACGTTATCACGAAGAACACGAATTGGAGCTGAACGTTTGACGACACCTTCAGTAACCATACAACCGGCAATAGCGCCAATCTTCGGTGACTTAAACACGTCACGAACTTCTGCCAAGCCGATGATTTGTTGTTTGAATTCTGGTGCGAGCATACCGCCCATTGCCGCCTTCACTTCATCAATCAGGTCGTAGATAACGCTGTAGTAGCGTAAATCAACCGCTTCTTGTTCAATGACACGTTTAGCTGATGCATCAGCACGGACGTTAAAGCCGACAACGATAGCGTTCGAAGCACTTGCCAACGATGCGTCAGTTTCGGTAATACCGCCAACGCCGCTACCAATAATATTCACTTTCACTTCATCAGTAGATAACTTCACCAATGAGTCAGCAATCGCTTCCAACGAACCTTGAACATCAGACTTCAATACAACGTTCAATTCTTTCACGTCGCCTTCAGCCATATTCGCAAACATATTTTCTAGCTTCGCTTTTTGCTGCTTCGCTAGCTTAATTTCACGATATTTGCCTTGACGATAGTTGGCAACTTCACGCGCTTTACGCTCATCTTTTACAGCGGTTGCTTCATCGCCCGCTTGCGGAACACCCGATAAACCGAGAATTTCCACAGGAATTGAAGGCCCAGCTTCTTTAATGTCTTTACCGTTCTCATCGCGCATCGCGCGAATACGACCATATTCAAGACCACAAAGAACGATATCGCCTTGGCGTAAAGTACCTTCTTGAACCAAGACTGAAGCAACTGGACCACGCCCTTTATCGAGACGTGATTCAATCACGATACCTTTTGCCATGCCGCTGGCATTGGCTTTTAGATCAAGTACCTCAGCTTGCAACAAGACCGACTCAAGCAATTGCTCAATACCGTCACCGCTATGCGCAGATACCGGTACGAACATCACATCACCACCCCATTCTTCTGGGATAACATCGCGTTGTGCTAGTTCGTTCTTCACACGATCTGGATCTGCTTCTGGCTTATCCATTTTGTTGATTGCAACAACAATTGGTACGCCTGCCGCTTTCGCGTGCTGAATCGCTTCCAATGTTTGTGGCATCACGCCATCATCTGCAGCAACAACCAAGATAACGATATCCGTTGCACTCGCACCACGTGCACGCATTGACGTAAACGCAGCGTGGCCTGGTGTATCGAGGAAGGTAATCATGCCATGGCCGGTTTCAACGTGGTACGCACCGATATGCTGAGTAATACCACCCGCTTCGCCACTGGCGACTTTCGCTTTACGAATGTAGTCGAGTAACGAGGTTTTACCATGGTCAACGTGACCCATAACGGTTACTACTGGCGCACGAGAAACTTGTTGCTGGTTCTCAGCTTCATCACGATCCGCCAGAATCTCTTGCTCAAGCGCATTTTCACTAACCAACACCACTTTGTGCCCCATCTCTTCAACTACCAACGAGGCAGTTTCTTGATCAAGCACTTGGTTAATCGTGACCATTTCACCCATTTTCATCATGGTTTTGATCACTTCGCTAGCCTTCACCGCCATACGGTTCGCTAACTCACCAACAGTAATGGTTTCACCTAGTTTCACTTCACGTTCAACAGGTGCTGCAGGCTTGTTAAAGCCGTGCTGCAACGATGAACGTTTTGAACCTTTACGACGTTTCTCACGGCGAGGCGCTTCGTCACGCTCGTCGTCTTTACCACGACGTTTGGTTTTGTTGCGACGAGCACGGCGTTCTTCGCCTTCATCCTGCTCATCTTCTGCTGCTTGCGCAGTTTGCGAAGTCGTGAAGTGCACTTCTTCCTGCTCAGCTTGCTTACGTTTGGCTTCTTCTTCTTGCCAACGCGCTTCGTTTTCTTCTGCTAAGCGGCGAGCTTCTTCAGCCTGACGTGCAGCTTCTGCTTCCGCTTTTTTGCGCGCTTCTTCTTCTTGCGCTTTGCGTAAACGTTCCGCTTCAGCCTTCGCCTCGTCCGCCTTCTGGCGCTCTTCTGGCGTCATTGCTGCGCGTTTTTCAGCTTCAGCTTTTGCCTTCGCTTTCTCTTTTTCTTTGCGGGCCGCTTCTTGCTTCGCTTTCTCTTCGGCCGCTTTCGCATCAGCTTTTGCCTTCGCTTCAGCTGCCGCTTTCGCTTCTTCTTCTTTGCGCTTGGCTTCTGCCGCTAAGCGTTCTTGTTCGGCTTTTTCTTGATCAGCTTTTTGCTGTTCTTCAAGCGCAGAACGCTTCACGTAAGTACGCTTTTTACGCACTTCAACCTGCACTGACTTGCTGCGACCTGGGCCGCCACCAATACTCAGTGTGCTTTTTTCTTTGCGCTTCAACGTCATTTTGGCAGGCTCACTCGGACCACTACCACCATGCGCCTTATTTAAATGGGCTAACAGGGCCTGCTTTTCATCTTCATTGACACGGTCGCCTGGCTGCTTTTTCATGCCTGCTTCCGCAAACTGTTGCACCAAACGATCAACTGTCGTACCGACGTCTTTAGCTAGTTTATCCAGCGTTACTTCTTCCATAGTCTATAGTACCCCCGTTGATCTTATTCTTCGTTACCGAACCAGCAAATGTTGCGTGCTTGCATAATCAGCTCGCCTGCTCGTTCTTCGGTCAACTCATCAATTCCGGCTAAATCATCGATACCTTGCTCTGCAAGGTCTTCTAAAGTGATGATGCCACGGCTTGCGAACACATAGGCCAAATGACGATCTAAGCCTTCTAGGTTCAATAATGTTTCGTCCGGCTCAGCACTTTCTAACGACTCTTCGTTCTTCAGCGCTTGTGTTGTTAACACCGCTTTCGCACGTGTACGCAGCTCTTCAACGATATCTTCATCCATACCTTCAATGTCGAGTAATTCGTCAACTGGTACGTATGCGATTTCTTCAAGCGTTGAAAAGCCTTCATCGACGAGTACTGAAGCAAAGTCTTCGTCGATATCAAGTTTTGACGTAAACAAGTCGAGAACTTTCTGCGCTTCAGCTCGGTTCTTCTCGGTGAATTCATCCACTGACATGACATTTAATTGCCAACCAGTTAACTGGCTTGCCAAGCGTACGTTCTGACCGGCTTTACCAATTGCCTGTGCCAAGTTACCTTCTTCAACCGCGATATCCATGGTGTGCGCTTCTTCGTCAACGACAATCGACGCAACTTCTGCCGGCGCCATTGCATTAATAACGAATTGCGCTGGGTTATCATCCCACAACACGATATCGACACGTTCACCACCGAGTTCACCCGATACGGCTTGTACACGTGCACCACGCATACCAACACAAGCGCCGACTGGATCGATGCGACGATCATTACTTTTCACTGCAATTTTGGCTCGTGAACCTGGGTCACGCGCGGCACCGCGAATTTCAATCATCTCTTCGCCGATTTCCGGTACTTCGATGCGGAACAATTCAACCAAAAAATCTGGATGTGTGCGGCTTACGAATAATTGTGCACCACGTGCTTCTGGGCGTACGTCGTAAAGAAGACCGCGAACACGGTCGCCAGCGCGGAATGATTCACGCGGTAATAATTCTTCACGATAAATAATCGCTTCGGCGTTGTTACCTAAATCAAGAATAACGTGCTCACGCGTTGCACGTTTGACAATGCCGCTCACTAGCTCACCGACTTGATCTTGATATTCTTCAACAACTTTGGCGCGCTCAGCTTCACGTACTTTTTGCACGATAACTTGCTTCGCGGTCTGCGTTGTAATGCGGTCAAATTCAATCGATTCGATTTGCTCTTCAACATAGTCGCCAGCGTTTACAGACTCGTCTTCATACTGAGCTGCCGCTAAACTAATTTCGCGATATGGATGCTCAAGCGGCTGTTCACTGTCGTCAACTACTAACCAACGACGATAGGTATCAAATTCGCCGGTTTGACGATTGATACTTACGCGAACATCGATATCGCCTTCATATTTCTTTTTAGTTGCGTGTGCAAGCGCAGATTCAAGTGCCTCAAAAATCTTCTCTTTTGACACATCTTTTTCATTTGAAACCGCTTCTGCAACCAATAAAATTTCTTTTGCCATTGTTTTGCCTCGCCTACGCAATCCTTAGTTGAACTGAGGAACTAAATGAGCTTTCTTAATTGATGACTGAGCTACTTTGAACTGCTCGCCATCAATACTAAATTCAATGTGATCGCCATCGACAGCGGCAATCACGCCTTTAAACTTACGTTTACCTTGTTGCGCCATGGTTAGCTCAACCGCAGCCCTTTCACCGATATAATCAGCGTACTGGCTAGCTTTAAAAAACGGACGTTCCATTCCTGGCGACGATACTTCAAGGAAGTACTCACTGTTGATCGGGTCTTCAACGTCCAAAATTGCGCTCACTTGATGACTTACATCAGCACAGTCATCAACACTAATTCCATTTTCGGAATCAATGTATACACGCAACGTTGAGTGTTTTCCGGCGCGCACAAACTCGACACCCCATAAGGTGAAGTCTAAGGCGGCAACTGCCGGTTCTAACATGTCAAATAAACGGTCTTCCATTCGAGCCAAGTTTGCTAACTCCTAAAAACAAAAAAAGGGCGTAAACGCCCAGTGTTGTTGACTGCCCACTCAAACTAATATTTCAGAATTAGTTTGCCGCAGCAAAGGTCACATAGTAAAAAGCCCCGAACTGCTGCGGGGCTTTTAAAACACTGGACCCTTTTGTAATTGGTTGCGGGGGCAGGATTTGAACCTACGACCTTCGGGTTATGAGCCCGACGAGCTACCAGACTGCTCCACCCCGCGTCCGAAAACGTGTCCATATTATACGGGTTTCGACTTGAAACCGCAACCGTGGCCGGTTGCTAATTTGGTGCGGATGGCGGGACTTGAACCCGCACGCCCGAAAGCACTACCCCCTCAAGATAGCGTGTCTACCAATTCCACCACATCCGCAAAACTTTGACGCTTATCAAGCGTTTAATTAATTGCCGCCAGGAACGTCGCTGTCGTTCGCTGGAACAGCTGGCACTTCTTCAACTGGCACTTCGATTTCGTCAAACTTACCTTTGGTGTCGCCATTGCCAGAAGACAAGTTACCAAGCACCAAACTCAAGACGAAAAATACGACAGCCAAAATTGCCGTTGTCCGCGTTAAAAAGTTACCTGAACCGCTTGAGCCGAAAACGGTATTTGATGCACCTGCACCAAATGACGCGCCCATATCAGCTCCTTTACCCTGCTGGATCATAATGAAACCAATCAGGATCAAGGCAACAATTAAGTATGCAATCAATAAAGTTTCGTACATAACTTATTTACTCCGGGTTTGTGCAGCGTTACAAATCGCGACGAATTGTTCTTCGATTAAGCTTGCGCCGCCTATCAAACCACCATCTATATCCGCCTGAGCAAACAGTTGCTCGGCATTGTCAGCCTTCACGCTTCCACCGTACAGTACTTGCACGTTAGCGCCTGAAGGCCCGAATTTTTCTTGCAACCAGTTACGAATAAACGCATGAACTTCTTGCGCTTGCTCTGGGCTGGCCGTTAAACCGGTACCAATCGCCCAAACTGGTTCATAAGCAACCACTATACGTTCACAGTTATTACAATCTGCTAGAGCTTCTTGTAACTGTGCCGCAACAACATCAAATGTTTGCTGTTGTTCACGTTCTTCAGCACTCTCACCGACACACAGCACAACGGTCAAATTTGACTCGTTAAGGGTGTGGTTTACTTTCGCTGCAATGCGCTTTGCATTATCGCCATAAAACTGACGACGCTCAGAGTGACCAACGAGTACCATACTGGCACCAGACTCTACCAACAACGCTAAGCTATGTTCACCGGTGTGCGCACCACTTACGTGTTCATTGGCATCTTGTGCGCCAAGTTGAATGTTGTCGTAAAACGCTGCTTGTTGCCAAGCTGGGAGTAATACGGCTGGTGGGCATACCACCACACTCACGTCAGCATGCTGCGCTGCACTTTCGCGAAGTGCTTCAGCCATGGCCGTGACCAATTGCCGGTCACCGTTCATTTTCCAGTTAGCTATAACTAACGGTTGGCGTTGCATCTAAACCTCTGACTTCGTTGAGAGCGGCGAGATATTACATAACCTCGCCGCAACTTACAAGCAGTGAATGCGGAAATAATGCATCACTGGTTAATTACTAGCCGCTTCGACTTCGCTCGCTATTTCTTCGGCGAATTTACGAACAGTTTTGGCGTCTTTTCCTTCCACCATGACACGAATCAATGGCTCTGTGCCTGACTTGCGTAAAAGTACTCGTCCATTGTTGCCTAACGCACGTTCGACTTCTTGCACGACCGCCCGCACATTCTCCGCTGCAAGCGGATCTGAGCTGGCATTGAATCGCACGTTAACTAATGCCTGTGGAAACTTCACAAAGTTTTCCAGTAGCTCATCGAGCGAGCGACCTTCGCGCTGCATTGCGGTAAGTACTTGCAAACCGGCAATGATACCATCACCGGTGCTATGGAATTGGCGATTAATAATATGGCCGGAATTTTCACCGCCAATGCGCCAATCACGCTTGACCAACTCCTCCATCACATAGCGGTCACCGACTTTGGCTCGAACAAACGGAATACGCCTATCAGTAAAGAACTTCTCAAGCGCAAAGTTGCTCATCAATGTGCCGACAATACCACCTTGTAGCAGGCCATCTTGCTGCGCTGCACGCGCAAGGATGTAGATGATGTCATCGCCATCAACAATACGACCACTTGAGGTGACCATCATAATGCGGTCACCGTCGCCATCCAGCGCGAAACCCAAATCAGCTTTGTGCGCTAATACTTGCTCACGTAGCCCATCAAGATGCGTTGCACCGCATTTTTCGTTGATGTTCACACCATTTGGTTCAGTGCCAATTTCCCAAATATCGGCACCCAGCTCAGTCAACACATCTGGCGCGATGTGATAGGTCGCACCATGCGCACAATCGACCACAATCTTTAACCCTTTTAAGGATAAGTCCGATGGGAATACACTCTTACAAAACTCAATGTAACGCCCAGGCGCATCATCAATACGACTTGCGCGGCCCATGTTTTCAGACGGCACACAACGAATCGGCTCGTCTAATAACCGCTCGATTTCCGCCTCAACACTATCCGGTAACTTACTCCCTGAATCAGAGAAAAATTTAATACCGTTATCATAATATGGGTTGTGTGAAGCACTGATCACAATACCGGCAGCAGCACGGAAGTTCCGCGTCAGGTATGCTACCGCAGGCGTCGGCATAGGTCCTAAAAACTCAACACTGACACCGGCAGAAAGCAAGCCAGCTTCTAACGCGGACTCTAACATATAGCCTGATAAGCGGGTGTCTTTCCCTACCAATACACGCTGATTACCACTTGCCGACAAGACTGTTCCGGCAGCCCATCCAAGTTTTACCGCGAAATCTGGGGTTATCGGAAAATCACCAACGCGACCACGCACCCCATCGGTTCCAAAATACTTACGCTGACTCAAGCGAATTCTCCAGCCAAGGTTGCTGCAACAACTTTCATTGCATCAACCGTTTCCTTGACATCATGCACACGAATAATCTGTGCCCCTTTCATTGCAGCAATCGTTGCCGCCGCTATGCTACCCGCTAAACGTTCATTAACTTCACGCCCAGTCACTTGGCCGAGCATCGACTTTCGGGACATGCCAACCAATAGTGGTAACTGCATGTCATGAAACGCCTGCAATCGCTGTAGTAGCTGGTAATTATGCCTGACTGATTTACCAAAGCCAAAGCCTGGATCGAGATAAATGTTGTTTTTTTGTATTCCGGTATTCATGCAAGCACGTACACGCTCATCAAGAAACTGTCTTACGTCATTAACTACGTCATCATAACGCGGCTCATGTTGCATCGTGCGCGGCTCACCTTGCATATGCATCAGGCAAACTTTAACTTCGGGGGCCGCTGCTAGTAACTGCTCCGCCCCCTCATCGCGAAGCGCATTGATATCGTTAATCATGGCTACATTCAGCTTCAAAACTTCAGCCATAACGGCGGTTTTGCAGGTATCAACTGAAATAGGAACAGCGAAATTCGCTTTTAATTTCTCAACAATCGGCACAACTCGGTCAAGCTCTTCGGCAACGCTAACACCGGTGCTACCAGGGCGGGTTGATTCACCCCCCACATCTAACCATGCGGCGCCATCAGCGATCATCTGCTCAGCTTGACGTAATGCGTTATCCACTCGATTAAATTTACCACCGTCAGAAAAAGAATCCGGTGTCGCATTTAAAATGCCCATCACTTCAATGTTTGCGCGTGTATCAGCCATCAGTTTGTCCACCATCATTCAAAAAAAAGCCCCGCTTTACGGGGCTTTTCGACACTGATTAACTCGCTGGTGTGTCACCAGCTGGTTTACTCGTCGATACCGGTTGGCTACCTTCCGCCTTCCCGTCATCGCCACCAGACTTGTTGTTGTCGCGTTGCTGCCAATCACGTGGCTCACGCACATCACGACGGTTCATCAAGTCATCAATCTGATCTGCATCAATTGTTTCGTACTTCATTAATGCATCTTTCATGGTGTGCAAGATGTCGACGTTTTCTTCCAATATCCGCTTTGCCCGATCATAGTTACGGTCGATGAACAATTTAACCTCTTGATCAATTGCTCGCGCGGTTTCATCAGACATATGTTTATGTTGAGTTACTGAGCGACCTAAAAACACTTCATTTTCGTCGTCAGCGTATAACAACGGTCCCATCTTTTCAGATAGACCCCACTGGGTCACCATTTTACGCGCGATTTGCGTTGCACGTTCAATATCATTGGAGGCGCCGGTGGTAACTTTATCGTCACCATAAATCAACGCCTCGGCAATTCGACCACCAAACAAACTTGAGATCATACTCTCCAAGTGCTGCTTTGAGTGACTCACACGATCTTGCTCCGGCAAGTACATGGTCACGCCGAGTGCTCGACCACGTGGAATAATCGACACTTTATAAACTGGATCATGCTCAGGCACTAAACGCCCAACAATCGCGTGTCCCGCTTCATGATAAGCAGTCATTGCCTTCTCATCTTCGGTCATCACCATCGAGCGACGTTCTGCGCCCATCATGATCTTGTCTTTAGCTTTTTCAAACTCTTCCATCGCGACAACTTTTTTGTTGCCTCGGGCCGCGAATAACGCAGCTTCGTTTACCAAGTTCGCTAAATCAGCACCTGAGAAGCCTGGCGTACCACGCGCAATTAATGATGCATCAACATCTTTGCCTAAAGGAACCTTACGCATATGAACTTTCAAAATCTGTTCACGACCACGAACGTCTGGCAAGCCAACCACAACCTGGCGGTCGAAACGACCTGGACGCAATAACGCAGGGTCAAGAACATCTGGACGGTTGGTTGCAGCAATCACGATAATACCTTCGTTGCCTTCAAAACCATCCATTTCCACAAGCATTTGGTTCAAGGTTTGCTCACGTTCATCGTGACCACCGCCTAAACCTGCACCACGTTGACGGCCTACCGCATCAATTTCATCGATAAAAATAATACATGGTGCAGCTTTTTTCGCTTGCTCGAACATGTCACGAACCCGCGAAGCACCGACACCGACGAACATTTCGACAAAGTCTGAACCAGAAATCGAAAAGAATGGTACGCGCGCTTCACCGGCAATCGCTTTCGCAAGCAAGGTTTTACCAGTACCTGGAGGGCCAACCATCAACACACCCTTTGGAATCTTTCCGCCAAGGTGCTGGAATTTGGTTGGGTCTTTTAAATAATCAACCAGTTCGGTGACTTCTTCTTTCGCTTCGTCACAGCCGGCGACATCAGCAAACGTGGTTTTAATTTGGTCTTCGCTCATCAAGCGCGCTTTACTTTTACCAAACGACATAGCACCACGGCCACCACCGCCTTGCATTTGGCGCATAAAGAATATCCACACGCCAATCAACAACAACATTGGGAACCAAGAAATAAAGATTTGCGCCAAAATACTCGGTTCTTCTGGCAACTTACCGTTTACTTCTACGTTGTTCTCCAACAAGTCATCCAACAGCTTCGGATCGTACTGAGTTGGCACCACCGTAGTAAACTGCTCACCACTGCGCGACTGCGCGGTAATCATGCGACCATCGATATCAACCGAACGCACACCACCGTTGTGGACTTGATTGATAAATTGGCTGTAAGCCACTTGTTGACCATTAGCGCCGCTTTGACTGAAGTTGTTAAATACAGTCATTAGAACAACGGCTATGACCAGCCATAAAATGAGATTTTTTGCCATATCGCTCAAAGCTGACTACCTCTTGTTTGCATTTGTAGCACGCCCTACAGGGTACTACAGTTTGTAACCGGTCGCTACCAGATACACTTCCCGCGAACGGGCTCGTGATGAGTCTGGCTTACGTGTCTTCACTGTTTTAAAAGCAGCGCGGACATTTTTCAAAAATTCTTCAAAGCCTTCGCCTTGGAATACTTTGACGACGAAACTACCGTTTGGTTTCAATACTTGGTGACACATATCTAACGCTAATTCAACGAGATACATAGAGCGCGGTTGATCCACATTGTCATTCCCACTCATATTCGGTGCCATATCGGACAACACTACATCTACGTTTTTGCCACCAATTCGGCTCAATAGCGCACCCAAAACTTCCTCATCGCGGAAATCGCCTTCGAGGAAATCGACCCCAGCGATTGGGTCCATCGGCAAAATATCGCAAGCGATGACTTCGCAGTTGCCATGCAACGAATCCACCACAAATTGCGACCAACCACCGGGTGCAGCTCCGAGGTCGACCACGGTCTGGCCTTGTTTTAAAATCCGATCTTTCTGCTGTATCTCTTCTATTTTAAATACGGCACGCGAGCGATACCCCTTTTTCTGTGCCTTTTGCACATAGTGGTCGCTAAAATGTTCTTGTAACCAGCGCTTGCTGCTGGCGGAGCGTTTTTTCGTCATGTTTCTCTTACCAAACTGGCTTCTTCTACCCAGATGGCGGTAGAATAGCGGAAATTCAAGTCATTCGATGGGATATATTACATGGCAACGGCCGTAACCTTAAGCAATAAACAAAAACAACACTTAAAATCATTGGCGCATTCACTTAAACCAGTGGTGCTGTTGGGCGCTAATGGCCTCACTGAAGGTGTGATGGCGGAGATTGAATTGGCGCTTGATCACCACGAATTAATCAAAGTGAAAGTACCTGACGAAGATCGCGAAATGCGCGAGCAAATTTACGCGACAATCATTGCACACACCGGTGCAACGAAAGTTCAGGTAGTCGGTAAGATTCTGACAATGTATAAACCAAGCGCAGCAGCGAAGATCCAACTGCCACGAGCTTAACTATTTATTGTCGGTGGCCTTTTGCGCTGTGGCGAGAGCTAATGCAACTTGTTGCAGCGCAGTATCGAGTAACATTGCGTCACCTCGACGTTTAAAATAAGCCTCTGTCATAAATTGATGATTGGCTTCGGTCATCGGCACGTTATGCTTTTTCATAATAGGCTCTACATACTGCAAAGCCTTCATGGTATCGGCAACCGACGGAGCGGAATACTGAACCTCGTCTTGCTCAGTGACAACCAAGCTCACATTCGGGTAAAACAGATCCACATTTGGCGCAAACAGCCAATCCAACGACACCCCCTGTCGTAGCATTCCTTCAATCACGCGATCATAATTCAATGACTTACGTCGCTTCCAATTACTATACGTACTCGCTGGAAGCCCCAGCCAGCGCATTACAGCGCTCGCCGTAGTCTGTTTCGAAACTAATTTCAAGCGTTCCATACAGGTATCAAGATCCGGCAATTCCATGTTGCTTTTAGCCATAGTCTGTGGTCTATTTTGCCTAACCTGTCATTTGACACTTCTTTGTCGATTTATGCATCAAATGACATGTTTTTATTATTTATGAGTTATTTTTGGAGTTCGTTGTGAGCTTCATTTTCACTTCACTTGAACAAAGAAGCACTATACCTGATGGATAGCAAACAAATCAAAAAGGAATTAATGCGACGGGGTTATGATTTTTCAATGATCGCGGAGGCTTTAGGTAAAAGTCCATCTTTGATTTCCAAAGTGGCGTCGCGCAAAGCGCGATCACAGCCGGTTGCCTTGGCGATTGCCAAAGCACTGGGGATGGAGATTGATGAGGTGTTTCCGGATGTCGATGCGTATCATCAAGTACCTATGACACCGGAGCAGCGCAAACAAAAACAGCGCGAACTGGTCGCGCTGTTAAGAAGCTAAAAAGCTTAATGATGATGTGATCGGTTAAAGATATTCGACCTTAACAACCTCATATTCAACTTCGCCGTTCGGGGTATTCACTCGAGCAGCATCATCAATCTCTTTACCAATCAATGCACGTGCAATTGGCGAATTAATCGAAATCAGGTTCTGCTTAATGTCGGCTTCATCATCACCGACAATCCGATAGGTCATTTCTTTGTCGGTAACCGTATTATAAACCGTTACCGTTGCGCCGAAGATGACTTTACCTTGGTTGGGCACCTTGGTGACATCAATGATTTGCGCATTAGATAGCTTCGCTTCAATTTCTTGAATACGGCCTTCACAAAACCCCTGCTGCTCACGCGCGGCATGATACTCGGCGTTTTCTTTCAAATCACCGTGCTCACGAGCATCGGCGATCGCCTGAATAATACGCGGCCGATCTTCCGTTTTTAAGCGTTTCAATTCCTCCCGCAGCATCTCAGCGCCGCGGGTGGTCATTGGAATCTGATTCATCGTTCTAAAACCCTTTTGTGCAACGATTGCAATGAGTTAACACGAGCACGGTCATCCGCCGTGTTCGCTTTCACTGTAGCAAATGCTGCATTTAATGTTGTGGTATAAGTTACTTTATTCAAGAGCGCTTCTCGGCGAATATAAACCGAGTCTTCAATAGCTTGGCGCCCTTCAACAGTATTAATAATGTAACTGTACTCGCCGTTCTTAATTGCATCAACAATATTCGGACGACCTTCTTGTAGCTTGTTAACCACCGAGCAAGCAATACCCTCGTCATTGAGTAGTTTTGCTGTGCCACGAGTCGCTTCAAGGCTAAAGCCTAAGCCGATCAAGCCGCGAGCCAAATCGAACAGACGCGATTTATCGCCATCACGCACTGACAGTAACGCTTTACCAGCTTTCGCTAGAGCTTCACCAGCACCTAAGTTAGCCTTGGCATAGGCCTCTTCAAAGCTTTCGCCAACGCCCATGACTTCACCAGTTGAACGCATTTCTGGACCACGAATCGGGTCAACGCCTTGGAACTTAGCAAAAGGAATCACAACCTCTTTTACCGAGTAGTAAGGAGGAATCACTTCTTCCGTATAGCCTTGCTCAGCAAGTGACTGACCAACCATGACGCGAGCCGCGATTTTGGCAAGCGGTAAGCCAGTTGCTTTCGACACAAACGGTACCGTACGGGCAGCACGTGGATTAACTTCGATGAGATAAATCTCGTCGTCTTTAATCGCAAACTGTGCGTTCATTAGTCCATTCACGCCGAGTTCAAAGGCTAACTTGCTCATTTGATCGCGCAGTTCGTCTTGGATTTTATCACTTAACGAGTATGGCGGTAATGAACAGGCTGAATCACCGGAGTGAACACCCGCTTGTTCAATGTGTTGCATAATGCCGCCAATCAATACATCTTTGCCGTCACAAATCGCATCGACATCAACTTCAATTGCATTGTCTAGGAAGCGATCAAGTAATACTGGTGCTGAGTTTGAAACTTTTACGGCATCCGTTAAGTAACGCAACAAGTCGCTCTCATCATAAACGATTTCCATTGCGCGTCCGCCCAGTACATAAGATGGACGCACAACCAATGGATAACCAATACGCTCCGCTTCACGTAATGCTTCGTCAACTTTCGTCACCGTTGCGTTTTCCGGCTGCTTCAAGCCTAAACGGCGTACGGCACCTTGGAAACGCTCGCGGTCTTCGGCACGGTCAATGGCATCTGGGGAGGTACCAATCACCGGTACCCCATTCGCTTCAAGTTCGCGCGCTAATTTCAGTGGCGTCTGGCCGCCGTATTGAACAATCACACCTTTCGGTTTTTCAACACGAACAATTTCCAGCACGTCTTCTAATGTAATCGGCTCAAAGTAGAGGCGATCAGAGGTATCGTAATCGGTTGAAACCGTCTCAGGGTTACAGTTCACCATGATGGTCTCGTAACCATCTTCACGCAATGCCAACGCCGCATGAACACAGCAGTAGTCAAATTCAATACCTTGACCAATGCGGTTCGGGCCGCCACCGATAACCATGATCTTATCTTTATCGGTTGGTGCCGCTTCGCACTCTTCATCATAAGTCGAATACATGTAAGCGGTGTCTGAACGGAATTCAGCTGCACAGGTATCAACGCGCTTATAAACTGGATGAATCGCTAATTCATTTCGGCGGCGACGCACTTCAGTTTCAGCAACGTCAAGTAAGTCAGCAATACGCTTATCGGCAAAGCCCTTACGCTTCAACAAACGCAGTGCGTGTTCATCCAAACCTGCCATGCCAAGCTTTTGAACTTCTTCTTCAAGTAGCACAATTTCTTCAATTTGAATCAAGTACCACTCATCGATACGGGTCAGTTCAAACACTTCATGCACGGTCATACCTAATCGGAAGGCATCAGCAATGTAGAAAATACGTTCTGCACCTGGCTCTTTTAATTCGCGAATCACTTTACCGCGTGCTTCTGGGTCATTCACATCAACCATTGGGTCGAAGCCAGATACGCCAATTTCCAAGCCGCGTAATGCTTTTTGCAGCGACTCCTGCTGGTTACGACCAATCGCCATCACCTCACCCACTGATTTCATCTGGGTGGTTAAGCGGTCATTACAGCCAGCAAACTTTTCAAAGTTAAACCGTGGGATCTTCGTCACAACGTAGTCAAGCGCAGGCTCAAACGACGCTGGCGTGACGCCACCTGTAATTTCATTCTCTAGCTCATCAAGGGTATAGCCAACCGCTAATTTCGCTGCAACTTTCGCAATTGGGAAACCAGTCGCTTTCGAGGCGAGTGCTGATGAACGCGACACGCGCGGGTTCATCTCAATGATAACCATGCGCCCAGTATCTGGACATACGCCAAACTGAACGTTTGAGCCACCGGTTTCAACGCCGATTTCACGTAATACTGCCATCGCAGCGTCACGCATCAACTGATATTCTTTATCGGTTAATGTTTGCGCCGGAGCAACAGTGATTGAGTCACCGGTATGAATACCCATGGCATCAAAGTTTTCAATGGCACAGACAATAATGCAGTTATCAGCACGGTCACGCACCACTTCCATTTCGTACTCTTTCCAACCAATCAATGATTGGTCAATCAGCAACTCTTTGGTCGGCGATAAATCTAAACCACGGCGGCATATTTCTTCAAACTCTTCGCGGTTGTAGGCGATACCACCGCCGCTACCGCCCATGGTGAAGCTTGGACGAATAATTAACGGAAAGCCGAATTCTTCTTGAATCTCGAATGCTTCTTGCAGGTTATGGGCAATCTTTGCATTTGGCGTTTCAAGGCCAATTGCTTTCATGGCTTTATCAAAGCGATCACGATCTTCTGCTTTATCAATCGCATCCGCATTCGCGCCAATCATTTCAACATTGTACTTATCCAGTACGCCGTGTTTATCTAGCTCTAACGCACAGTTTAGTGCAGTTTGACCGCCCATGGTTGGCAATACGGCATCAGGACGTTCAACTTCAATAATTTTCGCAACCACTTCCCAATGAATGGGCTCAATGTAGGTGACATCGGCCATTTCTGGATCGGTCATGATAGTTGCCGGGTTCGAGTTCACCAAAATAACTCGGTAACCTTCCTCACGCAGCGCTTTACATGCTTGCGCACCAGAGTAGTCGAACTCGCAGGCCTGGCCGATAACAATCGGACCAGCACCAAGAATTAGAATGCTTTTAATGTCGGTACGTTTTGGCATAGTTACTGGCTCATCAATTCAATAAAGTGGTCAAATAACGGGGCCGCATCATTCGGGCCAGGGCTTGCTTCAGGGTGTCCTTGAAAGCTAAACGCTTTAACATCCGTGCGCTCAATACCCTGTAGAGTACCGTCGAAGAGTGATTTGTGTGTTGCCTTGAGATTTTCTGGCAAGGTCGCTTCATCAACCGCAAAACCATGGTTTTGACTGGTAATCATCACACGGCTTGTTGCTAAATCCTGTACTGGATGGTTGGCGCCATGGTGACCGAGCTTCATTTTCACGGTTCGTGCACCACTTGCTAAAGCTAGCAATTGGTGACCTAAGCAAATACCAAAGATAGGTACTTCTGCAGCTATAATGTCTTTAATCGCCTGAATGGCGTAATCACATGGTTCCGGGTCACCTGGACCATTCGACAGGAATACCCCGTCTGGATTCATCGCTAAGACATCTTTTGCTGGGGTTTGCGCCGGTACCATCGTGACTTTACAGCCCCGGTCCGCCAACAAACGTAAAATATTGCGTTTACAACCATAATCGTATGCAACAACATGGAACTTCGGCTCGGTTAGTTCGCTAAAGCCTTGGCCCAATTTCCAACTTTTACTCGTCCACTCTACTGGCGTGCGGATGGTCACTTCTTTCGCTAGGTCTAAACCTTTCAAGCCTGGGAAACGTTGCGCTAATTCAAGTGCTTTATCCACATCAATATCGCCAGCCATGATGCAGCCATTTTGCGCACCTTTCTCCCGCAAAATACGGGTCAACTTGCGCGTATCAATGTCGGCTATACCCACAACATTGCGTTGACGAAGATAATCACCCAACGACTGTTCACGGCGAAAGTTACTCGCTTTGAGCGACATATCACGAATGATCAAACCTTTCGCCCAGACGCGATTCGATTCTTCATCTTCGTGGTTTGTGCCGTAATTGCCAATGTGGGGATAAGTAAGGGTAACGATCTGTTCTGCGTAGGAGGGGTCGGTGAGAATTTCTTGGTAACCGGTCATGGCGGTGTTAAAAACAACTTCACCAACTGCGGTACCGCCGGCGCCAATGGCCGTGCCGTGAAAAACAGTCCCATCGGCAAGTACCAAAATGGCTTTACTTGCTGAGTGGCTCGCTAGAATACTCAAGGTTAACCTCCGTACATAAAAAAACGGGTGAATCAAAAAAATGACTTCCCCGTTGATTACCTTGCACCAGCGTCGGCTTTTCAGAATGCATCCAAAGCTATTTAGCTCGCTCTGAATTTACACCTCTGAATACCAGTGGAGTGCGCGTTTCAGCTTGCCCGAAATGTTACTGGCAAATTGACCGTATTCTACAGAAATTTAGCCGTTTCGTAAACTGAAAATTAGCAGTCAAGCATACGAATTAACTCAACCGCGCCAGCCTAGATGAATTGTTTTAAAAGTGTATTCAATGCTAAGACATCCGCCATCTCATAATATCCCGACGGCTGTTCTTTAAGCCATTGCGCAGCTTGAATAGCGCCGCGGGCAAATATTTGTCGGTTACTGACGCGATGAGTCAACTCAAGTCGCTCGCCTTCATGTGCAAATAACACCGTATGTTCGCCAATGATATCAGCAGCTCGCATCACCGAAAATCCGATGGTTCCTGATTTACGCACACCATCGCCACGCACACCAGCCGAAACATCCTTTAACGTTTGTCCCCGCCCTCGGGCCGCACTTTCTCCTAACACCACCGCAGTACCTGAGGGCGCATCACGTTTTTTGTTATGATGCGCTTCAAAGATTTCTATATCGGTATCCGGAAGAGCCGCCGCAGTCAATTCCACCAGTTGTCGCAATAACGTAATACCGACACTCGTATTCGCGGCATATAACACGGGAATGCTTTGCGCAGCGTGGTTTAGTTCGTGATGATGTTGCTGACTGAGTCCAGTAGTGCACACCACAATGGGCACACTCAATTTTTTCGCTAAGGCTAAATTGTCTGGCAACGCCTGCGGCAGAGAAAAATCGATGAGTATTTCGACTTGATTCGACTTTAGGTCGCTAGCATGCTGATATTGTAAACCCGCCCCAGCATCGTTGGCGCGCACCAACTCACCATATCGATTCGATTGCTGACTAACGATTGCAGCTGTTACTGCAATATCTGATTGTCGGGCCAGCGCCATCACCGCCTGCCCCATACGGCCAGAGGCACCGAGAATTCCAAGTTTCATGAGTCATACTCGTGGTCATTATTTATGGCTCAAAGCTTAGCGTAAAAGTCATCCATGTTGCCATCATTGTTTTAACCACCGCGTCTTGTTATCATCAATTTTTCCTTTGCACTTGAAGAAATTATTCGTCACGTGAATAAAACTGTCTTGCTCCTCATTTCGATTATGTTGTTTCATGGACTATTTACATGTTCCGTGGCAGCTGGTCATATCAGCGACAGCGAACATAGTATTGATATTTTTTACCAACAACATTCCGACCACCAACAACATCACCAAAGTGACAAACATCAACAAGCAACCGATGAGCATGACAGCGAGCATCAATTCCATGCTCACGTAAGTTGCTTGACTGCTTATGCTGCATTTGCATTGCCAACCAGCAAATTGGTTGAGCGCATTAAAACTCCCAAATTGTTCATCACTATTGCGAACCCGCAACCGCCGGTTCCGCCGCCTAATTCTTCGGCCGTTTAAACGTCAACTCGGATCAAGTCCGATTTTCATTGATTAACAAAACGAATGGAGAATTTCCATGGCGATATTTCGCTTTGGCCTCGCCTTGCTATTGATTACTTTGATCAATACACCTGCGCTGGCTAAGAATTTAAGTTTGCGTGAAGCATTAACGCAAACGCTCAATCAAAACCCAACATTACTGCAGTTCCCTTACCAATTAAGGGTGGCTGAGGCGACCCGAATGCAAGCCGCATTGCGCCCTAACCCCTCGCTCGATATTGAATTCGAGAATTTACTTGGTAGTGGTTCACAAGAGGGTTTAAGCCATCTCGAAACGACGTTGGCATTTAGTCAGGTTATCGAACTTGGCGGCAAACTCGATTCACGAATCGCAGTTGCCGACGCAGAACGAGAACTGATTGAAGCGGAGTTTAACTATGCCAAAATTGAGATTCTTGCTGAGACTACAACCAGATTTTATCGTTTACTTCTGTTGCAAGAGCTAGAGAAACACCAGCAGATCTATCTATCTCGATTACAAGATACCTATCAGCTTGCGCAGCAACGCTTCAATCTTGGTGGCGCTCCGCGAGGCGAATCGATGCGTGTTGAACTGGCGATTGCAACCAACCAAGCAAAGCTCGAAGAGCTTGGTAATCAGCTGGTTCAAGCGCGCTATGAATTAACCTCGATGTGGGCTGAATCACCCGAATTTAATCGAGTGCTCGGTAACTTTGCTAGTGATATTGCAATCCCGACTCGAGCGAAACTCGAAAGCGCGGTAATGCGCGCACCAGAACTACTCAAGCTCTTTGACTCTGAACGATTACTCACTGCCAAGCTTGAAGCACTGAAAGCGGCAGCAGTTGCTGATGTTCGGATCGGCGCTGGTGTTCGTCATAACGCCGCTAACGATGATTTTGGTTTCGTTTTAAACGCATCTATTCCATTTCAGCTTAGTAATCCGCAACGCGGCAATATTGCGCAAAACCGCGCTGAACAAAATCTTGTGCTAGCCCAGCAAAAAATGCTCCGTGAGCAGCTAAAGAGCAGAGCGAATGCACTCCTTGCCAATGTGCAGGTGCAAACACAAATGCTGACCGATTTAACTGAGCAACTCGTGCCGCGAGCAAAAACACTCGTTGAAACGATTCGTAATGGTTACAGCGACGGTATCTACAGTGTACTGCAAATCTTAGATGCGCAAGAACAGCTTGCTGAACTCGAAAAACAACAAATTCAACGCCAATACGCGACTTATCAAGACCTTCTACAACTTGAGCGTATGACTGGCCAATCATTTATGGAAGCAACCCTATGAAGTTCATGATCCATTTATTCTCACTCATGTTGATGTTAGGCGTCACGACTAACATTGCTACTGCAAGTACAACAGCTCTCTCGGAAACGAACGAGGTTGAAGGTCCACATGGCGGTAAATTACTTACCAGTGATAACTTTGACATTGAAATCACTATTTATGAGACAGGTATACCACCGGAGATGCGAGTTTATGCATACAGCGACGGCCAAGCAATCATGCCTACGGATTTCCAACTCACTGTTTCATTGGAGCGACTCGGTGAAGTCACTGACAACTTAACTTTTGTTCCAGAAAACGATTATTTCGTCAGTGAACAGGAGATCTACGAACCTCACTCATACACAGTTAATGTCAGTGCAAGTTACCAAAATAACCAAGTGCAATGGCGATACGAGAATTTTGAAGGTCGCACAGAGCTCTCTAATCGCGTTATCGAAGCCGCAGGCATAACAACCGCAGAAGTTGAACCGAAAAACTTGGTTTTTAAAGAAACAATGTTTGGCATTGTCGCACCAGTCAATTCATTACAACGCGGTGTCAGCGCGCAATATCCGGGAGTAATTACCGAAGTGCTTGTTGATATTGGTGATGCCGTCGAGCATGACCAACCTCTTGCGCGGATTCGTAACGCAGCAAGTGGTTCGATTTATACTTTATTTAGCCCTATTTCTGGCGAAGTGACCGAGCGCAACGCAAATATCGGCGAAGTCGCCAATTCACAACAGTTGTTTGAAATTACGAATTTATCCACGGTATGGATTGAATTATCCGCCTTTCCAGAAACTATCAAGCAATTATCCGTTGGGCAATCAGTTAACGTTTACGACTTACATCAGCACTTACAGGCGACCAGCGAAATCACCTATATTGCGCCAAAGATGACCGGCGGTCATATCGCTCGTGCACGCACAGTGATTGATAATAGTGAAGGTCATTGGCGTCCTGGCATGCACGTGAAAGCTGACGTGACAACTCATCAGATAAAAGCAGCACAAGCGGTTGCCAAGCGAGCGTTGCAAACGTTTCGCGAGCGCCCTGTAGTCTTTGTGCGCGTAGGCAATACCTTTGAGGTCAGAATGCTTGAGCTAGGTCGCGACGATGGCGAGTTTGTTGAAGTTCTTGATGGTATTGAACCTGGCGCAAGCTACGTGGTTGATAATAGCTATTTACTCAAAGCTGACGTCTTAAAAGACGGCGCAGCGCATGATCATTAGGAGGTAAATCATGATTGACCATCTGATTCGATTTGCCATCCAACGGCGCTGGTTGGTTATCGCGTTTACACTGTTGCTAGCAGGTTATGGTGTATACAACGCGATGAAACTCCCCATTGACGCCGTGCCAGATATCACCAACGTTCAGGTACAAATTAACACTGAAGCACCTGGCTATTCGCCATTGGAAGTTGAACAGCGAATTACTTATGCCATCGAGACGGCCATGGCTGGCATACCAAAGCTCGATTACACACGCTCGATTTCGCGTTACGCTCTTTCTCAGGTGACTGTTGTCTTTGATGAAGGCACTGATATTTATTGGGCAAGACAACAAATTAGTGAACGCTTACAGTCGGTACGCTCCAGTCTTCCGGATGAAATAGAGCCCGCACTTGGACCTATCGCAAGTGGCTTGGGAGAGGTATTTACTTACATTGTTCGTGCCGAACCAAACGCGCGCGACGCCAGCGGTAATCCTTACACAGCTGAAAGCTTACGAACGATCCAAGACTGGGTTATTCGACCACAACTGGTGAAGGTACCTGGCGTCACCGAAATAAATACAGTTGGTGGTTTCGAGAGAGAATATCAGGTTGCGCCAAATCCCGGAAAAATGCTGGCATTTAAAGTAACCATTGATGATATTTTTAGTGCCCTCGAGATGAACAACAATAACGCCGGAGCCGGATATATTGAGCACAACGGCGAACAATGGTTGGTACGCTCGCCGGGACAAGTTAATAGTCTTGCTGAAATTGGTAACATCGTCGTGA
Organism: Pseudidiomarina tainanensis; assembly: GCF_900115255.1. NCBI lineage: Bacteria > Pseudomonadati > Pseudomonadota > Gammaproteobacteria > Alteromonadales > Idiomarinaceae > Pseudidiomarina > Pseudidiomarina tainanensis. Next base: position 927,013 of record NZ_FOYU01000001.1, read on the forward strand.
CCAAGCGTGATGATGCACCCGTACGAATTCGCGATGTTGCCGAGGTGCGCTGGGGTGAAGAACTACGAACCGGCGCGGCCACCTCAAACGGTGAAGAAGTGGTACTTGGCACCGCCATGATGCTCATCGGCGAAAATAGTCGATTGGTTGCGAAAGCTGTTGCCGAACGCTTAAAAGTTGTGCAACAAAGCCTACCTGAAGGTGTCATTGTAGAGGCACTCTATGATCGCACCATTTTAGTCGATAAAACCATTGCGACCATTGAAAAAAATCTATTCGAAGGCGCCGTGTTGGTCATCGTTATCCTATTTCTCTTACTTGGTAATATTCGAGCAGCGTTGATTACGGCAATGGTCATTCCGCTTAGTATGCTGTTTGCCATTTCAGGAATGGCGACGAATCGCGTATCAGGCAATTTGATGAGTTTAGGGGCAATCGATTTCGGGATCATTGTCGACGGCGCTGTTATTGTGGTCGAAAATGCCCTGCGTCGTTTAGGTCTAGCACAACAACGAGCGGGGCGATTACTCACCGCTAAAGAACGCTTTGAGGAGGTCTATCAGGGCGCGCGTGAAGTCTTTAATCCTGCAACCTTTGGTGTGCTAATCATCATGTTGGTTTACTTACCGATATTTGCACTTACCGGAGTAGAGGGGAAAATGTTTCATCCCATGGCATTCACCGTTATTTTTGCCCTACTCGGTGCATTGCTATTTGCCATGACCTTTATCCCAGCAGCAATTGCAATATTTGTTCGTGGGAAAGTTAAACACGAAGATAATCGGATTATGCGCGGTGCGCGAAAACTCTATGAACCGGGTTTACGCTTTGCACTAAAGCAACCTGTCTTGGTTATTTTGTTTGCCGTCATGCTGTTTGCCGCAACGCTCTTTCAGGCCTCGCGCATGGGAAGTGAATTTATTCCTCAACTCGATGAGGGAGATATTGCGATGCATGCGCTACGGATTCCGGGAACCGGCTTGAAACAATCAATCGAGATGCAAGAAAATCTAGAAGCCGTGATTCGCGAGTTGCCTGAAGTGAAAAGGGTCTACTCTAAAATCGGCACTCCGGATGTTGCCACCGATCCGATGCCTCCGAGCGTTGCAGATACGTTTATTTTGCTTAACCCGCGCTCACAGTGGCCAGATCCAACCAAATCAAAAGAGCAATTTATTGAAGAGTTGAGAGACGTCGTAACACAACAACCAGGTAATAAGTACGAGTTCACGCAACCGATTGAAATGCGTTTTAATGAACTGATTGCCGGGGTTCGCGCCGATGTCGCCGTGCGTATTTATGGCGATAATCTCGATACGCTGAAAGAACTTGGTGATCAAGCCGTCGGGTTGTTACAACAAATTGACGGCGCAAGTGACGTTCGCGCAGAACAAATGACCGGTTTACCAACCTTATCTGTTGTTCCACAACGTGATCATCTCGCCTTACTCGGCTTATCCGTTAACGATGTTCAGCGGGCACTTCAAACAGCCGTTGGCGGTATTCAAGCGGGCATCATTTATGAAGGTGATAAACGCTTTCCGTTGATTGTACGTCTAGATAACAATTGGCGTGAACACATTGAGTCATTACGCCAGTTACCTGTTCCAATACCACAAGCAAAGAACTCGGAGCTTCAGTATGTTCCTCTTGGTGAGGTTGCGCATCTCGAACTTGAATTGGGGCCAAATCAAATCAATCGAGAGTCTGGTAAACGTAATATGGTGGTAAGTAGCAACGTCACTGATCGCGATCTTGGCTCGTTCGTAAACGAAGCGCGTGAAGTGTTGCGTGAAGATTTACAAATGCCAGCTGGTTACTGGGTCGAGTTTGGGGGAACATTTGAGCAACTTGAATCCGCCTCAAAACGGCTTAGTATCGTTGTGCCTTTAACTCTGTTGTTAATTTTGGGCCTTCTCTACAGTGCGTTTAGTTCGTTACGCAATTCATTGATTATATTCACCGGCGTACCATTAGCACTAACGGGCGGCGTGATTGCGCTTACTTTACGCGACATGCCGCTGTCGATATCGGCTGCGGTAGGCTTTATCGCTCTATCCGGAGTTGCGGTTTTAAATGGCGTCGTCATGCTATCATTTATTGAGCAACTGCGATTACAAGGTATGCAACTTCGCGAGGCTATTTTTGAAGGTGCTCGCACACGTTTACGGCCGGTTTTAATGACGGCGCTAGTTGCGAGTTTAGGTTTCGTACCAATGGCCTTCAACGTTGGTACCGGAGCTGAAGTGCAACGACCACTCGCCACCGTCGTAATAGGCGGCATAATTTCGTCGACGTTATTAACCTTATTGGTATTACCAGCCTTGTACAGACTGGTACACCGAGGGAATAAAGCAGTTTAAGTTTTCTGTTGTTGACGCCCGAGCACCACTGACACAGCCATATCACCGGTCACGTTAGTGGCAGTTCGGGCCATATCAATAATTCGGTCAATGGCCGCAATGAACGCGATACCTTCGAGCGGCAGACCAATCGCGTTTAAGGTAACAGTCAACATCACCATTGCTGTTCCAGGGACGCCTGCCGTACCCACTGACGCTAACGTTGCCGTTAACGTAATCAACATATAATCCGCCCAGTCTAGCGGGATACCGTAAATTTGTGCAATAAAGATAGACGCAATAGCTGGATAAATGCCGCCGCAACCGTCCATGTTAATTGTAGCGCCGAGTGGCAAAACGAAGCTCGCGTACTCTTTTTTGACGCCCAGCTTTTCGGTAATCGCCTGGTGCGCAGCTGGAATCGTGCCAAAACTGCTACACGTGGTAAATGCGACCAATTGCGCCGAGAACACCGACTTAAAAAAGAACCAAGGCGACATGCCGGCTAAACGCACCATCGTGCCGTACACGAACACAATGTGCAGTATGCACGCCAAATAAATCGCACCAATAAACGCCGCCAATGGGGTTAAGCTGGATAAACCATAATGGCCCACAACCCATGCCATCAAACCCAACACCCCGAACGGCGTTAATTCGAGAACCATTTTGGTAATACGATACATCACCTGTGCGCCAGCTTTCATGACATCGCCAAACGGTTTAGCCACTTCACCCAACTGATTGATCGCGACACCAACCAGAGCTGCGAATACCACGATTTGAATCACGTTACCTTCCGCCAACGCCGCAATTGGATTGGTCGGTATAAAGTTTAGAAAAACCTCAATCGGTCCAGGAACATCCTTGGGTTGATAGTTTGTATCAGCAACAAGATCGGGCGACGGTGTAACATCCAGTAACTGCGCTACCGACAATCCAATTAAACTGGCAATGACGGCAGTTAACAAAAACAGTCCGATGGTTTGTGCACCAATCTTGCCCGCTTTCTCGCCGCTACCGAGTTGTAAAATTGCACTGACAATTGCAAAGAATATCAGCGGTGCAACGAGCATTTTCAATGCATTAATAAATAGTGTCCCCAGCGGACGCAATGCTTGCGCCACATCAGGGTGCACAACACCAATTAGTACCCCCAGTGCAAACGCACCGAGTACACGCTGCCAAAATGGAATTGCAAACCAAGCCTTAAACATAACACCTCATCAAAACGTTTTTCGTTACTCGTGCGTTCGCGCTGCTCACTGTTCGTCCGTGCTTCGCACTGTTCGAAAAGCGAAGCGCACGAACAGCGCAGCGTACGAATAGTGAAACGTACGAAGAACGATTTTGGGTATTGTACTAACGGTGGTGGACGGGCTTTAGTTCATTTTGGACTGACATATAACCAAGTGATAAAATTCCCGACAGAGGACGACCTCTCCCAATCTGGGCCCACTCGATATATTTAAGGGATAACTGACCAGGACGACCTGGCGCTAAAAAAGGAGCGCCGTATGGCTTGGCTCTATCTATTTATTGCCGGTGTTTTTGAAATTATTTGGGCGTTTTCAATGAAGCAATCACTCGGCTTCACCCGCCCTCTCGCATCCACTATTACACTCGTTACAATGCTGATTAGCTTTTGGTTACTTGCTGTAGCTATGCGAACTATTCCATTAGGAACGGCCTACACTATTTGGACAGGAATTGGGGCGATAGGTGCTTTTGCAGTAGGTATTTGGTTTCTTGGCGAACCAGTCACGCCCCTGAGATTGTTAGCTGCCACACTAATTATATCAGGCTTAATTCTAATGAAACTCGCCAGCTAGCTTTCAAACGACGATAGTAGCTGTTGCTAATATCTAATATTCAACAGCTAATATCGTCGTTGCCGTTAAAGGGTGCAGAGCGGTTTGCGGCGTTGCGATGAAGCTTGCTGATAAAGCTGTTGCACCTTCGGCGCATACGCCTCTATCGCTTGAATCCGTGATTGTGGCGAGGGGTGAGTCGACAAAAATTCTGGAGTACCGCCACCACCAGCTTTGGCCATGTTGCGCCATAAATCGGCTGCTTCCAGAGGGTTATAGCCAGCTGCAGCCATGTAATCGAGACCGAGTTGATCGGATTCACTCTCATGCACACGAGAGTATGGGAGTAATACGCCCACTTGCGCACCAATACCCAGTGCCGCCATTGCTAGCGCAGCCGTTTCACTATCGAGGTTTTCAGCAACCAATACTGACCCCAGTTGCAAGCCTAAGCCAACAGCAAACTGGTTAGACATGCGTTCGTTACCGTGGTCGGCAATCACATGACCAATCTCATGACCAATAACAGCCGCCAGTTGATCGCGATTTTCGGCAACTTTTAACAGCCCAGTGTAGACACCGATATTTTCGCCAGGTAAGGCAAAAGCATTCACCTGTTCGCTATCAAATACCGTAACTTCCCACTCCTTGTCACGCCAAGGGCTCGGCAGAACGGCAATCAAATCATCGGTAATACAACGCACATAGGCATTAGTGCGCGCATCGGTACTCACCTTTTCTTGGGCTTTAAGTTTGGCGTAACTATCATCACCTAAGGAGGCTAATTGACCACTGGAGAATAGCATCAGCTGACTACGCCCAGTTGGCGATTCAGTACATGCGCTTAGTAGCGACACGCTCAATAGCGCGGCACCAGCAACTTTCATCCAATGACCCATATCCCCTCCTAAATTCAACTGCGATATTAGCTATTAGATATTGGATACTAGCAAGAGTTTCAAACTTTTGTTCTAATATCCAATATCTAATAGCCAATATCGCTTTTGCTTTGTTATCCGCGAAGGTCGTCGAAGAACTTGCGTACTCCGTCAAAGAAACCCTTCTCTTTCGGACGATACTTACCTGCTTCTTCGCCGGTTCCCATCGACTCCTCAAGCTCTCGCAATAAATCACGTTGCTTTTCAGATAAATTTACCGGTGTTTCAATCACAACTTTACAAATCAAGTCACCTACCGCACCAGTGCGCACCGATTTCACGCCTTTACCACGCAAACGAAGTAATTTCCCCGTTTGAGTTTCAGCCGGTACTTTCAGTTTCACTTTGCCTTCAAGTGTTGGTACTTCAATATCACCACCTAAAGCTGCACGTGTAAAACTCAGCGGTACTTCACAGTATAGATTATTTCCGTCACGTGCAAAGATTGGGTGTTCACGTACATGAACTTGCACATATAAGTCGCCGGCTGGTGCGCCCATTTCGCCAGCTTCACCTTCACCAGTTAAGCGGATGCGATCACCGGTATCAACACCTGCAGGAATTTTAACGGATAAGGTTTTAGTGCGCTCAACTCGGCCTCCACCGTGACACGTGCGACACGGATCTTTGATGACTTTGCCGCGCCCACGACAGTGTGGACATGGTTGTTGTACAGCAAAGAAACCTTGGCGCATTTGGATTTGACCAGAGCCATGACAATGGTTACAGGTTTCAGCGCTACTGCCTTCGCTCGCACCGCTACCATCACAGTCTTCGCAAGTGCTTAGCTTAGGAATTTTCAGTTCAACTTCTTTGCCGCGAACAGCTTCTTCTAAACTTAACTCTAGGTTATAGCGTAAATCAGCACCGCGTTGCGCTTGTGCGCGGCCGCGACGTCCGCCACCGCCAAAAATATCACCGAACACATCACCAAAAATATCAGCAAAGTCAGCTGCGCCAGCACCACCGCCGAAGCCACCCTGACCTTGTTCAAACGCGGCATGACCATACTGGTCATAAGCAGAGCGTTTTTGTGGATCTGACAGCACTTCATAGGCAGCTCGAACCTCTTTGAATTTCATCTCGAGGTCTTTGTCACCTTTGGTGCGGTCGGGATGATATTTCATCGCCAACTTTTTGTAGGCTTTTTTGATGTCGCGTTCGCTGGCATCTTTACTGACACCCAGCACTTCATACAAATCTGGTTTCGACATAATTATGTGGTTTCCGCGTTCCTTTACTTCCTGCCTGATACAAGCACACGGAGGCTACCCCTCGGCAACCCCCGTGTGTTGAACTACAGACACCCGGTGGGCGTGCAATTACTTCTTGTCGTCTTTAACTTCTTCAAACTCAGCATCAACAACATCGTCAGCATCTTGTTTACCGCTGTCACCAGCGTCACCCGCTTGCTGTGCTTTCGCCTGAGCTGCTTCCATCAATTTACCCGATGCTTCAATCAAGGCTTGCTGCTTCGCTTCAATTTCAGCTTTTTCATTGCCTTTGATAGCCGCTTCTAAGTCACTGATAGCTGATTCGATGGCTTCTTTGTCACTTGCCTCAAGTGCATCGCCAGCTTCTTCAAGTTGCTTACGCGTACCGTGAACCAATGCATCAGCTTGGTTACGCACTTGTACCATCTCTTCAAACTTACGATCTTCTTCGGCGTGAGCCTCAGCATCGCGAACCATTTTTTCAACTTCATCATCACTCAAGCCTGATGAAGCTTTGATGGTGATCTTCTGCTCTTTACCAGTGTCTTTATCTTTCGCAGATACGTGCAAGATACCGTCCGCATCAATGTCGAAAGTAACTTCAATTTGTGGCACGCCGCGTGACGCTGGACGAATACCTTCCAAATTGAACTGACCTAACGATTTGTTATCTGCGGCGCGCTTACGCTCACCTTGAATCACATGAACCGTCACGGCAGCTTGGTTATCTTCAGCAGTTGAGAAGGTTTGCGATTGCTTTGTAGGAATCGTTGTATTCTTCTCAATTAATTTAGTCATCACGCCGCCCATGGTTTCAATACCCAGCGACAGTGGTGTTACGTCAAGTAACAATACGTCTTTCACATCACCTTGCAGAACACCCGCCTGTACTGCCGCACCAACGGCCACAGCTTCATCTGGGTTCACGTCGCGACGTGGCTCTTTACCGAAGAAATCGGTCACTGCTTGTTGTACTTTTGGCATACGGGTTTGACCGCCAACCAAAATGATGTCGTGAATATCGCTTACCGACAAGTCAGCATCTTTCAACGCTTGCTTCACTGGCTCGAGCGTTTTCGCAATCATGTCTTCAACTAAAGACTCAAGCTTCGCACGAGTTACTTTGATAGCCAGGTGTTTTGGACCTGTCGCATCGGCAGTAATATACGGCAAGTTCACTTCCGTTTGTTGCGCTGAAGACAATTCAATTTTCGCTTTCTCTGCAGCTTCTTTTAAACGCTGCATTGCCAACGGATCTTTGCGCAGGTCAATGCCTTGGTCTTTGTTGAATTGCTCAACTAAGTAGTTAATTAAGCGGTTATCAAAGTCTTCACCACCCAAGTGAGTATCACCGTTCGTTGCTAAAACTTCGAACGTGTGGTCGCCATCAACTTCATCAATCTCGATAATTGAGATATCGAACGTACCACCACCTAAGTCATAAACAGCAATGATGTTGTCGCCTTTTTTCTTATCAAGACCATACGCCAGCGCAGCCGCTGTTGGCTCGTTGATAATACGCTTCACTTCTAGGCCAGCAATACGACCAGCATCTTTCGTTGCTTGACGTTGTGCATCGTTAAAGTAAGCCGGCACGGTGATAACCGCTTCAGTTACTTTCTCACCTAAAAAGTCTTCTGCAGTTTTCTTCATTTTCTTCAGAACTTCGGCAGAGATTTGTGGTGGTGCCTTTTTGTCATCGTTAATTTGCACCCATGCGTCGCCATTGTCTGCCTCGACAATTTTGAATGGCATGATGCCAAGGTCACGCTGTACTTCTTCGTCTTTGAATCGACGTCCAATCAGACGTTTGATTGCAAATAAGGTTTTGTTTGCGTTCGTTACAGCTTGGCGTTTTGCAGGTGAACCTACCAACACTTCGCCGTCATCAGTGAACGCAACCACTGATGGCGTAGTACGATCGCCTTCAGCATTTTCAATAACACGCGGTTTGTCACCATCAAGTACTGCTACGCAAGAGTTAGTAGTACCTAAGTCGATTCCGATAATTTTACCCATGATTCGTCTCCAACTTCATAATCTAAAACAGGTTTGATAACTCAAATATGGGGTGGTTTTTGCGTATTTCAACACCCCTAATAGGGTTATTAAGAATTTTTCACTACCATCACCATTGCTGGGCGCAATAAACGGCCGCTTAAGGTGTAGCCTTTCTGCATCACTGCCAACACAGTATTGTTTTCATGTTCTTCAGACGGTTGCATCGCCATTGCTTGATGCAGCTCTGGATTAAACGCATCGCCAACAGCACCCACTGCCTCTACACCAAATTTATTCAATGTGCTGAGTAGATTTTTGTGGGTCAGCTCAATACCTTCGAAGAAACTTTGATTGATATCGTCTGCTTGCTTGGCAATGTCCATCGCACGCTCTAAGTTGTCCACGGTATCTAAAATTTCTCCGGCAAACTTTTCCAACGCGAATTTGTGGGCTTTTTCAACATCCTGAGCCGAGCGACGACGCACATTTTCCATCTCCGCCACAGCGCGAACGGCGCGATCATTAGCATCGTCTGCACGCTGTTCGGCTTGGCTCAAGGCCAATTCCAAAGCTTCAATGCGTTGTTGATTCTCATCACCCGACTCATTTTCGGTTGCCTGAGATTCGACTTGCTCGTCCTGAACCACTTGCTCAGCTTGCGCTTCTGCGCCTTGCTGTTCTTCCGCCTGAGTGGCTTTTGTTGAATCATTCTTGGTCATAACTGCGTACTCTTGGTTGAAATTCACAAATGAACAATAATTTGTTGTGATATAACTATCTGCAGGCAGTTATGGGGTCAGCTGTGAATGATTCAAGTCATCACAGTAAAAAAAGGAAAAAAACATGGCGACAAAAGGGCAATCAGGATTCCGACGAATCGCACTGCTCGGTAAGGTGCATCACGAAGCAACGCGTACAACGTTGTTAAAGCTTGAAGAGAGCTTGATGTCGATGGGCTATGACGTGATTATTGAGTCACGCACGGCAGAGCAGTTGAAAACCACACGCGCACAAATACTCCCCCTACACCGCATTGGCGAATCGGCCGATCTTGCCGTCGTTGTCGGCGGTGATGGGAATATGCTTGGTGCCGCTCGTATCTTATGCGAAGCGGATATTGCAGTCATTGGTGTCAACCGCGGTAACTTAGGCTTCCTCACAGATCTTGACCCCGACCATGTGATTGAGCAATTAAAAGCGGTACTCGAAGGCGAGTATCAAACCGAGCGGCGCTTCTTATTGCAAGCGGAAGTTTTTCATAATGGCAAATCAAAAAGCGTTGGGCGTGCCATTAACGAAGTTGTTTTACACTCCGATAAAGTCGCCCACATGATTGAGTTTGAAGTGTATGTAAACGACGAATTCGTGTATTCGCAGCGCTCCGACGGGCTCATAATCAGTACCCCAACCGGTTCTACCGCTTATTCATTATCTGGTGGCGGGCCAATTTTAACGCCGGGGCTTGATGCCATCACCATGGTCCCCATGTTTCCACATACGTTGAGTAGCCGCCCAATTGTTGTGGATGGACATAGCGTCATTCGCCTGCGCGCCGCGGCTGATAACGATAGCCTACAGTTAAGTTGTGATGGTCATGTACGTATGACCGTTCAACCCGGTGATGATGTTGTGATTCAACAACATGCACATCGCCTCTGCTTAGTACACCCGAAAGACCATAGTTATTACCGCGTACTGCGCAATAAACTCGGTTGGGGTAGCCGTTTGTTTTAAATTTTTCGGCCCCTCTTGCATTACTGTATAAATACTGTATAACTACTGTACACATACACAGTGTTTGAGGTGACCTATGCTGCTTCATATGCAAATACGCAACCTTGCGGTTGTACGCCAACTTGATATTGACTTTAACGCCGGTATGACAGCAATTACCGGTGAAACCGGTGCCGGTAAATCTATTGCACTGGATGCTTTAGGCTTATGTTTAGGCGATCGCGCCGATGTTGATCTGATTCGTGCTGATGCCGATAAAGCTGAAGTCAGTGCGACGTTTCATCTCGCCGACCAGCAGAGCCCTGCGTTACTCTGGTTGCATGAGCAAGAGTTGCAAGATGACGAGCCTCATACCTGTGTACTGCGCCGTATTGTAACCCGCGAAGGACGCTCCAAAGCCTGGATAAATGGCTATCCTGTCACCGCATCGCAACTCAAGCAATTAGCGCCGTTACTGGTAAATATTCACGGACAGCATGAGCATCAATTGTTGACACGTCCCGAACACCAACTTTCTTTGTTGGATGCCTATGCGCGCCATCAAGTATTGCTCGACGACGTTCAAACGGCTTATCAACATTGGTACAGCCTGCGTAAGCAGCAGAAGCAACTGCATCAACAACAAGCAGATATGGAATCGCGCTTGCAGCTACTGAGTTATCAAGTGTCGGAATTGAACGAATTTGCACTTGCCGAGGGCGAATTTGAAGAGCTTGAACAACAGCACAAGCGCTTAGCTAATAGCGCAGCATTAGTCGAAGATTCCGCTTTTGCCTTGAATGCCATATATGAAGGAGAGCACAACAACGCATATAGCCTGTTACAAAGTGCTTTAACGCGGCTGGAACAACAACTCGATACCGATCCAAATTTGGCAGAAACCGTGCGTATGTTAAGTGAGGCAAGTGTTCAAGTCGAAGAAGCTGCGCGTGAGTTGCGTCATTACCAAGACAATATTGAACTTGATGACGAACAATTAGTTGTTGCCGAACGACGCGTTACACAAGCGATTCAATTGGCACGTAAGCATCAACTAGAACCAACACAACTTTATCAACATCATCAAGAGTTGTTGCAAGAGTTACAGCAACTTGAAACCAGTCAAGCTGAATCAGCAGACATTGATGAGCGTGTGGAGCAAGCAGCGCACTCGTATCGCAGCATGGCCGCCAAGTTGTCCGCGAGTCGAGTGCAAGCAGCGCAGGAACTCAGTGAACGAATCGCTAAGAGCATGCACCAATTAAACATGCCGCATGGGCGCTTTGTCATCGAAGTCAATCACCAAGCGCAAGCACCAGCGACACGCTTGGGTACCGACGAAGTGTGCTTTACCGTGACAACCAATCCAGGCCAACCATTGCAGGCGCTCGCAAAAATCGCATCGGGTGGTGAGTTATCGCGTATTAGTTTGGCGATTCAAGTCATCACGGCAAGTCAATTAACGACGCCAACCTTAATGTTTGATGAGGTTGATGTCGGCGTGAGCGGTGCCACTGCGGCAACAGTCGGAAAATTATTACGACAACTTGGGGAATCAAATCAGGTTATTTGTGTCACACACTTGCCGCAAGTTGCTGCGAAAGCACATCAGCAACTTCTTGTCGATAAAGTCACAGATGGCGCAAGTACCGAAACAACAATGGTTCGACTCGACCCAGATGCCCGCGTAATTGAACTTGCTCGGCTTCTTGGCGGCGACGAAATTACTGCAGCAACCAAAGCAAATGCTGCTGAATTACTTGCGGTCGGTTAGGTGCATTGTTTATCATCACCAACAGAATCACAAATTAACAGCAGGTGTTATGAAAGCTCTCGTAATTGCAGGTAGTGTATTAATTCTTAGCGGATGTTCCGTTTTTGACAGTTGGGTGTACCGGATCGATATTCCGCAAGGGAACTATCTTGAGCAACGCGACGTTGACCAATTGCGCGTCGGTATGTCGAAAGAACAGGTTGCTTATGTGATTGGTGAGCCAGTCGCTGAAAATGTTTTTGATCAAGATGTTTGGTATTACGTATTTAAATTAAACTCTGGTCGTAGTCGCAGCGAAGATTACCAACACAAAGTCACGTTGACCTTTGAGAATAATCAATTGATCGCCTACGACGGCACCTTTGACCGACCAGAAAACTTCGATACACCGCTGGAACAATAGCCCCGCGCACAGCGCGCCAGCGAATAATCGCTGGCGTGCCGATATTCGGCCTCTGCGGACGACTCAGGTTTAGGGAGCACGATGACGACTGAAAACTCAGGAGTCAACATGTCGGCTCGGGTAATACTTGATGATCAAGAGATTACCAAAAGCCCGACCGATCAACGTCACTATCGCATCGTCGAACTCGACAATGGTATGCGCTGTGTACTGGTGCATGAAGCACAGGCTCGTCAAGCAAGTGCAGCGCTGGCTGTCGCAGCAGGTCATTTCCACGACCCTCACCACGCTCAAGGTTTAGCTCACTTCTTAGAGCACATGCTATTTTTGGGCACCGAAAAATATCCAGACGCCAATAGTTACCAAAGCTTTATTAGTGCTCACGGTGGTAATCACAACGCATGGACTGGCACTGAATTTAGTAATTATTATTTTACCGTAGATGCCAGTTATCTCGACCAAGCACTTGATAGATTTATGCGGTTTTTCCATCAACCATTGTTTTCTGAACAATGGATAGAAAAAGAGCTTCAATCGATTGAATCGGAATTTCAACTCAAACGACAAGACGAACTCCGACGCCTCTACCAGGTGCATAAGGCGACGTCGAACCCGAAGCATCCGTTCAGCAAGTTTTCTGTTGGTAATCTTAGTACCTTAAAGAATCAGTCAGATAACTCGTTGCAGCAACAGCTTCGTGACTTTTTCCAACGTTGGTATTGCGCTCGGCGTATGACACTCGTGTTGTTGGGGCCTCAATCTCTTGATGAATTGACAGAACTTGCCAGTTTGCACGCGCAAGCGGTAAAAAGCGGTTGTGCGGATATTTGGGATATCGACGAACCACTTTACCTTGCCGAGCAGCTAGGCGTTGAGTTGCACGTTAATCCATTAAAAGATGCACGGCGACTTATCGTTACCTTCGCACTGCCGGGGATTAATGACGATTACGCCAACAAAACCACCAGTTATATCGCACATCTTTTAGGTTATGAAGGTCCCGGCAGCCTGTTTGGCTATTTGCGGGATAAACATTGGATTAATACGCTTGCAGCTGGTGGCGGCATTAGTGGAAGCAACTTTAAAGATTTCAATATTAATATGCAGTTGACCGAACAAGGCATGGCGCATCGTGACGATATTATTGCCGCTTTGTTCAGTTACATTCAGCTGATTCGACAACAGGGTTTAAATGCATGGCGTTACGACGAACGTCGCGTCAGTGTCATGAATGCATTTAATTTTCAAGAACAACCACGGGCAAGTGATCTAGCGCCGCAATTAGCGATAAATCTACAACATTACTTAGCTGAAGATATAATTTTTGGCGATTATCGAATGGATGGATTATTTCAGCCAAAAGCACTTCAGTTTTTGGACTGCATGCGCGTCGATAACATGCGCGTTACCGTCATCCATAAAGATTTACCGACCGATCAGGTCGAACCAATATACGGCAGTCACTACACAGTGCGTCCGTTTTCGACAGAGCAAATTACGAAATTTAATAACGCGAAAGCGATCGATGTTGCGCTTCCCGAACCGAATCCGTACTTAAGCGAACCTTGGCAATTACAGTCAATTGCGGCAGGTGAACCAACCGGTTTACCCCGCGTCAAACAGACCGCACCAGCGCTAACAAGCTGGCATTTACATGACATTGATTTTCGGCAGCCCAAAGCTCATTTATACCTTGGTTTTCAGCTTCCCAATGTCGTCGCAACCTCAGCCAATTTCGCCCAAGCACGGCTCTGGTGTGAAATGATGCTCGATATTTTAAATGAGCAGTGCTACGACGCTGAAATTGCTGGATTGCATTTCAACCTGTACCCACAACAACAAGGCATGACATTGCATGTCACTGGGTCTGCGCATTATGTACCACAGTTGAGTAGCACGTTAATCGAAGCTATGCGCGCACCAACCTTTTGTCAGCAACGCTGGTTGGACTTACGGCAAAGGTTGATGACGAACTGGCGCCAGGCATTGTTGCATAAGCCACTAAACTTTCTATTTTCGCATTTGAATGTTCAGTTACAGCCGCATACTTATTCGGTCATCGATTTAGCTGGCGAACTTGAACAGTTTGAATTCGATAGCTTTTGCGAAACCAGTCCGCACTTATTTGCTCAAGCCCAAGTGCAACTGTTCGCACACGGTGACGTTAAAGGACATCAATTAAAGCCTGTTGAGGATGCCCTCACCGATTGGTTACAACTCGAACAACCATTAGCTCCAATCGACCTGACCCCGGCAGCACTGACAACATTGCCGAGTACTATTTCCATCACGACGCAACATCCTGATCACGCCGTCATAGCAGTGCTCCAATCAATGGAAAATAGCGTTGCACAGCAAGGTGTATTTATGTTGCTTAACCACATGCTACAACCGCGCTTTTTTGCTCAACTTCGTACCGAACAACAGCTGGGCTATTTGGTCGGCACCACGTACTTACCGATGCAGCAATACCCTCATCTACTATTTTATGTGCAGTCATCACGCGTCGATAACGACCATATTGCCAGTGCTATATCTGACTTCTTTGCGCAAATGCCGACGATATTGGCGGATATTACTGAGGAAGAGTTCGACAAAGCACGACAGAGCTTAACGCAACAGCTGACTGAAAAAGACACAAGTTTACGCTCACGTAGCCAGCGCTTGTGGAGCGCAATTACCCAACAAGATCATGATTTCTCAAGACTATCTCGAATTGCACTGTGCATAGAAGCACTCAGTTTGGAACAATTCAAACTTGTAACGCAACAACTATTCAACAACACTTCAGGACAAATGTTTCTGTCCGCAAGCCCCGCGAACTTTGACAGATCTCGCTAAATTGTTTAATTTGATGAGCAACATAACAAATAGAAGAGCTGTACAAAAAACAGTCACTTTTGGGGAAAAGCGTGCAACGCCTGCAACAGCTTTATTACAGTTTAGGTCTCAGAACACTGACAATTGTTATTGTCTCGGTGTTTTCGTTGTCTTTCCCGTTACACGCCCAAGATTGGCAGGTCGAGCTGATTAACCTGCGGCTCGCCAATCAACCGGTTAGTGCGCAACAACTCGATCAGCGTAACCGCCCACAGCTATACAACACTGAAACACTTTACGTTCCCGATATCCAAGACCCATTCAGCATCGAATTTGGTGCACCCTATGCCCCAAATGCGCGATTACTCTATTATCGGTACCAACTTGAAGGCTTTGATAGAGATTGGGTCTATACAGACAACGAATATCGACGCGCGACCTATACCAATTTAAGTTACGGGCAATATACCTTTAAAGTTGAAGCATCCTACGACGGTGTGGTTTGGAATGGCCGCCGTCAGATCTTACTCGATGTCGCGCCGCCAAGCTGGTTATCACCATGGGCAATAAGTGCATATGCACTTATTTTGCTAGGCATTCTAGCAGCCGTTTTTTTTGTTGTGCGCGCGCGTCATCTTGCCATTAAACAACTCAGAAGTAGCGAAGAGCGCTTAAAGTTGAGTCTTTGGGGAAGCGGCGATCAACTATGGGATTGGCATGTTCCCGAAGGAACCATTCATCGACATAATAGTTGGCGCAACCTAAATGAATTTCCAATAGACCATATCCGTTCAGGTACGCGTGGTAGCCCGAGTAATATTCATCCGCTTGATCTGCCTAAGTTACAGCAACAACTACGCAAGCATTTAGACGGTGCGACCAATTATTTTGAAATGACCTACCGTGTGAAAACCGATAACGGTTGGATTTCGGTACTTGACCGCGGCAAAGTGGTCGAACGCGATGACAAGCAACAGCCCTTGCGCATGACCGGAACCTTAAAAGACATTACCCCACTTGTCGCTGCCGAAGAACGTTTGAAGATGTTAGCGACATCCATTACCAATATTTCCGATGGTGTGTGTATTTACAATGCCAGCTTTAAAGTTATCGAAACCAATGCATCGGTGGCAAAAATAACCGGCTATTCACGTGATGATATGCTCGGAAGACCGTTGCAGTTGCAACTTTATAGTCCTGAATATATTGAACAAATTAAGCGCTTATTAAAGCAACATGGTAGCTGGCGCGGTGAAGTGGAAGACCTGCGAAAAGATGGTAGTTTGTACCAAATGGAGCTAACGCTTGATGCGATTCGTGACGATAGCGACCGAATCTCTCATTATGTCGCAACATTTGCTGATATCACTGAGCGGAAATCGACAGAACGCGAGTTACGTCGCCTATCCAATACCGATACACTCACCGGTCTGCCTAACCGTTCTTATTTCCAAGTGAGCCATGCCAATTTAGTACGAAAGCGCATTCAACACGCGCTACTACTGTTTGACTTGGATGATTTTAAGAAAATTAATGACTCGCTTGGGCATGATGTTGGCGATCAACTATTACTCCAAGTTGCTGAACGTGTTGCTGAAGTAGGACGACCACAAGACACTTTCTTCCGCCTCGGCGGTGATGAGTTCGTGTTAATGCTCGAAGACACCAGCGACCTTAGTGTCATCACCGATGTTGCGACAAAAATACTCAAACAGATTGGCGAAGCTTTCCATGTCAATCAACAAGATATCGTGATTGGCAGTTCCATAGGCATTGTGGTTTATCCTAATGATGGCACATCGTCACAAGAGCTTCTGCAAAACGCTGACACGGCTATGTATCATGCCAAAAATCGTGGCGGTCACAATTATCAATTCTTTAATGAATCGATGAACAAAAATGCAGTGCGACGTTTGCAAGTTGAGAACCAATTACGCCAAGCGCTTCGCAACAACCATATTCAAGTCATGTACCAACCCAAAGTTTCCTTGCGAGATTATGAGTTTGTCGGCTTAGAAGCCTTGGTTCGACTGAATATTCCAGGTATCGGCTTAGTGAGCCCAAATGAATTTATACCGCTTGCTGAAGAGACCGGTCTGATTATTGAAATGGGCGAGCAAGTATTACGCCAAACTTGTCGTGATATGCGTGAGTGGGTCAAACAAGGCACTGTGCAAGGTCGTGTTGCAGTGAACTTATCAGCCAAACAATTTGTGCAGCCTGATTTGACCAAGCGCATTATAAGCATCCTAAAAGAAGAACAGCTGGCACCTGAACACCTTGAGCTCGAAATAACTGAGGGTGTGGTCATGGAAGATCCTGAGCGAGCAATTGCGATTATGACCGAACTACACAATTGTGGTATTCATTTAGCTTTGGATGATTTCGGTACAGGGTATTCATCGCTTGCCTACCTGAAGCGCTTCCCGATTCAAACATTGAAAATAGATAAAGCGTTTGTGGATGATATTAACGGTGCTGAGCGCGACCGTAATATGGTTGCGTCAATTGTCGCAATGGCGCACAACATGGGCCTAGACGTCGTCGCCGAAGGTGTGGTTAATACAGCTCAAGCAGCAACACTAAGCCGCTTAAGCTGTGAATTTGCGCAAGGTTATTTGTTCGCGGAACCGTTAACCAGCGATGCGTTTTTGGCACATATCAGCGTACCAGCATCGATACATTAGTCCGACCTTGGGCTTTTAACATCGTCATCCGTTTATGGGTAAAAAACATCGGCATAACGAATGGCCCCAATAACAGCCCCAACACGCCCCAACGTTTTGCACCCATTGCATGGGTTAAAGCTTGAATGTATAACGTCAGCGCAGACAACAAACAACACAGCGCAATAAACATCTTAACTCCAATTTTTACAACTGATACAACTTAAAGCATCGAGCGCTTAATAAAAGCGCTCGTTATTTTCTGCCATTTTCAGCAACAATGGTGCTGGCGTATAACGTTCACCATGTTGCTTCTGATAGTTCTGTAATCGACGTACGATTTCAGCAACGCCTATGGCATCCATATAACGGAATGGACCACCACGGAACGGTGGGAAGCCAATCCCGAAAATCGCACCGATATCACCATCACGCGCACTACGAATAATGCCTTCATCAAGACAGTATGCCGCTTCGTTTAGCATCAACAGCACAGTGCGTTGAGCAATTTCTTCGCCGCCTAACTTCGCTGACGGGCTGATGCCAAGCAGGGTATAGACAGACTCATCAACGGCCTTTCCTGGTTTCTTACCTGAATAGGCATAAAAGCCTTTTTTGTTCTTTTTGCCTTTGCGATCGTCATCCAATAACTTACCAAACGCATCCGGCGCGCGGAATCGATCGCCCAACTCATCAGCCATGATTGGCGCCACTTTCGCAGCCACATCAATACCGACTTCGTCCATCAACTTCATGGGGCCAACTGGGAAGCCAAATTTAACGAGTGCGCTATCAACAACCTCAATTGGCTCGCCTTCAAGAACCAAACGTGCCGATTCATTCATATAAGGCGCAAGAATACGATTGACATAGAAACCCGCACCATCTTTCACGACAATAGGTGTTTTGCCCTGCTTCTTCGCTAGTGCCACCGTCGTTGCAATGGTTTCATCCGAAGTCCCCGCATGGGTGATAATTTCAGCCAATGGCATTTTATCAACCGGTGAGAAATAATGTAATCCGATCACATTTTCCGGACGCTGCGCTTGCGCGGCAATTTTGGTAATCGGTAAGCTCGAAGTATTTGTTGCGAAAATCGTGTTTTCGCTCGCTACAGCCTCAATATCGGCAACCATTTGCTGCTTCAAGTTGAGATCTTCAAACACCGCTTCAATCACTACATCAACTCGGTCAAAACCACTGTAATCAAGGCTTCCACTCAAACGTAACATCGTCGCTTCAAGCTCAGCGCGCGGCATATGCTTACGTTTAACCTTCTTGTTCAGTAAGTCGTAGCTATATTTCAGTGCGTGCACAATACCTTGCTCTGAAATGTCTTTGATGCGTGCAGGTAACCCAGCTTTCGCAGCGGATACGTAGGCAATTCCGCCACCCATCAAGCCACCACCAAGTACACCAACGCGCTCAACCTGACGAGGTTTCGTATCGCCAGCTCCGGTTTCTTTCTTCATTGCTGTGGTCGCAAAAAAGATATTGCGTAGTTGCTTCGACTCAGGTGTCATCGCTAATTCACCGAACGAACGAGCTTCATACTCAAGTCCTGCCTGAAAACCTTTATCAGAACCATACGCAATCGTATCGATAATTTTATCCAATGCCGGATAATTACCCTTGGCCTTCGCTTGGGCTTGCTCGCGTGCTTTCGAGAAAATAATGCCACGACCAACACCGGTTCCTTCAAGCAATTTATTTAACAGTGAATGACGTACGCGCTTCACTTTTGCTTTGCTTGATAATGCCAACTTCACCGCCGCATCTAATAGAATACTTGGTGGCACCACATCATCGACAATACCCAGCTTTTTCGCTTGCTTTGCGCGCAATTGCTTACCCGTTAAAATAAGAGGTAATGCTTTTTGAATACCGATTAAACGCGGCAGACGCTGCGTTCCGCCTGAGCCAGGTAACAAACCGAGTTGAACCTCTGGCAAACCAATAATGGTTTTATTGCTATCCGTTGCTACGCGGTAATGACAAGCGAGCGCCAACTCCAAACCGCCGCCCAAACAGGCGCCATCAATGGCAGCTACCACTGGTACTTGCAAGGCTTCAATACGGTCGAACATCGCCTGCCCTTGGCGTGCAAGGCTCTCGGTATCAGCTGCGTTCTCACAAGCGTCAATCATGCTAATATCAGCGCCCGCGACGAATGAACCTGGTTTATCACTGATGACCACAACGCCCTTCAGGTCGCGCTGTTGCTCCAATTGATTAAGCACTCCGGCAACTTCTTCGGCAAACGATGCTTTTAAAGTGTTCATCGATTCGCCCGGTACATCAATGTGGATGACCGCTACCTGATCATCGCGTAACTCTAGCGTAAAGGCTTGTTGTTCGCTCATTATTCAGTCTCCACAATCATTGCTGCACCTAATCCACCAGCGGCACAGGCCGTGGTTAAACCGACTCCGCCGCCGCGACGTTTCAATTCATTCAGGGTTTGCGTAATTAACCGCGCTCCCGTTGCTGCAAATGGGTGGCCATAAGCTAACGAGCCTCCCATCACGTTGAATTTATCCATATCGATTTCGCCGATTGCTTCACTCCGGCCAAGTTTCTCTTCAGCAAATTTCTTGCTGGCAAACATTTTCATATTGGCCAGAGTTTGCGCGGCGAAAGCTTCATGCATTTCAATGAGGGTTAAATCACTTAACTTCATACCCGCACGATCCAGTGCGATCGGTGTGGCATAAGACGGCCCCATGAGCATGTCTTCCCACACATCAATAGCACTGAATGCATAACTACGAATATAACCTAAAACCTCATAGCCAAGCGCTTTGGCTTTGCTTTCAGTCATCAATAAAACCGCACTGGCGCCATCGGTTAACGCGGTACTATTGGCAGCTGTCACCGTACCGTGTTTACGATCAAACACTGGACGCAGCTTCGCATAACCATCCAACTTAGAGTCACTGCGTACTGTATTGTCGCGTTTTAAGAAATCTTTGTATGGTTCTGCATAGGCCGTCATCACTTCGCTATCAAGCTTGCCGGCTTCCCATGCTTCATGCGCTAGGCTATGTGAGCGGTGTGCCAAGGCATCTTGATCGGCACGACTAATATTGTGTGTCTTTGCCATTTGTTCAGCTGTATCGCCCATCGTCAAACCTGTGCTGTATTCGGCAATGGCTGGCGGTACCGGCATTAAATCTTTAAACCGCAAACGCTTTAATATATTTAAGCGTTGGCCTAGAGTTTTTGCTTTATTCAAATCAACCAGTGCATGTGCCAGTGCTCGTGACACACCAATTGGCAAAACTGAAGACGAATCAGCGCCGCCAGCAATACCCACAGAGATATTTCCAACCAACATACTTTCTAGTACGTTGACCGTAGTTTGAAAACTCGTCGCACAAGCACGTGATACACTGTACGCGTCAGTAGACACCGGCAAACTTGTGCCCAAAACGATTTCACGAGCAATGTTCGGAGCCTTCGGCATCTGCACAACTTGCCCATACACTAACTGCTCTACTTCATTTGGGTCCAAGCTGTAACGATTAAGTAGCTCTTGCACCACCATTTTGCCCATGTCCAATGCAGGAACGCCATGGAAATAGGTCGCCTGCTTCGCAAACGGGGTACGCAAGCCGGCGACAATCGCAATGCGGTCGCCTGAAGCAGTGGTCAGATTCTGACGTGCGGCCATAGATTTGTCCTCTGTTGTTTTGTTATGGTCATTCCTTAATCTGGTCTGACCTCATAGATAGTTACAAATTTTAACGGGTCTTTGGCGAGAATTAAACCGTTGTTTTCGGTAAAGTGCGAACATAAAGTATAGCGAAAGTATAGAAGTAATATACACAAAGCAGAGGAATCTGATGGCAGCTGAACAGTTTCAAGCATTACGCAACTACCTCGACAGTCAAGTTTTGGGGCAACCTGATTTCACCGAAAGCTTGCTCGTTGCCTTACTAGCCGATGGTCATCTGTTAGTTGAAGGCCCTCCTGGATTAGCCAAAACACGAGCCGTTAATGCACTAGCTAAAGGTGTCGAAGGCAGCTTCCACCGCGTGCAGTTTACCCCAGACCTATTACCCGCCGATTTAACTGGTACCGATATTTATCGTCCAGAAACCGGTGAGTTTGTGTTCCAACAAGGCCCGCTGTTTCACAACATTATTTTGGCGGACGAAATTAACCGGGCACCAGCGAAAGTTCAGTCTGCGTTACTAGAAGCTATGGCTGAACGCCAAATTACAGTTGGACAAAAAACCTATCCGTTGCCGGCGCTGTTTATGGTACTTGCCACTCAGAACCCGCTCGAGCAAGAAGGCACTTATCCGCTACCTGAAGCACAGCTCGATCGTTTTCTGATGCATCTTAATTTGGATTACCCGAACGCCGATACCGAGCGCGACATTTTGCGTCTAACCCGTGGCGAAGAGTTGCAAGGTCAGGCCGACATGCCGCAACCGTTAAAGCAACAAGATATTTTCAACGCCCGCAAAGAAGTACTGGGTATCTACATGGACGAAGCGGTTGAAAACTACCTCGTTCAACTCGTCATCGCGACTCGTGAACCTAGTTTTTATAGTAGCGACTTAGCACGCTGGTTAAATTACGGCGCCAGCCCTCGTGCAACGATTGCACTTGACCGCTGTGCGCGCGCACGCGCTTGGTTGCAACAACGCGATTTTGTCACGCCAGATGATATTCATGCGGTTTATGCCAAGGTTTTGCGTCACCGAATTATTCTGAGTTATCAAGCAGAAGCTGATGGTATCGACGCCGACCAAGTGTTAGCGCAAATCATTCAATTAGTTCCAGCACCTTAAATGAGCGCACGTCGTACCCCATTAACACCAGAATTCATCACGCAATGGCTGAACACATGGCGTAGCGACGGTGTTCATGTGAGCAGTCACGAACTGATGTACTACCGTAGCAAAGTCAACGCATTTCAACGGTTTCGCCGGTTGCACCCGCCGCCGGGGCCGTCCGGCGCGTTGCTCAGCAAGTTTAAAGGCCGCGGCATGGAGTTTGATGAATTTCGTCATTATCAAGCTGGTGATGATATTCGTGCAATTGACTGGCGCGTTACAGCGCGCACGGGTACGCCGCATACCAAGCTATTTCGTGAAGAACGTGAACGACCAGTATTTGTGGTCGTCGATTTAAGTGACAGCATGCAGTTTGGAAGCCAGTTGCTATTTAAATCAGTACAAGCTTGCCATCTAGCTGCCTCGTTAGCTTGGTTAGCGGTAGCTCGCGGTGATCGCATTGGCGCGGTGATTACGAGCCAATATGGGCATGTCGAGATTAAGCCGCAAGCGCGGCATCATGGCGTTATGCAAGTGATTCATCATCTTGTTGAACAGCAACAACTCGCGCTGTCCGGTTGGCAGCAACAGCACCGTCATCAGAATGTTTTTGCACAAGCACTGGAGCGACTGCAGCAGATTGCACGCCCAGGCAGTATCATTTATTTAATTAGCGACTGGATGAGCGACGACCCTGCGTTATGGCGACATTGTCTTGCCCTACAACGGCATTGTCAGTTGGTACCGTTTACCATCTCCGATCCACTCGAGCTAGCGTTACCCAAAGTTAATGTGAACAGTCCGTTAGCCATGACGGATGGTGAACAACAGGTTGTCTTCGATACGAATAATAAGCACCAACGTCATGCTTATGCACATTCACAGCAACAACGACTCCATGCGACCCTCAAGCAGTGGCAGCAACTGGGATGTTCGTTGCGTTTGTTCTCCACAGCCGACGCGCTCGAAAATCAATGGCCGGGAGAATTATTATGATGTTGCTCGATCAGCCCATTGAAATAAATGACATTGTCGCAGCACCAGCAGCAACCTGGTGGCCGCTGGCAATCGGCTGGTACATTGTCGCCATAGTCGTTTTTGTGACCATAGTTGGTACTATTGTTTGGAGTGTTCGCGCCTATCGCAAACGTCGTCCGCGGCGACTCGCCCTGCGCCAGCTTCGCCAACACCCTCCGCAAACATTGAGCGACGTCACCTTATTGCTCAAGCAAGCGACATTAGCGTACCTGCCGCACGAACGCACATTATCGTGGTGGGAGTTTCTAAGCGCCCAACTTAGTGCTCGCCAACAACGTCGATATCAACCACTGCTTAGCGCATTATGCGAAGTCAGTTACCAACCCATTGCCGAGCAGCAACCATGGTTGGAGCCTTATCGGGAGTTCGCGGAGGTATGGTTAAAACGAGCGTTACCGCTTTTGAATAAGCAGCAACAGACGCAGCCCAAGGAGCAAGGCGATGATTGATTTCGCATGGCTTTGGGTTGGCTTAATTTGGCCTATTCCTCTTATTTATCGTTGGTTCAGGCGGGCTTTTACGCAACAATCGCAACCGTTGACGGTAACCCACTTGCCAGCCGTCGCTTCAACAGCGATACAACCGACCAGCCGCACATGGTTAAATCTGATAGGGCTATTAGTATGGACGCTTGTTGTTGTTGCCTTCATGCGACCACAGTGGCTGGGAGAACCCATTCCAGCGCAAAATGACGCCCGTGAAATGATGATTGCGGTTGATTTGTCGGGCAGCATGGAAATCGCTGATATGACGATCAATGGCGAGCAAGTCGACCGCTTGACCATGCTCAAATATGTCATGCATGACTTTATCGAACGGCGTGTAGGTGATCGTCTCGGCTTAATCTTGTTTGCCGACACGGCCTACGTGCAAGCGCCAATGACCTTTGACCGCGCAACGGTACAAAAGATGTTGGATGAAACCGTATTGCGCCTAATCGGTGAACGCACCGCCATTGGCGATGCTATTGCTCTTACCGCTAAGCGCTTTGCCGACCGGCCGCAAACCAATAAAATATTAATTCTAGTTACCGACGGTCAAAATACTGCTGGTAATGTGTCACCTGCGCAAGCACTTGAGCTGGCGAAATATTATGGTGTTAAAATTTATACCATCGGGGTTGGTGCAGAAGAAATTATTGTTGATGGCTTTTTTGGGCAACGACGCGTTAACCCAAGCCGCGACCTCGACGAAAACATGTTACGTCAATTAGCCGATGAAACCGGTGGCGAGTACTTTCGCGCACGCAGTACAGAAGAGCTTGAAAATATTTATACCGAACTTGATGCCTATGAGCCGGTGCAAGGTGATAATCAACTGCGGCGACCACAAACCGCCTTATACCACTGGCCGCTGGGGTTAGCTTGGTTCATACTGGCGCTGATGTTACTCCACACAATTCGCGGTTCTTGGAGGCAACATGGCTGATTTCCACTTTTTGAGGCCGTGGTGGCTAATCACACTAGTTCCCGTACTCATTGTTACATGGTGGGCTTGGCGGCATGCGCATCAACAACAAGGCTGGGCGCAAATAATACCTGCCCACTTGCGCACTATCTTATTACCGCAACAAGGGCAACAAAGTACCCACTTCTCATTGATGCTATTGGCGGGAGCGTTAAGCATTGGGGCTGTTGCGTTGGCAGGCCCCGCCTGGCAAAAGTTACCTCAGCCGGTTTACCAATTAAAAGCAGGCTCGGTGGTGGTGTTAGACATGTCACTGTCGGTTTACAGCACCGACTTAGCCCCCAACCGCTTAAGTCAAATGCGTTTTAAAGCAACCGACTTAGTTACGCAGCATATTGATGGTGATATCGGCCTTATCGCCTATGCCGGTGATGCCTTTACGATCAGTCCGTTGACCGCCGACGGTGGTAACTTAACTAACCTTATTCGTGCCTTAAGCCCCGATATCATGCCAACGCCGGGGAGTTATCCAGTGCGCGCATTGGAACTTGCCGATCAATTGTTACGGGAAGCCGGTTACCCAACCGGTGATATTTACTGGTTAACCGATGGCATCGATAGCCGCGATCAAACCGATATCAGTGATTTTATCAACCGCACGAAGCATCGCCTCAACATCTTGGCAGTAGGTACCGAAGCTGGAGCACCAATTGAATTGCCTGATGGCCGTTTGCTGCGTGATAGCAGTGATAATGTGGCGATTCCTAAGCTAGCGGTCAATGGACTACCAGCGCTAGCGGAGCGTAGTAATGGGCGCTTCATTCAAATTCGCGCCGACCAACAAGATATCATTTATCTTACGTCACAGGCCCCGACCGTTCGTGAAGGTGACGAGAGCAATATGCAGGCCGGTGACCAATGGGCTGACCAAGGTCCTTGGTTGATTCCTCTTATTTTATTGTTATTGTTACCACTGGCTCGTCGCGGGCGCTTACTCAGCTTAGCCCCGTTTATGCTCCTTGTGTTGATGACATCGCCGCTGCAGGCTGCTCAGCAAGAGCCTCTGGCATGGCATGAAAAATTGTGGCAAACGCCTTATCAACAAGCTGATCAGGCATTAAAAAATGGTAATTACGAGCGCGCCGCCACCATCACCGATGATGCGTGGCAACGTGGCACGGCCAATTATCGTGCCGGCAACTATGATCAAGCATTAGTCGATTTTTCTCAATTAGATAGTGCTGAGGGATTCTATAACCAAGGCAATAGCCTCATGCAAATGGAGCGTTATGATGAGGCAAAGAATGCCTACGCCGCAGCGCTTGAGCGACGTCCTG
Source organism: Pseudidiomarina tainanensis (assembly GCF_900115255.1). Classification (NCBI taxonomy): domain Bacteria; kingdom Pseudomonadati; phylum Pseudomonadota; class Gammaproteobacteria; order Alteromonadales; family Idiomarinaceae; genus Pseudidiomarina; species Pseudidiomarina tainanensis. The sequence goes on from NZ_FOYU01000001.1 coordinate 953,264, forward strand.
ATTGGCCTGCCGCACAACAAAATCTAGATTTAGCTGAGCAGTTGGCCGAACAGCAACAACAGCAACAGCAAAATCAACAAGGCCAAAACCAGCAAGGTCAGCAAAACCAATCTCAGCAGCAAGGCCAATCACAACAATCAGGTGAGCAACAGAACGCTGAGCAAGAGGGCGAGCAGGAGCAGTCTGATACCGAACAGGATCAGCAAAGCCAGCAGCAGTCGGAACAAGACGCTGAAAAATCCTCTGAGCAAGAACAAGCTGAGGCACAACAAAATCAGGCTCAACCAGAGGGGGAGCAAAAGCCCTTACAAGGCCAGTTGGGTGACTCCTCTGAAGAAGAATTACAACAGCAAATGCAGCAATGGCTGAATCGCATTGAGGATGATCCCGCTGTATTATTACGTAATAAAATGCAGTTCGAGGCACAGCAACGACGCCGCCAAGGCCCGCCTCCAGGAGTTCAGAAATCGTGGTAAATTACGTCTTAAAGTTTGCTCTATTAACAATGGCTATTATTTTTAGTGCAGTCGGTGTTGCGCAAGAAGCCGAGGTGATTGCAAGCGTTGATAAAAATCCCATCATTCAAAGCGAGCCTTTTACCCTCACGGTCACCATTAATGATGACGTCAGTGAATCGGTATGGGACGCAGAACAGCAGTTAAAAGATTTTCGCATTTTGAATGTTCGCTCGTCGCGCCGAACAAGCGTGATTAATGGTGTCACCACACGCACCACCTCTTTCATAGTTAATTTACAAGCCCCAGCCACTCCTGGAATTGTCCGAATCCCGCCAATTCAAATTGGTGCCGCAAAAAGTAATGCCATAGAGCTCACTATTCTTGATGCGGCAACATCAGTCGACGAGTTAGAGCAGCGACCAGCATTTATTCGAACATCGTTAGAGTCAAAACGTGTGTATGTGCAGCAGCAATTCAAACTGGTGTCGCGTTTATACTTGAGTGCGAACCTACACAGCGGCAACCTCATTGCACCAAACCTCGCTGAAGCGGAAGTTGTTCAGTTCGGCAAAGACGAAGAATCGTACGAAATTATTAATGGCAAACGCTACCAAGTCTTTCAACGTACCTATTTAATCACGCCACAACGCTCGGGCGATTTAACGCTTGAAGGACCTGTTTTCGAAGGTCAAATTACCCGCGATACCAATCGTTCGGTTTTTTCTGCAATAGCAACTACACAACCGGTGAGCGCGGTTGCCGTGCCGACGTCCATTACCGTGTTGCCTCGTCCCGCTGACTGGCAGGGCCATTGGCTTCCCTCTGAGCTAGTGAGTGTAAGTGTAGAACGAGCGAATCCAGAACAACCCGTAGAAGTCGGTCAACCGATTACCCTAACCTATCGGGTCACGGCAATTGGGGTGAATACCGAGCAATTACCGGCCTTGTCATTTGAGAATATCGAGAACGCGTCGGTATATCCTGAATCACCAGAGTTTGCGAGTACCACACGCAACGGCCGTGTCATCGCACAGCGGGCCCAAACGGTCGCGGTGATTCCGCGTCAAGCCGGTGCATTTGAAATTCCTGCGGTTCAGGTTGAATGGTTTAATACGCGTCTCGGTCAAGCTCAAATCGCAGCATCAGAGCCAATTACCTTAGAGATAAGCCCCAGTTCACAGCCTGCCACGCCGAATCCAGCTAAGGCTGAACCAGCGGCAACTGAACCAGCTCAAGCCTCAAGCACCGAACAACCAGAACCAGCAGCGAGCGCAGCGGAACCAGCTCTTTATTATTATTTAGCAATCATCTTCGCTGTGTTGTGGCTGCTGACGCTCATTATTTGGGCTTGGTGGTGGCTCCGTCGCCCATCAGCGACTAAAACAGTTGTAGGTCATACCGAGCAAGATGCTAGTAGCGCTTCATGGCGCCATGTGCAAAAGGTCGCTCTAACAAATGATGCGACAGCGACAGACTTGGCACTTCGCCAATGGGCTCGAGAAACTTATCAGTTGCCGATGCAAGATCTGTTTGAGTTGGCACGTTACTTTAGCCACCAACCGTTAACCAGTCAGATTGAGCATTTACAGCGTTGTCGGTTCTCAAGTAGTGGCGCAAGCTGGCTGGAAGGTAAAGCTTTAATAAGAGCTCTTAAGGCGGCACAAAAACATCGGAAAGTTGATAGACAGAAAACACCACAGCTATCGCCTCTCTACCCGAACTAGGTATTAAGCAGAGAACATGAGATATAAAAAAACCCGGACTTAGTCCGGGTTTTTTCTGCTGGTTTCATTACACCTTATTCAGTCGCGTTACCACGCGCGTCAAGACGAATTTCAATGTCCGCCTCATTGCGTAACGCTTCAATAAACGCGCCATAATTCTGCTGAGTAAAACTATTCGTCAATTGCTCAGCCATCTGGGCCTGCATGGTTTCATCCACTTCGCCAGCTGTTACCGACGTGAGTTGAACCACAGCAATTGCGCCGCTACTTAACTCTGTTACCGCAACTTGCACTGAATCGGCTGCTGGGACAGCTTGTTCAAACAAGCTACGAATCACTGCGCGCGGAACCTCAGTATTACGACGGTCAACAGCGTCTAATGCAGTTAATTCGGTCGTAACTGACTCGCCGTTGCGTAGTTGCGCCGCCAACGCTTCAGCGTCTTCACGTGCTGCCGCTTGCGCTTTCTCAGTACGAACGTTATCAAGCACTTGAGGACGAACTTCATCGAGTGATTTAACCGATGCCGGTTGATAATCTACAACACGTACCACGACGGCTTGCTTATCATTCACTTCAATCAGATCGCTATTTAACCCTTCATCAATAAAATCACGGTTAAATACTTGCTCGAGCACCGCCGGATGATTTAAGGCCGATGGCGCTGTGTTGCGGTTAAACCAATCACTTTGACGAACACTTACTGCGGTTTCTTCAGCGACCGGCTGCAACGTATCTGGGATATCAAACGCCAACGCTGATACTTTCTGTTGGAGCTCGTAATACGCTTGCTTCACTTGGTCTTGACGCATTTCAGCCACAATCTCATCGCGAACTTCTTCAAATGATGTTGAAGAGCCTTCCTCGATATCCGTCAGCTTGATGATGTGATAACCAAATGAAGTGCTAACAACACCGCTAATTTCACCGACTTCTGTTAGCGCAAATGCCGCTTCATCGAACGCTGGATCCATCGTACCTGGCTCAATAAAGTCCAAGTCACCGCCAGTTTCAGCGGTAAAGATATCGTCTGAATATTCAGCCGCAAGCTCCGCAAAATCAGCACCTTCTGTGAGTTTTGTTAACACTTCTTGGGCTTCTTGCTCGGCCGCTTCACCTTCACCTTCAATTAAAATATGAGCAAAGCGATAACGATCATCGGTCTGATAACGAGACTGATTGTTGTCATACCATTCGCGAACCACTGACTCATCAATTTCAACTGACTCGGCGACGACATCTGCGTCAAGTTGAACAAACTCAACTTTTACCTGCTCAGCCACATTAAAGCGTTGTTGATTCTCTTGGTACCACTGTTCAAGCTCAGCATCTGTCACTTCAACTGCGTTAATATACTGATCAAGTTCAAGCGTTGCATAAGCACCGCTGCGCTTTTGATTCACGAGGCGCTGCACTGCGGCGGCTTCGCTTGGTAATGCAAACTCTGATTCAACCATCGCTTGCAATAACTGTGTACGCGCTAGATCGCGACGCATCAATTCGGCGAACCCGTCTGGCGTGTAACCAAGGCCGCTTAAGGTCATTTGATACGATGTGTTATCGAATTGACCGGCGACTTGGAAAGCACTGATTTCACGAATGGCCGCTTTCACCTGCTCATCAGAAACGCGTAAACCCGCTTCGCGCGAGTAGATTTCAACGAGCTTTTGATTAATCAGATCATCTAAAACTTGTTGACGCAGTTGCTGATTGAAAGCTGGATCAGCTGCTAAGGTCGCGTAAAAGTCGCCAAACTGTTCTTGTTGGCGGGCGCGCTCATTTTCAACTGCTCGATCAAATTCAACCCGAGTAATTTCCTCACCGTTAACCACGGCTACTGATGGTTCTGGCTGATTAGTGATATAACCACCAATTCCAGCTAACGCAAAAGTAAGGGCAATCAATACTAGAATCGCTTTCACTATAAAGCTTTGCGACCCTTCACGAATCCTGTCCAACATATCTCACTCAACCTCAATTATTCCCGTTGTTGGGCGGGTATTATATCTGCTATTGCAGAAAAAAAATAACCCGAAGACAAGCTTCGGGTTATTTTCAGCATTTGCTGGCGGAACGGACGGGATTCGAACCCGCGACCCCCGGCGTGACAGGCCGGTATTCTAACCAGCTGAACTACCGCTCCGCTTTTATTAGTTTACTGAATCTTTCAGTGCTTTACCGGCTTTGAAAGAAGGTACTTTAGCAGCTGCGATTTGGATAGTTTGGCCAGTTTGTGGGTTACGACCAGTGCGAGCTGAACGCTCACGAACACTGAAAGTACCAAAACCAACTAATGCTACTTGATCACCTTTCTTCAAAGCGTCAGTTACTGCTTCAATGAAAGAATCTAGAGCACGTCCAGCCGCAGCTTTAGAAATTTCTGCTCCGTCTGCAATTTTATCAACTAACTGAGACTTATTCACAGTATCATCCCCTTAGATTGTTATTATCAGATTTGCATGGTTCCATTGCGTTCTGTTTTTCAATGGGCCAGCGAAGGTTATAACAAGCTTAAACTAACTGTTCAAGCGATAGCGACAGATTAGCAGACATCTTCCTTATTAATCTATCACTCAAGTGGCATGCCAGAGACATCGTTTGTTTGTGTCTGACCAATCACTTTGACTCTAGGCTACCACAAGATTTCGGATTGAGAACCCTTTTTAGCAATTTTTTTAACGAAAGAATGCGGGCTACAGGCAGGTTATGGGCTTGCAGACCGCATTTTTACGTTTTTAGGCCGATTTTTCACCGGTTTTCGGCGCAGATTCAAGCGCAACTGCCAGCACTTCATCTATCCATTGAACCGGCTGAATCTTCAAATCACCCTTCACAGCGTCGCTAATTTCTTTCAAATCACGTTCATTATCCTTCGGAATCAACACATGTTTGATACCACCTCGGTGTGCTGCAAGTAATTTTTCTTTCAAACCACCAATGGCAAGTACTTCGCCACGAAGGGTAATTTCACCGGTCATTGCAACATCAGCACGCACCGGAATATTGGTTAATGAACTCACCAACGCGGTGACCATCGCAATACCTGCACTTGGACCATCCTTCGGCGTAGCGCCTTCTGGCACATGCACGTGAATATCACGTTTTTCGTGGAAGTCTTCCGGGATCCCAAGTTTATTCGCCCGACTCCGCACAACTGTAAGTGCCGTTTGAATGGATTCCTGCATCACATCGCCGAGTGAACCGGTTGAAGTGATTTTCCCTTTACCGGCAACGTTAGTCGCTTCAATCGTCAACAAGTCGCCACCGACTTCGGTCCAAGCAAGACCTGTTACCTGGCCAACTTGGTTCGTTTCTTCCGCTTTACCATAATCAAAGCGTTGCACCCCAAGGAAATCCGACAAATTATCGCCCGTGATTTCGACATGCTTAATGCGTTTATCGAGCACAATCTTTTTCACCGCTTTACGGCATAGACGTGAGATTTCACGTTCTAAATTACGCACACCGGCTTCACGGGTGTAGTAGCGAATAATGCCTATGATTGCATCATCAGTTACTTTAATCTCTTTATTCTTCAGACCATTACGATCAATTTGCTTCGGCAACAGGTGGCGTTTCGCAATATTGAGCTTTTCTTCTTCGGTATAGCCCGACAAACGAATCACTTCCATGCGGTCTAATAGCGGACCTGGAATATTCATACTGTTCGAAGTCGCCACGAACATGACGTCAGATAAATCGTAATCCACTTCAAGATAATGATCGTTAAAGTTGACGTTTTGCTCCGGATCCAATACCTCCAACAAGGCAGATGCAGGATCACCGCGCATGTCAGACGCCATCTTATCGATTTCATCTAACAAGAATAACGGGTTACGCACGCCAACTTTCGCCATTTTCTGAATCAACTTACCTGGCATTGAACCGATATAAGTACGGCGGTGGCCTCGAATCTCGGCTTCATCACGCACACCACCCAAAGCCATACGGATATATTTACGACCAGTCGCCTTCGCAATCGATTGTCCCAACGAGGTTTTACCAACACCCGGAGGACCTACCAAGCATAAGATAGCTCCACGAACCTTACTGGTACGCTGCTGCACCGCTAGATATTCAAGAATGCGCTCTTTCACTTTCTCTAAGCCATAGTGGTCGGCATCGAGAATTTTCTCTGCATTGGCTAAATCTTTTTTAATGCGCGAACGCTTCTTCCACGGTACTGACACCATCCAGTCAATGTAACCGCGCACAACCGTCGCTTCCGCCGACATTGGCGACATCATTTTTAACTTCTGAAGTTCAGCCCGCGTTTTCTTTTCAGCCTCTTCCGGCATGCTGGCGTCTTCAATTTTTTTCTGTAGCGCTTCAAACTCATCTGGGCCGTCTTCCATTTCGCCCAATTCTTTTTGAATCGCTTTCATTTGCTCATTCAAATAGTACTCGCGCTGACTCTTCTCCATCTGCTTCTTCACACGCGAACGAATGCGCTTCTCTACTTGTAGCAGATCAATTTCGCCTTCCATCAGCGCCATTAGAAACTCGAGTCGCTCACGTACGTCGGTAATTTCTAATACTTTTTGCTTATCGTTGAGCTTCAATGGCATATGCGCAGCCATGGTATCGGCTAGGCGGTCAGCTTCTTCTATACCCGACAAGCTCGTTAATACCTCAGGCGGTATTTTTTTATTCAGCTTCACATAGCCTTCAAATTGATTGATGGCTGAGCGAATCATAACTTCCTCTTCTTTCTCGTCCATCACCTCAGAATCAAGATAATGAACTTGCGCTCGAAAGAATTCCGACTCGGTTTCAAACTGATCAATCTCAGCGCGCTGGCTGCCTTCCACCAACACTTTCACGGTGCCATCCGGTAACTTCAACAACTGCAAGATGGTTGCGACTGTACCAATGGTATGAATATCAGCTTGCTCAGGCTCGTCCACTGACGCGTCCTTTTGTGCTGATAAAAATATTTGCTTATTTTGCTCCATCGCTGCTTCTAAACAACGAATAGACTTTTCACGCCCGACAAATAAAGGGATAACCATGTGCGGATACACGACGACATCGCGTAATGGCAACACGGGAATGCTTAAGCGTTCAATCCGTTCTTCACTCATAAACTTCTCCAGGTAACCGGTTCGTGACTGTTGTCACTCTATCTTACCTCTTAATATGTGGCGCTCCAGCGAAAGTTCAATGTTTTGCACAAAAAAAGGGCCTAAAAGGCCCTTTTTGCACAATTTTCATGCTAAACAAGCAACTTATTCACCTGAAGCGTGCTTTTCATCCTGTTGATTCGCATAAATTAATATCGGCGATGACTCACCTTTGATGACCGATTCATCAATGACGACCTTACTGACATTTTCCAATGTTGGTAAATCGTACATGGTGTCAAGTAACACGGCTTCAACGATTGAGCGCAATCCACGTGCTCCCGTTTTGCGCGACATTGCTTTGCGTGCAATGGCTCGCAATGCATCTTCACGGAACTCAAGTTCAACGTCTTCCATTTTGAACAATGCGCCGTACTGTTTGGTTAATGCATTTTTCGGTTCGCGCAAGATTTGAACTAAGGCATTTTCGTCAAGCTCAGTCAGTGTGGCCAATACAGGTAAACGACCAATGAACTCAGGAATCAAACCATATTTGACCAAGTCTTCTGGTTCAACTTGCGTTAACGTGACGCCCTCAGCTTTGGGTTGCTTGCTTTTCACTTCAGCACCAAAACCGATACCGCTACCCACGCTAATGCGCTGCTCGATAACTTTATCCAGCCCAGCAAATGCGCCGCCTGCAATAAACAGAATCTTTGACGTATCAACTTGCAGGAACTCTTGTTGTGGGTGCTTACGACCACCTTGTGGCGGCACCGCGGCAACAGTTCCCTCAATCAGTTTCAGCAACGCTTGTTGAACGCCCTCGCCAGAAACATCACGCGTGATCGATGGGTTATCTGACTTGCGTGAAATCTTGTCAATTTCGTCAATATAGACAATGCCACGTTGCGCCTTTTCAACATCGTAATCGCATTTTTGCAGTAGCTTTTGAATAATATTTTCAACGTCTTCACCAACATAACCAGCTTCGGTTAAGGTGGTCGCATCAGCCATGGTGAACGGCACGTCTAAGAAGCGCGCCATGGTTTCAGCAAGGTACGTTTTACCACTACCGGTTGGGCCAATTAACAAGATATTGCTCTTGCCAAGTTCGACCATTTCTTCATCTTTGCCCTTAGCTTCATTATTTGCCAAGCGCTTGTAGTGGTTATACACCGCTACCGCCAACACTTTCTTCGCCATTTCTTGCCCAATGACGTACTCATCAAGGTGTGAGCGAATTTCGTGTGGAGTTGGTAATTTCTTTTGCTCTTCTTGCGGCGCTATATTCTGAATTTCTTCTTCCAGAATATCGTTACACAAATCGACACATTCATCACAAATAAATACCGATGGCCCCGCAATTAACTTGCGAACCTCGTGCTGACTTTTTCCGCAGAAGGTACAAAACAACGGCTTTTCGCCATTACCTTCAGTTTTATCGGTCATTCTATTCTCCGCCTCGTTGCGTCAATACTTTGTCAACCAAACCATAATTTACGGCTTCTTCCGCAGACATAAAGTAATCGCGGTCAGTATCTTTAGCGACTTGCTCAAGATCTTTTCCAGTATTTTCCGCCAACATCCGATTCAATTTGTCTTTGATATCTAAAATCTGACGTGCATGAATTTCAAAATCAGAGGCCTGCCCTTGGAAGCCACCTAACGGTTGGTGAATCATCACACGTGAATTTGGTAAACAGAAGCGTTTACCTTTCGCACCACCAGCTAACAAGAATGCCCCCATGCTGGCCGCTTGGCCCATACATACGGTGCTTACATCCGGCTTGATAAAACGCATGGTATCATAAATCGCCATACCTGCTGTTACCGCGCCGCCCGGTGAGTTAATGTATAAATAGATATCTTTGTCTGGATTATCTGATTCTAAGAATAATAGCTGAGCCACAATCAAATTGGCCATGTGGTCTTCCACCTGACCACAACAGAAAATTACGCGCTCTTTAAGTAAGCGCGAGTAGATATCGTACGAGCGCTCTCCTTTTGCTGTCTGTTCCACTACCATGGGCACCAATTGTGCCATTGGGTCTAGCGCCATATCCGACATAATTTACGACTCCTGAAATAAAAATGGCCCGTATAAGGTTATACGAGCCATTAAACCAAGTTGTAGTCGATGCCGTCAACGTTGTTGTGACGGTATTCGCAACTGTTTTACTTTTTCGGGTTCATCAACTCGTCAAAGCTAGTTTTCTTCGCTTTAACTTTTGCTTGCGCAAGAATGAACTCAATCGCTTGTTCTTCTAATGCAACATTGCGAATCTGTTGCATCATTTCTTCGTTACCTTTGTAGTAAGCGATAACTTCAGCTGGATCTTCGTACGCAGAAGCGTTGTTCTCGATGATCTCGTCGACTTTCTTCTCGTCAACTTTCAACTCGTTACCACGAATGACTTCGCCCAGTAACAAACCAACTTTCACACGCTCTTTTGCTTGTTCTTCAAACAAATCAGCTGGCAGTTGTGGCAATTGTGCCTGGTTACCACCGAAACGCTGCATTGCTTGACGACGCAACACATCAATTTCTTGGTCTACCATCGCTTTTGGCAAGTCGACGTCGTTTTGCTCAACTAAGCCTTTCAACACTTGCTCTTTCACTTTGCTTTGTACCGCATTTTTCAGCTCACGTTCCATATTCTTGCGAACTTCAGCTTTCAATGCGTCAACGCCGCCGTCTTTGATACCGAATAAAGAAACGAATTCGTCCGTTAATTCTGGCAAGTCACGCTCTTCAACTTTCTTCGCCACAATCACAAACTGCGCTTCTTTACCTTTCAGGTTTTCAGCGTGGTAATCTTCCGGGAAGGTTACCGTAATAGTTTTTTCTTCGCCGGCTTTCATACCAATAATTTGGTCTTCAAAACCAGGAATCATACGGCCTTCGCCAAGCTCAAGTGCGAAATCAGTCGCTTTACCACCTTCGAATTCTTCACCGTCTACTGAACCAGTGAAATCGATAGTGATACGCTCACCTTTTTTCGACTTACGCTTAATTTCTTTCCAGCTTGCATGTTGCTTGCGTAGCGTTTCCAACATGTTGTCGACATCTTTATCAGTCACTTCAACATCTGGCTTTTCAACAGCTAACTTGTCTAAAGTCGCAACTTTAACTTCTGGATACACTTCGAAAGTAGCTACGAATTCAAGGTCTTTGCCTTCTTCGTTTACTTTTGGCTCAATTGCAGGCATACCCACTGGGTTGATTTTTTCCTGCATCATCGCTTCGAAGTATTTGCTTTGCATAAGGTTTGACGCCGCACGAGCACGTGCTTCTTTGCCATATAACTTCTGCAAAACATTTGGTGGAACTTTGCCTTTACGGAAACCGTTGATACGACGGTTACGGTACTCGTCTTTTAACAGACGCTTGACTTCGTTTTCGATAACGTCAGCTGGCACGGTGATCGTGGCGCGACGCTCTAATCCTTGGGTTGTCTCTACAGAAACCTGCATTGCTTTGTTACCTCGGCTTCACTATTGGCCTGAGCCCACTACCAACGGGGCCCTTCAAAATGACGCCGCATTATAGCGAAGCCATGGGCTTACGTCGAGTAGCAACGGACATTTTTGCGGCGATTACTCAATACCAACGCGAATACGGCGCTACTGACAGCGCCTTAGCTGGTTGCGAGATTGCCTTGGGCCTTGGGGTTTACTTCAATACGATTACGACCGCATTGTTTGGCGAAATACACCGCGACATCAACTTCGCGCATTAAATCATCGGTGCTGGTTTGTGGTTTCGGTATGGCGGAATGGACGCCGATACTCACTGTGACACTGCTGCCTAGTTGCTGCTCGAGTAAGCGCACACGAGCGAGTACTTTTTTGGCTTGCGTGGTTAATTCGTCAAGTTCTGATTGCGGACAAACAACCATAAATTCATCGCCACCAAACCGCGCCACATACTCACCGGTGCGTTTGAAATGACGTTGTAAAATTTGGCCAACAGCCTTGAGCACTTCGTCGCCATGCAAGTGACCGTGTTCATCGTTCAGGCGTTTAAAGAAATCGACGTCCACCATCAACAAGGTCAATGGATGTTGCGCCCGAATCGCCCGACGTAATTCATGCTCAAGACATTCATCTAAGCCACGTCGATTCACTAAACCGGTCAGACTATCTTGCCGAGCTAACTGGGCTAATTTTGCGTTGGCTTCTAATAGCTGCGCTTCGGTTGCACGTAATCGTTCTTCGGTTTTATGGCGCGCAATGGTATTGGCAATCATATCTGCAACTAAGCGCATATGACGGATATCGCGCTCTAACCATTGCGTCTGTCGATTCACCAAATCACAACCAACAAAACCAACCAGCTCACCTTCCATGTACATGCCAACGGCCATCATTGAGCGGATATTTTCTCGCAACAGCTCATCACGAAAACCACCGGCTTCTTCCGGCAATAATTTGGCGTCATCGACTAAGATTTGACCATCGTGACACATGCGCTCAAAAAAATACGGCATAGTTTCCGCAGGAATGTTTTGCAGTTCAGGTTTGTGAGCTTGAATACCGTCGTTGGTCCACTCATAGGTATTCGACATACTCGAATGATCGGGTGAAAACTCAAACACATAGCAACGATCTTTACTTCCCCCGCGACCTAAAAGCGCGAGTGCGTGCTCAATGTGCGTCTGGCTTTGATCGGGAGTGGAATTTATCAATTGCATGCTGATGACCGAGATCATCAACCCAAAACCTTCCTCTGTAGAAGATGCAGGTGCAGTCGTGGATTGCTTGGACGGATTCTCTAGCATGTATAAAGCTCTTATAGTTGTTATAGCTTGTAGCATTTTTTATACAGATGCTGAAATTATACGCAAATCTCGGTAAAAATCTATGCAGTGTAAAGAACAATGCGACAAACCGCAGCGTGAGAAATATCGAGAAGAGAATGGTCGGCGAGACTGGATTCGAACCAGCGACCCCTTGTACCCAAAACAAGTGCGCTACCAAGCTGCGCTACTCGCCGACTTCAGAATTTTGAAATGTTGCTGATAAAGCAGAGAAATGGGGTGGCTGATGGGACTTGAACCCACGACAACCGGAATCACAATCCGGGGCTCTACCAACTGAGCTACAGCCACCACTTCATAAATTGTGCCAGGGCTTTAATGGCGCACCCGGCAGGATTCGAACCTGCGACCGACGGCTTAGAAGGCCGTTGCTCTATCCAGCTGAGCTACGGGCGCAATTCGCACTTTTAAGAAATGGTCGGCGAGACTGGATTCGAACCAGCGACCCCTTGTACCCAAAACAAGTGCGCTACCAAGCTGCGCTACTCGCCGACATACTTCTTATAAGTCTTTAAAATCCCGTGCAGGACGCGGCCTGACAACGGGGGCGAATATTACCTGTTGGGCCGTAACGCGTCAAACATTTTTTTGCCCAAAATGTCTGACTGCTGAAAATACCAACAGGCTGACTGAAATTTATTCATTTTGTATTTCAGTCCCCCCTGAATAGACGCTACAACCTTAGCAAAAAACATGCGAAAATAGCAGCCCATGAACTCGACATATCAGCATTCAACCGAATAAGGTGCTCAAAGCAATGACTGCGCAACGTATTGATGGTAAACAAGTAGCTCAACAAGTTCGTGATGAAGTAAAACAAGGAGTTGCCAAACGCCTTGCCGCCGGAGCTCGTGCACCCGGGCTTGCCGTTGTCATGGTCGGCGAAGACCCAGCCTCAGCTGTATATGTTGGCAGTAAGCGTAACGCCTGTAAAGAAGTTGGTATTGTCTCTAAAGCCTTCGATTTACCAGCAAGCACAAGCCAAGCTGAACTAGAAGCACTCATTGACCAGTTGAATGAAGATGCCGAAGTCGATGGCATTTTGGTGCAATTGCCGTTACCTCAAGGCTTGGACGCTCAAGCGATTCTCGAGCGCATTAATCCATTTAAAGACGTTGACGGTTTCCACCCGTTCAACATGGGCCGCTTAGCGCAGCGGAATCCCGCATTACGCCCATGTACGCCGCGCGGCGTCATCACCCTACTCGATTCCATTGGCTTAGACTTACACGGTAAAAACGCCGTGGTCGTTGGTGCTTCCAATATCGTCGGTCGTCCCATGAGTTTGGAATTATTGCTTGCCGGTGCCACTACAACCGTTTGTCACCGCTTCACCAATGACCTTAAAGAACACGTGCAACGCGCTGATGTACTTGTGGTTGCTGTTGGTAAGCCCAACTTTATTCCTGGCGAGTGGGTAAAACATGGCGCCGTTGTGATTGATGTCGGTATTAACCGTTTGCCTTCTGGAAAACTCGTTGGTGATATTGAATTTGATGCTGCAGAGCAACGCGCATCGTACATAACGCCAGTACCAGGCGGTGTTGGCCCAATGACCGTAGCCACACTCATGCAGAATACCTTGCAGGCGTGTGATACTTGGCACGCGCCTTTAAAATAAGCTCTCTACTCTGTTGTTCTAAACCCTGATAGCATCGGTCCTTTACGCCGCGTTATCAGGGGCCAGAGCGGTTTGCCAATAATCGTCTCACGCAATCGGCAAAAACGCTGCGCTTCGCTATTCATCAACTGATGCCAGTTTTGTAATGCACTTGCAACAAAAGGTATCTCAAGTGGCAAACACCACCAAATTTCAATATCAAGCTGACGTGCGTCAAGCCAAGCTGCTGGATCGTCGCTGTTTTTAGCTCGCTCAATAGCATGATCAATTGAAACTTCAGTCACCCAGTTGTCTAATCTCAGATCAAAGCGCCGCTCAGAATAATTTTTAAACGCAGCATCATCAGGGCTGTGAACAATAATTTTAGCGGCGAGTTTTGCATGGATTAAAGTCTCTAATGTCGCTTTCCATACGTGTTCTCTTAAACTTTCTAGCTCAGTAGTTGAGTCTTTATCATGCCATTGCAATTTAGTGCTCGCCATACCGGTTGCCAACACATTCAACATTTTGCTTTTACTACCGTGTTGTATTTGTCCCGCACGTAGCACGTAGTGGCTTGTTTGATGCAATGTATGTTGCGCCCAGAAAATCCAAACAAGTTGCAGACTTGCGATAATCAGCCAAGTTATTAATGGCAAAATAATCAAAGCTTCTACAGAGACAGCGCCACATTGATACGCATGATACCGACTTTTTCTAACTGCATTTTCCTTGAAGTTCACATTGCTTCCACAGTTGAATATATTCAGCAAGTCGATCTGATACTTCCTGTAAACTTGTTGTGGGTGTAATAACGTCCTGAGCATAGACTGTTGTGACAATTAGTTCTGTCGTTTTCACTGACGTTGCCTCTAATTCATCAGCTCTGATAGTCTCGACGGTTAGCCGTTGGGTATCTAAATTATTGATGTCAATAATATCGAATTGGCCCATATCTAAGTCGGTTGCCATTGTATTAAGATGAGGGGCATCAGTTTGTTCTAATCGATGCAAATAATCTTCATTGGTGGCATTACTCGGACGCGGCTGCCACACCGGCATAACAACCTCGTTGCCACGAACGAATGCTCCCGCAATCTGTCGCACGAACCATTGCGCCTGATCTAATGAGGGGGCGCTAACACTTAATTCAAGCCAATTTTCTCCAAGCGTAAACTGCCATTCTTGATGCCATGGGAAACGCAATATAGCGAGCTCTTGTTCAGTAAAGAGATCACGAATGGTACCCGGGGGCGCACCGTTTTCGGCCCAAAAATCACTAGCCGCAAGGTTGACTTGCTCGGCGTCTACAAGCCATCCCTGCCGCTGTTGCTGCGATGATTTGAACAACCATGCTTGATTAATCATTAATAATAAAGAGCTAACAATCACCACCGCCGTAATTACCTCGAGCATGACAAATCCTTGTTGTCTCATAATGCCTCCATGCAGTATCTACATTGCATCTGCAAACTTGTGATACTGAGAAAGTTGCGTGTCTAATCTTTGTTTTATCAAACGATGATTAATCCATGCACCGTTGTCATACGACTTAATTGCGGTGTTTAAACTGGGAAGCATCACCCCCATACTCGCTATAAACACCGCCAGAATAGCTATGCCAAAGGTCGATTCCAGCAGCATAAATCCGCGCGACTTGACCCACTTCACAGTCATCTATCCTTGAAAACGCAGTGTTAATGTATCACCGGAGAAGGTGCTAGAAATCGCATAATCAGTAAAGTCATAAGCTAAACGAGCGCCCTCTGCAGCTTGCTCAATACCGCTTACAGTAATGACATAAACCGACGTATCGGTGCCATCAACAGCAATTGCGATATCACCGCCCCAGGGGTTAATGCTGCTCCCTGCTCCCCAAATTTCAGGTACAGCCGCAATACTAGACATTGCACTCATGCTAATACCGGTTAAGTCACCGGTTCGAGGGCGCCAAAGCTGGGCGCCAGATTGAATAGTAATAATCTGACTTTTGGCCTCGCTAATGCGCGAGTTGCCCACCGCCCAGTCTCGTAAGGCCAATGAACCAATGGTGGCAAGCGCAATAATTGAAAGTACCGTCAGCACTTCGATAAAAGTAAATCCTTTTTGAGATTGCATAATTAACACTCCGTTGTTTTGTGAAAAAATTTAAAAGTTATAGGTCAAACGATACTTTGTTGTGTTATTGCCATTAACATGCTGCCCATACCTCCAAGCACAATAATCAACAAAGCAAAAATAAGGCTGTAACAAAAAGCTTGTAAAGCACTTCGCAACCGCCTTAAGGCCTGCAAAGCATCACGAGAAGCATAACCTGCAACACGCAATAGAGTGCCGTGCTCCGTCGCATTACGGCTACCATTACCCAAGCGAAAGAGCATACGCGGCGAGAGTAATCCACTTGCAAAAATTCGCTCTAATTTTCTCTCTCCTTCGGCAAGCTGCTGGCGCATAAAACTAAAATAATAGTTGAGCTCTTGACTACCGTAACGTTGCATAGCGGCCAACGATTTATCAAGATTACTTCCTGATTGGAGGAGAACGGTTAGCGTCTGCAGAAGTAAGACCGCATGGAAGTAACGCTGAATCATGAACGCGCCGCAACCTGCTAGCCAACGACACCAAGGCCATTTGAAACGAATAACCCCTGGCGGTCCCCAAACAAGAATAAATATGATGATCACGCCACTCACCAAAATTGGTAGCCAAAGACTATGCGTCAAAACCAACAGCCACTGGCTCAATTCCGGCCAATCAGATTTAGGTAGCGATTTAGCTAGTTTTGGCATGACCCCGCGCCCGATAAATAAACTAGCGCCAAATGCTAAAATCATCATCGCAATTGGATACAGCAGAGGTTTCCAAAACTCGCGCCAAGCTGCCTGTCGCTCCACTTCAAAAAGTCGATGTTGCTGTAATAGTTGCTCTAATACCCCACTATTTTCACCAACCGCAACCAACATAACGAGATCATGAGCAAACCATTCTTGTAGGGATGTTCCGAGTGCTCGGCCGTGACTAAGCTGCCGGATTAAGTGAGCAGCAATCAATTCTTCTTGGCGTAATCTAAGTTTACGTGCATTCACTAAAAGGTCTTGGCAACACTGTAATGGACTTAACCCATCACCTAAGGCGAGGGCGAAATCTTCAAGAAATGCTAATTGACGTTGTCTACTCAAATGCATTCTTGAGCACCTAATAATTGCTCATCAAGTGTCTGCCAGCCCTGCGCTATGAGTTCGCTGCGACAATTTTCAAACTGCTTTGCTAGTAATGCTTGTCGAACATTATTGTCAATGGGTAAATACTCACTGACAATGCGACGCCCGATAACTCCTACCCCATGGCAACGCGGGCAGCCACGATCGGTGCCTTCGCAATCGATACAAATATTCGCAACTAATCGTTGCGCCAAAATTCCACGCACAACGCCAAACTGCGCTAATGATTCTGGTGATAGCCCGAGATCGAGTAATCGACTTAACACACCAAATGTATCGTGAGCATGCACCGTTGCAGTTACCAAATGCCCAGTTAACGCTGCGGTGAAAGCAGCTTTGGCTGTTGCCTCATCACGAATTTCGCTTATTGAAATCACATCGGGATCTTCACGCAAGGCGACTTTTACCATATTCGCAAAGTTCAGCTCATGATGTTCCGCAATAACGGGTTTTTGCTCAATCTGAGGCTGAATGATTTCAATTGGGTCCTCTAACGAAATGACCTTTGCAGTTGTCGGTATTTCGGCGTTTAAAGCTGCCAAAGTAGTCGTTTTCCCCTGTCCTGTTGGCCCAGCAATAATCAATAGTCCGGATGGTTCTCTCAAAATGGCTTGGAGTCGATTAACAACATCCGCACTTAAGCCAAGTTCGTGTAAGCGCAATATTTTGCTCTGCTCTCGCTGCAAGCGCATAGTTACCGCAAAGCCATTGCGAGTGGGTGACTTCTGTACACGCAAGCGAATACGTTGAAAGCTATCGTTGTCTAATACCGACAAGGAAATACTGGCACTCGATAAGCGTTGCTCATCAAATAGCTCATGAAAATCCTCAGAGCGCGTATTCAACGCGGCGGCAATAGCCCCCGCCATCGACTCTCGGTTACGCTCAACCTTGCCAACCAAACGACCATGTACACGAAACGATAGCGCCGCATGTGTTGGAGAAAAAAGAAGGTGAATATCCGATGCCTGTAAAACCAAGGCCTGCTGCACTAGATCTTCCAATGATTGCTGTGCGCGGGTGTGATCCAGCTCAACGGTTTCAACATGTGCCGACTGCAGTTCATGGGCGGTGGCATCATGCAATAAATTGCGAATCGAACGAGCATTAGCAAGACACCATTGTGTAACGACTTCACCGTTAAGATTCGCTTGCGTCACAATATTCATCAAGGTCATAAAGTGATGTTGCCATGCCGGCAAGCTCGCGATAAGAGCACCCTCAACACTTATCAATACCGCGACATCATCTTGCATGTACTGATCGCTGACGGCGGAGCACAGCGAGAGACTCGTTTGACTCGCTGATAAACCAGTGAGCGTTTCATCGTTCAATTGATACATATCTACCACCGTTCTGTCAGTGGTAAATCGCGAAAATGCCCAAACCGAGAAATTCGTACCTTGCCTGGTTGTACTTCCGCGATAAGACTCATCGCACCTTGCACGCCATTCAGCAAACGAATCAATTCATCGCCTTTGCGCAAAACCACATGAGTTTTGTCTGCAATCGCAACGATTCCCACTAACTGATAACGAGCTAACTCATCGGCAATCTCTGATTTTTCCTCAGGTGCGGGATTCAATTCATCGATGGCATGTTTTGCTTTGGCGATTTGCAGTTCAAGTTGCAACCGTTTTGCTTCAGTTTGAGCGAGTCGTTCCTTAAGCTCACTCGTTCTTAGCTTTTGGATAGTGTCGTTGCTATCGAATGTAGCAGTCGTAGCTAATAGAACAGAAAGTGTCCAAATCATAATCGCGCTCCTTGCGAAATCTGCTCAAGTTGTAGTGATAGTGACCAAAAATAACCGCTCGCCTCAGCCTCGGCTGAGACTAATTGAGTCGAATCAGCATGTTGAATTAACCAGTTCAACAATGCGTCCCATTGGTTTGCATCAGTGGGATCAAACGCAGCATGTTCTATTTTCAGTCCAGATTCGCTACGAGTTATCACAAAATCAAATTGCTCTAAATTTACTGCAACAGCATTTCGACTCAGCGCTTGGTTCTGCACCGTTGGTAATTCGCGTTCCACATAAACCGCGTTACCACTTCTGCGCAAACGCCAATCTGCAGCATTTGGAAGTTGGGCAAATAAATCTTGCTGTGAACCATAAGTAGACTGAAGCCATAGTTCCTCGCCGAATTCAGAAAGTTGCCAACGTTGAACCTGCCAGCCGGCTAAATAACTCACACTGGCAAGCAAATCGTTTAGGTGGCGCAAGTGGCTCGGCGACCAGTGCGGTCTAAGATGTTCTACCGGTTTAACTATTGTCGGCTTTGGCGCTGTCGCGACCTTTACTTGTGCTGGCCAATATACCCAACTCGTAATGACCGCACTGATTAGCGCAAAAATCATCGCGATAATAATCACACGACGCCTCAACCAAATAGGTGACCGGCGAATCGAACGTAATCTGGCACGCCGTGAACATGAACTAAAGTCAATTTCAGGCATATCTTTGACGATGATGTCGGCGCTAATTACTGTTTCTAAAATTTGTCGTGAATGAGCCCCCCCGAATACCAAAGGGCAACTCATCCCATCAGTTGAAAACCAATGTTTGGCAATTGTAGTAAGACTTTTGATACCCAGTGCATCCGCGTTAAATTGACTGGCTCCAAGCAACGTATCGCCGTTCCAGGCGACACAAATAAGTTGATTCCCTTCCAACTGCACAAACACCGCTTTACTCAATCTAACGTGGTCTCGTACATGTATAGCGAGATCAGATTTCGCGTAATTACAGCAACAGAGCCAATAATGATTGCCTTGCTTCACCAAGCCATACTGTTCAAATCCAAGTCTTCTAGCTTCTGCAAGCCAAGTAAGAATTTGATCGCGTTGCGATGATTGTTGTCGCCAAGCTGTCACACACCAATCAATCATTAGCGCACCTCTCGACTAATGATATGAGGTGTAAGCAATACCAATGTCTCACTGTGGCGTTGTTGCTGTTCATTGCGCCCACCAAGTAGCAAGCTCCACCAGCTTTGCTGTTTTAAGGCCGCATTACGTTGGTTTTTAAGGCCACTCATTAACAGCGTTTGATCATGTGCAACCAGCGCCTTCATAAAAAACTTTTTACGATTGGTATGCGGTGTTTGAATCATCTGAGTGCCAGAGCGAACCTCATCAATTCGCTCCAGATCAGAGAGCTCAGTTGATAACTGCAGAATCACTTCGTTGGCACGAATATTTGGCAATAAATACAATTCAAAACCGGTGGTAACGACACCTGGTTGCAACACATCAGCGCGTCCCACGTTGGCCGTTGCAGCCGAGCCTGCTGCGGCAAGATAAGTTGCATTATCTTCAAGAACAATTCGCGCTATCTGATTATTTAAACTGACAATACGAGGGTGGTTACTGATCTGAACGAGCCCTTGTTGCTGCAATGCGTCAATTAATATCTGAGAGCCAGCAGCTTGTCCTTGTTGTTGCTGCCATAAAACCTGACCACCGCTGAGCGCACTGAGTTGTGCCGAGGCAAATCCTAAAACACCCTCACCACCTGCTGTTTTAAGAACCGCATCCCAGTCAATCGCAAACTGCTGCGTGTCATTGAATGTGACTTCTAAAATTTGTACATCAATGGCGACTTGACGCGTCAACCGTTCATTTTGTTGTTGTAGATAATTTTTCACCTGAGCTACATGATGTGGATAGTCGCGCACTAGCACCGATGTCGAGCTCTGATTAACCGTCAACCGACCTTCCTCGGATAACAGCAAACTTAGTGCTTGTTCTAAATCAGCCCAAACGGATAGCTTGTCATTACTAAAATTTAGATATTGTTCGCTTTGTCGAGTAACGACATTTGCCGAAGCAAAGTCAGATGTAGCTCCCTGCCCTTGCCCTTGTTGCTGCTGATCTCGGCTCCCTAAAAAGTAACTGGTATCGCCGGCAATAAACGCGACATCGAACTCCGCCACTTCAAATTCGCGAATAAATAGGAGCTCATCCCGCCACTCCAAATGCCATCGATAGCGACTCGCCATACGTTGCAATAGCTCAGCAAGCGAACCGGAAAACTGCATATGCACCGGTTGTTGCGCTAACGTTTCACTATCGAAATACGGCACAACACCATGCGGTTCTAATGCTTTTGATATTAATGTTCCAGCTGCTAAACCTTGGGCTGAAAGTGTCACCGGCTGGGCACTCCATGCCGGCAAACGCGCTGTACTTCGCGACAACGGCGGAACATAGAGCTGTTGCTTAAAACGAACATGCTCCGACTCGGGCTCTAATTCTTGCAGAATTGCTAACCGCTGACTTGCTTGCTCGTGCTGTTGCTGCAGATCCAACTGCTGAGAGCTAGAACAGCTACTAAGCCCGAAACAGAGCAAAGCAACGACGTAGTGTGCTTTCATAGCGCCTCCGCAACCTCATAACGATAACTGACAATCGCTGCATGATTAGCGAACATCGTGACAACAAAGGTATAAGGCGCCAGAATTTGCTCTAACAATGCCTCGGCATTGCTTGCTTTAAGGGTGAAATTGGTCGGCCATTGATAATGAGGAGATACACGCCAGTCTATCGTTTCGACGGCAAACTCTTTGCGCAGGAATTGTTCTAATTGCGGCTGCAATAAACCTTCATGCAATACCAATTGGCTCGCACGACTATCGGTCATTCTTTCAGGTTGCTCGTTGGCTTGGCGGGTTTCTAGCTCTGTTTGTCGTCGCGTTTGCTGTTGCGTGAGCGCAGTAACACCAGAAAATTGGTAAACCGGACATGACGTTGCAAATACTGACGTCGACCACAAGCAGCTCAGCGCTAAGCTGCTTGCGATGACGTACCGATGGACTGACGTCCGACATGGTTTAACAACCATAAAACCTCCTTGTTAACCTCACACTGCGATCCTTCGCAGTAGACTTTTAATCTAGCCCAGCTATGGGCGGCTAACAAGGCGGAGATGGCGCATTGCTGCGCCGATTATCACTTACGTTTTTTACCTTCTTGAACTTCCCATTCACCGTCGCGGTAGAACGCTTGCCAGCCTGTAGCTTTCCCGTTTACTTCGGTAATCACGTACTGTTCTTTGTTTTTGCGGCTGTAACGTACAATGGCTTCGTTGCCGTCATCGTCTTTTTCAGGCGCTTCGGTTAAATAATGAAACTTGCTTGGAATGCGATCTTTAAAGCGCTTCAGTTCGCTCACTTTCACCGCACGGGTTTCGCGTGAGCGTGGGAAGGTATTCGCTGACAAGAACACACCGGAAGCGCCGTCACGCAAAACAAAATAGGCGTTTGAGTCTTCACACGGCAGTTCAGGGAACGGCACAGGATCTTCTTTTGGTGGCGCTGGCTGGCCGTTTTTCAGCAACTTACGGGTGTTTTTACACTCGCTGTTGGTACAGTCAAAATACTTACCAAAACGGCCAGTTTTGAGCTGCATCTCACTGCCACAACGGTCACATTCAAGTATCGGACCATCGTAACCTTTAATGCGGAACTCGCCCTGTTCAACCACAAAGCCGTCACATGCTGGGTTGTTACCGCACACGTGGAGCTTGCGCTCTTGGTCAATCAAATAACTGTCCATGGCGGTACCACATTTCGGGCAACGCTTTTTCGCCCGCAATGCCATCGTTTCCGCTTCATCGTCGTCATCTTTAACGCGCACAGCTTCTTCACCTGGCAACAGGTTCATGGTTTGTGTGCAGCGCTCTTTTGGCGGCAATTCGTAACCTGAACAACCCAAGAACACACCCGTTGACGCGGTGCGAATACCCATCGGGCGACCGCACTTCGGACATTTAATGTCGGTCAGCACCATTTGGTTCGGACGCATGCCGCCTTCTTCAGGGGTCATCTCTGCTTGTTGCAATTTCGCACTGAAATCTTCGTAGAACTTGTCTAGCGTTGCTTTCCAGTTCCGTTTACCTTCAGCGATTTCATCCAGCGCCTGCTCCATTTCAGCAGTGAAGCTGTAGTTCAACAAACGCGGGAAGTTATCGACCAAGCGATCATTAACGATTTCACCCATTTTCTCGGCGTAAAAGCGGCGACTGTCAACGCGCACATAGCCACGGTCTTGAATGGTTGAAATAATCGAAGCGTAGGTTGAAGGACGGCCAATGCCTCGCTTTTCAAGCTCTTTAACCAACGATGCTTCACTGAAACGCGCTGGCGGTTTAGTGAAGTGCTGTTGCGGGTCAAGTTGCTGCAACGCTAATATTTCACCGGTTTTCACGTCTGGCAACGTTGCATCTTCGCTATTCTTCGAGCCAGCCGGTGGTTGTACTTTGGTCCAGCCCGGGAAGCGCAATACTCGACCACGTGCACGGAGTTCGTAATCTGCGGCTTGCACTGAAATGGTGGTGGCATCGTATTGTGCAGGCGTCATTTGACACGCCACAAATTGACGCCAAATTAATTCGTATAAACGCTGCGCATCGCGTTCCATATCACGCAAGCTTTCAGACTTCACGCCGACACTAGAAGGACGAATCGCTTCGTGCGCTTCTTGGGCGTTTTGCTTCGAGCCGTAAACATTCGGTTTCGCTGGCAAATAATCTGCGCCATAGTTCTTGCCAATGTAGTCACGACAGTTCGCGACAGCCTCTTGGCTCAAGTTCGTTGAGTCGGTACGCATGTAGGTAATATGACCGGCTTCGTACAAGCGCTGTGCCAACATCATCGTCTTTTTCACCCCGAAGCCCAACCGCGTGCTCGCGGCTTGCTGCAAGGTTGACGTAATGAATGGCGCCGAGGGACGGCTGCTAGTCGGTTTATCTTCGCGATCAATGACTTTGTATTGGGCACCCTTCAATGCAGCCACAGCGGCGTCGGCAGCGGCCTTATCGTTCGCTTTAAAGGTCTTGCCGAGGTGCTTTTGCACCTGCATACGCAATTCATCTTTATTTTGTGTCGCTAAATCGGCGTAAATGTCCCAATATTCTTCAGGCACAAATGCTTTAATCTCGCGCTCACGCTCAACCACTAATCGCACTGCAACCGATTGCACCCGGCCAGCTGACAAGCCACGTGCTATTTTCTTCCACAACAACGGCGACACCATGAAACCGACCACACGGTCAAGGAAGCGACGCGTTTGCTGCGCATTAACCCGATCAATATTCAAAGCTGCCGGTTTCGAAAACGCATCTTGAATGGCTTTCTTGGTGATTTCGTTAAACACCACCCGCTGGAATCGACTGTCATCGCCGCCAATCAGCTCACGCAGGTGCCACGCTATGGCCTCCCCTTCGCGATCCAAATCCGTCGCGAGATAAACAGCGTCTGCTTTCGCTGCGAGTTTCTTCAGTTCAGCCACAACCTTTTCTTTACCGGGTAGTACTTCATAATGCGCTTCCCAGCCATGCTGCGGGTCGATCCCCATACGGGCAACGAGTTTCTGAAATTCGCGCTCTTGGCGGTAGGCTTCTTTTTGCTCCGGCGACATTTTGCGGACTTCCGCCGGCGGCTTGGTTTTGACGGTCGCGGTTGATTTTGTCGGTAAGTCGCGCACGTGACCCACGCTCGACTTCACCACAAAATCATTCCCTAAATATTTATTAATTGTCTTCGCTTTTGCGGGCGACTCGACAATAACTAACGCTTTTGCCATGCGACTCTCTTTTATCCGTAAGCTTGTAGGATTCTTTTTTTAGATATATCTGTTCTGCGGCCGCTACACAACCACCCTGAACAAAAATCATAAAAATACGTTTTTGCTTTATATCTATGCACGAATTCACGTACACGTGCATCAGACCAATAAAATCAAGGCGTTCAGCCCTTACGCCAAGACCAACTTGCGGGTATAATAGCCAACAATTCAACGCTTGCAACTGCAATGGAGGTTTGTTTGAGCATGCACCACTATGAAGTTAATTTCGATGGCCTTGTTGGCCCAACCCACAATTATGCCGGGCTGTCGTTCGGAAACGTTGCTTCATTAAGCAATGCTAAATCTACCTCTAGCCCAAAATCTGCGGCGAAGCAAGGCCTTGCGAAAATGAAGGCGTTGCATGATATGGGCATGGTGCAAGGTGTGTTAGCCCCGCAAGAGCGCCCTGATATTGCAACCTTACGCCGATTGGGCTTTAGCGGATCAGACGCCGACGTACTCAGTAAAGCCGCGCAGCAAGCACCTGAAATTTTTCAAGCTGTTTGCTCAGCATCAAGCATGTGGACAGCAAATGCCGCAACGGTATCACCAGGCGCCGATACGGCCGACGGTAAAGTTCATTTCACGCCGGCAAACTTAACCAACAAGTTTCATCGTTCATTAGAACCGACAACTAGCGGTCGCATTCTTCAAGCGATGTTTAATAATAGTCGCTACTTTGCACACCACACGCATTTGCCAGACAACGAGCATTTTGGTGACGAGGGAGCCGCTAACCACACGCGCCTTTGTAGTAACTATGGTCATGCTGGCGTCGAAGTGTTTACCTTTGGCCGCTATGCGTTTGACAGTAGCAAGCCAGCGCCACGTAAATTCCCAGCACGGCAAACCTTTGAAGCGTCGCAAGCCATTGCGCGATTACACGGTTTAAGCGATGACAATACCGTGTACATCCAGCAAAACCCTGAGGTGATTGATCAAGGTGTTTTTCACAACGACGTCATTGCTGTGGGTAACCAAAACGTGATGTTCTATCATGAACAAGCGTTTTTAGATACCGAAGCGAAATTCGCCGAAATTCAACGTAAATTTGGCGAAGAACCAGTTCACTTCGTCGAAGTTAAGACGTCTGAAGTTTCAGTTGAAGATGCCGTACAAACCTACTTATTCAACACCCAACTGCTGACCATGCAAGATGGCACTATGGCGATTATTGCGCCAACTGAGTGCCAGGAAAATCCGCGCGTTGCGGCCTACTTAGCAGAGCTCGTGACACGTAACACACCAATTCGCCAAGTGCACTACTTTGATGTCAAACAAAGCATGCGTAACGGCGGTGGCCCTGCATGTTTACGTTTGCGTGTGGCGTTAAACGACACGGAATTAGCGGCGGTTAATCCTGCGGTTATTATGAACGACGAATTATTCGCTCGTTTAAATCAGTGGGTTGATAAGCACTATCGTGATGAACTCAGTGTCGCTGATTTACGTGATCCGCAGCTGTTGATGGAATCACGCACTGCACTTGATGAGCTGACTCAGATTTTGAAACTGGGTTCAGTCTATCCGTTCCAGCTTTAATCGCTATCTAACGAAAAACGGACGCCTTGGCGTCCGTTTTTTTATGACTGACTGACTTGTCTTATTCGTCTTCGTTGTGAAGCTCTAAATTGGCATCTTCGCTTTGATCGCTACCATGGCGAGCAACATCATTACGCGCAGCATCAAGACGATCCAAATAGCTTTGGTTGATATCGCCAGTGATATACTCACCGTTAAATACCGATGTCTCAAAGCGCGTGATCTCTTTATTTTCTTGCTGAACTGCCGCAATCAAATCGTCGAGTTCTTGGTAAATCAAACCATCCGCTTTAATCAAATCGTTGATTTCTGATGCTTCACGACCATGACCAATTAACTCGTTCGCACTTGGCATATCAATCCCGTAAACGTTCGGGAAACGAATCTCTGGTGCGGCCGAGGCGAAATAAACTTTCTTAGCACCAGCTTCACGAGCCATCTCAATGATTTGCTCAGAAGTCGTACCACGTACAATCGAGTCGTCGACTAACAAGACATTTTTGCCACGGAATTCAGCACTAATCGCATTCAGCTTACGGCGCACTGACTTACGTCGCTGGGTTTGTCCCGGCATAATAAATGTGCGGCCAATATAGCGATTTTTTACGAAACCTTGGCGATACGGTAAATCCAACACATTCGCCATTTCCAAAGCGATATCACAGCTCGTTTCTGGAATTGGAATCACCACATCGATATCTAAATCGGCGTAGTCGCGTTTCACTTTTTCGCCGAGTTTACGGCCCATATTCACGCGCGATGCATACACGGACACCTTATCAATGAATGAATCTGGACGCGCAAAATATACATATTCAAAAATACATGGGCAATGCTGCGGGTTGTCTGCGCACTGACGCGAGAACAATTCGCCATCTTCGCTGATATAAATCGCTTCGCCTGGCTCTACATCGCGAACGTATTTAAATCCAGTACCATCAACGGCAACGCTCTCAGACGCAACAATATATTCGTTACCATTAGCCGTTTCACGCATACCCAATACTAACGGGCGGATACCCCAAGGATCGCGGAATGCCACGATACCATGACCAATAATCATGGCAACCACGGCATAGGCACCGCGAATTTGACGGTGCACTCGCGCAACAGTTGCAAATACATCTTCTGGTGTGAGGTGCAAACTCTCCTGCTGATAAAGTTCGTGGGCGAACACGTTCAGCAGAATTTCTGAATCTGAGGTAGTGTTAATGTGGCGACGCGCTTTGGCAAACAGTTGCTCTTGCAACTCGTGTGCATTGGTCAAGTTACCATTGTGAGCCATCGCAATACCAAACGGTGAATTCACATAAAATGGCTGCGCTTCAGCAGAGCTTGAACTGCCTGCCGTTGGGTAACGAACATGACCAATCCCAATACGGCCTTGTAGTCGGTGCATATGGCGCGTGTGAAACACGTCGCGCACTAAACCATTGGCCTTACGTAAACGCAGTGTTCCGTTATCAACGGTCATGATACCGGCGGCATCTTGGCCACGATGCTGTAGCATCGTTAAACCGTCATACAACGCTTGATTGACTGGGTCTTTACCTACAATTCCAACAATGCCACACATGCAACGACAACCTCATTAAACATTTTGGGGTAAGAAACTTGAAGTATTTTCCAAGTATTCAAAAAACCACTGAATGACCACACCGAAATGTGGAATCAGATTTGAAGCTTGCCACCATGGTTCATCAGATAAGCCCGTGAATGAATCCATGAAAAATAGCAATGCGGCGACTATTAATACGCCACGTAATGCTCCAAACAGCGCACCTAACAGCCGGTCGGTACCGGTTAAACCGGTGCTCTCAACTAGGCGGCCAATTAAATAATTCACTAGTGAGCCAACAATCAAGGTCGCTATAAACAGCGCTGCGACGGCTGCGGCGTTACGCAGCATCGTATCTTGAATGCCAGTAAACAACGTCGCGAGGTCGAGATAGAAAAACTTTGCGATAAAAAAGGCAGCCACCCAAATGGCTAATGACAGTGCTTCTTTCACGAAGCCTCGGGTTAAGCTGATTAACGTCGAAAGACCTATTACCACTAAAATCGCGATATCAATCCAGACCATTGTTAGCATTCCCTAGCGGATTAAAATTTCGCGCGAATTGTATCAGAAAGGCGGACATTTTGCGCAAATTTATTAAGGTTCGTAGCGAAAAACTCGACCACGGAGATCGGTTAATTCCCGTAACTTTGGTAAATCAGCTTCAAGCTCTTCTTTCACCAAGCCTGGCCCAACTAATAGTTTATTGCGGGGGCCATCAGCGGTTTGAACCACCTCGCGGTAAGCAGGATAGCCGGCCGCACGTAGCTCTTTCACTAAGCGATCAACTGATGCTTGATTGCGGAATACACCGAGTTGAATAATCCAACCTGGTTGTTGTAGCTCGGCGTTGCTTGGCGCCTCTGGCGTGCGTTGTTGTGCGGTTTTAATTGGCGGGGCATCATCAGCATCAAGCTCAAGTGTTTCGACTTGTTCCAATGACGCGGGTAGCTTTTCTTGTTCAGGTACCTTTTGTGCAGGCACTTCGGCTACTTCGACATCCGGCTGTAGTGGAATCGTTTCAAACGACTCGCGTTGTTGTTGCGGCTTACCGTCAAATAACTCCGGTAAAATAATTACTGCGAGGGCAATAAGAATAACGCTGCCGACAATTCTATTTTGCAACTGCGAGGCCATGAACTACTCCGTTGTTGGAATTTTTCCTACAGTGTAAAACGAGCCGCAGACCAATACCAGAGGTTGTGTTGATTGCATGGCTAAGGACATCGCTAGCGCATCTTCCTGAGCCTTCTGGTATGCGACGGTCACACTCTCAAAACATTCGGTATAATTCGCTTCCGATGGGGCGTTTTCAAGCAATTGCGCAGCGCTTGCGCCACGTGGTTCGGCCAAGCTCGCAAAATACCAACGTGATACCGCTGGCTGCAAAGCAGCGAGTGTTCCTGCAATGTCCTTATCATGCAACATCCCAACAACCGCAAAAATCTCGCGTTGTGGATAGCGATGCGCCAAGGCTTGCACCAGATAGTTTGCTGCATGCGGATTATGAGCAACATCAAGCAACGTATCGACACGATGTTGCTTATCACCGGAAACAAATTGTAGACGCCCAGGCTCTCTTGCATGAGCTAACCCATCTCGAATCGCTTGGTCGGAAACGGGTAATTTGCTTGCCGCTAACGCCGCGATGGCGGTTGCAGCATTAGGCAATGGCAACTGCGGTAACGGTAAGTCTTGCAGAAAATTATGACTATCACGAAACTGCCAAGTATCGGCACCGGTCACACGATAATGAAAATCCTGACCAACCCGATGTAATTGAACATCTTGTTCCAGCGCCGCAGTAGCAACTGCATTTGGAAAATCAGGTTCCCCCACAATCGCCGGGCGATGCGGCCGGAAAATACCCGCCTTTTCACGCGCAATGCCGGTACGGTCGTCACCCAAAAAACCAATATGGTCAATACCGACACTGGTCAACAGCGCCACATCTGCATTAATAATATTTACGGCGTCAAGGCGTCCACCTAGACCAACCTCTAGAATCCAGGCATCTAAATCACGCTGTTTCATCAGCCACAGCGCAGCAAGCGTGCCAAATTCAAAATAAGTTAATGAGATATCGCCGCGAACCTCTTCAATGGCAGCAAATGCCGCCACGTGTTCCTGCTCAGCTAGCTGAAGGGCATTAATGCGTACACGTTCGGCGTAATGGTGTAGATGCGGTGAGATATATACACCGGTATTGTAGCCCGCACAGCGAAGTATGGTTTCAAGATAACGAACCGTTGAACCTTTGCCATTGGTTCCGGCAACGGTAAAAACCTGCGCCGAAGTTGTGGTGAGGTCTAAACGCTCAGCAACAGTTTTCACGCGTTCTAGCCCCATATCAATGGCACTAGGATGCAACTGCTCTAAATAACTCAGCCAGGCATCTAGCCCGGCTGAATTAGAGGGTTTCATTGCGGCTGTCATTGCTTAGTATTCGTCAGCAACAGCCGGCAGATGTTGGAATTTTGCCAATAATGCGGCAATTCGATTACGCATCTGACGACGATCCACAATCATATCCACTGCGCCGTGATCCACTAAGAACTCAGCACGTTGGAAGCCTTCAGGTAATGTCTCACGGACAGTTTGCTCGATAACTCGAGGGCCGGCGAAACCAATCAACGCTTTTGGTTCGGCAATATTGATATCACCAAGCATCGCTAAACTGGCCGATACACCACCCATCGTTGGGTCAGTTAATACCGAAATAAATGGAATGCCTTCTTCGCTCATACGCGCAAGCGCAGCCGATGTTTTCGCCATTTGCATCAATGACAACAAGGCTTCTTGCATACGGGCACCACCTGATGCTGAGAAGCAGACAAGAGGAATGCGTTCACGCAAGCAAACTTCAGCAGCTTTGACAAAGCGCGCGCCAACCACCGATGCCATTGAACCGCCCATAAAGTCGAATTCAAACGCCACAGCAACGACAGGCATGCCTTTTAAGCGGCCCTTTTGAGCAACCAACGCATCTTTTTCGCCGGTAGCCTTTTGCGCAGCAGCAATTCGATCTTTGTATTTCTTCGAATCACGAAACTTAAGAACATCTTTCGGCTCAAGTTCAGCACCGATTTCTTCACCTTTGCCGTCGTCAAGGAAATTAGCGAGGCGCACGCGTGCAGAGACGCGCATATGATGGTCGCACTTCGGACAAACATTCAAGCTGCGTTCTAAATCAGCACTATAGAGAATTGCGTCACAACTGGTGCACTTCGCCCACACCCCTTCCGGAATGTTGCGACGTTTATTGCTCTTCGGTTTTGCGAGAATTCGCTCTATCCAGCTCATAATATTCCGTTGTTAACTTGTTCGGTCATCTGGCGTAATTGCCAATAAATACGCTCTATTAAAGCATATTCTATGAAATCAGTTTAGCAAAAAGTGGTCTTAACAGTCAGGTAGCCACAGCGGACCAGGCGGTAATTGTGGCAGATCAAACTCTTGTGGATAATCCACTTGCACTAAGTACAATCCTTCGGCTTTCGCAGTAGCCGCTGCTAACGTTCGATCGCGCCCGGCCAATAAAGTCCCCAACCAAGCTGTGGTTTGCTCACCTTTACCAACTTCGAGCAAACTGCCAACAATATTTCGAACCATGTGATGCAAAAATGCGTTGGCAGCAATATCAACCACAATAAAATCGCCAAATCGGCGTACGTCGATTCGTGTCACGCAGCGATTCGGTGAGTGCGACTGGCATTGCGCAGCTCGAAATGCGCTAAAGTCATGTTCTCCGATAAGGTGCTGCGCCGCCTCGTGCATCCGTTGGGCATCTAGTGGTTGATGGTAATGGCTTAAACCGCGCCCAAGAATACCTGGGCGCATTTTTTGGTTGGCAATAATGTATCGATAACGGCGACCGGTGGCACTAAAGCGCGCATTAAATGACTCGGGCACTTGGCGCGCCCAGCGAACCGCTACAGAGTCCGGTAAGTTACTATTCACACCCATGGTCCAAGCGGGCATTGCCCGCTCAAACTGGCAATCGAAGTGAACAACTTGCCCGGTGGCATGTACGCCGGCATCGGTACGCCCTGCACAGGTTACTTCAACCGGATGATTGGCTACTTTACTCAACGCGCGCTCAAGCACTTCTTGAACACAGACAACTTCTCGTTGCCGTTGCCACCCAAAATACTGACTGCCGTCGTATTCAATACCCAGCGCAATGCGCGTACTACTCATTAATGTCCCTGTTCTTCAATCTTTTGCAATAACATTGCCGCTTCACGTTTTGCGTCTTCGTCATCGGTTTGTGCAACCTTTTCAAGCTCCGAACGCGCCAGCTCATACTCATCCATTTCTAAGTATGCACGGGCCAGATCAATCATTCCCGAAGGTGTTTCTTCGTTATCATCAACTTGACCTGACTCACGCTCAAAACGAGGACTGTCGTAATCCGATTCTGCTGATTCAGCCTCTTCAAGTAGCGCATCAATTTCTAAAAATGAACCATCGTCAGTGTCGTCTTCTGCTTCTGATTTAGTTTCTGTTTCAGCACTTAAGGCTTCAAGATCGATATCAGCTAAGTCGACATCTTCGAACTGCTCCAGTTCGACTTCTAAATCCGTTACCGGCGTTTCATCGGTCGCTGGCGCATCAACTTCAGTTGCGGCATCATCGATATGAAAGTCTAAGCTCATTTCACCATCGTCAGCTGTTGCGGGCTCAGTTGGCTTCGTTTCAGCCTGCGACTGTTCAGGAGCTACTGGCGTTGCATCGAACTCTAACGATAAATCATCATCTGCAGTAGCTTCCTCTGGTTGCGCCTCTTCAGATAAATCGCTTTCTGCTTCAAGGTCTGCCTCAACCTCTTTATCTGGTTGAATTTCGGTCTCAATCTCGCTCTCTGCTTCAGCTTCAGGCTCATCGAAACTACTCGCTAGCAGTGTATCCAGATCCGCTTCGTCATCAACGGTTTCATCAATCGTCTCAAATTCATCTTCTGCATTATCTAGTGCGGATAGTTCATCTTCTAGCGTTTCCGGAGCCGCTTCTTCCGCTGCTTCCGCAACCACTTCTTCATCTTCGTCTAAACGCTCAAACTCAGGCATATCAGCCGCTTCTTCCGCCAGAGCGGCTTGCTCAGCTTCCTCATAAGCGCTAAGTTTCTCTTCTGCCTCACCCTGTTCTTGCTGTTGCTCTTGCTCAGCGGCTTGCATGGCACCGTTATACGGACCCAGCGTTTCACGATTCAACCGGCGAACATACAGCACGTACCAAATAATGGCGGCAAGTAGCAATGGAATCAGAATTGCCAAGGCCAATTGGAACGGCTGCAATAACCAGTCAATAAATTCCTGATATTCAGATTGCTGCTTACGCTTCACAGGCTTCGGTTCAGCAGCTTTCGGCTCGGCAACTTTCTCTTCAGTAACCGGTTCAGTCACTGTAGTGCTTGAAGCCTCTGCTTCAGTTTGTTGTGACGCAACCGGTTGTTCCACCGGTGTTGCTTCTGGTTCTGGAGTTGCAGCAACGGTCTCGACTGGCGTTTCGCTTGCTACCGAAGGTGTTTCACCAGCTTCAACTCGGGTCGCGACAATTTCTGCAGCAATCTGGTCTTGAAGTTCATCTTCGGCCACTTGTTCGGCATTAACCTTCAACCGCAACTGCTCAAGCTCCGCGGTTACTGAATCAAGACGATCTTGTAACTGACTATTTTCGCTGTTTAAGCGCTCAATCAATGAAATCGATTCAGCCAATTGGGTACGTAATTGAGTAAGCTCTGCTACATCAAACTCAACACTGGTTTCGGTAGCAACACGGTTCGAGGCGTCAGTATTTGCTCGAACGCTCGCAACCACATCAGTAGCTTCATCGACAGCGACTGTCCCGACAGAACTATCTTCGGTGGTCTTTTGAGGCGTTGCAGATTCAGTCGCAACTACAGCTGTTTCGGTTCGGGTTCGCTGAGCAATTTCAGGAACCTTAAGGTAATAGCCATCCATCATCCGATCAGCGCGACCGTTGATGAAAGCTTCAGGGTTTAGCTCAATGAACAAGTCCATCATTTCATAAACTGACAAGTCCGTTTTGTCACCATAGTACATGGCGATAGACCATAAAGTGTCGGAGGAAACGATTGGACCAAATCGATCAGGCTGCCATCTTGAGGTGGCCTGACCTTGCAGCATAGCCGCTGCACTTGTATTCACAAAACTCGCGTCCGCAGTCACGACTGCTGACGAGCCGAATGCCAGTGCTATTCCGGCAGCCAGTGCCAAGCTATTCCGTTTCATTGAGCTGGTTCCCTCTTTTGTAATCGTTGTAATTATCGGTACCGCATTGAAAGATGGATAGTTTTACATATAGTCGCGAATTAAGTGTTCTGCAATCTGAATACTATTTGTCGCGGCGCCTTTGCGTACATTATCGGCTACGACCCACAAGTTTAAGCCCTGTGGATGAGAAATATCGTTACGCACGCGTCCTACAAAAACTTCATCATGTCCGGCAGCGTTACCTATTTGTGTCGGAAAATCATCGTTATTATCAAACAAGACAACACCAGGTGCGTGACGCAGCAGCTCTTTCGCCTGTACCGCATCAATCGGTTGTAATGTTTCAATATGTATCGCCTCTGCATGACCAAAAAACACCGGCACACGCACAGCGGTTGCATTCACCCGAATGCTTTCATCCCCAAAGATTTTTTGTGTTTCCCACACCATCTTCATTTCTTCTTTGGTGTAATCGTTATCTAGAAACACATCAATCTGTGGAATACAGTTGAAGGCGATTTGACGGCTAAACCGCTCGACTTCAACTGGGCGTCCATTTAATAGCGCTGCTGTTTGCTGTGCCAATTCGTCCATCGCTTCTTTACCGGCGCCCGAGGTTGACTGGTACGTTGCAACGTTTATCCGGTCAATACCTACCGCATCGTGAATCGGTTTGAGTGCCACAAGCATTTGAATGGTTGAGCAATTTGGGTTGGCGATAATGTTGCGGTTACGAAAGTCAGCCAGTGCGTGAGCATTTACCTCTGGCACAACCAACGGGATATCGGGCTCATAGCGAAATTCCGAGGTGTTATCGATAACCACGCAACCAGCATCCGCCGCTCGCGGCGCATAAATTCGTGAAATATTTCCGCCAGCCGAGAAAAAGCCAAGCTCAACTTGACTCCAATCAAAGGTTTCAGCGTCTTCTACCGTGATTTCTTCGCCACGGAACGTAACCGTAGAGCCGGCCGAGCGGCTACTTGCTAATGGAAATAGTTGAGCGACTGGGAAATCCCGCGCTTCAAGAATCTCAATCATGTGTTGGCCAACCAATCCGGTTGCACCAAGTACAGCTACGTTAAATGCACGTGACATTACTGCTCCTGCTTTTGTATTTGTGAAAATGTGAGTTGTCGCAGACGTATCTGCCACGCCTCTTGCGCGAGCCAACTCCCACCAACAACGGTACCTTGCGATAACTCTGCGCGGGCCGAATAATTGCGCCGTAGCGCATCAAATGTTGCTGTTTCTGGTGTCGCCTGACGCAATAATTTGTCATCGATGCGTATATCATAAATGTCACGCACCCAAGATGCTAGCATTTGCCATGTTGGTGGTTCATTACTCTGCCAACGATACTTCCGCACAGCTTCAGGCCACGGTTGCATTAACTCGCTTAACGGCGGCAGTTCTGAAGTTAATGCAGCATGCTTTAACCACTGCGCTAGCTCGGAAAATAATCGCCGTGTGCCTCCCACTTTACCAGCGACACTGTGCCCGGCAATATGCGCAGTGGCATAGCGTAACCAAGGTAATAAGTCAGCGGCAACTTGCGGTTCATGTTCCCACACATCCAAAACAACATGTAAGCGCTGACCGCGTTGCATGGCTGCACGCAGTGCCTGCTCTTGAATAACAGCTCCGCGGCTGGCGTTAATCAGAATGCAGTTCTCAGGCAACACTTCAATACTTGCTTGTTTAAACATATGAAAAGTCGGATGCTCACCGGCTTTAGTCATGGGAACATGGCAACTTATAACGTCGCTGGCTAGCACGCGGTGCCAATCAGCATGAACATCGACAGGTGCAGAAATACCTTCACGTTGCAATAATGGCGGATCGTAATAGTGCACATGCAATCCCAACCCACTGAGGCGTTGGCCTGCCGCGCGACCGGTATGACCGGCGCCGATAATAGCAACCTCGCCTCGCGGCAAATTACCTTGTTCTAACGCGATGCAGCTCACTGCACTGGCAACATAGTCACCCACTGCATTCGCATTTACGCCTGGTGTTGATACAAAATCGATGCCGGCAGCTTGGCAGGCTGCTGCATCAACATGCTCGGTACCGATCGTTGCGGTACCAATCCACTTTAACTGTGGCGCTTGTTGCAGCAGATCGGGATCGACTTTGGTTATCGAGCGAATCATCAAAAAATCGGCTTGAGCGAGTTGTTCTGGTGTGGGTTGGCGACCTTGAAACGTCGTCAACGTCAAAGCGACGCCCTGCTGCTGAAGCGCATCCGAAAAACGGTGAGCGAGTTCGGTAACCAACGGCATCGAAGCATCAGCTAAAAGCTGCATCAATCAAACCCTGTCAGATAGCGATGGATGAATTGTTAAAGAGCATACAACAAAAAGGTGCGCATTTGCGCACCTTTTTACCACCGTATGCATGATGAAGATGTTAATTTTATTGATATTTACGCAAAACTAACGTTGCGTTAGTTCCACCGAAACCAAAACTGTTCGACATCACTGTGGTTAATTCAGCTTTTTGCGGTTCACGAACAATGTTCATGCCTTCTGCAGCTGGGTCTAAGTTCTCGATGTTAATCGAAGGCGCAACAAAACCATGTTGCAACATCAACAACGAGTATATCGCTTCATGGACACCTGCAGCACCCAATGCGTGACCAGTCATTGCTTTAGTCGCACTGATGTAAGGTGCTTTATCACCAAACACTTCACGAATCGCTTCCAACTCTTTGGTATCACCAACTGGCGTTGAAGTACCATGCGTGTTGAGATAATCGATTGGCGTGTCGACGGTGTCCATCGCCATCTTCATACAACGCACTGCGCCTTCACCAGAAGGTGCAACCATGTCATAACCGTCTGAAGTAGCACCGTAACCAACAATTTCAGCGTAGATGTGGGCACCACGAGCTAACGCAGTTTCC
Source organism: Pseudidiomarina tainanensis (assembly GCF_900115255.1). NCBI lineage: Bacteria > Pseudomonadati > Pseudomonadota > Gammaproteobacteria > Alteromonadales > Idiomarinaceae > Pseudidiomarina > Pseudidiomarina tainanensis. The sequence continues at coordinate 990,023 of NZ_FOYU01000001.1, forward strand.
AACTCTTCAATTACGAGAATACCGCCACCACCAGCTGGCACAAAGCCATCGCGATCGGCATCGTAAGTACGTGATGCTTTACTCGGTGTTTCGTTGTATTTGGTTGAGAGCGCACCCATCGCATCAAATTCCATGCCGAGCGTCCAATGCAACTCTTCACCGCCGCCAGCAAATACGCGATCTTGCTTACCAAACTGAATCAACTCAAGTGCGTGACCAATACAATGTGCAGATGTTGCACAAGCAGAGCTGATTGAGTAGTTCACACCTTTAATTTGAAATGGTGTAGCCAAACATGCTGATGTAGTTGAAGCCATACAACGTGGCACCATATATGGGCCAACACGCTTCACGCCTTTTTCACGCATGATATCTGCCGCAGCAACTTGATGCTCGCCTGACGCACCGCCAGAGCCAACCACCAAACCTGTACGTGGGTTGGATACTTGCTCGTCAGTTAAACCGGCATCTTCAATTGCTTGCGCCATCGCCATGTACGCGTAGGCCGCTGAATCACCCATAAAGCGTAATGCTTTACGATCGATGTGATCAGCTGGGTTCGCCCGTACGGGCCCCCATACCTGACAACGTAATCCCATGTCGGCGAATTCTTGAGAAAATTCGATGCCCGAGCGTCCTTGTTGTAACGACTCCAACACCTCTTGTTTGTTTACGCCGATACTGGACACAATGCCCATACCGGTAATCACTGCTCTTCTCATTCTATTATCCTGTCTTGCTGAGCGCTGCTGTATGGTAGCTCACTTCTTGAAAAAAGTGGTCTGCTTTCCGCCTTTTTACCTAAATATTGTTACACTATGACGCATGTTTCATCGACTGCTGTAGGTTATTTTTGTGAGTCATCAATTCAACAAGCATTTCACCAGCGAACAACCTGCTACTGCCAAGGTTAGCTTTAATCAATTAGGCGTTCCGGTTTCCACTGAATTTGATGATATTTATTTTAACAATGAAAACGGATTAGCCGAAAGCCGTTACGTATTTCTTCAGCATAACGATCTCCCAACACGCTGGCAAACCTCTTTGCATAACACCTTCACTGTTGCCGAAACCGGATTTGGCACGGGTTTAAACTTTTTAGCCTGTTGGCAACTGTTTCAGAACACTGCACCTGCAAACAAGCGTCTACACTATGTTTCCTTTGAAAAGTACCCGCTTCGCCGAGCCGATCTTGAACGTGCATTAAGTGCTTTTCCAGAATTAGCGGGATTAGCTCGAGAGCTACTACAAGCGTATCCATCAGCTCAAACGGGCTGTCATCGCATGCAGTTTGAACATAATCGGGTGGTCGTCGATTTGTGGTTTGGTGATATCCACGAGCAACTTCCCGAGTGGCTTCCGCAGGCACAGAACACCGTTGACGCTTGGTTTCTTGATGGCTTCGCACCCGATAAGAATCCACAAATGTGGCAACCCAATGTTTTTCAGGCCATGGCGAGCAGTTGCCGAAACGCCGGTACTTTTGCAACATTTACAGCCGCTGGAGCGGTGCGCCGCGGCCTTCAGGAAGCTGGCTTTAACGTTATTAAAGCGAAAGGATTTGGGCGCAAACGCGAAATGCTACACGGTAGCATAAGTAAATCATCACCGGTCGCAGCACCAACTAGCAAATCCGTCACAGTCGTTGGCGGGGGGATTGCCTCAGCATGCCTTGCTTGGTCACTGACGCAGCGTGGTTATACAGTGCATCTGATTACCAGTGGTATCGCCAATGGCGCTTCTGGTAATGCGCAAGGCGCTGTGTATCCCCTACTGCACGCAGAACTCAGTCCGTTGAGCCAGTTTTTTGTTTGTGCATTTGACCATGCGCGGCAGTTCTATCAGAGTTCATATCCAGGTTTATGGCATGCAACCGGCGTCATCCAGCTTGCCTTTAACACGATTCGCGAGCAACGGCAGCAGAAAATAGCCAGCGGTGGCTATTATGACAACCATTTGGTTACCGCTATTTCAGCTGAGCAAACACAACAAATTTGGGATGCTTTGCCAGCGCAACCTGCGCTGTATTATCCGAGTTCAGGATGGATACCACCGCAGCGCTTAGTGGAGACCATACTGCAGAGCTGCGGTAAATTACTCAAAATCACTAAAGTAACGACCGTTGAATCGATTCAAAGAAGTGCCGCTGGACATTGGCAAGTCAGCGCAAGTGATGGCAGAAATTTCGATGCTGAAACACTGGTCGTTGCTGCTGGAGCTCACACGACAGAGTTGCTTGCCCCGTGGCGCATCGTCACTCAGAACGTACGCGGGCAAGTGACACAAGTGGAGGCTTCAGAAACCAGCGCAAGCTGCCCTTTGGTGGTGTGTTACAAAGGCTATTTCACTCCTGCCATGAACGACAATGGTGGCTTAACACACTGTGTAGGAGCAACATATAATCGCGAATTTAGTGCGGAGAACTATCAACAAGTTGATGCTGCTGATACTGCAGAAAATCTAGCAACACTGCAGGACAATCTGAATCAAGCGTGGACGCAGCAATTGACTGCGGTAAGCGATCGCGCTGCGTTGCGCATTACCACCCGTGACCATTTACCAGCTTGTGGTTGGCTAACGGATAATTTGGGGATGTTAAGTGGGCTTGGTTCGCGCGGTTTCACCAGCGCACCGTTGTGCGCTGAACTTCTCGTAAGCCAGTGGCTCGGCGAGCCACAGCCATTAGCCAATTCGTTAATTAAGCGACTTGAGCCGCAACGGCTTCAAGCCGAGTCAGCATAGCTTGAATGTGTGCCATGTCCACTGGAGCTAATTCGTGTTTCGCTTGTTCAACCGATGCATGCACTTCCGGGAGCACGGCATCAGCACTGGCGTTGTCATTCAATTCAAGCTGCGCCACGACTAAATCGAAGTGGCCACGTAAATAACCGCTAGCAAAGAGCTCATCGTCGGAACCAGTGGCGACCACGTCATCAAAAACTTGTTCGAGTGATTGGATGTAGTCATGAAATGCTGCCGATGCCATAAAATTACCTCTGTTACGCGATGCTTGTTTTTAGAAGCGCAAGCATACCATAAAGCGGCTATTTTCTGATACACTACAGGCCTCTTTTATTCCTCGAACTCATCAATGATTAGGCGACAAGACATGGCTTTACGCATTGGTTTATTTTACGGCTCAACCACTTGTTTTACCGAAATTGCAGCAGAAAAAATTCAAGCTCAGTTTGCTCCGGGTGAAGTTGAGTTATTCAATATTAAAGATGTACCTCTAAGCGACGCCGAACAGTTTGATGTTATTATTTTTGGCCTTTCCACGTGGGATTTCGGCGAAATCCAAGAAGATTGGGAAAGTCACTGGAGCGATATTGCTGATCTTCAGCTAAACGGCAAAATTGTTGCTCTATTTGGTATGGGCGATCAAGTCGGTTATACCGACTGGTTCCAAGATGCGCTTGGTATGTTACACGATGAGTTAGCGGCAAACCCTGGTACGCAAGGCTGTATTCGTATCGGCTTTTGGCCCAATCAAGGTTATGATTTCGCCGCCTCCAAAGCACTGACCGCTGATGGTGAGTTTTTTGTCGGTTTAGCGCTCGATGAAGACAGCCAATACGAATTTAGCGAAGAACGTATTCAGCAGTGGTGCGCTCAGCTTAAAGAAGAGCTTGCCAGCGTTTAATTTCTTGCTTTCTTGCCGACTCGTCAAAGCGCTGGGCGGCTGAGTGCCCCCATACCGGCCCCGGCCATGCCGGATCTTGTGGGTGGCGCATCACTAAATGCACGTGTAATTGGCTTACGACATTGCCAAGCGCACCCACATTGAGTTTTTGCCCTATCCCAACTTGCTTCAATAGCAAAGAGACTTGCTGTACTTCAAGCGCCAGCTGCTGCTGTTGCGGCGCGGATAAATCCGTAAATTCAACACTATTGTCGACCCGCGGAATTAACATCAACCAATCGTAGCGCTCGTCATCAAAACGCCGCACGTCGCACAAAGGCCAATGTGCAAGTAGAAAGCTGTCGCTTGCCAAGCGCGTGTCTAACGTAAATTTGTCGCCATCAGCCGCGTTCAACGAATTCCCTGCGTTACTTTGCACAGCGAGTTTGTTATAACGGTTTTTTGAGGTTGTATTTTGCATCCAATAATCCATGAACTAGTTATTAAAACGGTGAGCCACAATCATGCTACGCATTGTTTTATTTACGTTTTTAATTTTAACTGCAAGCTTTTCATCTGCGACTTATGCGCAATCCAGCACGCCAGTAACAACATCCGCGGTTGCTCAGTTTACCGCTGAGATGCGTGCTCATGAAGGTTTTTTCACCTTCTATCATGATCAGTCGCAAGGCAAAATTTACTTACAAGTACCGAAACAGCAGCAACAGTTTATTTTTCAAACCAGCTTACCATGGGGGCTTGGTTCAAACGATATCGGCTTAGATCGTGGCCAACTCGGCGCGACACGACTTGCTAGCTTTTATCTTGAAGGCGACAAAATATTACTCCTGCAACACAACACGCAGTTTCGCGCCAACAGCGACAACGAAGCTGAGCGCAAAAGTATCAACGAGGCCTTTGCTGATTCAGTCATTGCCGGCTTCACGGTTGTTGCGCAAGATGCCAATCACGTGCTGATTGACTATACCCCGTTTCTGCTAAGTGACACGCATGGCGTAGTCAAACGCTTACGAGACAGCAAACAAGGTCAATACAAACTCAGCACTGACAAGTCGGTCATTTATCCAGCGCGCAGTAAAGCGTTTGCCGACAATACTGAATTAGAGGCAAAAATTACCTTTAGCGGCGAAGGTACAGGTCAGTATGTCCGCAGTGTTGCGGCTGACCCTGACCATTTAACCATGCATCTACACCACTCATTTATTCGCTTGCCGGATGCACAATATCAGCCCCGCCAATTTCATCCACAAAGTGGCTATTGGTCTGAAACACATCGTGACTATGCGGCGCCGCTTGATGCCCCGACTACCGTGCAATATATTCCACGGCATCGCATGAGCAAAGACCAGCCGATTATCTATTATCTCGATCCGGGCGTTCCTGAGCCGGTGCGTAGCGCTCTATTGGAAGGTGGGCGCTGGTGGGCCGAGGCTTTTGCCGCCATCGATTTACCCAACGGCTTTCAAGTACGCGAGTTACCTGCCGATGCAGATCCAATGGATGTGCGTTACAACGTGATTCAATGGGTACATCGAGCCACTCGCGGTTGGTCCTATGGTTCATCCATTATAGACCCACGAACCGGCGAAATAATCAAAGGTCATGTCACCTTGGGCTCGCTACGCGTGCGTCAAGATATGTTGATAGCACAGGGGCTATTGGCCCCATTTGCTGCGGATACCCCTGAACAGCAGGCTGAGCTAACAGCACAAATCGAAGCCATGGCACTGGCGCGGATTCGTCAATTGTCTGCTCATGAAATTGGCCATACCCTAGGTATTGCACATAATTTTGCCGCCAGCGCAGATGATCGCGCATCGGTGATGGATTATCCACACCCGCTGATTAGTATCGATATTGAAACAGGTGGCTTATCGTTAGCCGATGCCTACACCGAAGGCGTTGGTTTGTGGGACATGCAAGTCATTGCCTATGGTTATGGTAGCGCTGACCCTGAATCGGTATTAGCGCAAAACCGTCGTTTAGGTTTAAGTTTCATTTCTGACCGTGATGCACGCGCCGCCGGTGGTGCTCATCCAGATGCGCATTTGTGGGACAACGGTAGCGATGCAGTCACCGAATTAGAGCGTGTGCTTGCCGTTAGAAAAACGGCATTAGAGCAGTTTGGTTTAGGCAATCTCGCTGATGGCCGGCCACTGAGCGAATTACAGAATTTGCTGGTACCCATGTACTTGTTGCATCGCTATCAAGCCGAAGCGGCAGTGAAAATGATTGCTGGTTTACATTACGACTACGCAGTTAAAGGGGCCGGTGAAATTGATATTCGTCCAGTGAATGCCTCGCAGCAACAGCGTGCGATAAGTGTCCTCAGTCAATCATTGAGTGCTGACACACTTGCGTTACCTGAGCGCATCATCAACCTCTTAGCGCCAGCTGCGTACGGTGAGGGTTACGACCGCGAACGATTTAACGGCTTAACCGGCCTGGTCGCTGACCCAGATACGATGGCTGCGAGCTCAGCACGTTTCGTATTGAATTTGATGCTGAACTCACAACGCCTTGAACGATTGCAGCAACAGCATAGTCGCGACCAATCAATTCCAGCGGTGTCGGTTTTACTCAAACATATTGCTGCTGCTGCAATTGCACCAGCATATGCAGCCAATGCATCAACGCTAGAACAACGCTTAGCATTTGAGGCGCTTGATGCGATTGTTACAACTTATGGTCAAGACAATCTGAGTGCAGCAATCAAAGCACCATTGTTTGCGTTCTTAAAAGCCCAGCAACAAGGCTGGCAAAGCGCTGAAAGTTCTGCACATCGTGATTATGCCTTGTATGCCCTAGAACAATGGTTTGCTGGGAAACCTTGGCCGCTCAAAGCGGCGCCAGATTTACCCCCCGGCTCACCTATTTAATCTCATAAAAAACGCCAGCATAATGCTGGCGTTTTCATTTGTCGTAATAAGTGATTACGCTTAGAACGAATAACCGATGTTAACGAACAGCTGACGACCAAACTGGTCATACTGCGAGTACAACATCGCATTACCCACCGCGTAAGTAGCTGATGGGCTACCCATAGGTGGCTTCTTATCAAATACGTTGGTCATACCTAAAGTCACGTCAACATTGTTGTCGAACTTCTTGTTAACCGATGCGGTATGATAAACGGTGGTTGGTGCTTCACTGATGAAGTAAACCGGTGTACCACGATAAGTCGTTTCGTTTCCGCTAGCAAAACGATCGTAATCGTCTACTTGGCTAACATAACGAGCAACCCAGGTATACGCCCAACTATCACGCTCAAGTGCTACAGTTAATGAACCTGAGTGACGTGGGTTACCTAAACGACCAACGTATTGAATTGGCGCACTATCTTCAAATTGACGATAAGTACGTTCAATTTGAATGGTGTGGTCAAGACGAACACGTAAGAAACCAACATCAGTTTCATCTTGGTAGCTCACAACGGTATCAATACCACGAACCTTTTGGCTCGCCACGTTCACGTAGCCACCATAAACTTCGTCGATACCCCAGTTGCCGCTCTCGCTACCGTCATTACGGGTGAAACGATCGCAGAACGGTTCGTTTTCGAAGTTCTCAGAGGTGTAACATAGGTTGAGGATCTGCACGCCTGACAAATCATCAACTTGGTTGTCGATTTGCACGCTGTAGTAATCAACTGAGGTTGCCCACACACCTTCAGGACTAGTCCAAACGAAGCCAACGCCTTCTGATACTGATGTTTCAGCACGTAAGGTGCCAGCGCCACCGCCGGTATAAGCGGTACCTGAACCGAAATCTTGCGCGTAATCACCTGGGATACCGTCAGCTTGGCAGTTCGCCAATACCGTTGGGTTAATGGTGCCGTCTTGTTCGCGCTGTGCCCAGTTCCAGCAAGGGTCACTACGCTGATCAAAGAACGCTGATTGGTCGCCAAGATACAGCTCAAACAACGCTGGAGAACGGAACGAGGTGCCACGTGATGCACGAACTCGGAAGCTATCAGTGACAGCCCAGTTTACGCCCAGTTTATAAGTCGTGTCGCTACCGTAGGTGTTTACATCAGTCCAACGTGCTGAACCGGTTACGTCTAAGCTATAAATACCTGGTAGATCACGAAGAACTGGTACTTGTACCTCACCGTATGCGGCAACAGTAGTTTGACGACCAGCAGTGATACCTGCGCTGCTCATACCCCATGAGTTTTTCGCTAATGTTGCTTCTCCCGGAGTATCAACGATTTCGTCAGTTTGGTAAGCCATACCAACGGCTGTTGCAACAGTGCCGGCCGGCAAATCGAACAAATCACCGGTGATATATGCATCAACAGTGTCTTGTTTATAGATGGTTTTGCCGTGATCAACACCAAACAAGAAGTCACGTGTACCTTGGTCGAAGTTACCGCGCAAGTATTCCGGATCGAAGAAATCAATCGCATAACACTCGCGTTGTGAAATTGGCGACAATTCACCTTCACATGGGTCACCCCAAATTGCGTTGGCAGCCATTTCTAAAGCATCTTGGTAGATGATTTTCGTAGCATAAGTGCCGCTACTCAAACTACGCTGCCATGATACATCCCAGTTCCAAAAACCAATTGAACCTTCAAGGCCTAATACGCCACGCGTATAATCGATCGTTGTGGTGCTACCTGAATGGTCGGTAACTGCCGTTGGGTCAAGCGCAACATAGCCATCCCAACCTTCAACTAAACCATACCAAGCAGGAATGAACGGTTCCCAGAATTGGCGATAGCTGTTGATTTGAGTTTCACGACGGCTGTACAAGAGTTCCGAATAGAAACGTACGGTATCAGTCAAATCGTAGTCCGCTTGACCGTACAATGACCACGCTTCAGTACGTGGAATCATGGTTTCTAAGTTTTGGAAAGGATGATCGGCATCAGCCCAACCATCACTGGTTTTGTCATAACCGACCGGGAACCAGCCTTCCGGCACGGCGATATCACCTGGATTCTGTGGATCATACGTTGGTAATCCAGCAGCAGCTTTTGAACCGTCATAGTCGTAGTTCTGAATCAATGAGATATAGTCTTCTGCGCCGTAATCCCACATCCACATACCGTATGGCAAATCGTTACAGTGGTAATCGCCAGTACGCGGGTCAATTGGATCAGCACGCTCGCCAGTTTCCTGATCGAAGTACATGCGCTGGCCACAAGCAAAGTGGTCACGGTCGCCACGAGCAAGTTCTTGTTGTAGACGATAGTCGGCAACTAAACGCACCGAACCTTTGCTGTATGCACGGCCGATAGTTCCGTTCAAACGGTAGTTCTCACCGCCTGATTCCATTGGCTGATTAGCGCTAACGTTAAACGATGAATCATCACCTTTTTTGGTAATAATGTTGATAACACCAGCAACTGCATCAGAACCGTATAACGATGATGCACCATCTTTAAGGATTTCAACGCGCTCAACCGCCGATACCGGAATTGAGTTCATGTCGAATGCAGCAACCTGTCCACGGGTACCTGCAGGGCCGGCTCGACGACCGTTAAGCAAGACCAAGGTCCGGTTCGCACCAAGACCACGCATAGAAATAGACTCGTTACCAGCACCGCCTTCTGTCACGCTGCCAACCGACATCGCTGAAGTTAACTGGTTTGAACCTGATGCAACGGTAGATGTACGTAATAATTCACCTAACGTGCTTAACCCCTGCTCGACGGCAATTTCAGTTGAAATCACTTCAAGTGGTGAGTCATTATCTAAACCATCAGAACGAATACGCGAACCAACAACGGTAATGCGCTCAGCGCGCTCTTCCGTCTCGACATTTTCTTCCTCATCGGATACGTCTTGTGCCATTGCGCCAGCTGAAAGTAGCGTTGAGGCTGCGCCAAATACCAGCGCAAGACGTACCGATTTGGCGATACGACTATTTTTCATCATCTCTCCAAAATAGAACTTTAGTTATTTTTGTTGTAAGAGCGTCACTGCTCTTATCGAAGCCTCTGCTCAAACGAGCAAAAGGCGGAGCAACCTACCAAGACAACGGAAAAGAACAATGAAAATTAGTTGTTTTGCGGGATATATCCGATAAAAAAAAGGCGTCGCTCAAAAAAGCGACGCCTCTGTTTGTTTAATGTACAGCTGGAATTAATCAAGCTGCGAGAAGAAACTCTCTGGTAACCAACGTGGACGTTCTACTTGATTCGCAATTTCTTGACCAATCGCGAAGTTAATATTGGTAAATGTCACACCGGCTTCATAGTTGATTGGAAGATCTGGTTGGTCACTTGGGCGGTGATAATGTTCAGCAAAGAACTTACCCCACACTTCGCCGCCATCTTCACCTTCAGTTTTTGAAGTAAAGCCCGTCATCAAGAACACCGCTGGAACGCCTTTCTTCACAAACGGATAATGATCTGAGCGCGTAAAAATGGCTTGCTCTGGCATTGGATCTTCACTCAATTCAATTCCGAATTGTCCGGCAGCTTGAGTAACCGTATCACCCAATGTTGAATGCGTTGAACCGAAGGCAATCACATCGGCAAAATCATACAAAAGCACAGGCATATCAAGGTTCACGTTCGCCACAATTTGACTCAGCGGCACAGTTGGATGGTGCGCAAAGTAGTCCGCGCCCAACAAACCACGCTCTTCAGCAGTGATTGATAAGAACATAATCGAGCGTTTCGGCTGCTTCCCACTTTCTTTAAACATGCGCGCAGTTTCAAGCATCACCGATACACCTGAGGCGTTATCCATCGCACCATTGTTGATGTGATCTTCTTGGCTCAAGTCTTTGGTCATCCCGATGTGGTCAGAATGCGCGGTGTAAAGTACATACTCATTCTTTAACTTGTCATCGCTGCCAGGTAATACTGCAGCTACGTTCGGGCTACTGATTTCCTCGTGGCGTGAAGCACGCTGCAAACGAGCTGTTACACCTAAATCGAAACCTTTTGGTGATTCACCCGCTTCGAGCTGAGCGAAAATTTCTTCCAGTGCAACTGGTGCGTTCACGAATAATTTTTCTGCGGCTTCGTGCTGCACATAAGCTGATGCGGCAATGTTCTTGTACGCTACATTTGGTTCACCGTTCGGATGCAACCAACGAACACTCGGCGCCCGTTGATACATGATGCTGACTTCAAACGGACGCACTTTTTCACGTGCCGGGGTGTGCAAATTGATAATACCTACGGCACCACGTTCAGCTGCAAATTTAGTTTTGCTGCTATTCAAGTGAGCGCCTTCTTCGCTTGGCAGGTCTTCTGGTCGGCCACTGACCATCACAACGATTTTGCCTTCAACATCAAGGCCTTCATAATCATTGATACCAAATGTTTCTGAAACTAAGCCGTAGCCAACAAAAACGAGCGGCGCCTCAACATCATCTTTTTCACTATACGCACTCGGCCCAGTAATAAACTCTTTCGGATAATCAAGGCTGATTTCATCGTCGCCAGTATTCAACGTAAACGATGCGCTGTTTTCTTCTAAGAAACTGCGACGGAATTTAATACGTTGAAAGTAAGTGCCGTCATCACCGGCTGGTTCTAAACCTAAGCGTTTAAATTCAGTGGCAATGTATTTAGCAGCAATTTCGTGACCGCGGCTGCCAGTATCACGACCTTCAAGGTCGTCACTTGCCAAAAATTCAAGGTGGGCTTGCAAGGCAACAGCGTCAGCACTGACTGCTGTCGTTGTTGAAGATTCATCGGCACAAGCCGAGAGACTTAGTGCTACCGCAATAGCACCAATATATGAGAAAAATCGCATGGTTAACGTCCAATTATAGTCATTATAAAAAGGTCTCCGACAGTGTAACCAACCTCTGCCGCTCATACTAGCGCTTGCGACAAGATAAAACTTATTGTAATGTTACATTATAACATTACATAAAGCCTTTTATCGGAGAGTCCACCGTATGGTATCGCAGTTTCGTAAAAGCCCATTGGCATTATTCGTAACAAGTTTTGTCAGTATTTCAGCCAGTACTGCCACAATGGCGCAACAGGTCGAGCAAGAAGCTCACCAACACGAAGATACGGAAGTCATTGTCGTTACCGCAAGCCCGCTGAATAAAACGGCTTTAGAGTCATCGCAACCGATCTCGGTGGTTTCGGGCGATGAGTTGCGTGAACACCACGCCCATACGCTTGGCGAAACTCTCGCGCAAGAGCCCGGAGTCAATGCCACACACTTCGCCGGCGTTGCCAGTAGCCCAATTATTCGAGGCTTGGATGGCCCACGCGTAAAAATCACCCAAAATGGACTTGATAGTGGCGATGTTTCACGTGGCTCCCCTGACCACGCAGTTACCACTGAAACCTCTGTCGCCGAACAGATCGAAATCTTCCGTGGCCCAGCCACCTTGCTCTATGGGTCTGGCGCTATCGGTGGGGTCGTCAACGTCGTCGATAACCGCATTGCACAAGAATTAACCGGCGGCCATAGCGGTTTTTATGGAACCAAGTTTGATAGCGCAAGTAACTTGCGTGAAGCCACCGTCGGCCTTACCGGTGACCACAAAAACACCGTATGGCATTTCGATGCGTTTAAGCGCCGGAGCAATGATTACCAAGTACCTGAGTTCATCAATGATGAAGGTGAAACCGTTGATGAAATCGAAAACAGTTTTATTGATGCGCAAGGTGCTAATGTTGGTATCAGTTACATTTTTGACACAGGCTATTTAGGTGCCTCTTACGGCCGTTTAGAGCAACAATATGGTATTCCGGGCCACGCCCATGGTCATGCTGAAGATGAGCATGACGAAACAGCCACAACCGAAGAGCACAATGAAGCGGGCCCTTATGCTGATATGTGGCAAAACCGTATTCAAATTCACGGTGGATGGTTGAATCCATTCAATAATATTGAACGGGTTGAATTGCGTTATGGCTTTACTGATTATCAACATCAAGAAATTGAAGATGCTGTACCAAGCACTACTTTTACCAATAACCTTCACGAACTGCGCTTAACCGCAAATCACACAGCAATATTAGGCTGGCAAGGCGCATTTGGTTATCACTACTTTGAACAAGCACAAGAAGCATTTGGTGAAGAAGCGTATACACCAAATTCAGATACTACTAAACATGGCCTGTTTTGGTTACTCGAACGCGACTTCGATGGCCTCAACTGGCAATTAGGAACACGTGTTGAAGATGTGCAAGTCAATGATTATTCATTTACTCCGGTGTCCGCCTCGGTTGGTTTTACTTACCCGTTCGCCGACGGTATGCAAATATCCACGAATTTAAGCCATGCGCAGCGCGCACCGTCAGCCAATGAAATACTTTCAAATGGTGCGCACCTCGCGACACAAACCTATGAGATTGGTTTAGCTTACAGCGTGCATGAAGAAGCCGAGCACGTTTATCATGTCGAAGCGGCCGAAGTCATGCCTGAAGTGGAACTTTCAAATAATATTGATGTTGGCTTACATCTTGATTACAGCCAGTTTCATATGGATTGGAACGTATTTTATAATCGCGTAAACGACTTCGTGTACGGCGCATTTACTGGGATTAATAGTGCTGATCTCGAACTCGAACATGAGGGCGAGCATATGGATAGCCATGATAATGCACATGATCACAGTGATGGCCTGCCGGTTATTAGTTATGTGCAGCGTGATGTTGATCTCTATGGCTACGAGCTGAGCGCTTATTATGAGTTTAATCGCCAGTGGCAACTCCACGGTTTCAGTGACTACGTGCGAGCCAAAGTTCGTGATGGCGGTGAGAATCTGCCCCGTATACCAGCTCAGCGCATCGGTACTGAACTCCGATACATCGCCGCTAACTGGGAGACGAAGCTTGGTTATACTTGGTACAACAAGCAAACCTATGTCGCACCAACAGAAGAAATCACCGACAGCTTTGGTTTACTCAACGCGCAGCTTAATTGGTTTCCACGCGCACTCACGGCACACAATATCAGCTTATATTTCAAAGCGGATAACCTCACCGATGAACTCGGTTACGTTCATTCTTCGTTTTTAAAAGAAGATGCACCAATGCGTGGTCGTAATTTCAGCATTGGTCTACGTGGTGAATTCTAGGCGGTGAATTCTAGCGCACTGACCGTGCGCTTTATCGCAGTGCAATAAGTATTGCGCTTAGCTTTGATAAACTAAAAGAGTTTTTTCAATGATCAAGGCTAAGTCGCAATGCGTTGTACTCGTGTACTGCAAAATTTATTCGTGCTTTGCACTTTTTTAAGTGCATCGGTTATCGCAAAACCATTACCGCAAAATGCTGTGCAACAAGCGGAACCGCTCTCAATTGAGCGTATCTTTTCAGCACCAAACCTAACCACCCAAGCCCCACAACAAATAAAGTTTGCGCCTTCTGGTCAACAAGTTAGCTACCTTGCAGGATCAACTGCCAGCCCTAACGTACAAGACCTGTGGCTTTACGACGTACGCGAGAATAAATCTAAAATCATCGTCAAAGCTGCTGATTTACTTGACCCCAAGCAGCAATTGTCAGCAGAAGAAAAAGCTCGTCGCGAGCGTCTGCGCATTAGCTCAAGCGGGATTGTCGATTATCAATGGTCACCAAACGGCGATGCGCTGTTGTTTCCGCTTAACGGCGAGCTTTATTTATTTGATATCGCCAGTCAAAAAGTCTCCCAATTAACTCGCGGCGATATTTTTGCAACGGATCCGCGTTTCTCGCCGCAGGGAAATTTCATAAGTTACGTACATGACTACAATTTGTACATCATTGCGCGGCAATCGGGCAAAACCTATCAACTGACCCACCGACAAACGGCGACGGAGCAATTCGCAACAGCTGAATTCGTCGCTCAAGAAGAAATGAAGCGCATGACCGGTTACTGGTGGAGCCCTGATGAACAGCGTATTGCTTTAACTAGAATTGATTTAGCACCAGTTGCCATACAACAGCGCGTTGATGTTTATGCGGAGCGCACTGAGCTTGTTGAACAACATTATCCGGCAGCGGGCGAATCTAATGTCGACATCGACCTCGGTTGGATCGCGGTCAACGAAATCATTCAGCCGAACGATGACGCGGAAATAGCTCGCAAACCGATTAATATTCATTGGTTAAACCTAGCCAAGCAACATGGTAAAACTGGCTATCTTGCGCGAGTTCAATGGTTGCCAAACAGCAACAGCTTAAGTTACCAATGGCAGAATCGTAGTCAAAATAAACTGACGCTATTTTTGTACGCACTAGCCGATAAAACGGCTAAGCCAATTCTCGAGGAAACCAGCGCGACTTGGATTAACCTCAATGACGACCTCCATTTTTTAAGTGATAGCCGCTATTTTATCTGGGCTTCGGAGCGTAGCGGGTTTAAACACCTATACCTGTACCGAACCGATGGCAGCCTCATTCGTCAGTTAACCAGCGGCGATTGGATGGTTGACGCGTTGGCTCATGTGGACGAGATAACCGGTGTGATTTATTTCACCGGTCGCAAAGAAACACCGTTAGAGCGTCACCTGTATCGCGCCAACCTAAACAATAGCTCGCCGGGACAACCAAGTCAGCTTAGCACTCGCGCAGGTATGCATGATGTTGTGTTTGCCGCCGACGGGCGCAGCTATATCGATTACTTTTCAAGTAGCCGTCAACCACCGCAAGTGAGCTTACATGGCCCTACTGGCGAACGCATTACATGGCTCCATGAAAATCGTCTCAATCAAGATCACCCATTGAGTCCTTATTTAGCTACATGGAGCTATCCCGATTATGGCTATTTGGAAGCTGCAGACGGACAACGTTTGTACTACCAAATCAATAAACCGGCGCAAATTGCGGATAATCAAAATCATCCAGCGATTGTGATGGTTTATGGCGGTCCGCGAGCACAACGCGTGACCAATAGCTGGGGCGATTATTTTACCCAATACCTTGTGCAACAAGGCTACGTGGTATTTAAACTCGATAACCGCGGCAGTGGCAATCGTGGTCGTCAATTTGAGAGCGGTATTTATCGCCAATTAAGCGAGCTAGAGGTTTCTGACCAAAAACTTGGGGCGCAATGGCTGTCGCAGCAACCTTATGTTAATGCGAACCGGGTTGGCGTATTTGGCCACAGCTACGGTGGTTATATGGCCCTGCATTTAATCATGCGCGCACCGGAGTTATTTTCAGCCGCCGTAGCAGGAGCGCCAGTCACCGATTGGGCGTTGTATGATACGCATTACACCGAACGCTATATGGGTACGCCACAAGATAACCCTGAGGGATATCGCCAAGCAAACGTTCTCACATATGCCGACGAGCTGAAGCAGCCATTGCTGATTTATCATGGCATGGCTGACGATAATGTCCTATTTACTCACACAGCCATGCTTACGCACCGATTGCAACAATCGATGATTCCTTTCGAAATGATGGCATATCCGGGTAAAGCCCACGGTATTCGTGGTCGCGAGGCAAGTATTCACCGTTACCAGTTGATTACGGAGTTTTTTAATCGGCACTTACGATAAGTTTCGTGAATACGTTATACTAGGCGCATCTAAACCCACAAGGAGTGAACACTGATGCGCTTTTTATCTCGTCGCCTCGTCATGCCCAACGATCTCAACTTTGCCGGCTCATTATTTGGTGGCCGTATTCTTGAATGGATTGACGAAGAAGCATATATCTTTGCCGCCTGCCAACTTGACGCAAAAAGCTTAGTCACCAAACACATCGGTGCAATTGCCTTTGAAACTTCGGCTTACCAAGGTGATGTGGTTGAGTTTGGTTTGGGTGTGAAGAAAGTGGGTAAGACCTCAGTGACGCTGACCTGTGTGGTGCGAAACAAGCAGACAAAACAAAACATTTGTGTCGCTGATGACATCGTCTTCGTGCATATCGATCCAGAAACACGTACGCCACAGCCGCACGGCAAAACCAAAGCTGAGCTCGACGCTCTGCCAATCGAAACGCCAGCGTAAAATTTTACGCAACAAAAAAGCCGCAGAATCTGCGGCTTTTTCTTTTCATCCGGACATTACACTGACTTGTACAGCGTACGTATCCAACGCTCTTCGTTAATGAAGCTCCAAGACCAATCAGCCCACTGCTCGCTCAGGCCTTTCGCAACCGCATGATCCTCGCTTAAGCCCTGCTCTTTCATGGTCATGACTTCTTCGCGTGTCGCTTCAATCATTTGTACCAAACGCAACCAGTCGCTGCGCTTCGACAGCGCACCATGACCCGGAATAATTTGTGTGTCGCCATCAATCTCGGCAATCACCGCACGCACGTTATCGATATAACCTTGTACGTTACCGCCAGAGTTCAAATCGATAAACGGAAAACGGTCAACGAAAAATAGGTCGCCAGCATGAATCACGTTACTGCTTGGAAACCAAACCACCACATCACCATCGGTGTGGCCATTCGGATAGTGCTTCAAGCTAACTGCGGTACCACCAGTTTTCACTTCTAACGCGTTATCAAAAGTAATCGTCGGCAGACCCGCTTGGTCAAATTTTTCATTCGCTGCTAAACGTGTTTTGACATTTTCGTGTGCAACAACTTTAACGCCTTGTTTCGCAAACGCAGCGTTACCATCGGTGTGGTCGCCATGAAAGTGCGTATTGACCAAGGTACGAATAGGTTGATTTGAAATTTCCGCAATGGCCGCTGAAATCTTCTCAGCCAAGCCTTTATATTGCGCATCAATCATCACCACGCCGTCGTCTCCGACGTACACGCCAATATTGCCGCCCATACCAGTCAACATGTAAACCCTCTCACTTAACTGAGTGGCTTTAATTTCTACGTTCTCCATGTTTGACTGAGCTTGAGCGGTTGTTGCTGTCAACCACAATACTGCGCTTAAAAATCCAAGTTTCAAACCACGCATTGAGAATCTCCCATTCATAAAATGCCTGAGTTACTGATGTAAATAACATCCAGCAAAACAAGTGACAGGGGCTGCAGTTGGCTTACCATGCTGCCAATCACCGCCCTCGACACCGCTACCAGCAATGTCAACATGCACATATGGCAATGGTTGCTGACTGTCGGTACCGTGCTTATCAAGTCCAGAAGCGATTGCTAAAAATGCCATCGGGAACTGATGTCCGCGCTTCGTTGTTGCTGAAGGTCCATTATTACTTGATAACGTGTCATCCGCTTTGGTGCGCGGACGCACAAAATCATAATCTTCACGTCGTGACCATGAAATTTCCGTTGGGTCGCCGTACACTTCGCCTGCTTCCCATAGTTTTTCTGTCACCTCATTTACGCGCGCAGGTCCGTTCGGGATCAATGCGGTATATGGGCCTTTCGCCAGCGCCGCATGACCAGTTAACGTGGCTACACTAAAGATTTGTGGGCGCGGATAATCAGGCGCTTCCTCACGCAAGTGCGATAACAAATCAGCTAAAACCAAACGGCCTTCAGCATCAGTATTACCGATACGCACACGCACGCCGCTGTGAGCCGTGATAATCTCATCTGCGACAAACGCATCAGCGCCAATGCTGTTGCGAACCACACCAAGTTCAGCCACTACATTTAAGGTTTCTGGGCGCATTTCGGCCACAGTTTTGACGAAACCAGCAACACCTGCTGCGCCGCCTTTATCGCGACTCATACCAGCCATGTGACCGCCAGTTTTCACATCTGCACCACCGGTGTCATAGACAATACCTTTACCTGCAAACATCAAGGTTTGCTCCGCCGCTGGAGCCTTGTATTCAAGTCGCACGACACATGGTTGATGACGTTCGACGCCTAATGAAGCCCGTGCAACTGCCATCAGCAAAGGATATTCATGCTGCAACTGTTGCACATCGTCAATCACCGTCACCCGAACGGGAGAATGGGCAAATGCCTGCTGGCAATATTCTGCAAATCGTGGTGGCGCCATTCGTTCTGGTTCTGTGCCTGCGAGATCACGCGCCACCCGCTTACCGGCTTCAACGGCTTGCAACCAAGTTTCATCTAACGCGCCGACCACACCGACTGCCGTTACGGTTTCAATGGTTTCTTCGCCAAGATGCTCACGTGCTTCAAGCGGTTCATATAACGCCTGGCACAAGCCCCAATAAGCAACCGCTTCAGCTTGACCGTACCGCGCTTCGCTTGGCACCCCAAACACAATAAGCAGAGGTTTGGTTACACCCGCTTGCTGAGCAATGCGTGCTGCAGCTCCAGCTGCATCGCTAATATTACGGACATCATCATAATCGCGCGTTAACGGCCCAGTTGGCGCAGTAATCAAACGGCCACCCGCAACATCTGCAGGCACTAATAACGCTTGCTTACCAACGCGCGCATCAAATTGCTGCGCTTGTGCAACGTACTCACTGAAATCATCTGGCACAGTCTGTGCAAAATCACCCAGTAAAATAACTGCATCAAATTCGCGACCAGCCGTATCCGCGTAGCTCTCAAATACTTGTACCGTTGGAAATGCCATAATAACCTCGTTGTTCGTTGTTCGTTATTCGTTACTCGAAGAGTGCGCAGCACGGACGAACAGCGCAGCGCACGAATAACGAGTAACGCTTTGTCCTAGATACGGCGCCACTTGGTGCCGGATGGACCATCTTCTAATTCAATATTCATTGCCTTTAACGCATCACGCGCCGCATCTGCGCGCCCCCAATCTTTGGCCGCACGCGCATCATTGCGTTCCACAATCAATGCTTCAATTTTAGCAACCTCAGCATCATCTCCGCCGCCTTGCAAAAACGCTTCTGGTTCCTGCTCCAGTAATCCAAGCAAATGACCAAACTCGCGCAATTGCGCCGCATACGCGCCAGCCCTTTGTGGCTCCGTTGCTACCGTACGATTCACTTCACGTGCTAATTCAAACAGCACTGATAGTGCCTCTGGCACGTTAAAATCGTCATCCATTGCGGCGTTAAAACGCTCAATTTGAGATGCCGTTAAGGCTGGATCAACAGTCGATTCTGGTGCATCACGTAACGCAGTATATAAACGCTCTAATCCTGACCGCGCCTGCTCTAGATTGTCTTTAGAATAGTTCAATTGCGAACGGTAGTGACTTGAAATTAAAAAGTAGCGCACCGTTTCAGCATCATATTGCGCCAGCACATCGCGAATGGTGAAGAAGTTGCCTAACGATTTCGACATCTTCACTTCATCTACTTGCACCATCCCGCTGTGCATCCAATAATTCACATAATCACTATGATTTGCGCAACAGCTTTGCGCCACTTCGTTTTCATGATGCGGGAATATCAAATCAGAACCACCACCATGAATATCAAAGTTTTCGCCAAGGTGCCGCTTGTTCATCGCTGAACACTCAATGTGCCATCCCGGGCGACCCTCGCCCCACGGCGATGGCCAACTCGGCTCACCCGCTTTCGCTTGTTTCCACAACACAAAATCGAGTGGATCGTGTTTGTTATCTGCAACATCAACACGAGCGCCAGCTTGCAATTGCTCTAGGTTTTGTCGACTTAATTTGCCATACGCATTAAACGTACTGACATCAAACAGCACGTCACCATCGTTGGCAACATAAGCATTACCATTTGCGATAAGTGTTTCAATCATCGCAATAATGTCGCCCATATGCCCGGTTACGGTTGGTTCCACATCAGGACGCACCAAATTGAGCGCATCAAAATCGTCATGCATGGCTTGCGTAAACCGTTGCGTTACTGCATCAATCCCTTCGTTATTTTCCGCTGCACGGCGAATAATCTTGTCATCAACGTCGGTAATGTTACGAACATATTTCACTTGATAACCGCGTGAACGCAAATAGCGCACCACAACGTCAAACGCGACATAGGTACGAGCGTGACCAATGTGACAGTAATCGTAAATAGTTACCCCGCACACATAGAGCTTTACTTCACCTGGCGTAATTGGTTTAAATTCTTCTTTTTGGCGGGTTAACGTATTAAAAACTTTCAACATGCACGGTTGCTCCTGTCTCACTGCATGACCACACTTTTAAAATAGACTGACATAATAACGCAAGGTGCGCCATCGCCACAAACAATGCTAAACTACTGCACCAGTTAAATCTGTAAACAACATTACTTAATATGGAGCTCCCTCAATGCAGGTTACCCTACACACCAATCACGGCGATATCACGTTAAAGCTATTTGCTGAAGAAGCGCCAAAGACGGTTGAAAACTTCCTAAGTTATGTGCGCGAAGGTTTTTATACAAATACTCTGTTCCACCGTGTGATTCGTGGCTTCATGATTCAAGGTGGTGGCTTCAATCTAGAAATGGTGCAAAAGCCAACTCACGAACCTGTAGAAAACGAAGCGAATAATGGTTTGAAAAACAACCGTGGCACCGTTGCGATGGCGCGTACACAAGACCCTCATTCAGCTACCGCGCAGTTCTTTATTAACGTTGCTGACAATGACTTTCTTAACTTTAAAAACGAAAGCATGGGCGGTTGGGGTTATTGCGTGTTCGCAGAAGTTGTCGAAGGGATGGATGTAGTGACTGCGATTGAAGCTGTTCGCACCAGTCATGCTGGTTTTCACCAAGACGTACCTGTTGATGATGTGGTCATTAAGAGCGCAACAATCAGCGAGTAATCTATGACGACTTGGTTCATCTCTGATTTGCATTTAAGCCCAGCTCGGCCGGATATCGCCGGGCTTTTTCAGCGCTTTTTGCAAAGCCAAGCACAACACGCAGACGCCTTATATATTCTTGGTGATTTGTTTGATGCGTGGATTGGCGATGATGATACCAGTGATTTTGTTGCCGCAGTGCAAGCTGCATTGCGGCAATTTACGGATAGCGGTGTTCCGGTGTATTTTATTGCCGGCAATCGCGATTTTCTGATTGGCCAACGCTTTGCGCAAATCACCGGCGTTCAATTACTCGACGAACCCAGCGTGATTGATTTATATGACACCCCTACCCTGATTCTGCACGGTGATACCTTGTGCACCGACGATATCAGTTATCAGCGCTTTCGGAAGATTATCCGCCAACGCTGGCTACAAAAACTTCTGCTCGCCTTACCATTGTCGTTGCGTATGCGTATCGCTAACAAGTTACGTGCCGCAAGCAAAACGCAACAACCGTTATCTGAGCAACAACTTAAGATAATGGATGCCAATGAACACGCTGTGCGCGAACAGTTTATTCAATATGATGTGCAATGCATGATTCACGGTCATACCCATCGCCCTGCAATTCACCAACACCGTTTACCCAATGGCGAGACAGCAGAGCGCATCGTACTTGGCGACTGGTACACGCAAGGGAGCTTTCTGAAAGTGACAGCTAGCGGAAGAGAATTAATTTCCGACAGTTTCAACTGATTCAACAACACCGCTATGAAACCGAAACTCGGTGTCAGGTGCTTTGATCAGTTGTGCTTCAATTTCACCGAAAAACTGCACGCGCTCGCTAATAGAATGCCCAGCGATTTGTTCTGCCAAGGTTAAATAATCCTCAAAGTGGCGCGCTTCAGAACGCAACAAGCTGACATAAAACCGAGACAACCGCGCATCGACATGTGGTGCTAGCGCGGCAAAGCGCTCGCAGGAACGTGCTTCAATATAGGCTCCACAAATCAGTTTATCGATAAGCGTTGCCGGTTCATGAGTCCGCACATGCCGTAACATGCCCCGCGCATACCTACTGGACGAGATGTTTTCATAAGGAATACCAAGCTCATCCATGATTTCCAAAACCTGATAAAAATGATGCAGTTCTTCTTTAATGAGGAGCACCATTTTGTCGATTAACTCTTGGCTATATGGCGATTCCCGCTTGGGTAACATGGCTTTGGTTAAACGCTCGTGATCAGCAAGCTGGCGCCAATCACCTTGCATACGATAAGTAAAGTCCTCATACGGCTTCAACCAAGCGAGTAACGCATCACCACTTGCGGTATCCACCGCATATCGACGAATAAGCAGCATCGCCGACTGCGCCGCCTTCAACTCACAAACGAGATGATCAATTAGCAGCGCTGGTAAATTTTCTGGTTTGCATGCAGCTTCAATCCAAGCCTTCGGCGTGTCACAATGCAAAAATTGACGAATGGGTTGTAGCAACGACTCCACAATAAGCTCTCTTTTACAGCGATTGGTTAAAATTTAATCACACAAAATAAATATGGTTATTCTATCCAAAATGGCTTGACTATGTTGAAAAACCGACCAATATTGAATGCAAGGCGCACAAAAAAGCGTCAACAACAATAATAACAGTAAACACAGACAACAACAGAAGTTGAGGTATGTCATGATTTTAAACCACATTTGGGGTCTCTACGCTCATCCTGTCGATGAATGGAAATCCATTGATCAACGTCACGAAAGCATGAGTTTTGCTTTAAGCCACATTCTTATTATCGCACTGTTACCTTGTGCAGCGGCTTATTACGCATCTGCTCACATTGGTTGGAGCATCGGTGCGCGCGAAGTGACGTTTTTAACCCAAAGTAGTGCAACCATGATGGCTGTCGCTATGTACGCCGGTATTATCGCGGCAACCTTTGCATTGGCTTATCTGATTCATTGGATGGCGAAAACCTTCGGTGCAGCGCCAACCTTCACGCAGTCGGTTGAATTAGCGGCTTACACAGCAACGCCCGTTATCATGTCTGGTGTCGCGGCATTGTACCCAGAATTATGGTTCGTCACTATGGTATTTTTAGCTGGTGTCGCTTATTCGGTGTACTTACTGTATTCAGGCGTTCCTATATTAATGCATATCCCAGAAGAGCGCGGATTCATGTACTCATCTTCGGTTGTCACTGCAGGTTTAATCATGATGGTTGTGCTGATGGTAGCCTCAGCCATTATTTGGACCAATGGTTTCGGCCCAGAATACATGTAACACTTGCACAGCTAACAAACACTAAAAAGCCTAGCAGCCAAGCTGGGCTTTTTATATTGTCTACGATGGTAATTGACCTACTCGGCCAACTCATTGCCTAAATAGCGTTTACGTTTTTGTGCCTTCAAACGCTGTATATCAACCATCACTAAACCATCTACTGCATTGGCAAAATCAGCATCAACGTTGAATCCTAAAAACCTCACGCCGCCTTTATCGCATAAATCCGCATATTGCTTATAAAGCGTTGGTATCGCGGCACCTTGATGCGCCAAAAAGTGCTTCAGATGAACCAAGTCATCCGCGTAATCATCACTGATGTCAGGTAATGGTCGACTATTTGGCATAAATGGCGTCCGTGCTTGCGCTAACTGATCGGGATCGGGAAAATGATCACCAAAAAACTGCACCAATGCATCTTGCGCAACACTGGGCAAACTGGCACTCATGGTTACCGGACCAAACAAATAGCGATACTGAGGATGCTGTTGCAGTAATGCACCAATGCCTTGCCAAAGATAATCTAAACTGCGTTTCCCCCAGTACTTTGGCTGCACAAAGCTGCGTCCAAGCTCCAAACCTTGAGTGACAAAATCCTGCATTCGCTGCGGATGATACGCAAACAACGAATGACTATATAATCCAGCTAATCCACGTTCGGCGACAATCTGTTGTGCGTCACCTAACCGATATGCACCAGCAATCTCCAAATCCTCAGCGTCCCACAGGATGAGCTGGGTGTACCACGTATCATAATTATCCAGATCACGACGGCGCCCGGTGCCTTCTTCAACCGCACGAAAGGCGATTTCTCGCAGCCGACCTATCTCGCGCAGAATTGGCGAATTCCCGTCGTAACGATATAAATAAATGTGCTTGCCGTCTTGTGTGCTACCTAAACGCTCGCAATCCTCCACGGCTTTTTTAAGTGCTTGGCGGGATTCAGCGCGAGCAATCGGGCGCTGGGTTTTCAAGATACCGCTTTTGTTCTGGCCCAAACGATACACATGGCGGCGGAACATCTTGGCGCGTTGCGTTAACGTCAACTGCTCAACATTGAATGATTTCAGCGGCACCAACTCGCCAATTCGAAAATCGATGTGACCACGTTGCTGCCGAAACATTTCTTGAACCAGCAGTAAAGTCGCTAGCGGCTTGTAAAGCATTGATGCACCGTAAAACCAGGCTGAATTGTGCGCTTTCACATGGATTGGCAGAACTGGTGCTTGTGCTCGTAATGCCATTTTTAAAAATCCCGTGTGCCAGTGGTGATCGCGCACACCTTGTGGTCGCAATCGTGACACCTCGCCAGCAGGGAAAACAATCAATGCGCCTTCACCCTCCAAATGCTTATATAAGCGTTTGAGCGGCTCGCTGCGCACCGCATTTCCACGGGTTTTAAACACCGGTACAGGAATGAGTAACTCATGCAAAGGCTCAATTGCCTGCAATAAATCATTCGCAAGAATTTTAACGTCGCTGCGTACGCCGCTGACCAGCTTCAATAAAGCAAGCCCATCCAGCGATCCAATTGGATGATTGGCAACGATAATCAACCGGCCTTCGGTTGGGATATTATCTAATTCACTATCGCGCGCGGTAAAACTGAATTTGAAAAAATCGAGCACATGCTCAATGAACTCGATGCCATGAAGATTCGGATAGGCTTCAGCAAAGCGCTTGATTTCGCGCTCGCATAACAGTCCTCTTAATACCCACAACGCAGATTTGTGCAAAAGTTGGTGGTTATTCAAGGTCGGTAAATTCTTATTGAGTAGTTGCTCGACTTCTATCATCGCCAATCTCTCGTTGCCATATATAGGCATCAGCTTAGGTCGCCTTGATGACAGTTGATTGGCAATTTCATGGCAATTCAATGACAGTCAACCGCACAGTGCTACTGTTTAAATAAGAATTCTGGTAGTCTTGAGCCGATCTCAATTGTTTACGTGCACGTCACCGTCCATCACGACGTGATCGAAAGGAATGTTTATGTCAGAAAACAAAAAGAAGCTCAGTCTCACGAGCCGCATTGTTATCGGTATGTTTGCCGGTATTGCTGTTGGCATTTTACTTAAAGCAATTTTTCCAGATAGCACGCTAGTAGAAGGTTATCTAACTAAAGGCTTATTCTACGTCGTTGGCCAAATTTTCATTTCGTCGCTACAAATGTTAGTTGTGCCATTGGTTTTTGTATCTTTAGTCGTGGGCACATGCTCATTGAGTGACCCGAGTAAACTTGGTCGACTTGGCGGCAAATCAGTCGGGTTATATCTGATTACCACCGCGATTGCGATTACCTTTGCTATTGCCATGGCCGTTTTGGTACAGCCCGGAACCGGCATTGAATTAGCTACCGATGCGACGTATGAACCTACTCAAGCCCCTTCTCTTGCTCAGGTGATTATCGACTTATTCCCGACCAATCCATTCAATGCTTTTGCGAATGGCAACATGCTCCAAATCATCGTATTTGCCCTGTTGTTCGGTATTGCAATGGCATTGGTTGGTAAACCCGGTGAGCGGATTAAAACCTTATTCGATGATTTCAACGAAGTCATCATGAAGCTGGTTATTATTTTGATGAACATTGCACCTTATGGTGTGTTTGCCTTAATGGCGAAACTGTTTTCAGAAACTTCATTTGAAACCATTTTCAGCCTCGGTAAATACTTCTTGCTCGTGCTATTCGTGCTCATCGTTCATGCGTTGGTGACTTATCCGATTATTTTAAAAGGCCTAGCCGGCATGAATCCGATTATTTTCTTGCGCAAAATGCGCGAAGTGCAAATCTTCGGTTTCAGTACCGCAAGCTCGAACGCTACCATGCCGGTTACTTTAGAAACGGTGACTAAGCGCCTTGGTGTCCATAACAGTGTTGGTTCTTTTACCGTCCCATTAGGCGCGACCATCAATATGGACGGCACCGCCATCATGCAAGGCGTCGCAACAGTGTTTATCGCCCAAGTCTACTTGGTTGATCTGTCTATCGCTGATTACTTGATGGTTGTACTTACCGCAACATTGGCCTCTGTTGGCACTGCTGGTGTGCCAGGTGTGGGTATGATTATGTTAGCGATGGTGCTTGGTCAGGTTGGCTTACCTGTTGAAGGTATCGGCTTAATCATTGGCGTGGACCGTTTGCTAGACATGACGCGCACTGCAGTCAACGTAACTGGTGATGCGATGGTGTCGGTGATTGTTGCGAAAAGTGAAGGTGCGTTGGATGAGGATGTATTTAACGACGCCAAAGCCGACTTAAAAGAAAGAAACTTATAACAACAAAGACGATATTAGCTGTTGGATATTAGATATCAGAGCGATGCATTCGTGTTTTTCCTAATATCTAATATCTAATGGCTAATATCGCACTTGCTTTTCAACGGATTTCGCGCCAGATGAATTGCGTCAAGCGCCCGTAATCCACCACCGTATCCGAATCTCCGGCCATCGCCTGCGCCAATACTTGCTCCAAAACCGGCCACAATAAGCGCGCAATATAGGTGTCCGCAGTATCGTCTGCTGTAGCTTCTGGAAGCTTCAAGGAAGCCAAGCGAACACTTAAAATAGGCTGTCCTTGGTCGAATAAATTCAGCACCACATTATCAAGCTGCGCACGTTTAATTTGCCAAATTAAAGGCTGCGAAACGCGCTGTAACTTGGTTTGCTTGATAGCTGCATCATAAAGCGTGTGTATATTTGATTTGCCTTTGTCCCAATACGCAATCGTGAGTTGGGCATCTTTCGCAGTAATTGCATCAACAATTAATGTATTCTTGGTGCTCCCCAACCATTCGCCTTCTACGACGATAGATTCAGCGCGCAGAACCTCATTTAAACCTTTGTCTAATTCTGTCTCTCGAGTACTCAATCGAATGTCTTCAGCGCGCACTTCGCCCAGCAACGTAATCAGTTCTAGGTTTCCATACGAAAAATCAGCTTCGAGATAATTATCGGCACGCTGTTCTAGCAGATCACCTAATCGTTGCGACATAGTTTGATCAGCGAGTGTTGGTGTACTTGCAATCGCCAACATGGTTGCGACTATCATCGTGCCTAGACTAATCTTCACTGCCTTCTACTCCTCAGCGACGTTGATGACGCTCTCGGTTGAGTTGCTTTTGCGTCGCGTTTTTACGCAACATGACATACAGCGCACCGCTACCGCCATGGTGACGCTGCGCACTGTGAAACGCCATAACTGGCTCGAGTTCTCGCAGCCATTTATTCACGTAACTTTTAATCAAAGCTGGATGTGGTTTGGAGTGCTTACCTTGACCATGAATAATCAACGCTGAACGCACACCCGAGCGATGACAGTCTTGAATAAACTCAAATAGTGCTACGCGAGCTTCACGCAAACTGTGATGGTGTAAATTTAAACTGGCTTCTATCGGGTACTGCCCAAGTCGCAGTCTTTTATACACACCATGCTGTACACCATCGCGCTGAAATGCGAGTGTATCCAGCGGCTCAACCAGTTCCACATATTCGGTGGATAAGAAGTTAATATCTTCTTCAAGTTGTTGCTCTGCCGCCTTACGACGCTCTATTTGCGCGAGAGTAGGTGTAAATGCCGTGCGAATATCAGCAACATCTTCGCCAGCAAGTGGTGTCACATCGGTCATTTCACGGCGAAACAGCTCAAAATCATCGCTCATGGCTTCCCTCACATTCAATTTAATTCACACCACAACTTTGTTAAATCGCTTACTCGTAAGATTAATTTTTACTTAAAAAGTTCTTCACTGCGTACAACACCGCTGAAACGTTACGCCCAACACGCTCGCCAATATTTTTCTTCACTACGTAACGCACTAAGAACATATCATGGCTCTCACGACGCTCCAGTAGCCAAGCATCGCTGGTGGTCAGTGAATCAACGAGACCGTAATTTAAAGCTTCTTGTGCGGTCCAGTACTCGCCAGTGGCGACCTTTTCAAAATCAAGCTCAGGTCGATATTTACGAATATGTTCTTTAAATTGTTCATGAATATTTTCGAGATCTTGCTTAAATTTACGTCTGCCGTCTTCAGTGTTTTCACCGAACATCGTTAACGTGCGCTTGTACTCGCCAGCTGTTACTTGCTCAAAATCAACATCGTGTTTCTTTAACCAACGATGGAAGTTCGGTAGCTGCGCCAGCACACCAATCGAACCAATAATGGCAAATGGCGCCGCCTGAATGTGATTCGCAACCGAAGCCATCATATAACCACCACTTGCCGCAACTTTGTCTACGCTGACAATCAACTCCAGATCCGCATCGCGTAAACGCTGTAATTGCGCCGCGCCCAAGCCATATCCGTGCACCACACCACCTGGGCTTTCTAGGCGCACCATGACTTGCTCGCTAGGCTCTGCGACAGCGACAATCGCATTCACTTCACGACGCAGCGAGTCAACCTCATGAGCATCCATACTGCCTTTGAAATCAATCACAAAAATACGTTTGCGTGGTGCGGCGTTTTTATCTTGTTTTTGTTGTTGTTTTAACGCCTTCTGTGCCTTTTTACGGTGTTTTTTGTCCAGCAATTCCAGCTTCAATCGATGCACACCGTCGCGCAAATCATCCGATAACCGATCAACCACCAACTCGCCTTTTCGACCTTTCTGCCGTTGCGCCACTTGGCTGATCACGCCAACAATTAACATCACCGCAAACACAATAATCGCGGCTTTAAAAACAAACACTATTAACTCTTGCGCTACATCCCACATTTTTCATTTCTCCATAAAAAAAGGCCGACGAAGCGGCCTTTTTATTCTCGCGTCGATGTTGCTTATGGTTGCACAACATCTGGGTTTTGAACAGGGATAACGGTGTTATCTGTGCTGAACCAAACCGCTGTTTGCGTTTGCATTTCTTGGGTTGCCGCAGGTGATGCTGATGGATCAACAATTGAACCATGGCTACCTTCGGTAAAGCGAACCGCGCCAGATACAGGTGTACCATCAACAGTCACCAGCATTTCTGAAACCGCTTCTAGGCCAAGCGCAGCAATTAACGGCTCGGTACCGGCCAACGGTTTACCCTGTACGGCGTTCGGAATAACTTGATCTGGTAAGTTTTCCGCGCCATCACCAACCACTTCAATTAAGTGAATTGGTGTTTCGGTTGCAACAACGGTTGCCGCATAGTTAATTGGGTCAGCTGAATCAACGACAGTCTGAGCGGCAAAAGCAAACTGCTCAAACACCGAGTTGATACCCGCTTGCTCAGCTGCACTCAAGCTCGCCCAGAATTGGTCGTATACTTGAATCAACAAACCTTGGAACGCTGGATCAGTCGGCGCAACACCTTGCGCTTCAGCAGTCGCATTCACTGCAGCTGCGAAGTCAGCACTTTGTGCATATAACAACTGGCTCTTAATCACTGGACCAAAACTATTTGATGCCAACAAGAAGTTCGCAATGCTGCCACCCGGCGCCATCAACGAGCTACCGTTCACCGCAAACAATGGCGTTGCAGCTTCAAGAGCACCGGTCATTGGCGTGTTTGCTACAGCACTAAATGCTGTGCCAGCAATGGCACCTAATGAATGACCCGCGAAATAAACGCGGCTCGCATCAATTGGTGCGTTGGTCGCATTTAAGCTTAAACGTAAACCAAGTAAATCAGAAACTGACTGACGCAGGTTATCACGCGTGGTTAGCAAACTACCTAAGTTCATGTAAGCCGTCGCTGGACCCTTACCTGAAGTTGCGTTGATTGCGCCAAAACCACGGTCACCGTGCAATGGATGGTCAATCGCAACAGTGGCTACGCCGTTCAGTGCCATCATACCAGCCATCGATAATACGGTTTCTTTATAAGCAGTAATACCGTGTTGGAAGATCGCGACTGGCCAGCCATCAGCAGGCATCGTAATCGGGTCAAGACCTTGCGCACCACGAACTGCGTTCACAGTCGCCAAATCTGGCACGGTCATCACCGCATTGACTGTTACGTTTCCCTGTACCGCAGGTACTGGGTTGTACTTCGTGACGTGGCGTTCTTCGTCAACACCTGGAAAGTCCATTGCTGCCACAGCTTCTGGTGTGCTTGCTTGTAAACAAGCTTGTACCCAAGCAGGAATAAACGTCGATGCACCACCGCTTAACCAAGTCGGGTCAATCGACGGAGTATTCATCGGATCAATTGCACCAGCTTGAATCGCACCAAGTACCGACACACCACTGTCACACTTCGCCATCCAGCGGCCACTTAATGGTGCTGTTGGGTTTTCTGTGGTTGGCAATGGTGAGAAGTATGGCAAAGTCACTTGACCACCATAAACTTGTGCAGTGCTTGATACTGCATAAGCAGGGTTAGTCGGCTCGTTTGGCAATGCACCCGCTTGCACCAATGCTTGCGCAGCATTGTAGCCAAGTGGCGCAACGCCAAGTGATGGTGACGGTGTACCCAAAGCAGCTGTCGCAGAGAACTGCGCTGCCATCATGGTTTTCACCATGTGGAATGCATCAGCTGTTGATTGCGTGGTAAAGCTTGACGCGTAAATGACAGTCTCTGTATCAACGCCCGCAGCCGCAAGTGCAGCTTCATGGCTGTTGATTAAACCTTGCAAGCTTTGCGCCGCTGGATCTGATGATACTGGTTCAGTACTGACTGGACGTTTCATCAAGCCATAGGTTTGCGATGGCTTAACTGAACGCCCCAATGAATCTTGAATGTTGTCAGTCAAAACAGCTAAATAACCTGTTTTGGCTTTGAATGGTTTCAACGGGATAACGGCAACGCCACTTGGGCCAGTTGCACGTACAATAAAGTCTTGACCGTGCACGAGTTCTGCCGCTACGGCACAGGTTACCGCAGGGCTTGGCGCTGCGGCACAGCCTTCACTGACATCACTGCCACCCATAATCGTTTCGAATACACGAACTGAACCAGCCGCTTCAAGTGACGCTGAGTCGACCGTGACTTGGTCACCATTTTCATCAACTGGTAACGAGAAGCTGAACGTTAAAGTAGAATGCGTTCCCCAGCCATCAAGACCGTTAATAGCAACTTGTGGGTTGCCACCGTCCGTCGGATCAGCCACTGGGATGTTAAGCGTACCGTCAACGGTACCACTTAAAAGAATGTTGCTCGGTACTGGTACCTGACCATTTGATGGGTCAAATACTGCGCGAGTTGCTGCGACTTGATATTCGGCTTTTACCGATTCTGGCGCATCTTCGCCGCTGCCACAGCCAACTAAGCTGAGTGCGCTACCGATGGCAGTTACAAGCAAGAGTTTTTTCATGAGGCTTCCCCAATCCTTGTTCGTGTTGTTATGTATTGAGCACCTGCAGGATGCTGTTATTCGTTTTGCCTATCATCGCCTTTTTAAACTGGTACGACAAGACGTTTTAATTAACAAAATTTTATACACTGTCTGAGCTTAACTTGAAAGTATTTCTCAATAATTTATACCTTGCTACTGAGAATAATAGCAAAAACCAGTACACTTAGCGTATTCATAAGTTCAGTTACTCAAGAGTGTAAGCCGAAAATGACTGCAATGCATAATGATCTAATAAACTACGTTATCAAAGAAGGTTCACTGGCAGGTAAAACCATTTTAGTTACCGGTGCTGGTGATGGTATCGGCCGTGAAGCAGCCAAAACCTTTGCCGCATGCGGCGCAACCGTCATTTTGCTGGGGCGCACCGTGAAAAAACTCGAAGCAGTTTACGATGAAATTGTTGAAGCGGGTCATCCAGAACCAGCCATCGTGCCACTCGATATGAAGGGTGCCACAAAATCGCATTATCAAGGTATGGCCGCGACCATTGTCGAGCAATTCGGTCACTTAGATGGCGTACTACAAAATGCGAGTTTACTCGGCGTACTCTCTCCGTTTGAACATATTGATCACGATTCGTGGAACGACATCATGCAAGTCAACGTAACCGCGCAATTCATGATGACCCAAGCATTAATGCCCGCTTTAAAAAAGGCACCACATGCCAGCATTATCTTTACCTCGTCCGGTGTTGGCCGCCAAGGCCGCGCATTTTGGGGCCCTTATGCCGTCAGCAAATTTGCAACCGAAGGCCTTGCGCAAGTGATGGCTGATGAATATGACGGTACCAACATCCGCGTTAATGTCATCAATCCAGGTGCAACGCGCACCACCATGCGTTCCAAAGCTTATCCAGCAGAAGATCCAAACAAGTTGAAAACACCAGCAGATTTGATGCCGACGTATGTATATTTGATGTCCGACGAGAGTATCGGCATCAACAACCAATCCCTCAACGCTCAGTAGCAGCAAAATCGATATTAGCTATTGGATATTAGATATTAGTGCGATAAATCAGATCTCAGGTCTTTAATAATATCTAATATCCAATAGCTAATATCGCACTTGATCTTTATAGGGTACCCCCCTATATTATATGCATCATCAAATTGAGGATTTCATGATGCAGCACACCGTTACCCCCCATCCAGATAAGTTAAAACAGAATCTAAAGCAACGTCTCGCACGCATTGAGGGGCAAGTGCGTGGACTGCAGCGCATGATTGAAAATGATACTTACTGCGATGACGTTTTAAATCAAATCGCATCAGTACAATCAGCGTTAAACGGCGTCGCAAAAAAATTATTGACGCAACACATGCATACCTGCGTTAAGCATCGCCTACAAACTGGCGACGAAAGTGTGTTAGATGAGCTCGATACAACCATCGAACGCCTTTTAAAACGCTAAGGAGGATTTCATGACTTCGCAAAAATATCAGTTACAACTCTCCGGAATGAGCTGTGCCGGATGCGCAAAAACAATCGAACGCGCGTTACAAGAAGTCAATGGCGTGACTTCCGTTAATGTCAATTTCGCTAACGAGGTTGCCGCAGTCGAGGCCAACAATGTGACGCCGCAGCAACTCGTCGATGCTGTTAAAGGCTCTGGTTACGATGCGAGTGTGATTGATCACTCACAGCCAGAAGCAGACGATCCGCGTGAACGCGCGCAACAAATCCAGTTTTATAAATTTATTGCTGCCGCAATTTTATCAACGCCGTTGCTGTATACCATGTTCGGACACTTCAGTTGGACCAGCGCAGTTTATGTTCCCGATTGGTTGATGAACCCTTGGGTTCAAATGGCCTTAGCGACACCCGTGCAATTTGTTATTGGCTGGCAGTTTTATAAAGGCAGTTATACCGCGCTACGTGGCGGCGCTGCAAATATGGACGTATTGGTTGCGCTGGGTACTTCAGCGGCTTATTTCTATAGCGTCTATTTAGCAATATTTGCCTCAGAACATGTGATTCATGAAGGCTTATACTTTGAGACCAGTGCGGTTTTAATTACGTTAATCTTGCTCGGCAAATGGTTTGAAGCACGTGCTAAAGGACGCTCGTCAGCCGCTATAAAGCAACTATTAAACCTTCAACCCAAACAGGCGTTACGCGAACGCGCTGACGGTGAAACTGAACAAGTAGACGTTGCTGATCTGACTGTGGGCGACGTTATTCATATTAAGCCGGGACAACAAGTTCCCGCTGATAGCGAGGTTATTTCGGGCAACAGTGCTGTTGATGAGTCCATGATAACGGGCGAAAGTGTTCCGGTAGACAAATCAAAGGGCTCACAGCTAACTGGCGGTACCATTAACAAAAACGGCTTTTTAAAAGCCAAAGTTACCAAGTTAGGAAAAGATTCGGCGTTAGCGCAAATCATTCAAGTTGTTGAGCAAGCGCAAAATTCCAAAGCACCTATTCAACGGCTCGCCGACCAAGTATCAGCGATTTTTGTCCCAGTAGTATTAGTTATTGCGCTCATTACTTTTCTGGTATGGGCATTTTGGTATCAACCCGGTGACTATGGCGCAGCCCTCGAATCGACAGTTGCCGTATTGGTGATTGCATGTCCATGTGCGCTGGGTCTAGCTACGCCGACCTCAATCATGGCTGGCTCCGGTCGAGCAGCACAAATGGGCGTCTTATTTAAGCAAAGTGAAGTGCTGGAAGTTGCGCATACTGTAACCGCAATGGTGCTCGACAAAACCGGCACTATCACTGAAGGTAAACCCAAATTAACCGATCTCGAGTTGAACTTAGGTGAGCTGAAACAATTCAGTGAAGCAGAAGTAAAGGCCGCTATTAAAGCACTTGAACAACAATCTGAACATCCGCTCGCACAAGCAATTGTGAATGGCATTGATGAGGACGCAAAAGTCATCGACATGACGGACTTTTCGGCGCATGAGGGGCGCGGCGTGTCAGCATTGCTACACCACGATGGAACTGGCGTTCGTATACTCTTGGGTACTCAACGTCTCATGCAAGAACAAAACGTCGATTGCGGAAACTGGTTAGTTCGCAAAGATGAACTTGAACAACAAGGCAAGACCGCCATGCTGATTGGCTACGATAACCAAGTGATCGGTATTGTTGCGGTGGCCGATACGGTACGCAAGCACGCCAAACAAGCTATTACTACCCTACAGCAGCGTGGTCTTAAGGTCATTATGATCACCGGTGATAATCAACGCACTGCCGAAGCAATAGCGAAACAAGTGGGTATCACAGATATTTTCGCCGAGGTGTTGCCGGAACATAAAGCTGAGCACATTACGAAGCTACGCGAACAAGGCGAAATTGTTGCTATGGTTGGTGACGGCATCAATGATGCTCCAGCACTCGCCACAGCGCACGTCGGTATCGCTATGGGTACAGGAACAGATGTCGCCCTAGAAACCGCAGATATCGCATTAATGCGCACCGACTTGCGCAGTCTCGTCGATGCACTTTTCGTGAGTGAGAAAACCGTACGTAATATTCGACAAAACTTATTTTGGGCGTTTGCGTATAACACACTAGGTATTCCCGTGGCTGCCACAGGCCTCTTAGCACCTTGGTTAGCTGGTGGCGCCATGGCACTAAGTTCAGTATCTGTAGTACTCAATGCGCTACGCCTGCAGCGATTACCGATAAAACATCGAAGTTAGCTTGTGTTTAGGCGCTGAAACAGCCACGATAGAAGCATTCGCTATAGTAAAAATGAGGTTTTATGATTGCGGTTAGTCTTGTTGTTTCAGCGACTTTAAGTGTCACCTCGTTAGAGAGTAAGCCAGATGTGCATTGGATTGGCGTGAGCGCGCCAACCAATAATGTGGTTTGGCTTAGCGGCTCAAATGCGACCATCGCTCGCAGCACCGATGCCGGAGAAACTTGGGAATATTTCAATCCCACCAGCGAAAGTCTTCAGTTCCGTGATATTGAAGCACTCGATGCCAACCATGCTTACGCACTCAGTATTGGCGAAAATGGTGACTCGCGTGTTTATTACACGTCTAACGGCGGACGCAATTGGCAACTTCGCTTTCGTGCTGGCTCAAATCAATTTCTCAACTGTATTGCGATGGCAAATAACGGCGAAGCCTGGGTTTATGGTGACAGCATCGAAGGCCGTTGGGAAATGGTACGCAGTACCGATGGCCGCAACTGGCTTTCTGCAAGTAATGTCGTTGACTCCGCACCACTACCTGATGAAGGTGGCTTAGCAGCCAGCGGCGGCTGTGTCCGCTTTAACAACAATATTTGGGCCATCGGCACCGCCAACGGCAGCACCGCAAGACTCTTATTAAAACGCAGTTTCGGTATTCGCTTTAAAGCTATCGACACACCACTGCCTGCCGGCCCAAGTGCCGGTATTGCCAGTGTTTGGCCGTTGTCTGAAAAAGAAGTGATTATTGCCGGTGGTGACTTATACGAACCGCAAACCCAACCGCGCCTAATGCGCTACCAAGACGGTGAGTTTATCGCGCTACCGGAACCTGAATTTGAAGGTGCTTTGTATAGTTTAACAGTGCGCCCGAATGGCGACATGTTAGTAAGTAATCCCAATGGCGCTGCATATCTTAGCAGCGCCGATATGACTTGGGAGCAACTCAGTGATGCCAACATTTGGAACAGTGCTTGCATCAACCAGCGCTGCTATTTAGTCGGTAAGGACGGCTTTGTCGCACGAATCAGCTTCGATAAGTAAGGCTGTACCTCCCGACAAATGGCTCACATGCGCAAATCCATGACGAGCCAATACCTGCGCGGCAACCGCGCTACGGTGTCCTGAACGACAGACACAAACGATTGGCCGAGTTTTGTAATGTTGGCGATGGCTGTAAATAAACTGAGCCAACCGCGTCAGTGGTACGTTAATGACTTCGGCATCGACCGACAATTGACGAACTTGATGTTCTTGCTGTTCACGGACATCTACGACCAATGTTTCAGGCTGTGCCAACCACTCTTGTTGTTGTTCAAGTGAAACATCAACGAGTTGACATGGCGTACAATCACCAGAGACCTCACAAAGCTTCTCGACCACGCGGAACGCATCATCACGACGAGCAAGCAAGAGCGTTTGCTCATGAACAACCTGAGCTAGCGAAGAAACATCATGCTGCTCACCAATGAAAGCAAAATCAACGTGTGGTGAAACGGCATCACTGGTTAGCGGCGAGCTCAATAAGAATACGGGTTCACGCGTTCCCACGCGGTACAGTCGACGTTCACCCACCCGCAAACAACCAAACACGTCAACTTGGCATTCAACTGGAGCTTCACAACCACCCACCGCATCTAATGGCCAACCGACAGCGTCACGCTGAGCGCTGCAACCACTTGCACACAACAATTGCGCAAGCATTGCTGCTGGGCTGTCTGACTCTTGAGCTTCGGTGGTCAACACGGCTTTGACCCGATAGTTTTGACATGCAACGAGACGCTCGATGCGCTCCGCTAATTCCGGAACCGGATCGATCACCGCCATTTCGCCGGCAGCTTTATCGATGAGTAAGTAACAGCAATGACTATCAAAACGCAGTTGCACCACCCCATCAAGATCGCTATCAATGTCTTCGTTGGTGTCAGAAACTAACAGACAAGACTGTCTTAGCGCCATCGCCGCATCGCGGATGCGCTCGCAAGCTGCATCAATGATGTTCGCTGATGTTGCCGGGCCAAACGACAAACGGATGGCCGAACTTGAACGCCATGTTTCTAAACCCATCGCATCCAGCACAAAGCTGCGTGTGACACCAGAACTACACGCCGAGCCAGAGCTGACACGAATATTTGCCGCATCGAACACATCCATTATGTCGCGTGATGGCACGCCACGAACGGAGAAATTCAGCGTTGTCGGCACCGAGTCATCCAAATCGTGATTTAATACGAGGGTTGGGAACGCAGAACGCAATGCCGTAAGTAATTTGTCGCGATACCCGTCAAGCACAGCTTGGCTTTGGAAAACCTGCTGCTGTTTATCCAGAAGTAGCTCAAATAGCGCATGTAATGCGGCAATTCCAGGAAGATTCTCGGTACCCGAACGTTGCCCTTGTTCCTGACCACCACCGATAATTAACGGGGTAAATGGCGCGCTCTCGCGCACATACATAAACCCAATGCCTTTCGGTCCGTAAAGCTTGTGTCCACTAAATGGGGCATAATCAATCGTGGTTTCACTGAGTGCTAGGTTTTGCTTACCCAGAGCTTGCACACAATCTACCATCCACGGCACGTCGGCATTTTCGCCGCGAATAACGCGTTCGAGTTCAACTAGATCTTGCTTCACACCGGTTTCATTATTAACCGCCATGGTGCAAATCATATGCGCAGCACCAACATGTTCGGCAATAAATTGCAGATCTAATTTACCGCGTCTATCAACTGGAATCGCTTTCAATTCAGCGTTCAGTTGCAGCAGTTTGTTCCAGTGCTCGAGCGCTTGTGGGACAGCCTTATGTTCGGTGGCACCATAAAGCAACCAACGCTTGCCACCTAAATTAGTACTATTGCGCGCGGCAGTTAAAGCCGATAACACAGCAGTTTGTATGCCTTCAGTGGCACCACTGGTGAAAAACAAGCGCCCTTGCGGTGCACCGATCACTTGACGCCCTAGACGACGGGTATTATCGAGAATGTAACGCGCTTGTAGCCCTGTAATATGGCTACTCGAAGGGTTGCCAAACACGTGTTCCATTACGTGTTCCACAGCTTGAGCTATTTGCGGCAACACCGGCGTCGTTGCATTGCAATCGAGGTAAATTTCAGCCGATTTCGGGCGAATTTGTACCGGTGTAACCATCAGTCTAACTCCTTTCTATTAATCGATTCGATTTTCCTGCCACTGCTTTTCTTTCGCAGCTCGAGCTTCTTCAGCCATACGTGCCTTTTTATCATCGCACGGATCTTTGCAGTCACAAGCCTTTTCCATGCCTAACGACGAGATGCCGCCACAACTTCCAGAAATCGACTTACGTTGGGCTATAAACCCCACTGACATGGCCAATACCACCACCAACATGATGACGAATACAGCAATAAAAACGCCCATGTGGACCTCCTGAGCTACTGCTCAAATCGTTTGAATGCAGTACTAGTGTACTCTTTATATTGATCGTTTTCACGGGTGACTAACAACACCGCTAAACCTTTTTGATTGGCAAATTCGAGTGCTTTTTCAGCTCCCATGACAGTTAATGCTGTCGCATATGCGTCGGCATCCATACAGGTTTCACTAATCACGGTAACCGAAACTAAATTGTGCTGAATGGGATAGCCGGTGCGAGGATCAATAATATGCGAATAGCGCACACCATCTTCTTCAAAATAATTGCGATAGTCACCCGAAGTCGCCACCGCATTATTACCTGGTTCAATGATGCGCTGCACGGCACGATCTAAAGTCACAGGTTGTTCGACAGCTATGCGCCACGGTTGCTCGCCCGGTTTGGTGCCCCGCATACGCATTTCGCCACCAATTTCGACCAAGTAATTGCGAATTTCCATCTGCTCTAACAGAATAGCAACCCGATCAACACCGTAACCTTTGGCGATTGTCGATAAATCAACATACAAATCAGGAACAGCTTTGGTGAGCTGATGGTTTTCTACGGTTAAGTATTGATAACCAACTTGATCACGCACCTCTAATAACTGTTGCTCGGTCGGCACTTGCTCAGGTCGACCTAATGGCCCAAACCCCCACAAATTCACAAGTGGTCCGACGGTCACATCGAGTAAGCCATCAGTTTCTTCGCCGATTTCAAGCGCGCGCCGCACAACTGTTTCAAGGGAACGTGAAATGACTACCGGCTCTGTCGTTTTGCGTTGGTTAAACAACGATAACTCGGAGTTTGGATCGTACGTCGACATTTGGCTATTAACCTGCTCCAAAACGGCGTCAACACGTTCTTTAACGCGTTCCGGCGAATGGTTTGGGTTCGCTGTCACGTAACGAATGTGGTAGGTCGTACCCATGGTTTCACCCGACACCGAAATTTGTTGCGGTGCTGGCGTACATGAAACGAAAAAGGCCAGCCCCATCAGGGCTAGCCAGATTCGCAGAGTCGATGACAAATTCATCTTCATCCGATTTATTTCACCTTACAGTTAACCGTTAAGGTTAGCCACCGAAGTCATCCAACAAGATGTTTTCGTCTTCGACGCCCAAGTCTTTCAACATTTTAATGACCGCAGCGTTCATCATCGGTGGTCCACACATGTAGAACTCACAATCTTCAGGCGCTTCATGGTCCTTCAGATAGTTTTCATATAGCACGTTGTGAATAAAGCCGGTGTAACCTTCCCAGTTATCTTCTGGTTGAGGGTCAGACAATGCCACGTGCCATTCGAAGTTGTCGTTTTCACGCGCCAACATGTCGAAATCTTCAACGTAGAACATTTCTTTCTTCGAACGTGCACCGTACCAGAACGTCATCTTACGATCAGACTTCAAACGACGTAATTGGTCGAAGATATGAGAACGCATAGGAGCCATACCTGCACCACCACCAACGAATACCATTTCTGCTTTGGTATCTTTCGCGAAGAACTCACCAAACGGACCAGAAATCGTCACTTTATCACCTGGCTTCAAGCTGAAGATGTACGATGACATTTGACCTGGTGGCAAGCTCATATCACGCGGTGGCGGCGTAGCGATACGCACGTTCAACATGATAATGCCTTTCTCGTCTGGGTAGTTCGCCATTGAGTATGCACGAATAACTTCTTCGTTCACTTTTGACTCAAGGTTAAAGAAGCCAAAGTGCTCCCAATCACCACGGAATTTCTCTTCGATATCGAAGTCTTTAAATTTCACGTGATGTGGCGGACATTCGATCTGAATGTAACCACCAGCGCGGAACGGTACTTCTTCGCCTTCAGGCAACTGCACCACAAATTCTTTAATGAAGGTGGCAACGTTGTTGTTCGATTTAACCGTACAATCCCACTTACGAATACCGAAAACTTCCTCTGGAAGTTCGATTTTCATATTTTGCTTCACGTTTACCTGACATGATAAACGGCAACCTTCGCGAGCTTCTTTACGGTTAATATGATCACGTTCGGTTGGTAGAATTTCACCACCACCCTCTTTGATGACCACACGGCACTGGCCACAAGAACCACCACCACCACACGCTGACGAAACAAAAATACCCGCGTTTGCTAAAGCGCCAAGCAACTTAGTACCTGGTTGCGTGGTGATTTTCTTGTCTTCGTCATCGTTAATTAAAATCTCGACATCACCCTGAGGGACCAATTTTGATTTAGCGACCATAATCACTGCAACCAAAATCAATACAATCAAGGTAAACATGCCTACGCCGAGCGCTATTAGTGTCAAATCTTGCCCTTGCATCGACTTGTACCTCTACTTAATACGTTATCGTTCGTAACCGGATGAAATTAGAGTGAAATGCCTGAGAAAGACATAAACCCTAAACCAATCAGACCCACCGTCATAAAGGTGATGCCCAAGCCACGTAATCCATCTGGCACGTCTGCATACTTCAGCTTCTCGCGAACTGCTGCCAAGGCAACAATCGCCAACGCCCAACCTACGCCGCCGCCAATACCGTAAACCACACTCTCAGAGAAAGTGTAATCACGCTCTACCATGAATGATACGCCACCGAAGATTGCGCAGTTCACAGTAATCAACGGCAGGAAGATACCTAACGCGTTGTATAAAGCAGGCACGTACTTATCCAGCGCCATTTCCAGAATCTGTACCAACGCTGCAATCACGCCGATAAAGGTTAAGAAACGTAAGAAACTTAAATCTGCATCTGGGAAACCAGCCCAATCTAGTGCACCTGGCGCTAGAATGTTGTGGTAAACCAAGTTATTAGCAGGTACTGAAATGCCCAGTACAACAATTACCGCAACGCCCAAACCAAAAGCTGTGGTAACTTTCTTTGATACTGCCAAGAAAGTACACATACCAAGGAAGAACGATAACGCTAAGTTTTCAACGAAAATCGATTTAATAAATAAACTGATATAGGCTTCCATGGTCTGCTCCTTATTCCTTCGGCTCTACTTGTTCTTTGCGGAAGGTACGCAGTACCCAAATGAAGCCACCGATAATGAAGAATGCGCTTGGTGGTAACACCAACAAGCCGATTGGTTGATACCAACCGCCCTCAGAAGCCAGCTGCAAAATTTGATAGCCAAATAAGCTACCTGAACCGAATAGTTCACGAATGAAACCAACGGTTAATAGCACCACTGAATACCCCAAACCATTACCGATACCGTCTAGGAACGACAACATTGGTGGGCTCTTCATCGCGTAGGCTTCAGCACGACCC
Source organism: Pseudidiomarina tainanensis (assembly GCF_900115255.1). Lineage (NCBI taxonomy): Bacteria > Pseudomonadati > Pseudomonadota > Gammaproteobacteria > Alteromonadales > Idiomarinaceae > Pseudidiomarina > Pseudidiomarina tainanensis. The sequence continues at coordinate 1,032,010 of NZ_FOYU01000001.1, forward strand.
ATAACGATACAGTTGGTAATAATCAAACCAACGAATACCGACAATTCTTTTGCAATACTGTAAGCATAAGCACGCAGAACTTGGTCAACAACAATTACCAAACTCGCGATAATCGTCATTTGTACAATGATACGTACGCTTGACGGAATATGATTACGAATAATTGAAATAAACAAGTTCGAAAATGCGGTTACCAAGGTCAGTGCGATACACATAACCACGGTGTTTTCCATTTTCGACGTGACTGCCAACGCCGAGCAGATACCTAGAATTTGTAAGGCAATCGGGTTATTGGCAAAAATCGGTCCAAATAGAACCTCTTTGACTTCTTTTGCACTCGCCATTAGTTCAGCTCCCCTTTGCGAATTTTATCGAACAGTGGGCCGTATGCCTTATCGCTAAACCAGAACTGCATCGTGTTTTCAACACCGTTACTAGTTAGAGTCGCGCCTGAAAGAGCATCGACGTCATGCGCTTTGTCAGTCACATTCTTGGTGACGTCAATCGCAACACTGCCATTGTCATAAATTTCTTTGCCTTGCCAACTTGCAGTCCAGTTAGGATTCTGGATTTCGCCACCAAGACCTGGAGTTTCAGAGTGCTCGTAAAAGTTAATACCTTTGATGGTATTCATGTCTGGCGCAACCGCCATCAGGCCGTACATGGTTCCCCACAGACCATAACCACGAATGTAAACAACGACCGTTTCTAGCTCACCTTGTTTGTCGTTGATAAAGTAAACTTTAGCAACGTCTTCACGAGAACCAATGCCAGCCAAATCGTTCGATTTTTCTAACTTGGTGCCTAACCCTGCCTTTTTAGCAGAAGCAATCGGGTCATATTCAGTAGGATTTTTACCATCGACTGAATCGACTTCCTCAAGCGTATTTAGGTTGAACAAACGTGTTTCAACACGCTCTTCAAATACTGCAATAACGTCTGTTTCAGGCGTTAATAAGCCAGCCGCATCAAGCACGTTGCGTTGCATATCTAATGCAGCATTTTTCTGCTGCAGCGGTTTCAAACCAACCGCCGAGCCCGCCACAATAATCGCACACACTAAACAGAGCGCGATTACGACAAATAGCGTTTTGCCGAGTGATTCGTTTTTCTTAGCCATTGCGTGCCATTCTCCGTTTAATGTTTGATTGAACAACAAAGTGGTCAAACAGCGGGGCAAATACGTTGGCGAATAGAATCGCTAACATAATACCTTCTGGATACGCAGGGTTTACCACACGGATAAGTACGGTCATTGCACCAATCAAGAAGCCGTAAGCGAACTTACCTTTATTGGTAAACGACGCTGAAACTGGATCGGTCGCCATGAACATCATACCGAAAGCGAAACCACCAACGACCAAGTGCCAGTACCACGGCATAGCAAACATTGGGTTGGTATCGCTACCAAGCATGTTAAATAGGAATGACAATGCCACCATACCAACAAACACACCAGAAACGATGCGCCATGACGCGATGCGGAAGTAGATAAGCGCCAAACCACCAATAAGAATCATCAGGGTCGATACTTCACCCATTGAACCTTGAATGTTGCCTAAGAAAGCATCCCACCATAATGCGGTGTCAGTAATGTAGTCTGTGCTTGACGTTGCTTGACCGAGCAGTGTGGCGCCCGAGAAGCCGTCAACCGCGGTCCATACTTGCTCTCCCGAAATAGAAGCCGGGAACGCGAAGTACAAGAATGCGCGACCAGTCAGTGCCGGGTTTAAGAAGTTACGCCCAGTACCGCCGAATACCTCTTTACCAATCACCACACCGAAGGTGATACCTAGAGCAACTTGCCACAATGGCATGGTTGCTGGCAGCGTCAATGCAAACAATACTGACGTTACGAAGAAGCCTTCATTGATTTCATGCTTACGAATTGAAGCAAATAAGACTTCCCAGAAACCACCGACAATAAAGGTTGTGGCGTAAACTGGAACAAAGAAGCAAGCGCCGTAGAATAATTTACCGGCCCAACCTGCAGTGCTTAAATCACCGCCGAGAGCAGTAAACAAGCCTACTTGCCAAATATCAGCGAGCTCGTAACCGTTTACCAATGCCATAGCCGCTTGGTTACCGATGTTGTACATACCCCAGAACATTGCTGGGAAAGTCATCATCCACACCAAGATCATGATGCGCTTCAAATCAACGCTGTCTTTTACGTGGGTAATGCCTTTGGTTACTTTACCTGGCGTATAGAAAATTGTTGCAGCCGCTTCGTATAAGGCATAGAACTTCTCGTACTTGCCGCCTTTTTCGAAGTTTGGCTCAATATTCTCAAGAAAACTTTTCAAGCCCATGATCAGCCCTCTTTCTCAATTTCGGTCAACATGTTACGCAACACAGGACCGTACTCGTATTTGCCTGGGCAAACATAAGAACACAGCGCTAAATCCTCTTCGTCTAACTCTAAGCAGCCCAATTTCTGAGCTTGTTCAGTGTCGCCAGAGAGCAAGTCACGTAGCAAAATCGTTGGCAAAATATCAAGCGGCATCACGCGCTCATAGTTGCCGATTGGAACCATCGAACGGTCAGAGCCGTTGGTGGTAGTAGTCATCGCAAACAATTTCTTCGGGCTCAAATGGCCAAGATAGGCACGTGTTACCGAGTGTTGGTTAACACCTGGCTTGATCCAACCAAAGAATTCTTTCTGATCACCTTCAGCTAACACGCTGACTTGGTTATGGAAACGACCTAACCATTGGTGCGCATCATCAACTTTGTGGCCATTTAAAACCGAACCAGAAACGATACGGTTGTTGCCTTGCGCCAATTCACCTTTCGTGAGTTCACGCAGGTTCGCGCCCATACGCGTACGTAACAAACGTGGCTTCTTAGCGCTTGGGCCGCCCAATGCAACAATGCGGTCAGTAAACAGTTCACCAGTCGTAAACAATTTACCGAAGGCAATCACGTCTTGGTAACCGATATGCCACACGTGCTTAGCCATTGACACTGGCTGCAAGAAGTGAATATGCGTACCAACCAAACCAGCAGGATGCGGACCTGCAAAGCTCTCGAGTCGTACTTTGGCATCGCCAGTATCAACTTCAGCATCAGCTGCCTTAACCACAAAAACATTGCCTTGGGTCAAGTTGCCAAGAACTTTCAAACCGTCAATAAATGCTTGTTTGTGTTCGTTGATAATAACGGTTGGGTCAGCGGCCAATGGATTGGTATCCATGGCGTTAACGAAAATTGCAGTAGGCTCTGCGTCAAGCTTAGGAGAGCGGCTAAATGGACGTGTCCGCAATGCAACCCATTGACCTGAGTTGTTCAATTGCTCGACGACCTTCGCGCGATCAAGGCTCGCTAATTCGTTACTGTCGTATTTGGCAAAGGTTTCTTGCTCATCGCCGTCAATTTCAATGACAACGCCTTGCAAAACACGCTTTGCGCCACGCAGTACGTCTTTAACAACGCCCGCAGCAGGTGCAGTGAATTTTACCCCTGGGTTTTTCTTGTCTTCGAAAAGTACCTGGCCTTTTTTAACGCGGTCTTCAACCTTGACATGCATGGTTGGACGCATTCCCACATACTCTTCACCCAGTACGGCAACGGTGGTGATGGCTTGGCCATCCTCGATAGTTTGCTGGGGCGCACCCGAAATCGGGATATCCAGCCCTTTCTTGATCGTAATCATACGCGTTTGCACTACTCGTTAGGGAAGATTAATCTCACTCCAGCGCAGGCATGTAAACGGAGGTTTAAATGCCTACACTGACCAAATTCTGTCCATTTTCACCTAGGGCGCGCATTTTAGCACTTTTGCACAGTAAAACAAATGCGAAAAACCAAAATGCGTGGTTCGTTTTTTGTGCGCTACGCTGTTCGTCCGCTTCGCTATTCGCAAGTGCTTTCGAACAGTGCGCAGCACGGACGAACAGTGAGCAAAGCGAACGCACGAATAACGACTAGCGCTTTTGGTTTTTACCACGTGACAACGGGGTTGACGTCGGCGTCGTAATCAACACCATCCATGCCAAAGCCGAACAGTTGCAAGAAATCACTGTGATACCCAGCGTAATCAGCAAGCTGATGGAAATTATCCTGCGTCACTTGATTCCAAAGCGCTTCAATTTTCGCTTGGGTTTTATCGTTGGTTTCCCAGCCGTTCATGAACAGTCGACCGGCTTCATCCAGCACTGGATTTTCAGCGTACAAAGCGTCACGTAATAAACGATGTGTTTGCTCAATACATCCTTCGTGGGTGCCCTCTTCTTTCATCACTTTATAAATCAATGAAATATATAGCGGCATAACAGGAATAGCCGAGCTTGCCTGAGTGACTAACGCTTTAAGTGACGACACATAAGCTTCAAGATTAATGTCAGTGTAACGGGTACGCATGGCGGCCGCGGCACGATCAAGATCTTCTTTTGCTTTGCCGATGGTCGCGTGACCATAAATTGGCCACGTCAGCTTTTTACCGATATAGGTATAAGCTGTCGTTTTCGCATTTGGTGCTAATACGCCAGCATCATGTAGCGCGGCAAGCCATAATTCCCAATCTTCGCCACCCATCACTTTGATGGTTTGTTGAATCTCATCATCATTCGCTGGCTCTAACGTGATTTCTGACACTTCGTCTTTATCAGTATTGTAGGTTTTGGTGGTGTATGCCTGCCCTACTGGCTTCAAGGTTGAACTGTAGACATCGCCTGTCACTGGGTCTTTGCGCTTTGGCGACGCGAGGCTGTAGACAACCAAATCAACCTGCCCGAAATCTGCTTTTATTTTCTCAATGACTTCTTGCTTGATTTCATTTGAGAACGCGTCACCATTGATCGTGTGCGCGTATAGGCCTTCTTGCTTTGCAGCAGTATGAAACGCAGCGGTGTTATACCAGCCGGCAGTTGCTGTTTTCTTTTCCGTTGGTTCTTTTTCGAAACAGACACCTAAGGTTTTCGCGCCAGCGCCAAAGGCGGCATTGATTCGAGTCGCTAAACCGTAACCTGTCGAACACCCAATAACTAACACGCGCTTTGGTACATCAGTTAATGCCGGCTGTTGCTTCACGTAATCAATTTGCTGCTGCACGTGGGCGGCACAGCCTACTGGGTGAGCATTGGTACAAATAAACCCGCGAATTTTTGGATGAATAACCATGTTGTTATGTCCTATTGTTTTGAATTCATATCGATATAAATGGCGGCTAGTGTAACCGAGTGGGACGCCGCAAGTGATCTGAGCTGTTAGCCTTGGTCGAGCTTGCTACCGCCACGACATGCTGGCGACATTGGTACTTCATGCAATTGCTGCCATTCCACTGGGCTGTATACATGCAATGCCAGCGCATGCACCGGTCCGGCGAGCTCATCATTGAGCACCTTATTTACCGCACGGTGACGCTGAAGCAGGCGCAAACCGTCAAATTGTTCTGCGACCATAATGACTTTAAAGTGCGAATCGTCGCTTGGTGTGCCATGCATATGGCTTTCATTGATGACTTCGAGGTGAACTGGCGCGAACTCCTCCACCAGTTTGCTCTCAATTAGTTGTTGTAGCGTTGTCATTTGCACCTCGCTAGTCATTATCAAGTGAACTAAAGCAAATTTTCGAATCTCGCCCTATTTTAGCAAAAGCCTCGATAATATTCGGTTCAGGTTGATTGGGCCGGTAGGCAATTCGATACCATTGCGCTCCGAAGTTGCCTGAGAGCTGATACAACAAAACGTCATGTTGGCGATATAACGCGATCAGTTGCTGTAAGCCTTCTTGTCGATTTTCTGGAAAAGCCGATTGCTCACCAACTAAGCGCCAACGATTTAACTCATCCGCTTCTGCCATCAACGCTTCATTAACGCGATCACGGCAAAAACTAAGCTGAATCGCAGCTGATGATAAAGCCCAATTCGCGGTAGGTAATTGCAGTTGATCAATCGATAGCACATATTGTTCAGCTTCATCGCCGGTTGGCTGAGGCTCACAAGCCATCAACAGCATGATTGCGCTGATGAGAGTCGTTTTATGTAAGGCTTTACGCCATTTGACAGAGGTCATAACAGAATTCCACAGCAACCGAAAAATGGTTCTGCAGTATAAAGGCTAAACGAGGAAGAAAAAAGGAGATAGAACATCCGTGTTCAACGGGATAACGTCATTCCATGAGTGCCATCCCAAATCCATGCAGGCATCTTATCTAATAAAAAAACTCATTTCAATTACAATTTGGTAACAAAAGCATAAGTTTTTCATTTTAAAAACGATTTAATTTAAAAAAATGTTAGTTTTCTTCTGATTCTTGCTCTGGACTTACCAACGCAACAATCTGCCACCCTGCCTTTGGCTCAAAGGTTTGATCACTCGAAAACAAATGACAATGGCCACGTTCATCCAGTGCATACAATGGTAACGCTCGATTACCATAGCGATCCTGATAATCATCATAGTGAAACGACTCGGTTAACGCAGTGGTTTTCACTTGAGCGCCTTGAAAAGTCAGGCTAGCTAACTTCGAGAACGTAACTCCTTTACCGAATAGTTTCAGACGCTTACGGTATACTTCAGGTAACTGATTACGCGCCGGTGCATCATGTTCAGTGCTGTGCAATGCAAAAATCTTCTCGGCATCAAACCAGTCCATAAAATGCATGGCCACGACAGGATTAAGCTGACGATACGGCGATAAAATCAGCACGTTACCAATACCGGTTAAATCCATATTATTCTCGGCATGCTCAGACGTCGGATTACCGAAGTAAACCGGCAGATTTTCCATCCGCGCTTGCTTAATGTGTTCCCAGTTAGTATCCGCCAACATGACAGGGAATTTATTCTCCTTCAGCGATTTAGCAATTAAGCGAGCGGTTGGATTAGCACCAAATATCAAGAATCCACGTGCGGGCGGCTCACGTAACTTTAATGCATGAGCCAACGGCTTAGCGGTCAAGCTCTGCAAAATAACGGTACTTAAAATCACTAAGAATACGAGCGGCACCAGCATTTCTGCTTGTTCCCAACCCGCTTGTTGCATTTTTAAAGCAAACAAAGCTGAGACAGCTGCCGCGACAATACCGCGTGGCGCTATCCAACTCAGCAAGACTTTTTCTTTGAATTCAGTTTGGGTACCAATCGACGACAGCCACACACTCAGTGGGCGTACGGCAAAGATAATAATCGCTAGGAGTATGACCGCTGGTAAACCAAGAGAATTAAAGGCATCCGGTTGCAGTCTTGCGGCCAGAATTATAAAGAGGCCTGAAATGAGCAGAACCGATAAGGTTTCTTTGAACTCAAGAATTTCATCTAAATCAAGGCCACGCATGTTGGCCATCACCATCCCCATGACTGTCACGGTAAGTAGGCCAGACTCATGTTGCATGGCATTGGACACGGCAAACACGCCGAGCACCACAGCCAGTGTCGCAACATTGCGCAAGTAATGTGGGAAGATATTTCGCGTTAGCGCCCAACCTAATAATTTACCGCCCGCAAAGCCGAGCGCGAAGCCAACGCCGATGGTCGTTGCAAAGGCTTGTAATGCCTGCGTCCAGCCAGCCCCTTGGCTAGCAATAATAAATTCATAAACCAATACTGCGAGCAACGCACCGATAGGATCAATAATAATCCCTTCCCAGCGCAGGATATTGCCAAGACGCGCTAAAGGGCGCACCGAGCGCAGCATTGGCATAATCACCGTCGGCCCAGTAACGACTACCAAAGCACCGAATAAAGCGGCCAATTCCCAGCCAAAACCAATCAGGTAGTAGGATGCGATAGCGATACTCACCCAGGTCACTAACATACCGATGCTGACCAGGTTTGTTACCATTCGACCATGGCCACGAATTTCATCAAACTTCAACGTCAGCGAGCCCTCAAACAGGATGATGGCTACCGACAACGATACCAGTGGAAATAAAATATCACCAAACACGGCGTCAGGATCTAACACACCGAATACCGGCCCAATCACAATACCTACAATAAGTAAGGGCAGAATGGCTGGCACTTTCATGCGCCAAGCACCCCACTGGCACAGAATTGAGAGCACACCAATCAATGCAAGTGCAGACATATTCGACATAAATAATCCTTAAATAATTTTTTCCAATCAGTTGTTGATAACAATTCTCATTTGCGTCAAACTATTTGTAGGTACCAAATGCGAATCAATATCGTTCGTTATCTTTTTTCGATATACTTCACCCATCAATACGAGGTATTAAGCTATGAGTTCAACTATGTTGCGCAAAATCTTCACAATGACAGCAGTTGCTGCGAGTTTAACAGCAACCGTAGCACAAGCAGCTACAGTTAACCTGTATTCAGCGCGAAAAGAAGCGCTCATTAAACCAGTATTAGAAAAGTTTACCGCAGAAACCGGTATTGAAGTACGCCTTTTAACCGGTGGTGGCGATGCATTGCTCGCTCGCTTACAGAACGAAGGCCAGAATACGCCGGCTGATTTATTTCTCACTGTAGATGCCGGCAATTTACACCGTGCGGCCGAAGCCGGTGTATTTCAACCGTTAACATCAGCTAAAGCGCTTGAGTCAGTGCCTGCACACTTACACGGAACAGATAATTTATGGGTTGGTCTGAGCTTGCGCGCTCGCCCAATCTTTTATGCCGCAGACCGTGTCGATCCAAGTCAGTTAAGCGGCTATGAAGATTTAGCCAAGCCTGAATGGAACAATAAAGTATGTATTCGCTCATCTGACAATATCTACAACCAATCGCTTACAGCTGCCTTGATTGAGCACTGGGGCGAAGAAAAAACTGAAGCCTGGGCCGAAGGGCTGGTTAATAATCTCGCGAAGCCTCCTGTTGGTGGCGATCGTGATCAGTTAAAAGCAGCTGCGGCCGGTGTCTGCGATCTTGCAGTCGCGAACACGTATTATTTTGGTTTGATGCAAACTGGTGATGATGCGGAGCAACGTGAAGCGGCAAGCAAGTTGAAGATTTTCTGGCCAAATCAAGATAGCTTCGGCACACACGTGAATGTGTCAGGTATCGGTTTAACCAAACATGCGAAAAACAAGGCTGAAGCTCAGCAACTCATTGAGTTCTTATTATCAGCTGAATCACAAGCTTGGTATGCTGCCACAAACAATGAATATCCAGCCGTGGAAGGTGTTGAGTGGAGCGAAACCTTGCAAGCTTGGGGCGAATTTAAAGCCGATGATTTATCGATGACTTTCTTGGGCGAAAATAACGCTGAAGCAGTCAAATTAATGAATCGTGCTGGCTGGCGTTAATGCGCTCTAGTTTGTGGCGCCAACTTTCATTAGTCGTAACGGCCGTCGTTATTGGCGTGCCGTTGCTTGTTATTTGTTGGTCGGTGCTACAACTTGCTTGGAGTGACGACACCTCAACGCTGAGCCATCTATGGGCGACAGTCGTTCCCGAATACATTCGTCATTCACTGCTTTTATTAATCGGCGTCGCTGTTGGCGTCATTGTGTTAGGCGTGAGCACCGCGTGGCTAACCACCGCATGCCGCTTTCCCGGGCAAAGAGTTCTGAGTTGGGCATTGTTACTTCCACTGGCAATGCCTGCTTACATCACTGCCTACACTTATACCGGCATGCTTGATTTCGCCGGCCCGGTACAATCATCATTGCGCGAATGGTTCGATTGGAGTTACGGCGATTATTGGTTTCCTGAGATTCGTAGTCTCGGTGGCGCCATCATTGTGTTAAGCCTAGTTCTGTTCCCTTATGTCTATCTAATTACGCGCGCCACCTTTATTCAACAGTCTGCGACAACCATCGAAGCCGGGCGTAGTTTGGGGCTCAATCCTTGGCAGTGCTTTGTACGTCTCGCATTACCTTTGGCACGGCCTGCCATCGTAACCGGCGCTACGTTGGCATTAATGGAAACCTTGGCGGACTATGGGACTGTCGCCTACTTTGGCGTGACCACGTTTACAACCGGAATCTTCCGCACATGGTATGGCCTTGGTGACCTGCAAGGAGCTCTACAATTAGCCGGGATGCTGCTTATTGCAGTCATTTTACTTATTTTTATCGAACGTTGGTCGCGTCGCCAAGCGCGCTACGATCAACGCAATAATCGCCCTGCACCACCATTTGAGTTACGCGGTTGGAAAGCAATCGCCGCCAGCATTGCCTGTTGGTTACCATTAGTATTTGGCTTTATTTTGCCCGCACTACAACTCACCAGTTGGTCAATTGAACGTGCCGAAGTTTGGCAAGATCCTGACTTTTGGCAACTGACATTTAATAGCTTCGGTCTAGCTGTTCTGGCGGCTATGTTAGTTGTGACAATGGCCTTATGGTTAGCCTATGGCCGGCGCCAAATCCCCACTAAAATAGTACGAACAAGTGTTGCTTTTGCCGGTTTGGGCTACGCCATCCCCGGCCTCGTCATAGCGGTTGGTCTCATGGTGTTTTTGACCTCGATCGATCATCTGATCATTGCGGCAAGCCAAGCATGGTTTGACGTGAATCCAGGATTGCTATTATCGGGTACCATCTTCGCCCTGCTATTTGCCTACAGTGTCCGTTTTCTTAGCGTTTCACTCCAAACTATTCAAGCAGGGCTCGGCGAGATTCGCCCAAGTATGGATGAGGCCGCGCGTATTCAAGGCTATAAACCACTACAAGTATTGCGTAAAATCCATTTGCCGTTGTTACGTCCCAGCGTACTGACCGCACTCATTTTAGTGGGCGTCGATGTATTAAAAGAACTACCGGCAACACTGGTACTGCGTCCGTTCGATTTCAATACGTTAGCAGTACGAGCATACGAAATGGCCGGTGATGAACGCTTGCCAGATGCCGGACCGCCGGCATTGATGATGGTTTTGGTTGGTCTAATCCCTGTTATTTTATTGTCTCGCGCTATGTTAAAGTCACAACAGTCGGCGTTAAAGGAGCAAGAATTTGTCCCGGTTACAGCTTGATAAAATTCAGATTAGCTTCGGCACATCACATATTGTTCGAAGCGTCACGTTTGAATTAAAACAAGGCGAGATTGGTTGTTTACTCGGCCCAAGTGGCTGTGGCAAAACAACCTTGTTACGCGCGATAGCAGGTTTTCAAACCTTACAATCTGGGACTATTCACATTGACGACACCTCTGTGTCCGATGCTAAATACACGCTCGCTCCTGAACAACGTGGCGTTGGGATGGTCTTTCAAGACTTCGCGCTATTTCCGCATTTGAATGTCGCTGACAATATTAGCTTCGGTATGCAAAAAGCTAGTTCAGCAGAGCGCCGCGCGCGTGTTGACGAATTGCTCGATCGCATCGGCCTACCTGGTTACCAAAAGCGTTTTCCGCATGAATTATCAGGCGGGCAGCAGCAACGTATTGCCTTGGCTCGAGCGCTCGCACCAAAACCTCGGTTGTTATTGTTGGATGAACCGTTTTCTAGCTTAGATGCGGAGCTTCGAGAGCGTCTTGCCGTTGAAGTACGTGAACTGCTGAAAAAAGAAGGCATCACTGCACTGTTGGTCACCCACGATCAACAAGAAGCGTTTGCAATGGCGGACAAAGCCGGCGTGATGTATCAAGGCGAATTATTGCAATGGGATACGCCCTATCAGCTTTATCACCAACCGAAACATCAATTAGTTGCCGATTTCATCGGCCATGGTGTGTTGTTGCAAGGTACGGTAAACACAGAGGGTTCACTCGCCTCGCCATTGGGTATGTTGGAACACCCAAGTTTGCTCCAAGTGCCGGCCGGCACACCAGTGAGTTTTTTGGTTCGCCCAGATGACTTGGTGCCTGACCCAACGTCTCGGTTACGCGGGACTATTAAAGCTCGTGGTTTTCGTGGCGCGCATAACTTGTACACCATCGAACTTGCTAGTGGCATCGAAATTCTGACCTTGAGCCCGTCCCACGAAGAGTTCAACGTTGGGGCGAATATTGGTTTGCGGCCTGAATTTGATCACTTAGTTGTGTTTGCGGCTGACCATTGCGAATTGCCAGGCTTTCATGACCAGGCACCAACAGTGCAGCCGCTACCTTCGGTGTTACCAAAAACGCAATCGGCGTAACAGCAAGAATTCGACTACAGCAATAATGAATAGCGCAGCGCTAAATATCCAAAAAGCGTTGCCATGGTCCACGCCTGGCATACCGCCAATATTAATGCCGAATAACCCGGTCAAAAAACTAATCGGCAAAAACACGCCTGCAACCATCGACAACCAGTAAGTATTACGATTCATTTTTTCAGCTAAGTCTTGCTGCAAATGTTCACGTAACATCCATACTTGTTCCAACAACATTTCCATGTTTTCTAGCTCGCGATGGGTATTATCGCGTTCGTTCAAAAGCCATTGTGTCCAATCAGCATCAAACCACTTCGTGCTGTCAGCAGCGAGTTTATCAAGCGCCGTCAACTGAGGGCGCACAAATCGAGTAAGCCGTAACAGGCGGCGGTGTAATTGTGTCAAAGCAGACTGACGTTCACTGGTAGTGCCTTTGGTATCATCCTCAAGCGCTTCCATTTCAGCTTCAATATTGTCTTGCAACTGTTCAATTTTGTTGGTCATTTCATCAACCAAATGCAAAATAAAATCAGGCAAGGTTTGCGGCCCTTGTTCACGTTCTAACGTTTGCTGAATAAGTTGGACAGCTCGTACCGGACGTCGACGGAAGCTATACAAATTACCTTTGAAATAGAGAATTCGTAAACTGACCATATCTTCAGGCTGATCATTTTCGGCTAAATTGACACCACGTAGTATCAACAAGAAGCCATCATTTAAGCGATCAAATCGTGGTCGCGTATCTTCTTCAAGCACCGCATCTATAATCGGTTCTGGAATACCCGCATCGATTAACCATGACGCTAGCCCAGGTATATTGCGCTGGAAATGAAACCAACTTTGTTGCCGGTTATGAAAGTTATCATGAATGGGTTGAGCTGGATGTTGACTAAAGTCCCAGCTATCAATCATAAATTCTGGTCGTGCTAACTGCTTGTCCGCCATAACGAAATCCTCTTCTTTTAGCTACATTCAGTCTAGACTGTTCAAGCCTGCATTCACAAGCACTACTAATTCACGTTAAAATATTGACCAACTAAAAAAACACCAAGGAATTCTATGTTACTCGCTATTGCTGCCATTATTGTTGGTTTAGCTTTATTAGTATGGAGCGCCGACCGCTTTGTCGATGGTGCTGCTGCAACAGCAAATCATTTAGGTATGCCAGCCCTACTCATTGGTATGGTGATTATCGGCTTTGGTACATCAGCACCAGAAATGGTGGTTTCTGCGTTGGCGTCAATGCAAGGCAATCCCGGTTTAGCATTAGGTAATGCCTATGGTTCCAACATCACGAATATTGCACTTATTCTGGGTATTACAGCGCTTTTAGCGCCAATTGCTGTGGCCAGTCAGGTATTAAAACGTGAAGCACCGATGCTGATTGCCATCACATTGCTAGCCGCATGGCCACTCATTGATGGCGTCATCACCACTCTTGAAGCCTGGGTGTTACTTGCAATTTTCGCCAGCTATCTGGGCTGGAGTATTTATCAAGGTATGACCGGTAGCACAGATACCTTAAGTGACGACTTTGATAATGAAATTAAAGAAGCCACGATGCCAATTGGACGCGCCGTCACTTGGTTAATCATTGGATTGATCTTATTAATTATCAGTTCGCGTATTTTAGTCTGGGGCGCTGTAGATATTGCCACCGCACTAGGAGTTAGCGATTTAGTTATCGGTTTAACCGTGGTTGCTGTTGGTACCTCGTTACCAGAGTTAGCATCAGCCATTGCTGCGGTACGCAAAAACGAACACGACCTCGCGTTAGGTAACGTGATTGGCTCAAACATGTTCAATACCTTAGCCGTAGTGGGGATTGCCGGCGCCATCACGCCTATTTCACTCGAACCACTGGTTTTGAGTCGTGATTGGTTAATGATGACAGTGTTAACGTTCATGTTATTGATTTTCGCGTTTCGCCCGAACAGCCGTCCGAACCGAATCAATCGCGTACATGGTGGTATTTTTGTGGCCTGCTATGTTGGTTACACCATTTACGTATTACAAACAGGATTTATCGCATGAATTTGATCTCACAATATACGGCACAACGCCTTGGTTTCGCCGGACTTGTTCCGTTTATTGTGCTAACGCTCATGGCATTGCTCGACTTCAACGGCGAGCTCGCCATCAGCCTATTTATTCTATACAGCGCCATTATCTTCAGTTTCCTCGGTGGCATTCACTGGGGACTCTGTATGGTTGATGCTGACAGCGATCACCGCCGCAGCCTGCAATGGAGCATGGTGCCTTCTGTTACCGGTTTCGCCGTACTAATCGCAACACAGCTACCAATATGCCGCGACTCAACCCTCGCATTTCTTGCCGTCTTGGCCCTACTTCATCTATTTTGGTTAAACTACGAGCGCCGCAAGCTGAACACACATTCGTGGTATTTGGAGTTGCGCGGTCGATTAACGTTCACGGTGGTGGCACTGCACGTCATCCTCCTGATCATCAGCCTCTGAAAAGCGAAAGCGATATTAGATATTGGATATTAGCGCCGATGTATCGGGTATTTATCTTTTCCTAATATCTAATATCCAATAGCAAATATCTTGCCCTTGGTTTTTATTGCGAATCGTTCTTGTTTGCGTTATCATTAGCTTCGTAACAGTACGGAGCCAACTATGTACGTATGTCTATGCAAAGGTGTCACTGATAAAACCATTCGTCGCGCAGTCGACGATGGCTTAAACAGTATGCGTGAACTGCGCCAGCAGTATGGCGTAGGCACTCAGTGTGGCTGTTGTACGCAGTGCGCGAAAGAAGTTGTTAAAGACGCTGTTGCTGATCGTAACGCGCGATTAAAATCAGAAACTTTATTGCCAGTCGAGGTGTGCTACGCTTAAGCTGTTAAAAAAATAACAGCTAGGAGTTGTAGTCATGAAAGGCGACAGTAAGGTTTTACAAGAACTTAATCGCATACTCACCCGCAAGCTTACCGCAATAAACCAATACTTTTTACATGCCCGCATGTACAAAAATTGGGGCTTTGGTGAGCTCAATAGTAAAATCTACAAAGCTTCCATTTACGAAATGAAACACGCTGATGACATTATCGAGCGCATTTTGTTTTTAGGTGGCCTCCCTAACCTTCAAGATCTTGGCAAACTATTCATCGGTGAAGATCCGCATGAAATGCTCCAACTCGACCATAAAGTACAAATGGACGACGTGCTTGCCATTCGCGCTGCTATTGCAGTTTGCGAATCGGCACAAGACTACGTCAGCCGTGACGAGCTGACGGAAATTCTGGAGCAACAAGAAGAACATCTCGATTGGTTAGAAACACAACTCGATTTGGTCGATAAAATTAGTTTGGCGAAATATCTGCAAACCAAGTTGGATAGCGAATAAGGAGTTGTCATGAATCTTGATCACCAAGCTATTGTTGAGCAACTGAATAAATTGCTGGCGTACGAGTTGACTTCGATTGATCAGTACACTGCACACTCGCGCATATATGAAGATATGGGGTTGGACAAACTTTACGAGCGTATCAATCACGAAGTAGATGACGAACGCGGTCATGCTGATTTACTTATACGCCGTATTCTGTTTTTAGGCGGCCAACCCAATATGAACGGGCGCGAGCCGCACACCATTGCCAACGAGGTACCAACCATGCTGGCGAATGATTTAGAGCTTGAGTACGCTAATGCGCGCACTTTACGCAGTGTAATCAAATTCTGCGAGCAAGCGGGTGATTTTGTCACGCGAGATATGCTCATTAGTATTTTAAAAGATACGGAAGAAGACCATGCGTATTGGTTACGTCAGCAACTCGAACTCATTGAGAAACTGGGTTTAGAGCTGTATTTGCAAGCGCAAATGGGATAACAGCGCATGGAGCAAATTCTTGCTGAAGTGCAACACCTTTTTGGTTGGTTGCAAACCGAGCTGTTTAAGGTAGGCGAAACGTCGATAACTTACGGCTCTATCTTCCGCGTGGTGATGATACTAATCGTCACCTACATTTTTTCACGTATACTCCAAAACGGACTACGACGCATTGCCAGTTATCGGAAATCAATGGCGCAATCGTCGGTTTATGCCCTCACCCGTATCACCCATTATGTGGTGATGGTGGTGGGTGCGCTCATTGCCGTGGCATCCATAGGCATTGATCTGACGAAGTTTGCGATTTTCGCCAGCGCATTAGGTGTCGGTGTTGGTTTCGGTTTACAAAATCTAATCAGCAACTTCACAGCTGGGATTATGTTGCTGTTTGAGAAAACACTCAAAGTTGGTGATTTTGTAGAACTCGAATCAGGCGTAACTGGTGAAGTAAAAGAAATTAATATTCGTAGCACCATCATCACCACCAACGACAACATCGATATTATTGTTCCAAACTCCGAGTTTGTTGCTGGTCGAGTCACCAACTGGACCATGCGCGACACCATTCGACGCATTAAAATTGGATTTGGTGTGGCCTATGGCACCGACAAAGAATTGGTGCGTAAAGCGGTATTAGAGGCTGCTGAGCGTGTGCCGCATACACTAGATGATGGGAGCCATCGCCCACCACAGGTTTGGTTAACGGAATTTGGCGATAGCTCACTCAATTTCGAATTGGTGGTATGGCTAAAACCGGAAGCGGTAAATCGGCCAAGTGCCGTTAAAGCGGCGTTTATGTGGGAAATCCATACCTCGCTCGAAGAATATGACATTGAAATTCCATTCCCACAGCGCGATTTGCATATTCGTAGTTGGAATGACGATGCCAAAGTGCACACCGAAGCTGTCAGCAAACCAAAAGCCAAGAAACAGAACTCACCAGCGAAATCAAAACCGCGACCAGAAAACGATGCGGCCGATGAGCTCTAAGTTATTGCTTAGTTTAAATGAGCGCTTAATTCGCTAAGCGCTCACGAATTTCATCTATGCAGGTTGGGTCATCGATAGTCGATGGCACCACAACTTGTTCGCCGTCGGCTAATTGACGCAATACCCGACGCAGAATTTTCCCCGAACGCGTTTTCGGTAAGCGTGGCACAATCAAGATTCGCTTCAAACACGCCACCGCACCAATTTCATCACGCACCAGTTGCACTAGACGAGCACTGAGCTCTTCATCGCTCGTGGTATCGCCATCTTTGGTGATCACCAAGCCAACTGGCACCTGACCTTTTAAAGAATCCTGTACACCAATCACGGCGCATTCAGCCACCGCCTTGTCTTTAGCCAGAATCTCTTCCATTTCGCCCGTTGATAAGCGATGACCGGCCACATTTATCACGTCGTCGGTTCGGCCCATAATAAATACATAGCCATCGTCGTCTTTATAGCCACCGTCGCCCGTTGAATAAAATCCCTCAAACTCACTTAAATAACCACCGACAAAGCGCTCTTCGTCATTCCAGATTGTCGTCAAACACCCTGGTGGTAACGGCAACTTGATGGCAACTGCACCTTGCTCATTGGGGGCCAGCTCTTGGCCTTTATAATCAACAATACGAACATCGTAACCTGGCAATGGGAGCGTCGCTGAACCTGGTTTGATTGGATGCTCGGCGATACCTACAGGATTGGCACAGATCGGCCACCCAGACTCTGTTTGCCACCAATGATCATAGACTGGCTTACCGGTAATTTCTGTGGTCCACTCATAAGTCGGCGGATCGAGTCGTTCGCCCGCCATGTAAATCCGTTCCAGCGCAGTTAAATCATATTGTTCAAGCAATTTCCCCTCTGGATCCTCTTTTTTAACCGCTCTAAATGCGGTGGGCGCACTGAATAATACCGTGACTTTATAATCCGCACAGACCCGCCAGAACGCGCCAGCATCTGGAGTTCTGACTGGTTTTCCTTCATATAAAATCGTCGTCGCGCCCGCCAGTAATGGGCCGTAAACAATATAAGAGTGCCCAACCACCCAGCCGACGTCAGAAGCGGTAAACATCACCTCGCCCGGCTTGATATCGTAAACCGTTTGCATGGAGTAATTCAGCGCTACCGCATAGCCGCCAGTGTCACGCACAACGCCCTTCGGTTTGCCGGTAGTCCCAGAAGTATAGAGAACATATAACGGATGTGTACTCGGCACCACGGTACATTCAGCTGGCGTTACCTTTGCCACTTCAGCTTGCCAATCAAGGTCACCCGGCTGGTTAAGCTCTGCTTGACACTGCTCACGTTGATAAACAATCACATTGCTAGGCTTATGGCTAGCTTCAGCAATCGCTTTATCCACCATCGGTTTATATGGAATGACGCGATTGACCTCAACACCACATGAGGCTGTCACCACAACTTTAGGTTGCGCATCATCAATTCGAACCGCTAATTCATGCGGCGCAAAGCCACCAAATACTACCGAATGAATCGCCCCCAATCGTGCACATGCCAACATCGCGATGGCCGCCTGCGGGATCATCGGCATATAGATAACCACACGGTCACCTTTTTTAACGTGGTGCTTTTTCAACAATCCAGCAAACAATGCTACCTCATCGCGTAACTCGCGATAGGTAAACTGTTGTTTGGTTTCCGTTACCGGCGAATCATAGATGAGTGCCACTTGATCGCCACGGCCATTATCAACGTGGTAATCAAGCGCCATAAACGAAATATTTAGCTCACCATCAGCAAACCAATCGGCGGTGCCGTTACTTTTTAACTGGCATGCTGTGCTGGGCTCTTTGAACCAATGCAACTGTCCAGCCTGCTTCAACCAAAACGCCTCAGTGCGTTGGAGTGATGATTCGTATTCGCGCGGGTAACTCATGGTGAAAATCCTTATCTACTGCCACTGCTGTCTAATGTAGCGTGTTACCAGCTTTTTCCCATACGACTTAGGTCTGAAGAGCCGTTATTCGTTATTCGTACGCTGCGCTGTTCGTCCGCTACGCTATTCGGGAAAAAACTCACGAACAGTGCGAAGCACGCACGAACAGTGAGCGAAGCGAACGTACGAACAACGAATATCGCTTTTGTTTTTCAACGCTGTTGATTTAAACCAGGGTTTTCCCTATCATACCGCCACTTCAGGAGAGGTGTCCGAGTGGTTGAAGGAGCACGCCTGGAAAGTGTGTATACGCTAACCCGTATCGAGGGTTCGAATCCCTCTCTCTCCGCCAGATACAAGAGAACCGCCGCAAGGCGGTTTTTTTGTGTCTGGCGGAGAGTGCCGACTTGATGAGAACGCTTAGGGTTCGACCAAACGGCAGGATTGCCGTTTGGCACAGCCGCAAGGCTGCCCGCAGGGCGAGGGCCATGGATGGCCCGAGTGAATCCCTCTCTCTCCGCCAGATACAAGAGAACCGCCGCAAGGCGGTTTTTTTGTGGTCGTTCGGTAATAGGCAGGTTATCTGCGGTTACAAGCATTGCTCATTTGATGCTCAATTCATATAGTGAAATGATACCTCAAGCCAAACCGGAGTATCATTTTATGAAGTATCTGATTCAAAAATCGAAGTTTGCCGCTGCGAGTTGTTTGCTTGCGTTCGGTTGCGGTGCAGCAAGCATGAATGCCATCGCTGCTGACCGCATTACCGGCAAGCACTTTGCTACCCGTTCCGAGGCAATGGCGCCTCATGCCATGGCAGCTACAAGTCAACCCCTCGCAACCCAAGTTGCACTGGACATTATGCAAGCCGGCGGTAATGCCATTGACGCAGCAATTGCTGCGAACGCCCTGCTCGGCCTAGTGGAGCCTACCGGTAACGGGATTGGTGGTGACCTCTTTGCGATTGTTTGGGATGCTGAGGGTAAGCGTTTGCATGGCTTAAACGCGTCGGGTCGTTCACCAAAGTCTCTCACCTTGGACTATTTTTTAGAGAACGGCTATGAATCCATTCCAGCCCGCGGCGTGTTACCGTTGTCAGTGCCGGGCGCGGTCGACGGTTGGTTTGAGTTACATGAAAAGTTTGGCAAGTTGCCAATGGCGCAGGTACTCGCACCGGCCATTGAATACGCAGAAAACGGTTTCCCAGTCACTGAAGTGATCGCGTATTACTTTGAGCGAAATGCGGATGTCCTTAAAAATCAACCAGGGTTCGCCGAAGTTTTCATGAAAGACGGTGTACCGCCGCAAAAAGGTAAACTGTTCAAAAACCCTGACCTCGCAAACACCTATAAACTCATTGCAAAAGAAGGTCGTGATGCTTTCTACAAAGGTAAAATTGCCAAAACCATTGATGCTTTTGTGAAAAAGCACGGTGGCTTTTTAAGTTACGACGATCTGGCAAGTCACACCTCAACTTGGGTCAACCCAGTTTCAACGAATTATCGTGGTTATGACTTGTGGGAACTCCCACCCAATACGCAAGGTATTGCCGCACAGCAAATTCTTAATATTCTGGAAAACTATGATATCGCCAGCATGGGATTTGATAGCCCAGAGTACGTGCACTTGTTTGTTGAAGCGAAAAAACTAGCATTTGAAGATCGTGCTAAGTACTACTCCGATCCTGATTTTAATGAAGTGCCTGTAGAAGGTTTACTCGACAAAGATTACGCCAAGCAGCGCGCGAAGTTAATCGATATGAATCGTGCAGGTCAATCGTTTGAGCCGGGCAATCCGCCAACCGAAGGCGATACCATTTACCTAACTACCGCAGATGTCGATGGCAATATGGTTTCACTCATTCAAAGTAACTACCGTGGTATGGGATCAGGGATTACCCCAACTGGACTCGGATTCGTGATTCAGAACCGCGGCGAGTTATTTGCTCTGGATAAAAATCATCGTAATGTTTTTGAACCCGGCAAACGTCCTTTCCATACCATCATTCCAGCATTCGTGACCAAAGATGGCAAGCCACTGATGAGTTATGGCGTCATGGGTGGTGCTACTCAGCCACAAATGCACGCACAAATTCTCATCAATATGATTGATTTTGGCATGAACCTGCAAGAAGCTGGTGATGCGCCACGCATTCTGCACACAGGCTCCAGCCAGCCTACGGGAGAAGTCATGACCGATGGTGGCGTGGTTAGTTTAGAGAACGGCTTCTCTGACCACACACGTCGCGAACTCATTAAAATGGGGCATACCTTGCAAGAAGCTGTTGGCCCCTACGGAGGCTATCAAGCCATTTGGCGTAATCATGAAGAAGGCGTATATTACGGAGCATCTGAAAGCCGCAAAGACGGTCATGCGGCAGGCTATTAAGAAAAGGAATTAATTCATGGAACTCGTCCTCACGGCGTTACTCGCCAGCACCATTACCGGTGGTTTAACAGCTGTGGGGGCATTACCAATCCTAATTGGGAAAAAGCCCTCCGAAGAATTTAACGACACGTTACTCGGTTTTGCAGCCGGTGTGATGCTTGCTGCATCTTTTTTCTCGCTGATTATTCCCTCCATTGATATTTCCACACAAATTTATGGCCAAGGTCCCTGGCCTGCGGCGATAGCCGTTGTCGGTATCTTGCTGGGCGCACTGACCATTGCGTTATTTGACCGCTTGGTGCCGCATGAGCATTTTATTAGCGGAGTTGAAGGCCGCAGTAACGCCAAAATTGCTGGCGTTTGGCTATTTATCTTCGCTATCGCCATTCATAACTTCCCTGAAGGTCTCGCCGTGGGCGTTGCGTATGGTAGCGGACAACAGGAAAACGCTTTTTCACTTGCGCTAGGTATTGGGTTGCAGAACCTACCGGAAGGGCTGGCTGTTGCCGTTGGTTTAGTAGCCGTAGGCTACAACCGTTTGAAAGCATTTTTGGTTGCCGCTTTAACTGGACTGATTGAGCCGCTTGGTGGTTTATTCGGCGGCGTATTTGTAAATATTTCGGAGCTATTATTACCCTGGGGACTCGTATTTGCCGCCGGTGCCATGCTATTTGTCATTAGTCATGAGATCATCCCCGAAACGCATCGTCACGGGCATCATAGCCGCGCAACAGCAGGTTTGATGGTTGGCTTAGTCGTGATGCTATTTCTGGATGTTTGGTTAGGAGCTGTTTAAACATGCCAAAAGTACTTTTGTTAGGTTACGGTGATATTGCGCAGCGCACCGCGCCATTGCTCATCAATGCCGGCTGGACGGTTGTTGGCGCGTGTCGTAATCCTTCGACCAAGCCTGTGATTGAAGACGTTCAGTTGGTTAGCGCAGACGCGAATAGCGAACACGACCTACGGCAGCTACTTGAACATGAGTTTGACGCGATTGTAATCACGCTCACGCCGTCAAATTACAGTCGCGACGGCTATCACCAAGGCTATGTGGTGCCATGTCGTCACTTACAGCATTTGTTGCATCAACTAAGTATACAACCACGTGTTTTGTATGTTTCGAGTACTGGTGTATATGGTCAGCGCAATGGTGAATTGGTAGACGAAGCAAGCCCAACCGAGCCGGATTCCGATAGCGGTGAAATGCTCCTACAAGCTGAGCGTGTGATACTCGGGAGCCCTGCTGACGTTTCAGTATTACGTTGCTCGGGTATCTATGGTCCGGGCCGCGAGCGAATGCAACAGCAATTACGTGATGGTACAGCAGTGATTACACCCGCTTGGACAAATCGCATTCATAGTGACGATGTCGCAGGTTTTATTGCCTATTTGCTCACGCATCCAGGGCATCGTGAAGAGATATATATCGTTAGCGACAACGAGCCATTGTTGCAAGAAGAAGCCTATGCTCGTATTGCCCACAAGATCGGCGTGTCAATCGAACAGCTCAAGCGCACGGATAAAGTAGGTCCTCGCGGCAGCAAGCGTCTCAGTAACTCTAGAATGCGGGCCACCGGCTACCACCTGCTTCACCCACACCTTTAAAACGTTATTCGTGATTCGTACGTTCGCTACGCTCTCTGGTCGTCCGTGCTTTGCACTGTTCGAAGAGCGAAGCGGACGAACAGCGGGCGCACGAATAGCGAAGCGTACGAGTAACGCTTTTAGCCTTTAAACTCAAGCATGCGATTCAACGGCTTTAACGCCCGCTCAGCAAGTGCTTCATCCACATGAATTTCGTGCTTGGCGCCGCCATTTTCGAGAGCTTCAGCGATAGCCACAAGGCCATTCATTGCCATCCAAGGGCAATGAGCGCAGCTACGACAAGTGGCGCCGTTACCGGCTGTAGGGGCTTCAATAAAGTGCTTATTCGGCGACAACTGCTGCATTTTATAGAAAATGCCGCGGTCAGTTGCCACAATAAACGTATCATTCGGTAACTCTTGACTGGCTTTAATCAATTGCGACGTTGAACCAACTGCATCAGCCATCTCGACAACCGATTGTGGCGACTCAGGATGCACTAAAATGGCCGCATCTGGATAGACCCGTTTCAAGTCTTCCAGCGCTTTAGTTTTAAATTCGTCGTGAACAATACAAGCACCCTGCCACATAATCATGTCAGCGCCAGTCTGCTTCTCAATATAGGCGCCAAGATGCTTATCTGGGCCCCATAATATCTTCTCGCCGTTAGCATCCAGGTGATCAACAACTTCTAATGCGATACTCGAAGTAACCACCCAGTCTGCACGTGCCTTAACAGCGGCGGATGTATTGGCATACACCACCACCGTGCGATCCGGGTGCTCATCACAGAACTTCGAGAACTCGTCAATTGGGCAGCCTAAATCCAACGAACACGTTGCTTCGAGTGTTGGCATCAATACACGTTTGTTTGGCGTTAAAATTTTGGCGGTTTCGCCCATAAACTTAACCCCAGCCACAATCAGCGTGTCTGCTTCATGTTTCGCACCGAACCGCGCCATTTCGAGCGAGTCTGCAACGCAGCCACCGGTTTCTTCAGCCAGCGCTTGGATTTCAGGATCAGTATAATAATGCGCAACCAGCACAGCATTTTTCTCACGTAATAATTGCTTAATACGTGCGGTGTACTCTGCCTTTTCAGCGCTTGTTAACGTTTTCGGTTTTGGCGGGAAAGGATAATCTAAACTATCAATTACCCGTGCTTGAATTTCTGCCGTAATGCTCATGGTACCACTTCAATGCATTAAAAAAGTTTAATGATTATAAATCAAATTGGGGCACGAAGGGAAAAAATAAAGTGGTGGGTTGTGCAGGATTCGAACCTGCGACCAATTGATTAAAAGTCAACTGCTCTACCAACTGAGCTAACAACCCACTTTAAAACTTTGAAGGGTTGAAGTGATTGGTGGGTTGTGCAGGATTCGAACCTGCGACCAATTGATTAAAAGTCAACTGCTCTACCAACTGAGCTAACAACCCATCACTTCTGTGTTACACACTTATCTGTGGCAACGGCGGCATAGTTTACTTAAAAAGCCGCTCGTTGCAACTGTAAATTGAAGGAATCGGGTGCGTTTGCTCAATTTGCGAACATTTCCCCGAATTTTCTACAGGAATTTTACAAATTATCGAGGCGTTTGCGCGCTAATCCAGCTTCTGTGGAATTCGCATATTCGCTAATTACCTGATTATATAATTCACGTGCTTTGGTCGTATTGTTTTGCTGCTGAGCAATAATACCCAACTTCAAAATACAATCACCACGTTTGTTACTATCAGGAAAGTCTGTTACGACTGTCGAGAAATGGCCTTTGGCCTGATCATATTTGCTTTCCGCAAATAATAACTGACCTAACCAGTAATGGGCATTTGGCACGTAAGTCGAATTCGGATAACTTTGAATAAATGATTCAAATGCAGGCACTGCAGCATCGTAGCGCTTATCACGAAGAACCAATTGAATGGCTTGTTCATACGCTTCGTTTTCCGAAAGATTTGCAGAATAAGTGGCAGAGCTCGCAGTATCAACGGCCGTTGTATTAACTGGCGTTGACTGCGCCTGCGCCTGCGCTGCCGGCTGTGCGGCTAAACGTCGGTCGATCTCTTGATAGATTTCACGTTGACGTTGCAGAATTTGTTCGATTTGGTAAGCGTGTTCTTCGGTTTTACCACGAAGATCGGCAACCTCATCTTGTAATTGAGACATTTGATCTAATAGTGCCATTTGCGCAGCATTACGCGCATCCATAACACGTTCAAGTTGATTCAGGCGTTCTTCTAACGACCCACTGCCTAACTTAGAAACCGGTGCCTGCGCGTGCAGGACACCGGGAATCAGAAAGGCCAATACTAAGATTACTTTTTGCATTGGCTCAACCAGAGTTACTTAGTAAACGAGTACACCGCGGCGGTTTTTCGCGTAGGCGTCTGGGTTTGAAGCATTAATTAAAGGCTTCTCTTCACCGTAAGAAACAGTGGTTACTTGGCTTGAGCTAACACCCAAGTTTTGCAGGTATTGTGCAACGGCTTTCGCACGACGCTCACCCAACGCGATGTTGTACTCAGGTGTACCACGCTCGTCACAGTGACCTTCGATAGTTACTGTCACATTTGGGTTTTGAACTAAGAAATCTGCGTGTGCTGCAAGTACTTGCGCATACTCAGATGAAATGCGTGAATCGTCGAATGCGAAGAAAATCATGTTTTCTTGACGCAATTGAGCGACTTTCTCAGCGCGAATTTCTTCAGGAGTTTTCTCACGCTCTACAGCACCAACATCAACACCTGATTGATCTTGTGTTTGCTCAACTTGCTGGTTCGTTTGCTGGTCAACAGCTTCTTCAGCACCTTGGTTAGAGCTACATGCTGCAAGAGTCAGCATAGGTACTGCAATGAACAGACTTTTTAAGGCTTTGTTTGCGTTCATGTCCGCGTTCCTTTCTTTCATGTAAGTGATTGAACTTGCTTTAATACATTCGTACTAACGTAAAAACGGTGACCACGACGGTGATTTTACTTCACCTTCTCGCGCGGGTAAACGCGCTTTAAATCGTCCATCGACCGATACCAGCGCCAGTACTTGCTGGTTATTATGGGTGGTGCTGTAAATCACCATACTACCATTCGGTGCCAAACTTGGCGACTCATCCAAAGCAGTTTGCGTTAATACCTGCATCGTGCCATTCGGATAATCCTGACGGGCAATATGATAGTTACCTTGTGTACGGTTAACCATAATCACTTGCTTACCGTCTGGCGAATACGTTCCGCCCAAGTTTTGCTCGCCTTCAAATGTTAATCGGCGAACCTGGCCTGAACTTAAATTTACGCTATAAAGTTGTGGTCTGCCACCCCTTTCTGACGTAAAAATCAGCGAGTTACCGTCCGGCGACCACGCTGGTTCAGTATCTATCGCATGATGGTTTGTGACGCGGCGAACACGCTTCGTCGCAATATCCATCACATACAACTCTGGATTACCATCTTTCGATAACACCATCGCTAGGCTCTTACCATCTGGCGAGAACACTGGGCTACTATTAATGCCTGGGAACTGTGTCATCCGCTCTCGACTACGAGTATAGATGTCCTGAATAAAAATCTCAGGTTTTTTGTTCTCAAAGCTGACGTAAGCCAACTTGTTGCCATCCGGCGACCATGATGGTGACATCAACGGCTCGGGGCTACGTAACAATACTCGCTCGTTATAACCGTCGTAATCAGCAACCACTAGCTCATATGGCTTATCTAATTGATGATTAACTGTAACATACGCTATACGCGTCATAAACGCACCGCGCTGACCGGTTAAGGTTTCGTAAAAGATATCTGAGATACGATGTGAATACTGACGGAACTGATCACCAGAAATAACGCTCGAGCGTGCATCTAAAATATGATCTTCTGAAGTTACCAATTGCCCATTACGCAAGACTTGTGTGCCGCTAGTAATTTGGCCACGTAAAATATCAACAATTTCAAAAGAAACGGTATAACGATCTAGCGAATGCGGCGCAATGGTTCCCACTAAAATCGCTTCAACGCCTAAACTTGCCCACTCAGTGTAGTCAATTTCTCCTGAGGTTGACGGTTGCTGTGGCATGCCGTTTACCGGAATTGGATTAAACTTGCCGCTGCGCATTAAGTCAGCCGCGACAACTTCAGTAAGACCTTGTGGCTTTGGTCCATTGCCTAACCACTTAAACGGCACCACCGCAATTGGGCGTGCCGAGTCAATACCGCCGGTAATGACAATTTCAAGTGAGGCTTTGGCCGGCTGGCTGGAAAACAGCAGGCTAGCCGCGGTTACAACACAAATGAGCAGTTTTTTCATCATAAGCTTCTTCATTTAATCCGCGATAAATGGGAATGTAATATTTTTCATCTGTTCGTACACTTCAGGGTCTTGCGACACTGGCAGTGTACCAATTTTCAATATGGCACGACGAGCTGACTCACAAACCGCACGGTCGCCTTCTCCCTCGCTAACAGAGGTAACAAAGCCGCTACGTGCCAATGTAATATCCAAGCGACATTCTTTGCCGCGCATGGAATCATCGACAATCCAATTACGCTGAACGACGTTGGCAATAAGTCCGCGATAGCGCTCTAGTTCAGTTTGTACTTGCTGGCGTCGCGCTGCCGCTCGTGCCTGCGCTTCACGCGCTAACTCTTCTTGCAACTGTCTCTCACGCTCAGCACGCTCACGCGCCTCTTGCTCACGACGTTTACGTTCTTCTTCAGCTTTACGAGCCTCTTCCTCTTTTCGCTTGCGCTCAGCTTCGGCTTTCGCCGCAGCGGCTTCTTCACGTTTGCGACGCTCAGCTGCCGCGGCGGCTGCTTTTTCGGCTTCTTCACGTTCCTTCTTCGCCGCAGCCTTCTCTTGTTCTAAACGACGACGCTCGGCTTCTTGTTGCTTTTGCAACTCACGCAAGCGTTGCTGCTCTGCTGCACGCGCTTTACGCGCTTCTTCAGCACGACGTTCCAACTCTGCTTGACGGCGTTGCTCAGCCAGCTCCGTTTGACGCTCGCGTTCGCGAATCTCGTTCACCCGCTTCTCAACAGCTGCCTGATCAACCGTCACCGCTTGCACAATTTCTTGGTTATCCGGCTGCGGCGCATTTGGCGACGAAAGCTCGACTTGTAGCGGCTTGTCAAACGGCATCTGAAAGTGCATGCCAAAAATCATCAACCCAACGACAGCGACATGCACCAACAATGACAGCACCAAAGGCACTGTCCAATCACTGGGCCATGACCAACTCTTCTTTGCCACTACTCACCACCTGCCGAGTTATCTGTCATCAAACCAACCTGAGGCACACCCGCCTTCTGCAATAGCACCATGAGCTGTACGACTTGATTATACTGCACCGAGCCATCGCCTTTAACCACTACTGGACGTCCAGGGCTCACCTGCAACTCGGCTTGCACTGCAACCGCTAAATCGACAACATCAATCGCCGCATTAGGATCGTTGCTCGTGCTTAAATAATAATTACCATCTTTATCTACCGAGGCAACAATCGGCGGCTTGCTCTCAGGGTCCAATGGTTCCGCAGACGCCTTCGGCAAATCAACCTTCACCCCTTGCGTAATCAGCGGAGCTGTAACCATAAAGATAATGAGCAGTACCAACATGACATCAATGTAGGGTACCACGTTGATTTCCGACACCTGTTTGCGGCGTCGACGTGTCACCGTCATCATGCCGCCGCACCTGCTTTCGCTTGCGAACCTTGGCGCTGTAAAATCGCCATCAATTCGTCCATAAAGTTCACGTACTGATTATCAACCTTTTCAACACGATAACTAAATCGGTTATACGCAATAACGGCCGGGATTGCTGCGAATAGACCCATTGCTGTCGCAATCAAAGCCTCAGCAATACCTGGCGCCACCATGGCTAAGGTAGCTTGCTGAACTGCACCTAAGCCAATAAACGCATTCATAATACCCCATACCGTACCAAACAAACCGACATAAGGGCTAATCGAACCAATCGTTGCTAAAAACGACAAATTGCTTTCCAAACTGTCGAGCTCGCGGGAGTGCACAACTCGCATAGCACGATACGATGCATCGAGCATCTGCTGCTGGCTAAGCGATTCATTTTTGCGAAGTCGCGCAAACTCTTTAAAGCCAGCATGAAAAATCTTTTCCATACCAGAGGCGTTTTGGGCACGCGCAGATACTTCTTGAAACAACCGTGCTAAGTCAACACCCGACCAAAACCGATCTTCAAAACTTAATGCCTGTTGTGTCGCAGTTTTAATGACTTTGGCACGCTGGAATATCATCATCCAGCCGACCACAGAGAACGCCAACAGCAACAACATAACGAGCTGGACAACAATACTTGCTTCTAAAATCAGCGCAGTTATCGACAATTCAGTTTGCACGTTTTAACACCTCAAAAATTTCCGCTGGCATTGGTACCGCTCGCACGGCTTCACCAGGCTCTCCTAAATTCACACAAGCCGCTTTAATTTGCGCCTGACACAACAGCGTTCCGTCAGTTCGCAGGACTTGTTGCGCAAAAATTACTGACGCCTTTCCGAGGCGTTCGACCACAACAGTGACAGTCAGTTCATCATTAAATCGCGCTGGCAACAGCAAATCCAGTTGCACCTGACGCACGACAAAACCAATACGATGTTGCAGCCAAGTATCTTGCTCAATCCCCAACGAGCGTAACCATTCTGTTCGGGCACGCTCAAGGAATTTGAGATAGTTCGCATAATAAACGATACCGCCAGCATCTGTATCTTCGTAATAGACCCGAATCGGCCATTCAAATGTTAAGTTGCTCAATTTTACACCAGACATTTTTTTATCTTAACGATCTGACCAATTTTTACAAAACCCTTAAGATTCGAGCCTTATTTTGGTCTGACCAATTTTAGTTAGCGCATTTTTTAACCAGCTATTTTTGCTTCGCATTAGTAAATTTTATGTGAAACACAATTTTTCTCGTTTGAATGCTGGTCAGTCCTCCGTATAATGCGCTTCAGATATCAGATACGAAGAGACCGGTTGTCACTTCTTCCTGTTATTGTTCCCTGGATTTAACTTCCTTGTTGTTCTGTATTTTGCCCGCTCCCTGAGCGGGCTTTTTTTTACCTAAAATTCGTACGCTTCTCTATTCGTTTTTCGTGCGCTTCGCTGTTCGTGCGCTTCGCTATTCGAAAAGTGCGAAGCACGGACGAACAGAGAGCGAAGCGAACGTACGAATAACGAACAACGCTTTTAGTCCTTACCTAAGCCGAAGTGGGCGTAGGCGTGTGGTGTTGCAATGCGTCCCCGCGGCGTTCGCTGCAAAAAGCCCTGCTGAATCAAATACGGCTCCAACACATCCTCAATCGTATCTTTCTCTTCGCCAATGGCGGCGGCCAAGTTATCTAACCCGACTGGTCCACCCATAAACTTTTCAATAATGGCGAGCAGTAATTTACGATCCATGTAATCGAAACCAGCTTCGTCAACATCAACCATAGCAAGTGCCGCTGCGGCCGTTGGCTGATCAATATGACCGCTATTCTTCACTTCGGCGAAATCTCGTACTCGGCGCAATAAGCGATTCGCAATTCGCGGCGTACCGCGTGAGCGACGAGCGATTTCTAGAGCGCCCTCGGCTTCTAAATCTAAGTTCAGGAATTTAGCAGAGCGGCGAATAATCGTGGTGAGTTCTTCCACGTTATAAAACTCAAGGCGCTGCACAATCCCAAACCGATCGCGAAGCGGTGACGTCAAAGCCCCTGCCCTTGTTGTCGCTCCCACCAGTGTAAATGGCGGTAAATCTAGCTTGATCGAACGGGCAGCAGGACCTTCACCAATCATAATATCCAACTGATAATCTTCCATCGCTGGATACAAAATCTCTTCGACCACCGGACTCAAACGGTGAATCTCATCAATGAACAGCACATCATGCTCTTCTAAATTAGTTAACAATGCCGCAAGATCACCCGCTTTTTCCAGCACTGGCCCTGAAGTTTGCCGGATATTTACGTTTAATTCATTGGCGACAATATTCGCTAAAGTGGTTTTTCCAAGACCCGGCGGACCGAATATTAAGACATGATCAAGCGCCTCAGATCGCTGCTTTGCAGCCTGAATGAAAATTTCCATTTGCTCAACCACATGCTTCTGCCCGGTATAGTCGGCAAGTTGCTTCGGCCGAATAGCACGATCAATAACCTCGTCTTCGCTATTCGCCTGCGGCTGATTAATTCGATCTGGCTCAATCATTGTTCACACCTCGTAGCCCGGCGTTCTACGCCGGGTAGCGCAACGCGCTGTTATTGTCCGCCGCTACACAATGTAACGCCGGGTAGCGCAACGCGCTGTTATTGCCGGCCGTTACACAATGTAACGCCGGGTAGCGCAACGCGCTGTTATTGCCGGCCGTTACACAATGTAACGACACCGCGGAAGCCCATATATTCACGGCGCTACGCGCCACCCGGCGTGAAACGCCGGGCTACATGTTTTTCAAAGCGAAGCGGATGAGGGCTTCACTTGGAGCTTCGGGTTCTGCTTTGAGTGCCGCGGCAACTGCTTTTTCCGCCTGCGCCGGTTTATAGCCAAGAGCCAGCAATGCACTCAATGCATCATCACGTGGCGAATTCGCACTTACCGTTGGATTCATATCGCCAAAATCAATCGGCGCTGCATCAGTGGCTGGTGTTGCCGAACCCCAGTTTTTCAAGCGATCACGCATTTCAACCACCAAGCGCTCAGCGGTTTTACGACCGACGCCTGGAAGCTTCACTAGGGTTGAAACATCATCGTGTGTTACCGCATGCACAAATTGATGTGCGGTCATGCCGGACATGATGGTTAGCGCTAACTTCGGCCCGACGCCCTGCGCTTTAATGAG
Organism: Pseudidiomarina tainanensis; assembly: GCF_900115255.1. Taxonomy (NCBI): domain Bacteria; kingdom Pseudomonadati; phylum Pseudomonadota; class Gammaproteobacteria; order Alteromonadales; family Idiomarinaceae; genus Pseudidiomarina; species Pseudidiomarina tainanensis. Next base: position 1,063,556 of record NZ_FOYU01000001.1, read on the forward strand.
CTGGCGAAACAACGTGCGCTCGGCAAAAGTATTAAAACCGTACAGCAACTGCGCGTCTTCACGCACGACAAAATGCGTTATGACCTTCACTTGCTCACCAATATCTGGGAGTTCATACAAACATGTCATCGGCATTTGAACTTCGTAACCAACGCCGTGTACATCAATAAGAATTTCAGGTGGCTGCTTAGCGATTAACGTTCCTGTCAATTGACCAATCACGCGCGTCCCCTTGTTGTTTTTAGTATAAGTTGTGTTCGTGTATGAGCATGGCACAAAGCAACGGCTAACGCATCAGCGGCATCGGCTTGCGGTTTATGTTGCAATTTCAACATGGCCATGACCATGTGTTGCACTTGTGTTTTATCAGCTGCCCCAGTGCCAACCACCGCTTGCTTTACCAATCGCGCAGCATATTCTGCGACAGGTAAACCGGCACAGGCCGCCGCCACAATCGCCGCGCCACGAGCCTGACCTAACTTTAGCGCAGAATCTGGGTTGCGTGCCATAAACACTTGTTCAATTGCAAATTCGGTGGGTTGAAACTGTGCGATAAGCTCAGCGATGCCATCATGAATAACTTTGAGCTTATCGGCAAGAGTCGGTTCGGCTTCGCCTTTCAGGCTACGCATCACATTGATGCAACCGCTACCAAGGTAAGTAATTTGATTGCCTGATTGGCGAATCACACCATAGCCAGTAAGGCGTGAACCTGGGTCAATTCCCAGAATAATGGCCATGATTCGCTCCTATCAGTAAAGGTCTTAGTCGTTGTCCTTCGCTACAACAGCAACGTTCAATTCTGCTAGAGCTTCTGGATTTGCGAGCCCCGGTGCATCCGTTAATACACAGGCCGCAGTTGTGGTTTTCGGGAACGCAATCACTTCACGAATCGAGCTCGCGCCGACCATCAACATGACCAAACGATCCAGACCAAAAGCTAAACCAGCATGCGGCGGCGTGCCGTACTTCAACGCTTCGAGTAAGAAGCCAAACTTCTCTTGTGCTTCTTCTTTGCCAATGCCCAAAATTTCAAACGCTGCTTGCTGCATTTCGTTGTTGTGAATACGTACTGAACCACCACCCACTTCAACGCCGTTAAGGACCATATCGTACGCGTTCGACAATGCCCCTTCAGGGTTCGCCTTCAATTCATCTGGCGTCACGCCAACCGGTGCTGTAAACGGGTGATGAATCGCGTGTAAACGGCCCTCGTGTTCTTCGAACATTGGGAAGTCAACAACCCATAACGGGCGCCATTCGTCACTTACTAACTCGAAGTCATTACCCACTTTTAAGCGCAATGCACCCAAAGCTTCTGCAACCACTGTCGCTTTATCGGCGCCAAAGAAAATAATATCGCCATTGGCCGCTTCAGTGCGTGCCAAAATACCTTCTAACGCATCATCTGGAATAAACTTAAGAACTGGTGACTGAATACCTTCACGACCAGCACTCAAATCATTTACTTTCATCCACGCTAAGCCTTTCGCACCATAGATGCCAACAAAATTGGTGTACTCATCAATGTTCTTACGAGAAATCGCTTCCGCTTTGCCTGGCACTTTCAGCGCAGCAACACGGCCTTTCGGGTCGTTTGCTGGGCCAGCGAAGACTTTAAACTCAACATCTTTGAGCAAATCAGCGACATCAACTAATTCAAGCGGATTACGCAGGTCAGGTTTATCGCTACCGAAGCGACGCATCGCTTCATGCCACGTCATACGCGGGAAATCACCCAAGTCTACGTCGAGCATCTCAGCAAAAAGCTTACGCACCATCTGCTCCGTAACCGCCATCACTTGGTCAGAAGTCATGAACGACGTTTCAATATCAATTTGAGTAAATTCAGGCTGACGATCAGCACGCAAATCTTCGTCACGGAAGCATTTGACGATTTGATAGTAACGGTCAAAGCCAGACATCATCAGCAATTGCTTGAACAGCTGTGGTGACTGTGGCAATGCGAAGAACTTGCCTTTGTGCGTTCGGCTTGGTACCAAATAATCACGCGCACCTTCAGGCGTTGCTCGGGTAAGCATTGGTGTTTCAATATCTAAAAAACCGCTGTCATCTAGAAAACGGCGCACTGCGCTGGTCACTTTGGCGCGGAATTGCAGGTTATGGTTCATGTTTGGACGACGCAGATCCAAATACCGGAAGCGCAAACGTTGCTCTTCACTCACCTGCTGGTTGAAATCGATTGGTAGCGGTTCAGCGCGGCTGATAATTTCCAGCTCTGTCGCCATCACTTCGACGGCACCGGTCGCCATGGTTTTATTCACTTGGCTTTCAGGACGCGCACGTACAGTACCCACTAGACGAATACAAAACTCTTGACGTAACTTGTTCGCAGTCTCAAATAGCGCCTGTTGGTCAGGGTCAAATACAACCTGCACCAGACCAGTGCGGTCGCGCATATCAATAAAAATTAAACCGCCCAAATCGCGGCGTTTATTCACCCAACCACATAAAGTTACGGATTGGTTTACAAGACTCGTTTCAAGCTGTCCACAGTAATGGCTACGCATGGGATCATCCCTACCACAAATTAAGAATTTACAAAGCTGCACATTATAACGGACTTACACTGAATGTCAGTAACTGTCGGCGCAATTTAGTAATGATACAGCTTCTAGTGCTACTGTTTATAGCCACGTTACGTTAAAATACATGTACTGTCTGTCAGACAAAGATTATTAAGACGTATGACGAAAAAAGATTCGATATTCGCCGAACCGTTGCCGCAAGTAAGCGACTTTGTGTTTGATCAAACCGTGGTGGAAGTATTTCCCGACATGATCAATCGCTCAGTGCCAGGTTACCAAAGTATTTTGCAAGGTATCGGCCAGCTCACTAAACGCTTCGCGCAGGCTGATTCAAACCTCTATGACTTAGGCTGCTCATTAGGCGCGGCAACTTTAGCGATGCGCCAGAATTGCCAGCACCTCAATAATATTCGAGTGATCGGTATCGATAACTCAGAGGCCATGGTTGAGCGCTGCAAGCTTCACTTGCAAGGCTATCGTAGCGACGTACCTGTGAGTGTGCGCTGCGAAGACATCCAGCAGTCTGACATTCAAAACGCTTCGGTGGTGACGATGAACTTCACCTTGCAATTCGTTCCACCTGAGCAGCGCTATGACTTACTGAAAAAAATATACGACGGTTTAAAGCCCGGCGGCGTGTTGCTACTGAGCGAAAAATTCCGCAGTGCCGATGAGCAAATGAATGAACTGCTAGTAGATATCCACCACGAATTTAAACGTGCAAACGGCTATAGTGAACTCGAAATCGCCCAGAAACGTGCGGCAATTGAAAACGTCATGCGCATCGACACGCTTGAGACACATCACGAACGTCTGCGCGAAATTGGCTTTCAGCACACGCAAGTGTGGTTCCAATGCTACAATTTCGCCGCCTTGCTCGCCGTCAAGTAACTGGAGAACTAATGAATTTATTCGCCCAAGACCTTATCGCTGTTGCCCACTCACCATTGCAACACTGGCTGACAACCTTGCCTGCGCAACTGGAAAACTGGCAAAAGGAACAACAGCACGGCGAATTACCGAAATGGCTCCGATGCGTTGCGCAGTTACCTCACATCGAGCCACAACATGTGTCTCTCGCGGATACGGTAACCATCAACAATGACAGTGTTAGCGACGGTGAGCAAAATCGTATTCGTGGCCTGATGATGCAGCTCACGCCATGGCGTAAAGGCCCTTTTGACCTGCATGGCGTGCACATTGATACCGAATGGCGCTCTGACTTCAAATGGCAACGCGTATTACCGCACCTTAGCAACAACGGCGACCTCAGCGGCCGCCAAGTGCTTGATATCGGGTGTGGTAGTGGTTATCACCTATGGCGCATGCTAGAAGCCGGTGCTGACCAAGTATGGGGCATCGACCCGGGCCAATTATTTATGGCACAGTTCATGGCAATTCGACACTTCATGCCAGCCGAGCTTGCCGCTCGTGCACATTGGTTCCCGCTTGGGGTCGAAGATTTACCTGAATTGCGCGCCTTTGACACCGTGTTCAGCATGGGCGTTTTGTATCACCGCCGCTCCCCAATTGACTTCCTGACACAGCTTCGCGCCCAATTAAAACCAGGCGGCGAGCTCGTGCTGGAAACATTAGTTGTAGAAGGTGACGAACACACCGTACTAGTGCCAGGCGAAACCTACGCCAAAATGCGTAATGTTTGGTTTATTCCAAGTACCAAAGCGCTATTACATTGGATGAGCCGCGTCGGCTTCAAGAACGCCCGTGTCGTTGACGAATCTGTCACCACGCTTGAAGAGCAGCGCGCCACCGAATGGATGCAAGGTCAATCACTCGCTGACTTCCTCGATCCAAATGATCGCAGCCGCACCATCGAAGGCTTCCCAGCCCCTCGCCGCGCCGTGATCATCGCCAACCCGTAGCCCGGCGTTCTACGCCGGGTGATGCGCAGCATCGTTATAGCCACGCTTATCCCCCAAGTCGGGGTTGGGGCTAGAGCCAGAACCAGAGCTAGAGCTAGAGCTAGAGCTAGAGCCAGAGCTAGAGCTAGGGTGCCCTAATTTATTTTCAGTGTTCAGTTGCAGCAATAAAGTTACAAAAAGAGGGGGCTAATTTGTAACTTTATTGCTGCAACTGAACGACTTTATTTTGAGGCGATATACATACGTCAGATAGATCATTTTTGATACTGAAATTCACCGATATGGAGCCATAATCGCGTCGAATCTTCGTTGACGCTCGTCCCGAGCGCGTTTCTCCGGAGGTTCTGCCAGTAAACTATCAATAAGTACGATAAAGTGCTCGGCGAGTTCAAGCTCTACAAGTGAGGCTATTAGTATATCGCTTCGAACATTCCCACCACTCTCCATGCGCGAGATAGAAGCGCGGCTACATATTATCCGATCGGATAGAGCTTCTTGACTCATGTGATATTTGCGTTCAATCCGCAATAATTTGGCAAGTTTTCGAGTGAGTTCATTTTGCGATTCATCGCGATCATGTCCCAATTTGCTTTCCATGGCTGGTTCTCCGTTTCAAAAGTAACAGAGAGTTTAGCTGATTAATTAAGCCTTGAAGCGCGTTGGCGACGGTAAAGCAACAGCCAGCCTGCAACGAAGCCAATAGTGCTACCAAGTGCAATATCCACGACACGAGCTTGCACAAGCTCTTCAAGAGCCAAGTTGCCTAACGCAGATTCAGCTAAGAGTAATGTCATTGGCGTGATAAACACGACGGTTAATCCGTAATGTCGGACAATCAACGTCTCAATAATAAACATCAATACAAACACCGCCAAGGCAACCTGTAGCGGTGACATGTTCCAACTCCACAGCCAATAGGCCAGAGCCATTCCAATAATAGTGCCACTAATGCGATGAATTTTGCGATGACGCATGTCTCGCACGGTGGCGCCTTGCATGATCGCAGCACACGAAATAGGCACCCAGTATGGATTAACCAATCCAATGCCATTGGCTAAGGCAAGACTACCGCCGACAATCATTCCAATCAAAACTGACTCAGTGATAATTTCACGACGAAACACGGGTGCAACAGGCTCTATCGGCTTGGCGTGGTGTGTTACCGGTATCGCTAAGCTATATAGCACCACTAGCACGACAGCAAAAATCGCACCCACCGTTAGCCAACCAATACGCACAGGAAGTAACGCAATATCAAACGGCAGGGTTGCCGCCAAAGCAGCAATCATGATGAAAAAGAAACGGCCCGGTGGCGGGATCTGCCAATAGCGCACCAGTCCATTTGCTAGCATTGTGATCAATGCCACAGCGAAAGCGCCAACATAAGGGTTAAAGCTGAGGCTGTCGACAAAGGAAAAGCTAACAATAAAGCCAAACAGCGCCACAATCACCGTAATTAATCGGCGCATTAGCGGTGCATGTGGCATATAAATGATGACGAGCCCACCAATACTTGCGAGTACCGCCTGACTCATGGTGTCAGTCAGCGCCCCCAAGAACATCGGTAGTGATGCAGCCAATGCCGCGACTAAGGGTAAATGCCACGGCCGAGGATGTTTGTGAATGGTGAGTAGCGCTTTCAAGTCGTTGCCTATACGGCGCCAGCGTGATGGGCTACTCATATTTCGTCTAGCTCAGTTGGCGAAGCCAGTCTTTGAAGTCCGCTCCAAAGGCTGGATGACGCGCCGCATGTTCAACGAAGGCTTGAGCGTAACCGAGCTTATTCCCACAATCATGGCTTTTACCTTTCATGTAGTAAGCATTCACAGGTTGTTGTTCAAGCAACATCGCCATGGCATCGGTCAACTGAATCTCATTGCCAGCGCCCGGTGGTGTTTTCTCTAATAGCGTCCACAACGCAGCTGGGAACACATAACGACCAACAACAGCTAAATCTGACGGTGCTTCAGCTATCGGTGGCTTTTCAACCAAGCGTTTAATTGAAGCCTGCTCGCCCGGCGCTAATTGAACGCCATCAATATCCGCAACACCATATTGGTTAACCAGCTCAGCCGGTACTTTTTCAACCATCACTTGAGCGGCACCTGATGCATTAAAGTTGGCGACCATTTCGGCTAAATTGTCGCGGTTTAAATCGCAGCTAACAGCGTCAACTAGAACATCAGGCAATACCACCGCAAACGGTTGGTCTTCAATCAATGGACGTGCACAAAGCACAGCGTGGCCAAGACCTTTAGCAACATCTTGGCGCACCGCCATCACAGTTACCTCAGGCGGGCAAATTGCCCGCACCTCGGCTAAAAGTTGATCTTTTGCCCGTTTCTCCAGCATATCCTCTAACTCATAATTCGAGTCAAAGTGGTTTTCAATCGCGCTTTTGCTCGAATGGGTTACCAAAATAATATCGGTTAACCCAGCCGCCGCGCACTCGTCGACAATATACTGAATCAACGGCCGGTCAACCAACGGCAGCATTTCCTTTGGAATTGCTTTGGTTGCTGGCAGCATCCGCGTCCCCAGACCTGCCACCGGAATCACAACTTTTTTTACCATGCTTAACAAATCCTATTGTTTAAAGTTTTATTGCTTTTCAGCTTTAGTGCCTAAGCCTTCATGCTCGGCAACCGCATCCAATTCTTGGTCAACACCTTCAGCAACAGTTGCAGGAGCTGCGCGCTCGGCACCATGCATCCAGTTCACCAACATACCTGAGATGAGCCAAAGAATAACCGCAAATACCAACAAACCAACAGCTACACCACCAAATACTACTAGCAGTCCTGAATATTGCGCTTCGAGACCAATGGCGTTAGCAAGATTAATTGAAAACTCGTATTTGTCGGCTTCTTCACTAAACGCTCCAACCATACCAGCAAGATAGCTGGCGATAGCTGGCATTAAGAACCAAATACCCATCACGAGTGAAGCTAAACGCAGCGGTGCTAACTTAGTCATCAATGACAAGCCAACTGGTGAAATGCACAGCTCACCCAAAGTATGGAACATGTAGGCTAAAACCAACCACATCATGTTTGCTTTGCCAGTGACTTGAATTTCGAACAAGCCGAGAATCAAGAACACGAAACCGATTGAGGTCAGAACTAAACCAACAAATACTTTAATTGGCGCATCTGGGCTCTTGTCTTTTTTATGCAACCACATCCACAAAAATGAGAAGACTGGTGCGAATAACAAAATGAACAATGGGTTTAACGACTGGAAATAACCGGCTGGCACTTCCGTATCACCAATCATTCGGTCGGTGAAACGATCAGCGTAGATGTTCATCAAACCGCCGGCTTGCTCAAACGCTAACCAGAACACGGTAACAAACACAAACAAGAACAAGATTACGCGTAGACGATCATGCTCAACTTTAGACAACGGCTTCTTCACACCACCAGCCGCATCACGATCACGTTTTGCACCAGGAATTTTACCAATATCGCCTAAGAAACGTTGGAAAAATAAACCTTGGGTAATCACCGCAAGCGTCATACCAACACCCGCTGCGAAGTAACCCCAGCGCCAGCCGTAATCAGCGCTCTCACCCAAAGTTGAAGTAACCAACGGAGCGATGAACGCACCGAGGTTAATACCCATATAGAAAATTGAGAATGCACTATCACGACGTGCATCGCCCTGTTGATATAAATCACCAACAATCGTTGAAATGTTTGGCTTAAACAAACCGTTACCGGCAATCAAGATACCCAAACCAACATAGAACAGTTCAATACTGTGCGGCGTGGCAGCAAACAATGTGAATTGCGCTACGGCCATCAAAATACCGCCTAACAAAATTGAGCGCCGCTGACCTAAGTAGTTATCTGCTAACCAACCACCAATCAATGGCGTGAAATAAACAAGGCCGGTATATATACCGTAAAGCGACAACGCATCGGCGTCGCTCATACCGAATCCTGGGTTTGCAGCTTCGGTTGCTGCAACCAAAGTAAGTACTAACAATGCGCGCATGCCGTAGTAAGAGAAACGCTCCCACATTTCGGCAGTAAAAAGCACATACAGGCCCTTCGGGTGACCCCAAAGTTCAGACTTCGCAGGCGCCTGGCTCATAAAATATTCCTCAGTAAATGTAATTATAGTTATTCAAGTTATAACAGTGACGGGCTTTTATAACGCAGAAGCCTTGCATGGTGCAAGGCTTCGAGGCTTAAAACTGGTCGTAAAAATCGTCGTCCAGCTCTTCTTCTTGAGGTGGGGCTGGCGGATTTCCATCATAAACTTTGTCCTGCCAACGCTGAAAATAAGACTCTTTCACGAATGAGTATGGATCCAGTGATTCTTCCAACATCGGTTCAAGATCCATCAATTGAATACGTGCTTCTAGACCTTTGATCATCCATCTTGCCACGCTTGCTGGACCATTAATATTATCCAGCGGGAAGTACATACCATCAACTACATCACCACCGCGATCAACCACCACGGTTGGACCTAATCCGGGTAGCATCAAATATGGGCCATCGGCAACACCGTACGACGCTAACACTTCACCAAAGCCTTCCTCGCGACGCTCAATACCCATTTCAGTAGCCACATCAAAGATTCCCAAAACCCCAACGGTACTGTTGATCGCAAAGCGCCAAAAACTCACACCCGCATCAACCGCTTTGCCTTGTAAAGCGTTGTTTACAAGCGAAGATACCTCATCGAGGTTCTCGACCGCGTTTGACAGGCCTTTACGAACCGGTTTCGGCACATGGCTATAGGCTTTCGCTGCAGGACGAATCACTGCATCATCAAGCTCTTCATTGAAATCCCACACATCACGGTTGACCTGCTCGAATGGGTCTCTTTCGTCAGCCCAAGGATCATCCTGCGGGGCACTAGCGCAACCGCTTGCCAGAAGGACAACTGCAGCAATTGCAATAAACTTATTCATAAAAACTCCGTTTAAAAAACCAAAAACGATATTAGCCGTTAGATATTAGATATTGGAGCTGATGTTCTGAGCATTTTCTAATATCTAATATCCAAGAGCTAATATCGCACTTGCTCTTATTTAATCTCTAACCGGACTGTGGTGGTGGCTGGCTCAATAATTACCGGCGTCGCATCCAAATCACCCTCAGCCGCATCGATTTGCTCATCAGCTGATATACGTGCCATCACCTGCCATTGGTTCAGTTGACTCATCCGATAATCTGGGAGCATCGCATTGGCATCTGACAAAGTAACCGTCACCGGAAACTCAGTTACTGGCTGACGAACGACCGCTGCCGGCATACCTGGCCCTTCGGCTGCACGCACATACACAAACAGTGTTGCTCCCTCTGGAATCAGCGCTTTAGATGCCTCGGTTACGTCAACGGTAACGGTTAGCTCTAATTCTGTTGCTTGTAACCGTTGCTTCGCATCGGCGACAGCAGTCGCAACCGGTTCATAACGCTCGTCAGCTTCCGGAATCTGCTGTAATAACAATTCCCAAGCGGTAATTGCTTGCTGCCAATCACCACGCTGGAACGCAACAAAGCCCAACAACGACAAGCCTTCTTGATTACTCGGCTCTTGCTCAAGTACCCGACGTAGCAAGGAAGCAGCCTCTGGCATCATGCTGTCATCACCGGTTTGCAATAACAATTGCGTGTAACTAAGCAAAGTGCCAATGCGATTCGGCTCAATCTGGAGTGACTTCTTGTAAGCTTCTATCGCTTGTTCAAGCTGCCCTAGCGCAGTCATTGAACGAGCATAGACTAGCCATGCTACGGCATCGTTTGGTTCGCGCGCCAAGCGTTGACGCAAACCCAACGCGAACGTTTCAAGTTCTTCGCGTGTCGTTTGTGCGTTGTCGTTGGTTAAAACCTTCTTACCTAATTCAGGTAACGCCTGCACGGCTTCATCCGCTTGGCGTTGCAATGACCAACTACCAAACAAACTGTAAAGAACAATCGTTAACACCACCAACAATACCGCCGGCAACCAAATATTGCGGCCAACTTGCTGATCATGCAACTGCTCTAACTCAGAATTTTCAGTAACAAAACGTTTATCTAACTCTGCATTAGCGCGCTCAAATGCATTATCGGTCAGCAAACCGTCTTCGCGTTCTTGCACCAACTCTAATTTACGCTGTTCGTACAACTCGCGGTTCACGTCCAAGCGCGTGCGTTGTTGATCACGTTGCCGGCGCCCAGTTAACAGTAAAAACAAGCCTCCAGCCAAAGCAACGGCTAAAATCAACGCAATATGTACAATCATGATGATTTATCCTGTTTTGAATCGCTTGACTCTGAGTCACGCAGCGTATCCAGCTGCGCCTGTTCTTGCTCACTCAACTCAACCTCGGCATTATTGCGCGAACGTACCCGCATCAAAATCACACCAGCGCCAACCAATATGACAACAACTGGGCCTAACCATAACACGACTGTGCTTAACTTGACCGGTGGCCGGTAATAGGCAAAATCGCCGTAGCGCGCAACCATGTAATCCACTACTTCTTGTTTACTAGCGCCTTGCTGAATCATCATGTAGGTGCGGTCGCGCAAGTCTTTCGCAAGTGGCGCATCAGAGTCACCAATCGTTTGATTCTGGCATTTCGGGCAGCGCAACTCATCAATCAGTTCACGAAATAGTGCTTCTTTTTTCGGGTCGTCAAATTTGTAGGTTTCAAGATTGGCTGCATAAGCAATGCTCCACGAGCTCACCGCTACACCAATCGCAACCAGCAACATGGTGATTAAGCTTCGTATCATGGTGTCGCTCCTGCGCTCTCATAAGCCTGCATCAATTCGTTGTACTGTGGCCCTAACACGTTATTCCAAACGCGGTCATTAACGTCGCCAACATGGCGATAAACCACCTCGCCTTGCGCATTGATCAAAAATGTCTCCGGCGCGCCATACACGCCAAAATCAAGCGCCACCATGCCGCGTTCATCAAACAAATTAATTTGATACGGGTCACCCAAGGTGTTCAACCAATTCACCGCTTTCGCGCGTGAATCATCTTTATAATTTAAGCCAACAATGTAGACGCCTTGCGCAGCCAATTGATTTAAATATTCATGCTCGGCGCGACAAGTTGGACACCACGTTGCCCATACGTTGAGTAGCATCGGGCGTCCTTGCAACACTTCTTCAGTATGCACGTTGGTGGTGTCGTAAATGTCCGGCAATTCAAACTGCGGAACAGGTTTGCCGACCAACGCTGAACTGAGCTCAGTTGGGTCGGAAAACAAGCCACGTAATAAGAAGATGGTTAGCCATAAAAATGCCAATAGCGGCAGGGCTAAGATCACCCAACGTAATTTGCTACGCTGTGCCATATTCACCTCGCTGTTTGCGCTGCGAACGATACCGTTTATCGCTCATTGCTAAGGCACCACCAAGCGCCATCACCAATGCACCAAGCCATATCCAGCGCACAAATGGTTTAATATAAATGCGCACTGCCCAAGCATCTGGATTCTCATCGTCTTGCAATGGTTCCCCAAGAGCAACATACACATCGCGCAAGAATCCTGAATCTAAACCAACTTCAGTCATACTCATGCGCTGCACAGTATAAAAGCGCTTTTCGGACACTAAATCAGCAATTTTGCGCTCGTCTTTGAAAACACTAAATTCCGCATGGTCAGTGATATAGTTCGGACCTTGCTGCTCACTTAATAAATCAAACTGAATGCGATAGTGCTCAACTTGCACTGATTCACCCGGAGCTAATCGTACATCGCGCTCAACTTCGTATTGACTCACCGCAGCAATACCCACCAAAGTTATCGCAAAACCTAAATGGCCAAGCACCATGCCCCAATGACTACGCCCTAACTTCGTCAAACTTGCTAGCCCTTGACCGCGCTGCTGAATGCGTTGTTTCAACTCAGCAACTAACGTCAGCACAATCCACAACGCCATGACTAAGCCTAAAACCGTCATCGCCAATATTTGATCAGCAAACACATAAGGCAGCGCAAAACCAAGTAATACCGCCAGCGCCAAGGCAAGGAATAAGTCAGTTGCTAGCGGTTTCATGTCTTGTCGACGCCAGCGTAATAGCGGCCCAAGCCCCATCAGTAGAACAAACGGTACAATTAACCACGTGAACATTTGATTAAAGAACGGCACACCAATTGAAATCGAACCTAACCCAAGTTCTTTATGCACCAGCGGTAACAGTGTACCGAGCAACACCACCAAAGTGGCGGCCATTAGCAAGATATTGTTACCGAGCAACATCACTTCTCGAGAAATCGCTTCGTATTTGGTTTGGCTGTTGACCGCGCCCGCACGCAGCGCGAACAACAGTAACGAGCCACCAATAACCACGGCAAGCAAGCCTAAAATAAACAAGCCGCGAGCAGGGTCGGTCGCGAATGCATGCACTGAGACAATGACGCCAGAGCGCACCAAGAAAGTACCGAGTAAGCTTAAGCTAAATGCCGAAATCGCCAACAATACCGTCCATGACTTAAACGCCCCACGTTTTTCGGTCACAGCCAGTGAGTGAATTAACGCGGTGCCAACCAGCCAAGGCATAAAACTTGCGTTTTCAACTGGATCCCAGAACCACCAGCCACCCCAGCCGAGTTCGTAATAAGCCCACCAACTACCAAGTGCAATACCAAGAGTTAGGAAGCACCAAGCGGCCGTTGCCCAAGGACGCGACCAACGCGCCCACGATGCATCCAACTTACCACTCATGAGTGCCGCAATGGCGAACGCAAAGGCCACAGAGAAACCAACATAACCCATGTACAATAGCGGCGGATGAACGATCATGCCGGGGTCTTGCAACAATGGATTCAAATCGCGACCATCGACTGGAATTAACGGCAATGCCCGATCGAATGGATTCGACACACTCAGCATAAATAGATAGAAACCAATACTGATAAGGCCAAGAACCGCTAATACACGAGCCATCATCGTTAACGGCATCCGTCGCGAGAACATTGCCACAGCGGCAATCCAGCCTGCTTGCATCAGCATCCACAACAAGAATGAACCTTCGTGCGAACCCCATACGGCTGTAATTCGGTAAATCAGTGGAAGTGCCGTGTTCGAGTTGTGCGCAACGTAAGCAATACTGAAGTCGTTGACGATAAAACCGTAGGTTAATGCCGCATACGCCAGTGCAGTGAAGAAAAATTGTCCGTAAGCAAATGGTCGTGCCAGCAACATCGCGCCGCTATGGCCGCGCCAAGCACCCCATAATGGATAAATCGCAAGTAATACGGAGAACGCCAGCGCTAGTGCTAACGTTAATTGTCCAAATTCAGCAATCATTGGTTATTTCCAGAGCTGTCTTGTGGTTCAGAATCGTCTGTTTTTGAGCCGGTGTAATCTGGCTGATTCGGATTGACGTGTTTAATGCCCTTCATCGCTTCAGCCAACTCAGGTGGCATATATTCTTCGTCATGTTTTGCCAATACTTCGGTTGCTTTCAGTACTGTCGGCTCAACTAACACACCTTGCGCGACAATACCCTGCCCCTCGCGGAACAAATCGGGCAGAATTCCAGTATAGAGCACCGTGACTTCCGGCCCGGTATCGGTTACTTTAAAACTCACTTCAAGAGTTTTCGGATCGCGTTTGACTGAGCCTTCAACAACCATGCCGCCAACACGAATCCGTTGACCAACTTCTGGACGTACTTTCGCAGCACCCTTACCGTCAATCATTTCTGATGGCGTGTAAAACAAATCGATGTTCTGCGTGAGCGCATACAGAATCAAACTGATTGCGGCTGCGACACCAACCACTAGAGATAAAACCCAAGCGAGGCGCTTTTTACGACGTGGAATCATTGGTCACCATACTCCTATGACGCTCTTGCTGTTTGCGACGCGCGATACGTTGCTGTTGCTGCTGCTTTTTCACAGCTAACTGCGCTAGTTTTTTGCGCGTCAACAACCCGTGCACCACTAATATAGCGATAGCTAAAATTGATACTCCAAAGGCCAGCCAAACATAAAACCCATAGCCGCCCATCCAAATCACTTCTTGCCAACTATCAAACGCCATCGTTGGCCTCCACACCTAGCTTCGCCATCGCCCACGGACGATGTAGTTCTTGTTTTAGTATTTCGTTGCGTAGCCGCTGGGTAATCAATGCTGCTGTTAAAAACAGGAAACCGGCGATACTAATCAGCAATGGAATTAGCATTTCTGGCGGCATCGATGGCTTTTCGAATTTAGTAATCGTGGCGCCTTGATGAAGCGAATTCCACCAATACACCGAAAAATGAATAATCGGCACGTTAATAACACCAACTAATGCCAATATTGCCGCGGCTTTGGCTCCGGTGCGTGCATCGTTAAAGGCGTAGTAAAGCGCCAGCACACCAATATATAGGAACAACAAGATAAGCTGCGAAGTTAAACGCGCATCCCACTCCCACCAAGTACCCCACATGGGCTTACCCCATACGGCTCCGGTAAACAACGCAACAAAGGTCAGCGTTGCCCCCACCGGTGCTATGGCCGCGATCGCCCATTCTGCAGTACGAATTTGCCAGACTAATGCAATTAATGCGGCAATCGCCATGCCGGTATAAGCGCCCATCGAAAACATCGCGCTGGGTACATGAATGAAAATAATGCGGTAGCTATCACCTTGTTGATAATCCGGTGGCGCATAAAACAAGCCCCATACTAAGCCAACGCTAACAAACGCCAACGCTAATCCGGTTAACCACGGTTGCCATAAACCAAGTAATCGGTATGTTGCCTCGCCTTTTGCGTACGGATGTAACCATTTCCACATGTTAATTTACGCTCACTCGAATTGCTGCTGCGACTGCTAGAGGCGCCAAGGTTAAGGTTAAAAGCATCAGTCCCGCTAATAGTAACACTTGCCCATAAGCAGAGGTACCCACCAGCGTACTCTCAACTGCCGCCGCTGCAAATATCAACAAAGGGATAAAAAGCGGCAACAATAATAAACTCAGCAAGGCGCCACCGCGCCCTAAACTCACCGTCAGCGCCGCGCCAACGGCTGTCATTGCGCTCAACATTGGAGTACCCACTAAGAGGGTCAACATTAACGTTCCCCAGGCGGCAAACGGCAGTTTTAATAATAACGCACAAACCGGCGCGAGGATCACTAGCGGTAAGCCACTAAGAAGCCAGTGCACAACGACTTTGCCAAATGCTAATAGCGGTAATGGCGCCGGTGATAGCACCATCTGCTCGAGGTTGCCATCCAGGAAATCATCGCGAAATAGACGCTCAGAACCAAGTAATGACGATAACAACGCGGCTACCCATATCACTCCAGTTGCAATGCGACCCAAAATATCTGGGCCTGGCCCCACCGCGAGTGGGAATAGTGTCACCACAATCACCACAAATAACAGCGGATTGATAACGTCGCTTCGTCGTCGCAAAGCAACCGCTAGGTCGCGCCGCATAATCGTCGTCATTAACTGCCAAGAACTCGCTTTATTCATAAACGAGTTCCTCGTCGTTATGTTCGATACGAATTTTTTGTAATCGTTCACCAGACCAAGAGAGCGGTTGGTGCGAGGTTAAAATAATTGAACCACTTTGTTCAAGGTGGCGTTGAAAGCGTTGATGCAATAACTCAATGCCGTAGGTGTCGAGAGCCGTAAATGGCTCATCTAAAATCCACAACTTTGCTTGGCTATACCATAGTCGTGCTAAGGCAATACGCCGTTGTTGGCCGGCTGAGAGCTGTTGTGCGGGAATATCTTCGAGGCCTAATAAGCCAACGGTTTCCAGCAACTGCCATGCATCAACATGCGCGGCACCATCAAGTTGCGATTGAAAATGGAGGTTTTCGAGTGCGGTCAGTTCGGCTTTTACCGCCGGCTTATGCCCAATGAACAAGGTTTGGCGTTGCCAAAGTTCAGGGTCATCCTGTTGCGGTTGCCCGAATAGCCAAACTTCGCCCTCAAGCGGCTGCAGCAGACCTGCAATGATGCGTAGTAGAGTGGATTTACCCGCGCCGTTTGGCCCTTCAACATGGAGTATTTCACCGCCGCCGAGTTGTAGCGAGAGTGCAGAGAATAACGTGCGTCCTGCACGTACCGACGTGAGTTGTTTGGCTTCGATAACAACAGACATTGGAGTTGAGGCAACCTATCGGGTCAACAAAAGTGACCCGATAGTACCACAGGTTTACAAGGCCATATAAGCCTTACTCATCAATTTTCGTCCATTCGAATGTTATGCACTTCGTTGGTACTCAAATTCGAGATAGTCACACTCGATGGTGTGAAGGTAAAACCTGATTTACTAAAGTTAATCACCGTTGAAGTTCCCGCTGGGATGCCATTACATGCATATGAACCCGTATCAGCATTACCTTGTTTAGAATAAGTACAGGTCACATCCACACCAGCGACATTGACATTACGATAGTGGGTGTTTTTACAAGCATCGCCATTATATTGTAGGCAGTAAATTTCGCCGGTCACTGAGTAGAGTGGCGTAGTACCGTCCGACGCCGTTACCGTCACATTAACGCTACTGCTTAGCTCGCCATCCTCAAGCGGGTGAATCGGTTGGCTACCTAGAACACTGGCATTACCCAATGCCGCGTTCATCGTTACCGTCGCAATGCCGCCGTCAAGCGCGCTGATACGACCGCGGCTGTACGTTCCGTAGTAATTCTGTTCGGGGTCAACAATGGTTTGAATAGGTTCATTGGTGACGTCAGCAACCGCTGTATTGGTGGTTTCCCAAAGGCCCAACAAAGTTAAGTTAACTTCATAAAATGGTACTTTGGCAATCCAATCCGGTTCATTGTTTAAGATCGACTGACGCACTTCTGCAAGGTGCGCATCGGTCATGTCATCTAAATAAATCCCACGACCAATTAGCTGATACGAGCCAGGCGCTACCGAGATATCGCGCCCAGATGGCGCTGTTGGTAACGCTGAGTCCATGACTAACGCTCTCACCACATCGCGCACGTATTGCGTATATGCTTGTGCTCCAACTTCATTGATTAAATAACCGGCCGAAGTTGCCGTCACCGCATGGAATTGCCAATCTGGATACATTGCATACCAACCATCGATGCGGCGCATGCGACAGGATTCTTCATAGACGTTGTTAGAACCTTGGTTAGCTTCTTGTAAGTTACCACTGGCATCACGATAAAAATGACGATGATTCCCGTTCGTTTTGCGGTTGGTGTCGTATTTAAATACGACCTGTTCATTCACCATCGTGTTGTTATCATGATGGTCACGACAACACTGTGTGCACAGATCGGGTTGGTCAGTAACTGCCGGGTTAACAATACCGGTCATTTTACGCGTTGGCTGACCACCATTCGGATCCAGCACTAAGCGTCCATCTTTAAGCGTTAAACGGTGCGGCGTCTGCGCCTCTGACTCAATGCCAGTAAACATGCACGAACAGTTAATCGTGATAAAGTCTTCCACGCGCTGCGTTTGGGTTGCTTCGTCGTAGGTTACCGTATCAAAGCGAACCGTCAGCCGTTCGCCACGTTGCATAACCGTCGGCGTCGGACGCGTAGTTTCTTTCACTTGATACTTCGTAGCCGTGCCATCTTCGGTTAGTTTCACCGCGATAACCTCCGGTGCCGCGCCCGGGTTATAGGTCACACTCGGCTCGTTACGTGGCGGTGGCGTTGTAACTGCTAGACCACCATCACGCATCGCAATACGCCCAATCCATCCCTCTAAACTTAAGGTTTGGTTTTCACCGCCGCGCATTTGCCAGGCCACATCAATTGTCACCGATTTTGCATCAGGAGTTGGCGGCAACGGGTCAGGTAGGTCGGGGTCACCGGTTGTACGCCATAAGCCATTAAAGTATTGCGGTGCGACCGTCCAACTGACCGCGTAGGTTTTGTCATCTAGAGAGACACTATCGGTACCCGCATCAATATCCGCATAGATTTCGAACCTTAATTCTTCGAGACGTTGTTGTGCGATTTTAAGCGCTGTCGCATGTTCCGCAGCTCGTACCGAACTTTGCATGAAAGTTCGCTGTAGGCTCACCAAGCCCGTTACGCCAATCGCGATAATGACCAATGCAACAAGCACTTCAACAAAAGTGAAGCCGCGTTGATACATTAGTTTAGCTGAATTAGAAATCACGCCAGCTTCCTCCTACACGCAATACTCGTTTAAAGGCATCATTACTGATTAAATTCGTCAGCACTTCTTCGTGATAGCGCACTACCAGGGTTCCGTTCGACAGCGTCGGGTCGAAGTTCGCCATCACCGCACCGTTAATCGTCGCGCCACCGTTAAGTTTTAATTCATGGGTTGCCAAATTGCCCGGTGTTCGAAATGAAAACACTAGGCCATTGACTTCGGTGTTACCGTTAATCGCCAAACTACCGTCTTGAATAACCAAGGCGACGGGATTCTCAAGCGAGCCAATATTTACCGACGGCGCACAGTCGCCAACTACCCAAATCAAACCCGTTGAGGCAGGTCCAATGGAATCACAGCCATTCACAATTTGGTTGGCTGAATCTCGTAATTCTTGCCATTGTGCTTCCGGCACACCAAACAGATATTCAAGTAGGTCATCAGGAAAGTTCGGGTCGTTATCCAAAATATCGACACCATGATCGCCACGTTCACTAAACGGCTGCGAGGAGCAGTTACCTTCAGTAAATTCTTGCTGGCCGCAGGTGCTACCACTGCCGTTGATGTCGACATCACCCTCGGTCCAAATCGATAATGGCACACCATCACCGCCACCATTCGGATTTGCTACCACTTTAAAGTTACCAGAAACGTTCATACTACCTTTGATGGCAACTGGCGTGTCGGGCGCCGAACGAAGCATCGGAAGTACCGCCACTTGCTGGCGTAAAGTGCGAGTTGCACGAGTATCGGCTGAAGTAGCCGTCAACACTACATCAACGATATCAACGTCACCACGAATAGTGTCATTGAAACGTGTGCTAGAAAGCGTCGCGGTGTATTGCGCACCACCTATCACGCCCGCAATAGTACGATCTAAATTTGACTTCTCTGCGTTCACTTCCATGACAATCTGCTCAATGGCAGCATCGGCTACCATCATGGCTTCTTGCATACTGGCATGGTTCCGAGTGATACGTTGTTCCTGTACTTTAAAACGCGCGGTATACAACGTAACCAGAATGATTACAGAGAGTAATAGTACGGTGATTGTAATTGTGGCAAAGCCCGATTGTTTAAAACGCATTGCGCAGCACCACCTCTGTTGCAAGTTCTCGTGATACTTCGGCGTCGCTTGGCAGTGAAACAACCATCAACACCTCTACAACCTGTTCGTTCACATCGTCCAGCATGCGCTCGGTTAAAATAAACTCCAGCACATCAACTTGAATTAAATCAGGGCTGGTTAATCCTTCCCAGCCGTCTTGATCGCAAGTAGCTCCGCCTTGTCGGCGCTGTACCTGACCGTTGCGCAAGCGATAACCAAACTGCTCCACCGCGCCATCATGTACAGCATCATTATCAGCATCGTATTCAAACAGCAAACAGCTCGCGCCAACTTCACTAGGATGTTGCGATACGGTAATTGAGTTATTAAATGCAGTGACAGCATTATCTGGGTCAACCACTAATAAATGCGCATCACCGCGATAGCCGGTGCGACGCAGATCTCCCAACAGAAGGTCCATCACCGCAGTCGATTCTTCCTGGAGCTGACTTAACTGTAAACTTCGAGAGTTTGTGCCTAACGTAGCTGAAAAAACCGACGTTAGCGCTGCCATTAAGATCAAACCAAGCGTAATCGTGATCATCAATTCGACGAGTGACAAGCCGCGTTGCTTTAACATGCTGGATAACTCCCTACACCGCCCACTTGGCAATATCTTAAGCGTCCGAGAGTACTGACAATCACGCGCACTTCACGCTCCACAGCGCTACTGCTGTCGCGTAACTGGTAACTCACGGTACCGGCATTGCCTTCGGCTAGGCCACGCAGCGCATCAAAGCGCGTATACTCGCCACTGGAGAACGTAGCTGATGCCATCGTCACACCCGAATATTCAGAACCATTAATCTGTCGCAATACACCGTCGATAGAGCAATCTTCTGTTAAGCAATCACAATCATTATTGTCGGCAACGGCGGCGCACCATTCTCCATTTTCATCATCCCAAACTACGAACCGATTCTCGCCGCTACTCAAAGCATCGGAGCGTGCATACTGCAGCAAGCCATAGGTATCTTGTGCCGCCCCTTGCAAACGCATCGTCCGCGCCATTTCAATGGTCGCAGGCACGCCCCAACCCAGCACAATGCTGAGAATTAACAACGTGATAATAAGTTCGAGTAAAGTAAATCCTTGACGCATTGCGTTTGGTCCAAAATTATCGTACTAATGAACAGATGCACTTAGCATAGTATAAACAGGTGGAATAAATGCAAGTTGAAAAAAAGTTAAGCGGCATGACCTTAATCGAATTAATGATTGTCGTTGCTATCATCGGTATCATCGCAGCCATCGCTTATCCAAACTTTACTGACTACGTTAAACAGAGCCGCAGAGCAGACGCCATGGGCGAATTACTGAAATTACAGATGGCGCAAGAAGAGTATAGATTACGCAATACCAGCTACGCCACTATTGCTGATCTTGGCTTTACATCGTCAAGCGAATTTTACACTTTTAGTACATCTGACATTGCCGCTGAAACATATACGTTAACGGCGACAGCGAAAGGAGCACAGGTTTCAGATACGGAGTGTGCGACGATGAGCATTAATCAAAACGATCAAAAAACCCCCGCCGCCTGTTGGCAGTAGCCACGTTATTCCCGAATCGAACGCACATTGACGGTAGCCCGGCGTTTCACGCCGGGACGTGGCTACGCCACGGTTATTCCCGAATTGAACGCACATTGACGGTAGCCCGGCGTTTCACGCCGGGACGTGGCTACGCCACGGTTATTCCCGAATTGAACGCACATTGAAAAAAGTGCTACATTAACAGCGCGATGCGCTACCCGGCGTGAAACGCCGGGCTACAGTTCAACCACACGGAGTTCTGGTGGGATGGAGAAAGTGATATTTTCCTCGCGGCCGCTGCGTTCTTGCACCGTTTGGCCGCCCCATGCTTGCAGTTTTTTCACCACATCGCGAACCAAGACTTCCGGTGCCGATGCGCCAGCTGTGACACCAACGTTCTCTTTACCTTCAAGCCAAGCCTGATCAATGCAGGTAGCATCATCTATCAAATAGGCCGGCGTGCCCATTTTCTCAGCAAGTTCACGTAAGCGGTTTGAGTTCGAGCTGTTACGCGCTCCCACAACGAGCAATACGTCAACCTCGCCCGCTAAGTCACGCACAGCATCCTGACGATTTTGCGTGGCGTAGCAAATATCATCTTTGCGCGGACCTTGTACTTCCGGAAATTTCTCGCGTAACGCATCAATCACATCAGCTGTATCATCAACCGACAAAGTGGTTTGGCTCATGTAATGCAATTGCATCGGATCTTTAACTTCCAGCTTGGCCACATCATCAACCGATTCCACCAAATAGATGCCGCCTTTTGGATTATTGTACTGACCCATAGTGCCTTCCACTTCAGGGTGTCCAGCATGACCAATCAATACGCATTCATGTCCTTTGCGGCTAGCACGCGTCACTTCCATATGAACTTTCGTTACCAACGGACAAGTCGCATCAAATACGCGCAAACCACGGTCTTTCGCCTCTTGGCGCACCGCCTGCGATACTCCGTGAGCGGAAAATATCACAATACTATCGTCTGGCACTTCATGCAGTTCATCAACAAATACGGCGCCGCGCGCCCGTAGCGAATCCACCACGTATTTGTTGTGCACCACTTCGTGACGCACATAAATAGGCGGCTCAAAAATCTCTAATGCGCGTTCAACAATCGTAATCGCTCGGTCAACACCGGCACAAAAACCACGCGGATTAGCCAAAACAATGTTCATAAAAACTCCAATAGCGTTGTTCGTCATTCGTGCGCTTCGCTGTTCGTGCGCACTTCGTGCTGTTCGGAAATCGAATAGTGAGACAAAGTCGAACGGACGAACAGCGAAGCGTACGAAATACGAATAACGATTTTTTCTAAGGGTTTACCTCAATGATTTCAACCGCGAAACGCACACGCTGTCCCGCCAACGGATGATTGAAATCAATCGTCACAAACTGATCATTAATGGCTCGGACAATGCCCGGCAACTCCGTACCATCAGGTTGCGGAAACGTGAAAATCTGACCAACTTCGGGGCGATCTGCGCCGAATTTGGTGGTATCTACTTGATAATAGTTATCTTTGTTCGGCATACCGAACGCATCTTCTGGCGCTAGCTCAAACTCACGCTCGTCGCCGGCTTTTAAGCCGACTAAACAAGACTCGAAGTTCTCGGTTAACGAGCCGTCGCCCATTCGAAACTTTGCTGGTTTGCCCGACATTTTCGTACTGTCGGCAACCGAGTCGTCGGTTAACTTAATAGTAAAATGCAAAATCACTTCGCGACCGTGTTCGATCGGGAGACGACTGATCATGACTGTGGCTCCTGGCGTTGTTCGAAGAACGCCTCTAACAACATGAGAATGGCACCGATAGTAATCGCCATATCGGCAACGTTAAACGCTGGCCAATGCCATTCATTCACATACACATCAATAAAATCGATAACGTAGCCATACATAATGCGGTCAATAACATTACCAATAGCGCCGGCTAATATCAGCGCAAAGGCAAGGTTTTGGCGCCACATATTGGCCGGATTGCGGCGTAACCAAATCAGTAACACCACGCTTACCGCAATAGCTAAGAATGTGAATAACCAGCGTTGCCAGCCACCTTGATCGCTCAAGAAGCTAAAGGCGGCGCCCATGTTACGCACGTAGGTCAAATTTAAATAGGGCATCACCTCAATGCTTTCGTATAAATCGAAAACACGAATCACCCATTGCTTGGTAAATTGATCCAAAACAATAAGTAATAAGGTTAGCCACAAAAAGCGCAGGCCACTGGCGCGCTTTTGTAAATCAGTTGGCTTATTAAGCAAAATGGCGCTCCTCTCCAGCTCCATCAACGTTTGTCACACAACGTTGGCATAGCGTCGGATGGTTTGCGATAGTGCCAACCTCCGCACGATGATGCCAACAGCGCTCACATTTCTCGTAAGCAGATTTAGTTACTTTTACCCACACGCCATCTAGCTCAGTTGCGACCGCACCTTCAGGCGCATTATCAACAGTAACAACACTGACAGCTGATGTGATAAAGGCAAATCGTAATTCATCTTTCAAACTGCTTAATTGCGCAGCAATATCGGCAACAGCATATACCGTCACTTCGGCTTGCAGGCTACCACCAATCACATCATCACGGCGCGCTTGCTCTAGGGTACGGTTTACTTCATCGCGCACTTCAAGCACTGTCTGCCATAACGCGTTATCGGCTGGACTAACTTTAATCTGTGCCGCTTCACGATACCAACTTTCGGTAAACACATAACGTGCGCGCGCTTCACCATTGGCCAGTTGCTTCGGCAACGCATCCCAAATTTCTTGGGCGGTAAAGCTACAAATTGGTGCCAACCAACGCACCAACATTTCCGCAATATGGTACAACGCAGTCTGACATGAGCGACGCGCCACGCTGTCGCGCTTCGCGGTGTACTGACGGTCTTTAATCACGTCTAAGTAGAAGCTACCTAACTCAATAGAGCAGAAGTGCATGATTTTTTGCACCACGCCGTGGAATTGGTAATCGTCTAAAGCAGTCAGGATTTCTTCTTGCAAGCTCACCGCACGCGCGACAATCCACTTATCGATAGCGACCATATCATCAGCGGCTACGGCGTGTTTGCTCGGCTCAAATTCGTTAATGTTGGCCAATAAAAAGCGTGAGGTATTACGGATACGACGATAGCTATCTGCTGAACGTTTCAAAATTTCGTCAGAAACGGTCATCTCACCGGAGTAATCTGTTGCCGCTACCCACAAACGTAAGATATCGCCACCTAACTTATTCATGACCTCAAGCGGTGCAATCACGTTGCCGATGGATTTCGACATTTTGCGGCCTTGTCCGTCAACGGTAAAACCGTGTGTTAGTACTTGCTTGTATGGCGCTTGTTGATACATTGCCACCCCAGTCAATAACGACGACTGGAACCAACCACGGTGCTGGTCAGAACCTTCAAGATACAAATCCGCTGGCCACTGTAAACCCGGTGTTTTATTCAATACAGCTTCGTGCGTGACACCT
This sequence comes from Pseudidiomarina tainanensis, assembly GCF_900115255.1. Lineage (NCBI taxonomy): Bacteria > Pseudomonadati > Pseudomonadota > Gammaproteobacteria > Alteromonadales > Idiomarinaceae > Pseudidiomarina > Pseudidiomarina tainanensis. The sequence goes on from NZ_FOYU01000001.1 coordinate 1,088,186, forward strand.
GAATCGAACCAAACGTCTAAGGTGTCGGTCACTTTGCGATATTCTGCCGCTTCATCACCTAATAGCTCTTCCGCTTCTAAATCGAACCAAGCTTGGATGCCATCTTTTTCAACGCGTTTAGCGACTTCTTCCATCAGTTCCAGCGTACGTGGGTGTAATTCGTCATTGTCACGGCGCACAAACACGGCAATCGGATTACCCCAAGTACGTTGACGCGAAATACACCAGTCTGGACGACCATCCACCATACTTTCAATACGGCTTTGACCCCATTCCGGAACCCAGCGCACTTGCTTAATTTGCTCTAGTGCTTTGGCGCGCAAACCTTGTTTGTCCATGCTAATAAACCACTGTGGCGTAGCGCGGAAGATAATTGGCGTTTTATGGCGCCAGCAATGTGGGTACGAGTGATTATAAGCTTCGTGGTGAATCAACCGCCCAGCTTCTTGCAGCGCATCGACAATATTCGGATTCGCTTTCATTACGTGCTGACCAGCGAACATTGGCGTGTCATCTTTATACACACCGTTATCGCCTACTGGGTTATACACTTCAATGCCGTAACGTTGTCCAACAATAAAGTCGTCGACACCATGGCCTGGCGCTGTGTGCACACAGCCTGTACCCGAGTCGGTGGTCACGTGCTCTCCGAGAATGAGTGGCACCTGCACCTCAGCAAACAACGGATGGTTTACCTTCACGTTTTCCAGCGCTTGACCTTTGGCGAAGCCAAGTTTGTGGTAGGCATCGATGCCCCAGCGCTCCATGGCTGACTTCACCAGATCATCAGCCAATACCAAACGCATTGCCGGACGTTCATCGGTCGCTTCAACTTGAACCAACGTATAATCAAGACTCGGATGTAATGAAATCGCGCGGTTTGCTGGAATAGTCCATGGCGTCGTGGTCCAAATCACGACCATCACCTCACCTTCGCCCGAGTGACCTTCAGGGTGATCAAATTTACCGACTAACTCGCTTTCATTCACCGGAGTAAAACCAACATCAATTGCCGGTGAACGCTTATCTTGATACTCAACTTCTGCTTCAGCTAATGCCGAGCCGCAATCGGTACACCAATGCACCGGCTTAAAGCCTTGCTGCATATGACCGTTAGCGATGATTTTGGCAAGTGCGCGAATACTGTCAGCTTCTTGCTGTGGGTTCATGGTGAGATATGGATTATCCCAATCCCCAAACACGCCCAAACGTTTAAAATCTTCACGCTGACCGTCGACCTGAGTCAGTGCATATTCGCGACACTTTTGACGAAACTCAGCGACACTGAGTTTTTTACCTGGCTTGCCATGTTTCTTCTCAACTTGCAGCTCAATTGGCAAGCCATGACAATCCCAACCAGGCACATACGGCGCATCGTAATCGCTCAGCGTTTTCGCTTTCACGATCATGTCTTTCAAAATTTTGTTCACCGCATGACCAATGTGAATATCACCGTTCGCATACGGAGGGCCGTCATGCAAAATAAACACCGGCTTACCCGCCTTCGCTTGGCGAATCAGGCCGTACACGTCATCCGCGTACCACTGTTGCAACATCTGCGGCTCGCGCTGCGCCAAATTACCGCGCATCGGAAACTCAGTTTCCGGCAGATTCAGTGTGTGTTTGTAGTCGGTCATCTTTGATTCCTTTTTCGAGGGCCTCGTGTGCCCCATGGCTCATTTCAATTTTCAAATTATAAAAAGCGTTATTCGTTATTCGTTATTCGTGCGTTCACTGCGTTCACTGTTCGTGCGTGCTTCGCACTGTTCGGGGCTGTACTATCGAACAGCGTAGCGCACGAACAGCGCAGCGGACGAAACACGAACAGCAGCGCGTTAGCGTTGCGGACGAAGGTCGCGCGCGGCGCGAGCGTCAGCGGCGATTTGTTGCTGTAGCTGCGCGAAATCGGCGAATTTTTGTTCAGCGCGAATAAAGTGCGTTGGCACCACGCGCAATTGCTGCCCATACAAATCGCCCGCAAAATCGAACAAATGCACCTCGAGCTGCACTCGCTCACCATTTAATGTTGGCCGTCTACCAATATTAGCAACGCCTGCATGCATTTTGCCATCATTGGTTTGCACCTGCACAGCAAAAACCCCTTGTAAGGGTGAACGCAAGCGCTTTAACTGAATATTTGCGGTTGGAAAGCCGATAGTACGACCCTTTTTCTCACCATGCACAACGCGCCCTCCGAAAGCATAAGGTCGCCCTAACATGGCTGCCGCCTGAGTAAAATCACCATCACTTAAACACTGGCGTATTGCGGTGCTACTAACCCGTTGCTGTTGTTGGCGATAACTTTGCGTGTCCACCACTTCAAAGCCAAGCTCAGCGCCCGCGCGTTGCAACATCGCGAAATCGCCTTCGCGACCATGACCGAAGCGGAAATCATCGCCAACCACCAAGAATTGTACGCCGAGCATATCAACCAACACACGTTCAATAAATTCGCGCGCCGGCAGATTAGAAAACTTGCGATTAAATTCAATCACAATATGGCGGTCAATACCCTGCTGACGCAGTGCCATGTGCTTTTCACGAAAATTAGTTAATCGGGCCGGTGCTTTATCCGGTTGAAACAGCTCTTGCGGCTGCGGCTCAAACGTCATCACCGTCGCCGGAACGCCGCGCGCGAGCGCCTGCGCTTTTACCTGCGCCAACACTGCCTGATGGCCCAAATGGACACCATCAAAGTTGCCGATAGTAAGTACACACCCACGGTGCTGAGGTCGAATATTATGAATTCCGCGAATTAACTGCATCAGTGCGTAGCAAGCCTGTCGTTATTTCAGGTGATTAACAAAGCGGCGATTATAACAGGCTCGCCAAACGCTAACCAGACACTAAGGGCTCATTAATACCAGATTCAATAGTTGATCGCGAAGGCTTTGCCGAGTTCGAATGAACAATAAAGCAGTCACCTGATCATTGAAGCGATAAATCACACGGCATTGAGACTTCGCATCAATATATTCGTAGTAATCATCATAACCCAGTATCATTGCTTCATCACATCGCGCGCAGCTCAAAGGGAATGGCTTTACTTTGCTTTCAAAGCGTTTCATGATCTCGGCTAGCCACTCCGACGACGCACGTGAACCAACCTTTTTACGAAGATAATTAAATTCAGCATCGAGTTGAGAGATAAAAGAGTCAGCGTAATTAACTATTTTGGTCATCGAGCGCACCTTTTTCTTCCAGTCCTTTGAATAACTCGTCGCTCGATACAACACGACCAGCCCGAACATCCTTTTCAGCCAGTGCAATCATTTTTAACATCGCCATCTGTTCTTGCATGGCTTCGTATTGGGCAGGATCTTGCACCACATACAAGGGTTCACCGTTCTGGGTCACCAAAACCGGTTCATTCACATCCATGGTCGCAATTTCTTTTTTAAACCCTGACACAGTAGTCACGCGCGGGCGTTTGACGGTATACATGGGAGTTTCTCCTTGTTGGTGGTTACAGGAATAAGAGTAGACGAGATTGGTGAAGAAGTCCAAATAAAGACCAAATAAAGACCTGTTAAAAGCAAAAGCGATATTAGCTATTAGATATTGGATATTGGATATTAGAAGGGCGAGGGGCTACTGGTGGAGTAGCCACTCTAGTGCTTGTTGGATAACTTGTGGTTGTTGCAGCGGCACCATGTGATCACTTTCGCTTAGGGGAATATACTGGCCGTTCGATACTGAAGCTTGTTCGGCACTCCAAGCACTGCCTTCCTGCTGCCATTTTTGCAACGCAGCCAATAGCTCAGCATCATCAGCCGCAGCAGTAATGTCTTTTTGCTCAAAGTCACTGTCAATCACACTAACCGGTATCGCGGTAATCATGGGCAACCTCGCATAACTGTCTAAATCAGAAATGTATGCGGCAATTTCGCGAGCTCTGGCTTGCTGATGCGAAATCAGCAAACGTTGCTGCATGACTTGCTCAAGGTAACGCCAATCGACAGCTGTGCCATATTCATTAGCCCATTGCTTAATCTGTTGATATTCCACATCGAGCTTGTCTTTCGTTCGCTCTGTCCAATTGCCAGCAGCCAAATGCGGTAATAGCGCCGCTAAATTATCTCGATACCAATCAGCTGGATAGCCCTGATACAAGCTTAATGAATGCGCTAATGGAATATCTGGGTCAATATACAACATGGCTTCAATATCAAATTGTTCACCATGCAGCTCATAGAACCAACGCGCGCTAATACTCGCGCTGGCAAAGGCCACCACGGCCAATTGAGGCTCTTTTAGTTGCTGCATCACTTGTGCTAAATCGTCGGCAAAGCGACGGTAGGACAAATCATCACTACTGCTACTAAACGCATTACCAAGGCGATCAACACTGTATACCCGATACTGCTTTGCCAATAGTGGTTGCAGAGCAGCAAACCAAGCGCTATCACTGTGGAAATTGTAATTAGGCCCAGCTAGCAGAACAACTGCTGGACCGCGATTGTTTAGCCCCATGGCGCGTACATGAAATTGCCCTTCGCCGCTAGTGACAAGGCACGAATACTTCGGCAGGTCCGGTTGTTCTGCCGTCGAACACACGTCAGAAATTTGCTTGCTCGCATTCATTGCCACCGCATCGCTATGACGACTTGGCCCCTGACAACCCGCCAGCGTATGCGTCAACGTAAATACCAAGACGATGTTTATGACCAGCCTCATGTCAGTTCCCTCTCACACTTATTTTTCTAATATCCAATATCTAATTGCTAATATCGCTTTTGCTCTTTACAACGCGAAGAAGGATAAGCGAGAGCAAATACGTCCCTGCCCCTGCACCAATCAACATCGCCAATTGCCACGCTCTATCTACAAATTCAGCCGCTAGCCACCAAGAACGTGACGGCACCAGATACAGCACCACCATAACCATGACAGCCACCGCAACAGCAACTTTCGTGAGATAAGTTAAAGTTCCGGGGTACCGTTTCAGCACACCGTCCCGCCAAAGGTTATAACCTAATAGACCGGCATTCACAGCAGCAGATAAAGAAGTTGCAATCGCAAGGCCAACATAGCCGTATGGAATCGCAAAAACGATATTAAACACCATGTTTGAAACCATGGCGATGATGCCGTATTTCACCGGTCGCTTGGTATCTTGGCGTGAGTAGAAACCTGTCGCCAACACTTTCACCAACATAAAACTCAATAAGCCGGAGCCATACGCAAACAAACTATAGGAAGCCAGGCGCGCATCTTCAGGCGTAAACTCGCCCCGCATGAACAACACCATCAGCATCGGTTCCGCGAGCACAATCAAACCGCACATCGCTGGCAAACCCAGCAACACAACCGTACGAATGCCCCAATCAAGAGTGCGACTGAACTCCTCGGCTGACTTGTCGACATGACGTGAGCTTAAAGCCGGCAGAATAACCGTCGCTATCGCAATTCCAAATAATCCAAGCGGAAACTCTAATAATCGGTCGGAGTAATATAACCAACTAATCGAACCACTCATTAGAAACGACGCAATAAACGTATCGAGCAGTAAGTTAATCTGACTCACCGACACCCCAAATAGTGCCGGAATCATCAACGTGCGGATTTTGGTTACCCCAGGATCACGCCATCCCCATCGAGGTCTTACCAACAACCCAGCACGCTTTAAAAACGGAATTTGGAAGATAAACTGAACTGCGCCGCCCGCAAACACGCCCCATGCCAGCGCATATTCAGGCTGTTCAAGCTGCGGCCCAAGCCAAATTGCAAACACAATAATGGCGATATTCAAAAACACCGGCGTAAATGCGGCTACTGCAAACTTACCAATCGTATTTAAAATCGCACCGGCCAGAGCCGTAAACGTAATAAACCACAAGTAAGGAAACGTGATACGCAGCAGATCTGCCGCCAATACAAACTTATGCCCCTGCGGACCATCATGATACCAGTCCAAAAACCAACCGGTACCGAACATCGCCGCAACCACTGGTGACGCAATCACCCCCACCAAAGTCACAATAGTGACTAACGTACCCAATGTTCCCGCAACACGAGCAATCAACAAACGCTGCTCATCCAGCGTCTTACCCTGCTTATACTCCGTCAGTACCGGCACAAAAGCCTGAGCAAACGCCCCTTCCGCAAATAACCGACGCAAAAAATTCGGAATCTTATTCGCAAAAAAGAACACATCAGCCGCCGCCCCAGCCCCCATCAAATTAGCGATCACGACGTCGCGCACAAGCCCGAGCACACGCGAGATGAGGGTCATGAAGCTGACAATGATGCCGGATTTAGCAAGTGACTTTGACAAGAGAACCCCGTTGTTCGTTATTCGTGCGCTTCGCTGTTCGTCCGCTTCGCTATTCGAAGCTTCAGGGAATGAATCAACGCATTTAATAATTGGTATGTGCGTGATAATAATTCATTTTCGTCAGATCTAATATAGCCCAGTCGCACAGCAATTCGTAACTGTGTCTTAAGTTCTGCAAGTGAACCTCGAGCAATATAAAGAAATCTTAAGAAGTCTTTACTGCTTCCCCTGTGCGCTCCCTCTTCAATATTACTTGGAATACTTACTGCGCACCTTTGCATTTGACTTTTTAATCCAAACTTTTCGTAATCAGGAAACTGGCGCGTTAGTTCATAAATCTCGCAACACAGGTCTATAGCTATCATCGTTACAATCAAATCTCTAGCCATCCTCAACACTCCTTGTTTGACGTTTTCACGAACAGTGTAACGGACGAACAGCGAAGCGCACGAATAACGAATAACGCTTTTCACACTTGACTTTAACGGTAAGAAGTGGCATATTCCCCGCCCTACAAAACCATTGCACATAGATAACGAATTTTAGGAGTTCACCTTGGCTAACATTAAGTCTGCTAAAAAGCGTGCGGTTCAAGCGGAAAAAAACCGTCGCCACAACGCGAGCCGTCGCTCAATGATGCGTACCTTGATGAAGAAAGTAACTGCTGCAATTGAAGCAGGCGATAAAGCGACTGCACAGCAGGCATTTACTAGCCTTCAACCGGTACTTGACCGTTACGCGACTAAAGGTCTTATCGGTAAAAACAAAGCGTCTCGTCATAAGAGTCGTTTGAACGCGAAAATCAACGCGCTGTAAGAAGCCGTTTATTGCATTACCGGTTAAAGACGAATAAAAGATTAAAAAGACCAGCTACGGCTGGTTTTTTTATGTCTATGATATCGCTATGTCCTCGTAGCTCAGCTGGATAGAGCAGCCCCCTCCTAAGGGGCAGGTCGCAGGTTCGACTCCTGCCGAGGACGCCAATACGCATTTAATCGCAGAACTTGATCCATTCGTCGCTCAGTGGTACAAAAACTACACAACAATAATAATAAACAGTGTAGTAACTATGACCGATGTCCAAAAATTGTTCCAAGAAGCTGTCATCTCTTTTCGCACAGAGAATTACAGCGAAGCAGAGCATCAATGCCGGCACCTGCTTCGCTACAACGCCAAACACCCCGATGTGTTGCATATTCTTGCTTTATGTCTACAACATCAGCATCAACCGAAAGCCGCTGCCGAAAATCTAAAACAAGCTCTCAAACATAATCCGCATCATTGCCCGTCACGCAAAAGTTTGATCGCACTTTATCTCCAGCATGATCAGTACGAGTTAGCACAGCAAGAAATCGACGCGCTCCTTCAAGACCAACCGCAACATTTTGAGCCGTACTATCTTCAGGCGTTACTTTTTCGTAAGTTAGGATTAGCAAACGAGGCGATGGAAGCTATTTTGCGAGCCAAACAGAATCTGCAGCAGCCCTCTCCTGTCGTCGACTACCTTAAAGCTTGTATTTACTACGACCTTGAAAACTATGAAAAAACAGAACAAATTTTGCAGAATCTCGTTCGTCAGTTACCTGAATATATCGATGCGCATGTCGCACTGAATAAACTATATTGGGAATACGGGCCGCACGAAAAATTTCTGGAGTCCTTTCAGCAGGCGCTCGAGCGATTACCACAGTCTCGTTCATTATTATTCAGTTTCGCAACGCATCAATTAATGGCTGGCAAACTCGAAGAAACGTTAGAGCTTTGTCGTAATGTGGTGGATAAACACCCCAAATGGGTTGAGTTTCATCATTTGTTGGGTGTCGCGTATGCGCGCAATCATCACCCTGATAAAGCATTGGAAGCGTATTTAGTTGCGGTTAAATTGAATCCTAAAAACATCCGCCATCAACTCGATTTAGCGATAAATTTGATGCGTCGCGGAGAGTATAAGACAGCACTTGAGCATGTACAGGCTGTCGCTAAGGAACATCCATATAATCAAGAAATGCTTGCATATAAAGCACTGTGCCTACAAGCACTCGGCGAATCGGACAGTTCTCATTCTCTGAATAACTATCAGCAGTTTGTGAAAATCATCGAGCTGCAACCGCCTGCAGGTTACGAAAGTATCGATGAATTTATGCAGGAACTGGCAGATATTTTAACGGGCATGCACCACAATACTCAGCACCCATTAGACCAAAGCGTCCGCCATGGAACACAGACCATGGGGAATTTATTTGCGAATAAGGCGCCGATCATTAACCAGCTGAAGCTGATGATTGAACAAGCGGCAGGTGACTATATTCGAGGTCTACCCGATGATCCACACCACCCTTTTTTACAGCGCAAGAGTGAACGTATCCGATTTACAGGCGCATGGTCCGTATGCTTGAAAGAGCAGGGTTTCCATACCAACCATGTACATCCGGAAGGCTGGCTATCCTGTTGTACCTACATTCAATTACCGAAACAAATTACTCAAGATGACGCAACGCAGGCGGGGTGGATTCGATTTGGTGATCCCGGCTATGAACTACCTGGACTCACGCCTGTAATCGATGCGAAATGTCCCCAAGTAGGATATTGCGTATTCTTCCCAAGTTACTTCTTTCATGGCACAGTGCCGTTCAGCGGACAGGGAGCCCGCATCACGGCACCATGCGATATATCACCGCAGTGGTAAGTAAGAGGTTACTTACCACTTAAGGCTTCACGCAGTGTGTTTAGATGCTGTTCAACATGCTGCACTTTACCTACCGAAGATTGGTACACTGGCTGACGAACCTGCGCACTACTCGCCGTGGTTGACGCTGTATCTTGCGTATGGAATTCCAATACAGAATCTTGCCAATCCAAACCACAGTATTTAATCAGTGCTTTTGCCTGCTTCTGGGTTTCAGTGACTAAATCTTCATAGTTGACCGTTAAGATGTCCTTTTTGAAGAGTTTATGCCATAGCGCCATGACTTCTTGATACTTCGCATAATAATGTCCGAGTTCACGTTGATCGTAAGAAAAACTATAAACTTGGTAGAACATCGTTTTAAAAATTGCATAGCAAGCATCTAACGGATCTCGCTGCAAGTTAATAAACTTGGCTTGCGGGAGCGCTTTTTTAATAAACCCGATATACAAGTAATTAAACGGTAGTTTATCGACGACATACTGTGCATTGCCTGTGACATCTTTCAGTTGCGACAAATAACGTTGACCAAGCGCCTCAAAATCAACCTGCTTCAGAGCCTCGTCTCGTGATAATTTACCGCCAGATGCTAACTCGATTTCATTAATCGCTGATGCGATTAACCACGGAAAATCTTGAAATTCACCAGCGCTCACGACATCGCTATGAGCCGCAAGCATACGCTCGACTAGCGTTGTGCCTGTTCGTGGCATTCCCACAATAAAAATAGGCGTGACTTTTGATTTTGACGGCTTCGCCGAGTAATCAAAATCTTTTGCGACGTTGATTAAAGAATCAATTGCCGCCAACTCCGTTTCTTCGTTGTACTGAACTGTCGCTCGTTTCAATTCGTTCGCTTTCTGTAACGCTTCGAACGACTTATCATAAAATCCTAAATCTTCGAGTTCCTTCGCGAGCGCAAACCAAATTGGCGCATCAGCTGATTCTGATTTCTCCAAACGCGTTTCTAATTCGGCTACATGATTATTATCGGGAGTTTGTTTACGCAGCTGTGAGCGTAAATGGTAGGCATTTGGCAATTTGCCTTCAGTCGCTTTAATGATCCAATCAAAGTTCTTCTCGGCCTGTGCCATTTTATTGAGAAAAAATTGTTGGCTCGCTTGTTCATACCGCACTTCAACATTCTCGGGATGCTCTTTGGCCAGTCCATCAAGAATTTTTAATGCTAACTTCGGTTGCTCGAGTTGTTGATAAATACGTGCAATATGATGTAAAAATTGGGGGCCTGCTTGAACAGATTTCACCGCGCTCTTCGCAAGTTTTAATGCTTCACTACGCCGACGTAGTTGAACGAGAACTCTTAATTTATCCGCAATTAACACCGCGTGATCGGGTATTTCTTCCAGCGCTTTATTCAAATATTCAAGTGCACTTTCAGCATCTTGCACGTACATGGCTAACTGATGAGCGCGGTGGAGTACCGGCACATCTGCCCCCTCTGTTGCACTGCGAATGAGCTGACTTGCCTGTTTAAATTGTTGCTTTGCGGCGAACGCTTGTACTTGCTGAGTGATCTGCTGAAGCGGATCTTGAACTGTCTTGGACTGCATCTCAGTCACCTGTTCCAAAATACTGTTTTGCAATAAAAAGCGGCGACCAAGGTCGCCGCTTCACTTACTTGTTGTTTACCACATCTAATTGAAATTAGAAGCGGAAAGTAACACTTGCGTGGATGTAACGACCTAAGGTGTCGTAGAAACCAGCGATAGTGTTCGCGTTAGACGCTAAAGTACCGCCAACCAATGGTGGCTCTTTATCCAACACGTTGTTGATACCAACCAACAATGAAGTATTTTCGTTTACTTCGAAAGTACTTACTAAGTCGATGTAGCTCTGTGATGCGATACCACGGCCCAACAACAATTGGTCAGTAGTTCCGTCATAGTCAACACCACCGAAGTAACGCCATTTAACTTGAGCGGTCCAGATATCGTCTGGAGTATAAGTTACCGCTAAAGAGTGACGCCAATCTGGCTGAGGGAAACAGTTTGTGCTGATAGTACCCGCACAATCTACGCCTGCAGCATCAGTGTACTTCTCGAGGTAGTATGAACCGTTCATACGTGCAGTGATAGTACCGCCAAGAACGTCTTCAACGGTGTAGTTAACGTTCATATCAACACCACGATACTTCTCAGTACCAACGTTGATGTTAGTCGCTACTACATAGCCGTCTTCACCACGCCACAAGCTGCCGCCAGCACCACGGGTTACGTTGTCACAGTAAACTGCATCACCAGTTTCAGCACACAAACGAAGGGTGTTTTCAGCACCTAAAGTACCGATAACGTCTTCGATGTCGATTGACCAGTAGTCAACGGTGAAGTTCAAGTTATCCATTGGGTTACCAACAACACCTACGGTGTAAGTGTCAGCAACTTCTGGTTGAAGGTTAACGTTACCACCAAAGATACCGTTGTACTGAGAAGCTGTACTTTCACCAACTTGACCGTACTGGTCAGCAGTTACGCCAGTGTTAGCACACTGTGCAGCTGTATACTCAGGAGTATCGCCAGCACATGGGTCTTCACCGCTCCACAAGCCTAGTGAGCTTGGTGCGAACAATTCAGCAACGTTTGGTGCACGAACTGCGCGGTTATAACTTGCACGAACTTTCCAATCAGCAGTTACGTTGTAATCCAGCGCTGCTTTGTAAGTTGTTTCGTTACCTGAAGTGCTGTAGTCAGAGAAACGTACGCCTAAATCTAAGGTCATGCTGTCGATGCCGTCACGGCCTTCAGCAATTGGTACGCTCAACTCACCGAACAATTCTTTAACGTTGTAGCCACCCATGATGCTGTCAGTTGGACCACCTTGACCAGCCAACGCACCTTCTTGATAGATGGTGTCAGCGATACGTTCGAAGTCAACTTCACGGCTTTCGAAACCAACTACTGCAGCCATTGGCAAGTCAGATGATGGTAAGCTTGCATCGAATTCACCGGTTACGAAACCGTTCAAGATGCGCTGTGAAGTGATACCGTTCATGATTGCAACACCGCCTAAGCCATCAGCAGCTGCAGCAGTCACACCACCTGGAGTGAACACGTTGTAAGGAATACAACCGTCGCCACAAGCGTCATAACCATTTGCACCAAGTGCTTGGCCGATGTAATCAACATAGAAGTCGTTGATGTATGCAGTGCTTGAAGAAGTTGAACCATACTGGAATGACACGTCATATGACCAGTTTGAGTTCAAGTAACCTTCTGCACCGAATACCATACGGTATGCACTGTGCTCAAGAGCGTTCTGACGAGGACCACCTTCAACGTTACGCTTACCAATGTAAGCACCTACAGTGTCAACGTTACCAAATGCGTCTTGCAATTGAGCGCGCTGCGCATCGCTGAAGATTGTGTTGTCGAGATCAAATTCGAAATACTGGAAGAAGATACCTGATTCGGCGATCTGAGCAACAGTGCGGTCATGCATGTAGCTCACTTCCATGTATGGACGGAATGAATCATTCACGTCATAGTTTACGAACGCACCCATTGTGTAACGAGTGTCTGGACGCATGAAGTGGTTGATTGGCGCGTAGTTATATACGTCGCTACCTAACTTGTCACGGAAAGCACCGCTTGGGTCAAGCGCCCAGTAGACTTCCTGAGACAGGTCGTATTCACCGTCAACTATTGGTGCGAAGTAGGTGTTTGGTAATGGAGCAGTTGAAGAACCACCACAAGCTGTACCAGCACCGTTCAATGCACATGATGAATAGTCACGAGATTCTTGACGAAGCTCGTTGATTTGACGCCATGTTGCGTATGCAGTTGCGTGACCTTTACCGTCAGCGAACGTGCTACCCATAGTTACGTCGATATTGTACGACTTACCGTCGATGCCGCTACCGCCAGTAGGATAACCGAAACCACGTGCATCCATCAGACCTTGCATGTAGTCGTTACCGTTGCTGTGCTGATAACCAGAAGCACCAACGTTGATTTCAAGACCTTCGAAATCGTCTTTCATCACGAAGTTAACAACACCGGCTACCGCATCGGCACCGTAAGTTGCAGAACCACCACCAGTCAAGATTTCAACACGCTCAACAAGCGCTGCTGGAACTTGGTTAACGTCAGGTGCTTGTGAATAGATACCACCTGATTGCAGACGGCGACCATTCATCAATACCAACGTACGGTTCGTACCTACACCACGAAGGTCAAGTGTTGCAACACCAGACGCACCGTTAGCGATGTATGAAGTTTGCGCAGCTTCTACCTGTGGCAAGCTGTTCATCAAGTCTTCGATACGAGTAAAACCAGAGTTTTTGATTTCTTCAGAAGAAGTGATTTGTACTGGGCTAGCTGATTCATAGTCAGTACGTTTGATACGTGAACCTGTTACGGTAATACGTTCTTGAGCTTCTTCAGCTGCGTCGTCACCAGACTGATCCTGCGCTGCCGCAGTGCCTGTTAACGCAATTGAAGCGCCACCGAACATAAGTGCTAAGCGGATAGACTTAGCGAGTTTATTATTAGTATACATACTGTGTTCTCCCTGGATCACTTTATACGTGATTTACTAGGTTTAAAGTCGGCACGTGAACGCCCTCGTGCGTCGACGATCAAGGCCTTCAAAGCGAAAACCTTGACCGCTCAGTACTCGATACTAATCAAAAAATTCTATATCGGCAACCTACTTAACGTACAAAAATACTGAAATATGATTTTTTTTTGCACATTTAGGGAACTATTTTTGGTCAATTGGTTATGCCATTTTATTCGCCTATGTACTTATCAAAAAATTCCAGCATCTGTTCCCAACGCTCAATATTATTCTCGGGTTTATAAAAACCGTGGCCTTCGCCATCCTTCATCATCCACTCATACGGATGATTTTGTGCTTTTAATTTGTCGCGTAAACGGAACGCATGTTCTTTTGGCACACGCACATCTCGGCCGCCTTGAATAATAAACACCGGCGCCTTGAGTTTATCGGTATTGTGCACTGGCGATTGGGCTTTGCGCTCTTCAGGCGTTGACGGCAATACTTGGTCTAAGTAGTTACGACCCGCTTGGGCTTCTGAGATATCGCCCTGCTCGTACATTAAATCTAAGTCGTACACACCAACGAAACCGACTGTGCACTTATAGAGGTCCGGTTCCCTAATCGCACTTTGTAACGCGGCATAACCACCGTACGAGGCGCCATACACGCAGACACGATCGGCATCAGCCACTTTCTCTTTAATTAAGTGCTGAACACCATCAGTCATGTCGTTGATCATGGTGGTGCCCCAGTTTTTGTGGCCCAGTTCAAGAAACTCACGACCATAGCCACCTGAACCGCGGAAGTTTGGTTGCAATACGGCATAACCGTGCTCCGCAAATACTTTGGCATCACCATCGATACGCGTAATGGTGTCGCGAATGCCATGTGGACCGCCGTGCGGAATCAGAATTAATGGTAAGTCTTTTGCTTCTTTACCTGGTGGTAATGTCAACAAAGCACGGATGGTTAAGCCATCGCGAGTTTTATAGGTGATGATTTCCGTTTTCGGCATCTCTTTGGCGTTCAACCACGGCGTTGCTGCAGCTAACGGCATCAATTTATTGTTTTCACTGTCGAAAAGATAAAACGTTGTAGGTAAGTTCGTCGAACCGACGCGAATAATCGCCTGATTGTTGTCATGGGTTACAGAGTTAATACTAACCGAGTGATTCGGGAAGCTTTGAATCAAAGCCTGTACGATTTGAACGAATCGTTTATCTTGAATATCTTCAAAAAATACAGCATCAATGCTGTCGTACTCAAATGCCGCACCAACTAACTCTTGTGCCCGACCTTTAGTCAAACTCATGATCGGACTTAAATCAGTTGCCGGATGCTCAGCCACAATTGTTTCTTTTTTAGTTTTTAAATCGAGCGTGGCTATCGCTTGCGTATCTGTTTGACTATTACTTAAGCCAATCACCTTAGTCGCATCTGCGTTGAGCAATAGCGGCGCAAAACCACCTTCATCAGTGTTATAACTTGCAAGCTCATACCACTCTTTATTTGCGCCCTCACGCGCTAGAATAATGGTTCGGTTATCAGCCTGCGGATCGACACCAACCGCAACCCGTGCAATGCCTTCACGATCGACTAATACCTGAACATTAGTGCTGCGATATGCTTTTAACGGAATACGGCCTTCACTGCGCTTACGGCCCGAATTCGTACGCATTCTATAAATATCCAAATACGGCTCCGACGACATCATTGAACGCGTATAAATCAGAATATTATCTTTTTCATCCGGCAACATATCGAGTAACTGGGCGAATTCATATTCACCGCCATCAGAGCGTGGTCCGGTCAAAATAAGTTGGTTGCCACCATCGGCATCCATCGCAAAGATCTCACCCGTTGGCAATGGCATATCAAGCGAGCCGACTTCGCGTGCCATCGTCATAATGAGCCGGTCGTCGTTCACCCAATTAAAACTCGCAACCGATTCGTTGCCTTTACCTTGGGTAACCGAGAGAATTTTGTTGTTTTTAATATCGAGAACGGTCAGCTGCACAGTTCCTTCTGGATTCCGAGAAGTGGCTGCGAGATGTTTACCGTTAGGAGAAATTTTCACATCAAGATATTGAGCGTGTTTCGCATAGTTCTCCAACACCTCTTCTTTAATATCCGCAGCGTATGTAAACGTGGGTGTCAACAAAGCGACAATCACCCATAAATTTGAAATTTTCATCCTAGCCTCGTGTTCTAACTTGCATTGTTATTATTGTTTTGCAAAAAAAAGCCCCACCAAGGTGGGGCTTTGGTCATTCACTTTCTTATCGTTTCCTTAGCAGCTTAGAAGCTGTATGAAACGTTGAAGAACGCACGACGACCTAGGTAGTCGAGCTGTGATGCGAACAATGGCGTGTTACCTACAACAGCTGCAGCTGCAGGGCTTACCATCGGCGGTTGCTTGTCAAAAATATTACCCACACCAACAGTCACATCAATGTTGTCATTGAAAGTGGTGCTAGCTGATAATGAGTGCAACACATAAGTTGGAGTTTCAGCTACGAAACGTACTGACTCACCACGGTAAGTAGTAGAGCTGGTACCATAGTAACGGTAGTCAGAAGTACGGTCGTAGTAGCTCATGTTCCAGTTGAAGCTCCACTCGTCACGCGTCAAGGTAGTGTTCAACGTACCTACGTTACGTGGGTTACCGATGTAACCAATGTTTTGCTCTGGAGTATCACCAGCGAACTGCTGGAACGAACGCTCGATTTGGTTCGTGTGATCTAACTTGATACGCAAATCACCGAAGTCAAACGAGTCTTGGTAAGTCACAACAATGTCAACACCACGTACAACCTGTTGAGCAGTGTTCAAGTAACCACCACGAACTTCTAGGATACTCCAGTCACCGTCAGTTGAACCATCACGACGAGTAATCTGGTTACAGAAAGGCTCGTTTGCAAAGTCATTTGAGTTGTAGCACTGGTTCAATACTGAACCACCAGCAACGCTAGCGATCTGATCGCTGATTACTACGTCATAGTAGTCAACAGACGCTGCGAAACGGCCATCGTCAGTAGAGTAAACTAAACCGATACCTTCAGAGATTGAAGTTTCAGCTTTCAACTGACCTGCACCACCACCGGTGATTGAAGTCATTGAGCCGCTACTTCCAACCGCAGTGGTATAAGACTCAGGAATACCTTCTGCCGCACAGTTTTCGCGTACTTGTGGGTTAGTTGCTTCAACCCAGTTCAAACATGGATCTGAGGTTTGGCCTAAGAAACCAGTTTGGTTCTGCAAGAACAATTCGTACAGAGCTGGAGCACGGAACGAGCTACCACGTGATGCACGTAGACGGAAGCCTGCACCGATTTCCCAGTTAGCGCTTACCTTGAAGGTGGTGTCGCTACCGTAGATATCAACGTCAGTCCAACGACCAGAAGTTGTTAAGTCTAAGCTTTCAACAAATGGCAAGTCGCGTAACAATGGAATCTGGAATTCAGCGTAAGCAGCGGTAGTTTTCGCTTCACCAGCTGTAATACCTGCACCAGAAAGACCCCATGAGTTACCTGCACGAGTGTTTTCACCAGGTACGTCATTGATTTCATCACGCTGCCAGTAAACACCTACCGCAGTACCAACTGGGCCTGCAGGCATTTCGAACAAGTCACCAGTGATGTAAGCATCAATCGTGTCTTGAGTATACTCAGTGTTACCTTTGTCGTAACCGAACAAGAAGTCACGCGCTTCTTGGCTTGGGTTTCCGTAGATGTTTTGCGGATCGAACCAGTCGTACGCATAACATGCTTTACCAGAGATTGAAGTCACACGGCCTTCACATGGTACGCCCAACAAGGTTTCCTGCGCCATCAACATTGAATCACGCAAAATGATGTCTTGCTCGTAAGTACCATCGTTTTCTGAACGCTGATATGAAATATCCCAGTTCCAGAAGCCGATTGAGCCTTCAAGGCCAAGTACTAAACGGGTGTAATCAACCGTAGTTTCGTTACCATAATGGTTGGTGTAGTGAACAGGCATGACAAAGCTGTCGCCATCAAAACCAGGCACTGTGCTAATTGGTACATAACCAACTAAATCTGCAGGCCAGAACTGACGCGCGCTCTGAGATTTCGTTACACGCTGGCTATACAACAACTCACCGTAAGTAGAAATAGTATCAGTTAAGTCATAGTCCGCTTGGAAGTATGCTGAGTTAACTGTGGTTTCTGGAATCATCGTTTGGTCTAAACGGAACGGGTGACCGCCACCGTCCAACAAACCATCAGATTCTTTATCATAACCAGCCCAGTACCAACCGTCTGGTGCTTGAGTCACGTTCGGGTTCGTTTCAGTCACTGGGTCTACGTCGTAGTTGCCATAGTTGTACTGAAGACGACCTGTACCTGCTGAACCAGAGTGCCATAAACCGAAGCCACTTTCGTTACAGTGATATTCACCAGTACGCGGATCGATTGGGTCAGCACGCTCACCAGTTTCGATATCGTTAAACAAGTAGCGAGTTGAACAGTCGAAGTAATCACGATCTGCACGCTTCAAGCCAGTGTTAACGTTGTGGTCAACAACCACACGCCACGAACCACGGTCGAATGCGCTACCGTAAGTAGCGTTTAAACGGTAGGTTTCGCCGCCACCTTCAAAAGGTGCAGAACCAGAAACGTTGACTTGGCCGCCTTCACCTTTCTTGGTGATGATGTTGATTACACCAGCAACCGCATCAGAACCGTAAAGTGATGAAGCGCCGTCTTTCAGGATTTCAACACGCTCGATTACGCTGATTGGCAGTGCGTTCATGTCGAATGCTGAAACCGTACCACGAGTACCCGCAGGACCCGCACGACGACCGTTTAGAAGTACAAGCGTACGGCCTGCACCTAAACCACGCATAGAGATTGATTCTGCACCGCTACCACCGTTGGTAACATAACCAACAGAGTACGCAGATACCAACTGGTCCGAACCTGAAGCAACTGTTGACGTACGCAACAATTCACCCAAAGTGTTCAAACCTTGGTCTTCAGCAAGTTCAGTGGTGATAATTTCGATTGGCGTTGGGCTATCCAAGCCATCAGTACGGATACGAGAACCGGTTACCTGAATTTTCTCAACCGATTTTTCGGCTTCTTGTTCATCGTCGGTTTGGTCTTGTGCCATTGCAGGAGCTGCAATTAGCGCAGAACCAAAACCCGCCATCATGATGGCGCGGATTGAATCTGACAAAAATGACTTTTGAGCCATGTTAAGTCTCCCTGATATTTTTTTATTGTAATTGCTTCAGTACAAAGCATTTTTTTATATTTAACGTTCGTACCGAAATCTGAGTGTTCTAAGAAGTTACGGCTAACTGACATAGAATCCCGCTTAGATAACCACAGTCCCCAAATCTTTTCAATGGATTTTCAACATAAATAAAACGTCATTCGTCGAAATTTGAGCAAAGTTGTCTAGAAAAGCTTCAAATAATTGAACTTTTTTCACTGCCCGCATATTTGTATGCTTGTGCCAACATCAATTCGGCGCAACCAACCGCGTCACTAAATGCATGATGAGCGTCATACTCAGGTAAGCCATAGCGCGCTCGACAAGCTGAAAGGGTTAACGAGCCACGTTCAATATGATGTTGTTGGCGTTTTAATCGTTTCGCTTCAAACCCTAACGTATCAAATAATGCGAGAGGGGCGAGTTGAATATCACAGCTTTTTGCTGCCTGTTTGAGGAATCGCCAGTCAAGTTGTATATGATGGCAAATTAATATTTTGTTACACATTGTTACAGATAAAGCCTGCATGACGTCACACAGTTCTGACGTCTCGATGAAGTCCTTCTTGACCAGACCATGAATAACAGGTGACTGCTTCAAATCGGTTTTGTCATGCTTTATGAGGTAGTAGCGACCGCTTGTATAATTGATAACGGGCGGGGTCACTTCAACCCACGCAATCGCCAAAATTTGATCGTTTGCAGGGTCTAACCCGCTCGTTTCAATGTCTAACGCAATGTAAGAATGTTCCGTCCACGGTTTACGACGAACTTGGATTTTGTGCCACCAGCGTTTTATTAATGACCACATCAGCCAATACGCCCGAACTTCAAGCCAACGCCCTGCTGGCAATCTTTAATAATTCGAAATGCTGTTTTCAACTGGCGCCGCGTCAAAGTACTTAATTCGTCAGGATCTAACGCATTTTTAGGTTTATCCGTACCCCAAATATCCAGTTGATGTTGCAACCTCAGTTGGGTTAGGAACTGCCAAGCCTCCGCAAGCGATTGGTTATCTTTACGATTTAATAAATTACTGCCTCGCAATTGCTCTAAACGCTGCAACGTTTGCGGAACCGTTAAGCCGGCCTGCAACGAATAAATGCGCACAATATCGTTAATCAGCGCAATGCCGTAGCGCTTAATGTTAATCAAATCGCTGTCTTTACCCGACTCTGTCCCGCGGAATCGGTTAAATAAGCCAAGCGGAACTTGTACGCTCACTTGCAAGCGCGCCAAATTACCTAAGAAGAATTCGTTTTTGCCCAACCGTGCCACTTCGTTGCGATAACGTTGATACAGCCGCTTGTTGCCATGCACCATGCGCGAGTCGAAAAATATCTGGCAATACATAAGTGCTTTCGGGGTTGGGCTCGCGGTCCAGGTTTGGAAGCGATCGAGCCAACCGTCTAACGTACGACGACAATCTGGATTAGAAGCCATAATGTCGCCGGGACATAACGGAATGCCGCACTCGTTTAAGCCAGTGCAAACGTATTCACCTAAACCTTTAAACCAGTCGAGTTGTTGTTCGTTTAACCCGTTGCCAAGCAATAAACCGTTATCCTGGTCAGAGCTCAACACTTGGTCTTCACGACCTTGCGAGCCAAACGCAATCCAACAATACGTTCCCGGTGCCACACCGTGATCTTGTTCATACAAGCTGATCAGTTTGCGCGTCATGCTGTCAGTCAGCGAAGCTAGGAGCCGGCCAACCATGGTGGTGTCGTGCACGCGGGCAGCAAAGGTTTGCATGTATGCAGGAATATGCCGAGCCTCGGTAATCAGCTGCTCGCGCGTTTCAGCTTTGTTAATGGCGCTAATCAACATCACCGGCTCGCTGCGTTGTTGTCGCATCAAATCGGTATTGGTGATCATGCCGATCGGTTGGTCGTTATCATCCAGTACCGGTAAGTGATGGATATTGTGCTGCGTCATTAACGTCAGCGCGTCCATCAGGGTTTGACGTCCGTAAACCGTTGCCGGAGCTTGGGTCATGACAGCATTGACTTGGATATCGTAGCTTAAGCCTTGCGCAATCACGCGATTGCGTAGATCGCGATCGGTTAGAATGCCGAAAAGTTTGGAGGCGGAGGTGGGGTGCAGTCCAAGGTCCGCACCCTCTTCGGGGTGCCGACCTTGGACTGCACCCGTCACCATCACTGACGAGACCTTTTCGTCACGCATTACCTGTGCTGCGTCACGGATAGATGCTGTGCTGGACACCGTTACTGGCTCGCGGTTAATCACTTCAGAAATGGTGAGTTCGAGAGTATCGTAGCCCGGCGACTTTTCTGAAACTGCAGGCCGGGACGCTGATGCGGCGGTTATATCAGTCAAGTCGTCAGAGTTGCGATTATTGGAAGCGTCGATATTAACAGCGGCTTTGCCGTTAACCGTAGCGTCGGCATTAACCGTGGCTTCGCCACGTCCCGGCGTGGAACGCCGGGCTACCTCGCTTAACAACCGTTGGCCGTGGGCGCGGATGAAGTATTGCTCGAAAGCGCGCACGTTTTGACGAAGCTTGTCGAACATGTCGGCTGAAACGATATAAATAATGCCGTCTTCAATCACCTTCAACTTATTGACCACCGGCCGACCACTCAGCAGCGACGGAAAGCCAAATAAATCGTGTGACTCCAAACGCTCAATCAAATGACCATCAGGCGCCAGCAAATCAAAACCACCCGAGCGCACAATATACAACGCCGGACTGTGCTGCTTAAACAGCGCATCCACATTGTGCTCATTCACATAAGCGGCTTTAATATTTTGCGCCACCCACTGGCGTTGCTCACCAGTTAATTCATCAAATGGCGGGCAATCGAGTAAAAAGCGCTGAACCTCAGTAAATTCCGGCTGCATTGAAAACCTTAAAAGCGTGATTCGTTATTCGTACGCTTCGCTGTTAGTACGCGCTTCGCGCTGTTCGAAAAGTCATCGAACAGTGAGGCGAAGCCGAACGGACGAACAGCGAAGCGCACGAGTAACGAACAGCGTAGCATACGAAAAAGCCCGGCGTGAAGCCGGGCTTTTATTCTTAGTGCGTCGCACCACCCGCACCGCGCGGATAGCGAATCGACTCCACCAAATCTTGCGTATCTTGCGGCGCATCACCCGTCATCTTATGTACCACATAAGACACGATGAAGTTTAGCAACATACCAATCGTACCAATACCTTCTGGCGAGATACCGAACAACCAGTTGTCGGCTGAGTTCGCGGCAGGATTCACAAACTTGAAGTAAATAATGTACGCCAAGGTGAACACAATACCGACAATCATACCAGCGATAGCACCTGTGCTATTCATACGTTTGTAGAAGATACCCAGAATAATGGCAGGGAAGAAGCTCGCTGCGGCTAAGCCGAACGCGAAGGCGACCACCTGCGCCACGAAGCCGGGCGGATTGATACCAAACCAAGTAGACAAGGCAATCGCTACAGCAGCCGCGACCCGCGCCCACATCAGCTCTTGCTTATCGGTAATATTTGGTGTCAATGTTCGTTTCAGCAAGTCATGCGAAACCGACGTTGAAATAACCAACAGCAGGCCTGCAGAAGTTGACAGTGCGGCAGCAACACCACCGGCAGCAACCAATGCCACTACCCAAGCTGGTAAATTTGCAATCTCAGGGTTTGCCAATACCATGATGTCACGGTCAACAGACATTTCGTTGCGCGCATCACCCGAGTAGAACATCTTGCCGTCTTCGTTCTTGTCTTCCCACGTGATCAAACCGGTTTTTTCCCAGTTTTTCACCCAGTCTGGTGCAGCGTCATACTCAACGCCTTGCAAATCAGGACCATTCACGGTGTTGATCAAGTTCACTTTTGCGAAACCAGCAATTGAAGGTGCAGTTAGGTAAACCACAGAGATGAATACCAATGCCCAACCAGCTGAACGACGCGCATCACGTACTTTCGGTACAGTGAAGAAGCGAACGATAACGTGTGGCAAACCAGCGGTACCAACCATCAACGCACAGGTAATTGCGAATACGTCGATTTTTGACTTAATACCGGATGTATACGCCGCCAATCCTAGCTCAGCGGACAAGCCATCGAGCCGATCCAGCAAGTAGGTGCCCTCGCCCGCAACACCTTCAGCAATGGTTGCACCAAAGCCAGTTTGTGGCAGTACGTGACCGGTCATGTAAATTGAGATGAACACGGCAGGAACAATGTACGCAAACGCGAGTACACAGTACTGAGCAACCTGGGTGTAAGTAATGCCTTTCATACCGCCAAGTACGGTGTAGAAGAACACGATAACCGCACCGATGAATACGCCCGTTGCGATATCAACTTCTAAGAAGCGCGAGAATACCACGCCCACACCGCGCATCTGACCCGCAATATAAGTGAACGAGATCAAAATTGCGCAGATAACTGCGATAGTACGTGCGGTTTGTGAATAGTAACGGTCACCGATGAAGTCTGGTACGGTGAACTTACCGAATTTACGCAAGTATGGCGCCAAACATAGTGCCAACAATACGTAACCACCAGTCCAACCCATTAGGTACACGCTGCCGTCATAACCAGCAAACGCAATGATACCCGCCATTGAAATAAACGATGCAGCAGACATCCAGTCGGCGGCTGTTGCCATACCGTTCATCACTGGGTGTACGCCACCACTTGCAACATAGAAGTCAGAAGTCGAGCCCGCGCGTGACCAAATTGCAATCGCAATATAGAGAGCGAACGTCAGGCCGACGATAATAAACGTGAGAGTTTGAATATCCATGATTCGGCCCCTTACTCTTCGTGAACTTCGTATTTGTTATCTAACGCCGCCATACGCTTCACGTACACGAAAATTAGAATCACAAAGGTGATAATTGACCCTTGTTGAGCAAACCAAAAGCCCAACTTGAAGCCGAAGAAAGTAAACTGATTTAGCCAGTCGACTAAGATGATGCCAAACCCGTATGAAACGATAAACCACACCGCCAGCAACTTCAGTACTAGGCTGATATTATCGCGCCAGTAGGCTTTTGCGAGTTCTTCGCTTTTGAAAGCCATACGCCCTCCAGATTGTTCTGTTATTGTTTATGTTGTTATGAGTGATTTATTCACTTATAGAATCACATATGCAATCTAGACGGGATATGGCAATAGGGGAAATAAGACATTGGTCTAAGGTGAAAAAAGCTTGAGCGGCAGCTCAGCGCAAAGCGCCGAGCTACAACTGCCGCCAAGCATCCAGGAAGTCTTTATATTGTGCCGATAAACCAATACGCTTTTGATGAATCGGTTCATGCACCTGCCCAACACTCGAGGTAAATACAGGGCCATTGTCCTTATAAAAATGCAGCATGTTCGGTTCGAACGTCATACCTAAGTGAGCGCACACCTGCTTCAAGGTTTGCTCTGGCTGCTGACACAAATCTTCGTAACGAATACTTAGAATCCGGTCACCAAACACATCCAACCAATGCTTCATTAAGCGCTCTTCATGGCGCATATAACTAGCGATATCGCTCGGGCTCCAACTCCAGTCGGCACGACTGCGGAAGTTACTTTTGAAGCACGACCACGCGACGTCTTCGGGGCTACGCTGTATATAAATAGCTTTACCTTGCGGAAAAGCTTGCGCCCAAATGGCAAAATGCCGGCTCAGCTGAATGGTTTTATCAATTACTAAGTTACTGCCACCAAACTGTTGATTCACCGAATGCGCATAGACATCTGCAATATGATCAATTGCGCCTTGTGGATCACCATGCTGTTTTATAAAGCTTGGGAAGTTCGCAAAATTGTCGTTGCGCAAATGCATACTGGCATGACCAATGGCGCTCGTTTCTGCAGCACCTTTGACTTTCGAGTGTGCCGCCAAAATCTGTCCCAACAGGGTTGTTCCACTTCGCGGCAGACCCAATAGCGCTACCGAACGGTTATAATTCGTGCGGCTCTTCGGCAATTTCGCCACGGCTTCGGCACTGTGATTAGCAATAATGTCATTGATAAATTGTTCGTCAGCGCTCACCGAATAACGGCTTGCCTGCTGCATAATCGCAGCGCCAGCCGAATAAGCTTGATAGGCGTCATCAAAGCGACCCATATCGCCATAAGCTTTACCTAAGCTGTAATAAAACTGCTGACGATTCTTGGCATCAGCTTCAGGAATTGTCGCGAACGCTTGCTCAAGTTTGTTGAGCAACTCAGGATATTTTTTATAATCCGTAATACTGCTTAATGTGAACCACGTAATGCCTGACTGTGGCATTTTACGTAGCGCATGAATCAGATAATTTCGAGCACGGTCTAATTCACCGAGCTGAGCTTGGGCGGTTCCCGCAAAGTGATAAACACTGGGGTCGTCCAAGTCTTTTTTAATCAACGGTTCAATCAGTTTCAGGCCCCGTTGAATGTCGCTAGTTTCAGCATAAACACCGGCGTAGTTAATTAAATGGCGCAATGTTTGCGGCATCTCTGCGCGATAGATATCCGCAGCTTGCTTCGCTTTGTCTAACTCGCCAATACGAATAGCTAACCCTGCAATCTTTAACCAATCACCGCCTATTTTCGGCTTCCGCTCCAAAAAGTCATTCAAAATGGCAACGGTTTCCGAACGGTGTCCTTGACGCACAGCCGTTAAGGCATCATTCAGTGTGTACTGCTTTTGCAAGTGACTATCCTCATTATTATTATCGTGTTTTGAGTCAGAAAACTTGGGGAAATAAAGCCGGAAACCCAAACAGGTTTCCGGCTACTTCAGTTACTTTATTCAGTTAGTAAACGTGGCTTAGAAGCGAACGTCTACGCTGAAACGGAAATAACGTGGCGTTTGATACGCATCTGGCAAGTTATACAAATAACTTTCAGCTGCACTATCTGTACCGTTCGGGTTGGCACCGCCGTCCCAGTATTCTGCAACTTCGTTACGCTCGGTAACAGCATCGTTGTTGAATACATTGAACACGTCAGCACGCAACACTACTGGAATGTCGTTAACGTTCAACTCGTAACGAGCTGTTAAGTCAAGCGACCAGTTATTGTCGGTACGACCAACAGAACCACGTGGAACTAACTCACCGCCTTTGTAGAACGACTCTGCGCCGTACCAAGAAGCGAATACGTCAGTACCGTGAAGACCAAATGCACTCAACGGACGACCAGTTTCCCAACGGAAGTTAGCACCAAGCGTTAACGCTTCAGTGAACTGGTAAGCCGATTGTACTTTCAGCATGTGACGACGGTCGTTCGGAAGGTTACCGTAAGCGCCATCAGTCAATCCTGGTTGGTCAAAGTTAGTGGTTAAGCCTGCGTCGGTTTGGCCGTTATCTGAACGTACGAAACCTTCGTTGTTACCCCAGCTGTGTGACCAAGTATAAGTTGCATCAACCATCCAGTTGTCGGCGAAAGCACGACGGATGTTGAAATCAACAGCAGCATACTGACGCTTAGCTTCTGGGTAACCTAAGTAAGAACCAGGAATAGTGTACTGGCCGTACTCTAATGGACCATCGTAATCAGGGTCAGTTGTAACCGTTACATCATCACCTGGATTAGTTAGTACATAGTAATGGAAGCCAGAACAAGCAGTACAGCTTGAACCGAATTCAGCTTCTAAGTACTCGTTAAAGCCGTAGTCAATCGCGATATCTTCAAGCGAGCTCTTCAGATCACGATACGTTGCTTTAACACCCATGCTCCAGTTGTCAGACAATACTTGCTCAAAGCCTAAGATGAATTCATCTTGGTACATTGGGTCAAAGTCTGCATCAACGGTTTCGCCAGTACCTTTCAAAGTACCATCAGCATATACCGCACCGCCAAGAATCGCGTCTTCGTCAACGATTGGCGATAAATCATCATTAATACCTAATACGTCATAGATATAAATGGTGTATAGCTCATCACCGGCAAGACGGATGTTGGTGTTGGTCGCAACAGGTAAGAAATAACGACCGTAGTTAGCAAACGCTTTCGTTTCGCCATCGCCGAATACGTCCCATGCCAAACCAATACGTGGTGCCCACTGATCCGTTACGTCAACGAATTTCTCGCCAGCTTTGTTGTAGTTTTCGAACGTTTCGTTACGCAAAC
The DNA here is from genome assembly GCF_900115255.1 of Pseudidiomarina tainanensis. Classification (NCBI taxonomy): domain Bacteria; kingdom Pseudomonadati; phylum Pseudomonadota; class Gammaproteobacteria; order Alteromonadales; family Idiomarinaceae; genus Pseudidiomarina; species Pseudidiomarina tainanensis. The sequence goes on from NZ_FOYU01000001.1 coordinate 1,114,966, forward strand.
CAATACGTGCAGTAATGGTGTCGGTCACATTCCAAGTATCTTGCACGTAGAACGCGCTTGATTTGGTTTGGAAAGAACCGCTGTTCACGTAAGTATTGAAACGAACTCGAGCACAGTCAGCATTCAGCAAGTCGCCTTCAGTTACTGCGTCCATGTTCGCACAATCTTGGTATTGATAAAGTGTGTTACCAACACGTGCAGTTTCTTCAATCGCACTCATGTCTTCGTAATCGATACCGAAGCGCAAGGTGTGATCCATGCTCACATACCAGTCAACGTCGAAACGATAAGCTTTACGCTCATCTTCCATCACTGATGGCGTGTTCAAACCGAACTGGGTGAACTGACGACCAGATGGGTAGTGCACTGCACCTACTGGCGTATTTGCAGCGTTCACGTTGCTGTAAGTTGCTTTGTTCACGCCGTATAACGCGCTGATAGTAATATCATCAGAAACGATACCGGTGTATTGAACCGCATACGATTGACCACCACGCTCAAGCACGTAGTCGCCGAACAACTCACCGCGTGTTTCAGTGCGGCTATCAAAGCCATACTTCGACGTATCGAGGTCGCTTGAGTTATCCCAACCGGTAAATTCAAGAATATGATCTGGCGTGATGTACCAGTCTAACTTCAATGCATACAACACATCGCTACCATCGCGGTCATACGCAAGGGTATTACCGGTGTAGTCGCTGGTGCGATCTTTGAAGTTAACCAAACCAAAGAAGAACAATTTATCTTGAACCAACGCACCACTTGCCCACAAGTTGTAGTTAGTTTCAGAAATCTTGTCGTTATGGTTTAAACCGTAGTACTCGTAACCACCCAATTCAGCGATTGCGTTTGGATCAGTGACGATAGTGTCTGGTGCATTTTCACGCAGTGAATCCGGTTCAAAGTAAGCACTAAAGCCAGCTTCAAACTCGTTCGAACCAGATTTAGTGGTTGCATTCACAACACCACCGGTTGAACGACCGTACTCAGCTGAGTAACCACCTGTTTTCACTTCAAACGTTTCGTACATTTCGAATGGCAACTCTGCGCCACCCAAGCCGTTACGGAAGTTGGTTACGTTCAAACCGTTCACGTAGTAAACGTTTTCACCAACCGAAGCACCACCAAAAGAGGTCAAATTACCAAACGATGAATCACCTTTGGTTGTACCTGGCGCTAATAGTGCTACCGATGCGATGTCACGAGGAACTGGAACCTTCTCAAGGAAGTCTTGAGTAACAACCAGTTGCGACTCTGATGACGTCGTGTCGATCATTGATACGCTTGAACCACGCACAGTCAATGTTTCCATTGCATCTGCAGTAGCCATCGTTAGGTTGATAGTCGTTGTACCAGCAACACCAACGTTAACACGTTCTTCAGCAACGGTGCCGTAGCCAGACTTCTCAGCTTTCAGTGAGTAAGCGCCCGGTGGCAACAATGGGAAACGGAAGTTACCGCTCTCATTGGTGGTTGAGCTACGAGTCAAACCAGTTTCAAGGTTGGTGATTGTTACCGTAACTTCGCTAACCACTTGACCAGATTGGTCAGTTGATTGGCCTTGTAAATAACCTTTTGAGTTATCCTGCGCCATGGCAGGAGCGGCAACACCAAGTGCAGAAGCAACTGCTGCAGCAGCCAACGTACTTCTAAAGAAAGTACTCTTCATTCTGTTATTCTCCATGGGTTGTTTTTATTGTTCTAAAAAAGATGTGAAGCGGGGAATCCCGTTTTAAGACGCACATCCAATTTGTGACAAAGTGTAACGAATTATTACACCTCTCTTTTTGTAGCAACATTTGACCAAAAATAAAACCCCATATAAGAAAAACATCATATGACAACCAACTGCGTTATTCGTTACTCGTGCGCTTCGCTGTTCGTCCGTTCGGCTATGCCTCACTATTCGAAACACGAACAGCGCGAAGCGCGCACGAACAGCGAAGCGTACGAACAACGCTCTTGCAGTATCAGTTACTTTCCGTTTAACTAATCCAATCTATCGAAATATGAACAACGCGCACCCACATGACACTACTACTCATCTTAGCCTCATTGGCCTACATCGCCCTGCTCTTTGCCGTTGCGCACTGGGGTGACAAACCCAACTCGTTGGCCAATAAAATTAGCTATAAACCAATCATTTACAGTATGTCGCTTGCAATTTATTGCACCAGCTGGACGTACTATGGTGCGGTGGGTAATGCGGCAACTGACGGCTGGGCATATATTCCGATTTTGCTCGGGCCGTTCTTATTATTTATCTTTGCGTTGCCATTGCTGGAAAAGCTGGTAAGCGTGTCGAAACAGCAGAACATCACCTCGATTGCTGACTTCATCGCCAGTCGTTATGGCAAGCGTCAGCGCCTTGCCTTGTTTGTCACGCTGATTGCGGCACTGGCAACAATTCCTTACATCGCGCTGCAATTAAAAGCTGTTGGTCTGACCTTTGTAGTGCTGACCGAAAACACCTCAGCGTTGACCCAATTTTCGATTAATGAGCTCGTCGCCGCCGGAATTATGGCGGTATTTGCCATGTTGTTCGGTACTCGTCACATTGAGGTCACCGAATATCGTAACGGGATGATTCTAGCGATTGCGTTTGAATCCGCAGTGAAGTTGCTTGCGCTATTAGCCGCTGCGGTGTTTGCATACTTCTTATTTAATGATGTCTCACCCGTTAGCATGTGGGAGCAAGTCACCACACCAAGTTCAAAAGCTTGGAGTTGGGAGGCGCTAACCGAGTTTGATTTCATTGTTCAAACTTTTATGGCAGCCGGCGTTATTCTATGTCTACCGCGCCAATTTCACGTGGCGGTAGTGGATAACGTGAATGTAAACCACCTCAAAACCGCACGTTGGGGCTTTCCGCTGTATTTAGTTTTAGTTGCCGTCGCTATTGTGCCAATTGCGCTCAGTGGCGGTCTATTCTTCGGTAACGGCATTGATGGCGATACCTATGCCCTGCGCTTGCCGTTGCTACATGACCAGACTTGGCTAGCGGTATTTATCTTTATCGGTGGATTTTCTGCAGCAACCGCGATGGTCATTATCGCCTCGGTCACTCTCAGCACCATGGTCACCAACGACGTGATTATGCCGGTGATTTTGCAACGTCGTAGCCGCTTCCCCACAAGCTTTCAAAAGCGCCTCTTGTTTATTCGGCGCGTTGCCATCGCCATCATCTTATTATTGAGCTACTTATGTTATTACTTCTGGGCAGCCGGCACGGGGCTCGTAAGTATTGGCTTATTAGCATTCTCGGTGGTGTTACAACTGCTACCGGCGGTATTGGGTGGCTTGTATTGGCGTCGCGGTCACGCGCGTGGTGTGTATGTTGGCTTAGGTACCGGTCTGATAGCTTGGCTATTCGCTGTAGCGGTACCGATGTATTTACCGCACGACAGCACCGACACCAGCATTATTACACAAGGTACTGTGATCAGTTTGGCAGTGAACACCGCTTTCTACTTTGTGTTTTCACTGCTGGCACAGCCGCGTTTGATTGACCGTATTCAGGCGACGGCCTTTGTGAAACCGCGCACTCGAGTGCAAGAACACACCGTCGGTCGTCATCATCAAGCCACCAATGGCGATATGATGTTATTGCTACAAACCTTTGTGGGCGAGCAACGCACCGCACAATTACTCGATTACTTTGCCGAAGCACAAGGCAATGACAGCAGCCATACCAATAAAGAAGATGTCGCATCGCGTGAATTCATCGATTACGTGGAGCGCGTGCTCACTGGCGTACTCGGTGCCGCAACAGCGCGTTCACTGGTTGAGGCCGCGCTGCGCGATCGTCGCTTGCACCTTGAAGAAGTGGTGCACTTTTTTGATGACACCACCCAAGCGCTACAAACGCAACAAGCTATTCTGTTCAGCTCACTCGAAAACTTGGCGCAAGGTATTTCAGTAGTCGATGCCGACTTACGTTTGGTGGCGTGGAACAAGCGTTATCTTGATCTATTTGATTATCCCGACGGCATGGTGAAACCGGGCCAACCTATTGCCACACTGATTCGCTACAACGCCGAGCGCGGTGAATGTGGCCCTGGTGAAATTGACGAGCTGGTCGCGAAACGTCTGAAACACATGCAAGTGGGTTCACCACACCGCTTCATTCGTCGCCGTGGCGATGGTCGGGTCATTGAAATGGTGGGCAACCCGCTACCCAATGGCGGTTTTGTAACCTCGTTCACGGATATTACCGAACACGTTGAAACACAACAGGCGCTCGAAGAAGCGAATATCGATCTTGAGCAGCGCATTAACGTGCGCCAGAAAAAAATCCGCGAAATCAACAATGAGCTCACTGAAGAAATTGAACGTCGCCGCAAAGTGGAAGTAGAGCTGAAAAAGGCCACGCAACAAGCTGAAGAGGCCAACGCCTCAAAAACGCGATTCTTGGCATTAGCGAGTCACGATATTCTACAGCCATTAAACGCCGCTCGACTGTATTTGTCAGCCATGGACGAAAACAACCTCAACCACAATAACCTGCAACTGGTGAGTAAACTCGATACCGCGTTAGCTTCTACCGAGCATTTGCTGAGTACCTTGCTACAAATTGCGAAAATGGACCAAGGCGCGCTGCAGCCAAGCTTTCGCCATGTGCGCTTAAGTACCATTTTAGAGCCGCTGATTCATGAATACGGTGTGTTAGCCGAGCAACGTGGTATTACTTTAAAAACCCACTTGCACGACGGCGTGGTGTATACCGACCCGACCTATTTGCGTCGCATTATTCAAAACTTCTTGTCCAACGCGGTGAAATACAACCGCGACCAAGGCAAAGTATTACTTGCGGTGCGCAAACGTGGTGAGCACTTACTTATCGCCGTTTACGACACCGGCCCAGGTATTACCGCGCAGCAGCGCCACCGCATTTTTGATGCTTTCTACCGTGGCTCGCAAACCCGTGTTGAAGGGGTCGGTTTAGGCTTGAGTGTGGCGAAACGTATGAGCGAACAGTTGCACTGTGAACTGCGGCTTAAAACAGTTGAAGGCTCAGGTAGTTGTTTCTCAGTACAAGTACCGCTTGGCAACCCTTCGCAGGTTTACGAAAAGCCACAACAAGCCAATACAGCAGACGTGAACCGTGGCATGCAGGTGGTTTGCGTTGATGACGACCAAGAAAACTTAAGCGCCTTACGCGCACTTTTAGAGAAGTGGGGCTGTACTGTCGAAACCTTCACCAGCAGCGCAACCGCGCTTGAATACGCCAGCACCCATGAACGCCCCGATGGCATCTTGTTAGATTATCAATTAGGTGATGACGAACATGACGGCTTAAGTCTAGCGCGAGCGCTACGGCATTACTGGGGTGACACGTTATCCGGTGCGTTAGTAACCGCCATGCGCGATGACTCGGTGCGTAAACAAGCGCGTGAACAAAACTTGCACTTTCTGGCCAAGCCAGTCAAACCAGCCGCTCTCAAATCACTACTGAAATATTTGGAGCGGCAATAAGTTACATGCGCGCGAGTGGCGTCGCGCGACAAATACCATTTTCAAGCGATAATTGAGGCTCAGGAATCACCTCACAAGTACTCATTTCCCGAGTCGCTTGAATATGCTCAATACGCAATTGCGTATACTCGTCTATCAATTGCTGCAGCGTCTTCTCATCCGTCTCTTGGGTTGAGTATGCAATGTAATACTCAGGCCCACCGCAGGCGCGTTTGCCAACAGCCGCCATACGGCACTGATCAAACGAATCGGCGCGAGCAATCCCCACCATCGTACGAATCTGATTATCAAGCTCGGCAATGCGCGCATCGCGGCTCGCATCAGCAGCAGGATCGACACTCTGTTCTTGCTCAGTTTCATGGGTCATGGACACAATCCCATCGCTATTGGCTTGTTCGGCATCAACACAGCCAGTTATTGCAACAGCGAAAACTAACATGCCCAGTGCTTGAGTTAATCCTTTAGTCATAGCAACACCTCGTTGAATTACGGCGACAGAATCATCCTATCGCCGTTTTATTATGAATTATAGCAACTTAACATTCTAAGCATGGCGGCGGCGTAACCACACTAAGGGCAGTGCTAACAACACCATTAACCAGCCTAACGCGCCTGAGCTTTTCTTCGGTGGCGTAATACTCACCGACACCGTTTGCTGAGCGGTTGCTAGGCCGTCTGAGACAATAACCCGCACCTGCACCGTGGTTGCAGTCTCAACCGTTGGTGCAGTAAAGCTTGCTGTGGCTGAAGTTGCACCAGAGAGTGAAACACCAGAGCCACTGACAACCGCCCATTCGTAAGTCAACGCATCGCCATCGGCATCGCTACTTGCAGAAGCATCAAGCCGAACCGTGTCACCTGACGTGGCGGAACTTGGTGCATCCACGCTCACGACTGGTGCCGTATTGGTAATTTCGACCGTCACCGTCGCTGTTGCAGTAGGCGAGCCAGCTTCATCAACCAAACGCACGTTGAAACTATCACTGCCCGTATAATCGGCATCCGGTGTATAGCTCAGCGTCGCGCCAGTGAATGTCGCTGAACCATGCGCAGGCTGACTCACTAACACGCCAGTCAACGCGCCTTGCGGCTGAACCGAAATTGGTAACTGGGCAGCATACTCCACCGGCGAACCCGCATCGGTGCTGGTAATATTCATCAACACCACGTATTCACGACCTAACTCCGCCGTTGCTGTCGCGAAATCAACTTCAGCAGTCTGGTTGGCGGTGCCGGTTACTGTCAGGTCCGCGAGTGGGCCAATGTTACTTACCGTCACCGGCACGTTCATTAATACTTCGGCGCGCTCACCATAGGTAAAGCTAGCCGCCAGTGTCGCACCATCGGCTGGATAACTGCCGATACTTGTCGCAGAAGCGTAATGCGTTGCACCGACGTCACCGCGCAAGTTCTCTAGGCCAATCGCAAGCTTGTATGTCGGTGCGCCGCTATTCACATCCACGTAGTTATAAATCACTTCATTGGTGCCCAACTTGAACCACACGTTGAAAGTAAAACGTACGCCACTGTCGGTGCTGCCTGAGGCAACCCAACTGCGCGCATTTTGCCATTCCAGCACCAAATAGGTATCCGACCCTTCAGTGACAATGGCGTAATTCATCTCACCATCACCGTTCACGAACTCAAGGTCAGTCCAAAACGGTGCAATGATGCCATTCGGCTCACTCTCATTTGGGAACGAATCAGCGGCAACCGCAGTAAACAGTGCGCGGCTTGCCCCAAGCTCGACCACACCGTTACTCCACATGGAGAACACGTTATGGTCAATGCCATCAAAGCTCCAAATCGCCCCGTCGCCTTCAAGCTCAACTTCCGCTACCAGATCATCACAGCCTTCGCTACAAACACTGGAGATACTAATGTCGTTGCTGAGCGCTACATCGGCTAATGACATACCGGCAAAAGCAAAACCCGACGTGGTCGCAATATTGGCCGCATCCGGCGCATCATTTTGATCGCCCTGCCAAATCACTGAGCCAATCGTTTCTTCAACCGTTAACGCCGTTTGCGTGCTGCGTTTTAGCTGTAAATCGATATTGTCGTAATCAACTGCAATACCGCTGCTGGTCGGTAGCGCCACCGAAAAGGTGGTCGCGCCATCGGTAAAGCCCAAGCCACCGCGCAATTGCAACTGCATTGCCTCGCCAGCTACCGCCGCACCCGAGGCAATCGCACCAGAAATGATCCGTGGGTCATCTGACGTTGAGGTATATACAGCAACCGGCAAACGCGCTGGCGAATAACCGCCCGAGTTCGCGGTAAAGGTTACCCCACCATATTGCCAACCTGCTTCTGCAAACGCCGTATTCACAGTAATCGTAAAGGCCTTGGTTTCATTCGCTGCCAGCGTAAACGTGGCTGGGAAAGTCGCCGACATATCTGGGTCATCAAACGTTGCAGTGACATTCCACGTTTGCGCGCTGTTGGTTAAGTTGGTCACACTGCGTGTAAATTCGCACATGCCTATACATGCATTGTTATTCAAATAGGCACGATCAAAGCTGATTCCTGAATCGGCCGCAGCAGCCAGATCAATGCGTCCAGCACCCACTTGATGCGGTGTCGCTTGATTGTCGTTGTCACTTTGCTTAATCGCAGGATTTGCCGCAGTCATCAACACCGACTTAATTTGCTGATGCGTCCAGCTTGGTTTGAGATCACGTAATAACGCTGCCGCGCCGGCCACATGCGGGCTCGCCATTGAAGTTCCGCTCAATAACGCCACTTGGCCGCCCGGATAAGCCGACAAAATTCCGGTTCCTGGCGCCGCTACTTCTGGTTTCAAGATCGTACTATCGCGATTTGGTCCCCGCGAACTAGAAGCGGCCAAACGGTCTTGAGCTGATTCATTGATCGTGCGCTCAGGCGGATTAATCGTCACCTGCTCACCTGCGGTCCAGTCGGTTTCAAGTTGGTCGCCGGTAACTTTATCAATCGAAACGCTAGGAAGTGTCGCCGCCCCCATATCCATGCTAATTGAACCGTCAACATTGTTATAAAGCACCATGGCGCGGGCGCCAGCGGCTTGTAAATTATTCGCCTTTTGCTCGAAGGTACAGGTACCGCGCTCTACCAACACAATCTCATTGGTGAACAATCCCGAACTAAAACTACTACAAGCTAGTGGATTCGACGGCGCATCGTTCTTAACAGTGCGAAAAGCACCACTAATCGGGCTTGAAATAGTGAAATCCCCTTGCCCAATTAGCACAGGAATCGCATTACTATAATCACTGTGTTCCATCGTGACCGCAAAGCTGCGACCGGTTTGGGTATTGGCTACCGCAAACATTTCATCCAGACACGCAGGGCATCCCATGCTGCTCTCAGTCGGGCCATCGTTACCGGCAGCCGCGACATTAATAATGCCCATTTCGTCAATAGCGCGCACAATATCGGCTTCGTATGGCGCCACGCCATTATCTAAGCTACCCCATGAGTTGTTAATCACATCAGCGCCGTCATCCGCGGCTGCTTCAAGCGCCTGAGCTAAACTGATCGACGAGCCCGTGGTGGTGCCATCAGCATTCACCCACAGCGCTTTGTAAACCATCAAATTAGCGCCTGGCGCAACACCTGAAAAGTTAACGGCAACGCCATTGAAGGTCGTACTCACTGGGTTACCAGCGGCGGTACCCGCCACGTGCGTGCCGTGACCATCTAAATCTTCCGGTGAATTTAAGAATTCATCTGGGTGCAAGTCAGCACCGGTTGGTGCGAAATAGCGCGCAACCACTAATTTGTCATTACAGAATGACGGTGTGGTCGCACAATAATCATCGGTCACGCCCAAATCTGGTCGGGTATGTCCGTTATCTTCAAACATGATGTGATCTGGGTCGATACCGGTATCTAAAATAGCAATGTTCACCCCAGCACCAGCTTGTGCTTGGCCACCTAAGCGTTGCCATAATTCTGGCGATTCAATAATGCCGTTCGATGTATCTGTTTGCACAAAAACTTCACGGTCGGCATACACACCTTTCACACCTGGCATACCCGCCAACCGCTGCGCTAAATCATCACCGTCATATTCCACCACCATGGCGTTCAACAACAGTTTCATTTGCTGCTTCATCGCCACCGCTGGTACTTTCTGCGCTATCGCCGCAAACACGTCTTTCTGGCGCTTCTGCACATAATTTGAATAATCAGCAACCGCTTGGCTACCAACCTTTAAGCGCTCGTTACCGGTTACACTGGCTGAAGTTGCCGCATAACCAGCAATACCACCTTTGTAAGTCGCCACGCTTGGCTCATCGAGTTGAATTAAGTAGCGTTTAGGCGCGGTAACGCGCACCTTGGCCTCGCTTGCTTGCGGAAGTTTACGCTGTGGTGCTGGCACGGTGCGCTCGTTCACTTTCACCTGAATATCGGTGGTGAGAGCCGCAGCCGAAGCGCCGCCAGTCAGCAGAGTCGCAATGGTTAGTGCAAGGGTTGTCTGTAGTGTTTTCATAGTTCTTTTTATACTCATAAAAAACGGCGATAGTTCATACTATCGCCGTTTTAGACCAAATTACAAAAGAATAAATTTTGTAATAATTTATTTTAACTTAACCTTTACTACGGCGTAGCCATACCAACGGCAGAGCTAGCAATACGAACAACCAACCCATTGAACCGCTTGATTTTTCTTCTGGCTCAATCGTAATGGTGATCATTTGCTGGCTGCTCGCACGACCATCAGAAACCGTCAGCACAAAGTTCGCTTGAGCTTCTTCAAAGACACGCGGTGCCGTGAAGGTCGCAACCGCAGTATTTGCGTTATTCAACGATACCGTTGCACCGCCAGCGAACTGCCAATTGAAGGTTAAGGTGTCATCCTCGGCATCAGTGGTACCAGATGCATCCAGACGCACAATTTCATCGGCTGAAACTGAACTTGGCGCATTGATATTGATTACCGGCGCGGTGTTTGGATCAGCTAACACAGTCATCACCACATCGCTCGTCGCAGAAGCAAGACCATCGCTCACGGTTACCGTGAATCCAAAGTCAGTGTCCTCTTCTTCAAACAATGGTGCGGTGAAACTAGCCTGCGCTGTATCTGCACCGCTCAGCTCAAGTTCAGGACCAGCAGTTTGCACCCAGCTGTAGGTTAACGCATCGCCGTCAGCATCCGCTGCCGATGATGCATTTAACACCACGGTATCGCCGTTTTCAGCGGTTTCCGGTGCCGTTGCAGTCACGGTTGGTGTTGCGTTGGTAACCGTCATTGAAACCGTATTTTCCGTTGACGTTGCGCCTGAAGCATCGACCACACGATAACTGAAGCTATCGGTACCCACATAACCTGCATCCGGTGTGTAGGTTGCGGTCATGCCATCAAGGCTGACGCTACCGTGCTCTGGTTGCACCGTCACTTCAACGGTTAAACCGCCGTCTGGTTTAATCAGCAACGGTAATACGGCGTCGTAAGACACGGTGCCGCTGGTGATATTTAACAACGTGGTTAAATCGCGTTGTGGCGCGCCAACAGCGGTAGTTAGGTCAACAGACATAGCTCGACTATGAGCACCTTCGCCTGCTGCACTCGCAACATCACCGAAAGTCGCCACGCTGGCATCCATGTCAATTTGCACCGATGCCAACTCACCTTTGGTCATACCGGCGACAATCACATCGCTATCGGCTGGGTAATAACCACTACCATTATAGAAGGCCATCGTGCCAGCAGTACCGTCAATATTCTCCAGGCCAATCACACCTAAAGCTAACGGCGTTGCTTGGTTAATATCGACATAGTTGAAGAAGGCTTCATTTGAGTTTAACCGGAACCACACGTTAAACGTATACGTTGTACCAGAAGTACTGCCGTATTCCTGAACGTTGTACCATTCAAACAACAACCAATCATCAACACCGTCATTAACTAAACCGTAACGAAGTTCACCTGTACCTGCTGCCACTTCAAAGTCAGTCCAAAGTGGCGCTAACACGTTATTCGGTGGTGCAACGTTCGGTAAAGTTTGGTGACTCCAAGTTGAACCAACCGTGCTTCCACCGATTTCAATCACACCATTTTCCCAGAAGGTCATAAGGGTGTGTTCGACACCAGCGTATTCCCACGTTGCGAAACCATCGATATTGAGACTTAGAGCATACTCATCACAGCCTGCATCACAGCGAACAACTGGAGTGATACCGAAACCAGCAAGGTCATCAAAGCCCCATCCCGGGAATGGGAAGCTGCCAGAAAGCGCCAGCGTTGGTGTTGGTGGTTCATCTGTTTGGGTACCCACCCACGTGTAGGTTCCAGCGGTGGTGTCAACTGTTGAACTAGTGGTGGTACTGAGCGTTTCAGTCACCGTTACCGAATCGGCATCTAACACGAAGTTTTCATCAGCTGGGAACTGCGCAGTGATTGTCACATCTTCACCGGTGTCACCCAACGCAGACATCAATGTCATGGTGAGTGGTGCTCCTGCAACCAAGTCACCTGCAGTAATGCCGCCACTGAATACGCCAGAATCTTCTGACAATGCGGTGTATACAGCAATCGGTAAACGCGCGTCAGCGAACGTGCCGCTAGCATCGGTTAACGTGAGCGTACCGAATTGCCAGTTTTCATCCGCTTGGCGCCCATTCACTTCAAGCGTCAATTCAGCTGTGCCACTTGCATCGATGCTAATAGTTTCTGGGTAAGTTGCGGTAACATTCGGGTTATTAAAGTCAACCGCAACATGCCATTCACCGGCAGCATCGTCCAAATTCGTAATTTCACGGGTGAAGCTACAAATGTTCAAACACATTGGGTGAGCGAACGAAGCGACATCGAAAGTGATGCCCGTATTGAAGGCACGTGGCAATTCGAGACGTCCTGCACCGACGTCAAACGGATCAGCTGGCGTTTCGCCATCATCTTTCAACACACCGTCAACCGATGAGGTCATTAAGATAGACTTCACTTGTTGAGGTAACAAGTCAGGTTTATGCGCGAGCAATAACGCCGCTGCGCCTGCCACATGTGGGCTTGCCATAGAGGTACCGCTAATCGCCATGTAACTTTGCCCAGGCGCGGCCGACAAAATATCATGACCCGGTGCCGCGATTTCTGGCTTCAACATATTCGGATCGCCGTTCGGACCACGTGAACTGAAGTCAGAGAGCACATCAACGTTCGCGTCATCAATAATCGCCGCAGCTGGATTGATCGTTGCCGATAAGCCAGCAGTCCATGCCGCTAGTACCGCTTCACCATCAGCTTGCCCAATCATCACGCTCGGTAAGGTGGCAGCGCCCATGTTCATACCGGCCGCAGCACCGGCATTGTTATAAACAATCAAGGCAGTAGCGCCAGCCGCTTGTGCGTTATTGGCTTTAATTTCAAAGCTACAGGTTCCGCGCGAGATCATCGCGATATGGCCAGCAAATGCATCCGCTGGGAAAGCATTACAACCTTCGAAGTTTGCCGCGTCGATTTCTAACGCCGGCATTAACGGCCCAGTGATTGCCGAATCAATCGTGAAATTGCCACTTCCAGCAATCGCGACAAAATCATCGAAACCTTCAACGGCAACTGGGTTGCCAAAGATTCGACCGGTGCGCGTGCTCGCGACCGTAATCGTTTCTTCAATACAACCTGGGCAACCAACGGTCATTTCACCTGGGCCTGAGTTACCTGCAGAAGTTACCGTTACGACGCCCATTTCATCTAGCGCCTGCATAATTGGCGTGTAATAACTACCCGCAGGTGTCCCACCGGCACCACCACCCCATGAGTTGTTGATTACATCGGCGCCATCAGCAGCGGCGTCTTCAAGTGCATCCGCAAGGCTTAGCGTTAAACCAGAACCACGTCCATCAACTGTGTTCCACAAACCTTTATAAACAAAAAGGCTAGCGCCTGGTGCAACACCAGAGAAGTTCAACGCAACGCCATTAAACGTGGTGCTAACTGGGTTACCCGCAGCAGTACCCGCCACATGTGAACCATGACCATTCATATCTTGCGGCGAATCCATGAACTCATTCGGATGCACAGAACCGGGTGCTGGATAATAACGAGCCACAGCAATCTTGTCGTTACAAACGCCCGGGTTCAGTGCGCAGTAGTCATCGGTTGCTGATGTGGTTGCTGGATCATGACCATTGTCGGCAAACATTGGATGCGCAAAATCAATCCCGGTATCGATAATCGCGACATTGACACCTTTACCCGCAACATCTTGACCACCAAGTATCTGCCATACTTCAGGTGAATTGATAAGGTTGTTGGAGGCATCCATATCAGTGTAAACAACATGGTCTTCATGCACCGCTTTTACACCCGGAATACCGCGTAACTTGTCTTTTAAATCAGAACCTTTGTATTCAACAATGGCGCCGTTGAAGGTTAAGGTTAAATGCGATTGGGTTTTCAATTCAGGAATACGCTTGCGCACCTCGCTTAAAACCGTTTCTTGACGGCGCTGTAGGTACTGCGCGTAGCTTTGTACTTTGTGTGATTTAACATCCAGTTTGTCAACACCAAGCGCTTTCGCTGATGTTGCTTCGAATCCAGCAATGCCGCCTTTATAAACAGCAACCGCTGGTTCAACAAATTCGATAAGGTAACGGCTTGATTGCTGTGCTTCCGCGAATTCTTCAATAGTCATTTTGTGCTTTTCGCCAACCTGTTGCGCTTGGCGTTCAGTCACTTTAATGGCTGCATCTACTTTATGAAACTCTTGAGCCGTCAATGTCGATACCGACGTTGCCGCAGCAACCGCTATCGCTAATGTCGACCAACGAGCAGTTCTTGTTGTTGTCATTGCTCTTCCCTTTTTGTTCGTCAAATATGTACGACATTGACAGTCGCAAAGGAAGAAATTACCTACAAACTGTTAACAAATGAATCAATTTTTATTCAAATTTGTAACAGAATGTAACAAATTAGGTGGGATTGGGTTCTAGTTGCAGACGCTCAGCCAAGAGGACGGCTTGCGTACGGCTGTATACACCTAGCTTACGGAAAATCGCAGTGATGTGAGCTTTCACTGTGGCTTCGGTGATGTTGAGTTGATAGGCAATTTGCTTATTCAGCAAACCTTCATGCAACAAGTACAACACGCGATATTGTTGGGGGGTGAGATCAGCGACTTTTTTCGCTAATTCTTGGTCTTCATCGGAGATGTTATCTAAGCGCCCACGCATTTCTTCAGGCACCCAAGTGTCGCCTTGCAGAATCACGTCGATGGCTTCGGCAATCTTCGCTGACGATAACGATTTAGGAATAAAGCCCAGCGCGCCAAAACCAATACATTTGGCCACTACCGCTGGGTCTTCAGAGCCGGAGATGATGGCAACGGGAAGTAATGGGAAATCTTCGCGAATACGAATCAACCCATACAAATCGCCGCTGCCCGGCATGTGCAAATCTAATAACAACAAATCAAGATCATCGTCCTCAGCAAGCGCCGCCAGCGTCGCGTCTAAATCGCCCGCCTCGCGCAGCTCAAGCTCAGGATAATGATTCGCGAGCGCCCCCTGCAGGGCCTCGCGAAACAAAGGATGATCATCTGCAATTAAAAATTTGGCCATAAGATTCCCGTAGCCCGGCGTTTCACGCCGGGTGACGCGCAGCGTCGTTAATGCCCAACCATCGATTAAACGTTGAGAACTACCCAACCATCGATTAAACGTTGAGAATAACCGTGCTGCGCACGACCCGTCGTGAAACGACGGGCTACTTGTTCAATCGATTTTCGATTAACGAATCTACCACAGACGGATCGGCAAGCGTAGAGGTATCGCCTAAATTTTCAAACTCATTAGCGGCGATTTTACGCAGAATACGGCGCATGATTTTTCCTGAACGCGTTTTCGGTAAATCTGGCGTCCAATGAATAAAATCAGGTGTCGCAATGGGGCTTAATTCTTTGCGTACCCAATCGCGCACTTCTTTGGTCAGCTCGTCGGTAATTTCGGTACCTGCCATCGCTGACACATACACATAAATGCCCTGACCTTTCACATCATGCGGATAACCCACCACCGCGGCTTCAGAAATCTTCGCATGTTCAACCAACACCGACTCAATCTCAGCCGTACCTAATCGGTGACCTGACACGTTCAATACGTCATCCACACGACCGGTAATCCAGAAGTAACCATCTTCATCGCGACGCGCACCATCACCCGTGAAGTACACGTTTTTGTACGCCGAGAAATAGGTTTGCTCAAAACGTTCATGGTCGCCCCACAGCGTACGCGCTTGGCCTGGCCATGAATCTTTGATCACCAAGTTCCCATCAACCGCGCCGTCAAGTTCTTGACCGTCAGCATCCACCAACGCAGGCTGCACCCCAAAGAACGGACGGGTTGCCGAACCTGGTTTCAAATCAGTTGCACCAGGTAATGGCGTGATCATGATGCCGCCAGTTTCGGTTTGCCACCAGGTATCGACAATCGGACAACGCTTCTCACCGATAACTTTGTAATACCACTCCCACGCCTCAGGGTTAATTGGCTCACCGACTGAACCCAACGTGCGCAATGACTTACGCGTTGAGGTTTCAGCCGCAGCGGTACCTTTCGCCATCAAAGCACGAATCGCTGTCGGTGCAGTGTAAAGAATATTAACGCCGTGCTTATCGACAACTTCACCAATACGACCCACGCCAGGATACGTTGGCAAGCCTTCAAAAATTAATGTGGTCGCGCCATTCGCAAGCGGACCGTACACAATATAACTGTGACCCGTAATCCAGCCCACGTCGGCTGCACACCAGTACACATCATCTTCGTGGTAATCGAACACCAACTCGTGCGTCATTGACGCATACACCATGTAGCCGCCGGTAGTATGCAACACGCCTTTCGGCTTACCCGTTGAGCCCGAGGTATACAAAATGAACAGCGGGTCTTCTGCATTCATGACTTCCGGCTGACATTCAGACGGCACGTCTTTAACCAGTTGATCCCACGCCACATCGCGACTGTCATCCCACTCGGTTTCGCCATGCGTGACTTTCGCTACCACAACCTTCTCAACGGTCGCACAACGACCGCCGCGCAATGCTTCATCCACATTCGCTTTCAATGGCGTCGTTTTACCACCGCGACGACCTTCGTCGGCAGTCACAATCACTTTCACGCCGCAGTCATTCACACGGTCAGCAATCGCATTTGGCGAGAAACCACCAAAAATAACCGTATGCACCGCACCGATGCGCGCACAGGCCAACATCGCATAAGCAGCTTCAGGCACCATCGGCATATAAATCGCCACACGGTCACCTTTTTGCACGCCGAGCTTCTTCAAGCCATTGGCAAAGCGTGATACCTCATGGTGCAACTGCTTATAGCTAATCTCTTCACTAACACTTGGGTCATCACCTTCCCAAATAATCGCCGTTTTATCACCACGCTCCGCCAGATGGCGGTCCACGCAGTTGTAGCACGCATTCAAGGTGCCATCTTCAAACCATTTTATGCTCACATTACCCGGCGCAAAGCTCGTATTTTTCACTTTTGAGTAAGGGCTGAACCAGCTAATCCGTTGCCCCTGCTCACGCCAAAATCCTTCCGGATCTTTCACGCTTTGCTCATACATCGCTAAGTAATCGTCATTCGTGACAAGCGCCCGCGCTTTCGCATCCGCCGGCACTTTATAAACGTCATGTTGCATAAAACCTCCTAATGAACTGCAAATTCGTTGTTCGTGCGCTTCGCTGGTTGTACGCTTCGCTGTTCGTCGGCGCTTCGCGCTGTTCGAAGTTTCCTTCCAAACAGTGAGGCATAGCCGAGCGGACGAATAGCGAAGCGGACGAGTAACGAATAACGCATTTTTCTTTGCTCTATACCTTCAGTTATTGCGCGCGATCAAGCCATTAGACCATAGTCTAGATTGATAATTACGCCCGCATGTTAAAAGCTTATCAAATACGTGCTTCGTCATTCGTACGTTCGCTTTGCTCACTGTTCGTCCGCGCTTCGCGCTGTTCGACGAATAGCGAAGCGGACGAAGAGCGAAGCGGACGAATAACGAAAAACGCTTTCAATCCAAAGGAGCACAGCAATGTTGCAAAAAACTCTAACCAAATCGCTAGTTGCCAGTGCAGTATTTGCCAGCTTAGCAGGCGGCTTAGCCACCAATGCTCACGCTGCAGAAGGCCCAGAGTGGTCATTCAGTGGCTATGTAAAACTCGATGCCATGATCTCTGACTATGGTGACGGTTCAGCCGGTTCGGGTACCGACAAAAACATCGGTCGCCAGTTCTATATTCCTAGCTTAACGCCAGTGGGCGGTCAAGGTGACGACGCCGTAACCGATTTCCATGCGCGTCAATCGCGTTTCTTTTTCGACGTAAAGCAAAAGCTCGATAATGGCGAAGACATCAGCGGTCGTATCGAAATCGACTTCTTGACCGTGCCAAGTGGCGATGAGCGTATCACTAACTCATACGCGCCACGCTTGCGTCAAGCCTACCTGCAATACAAAAACTGGTTGATTGGTCAAGCTTGGTCAAACTTCCAAGACCTCAGCATCTTGCCAGAATCTGTTGATTTCGTAGGTGCAACCGACGGTATGGTGTTCATGCGTCAACCGCAAGTTCGCTACACCAGCGGCGCTTGGAGCTTCTCAATTGAAAACCCAGAAACCACAGTAAGCTTGGTGAACCCAGACACAGGCGCCGTATCACGTGCGGCCACCAGTGAAGGCATCATGCCAGACTTCACCGCGAAATATAAAGGCAAGAGTGGTAACTTCAGCTACAGCGTGGCCGGTTTAGTGCGTCAATTAGCGTACGACATCGACAGCGATGGTAGCGACGAAACCGCAACCGGCTACGGCGTTACCTTGGGTGGTAAATTAGCGTTTGATAACGGCAACGACATTCGTGCTAGCTTCACCGCAGGCTCCGGTATCGGCCGTTACATGGGCTTAAACACCTTCAACGGTGGTTACGTTGACCCGAACAACAGCCTCGAATCACTCGACGTGATGGGCGTGACCTTTGCGTACCGTCATCACTGGAGCGACAAAACGCGCTCAAACATTGTCTACAGCCGCGGCTGGGCCGATAACACCGACAACCTCGAAGGTTCACTGGCAACTGAATTCACCCAACGCGTTGGTTTCAACGTGATGCACTCAGTTGACAAGAAACTCACCTTCGGCGGCGAAGTATCGTTGGCACAACGTGAAAATGACGCAGGCGTCGATGGCGACCTAACCCGCGTCCAGTTCATGGCGATGTACACGTTCTAAGAGCAAGTACGATATTAGCTATTGGATATTAGATATTCGGAATAGCACTTCGCAAAAAAGGCTAGTCATCTAATTGGCTAGCCTTTTTATTATGTACAAATATGCCAGAAACCTAATTGACTGACATACGACTAATGCTCCACGATTACGCGACGGACACCTGACTGATACCTCACTGAACCAACTAATACGCCAGACGATATCAAGAGATATTCAGAGAGATTGGGAAATTTCAGTGGGGGTTGAAGCTGTGCATACCTCTAAAAATTTTAGTGTTCAGTTGCAGCAGATTTGTTACAAATCGGGTGCCCCAAAATGCTACTTTTTTGCTGCAACTGAACAGTCTTTTTTCAGAGGCCCCACACACCTACTGCGGGCTCCACTAATATCTAACGGCTAATATCGCTTTTGCAGTTCATCAAACCATCGGTTTGGTGATTTTGCCGTGGCCGCCGGCGCGATTGAAGATGCTGGTGATGCGGGCTGAACGCACAATCAACCAAGTCATGCCAAATAGGCCTAAGCCAAGCGCGATTGCTAGCCAGCGGTTGTACACGGTAGCTGAATAAATGCCGCCGTTGCCAACCGGTACGGGCTCAATTGGCGCAATTGGTAAGCCGTAGCGATTCGCTAAGTTTTTGATACCGATAAAATGAATGCCTGGAATCTCTTCTTGCAAGAAATATCCCATTACCGTGTCGACTGCGAACGCACGTGCCGGTGCATCTTTCTGTAAACCGGATTTGAACATATCGTCAATACCCGGTGGGCCAACAATTGTCGCGCCACCACCAACGTTCACAAATGCTTTGTAGCTGCGTTCTGCGGAATACTCACGGAAAATCGCAATCCGATCGGCTACCGCTTCTTGGTAGTTCGCGGGATCAATAAACTCAATGTCGGCGCGATCAATTGAACGTTTTAACGCGTCAATACCGTCATCCGAAATACCAATACCACGGTCTTCGATACCACCTAACGAGGCATAAATGGGCTTCATCGAAATTACCCCAGCGTTGCGTAGCTCGCGCTCCATATCCAGCCACGCAAAGCCTGGCACGTTAGCGCCCCACTGTGACGATGAAGCAGAAGCAATAATGATCGCATCGGCACCGAGCGCCTCAAGTGCTGAATACACCGCGAGGTTCATCGCAGGGAATGAGCCCGACACGGTCACAGCAACCAAATCACCCTCACCGACGCCAGCGTCCGCTAACAGCTTTACCGCCACCGCAGCCCAGTTCGGATTCACTGTGGTCTGTTTGGATTCGCGCCCACCTTGGTTGGTGGTAATAATCGAATTCTCTAAGCCCACTAAGCCGGAACGCTGCGGATCAAACTCCGGATTAATCGGTGCGAGTTGCGCCCGCAATGGTTTCAGTACATCCATGCCTTCACGCATAATTTTGGCGGCGTTCACCATAGTGGCATAGTTTTTATCCACCACGGGGTCTCGTTGGCGCAAATTCTCGGCTAGCAAAAATGCCAGTACCGCTAGCGCAATCAAAAACACTTGGCCCCAAAGTGGCACTCCCGACGAGCGCCAATAGATCTTGGTAAATTTACTCATGTGAATAATTCTCCTGTTGGCGCGTCAATTACCAGCCTGGCATCTGAAATGCGCGGCTCGCTTCGTACATGTGCAGTGACTCTGGCATAATCGCAATCAGTGCGAGACGCACCAGTACTGCGGTAACCGCCAAGCCACACAGCGTTTGCAACGCGCCTTGGCGCTCAAACCAAATCGCAATCAATCCGGGAATGATGTAACCGATGATGCTGCTTTCCATCACCGCCATCATAAAACTCGACTCAAGCGGCTGCACTTGCGCCTGCGCCTCATCGACTCCAGCAATCATTTGTAGATCGGTCCAATTGACTAAATTACCGATGAATAAATCAAACAAACCCGCAATGATGTAGCCGGTCAGAATCATAATGATGGTTTGACGGCGGCCGTACACAATCACAAAACTCGAGACGATTTTGACAATCAGAAAAGTCACGAAAGCGGCTAATAGGGTTAGCGCTAAACTTAGTGGGTCGGTTAACTGCAACGCCACATAGCCAGGGACCACCAAACCACCAGCTGCTAAGCCCAACGTTTGGGTCAGCAGAAGCGTGAAAAACAAACCAATGCCGATAGCTACGGCAAGAATATTGAGCGCTATCATACGTCTTCCTCATCAATTGCACGGTTTTGGAAAAAGCGTGCGACTTCTTCGCCGCCACCATGAATGTTACACATGCCCACAATCAAAGCGTGGCCCTGCGATTGCTCCAGCAATACTTCGGTAATTTCGGTCATATGCGCACCTTCCATGACTAATAATTTGTCGGGATCGAGGCCAAATTTCATGGCCTCGCGAACGAAAATGAATGAGCCCGAGCCCATCAACACAATCTTGCTCGCAGGCGACCATTGCACCACAGCTTCCGCCATTTGCTGCGAACGATGCGGGCGGTCGGCACGGCAGTTAATGAGCATGATGGAATGACGCCCTTGGCCATGCTTTTCTAGCATGTTTTCCCAGATGCGCCCGGTCGATTCGGGGTCATTGGCAGCAAACGCGTTCACGAATACCAGGTCGCGCTCAAAGTAGCGCACATGCAATACCTGCATGGCACCTGCTTCGGGCTCTAGGGCCAGCATGCCTTGCAACGCGTCTTCGCGTTTCACGCCCAAGTGTTCACACACTTTGAGCGCTAACGCGACGTTTTCAGCATGTTCGGCGTATTTGAACTGAGCGAGTGTGTCTTCAGGAATCGCGGTTACTTCGTCTTCGGTGACGCCGTGAAGTTGGCTACGACGGTCTTGGCAGGACTCTTCAAATACATCAAGTAAATCACGTTCGGCGGTGAACAGGTTGCCACGCACCGGCGTGCTACCAGCTAATGCTAAAGCGACATCACGCTCGCCAGGCCCCATTACATCGAGATGGTCAGCGCGGGCATTGGTGATGACACCCACAGTGGAGCGCACCATGCGTAACTCACTTAAGCTTTGGTAGTGGGGTTGCAATGCCATGCACTCGACAACGACAATTTCCGGCTTCAGTGCTGCCATGCGTTTGAGCATGCGCATCTGCTCGATAATATTCGCACCGCTAATGCGATAAATCGGAAATTCACGTCCGTCGGGGTCCGTCATCGCCGCCGCGGAACCGGTGGTTTTCGCGCACACGCGCTTGCCACCGCCACGCAGGCCAGCAGCAATCAGTCGGGTCACGCTGGTTTTGCCGCGCGTGCCGTTCACATGCACCCGCACCGGGATATTACGCAGTAGAATTCTATGGCGAAGCGCCTCGAAGGCGCCTGCTGCGACCAATGCCAGCCACAGCAACACCACAATGCTTAATAACAAAGGAAATGACATGTTTTGGCCTTTAGATTGTAAATTACATTCATAAGTGTATGTAATTAATAGACCAAAAGATCGGAATTAACGAATGTTTTACGTAGCCCGGCTTCGGCATCGAAGAAGCCCGAACAATAACAGCGCTGCGCGCTACCCGGCGTGGAACGCCGGGCTACAGTTCCTCGAATGGGACTGGGCGTCCGAAGTAGAAGCCTTGCATGTAGTTGCAGCCAAGTTCGGTGACAAATTCCGCTTGCTGTGGCGTTTCGACGCCCTCCGCGACCACTGCGAAATCAAGGCTCTGAGCAATCTTAATCACCGAGCCAATCAACACTCGGTCAGAGCGATGGGTACGAATACCTGCCACAAAGCTACGGTCGATTTTGACTTTATCAACCGGCAAGCGCTTCAAGTAACTCAGTGACGAGAAGCCTGTCCCAAAATCATCCAATGAAATCGTGATGTTCTTATTGCGCAGATTCTGCAGTACTTCCACCGCATAATCGGTGTTTTCCATCAAAATACTCTCGGTAAGCTCAAGCTCCAGCCACTCTGGCTTACAGCCGGTTTCTTCCAAAGTTTGCTCCAAGAACGGCGTAAACTCGGTCCGATTAAAGTGCAGCGTCGAGAGGTTAATTGCCATTTTACATGGCCCCTGTTCTTGTAGCTTCACCGCGGTTTCACAGGCGCGGCGGAACACCCACTCGCTGAGCGGAATAATCTGTCCGGTCATTTCTGCCAGCGGAATAAACTCCGTTGGCGAAATAAATTTACCCGGCTCACGTTCCCAACGCAGCAACGCTTCGTAACCAATCGTGGCGCCGTCGTTACAACGCACAATTGGCTGATAATGCAGCGTCAGTTGATTCTTCTCAATCGCCTCTTGCAGGCTCGAGCGCATCGCTGCCGACGACTTAAACTGCAAGCTCATGCTGTCTTGATAAATCTGAACGTGGTTATGGCCCTGCCGTTTGGCTTGATGCATGGCCATATCGGCACGCTGAATCAGCTCCAGCGGCGCATATTGGTCTTCAGTTTGATGCGCCACACCAATACTCGCAGTGAGATAAATCTTGTGATGCATGATGCGATACGGCTGTGCCACAGCACTCAAAATCTTCGCCGTCAGCTCCGCCACCACTTCTTCATTTTCATGCATATTCTGCGTGACAATTAAGAACTCATCGCCACCGAAGCGTGCCAACATGCCGCGATTACCGACAATATTACTCAACCGTTGCGCAAGTACCTGAAGTAAGCGGTCACCCACTTGCAAGCCCAAGCTATCATTAATGAGCGTAAAGCCATCGAGATCGATAAACAATGCGGTTAGGTCGCGTTGCTTATGGAATCGATCAGCAATCATGCGCTCAATGGTGGTGCGGTTATAAAGGCCCGTAAGCGCATCGTGTTCAGCTTGGAAGCGAAGCTGCCGACCTTGCACCACCAGTTCACGGTTACGCTCAATGGTAAGCGCCAAGAACAAAACAATCGCAATACCGGCAAAACTCACCAAAGTTTGCAAGTTGGCGCGGGCTTGCATGTCCTTCAAATCATACATGTACGAATAAATAGGCGTACCGGTGGTGAAGTCAGTATCAAGCGAGCTTTCGTACAAAAACAGGGCTTTTTTCTGCAAATATGTCAGCGTGGTATCAGATACCCAGTGCCCGTATTCATCCAGCAACATGCCGTTGGAGATGGCGGTGTAGGTATAAATTGGCGAACGATAAGTCAGTGTTTGATTGGCCAACATTTTCGGCACATTCACAACCGCCAAAATGCCCCAGTAGCCTTTTTCGTAGTTATCGTCTTTAAAATCGAGAGGCACATGAATAAACAGCCGTGCGCCAGACTCAGTACGAGTGCGCGAAGCAACCAACATTTGCACCTGCCCTTTGCGAGTTGGGTCAAATTGCTGCTGCAAATAGCCGTCTTCCGAATAAAGCGATTTGTAAGTCGTGTTTTGATCGCGCGAACGCTCCCAAATTAGCTCATTGCCACGGCGTAAAATCAGGCTTTCAAGAAAATCGACGTCGCGTAAAAAAGCCGTCATATCCAGCGACATCAACTGGTCGTGAATGGTATCCGGATAATTCTCCCAGCGCTCTGCTAGTCGCAACAAGGTACTGACATGCTCTTTACCAGCCGCGCGCCGGCTGACATTCAAACTCACCGCCGCTTCGCGCCCCTTATCACGCAATTCATTCATTTCGTTGTGAAATAACGTCACGCCAATCGCCGAAGAGAGCAACAGACCGACAACCGCAATCGTTGACGTGAGCACGCTAACACAAGGGAGTTCGCTCTCGCTGGCAGTGCCTTGATTCCACAAACCGATCAATGCCAGTAACACCAAGGCACCGGCAACTAGGCTTCCAGTTGGATGACGAGCGAGTATTGGCGCTTCAAAGATGAAGTGCATAAACAGTAAAATGGCCAGCGCCAGTGCTGCTAGGCCAGCCAAAATCCGCTGCGCGCGAACTGCCAGTGGGTGGCGCAGGCGCAAAGTCATCCACAAACCAATCACACCGGTAGTGATGTATAAGCCGTTGTGTACTTGTGAATCGAAGCTATCGAACAAACTGCCCATGAAGCCATCGGCCGAAGCAATAACCGCTAGCACAGAGAATAGTCGGGAGGTGCCTGACTTCCACTCGCGCTGACTATTCAAATCATAAGTGAAGAGCGCTATGCCGAGTGAACCCGCGGCAACTAAAATTGATGAGCTAAGAGAGTGGTAGAGTTGCAGTTGCGTGGGCTCTAAAAACCGATACACCAAGATCACAAAAGCAGCCATAAACAAAGCGATACCAATCACTAAGTTCACGACCGCCTTGGCCTGCTGATCGACTTGAATAATGCGCATTCCCCCGCCTCTGTTTTCTTATTATTGTTATATGCTCAATATAACCATAATCAAAACAGAATGACTAGCGCCGAATTGTAAATTTTGCTAGCTAGCGAAAAACCTTATTTTTAGCCGCTTCACAACAGATATCGCCCGAGGAATGACCCACTGCTTGCCTTTGCGATCACGAAATACCGCATGCGTTAGAATCGGCGAGCGCTGTAACTCGGCCAGTGCGCGTTTAATTGCGGCACCATTTGATTCTGCCAACGGCACACCTAAATCCGATAATTTCTCGGTACCGTTATACAGCGATATTTTGCGCCGTGCTCGCTGCGCGCCCTTTATCTCGTTAGCTTCTTCTGCTTGCGCTGTTTTTTGGTCACTCACGATGTTCCAACTCCCTGTGACAATTTATCGTGGTTTTTTACGTTTAAAAGCACAAAACGTAAATACATTGTAAACAATAACGTATTTTAATGAAAACAAAACTTAGCAAAGCGAATACACATATGTTAATTTTTAAATAAAATCAGGTTGATAACACATTAATGGAGATGACATGGACGTGCTAGAAAGCTTAATTACCCGTGTTGAGCATCACGGCGCGCATCAAGGCGTGACCGGTTCTTGCCACGAATTCCAGCTGGCCCACGGTGCGTCGATGCTGATTGATTGCGGTCAATTTCAAGGTGGTGACGTCGCGGCTTTTGAAGCTAGTGGCGGAAGTGCTGAACGGATTCAAAACATTGATTTTGATATCGATAACCTGATGGGTTTAGTGATCACCCACTGCCATATTGACCATGTTGGGCGCTTACCCAGCTTGATGGCCGCTGGCTTTCGTCGGCCGATATATTGCACGCCGGCAACCGCCGTGCTGTTGCCGATAGTTCTGGCTGATGCGATGAAGCTTACCCGTTTTCCGCACGCCGCTCGCGTGTTAGGTGGGGTGCAGTCCTTACTCCGACCCCTCCCTCTTGATCGCTGGCACGCACTCGAGCACGGTTGGCGCATGCGCCTACGCAACGCTGGTCATATTATGGGCTCGGCTTATGTCGAGTTCGAGCAAATGGTCGCCGCCGGTATACAAGAGAACCCGCTGCGGGTTGTCTTTTCGGGTGACTTAGGTTGCAAGAATACGCCGCTACTGCCAGACCCCACGCCACTGGAGTTTGCTGATTTGCTGGTGCTAGAAAGCACCTACGGAGATAGATTGCACGAAGACCGTGAAACACGGCAAACGCGCTTGAAAGAAGTGATTGAACGCGCCTATGCCGACGGCGGCACCGTATTGATACCAGCGTTTAGTATCGGTCGCACGCAAGAGTTGCTGTATGAAATTGAAGACCTCATCCATAGCGATCCAGACTGGCGGCAGATGACCGTTATTCTGGATTCGCCACTGGCCAGCCAATACACCAAGCAATATCGCCGGCTGAAAGCATTGTGGGATGAAGAAGCTCGTTCGCGTTTAGCCGACGACAGACACCCGCTAAATTTTGAACGCCTGCATGTGGTCGAAAGCCACGATCAACACCTCGAGATTATTGATCTACTGCGTGAATCTGGAGAGCCAGCGATTGTATTGGCCGCCAGCGGCATGTGTAGCGGCGGGCGTATCGTCAATTACTTGAAGGCGTTGATTGATGATTCGCGCACCGACATTGTATTCGTCGGCTACCAAGCCGAAGGCACGCCAGGCCGGCAAATTCAAGATTACGGCCCGCGCGGCGGCTACGTCGTGTTAGATCACGAGCGCTACGACATTCGCGCACAAGTACATACGTTAGGTGGCTATAGCGCCCATGCCGATCAGCGCGAATTGCTGGAGTTTTTGCATACTACCGTAGGTTCGGTGCACGATGTGCGGCTGGTGCATGGTGAAGCCGGTGCGAAAGCGGCGCTGGCTGCCGCGATTGAACGGTCGGGGTTGATAACTGGGGCTGTGGTTTAGCGGAGTAAGTCGGGAGTAAGTGGGGTGCAGTCCAAGGACTGCACCTCTTTGAGGAGCAGTCCTTAAACTGCACCCTTATAACCATTCGGGTTTTGCGACTGCCAACGCCAGGAGTCAGTCATCATGGTGGCGAGGTCGCGCTGCGCGGTCCAACCAAGCGATTCACGCGCGTAGGCTGGGTCGGCATAACACACGGCGATATCGCCCGGGCGTCGAGGCACGATTTGATAAGGTACCGGACGGCCTGAAGCCTGCTCGAACGCCCGCACCATTTCCAACACCGAGTAACCGTTGCCAGTGCCAAGATTTACTGCTTCAAAACCCGTAGCGGCTTCCAGTTTTTCTAGCGCCGCTAAATGCCCAAGTGCGAGGTCGACCACATGAATGTAATCGCGCACGCCGGTGCCATCGTTGGTCGGGTAGTCATCACCGTACACCCTCAACTGCGGCAGGCGGCCAACGGCAACCTGCGCAATGTATGGGAGTAAGTTATTCGGAATGTCATTCGGATCTTCACCAATCAGCCCCGATTCATGCGCACCCACTGGATTAAAATAACGCAGCACAATTGCCGACCATTCTGGGTCGGCGACGCACAAATCCGCGAGCATACGCTCAACCATATACTTCGATGTACCGTAGGGGTTAGTGGTGGCACCCGTTGGGAAATCCTCGCGAATTGGCACACTCGCGGGGTCACCATAAACCGTCGCCGACGAACTAAACACGATGCGTTTCACGTTATGTTCAGCCATCACCTGGAGCAAAATCATGGTGCCTGCGAAATTGTTTTCGTAGTATTCAAGGGGTTTCGCCACACTCTCGCCAACAGCCTTTAAGCCCGCAAAGTGCACCACCGCCGAGATATCATTCTCAGCAAATACACGCTGTAATAATTCGCCATCGCGAACATCGCCCTCAACGCACACCACTTCTTTGCCAGTTATCTTTGTGACGCGCTTGAGGCTCTCTACCGAGCTATTGCAGAAATTGTCATATACCAAAACATCGTGGCCCGCTTGCAGCAGCTCAACCACCGTATGCGAGCCAATATAACCCGCACCACCAGTCACCAGAATCATCCCCAACTCCTATGTAAGTGGGGTGCAGTCCAAGGACTGCACCCCTCCTTTTCAATCACAGCGGAAGTATACAGGTGCAGTCCTTGGACTGCACCCCTCTTAACTTATAAAAGAGGGCGGGCGAGTAAGTCGTTGACGTACTCTTCGGTAGGTTTGTAGCCGCATGGCGCTTGTAACAGAAGCTTACGGAGGGTGTCGTACAAGGCATGTTCACAAGCATTATCGAGCAGTTGCAGCAAATCATGCATGGCCGACCAGTCGAGGTAGTCTTCGCGCGCTTGCATGATTCGTGGATGAGCGCAGGGCACCACGTTATCGCCAATCAGTAACTCTTCATAGAGCTTTTCACCGGGCCGCAGACCGGTGAAACTTATTTCGATATCACCGTCTGGGTTGTCACTCGAACGTAATTCAAGTCCTGACAGGTTTATCATCTTCTTTGCCATATCGACAATACGCACAGGCTCACCCATATCCAGCACGAACACGGCGCCGGTTGAACCCATGGTTCCCGCCTGAATCACCAACTGTGCGGCTTCAGGAATGGTCATAAAGTAGCGGGTAATATCAGGGTGCGTCACCGTCACCGGCCCGCCGTTCTCAATTTGTTGCTTAAACAGCGGCACCACTGAGCCCGATGACCCCAGCACATTACCAAAGCGCACCATACAAAAACGCGTGGCCACGTCTTCACGCTCGGCCAGCGACTGCAACACCAACTCAGCTAAACGTTTGGTGGTCCCCATCACATTGGTGGGGCGCACCGCTTTGTCGGTTGAAATCAGGACAAACTGCTCAACCCGTGCATTGATCGCCGCTTCAGCCGTTGCCCACGTACCGAACACGTTATTGCGAACGCCCTCAACCATATTGAATTCAACTAGCGGGACATGTTTATAGGCGGCAGCGTGATACACCGTCTGCACCTTGAACGCTTTCATCACTCCCTCAACACGCGACTGGTTTTGTACCGAGCCCATCATCGGGAAGATATCGAGACTGATGCCCTGACGGTCGCATAAATGACGTAACTCACGGTCGATGGCATACAAACTGTATTCGCTCAATTCGTACAACACCAAAGCCCGTGGCTTTTGCAAAATAATCTGACGACACAGCTCCGAGCCAATCGAACCGCCCGCACCGGTCACCATCACCACCTTGTCGCGAATATGCTTCTGCATTAGCGTTACATCGGGCGCTACCGGATCACGCCCCAACAAATCTTCAATGTTTACGTCTTGCAGACTATCAATTGATATATCGCCATTAACCATATCAGCCATGCCCGGAATGGTTTGTACGCGAATATTTAAAGGCTGCAGAGATTCAAGGATTTGCTTACGGGTTGAGCGCGACGCGGATGGTAACGCCAGTAAAATACGTTCGATTTGACCGCTCGTGACTGCATCTTCCACTTGCGATGGATCAATGACCGGAACACCCATGATGGTGGTCTTTTGTAGCGTTTTGTCATCATCAACAAACACCACCGGATGAAACTGCTCACCATTTAACAACGCTTGCGCCAGCTGACGCCCTGCCGAGCCGGCTCCATAAATAAGCACGCGGCGCTTCCGACGACTCACCATCCGTTGATAAATCTCGCGCATAATCAGGCGGCTACCGCCAATCATCAGCAAGGCCATTAAGCCGTAATTAGCAACCGCGTGCCCAGGGAAATCGAGTTGCAGTGCCGTTTTAAGTGCCCATAGCCACAACGTTGAAATAAACACACCAATCAGCACCGAGCCAAGCGCACGAAAGCTCACATAGCGCACCACCGCGCGATACAAACCGAGCTTGGTGAATACCGCCAACGAGCCGATTGTCAAAGCGACATAAAGCCCAGCCCAACTCAGTAAATGCGCAGGAGGCTGGTACAAATACGACAAAATATGCGCGACTATCAGCGCAGCCAGAATAGCTGTTGCGTCAGCGAGGAGACTCACCAAGCGCTTCATCGAGCGCGGGAGCTGCAGTATGGGAAGCAAAAATTTCACGCGAAAACAACAACCTTGTACAGAAAATTCCGTTTCGTTAGATTTTTTTTAAAATCAAAGTAACAGAATTATAACCGTGTTAAGGAATTGTAGCAATACTCGAAGAGAGGGGTGGGAAGGAGGGGTGCAGTCC
Organism: Pseudidiomarina tainanensis; assembly: GCF_900115255.1. Lineage (NCBI taxonomy): Bacteria > Pseudomonadati > Pseudomonadota > Gammaproteobacteria > Alteromonadales > Idiomarinaceae > Pseudidiomarina > Pseudidiomarina tainanensis. The sequence goes on from NZ_FOYU01000001.1 coordinate 1,145,041, forward strand.
TTGGACTGCACCCCTCCTCTTATTTAAAAAACAGTGATGTTGCGAGGCAACTCGTCTGCGGTCACTAACGTCTTGTTTAGGGCGGCGAGTTCAATGGTGCGTAAGTCTTTTTCTAATTCCGCGCGCTCATCATCGGTCACCGGATATAGCAGCGCCAACAACATTGCATTGCGGGCGTAACCCCAACTTTTCGCATCAATCGCCACTTTTGCGGCGCGCAAGGCACCGGGTAGATAGCCGCCCTGACCAGATTCCAAATAAAACGCATAAGCGTTATTCAAATCTTTCTCGGTGTACTTGCCATGTTGGCGCAGTTGGGCGTAGCCAAAAGCGCCAAGTGGATGTTTGTACAAGGTGGCAATATTCAGGTACTTAAATGCATAATCGCCAGCTTTGGCATCATTCGTTGCATCGGCAAGCTGCAGGTAATAAGCGCCCAGCAAGTACTGCACGGTTATGAAGTCGGCCATGTCGTTGCTGATCGGCGCAAATGCATTCTCCGGTGTTGGGCATGCTTCCATCGAGGGGCAACGCTGCAATATCTGACGCAAGCGCGCGTCAGAATCTTTATCGCCCTGCGTCGCTTGTCTGACGAGGTCATAGGTTCTTAACCATGCGTCTGTCCAGTGTTGCGCCACCAAATTTCCCATGGGAGTTTTCACTTCTTCGGGTGTTGGCGGTATCGGTTTGTTCGCCTCTGCAGCCTGCGCATGCCATGGTGCACGTTCGGGCAGAATGCCTGCATCTAGCAAAACGCCGGCCACAAACAACAACGTCAATGCGCCCAAAGGTACGCCAACGAAACCCCAAACTAGCCACTTGCGTACTTTGCTCATAGGTCATACCCCTTACAGAACGAGTTCGAGGTGTTGCCCTGACAAACCAAATCATACTCGCTGCGGTACAACGATAAGTTGCACTCACTTTGGCGGGATTGGGCATAGCGAATCAAATCACGCAACTCGCGATCGACATAGCCGCGTTCACGAATAAGTTCGCGTCGCTCTTGTTCTAACTGGCTAAATTGGCCGCTACGCGCATAACTTTCTAACTGGCCTGAGTAGGTGCCGCTCACCGTGCTGCGGGTATTGCGAAGTACATTGATATCGCCCTCGACGTCATTCAGTGATGCATCTAAAGAGCTTAGCTGGCGACGCAACTGGCTATCTCGGCGCGTTATCGACTCGGCATCGGCATAACACTGACGCGCTTGCTCAACGCGATCTTGTCGCACAGCCGCCTGCGTTTGCTGCTGTACGACTTTGCTCTCAGGTGTTGCGACGCTTGACTTACGAGCGGCGACTACATCGTCCAGTGGATAACCCAACTGGCGTAGGTTGGTATGAATTACCTCAACGAAGGAATCGGGCGTGGCCGCAGATTGATTGATGAGATTAAAGGCGACTTCGAAGGTATTGCGTGCTGGGTCGCGCAAACCCATCGAACGATAATAAAGAGCGAGTTCAATGGCAGACTCCATGTGACCACGTTCATAGGCGCTTTTGAGCAACCTCACGCCTTGCTCAGTATTTTGACTAATCCCACCTGCAGCAAAGCCATGCAAATAAAGTCGCCCGAGTGCATAGGTGCTGGGCGCATACAGCAAGTTGTTGGCAAATGTATGCAAGCGGATGTACCGCACGGCGTCGCGTTGCAATCCTGCGGCCTCAGCTTTATCCCAAAACAACTCGGCTAAATGCGCCGCCGCGACAGCGGCTTCGCGCTGTTTCCCGGTGGGTTGTGAACTGCGATTGGCTAACGGCCCTTTGCAGTCAGCGTTTGCAAGGCAATCTTTCACCAATTGATTTAACTTCGAAATAGCAAACGGTTCGCCATTTTCGGCAGGGTCGATCAGTTGCCACAACAAGACTTCTTCGAGCTTCCAATATCCCTGCTCGCCTTCTGGCATTTGGTAAGACTGCGCAGACACGGTGCTACTGAACACCAGCGTTGCGAGAAAGACGATGATTCGCATGGGCAATATCTCAACAAGGTAACGTTTGAAAATTATGCCCCACCGCCGACAAAGTCAAGAAAAGGAGGGGTGCAGTCCAAGGACTGCACCCCTCCTATTGCTAAACATGGGCACCATGCGCTACGGTTAAGTGTCTGTACCGAGTGAGCGTCTGTATGATCACCATTCGCCGAATTTATATATTTTGCGCCAGCCTATTGTTTATCAGCATGCAAGGCTGCGCCAGCCTGCCCGATCTATCAGAACGCGAAACCAGCCAAGCCATCTCCGCCGAAGCAACCACCGCAACCGCTCTCGGTAAGATCATCCGTGCCAAAGCGCAGGACTCGTCAGATTCAGACCAACATAACGCCGGCATCGTTGTTTTAGGCGAAGCCAAGCAAGCGCTTGACACCCGTCTCATGCTCATCAATAACGCCGAACAAAGTATCGACATTCAATACTACATCTGGCGCAACGATATCTCCGGCCAGCTAACAGCAGAGGCTCTGCAACAAGCAGCGGAAAAAGGCGTGCGCATTCGACTACTCCTCGACGACTTTCACACCAAGCCAATCACCCCATTACTGCATCAGCTGAATGCGCATCAAAATATTGACGTCCGTCTGGTGAATCCATTTATGCCACGCGGCGCGGTGGTGCTTGGTTTTATCACCGATTTTGACCGCGCCAACCGGCGCATGCACAACAAGTCGCTCACAGCAGACAATCAAGCCTCAATTGTGGGTGGGCGTAACATTGGTGATGATTATTTTCTCCGAGGGGAAAGTGATATTTTGTTCTCCGACCTTGACCTACTGGCGGTCGGCGAAATCGTCAGCACCATTTCTAACGAGTTTGATAGTTACTGGAATAGCGACTCGGCCTATCCACTGGAATTGCTCGAGCCTGACATGGCAAAAAAAACTCGTCCCAACATGACTCAAGCAACCTATCAACCGCCTCATGAACTAGAAAGCTTTTTCAAGAACAACAACATCACCTGGGCCAATGCCACCGTGGTCAGTGACTCACCTAACAAAGTTCTTGGGAATATTGAAGAAGAGGAGCGCATCACCTACAAACTGAAAGAAGTTCTCGGTGTGCCTGAACAAGAAGTATTGATTATTTCACCGTACTTTATTCCGACCAAAGCTGGGGTGAAATCACTGCAAAATATCATCAGCAATGGCGTACAACTGAGCGTACTCACCAATGCGTTTGCCACCAACGACGTCGCCATTGTGCACTCGGGCTACGCCAAATATCGTAAGCGCTTACTCAACGCCGGTGTCAGATTATTTGAGCTACGCCCCGCCGCCATTCCGAATCCGCCCGTAAAAGATGATGAAAATCCAACGTTTTCGAGCTCGTCGGCCAGTAGCCTTCACGCAAAAACCTTCATCGTTGATCGGCACCGTGTGTTTGTTGGGTCATTTAACTTTGATCCGCGCTCAGCGAATCTCAACACCGAGCTCGGATTAGTCGTCGAAAGTGAAGCGCTCGGCGAGCGTATGGCGAACAAGTTCCTGCAAGAAACCCCACAGCAAGCCTACGAAGTGATTCTCGACCAACACGGCGATCTGGTTTGGTTAGAGCGAGACAAAGACGGCATCATCAGCAAACGCCACACCACCGAACCCGGCACCACCTGGTTCAACCGCCTCGCCATCCGCTTCTTCTCACTCCTACCCATCGATTCGTTGTTGTAGCCCGGCGTTCCATGTCAGGTAAATGCCGGATGGCGCGAAGCGCCGTTATCCTACACGCTTCCGTAATACCCTCGCACAGCAGCAACAAACGCATCCAACTCCCCAACCGGCAGCGCATTCACCCCACCAGCGCCAGCACGCCCGCCCCCGGTCGCAAACCCAGCACAAATATCTCCAGCGCCCTCAAGACGAACCTTCGGCGCCCGCAAGCTCACGGTCAACGTGGCACCATCTGCATTCGGCGTCGCTATCACAATCGCTTGCGACGGATTCGCATGCGCCAAATCATTGCCTAAAGTACCGCTTATACGGCGCGCCCACGCCTCAGCAGGCAACATCACCGCACGCACCACATCATCACATGCCACCACATCGGCCGCTGCAGCCGCTGCCATATCTTCAGCAAAACCACGACGCAGCACAGCAAATGGTGCATCTGCCGCTGTATCCGCCACCGCCGCCAACGGCGAATCGTAACGCATCAACGCCGCATACAAATCTTCCGGCGCAAAATGCAAATCGTCCACCGAGGCACCATAGCCGTTATAATTCACCAGCACGCCCAGTTCGCGTAACACCGAAGCCTCTGCATCAGACAAGCCCAACTCAGCGCACTTCGCCAACGCCACGCTATTCAAACTATCCCCAAACGCCGCCGCCACAGCCCACAACTGCTGACGCCCTTCAAGATATGAATTCATTAGCAATCCGGTACAAACCGTCGGCGCAAAATCAATCAAGCACTGCAAACGCTCATGCTCGAACAACGTGCGCGCCTGATGATGATCACAATAAAACACCGAAGCCCCAAGCGACAGGATACGTCGCAGGTCATCGGTGTTTTTATCAAAGGAAATATCTAACGCATGCACCACCGCGTCAGCGGCTTGTTCGTCACTCACGCGCCCCAACAGCGCGTTATCACGCTTCACACCGCTCACCAACAACTGCTCAGACGGAGCCACCGGAAACACTTTACGCAACTGAATCAGCGAAAAAATACCATCGGCATCGCCATTAAATACATCAATGTACATCAGCCACGCTCCAATCCAGAACCCGCAGAAATCACCCCACGCGCTACCAGCGCATCGACAACCTGCGACGCCGCCTCTTCCACGCTCATCGACGCCGTATGCAAATGCACCTCCGGCGCGACCGGCGGCTCATACGGTGAACTAATCCCGGTAAAGTGCGGAATCTCGCCTGCTCGAGCCTTTTGATACAAACCTTTCGGGTCGCGCTGCTCGCACACCTCCAGCGGCGTATCCACAAACACTTCAATAAAGTCAGCAGTAGCCAAAGAACGCGCTTGCGCTCTATCAGCCACAAACGGCGAGATAAATGCGGTGCCGACAATCAACCCAGCGTCGGTCATCAAGTTCGCAACTTCGGTAATGCGACGGATATTTTCCACCCGCGAGGCATCATCAAAGCCGAGATCCTTGTTCAGACCATGACGCACATTGTCGCCGTCGAGCATATAGCTATGACAGCCGCGCTCAAATAGCATTCTATCGACCGCATTGGCAATGGTGCTTTTGCCCGAGCCCGACAGCCCGGTATACCAAAGCACGCAGGGCTTGTGACCTTTTTGCGCAGTGCGCTCAGACGCCGAAACCGAGGCTTCATGCCAAACAATATTTGTACTCATCTTTAACATCCGATTTTTTAAAGATTGAAAATAGCGAAAAGCATATCACGGAACTTAAACATAAAAACTAGCTGGTTTAGGGTGCAGTCCTTACTCCGCACCCAGGAGGGGTGCGGAGTAAGGACTGCACCCCACCTCTTCCCCACACCAGCCACATGCGATAAACTCAAGCGCATGAACCCAATCACCCACTTACAACAGCTCGAAGCCGAAGCCATTCACGTGATGCGTGAGGTGGTCGCTGAACTGCGCAATCCAGTTATGCTGTATTCCGTGGGGAAAGACAGCTCAGTGCTCCTGCATATTGCCCGCAAAGCCTTTGCGCCGGGTAAAATTCCATTTCCGTTGCTGCATGTCGATACCACGTGGAAATTCAAAGAAATGATTGAATTTCGCGACCGTATGGCAGCGAAGCACGGCTTTGAACTCATCACACATACAAACCCCGACGGCATCCAACAAGGCATTGGCCCCTTCAGCCACGGTAGCGCGGTGCACACTGATGTGATGAAAACCCAAGCACTCAAGCAAGCGCTGAACAAATATCAGTTCGACGCAGCCTTTGGCGGCGCACGTAGAGACGAAGAAAAATCACGCGCCAAAGAGCGCATTTTCAGCTTCCGCGACAAGAACCATCGTTGGGATCCGAAAAATCAGCGCCCTGAACTGTGGAATATCTACAACACCAAAGTGCATCCGCAAGAGAGTATTCGTGTATTCCCGCTCAGCAATTGGACCGAGTTGGATATTTGGCAATACATCTATCTCGAGAATATCGAAATCCCGCAGCTGTATTTCGCTAAACCCCGTCCGGTAGTCCAAAGAAACGGGACACTAATCATGGTCGATGATGAGCGCATGCCGCTTGAGCCCAACGAACAACCTCAAATGAAAACCGTGCGTTTTCGCACACTCGGCTGCTACCCGCTCACCGGCGCGATTGAATCAACCGCATCAACGCTACCAGAAATTATCCAAGAAATGCTGCTCACCACAACCTCGGAGCGTCAGGGGCGGGTCATTGATCACGATGCCAATGGGTCAATGGAGAAGAAGAAAATGGAAGGGTATTTCTAGCCATGAGCCATGCGTCGCCACTGATTGAGAAAGATATCCTGCAATACCTCGAGCAGCACGAGAATAAAGAGCTGTTGCGATTTATTACCTGTGGCAGTGTGGATGATGGAAAAAGCACGCTGATTGGCCGCATGCTGCACGATAGCAAAATGATTTACGATGACCAACTCGCCGCCATCAGTAAAAGTCGTACCAGCGCCAACGAACCGCTCGATCTGTCATTACTCGTTGATGGCCTGCAATCAGAGCGCGAGCAAGGCATTACCATTGATGTGGCGTATCGGTATTTCAGCACCGACAAGCGCAAGTTCATCATCGCCGACACCCCAGGCCACGAGCAATATACGCGCAACATGGCAACCGGCGCCAGCACCAGCGATCTCGCAATTATTTTGATTGATGCCAGCAAAGGCGTGCAAACGCAAACCAAGCGCCATAGTTACATTGTCAGTTTACTGGGTATCAAGCACGCCATTGTTGCCATCAATAAAATTGACCTAATCAATTACGACCAAGCGCGCTACAAAGCCATTCAAGATGATTACTTAAAGCTTGCCGGTCAGCTCGATATTCCCGATATCCACTTTGTGCCGATCAGTGCGCTCAATGGCGACAACGTGGTCCATAAAAGTATCAACACGCCGTGGTTCCGTGGCCGCACGCTCATGGAATATCTGGAAACGTTAGAGATTAACCGCGACGGTGACCATCGCGACTTTCGATTTGCGGTACAATATGTGAACCGCGTGAACAACGCTGAAACACCTAATTTTCGTGGTTATGCCGGTACGATTGCGTCTGGCACCGTGAAGCAAGGCGACACCATTCGGGTCTTGCCGTCTGGTAAAATCTCGACCATCAAAAGCATTTACACCTTCGACGGTGAATTAGAATCAGCGCAAGCACCGCAAGCCGTCACGCTCACGCTCAATGACGAAATTGATATTAGTCGTGGGGATATGATTGTTGAGAAGAACGCCATGCCGCATATGTCCAGCCGACTACGCGCAAAAATGGTGTGGTTAAATGAAGACGGCCTCGTGCCGTATAAAGAATACTACTTGAAGATGGGTAGCAAGCTGACTACCTGTGTGGTGGAAAACGTGCGCTACCGGATAGATGTGAACAGCCTCGAAGAGAACGATGCCGAAACGCTGGTACTCAATGAAATTGGCTTAGTGGATGTGAATGTGCACGAGCGCGTGGTATTCGACAAGTATCGCATCAACCGCAGCACCGGCGCATTCATACTCATCGACAAACTCACCAACGCCACCGTCGGCGCCGGCATGGTGTATCAGCCACTGACTGATGAAACCGTCGCACCCGGCGAAGTCAGCGAATTCGAGAAAAACCTGAATGCGTACGTACGCAAACACTTCCCGCACTGGGGCGCGAAGGAAGTATAGCCCGGCCCAACGTAGCCCGGCGTTCTATCCTTAAGGGAAGGCGGGTGGCGCGAAGCGCCGTCAATCCTCCAGCGCCCGACCAAGGTTATTCGTATGATCAAACGTAAACCGATGTTCCGTCGGGTGGCGGTTACAAGCGCCTATTACACGATAACGCGAGTGTGTGTCTTCGCGTAAATACACCGTACCATCACAAAATAAGCAATCAGCACTCGTCGCAATTGCATGGATAACCGGCCATCGTTTGTCTTTTACGCGACGCATAACTAAAGCCGTAGGTGGTTGCTCTGGTGGTGTTAAAATCATCGGTAAAATCATAATCTTCCGATCATATAAGTGCCAAATCTCATTCAACCACTTTAAAAACAGAAATTCAGTCCAAAGCAACCCAATGAAAACAGATATTAACCAAACACTTGGTTGATAAATGACTCCAAGCGCAAAATAAACGGTAAATAAAACGATTGCTGTTGGAGCGACTAAAAACAAAGTCGTTAACAAAAAATTGGTACCAAGACCCATATCACGATGCAACAGCCGTTGCTGCCAACGAGGCAATGCCTTACGTTCCCAAATACTGTATCGAATGTGCCCTTTTGGTATTTTATCCTTTGCCACCGTCGCTGTGCTATCGACCTCAAGAGCGTCGATTTCCAAAACCCGAACAGTTTCAGGCTTAGAAACCTTACCCGTTAGATAAAACTTGAATCCATTATCAATTGCCACTTCGTTGAAGCTCTCAGCCCAGCTCTCGAGGATGTCACCAAACTCGGAAAATATTTTATTAGCTTGGCTACCAGAATCATGATCTTTTTCAGAATCATAGATTTCCTTTGCTATGAACGAGGACACAGTACCATCGCTATTAATAATCGCAGTACAAACCTTATCTAAAATCTTGTGCTTGCGCTGACTGGCACCTTTTCGCTTAGCTTGAATCTCCAACCACTTCAAGCCGCAACGCGCCGCCTCCACAAGCCTTTGTTTATCTGAATCCATAAAGACTCCCTGTGATTCCCTCTCACTCTCTCGTTTTACGCATGCCATTCGCGAATGATGACTTGCACTAAGTTACACCGAATGAAGGTAGAAAGTCATGCACGAAGCCATCTGTGTTCAAACGCAAGTGTTAACACATGTCAGCCACACTAAACCAAACAGCCAATACGTTTGCAGTGTATGCCGAAGCCAAGTATTCGCTGTTCGGGGAAAGCATAAAGCCCACCACTTCCGACATAAGGCGGGTACACCAAAACACGGCTCATTCATAAACGAGACAGAAGTTCACAAATTCGCAAAGTTATATATCAAGGATGCGGGGCATCTGATATCGCCTAATGGAGCGCTGCTAATTTTCGATAGAGTAGAACTTGAAAAGGAAGTCGTCGGTCTGCGAATCGACGCCGTGGGATATGTTGGAAATAAAGGTTATTTCATTGAGGTGTGCGTTAACAACCCTGTCGGTAGAAGTAAGCTTGAAAAGCTTCGGCAACTTAATATTGATGTGATTGAGATTCACCTTGAACACTGGGTGATGAATCCAAGGCACCTTACTGGCGGAAGAGAGTTCGCGCGAGATGTGCTATTTGAAGCAGAGCGCAAGTGGTTAGCACGCTCAGGATGGGATTTTTGGAAGAGAAAGCTCATTGACTGGATAGAATGTCTGATGAAAGCAAGGAACTCGCAGTTAAACTACGACGACACTACGGGCCAAGCGAACTTTGATTTTTATTAGCCCGTTGCTCCAAGTTAGAGAAAGTTATTTTCGAACTCGATCGCCACTGCCTTTACCGGCAACCGTCATAAAGATGTATTTGAAATAATTTTTCAAATTCAATGACTGAAGCATTCGAGCATCTGTTTCAGCCAGAAGTAACGGAGTAGACATGTCAATTTCATTCACTTGCGCCAATCCTGTAATTCCAGGGCGTGCTTCAAGAACCCCACGAGAACGGCGCTCTTCAATCAATTCTTCCTGATTAAACAAGCACGGTCGAGGGCCAACGAGGCTCATCTCGCCTTTAAGTACATTCCACAGTTGCGGGAGCTCGTCGAGTTTGGTGCGACGCAAGAAATGTCCGAAGCGAGTAATTGCGGCAGAGCTCGCAAGGTGAGAAGCGACGGAGGCTGTGTCAACACGCATAGTACGGAATTTAACCAAAGTAAACGCCCGCTCATGACGTCCTACGCGCTGTTGGCGAAACAGTGGCGAACCGGTATCAAACAGTCCAATAACAAACAAAATTGCCAAAACAGGAAAACCGACAATTAATCCTACCAACGAAAAAAAGAAATCAAATAACCGAATCACGTACCATCTCCTTGAGTACATCATCAAGCTTAACGCGCGGCGCCCAGCCTAAAACCTGTTTGGTATGTTCTATATCAACTTGTAACGAGCCTAAAAGTCTCTCAGCAACAGCGCGCTTGCCGAGTAGGCTGGCACCTAACGAAAGTATTGAAGGTGGACATGGCAACAGTCGCGGCTTTTTATCATATGCTCTGGTCATCGCCGACAACAATTCTGGTGTCGACACATCCGCGTCATCACTGACCATAAACGTTTGATTTCCTGCGAGAGGATGGGTGATGCATGTTGAAATCAAATCGATTAAGTTGTCCAAAGCAACCATACTTCGCTTATTACGGATCGAAGCTAGTGGTAGCGGTAAGTTGCGCCCAGCAAGGCGCATCATTGCAGCGAAGTTAGCCTTCACCCCGCGGCCATACACCAACGGCGGACGAATAATTGTGACTTCCATACCTGTCCGTGCTGCAATGTCACGAAGGCCATCTTCGGCGCGGGCCTTAGAAACGCCGTAATCATCTTCTGGTGCTAACGGTGAATCATAGGCAAATGGCTTTCCTATTCGTGTTGACTCACCCAACGCCTTAACTGAACTCAAATAGATAAACCGCTTAACGCCAGCAGCGGCGGCTTGTGAAGCCAAGCGTAACGTAGAATCAGTATTGAACTGGAGGTATGCGTCCAATGGCTTCTCTAAGGTTTCATCCATTACGTGCGCGCGAGCTGCACAATGAATTAAAACGTCAATCTCACGCAACGATCCCTGAACGTCAAACGAAGTATCTCCAAGATCAAAGAACGCATGCTCCATTACAGAGCCAATACCACATGATCGCCCCATATTTAATACCGATAGTTCTTCAGAGCACAAACGCTCCAGCAAATTCGATCCAACAAATCCCGTGCCACCGGTGAGTGCAATACGCGAAATCGAGTCAGTCACGTTGGTCGCCTCTCATAAAAGAAAGGATATCATCGGCCATCTCATTCATTATCTGCGTGCGTGCAAATCGTTCTACAAATTCAATTCGAGGCTCTTCACGCATACTCAGTTGCTCAAAACCCCTAACAGCACCAGCAACATCACCAGGCTCAAAAACTGCGGCGTTCGATACATGTTCACGTATAAAATCAGCGGCATAGCCACCTACGCCCGCTAAAATCGGTTTACCTAAGGCTGCATATTCAAAAATCTTCGATGGTAGAACTTTTTTAAACGCGTCATAGTCATTCAAGTGTAAAAACAACACGTCTGCCTTACGATAGGCGTCAATCAATGCAGAGCGAGATACAGGAGGTAATAACGAAACATTTTCAACGTCAGAACAAGCATCCTTCAATTGCTCTAATCTACCGCCTGCGCCAATAACTTCGACCTTGGCTTTGCCAGCAAGCTCTAACGCCAAAGTTGGTACAATCTTATGCAACCCCTGCCCCTCACCGATATTCCCAGCATAGAGAATAGTTAGCTGATTACCGCTACCTAAATTACGCGAGTCAACCGGGGCAGCGCTCAAAAACTCTTGATCAATTCCGTTCGTGAACCAACTATAACCTGCATTCGGATAGCGAGACCTGAAATATTCAGCAAAGCCTGCTGATACCAAATTAATTCGGCCTGCACGGCTAAACGTATAGCGCTCAACTAAGTTTAAAACCGGTGACGCTGCCCAAGTAACTTTCTTTGGTAACACATCGTTTAGTGTATCGACAAAAATATCTCGAATATCCAAATACAAAGGTACATTCAAGGAACGCGCAATACGTGCGCCAAGAAATGCTGTAAACAGCCGAGAGGAGGTAGCAAATACGCCATCAAAGCGACGTTCTCGAACAAGTCGGCGAGCAGCTCGATAGAAAGCTCCGAAAGCGCGTGCTTGATCAGCCATACCACTATCATGGGCAGGTAATGCCACACGATGAATCGTCACGTTGCCGTCTTGCTCAAACTTAGGTGCCTCCGCACTAAATCCGGCATAACGATTCGGTAATGTAGTGATTACTTCGATTTCAATATCACGCTTACGCAGTTCTTCAACTAATGCTGTGCACCGAAACGAGCCCGCACACAAATCGGGGGCGTAATAAAACGATAAAATTAATAACTTCAATTTAAGATCCGAGAGTTAATTCGCAAGTAAGGTAAGAGCCCGGAATAACGAGCACAAGTCTAGTAGAAGGAATCGATTTCCCGAACTCGGGATGCCACGTTGTATTCTCGATTTTTATCGGTACGTCAGCATGGAATAGCAGAAACTCATCCGAAGACAACTTTAAACGAACCGAATTATCATCAACAATTTCAGTATGTATATCTGGATGTAAATGAAAATGAGCCATAACGGTTTTAGAGCAACGTGCCCCTATCTCATCTTCAATAAGCACCCTATCTGCAGAGACTGAGCAGGTACGCGAATGTGTAAACCCCTTTACCAGATGTGTAAAACCATCATGCTCAGCTCGCACAACGACGGTATCTTCATTTTCACAGTACTGAGGCTCAGAAACGTGCGCACGTTGACCTACGCGGAATCCTGCCCAAACATCCGAAGAGTTTTCACCATTAATAAATACGGTGTTGTGTGCTGCGGTAGAACGTTGTCGCTGTCGTTCAGCTCCAGTTCCATATTCAGAAGTGCCTGAATTAACGAATACACGGTGTCGACCATAAGAGAGCTCAACGCTTAAAGTATCGGCATGCGCATGACCTGGTAGATAACTAGGGCCAACTTCAGCATGATCAAAGAATAATGTGAACGGGCCGCGCACCAACCGTGAGTAACCCGACTCAGGCAACATAACTGACGATGACACCGAATCAGATTGATTGGTTATTCCGACCGATCGAGCAAAGCGAAAAATTTCATGAGGTGCTGGAGCAATCCCAAATGCTGCGTCATTAAAGAAACTAATATCGCCATCTGGATGACACATTTTCGAAAGCCACGAGAGCCCACGCTCAATTACGTCCGCCCATTCATCTCGATAGCGATTTATTTGAATATTGTTACTAGCTACAGCCAAGTTTAAAAGATCAATCAAATCCCAAAGTAAAATACAGTGGTACATTGGGCTTAATTCGAAATGACCGCCATCTTCTAAGAACTGTTCAGAGACTTCACGTTCCAGTAGTGCGAGCCCTTTCGTAAGGTAATCGGCAGAACGGGAGCTGTTAAGGAAACAACCCACAAATACAAGTGCTTTAGCATTAGCAAACAGATGATTACCTAGTATGTGAAATTCTAGCTGCGCCATAAGAGCATCAGCTTGTTGTTCCATGCTACGAAGTATTTCAACATCGTATTCTTGATTAAATTGGCACCATTTTATCCAGTTCACTAGCCTTAAAGAGATTGGATAAGGCTCCCAACCGTTTCCATGCGGCGCTGGATTTTCGTCGATCCATTTCAAGATAAAATGCTTTTGTAGCAGAGAACGGTTTTCTGAATCTGGAGAGTTAAGATCGTCAAAGTAGTGCAAGTTGTATAGCCAAAGCTTTGAATGTGTTGTCTCGTCATTCCAATCTGGCGGCGTTTTTATAACTGCAAATTTATTCAAAAAACGAACTTCGTGGTTTTCAAAAAGGCTTTGTTCACCAACCTTTGGCGTGTAAAGTGGCCAACTATTTGCTGAAATCTCTTGTGTGGAAGAATAAGATTTTGGTTTAAATGGAAACAGTCGATATATGAGCCGATAGAAGACCTGCTCAAATTTCAGCGGTCTGACCGTGTGATAAAAGCGAACGATTTTTTTCATTGAGTAATAGGTTAACGACTACCTAGGAAGTCACAAATACGCGAGCATGCCTGCCCGTCCCCATAAGGGTTATGCGCATGCGACATTGTTGAATACTCGTCCGAGTTAGTTAGTAACGATGATACTGATGAAACAATGGCGTCAACGGAGGTGCCGACAAGGCGCACGGTGCCTGCTTCAACGGCCTCAGGGCGCTCGGTTGTATCACGCATGACGAGTACCGGCTTGCCGAGGCCCGGAGCTTCTTCTTGCACGCCGCCACTATCGGTTAATACTAAATGACAACCTTGCATGAGCCAAACGAACGGTTCATAGCCAAGGGGCTCAATCAGATGCACATTAGTAAGCCCACCTAGCAGTGAGCGCACAGGCTTTTGCACATTCGGATTTAAGTGAACAGGGTAGACAAAATGCACATCAGGGTGCGCTACAGCCAGCGAACGAAGAGCAGCACAAATATTCTCAAACCCTTGGCCAAAGTTCTCGCGACGATGCCCTGTAATCAACACGTAGCGTGATGATGCCAAATCAATAGTCAACCCTGCGGCAGTCAAAGTCGACGAAATCGAAGAGCGCAACTCAGTAGAGTCCTCGATTTTCGCAGTTACCCACTGCAGGGCATCAATGACCGTGTTACCGGTGACCAAGATAGAAGAATCAGAAACACCCTCTGCCAATAAATCACGACGATTACGCTCAGTCGGAGCGAAATGCCACTGCGCTAAGCGCCCGGTTAATTGGCGATTGGCTTCTTCCGGCCATGGTGAATAGAGATCATGCGTGCGCAATCCAGCCTCAACGTGCCCCACTGGAATTTGAGCATAGAATGCCGCCAACGAAGCCGCAAAGGTAGTCGCTGTGTCTCCGTGTACCAGCACTATATCGGGCGACGACTCAGTCAATACTGACCGCATGCCTAGTAAAACAGAAGACGTTACGTCATACAGGTCTTGTCCTGCTTTCATGATATTTAAATCATAGTCTGGCGTAATTTCGAACAATGCTAGCACTTGGTCGAGCATCTCACGGTGTTGTGCAGTTACTGCAACAACAACTTCAAAACGCGAGTCAGCTTGCAACGCTTTTACTAGTGGTGCCATTTTGATCGCTTCAGGTCGCGTACCAAAGGCTAATAAAACTTTCATGAGCAACGAATACCTATCACAAATCAGAAATAATTAAGCGCGAGTTACGCCACAGAAATCCAAAACCTGACCGTTCACGGATAGGTGCTTAAACTCATTGTGCGCAACCAAGTACACGACGATATCGGCAGATGTTGTAACCTCATGATAATCATGCAAAACGATACTCTGATGGCGTTTTAAGTTCGGCTCAACAGCTAACGCTTGCACATTTTCCATAACTAGCGACTGGAATACGGAAAGCGCTGGTGATTCACGCAAATCATCAATATTTGGTTTGAAAGAAAGACCCATGCACGCAACGGTAGGCTCACGTCCTTCCTTTTCTCGGAAAGCCTTAATGTCAGTTAGAATTCGCTCGACTACCCAAGACGTTTTATAATCGTTGACTTCACGTGCCGCACGAATGATGCGCGCATCTTTGCCGCCGGCGTGCACGATAAACCATGGATCAACAGCAATACAATGGCCGCCGACACCGGTTCCGGGCTGCAAAATATTCACACGTGGATGACGGTTGGCTAAACGAATAAGTTCCCAAACATCGATGCCAAACTTGTCACACAAAATAGAAAGTTCGTTCGCGAATGCGATGTTAACGTCACGGAAGCTGTTCTCTGTAAGTTTAGCCATTTCTGCAGTACGAGCGTCGGTGGTTAAAACCTCACCAGAGACAAACGAACGGTAGAAGTCGGCGACAATTTCTGTCGCTTCAGGCGTAATCCCGCCAACAATACGGTCATTTTCAACTAGCTCACGCATAATATGACCAGGTAATACACGTTCGGGACAGTGAGCGATATGAATTGATTCGATATCAACACCCTCTTCACGTAACACTTCTGCGACGCGATCTGTCGTACCTACCGGGGAGGTTGATTCTAGAATTACCATATTGCCAGCTTTAATTACCGGCGCAATTGATCGAGTTGCGGCCTCAACGTAATCAATGTTTGGTACATGGCCGTCATGAAATGGTGTCGGTACCGCCAAAACGAAAACATCTGAAGGTCGCGGTTGTAGCGCTGCCGTAAGCGTTTTCAGCTTCACTGCTTTGGCTACATATGCATCAAGCTCGGGCTCAACAATGTGAATATCCCCTTTATTTACGATATTTACTACGTTTTCTGAAACGTCAACCCCGAGTACTTGGTAGCCTTGATTAGCAAGAAGTGCGGCGGTGGGGAGCCCTATATAACCTAAACCTACAATACAAATATCCTTTGTCACACTACGTCCTTCCTCTTTATTCATCACACGCGTTTGCCAATAAAAATAGCACCGCTTGGTGCCTCATCGAGTTTGATTTTTAACTTCCCAGAATCTGTCAGCACCGGTTGACTTAACGCATAAAGTGTAAAGCCTAAACCGACGTTCTTAAAATCCAATTTATCAATCAATTCAGAGTTAACTTGGTGAGATTTCGGTACAATGTATAATGAAATTAATCCCGGTTCTTCCTGCAATACTTGTAACGAATAAATATCTTCAAAGATTTTGTGATGGCGACCGAATATTAGAGCGGTTAATTGAATTTTATTTTTATCTAGATCTAAGACAAAGTCTGAAGCGCGCCCTTCATCAAACGCAAAGCAATCTATTATTGTTGTATTGGAGTCACTAAAAGCTCTAATGCGATCTCCTGTGTTGTATCGTATAAACGGAAATGCAACATTGTGGAAAGATGTAGCCACTAATTCATCTTCAACAGACTCAGTCAATCCGTAACTCGAACTGGCTTCATATATGTATGAGTTCTCCTCAGTTTCTTGGGCAATACAAGCTCTCTCACTGTGCCCATAAAAACAAAAACAACTACTCCCAAGCGTCGCACTAATTTCATTTCGAATATGTAATGGCGCAAATTCAGAACATAGAAGCACACCACAGATCCGTTCCCTCAGAACTTCAATTTCATATCCATGGTTCAACTCATTCACGACTTCGTATACTAAACTAGGATATCCATGCAAAATAAATGCTTGATTAGGGTTACGGTGAAAGATTTCTAGTAAGCTTTCTATTTGCTGACTTATGTTTTTATATGTATTGATAAAATACGCATCACGAATAACATCGTACTCTAAATCGCTCCTTAAGTTTACCTGACCAACAAAGCAAATACGTGTAGTGTTCCATTTTAATCCCCAGCGCTTGAAAAAAAAGTGAAGATTTGCCCATTCAACACCTAGTTGATTGCTGCTAATTGAAAATGATAGAGGTGTACCAGAGGTGCCCCCTGTATTGACTCTCAAACTAGTCTTCGTATTTTGGCATTTGACGCTATTAAATGAAGCGCTTTGAAGCATTCCTTTGGTCACAATTGGCAAACTACGAACATCGTGAAGTTTCTGAATTGAGTCTAAAGAAAGTCCATTCGCTCTATATAGACACCGATAAAAGTCAGAGTATTGAAACGCATAAGATGCTATTTCCTTCGTTTCAGACAGTCTCCACTTAGTCAAGTCGCTCTTCGTCATATTATCCAGTTTTTCCAAGCGCTTTGTTTCTCGAATATAGCTTCTAGCTATGCCGGGACGAAGAGAATATGGAATATTTTTTAATACATAACCAACAGAAGGTGAACGAAGGATTCTCCGACTATTATTCTTTAAATAAAAGGCAAGTTTACTCACTTAACACCAATTTTTACTAGCAAATTAATCAATGACGTACGAAAGAAGTTAAATATATCTTTAAAAAAAAGAGAATTTCGAGACTCTTTGGTTCTATAAATGGGTAAAAATTTAGTTTTGACTCGGTTCTTTTTAAAATAAGCATCGTATTTTTGGTCTGTTATTTCTTCAAATTCACCGAAACCAATTAATTTATTGAGCTCTTCAACTGAGTATTTACCTATATATAGGGTTTTACAATTTCTTTTTTCGTACAAATGTACTATGAATTCTAAATCATGAGTAATTTCAAACATAATTTGCAAACTACAATAATCTGGAAATCGAAGTTTACCCGAAAAAAAATAACTCTCTTTGAAAAACCAGTTACCAAGACTATAAACTATTACCCCGTGCTTGTATCTTTCGATTGGCTGCACACAGTGAGGATGACAACCAATAATAAAGTCACAACCTAAATCTACAAGCGAGTGCGCAAGTGTACGATGATATGGTAACGGTATGACCTCTAATTCATAGCACCAGTGCATTAGAACAACAAACTTAGAGTTTGGAAATTGCTTTTTTTCCTTAGCAAACTCACTCAGAACCCACGAAGCATTCAGAGGGTTCACTCCTGAACGGTTGCGACGAGCTTTATTGCACTCAATAACGTCCCACCCAAAAGACATAAATATATAATCCGTCTCACCAATCAAGCAGTGTTTAACTTGAGAAGCTTCAGACAAATTATCGCCGGCTCCTATTGTGATGTGACCTTTTTCTTCAATCGCCCTTTTCGTTCTATTAATTGTACCGACATCATCAATATGGTTGTTTGCTAGATTAAATAGTAAATATGAATCACGGAATAGACTATTCAATAGGTTAACACTATTGAATACAGACTTAGTTTTTCGATAGGAGTTTAACTCTTCTTCTCTGGCTAGCCCGCCTTCAAAGTTAAGTACGACAAGTTGTTTCGCTAAACTAGTGTGATGGTGTTTTTCAGTGTAATCATCAATACTCGCTACATCGCCAACAAAAAAAACGGAGGTCACTTTACTTAAATTGTGTTTAGACTCGAAGAACTGCGTTTCTATCATTATTGTTCCTTAATTTTTGACAGAAAAATGTTTAGCACCCTTTCGGACTCAAAATTTGCTAGAAAAAAGCACCTTGCTCGCTCTCCCATTCGCTCTTTTTCGCTAGAATTTAAGTTCTCGAAATTAATAATTGCGTGAAAAAGGGAGCTCAAAGAGCCAACCTCTGTAAGATAACCGGTAACACCTTCTTCGACGATCTCTGGAATGCTCCTCCAGCGAGTAGTGATCACTGGGAGGCCTATCGAGTAAGCTTCTAGTATGACGCCAGGATATCCTTCACCGAAGTGTTTTGTTGGTAAAATTAAACAAGACGCCCCTGATAGAAACTTATAGATATTGTTTGAATCTACCACTCCATAATAGTTGCAATTATCGGCATTTTGGATAAGCTTTAATAAGTCCTGCTCAATAATAGGTCCCGCAAACGAAAAGTGTGCTTGTGGAAAATCCTTGGCTACTTCCAGCAAGTCTAATACTCCCTTCGACCGCTTAATTGCACCGACGAAAACGTACCTACTCATTATACTATAGTCGCACTTCAGCTTCGATTTTGGTCTAGAATTAGGGAGTTTGACTATTTTAGTGTTTGGGAACCTATCCCTAAAATAATTAACAACAAGATCTGTCTCAAAAAACAACGTATCGGATCGGTTTAGTAACCCATTCATTATCTCTCTTTTGAATACGCCATATTTCTTGTAAGTATCATTAAAAATCCCGCCAAACATACGAAGCATAAATCTTTTACGAAACAATCTAACAAAAAATAATAGGATCGGACCAAAATATAGAGCGCCATTTGCGCTTGTATTCAACACCGTAACTTCAGAAATCGAGCAATAATATAAGCATCTAACAAAATAATAGACCTTTTTGAGCAGACCAGCCTTCTTAAATTGTGTTGTATCTGACACGGACAAATCTATAGTGTTATGATTTCGCAACTCGGAAACTAGCTGCTCAAACAAAACTGTGGTCCCACCAAGAGGCCCAGGTAAAGCGCCTATTACATGCAATTTCAATTTTCCCATTCCCTAGTAATCTATTCTTAATATAAAGGATCATGCAGAGCGAAGCGTTGGAGGATAACTTTTTCTTGGTTGATATCTTGGATTTTAACTAATGACTATCATAATTTACTGCGTAACCTGCGTGTGAATTGACATTCAACTTCTTAAATTCACGCATAAACACTAATTACATCAAACTACTCATTGAGATGAAATCTTACCAAATGTATAACTTTTTAAATTAGTGATTAAGTCACAAACCGAAGTGTTAACTCATATTAAATCGTATATACTTTCTATGTTTTTAACTTTCTTCGCGGGAATGCCGGCATAAACAGAATTAGAATCAACTGTAGTCAGTACAACCGAATTAGGTGCGATAATAGAATTTGAACCAATTTTTATAGGCCCGAGTACCTTAGCACCACTCCCAACATATATATCATCACCCAATACTGGAACGTTAAATTTCTTCGATCTTCCTCCGATTGTCACTCCTGTTCCTATAGTGCAATTGGCTCCAATAACAACTCTACCATGTATCACTACACCATTTCCCCCATAAGCGAACTTTACATTCTTTCCGAGTTGTACTGTCGGGGGAAGGTAAATCCCCCATATAACTCTATTCAAAATAGTGAAGAAAGACGGTAAAAGTGGGATTTTTAACTTATGGAACGTATAAGCTAACTTAAAGAGAATCAGTGGAGCCTGGGCCAGTGACATTTAAATCCTCCAGTTTCGACTTTCAATAACTAAAAAGTCTCTAGTTTTCTATATTCTCTTGATACCCAAAGAGCACCAAAGATCATTCTCTAGAACCAAAAAAACAGGCCCTAGTTTAGAATTTTACAAGTAAATAATTGACAAAATTAATTTGATAATCGATGCATGTACGCTACCAAGTAAGCTCTGAAGCAGCATCAAATAGCGCCGAATACGAACGGGCATTCAATAAGTCTTTCAACCTATTAAAATCTAACTTTACCTCTTCATCTTCAACTATATACATTAATCGAGCAAAGTCTTGAGAGTAATCGCCAATATATCGCGTTCCAATGGGAATCACACCTCGAGATATATATTCTGCGAATTTGAGGGGTGAAGCCGTAGTATTTACGATATTATTATCTCTAAGAATGAATCCGAAATCGACCTCATCCAGAGACGATATAACAACCTCTCTCGGGAGCGAGTTGCATTCGTAGTTAACTACACCGTAGTCATACAAAATCTTTTCAGCAGCAGCTTTATCGGGCGTAAAGACTTTAAGCACAGTGTTCTCGGACTCAATGCTCTTATAAAGGCAACAAACACGTTCGAAACACTGCCACACGGACATTGATCCAACATATCCAAATCTTAATACGCTTCGCCGTGAATTCGTTACCTCTCTATTTTTAAGAAGATCAGCTCTGATTTTACACGGCTCTACTATGACCGGTCTTTCGTGAAAAACTTTCTTCAAATACTCTTTCATATTTTGAGAGACACAATATATTTCGTCGGCGTTTCTATATACAAACGACTCTATAACTTGAATTAAATACCGGCGTACAACGGACTTGTTTCGAAGATAACTCTCTTCGGATGGTAAGCCGCGGAAATCAAATTGGATATAAAAGTCATTAAATGGTAACTTATCCAAAAACCAGACCAATAAAAAGTCGAATATCGATCTTGTATAAACCGTTGCCTTCCCTTTGAGATGTTTATTTATGAAAAATGCTCTCAAGAACTTAAATTTTGACTCACTTTGCTGCTCAATTATAGTCACATCCTTTTTAAAGTTGAATTTATCTCTTATTTGTGAATCGACAATCCCTTTATGCAAGCCATATGGCACTATAACTAAATATTTTTTCATAAACCCCTCAATAATTGACTCTAACTTTAAGCTTCTTTACATCCTGAATCATGAGGTTGATACAAATACAGTAGTGTAGTGAATAACACAAAATCAAACTTCCCAAGAAAAAAGCCAATATCAAAAGCTGCTCTCACGACAATTATTAACATGAGAGAGCCTATGAAATATCGACCTACAATAAAGGAATATAAAACGGAAAAAGAAAGAAATAAAAACCAAATAAAGGCTGCAAACCCAAACATAGAGTGTGCATATATATATGAATTGTGTGGATTATTATTAAAACTACTGATTAAGGGAAGCCTATCTAAATTGACTCCAATAAAAAAACTCTCGAAATCTATACTTTGTATATACTCACGCCACATTTCATATCGTATCGATTGCAACCCTTCGGAAAGTCTAGTCCCACTCAAATACGAATACCAAACCTCTGTTGATAAAGTCGTCAGGCCCACTAGAAGCAAAGCACAAAAGAAAGCTAATTTTCGAATTCTATAATTTCTTGTATTATAGATAAATACCATCACTGTCAATACAAAGGATAGAATCAATGCTGTTCGGCTATTAGCCAACAACGCAATTGAAAGCAAAGATGCGGGGTAAAAGTAATTTATCTTTGCTTCAGCCCTCTCTGAAAGTAGGCAAATAAATACGAATAAATAAATTGCAATACCGCTCACTACATTTCGGCTTGCTCCATCGATAATGACATTAATACCATTAACACCAACCGCTAAGCTTTCTAGATTTAGAAAAATTAAGAGCAAATATAATACATATGCAACTTTTACAACAGAAAGAAGGCTTGTAAATTTCGAATGATAAAAGAAAAATCCGACCAAGTATGTTATGAATAAATTCCAGAGAACAAATAAAGATAAAGGTTTGTTATAGGAAAAAAGAAAAATGAAGATACTTGTGAAAACGAAAAGTAAGAATATAAAAAACTCAAAGGAGCTAAATTTAAGACCATTATTTGAAATCCTACATTTCAAATAAAAAACCATAAAAAAAATAAGACTTAATGAAGAAACTATAAAGTTAGCAAGATTACTAAAGAAGAAAGAACCGAAAGAAAAAATCAATGATAATGCAAAACCTAAAAATACAAATAGGTCTTTCTTATTCATTAGATAAACTCTCAGCAATGACAATTTTGCGAGACGCGAGGTTTCTTACGACAATATCATCTTCAAATCCATATCTTGTTAACTTACAAATTAGCTTTGCCACTAATTCAGACTCTCTGCCTTCTAATGGTGTACCAAATGTGTCACTGTAATATTGAATCGAATTTTTGTTTATTTTCAAATTTCGGATACCGTTTATAAGCGTCAACAATTCTTTCTGATCACTAACTGCGTATGCAAGGCCTGATTTAACAAACCCATAATAGTCCTTAATTTTAGAGTCAAATGATTCATTGTAATAAACAGGATATACTCCAGATAAAGCCGCTTCAAGGTGTATACCGCTATCACCTGCCACAATTATAGAAACTTTCTCAAGATAATCTGATATATTATCTTGGTATGGATCGCTTAGTTTAACACATGAATTATTTTCGCCTAATTCTAATATCTTTTTTACATCTGATTTGGACTGGTTTGGATGCCATCGAACTATCAAACTAAGTCCACTTCTAGTGAGAAATATAATTAATGAAATGTAGCTATCCAAATTATCAAGTTTGTTTATAGCTATTCCTATAGATTTCTGTCTTCTAGATTTTGAAAATTTTAGTTTTTTTTGTTGCCCTGTTAAATAGACTTCTGTAGAAAATTCTCGTTTCAAATAAGGCGAAATATTATTGACACAAGTTTTATAGATATCAAAAGAGTGCTGTCCATCTAAAAAAGCATAATCGACAGTTAAAGCGGGGAAAAATTCACTAACAGATGCATGCTGAACATAAGCCGTTCTAACTCCTAAATATCGAGATACAGCGATTAAACATCTATTTGGAACGTTATGATCATTTGAGATCAAAACCATTTTTGGATTGATCTTCGGTAATACTCTTAGAAAATAGATTAAATAGATATGAGACGCGATAAATAGATTGAAGTGCCGATTTGGCGATAATACCGGATGTTTTGATAGCGTCCGATATAATTTTGGACCTCTAAAGATAAGTAAATATAAAGCTTTTAGTGCATCGCTAATTGAAAAAGTTACTCTCGTTATCTGTTTTTCTCTTAATCTATTTACAGTTGTAATGCATATTGTTTTTTTATTTAGTCTAACAAGGTGCGTAAAAATTTCGTCAATTGCCCGTTGCTGATTCAATGAACTTGAAAAAAACAAAAAATTATTTTCACATGAATCATCAGTTTTCTTACTAAAAGAGATAAGACGGAATATGTATCTAACGTAGGCAAATATCCGAATAAATGTATTGTAGTGCTTGTGATCTGTTATTTTTTTCGAAGGTAATTTACCAGTTTGTTGTCCGTCCAAATAATTTAGCCATAACTCGGACTCTTCATTTAATATAGAGATAGCATCTTTTACCGATTTCATTTATTTATTCTCAGTTACTTTTCTCTTTTATTAGCTAAATTTCAACTCAGCTTTTTCGAATAAAAATTCATCTGATTTATGATTGATTTTATATCTCTACACAAGACACACATTGTTATTGTGATTTATAAGTATAACCGTAGTGGTAATTATAGCCATATCCATAATACGAGCTCGCTTTACGCTCCACACTATTAAGAATAACGCCCTTCACTTCAACACCGTTCTGATTGAAGCGTTTTACCGTGTGAATCATTTCTTTTGCTGGAGTTAAGCCAAATCGGGCAACAAGTAAAGTAGTACCAGCGTAACTCCCAACAATTGCGGCATCTGTTACTGCAAGAATTGGTGGGGTATCAATTAATACATAATCGTATTCTTTCGATACTTGCTCCATGAAGTTATTCATTCTTGGATGCATCAAGAGTTCAGCTGGGTTTGGTGCAGCTGTGCCTCGCGGGATGAAATCGAGGTTCTCTATGTAGCCGGATTGAACATACTGGGCATAGTCAACATCACGTGAATTCTCAACATTAACGGCTTCGCCACCCGTCGTGGAACGACGGGCTATTAATAGGTCAGCTAGGCCCTTCTCATTGTTGGCTTGGAGCATGCTGTGCAAGTAGCCGCGACGAATGTCGCCGTCAATAAGTAATACTCGCTGACCTGCTTGGGCTAGAACGGCTGCTAGGTTGGCGGTTACGAAACTCTTACCAACTGCAGGGCTAGGGCCTGAAATCATGATGACATTGTTACGCGCCTCTA
The DNA here is from genome assembly GCF_900115255.1 of Pseudidiomarina tainanensis. NCBI lineage: Bacteria > Pseudomonadati > Pseudomonadota > Gammaproteobacteria > Alteromonadales > Idiomarinaceae > Pseudidiomarina > Pseudidiomarina tainanensis. The sequence goes on from NZ_FOYU01000001.1 coordinate 1,169,948, forward strand.
ACATGGCAAAATGCAAGCTGGTTCGCAAACCACGCAAGGCTTCGATCGCTAAGTCTGTTGGATCTTCTTTTGCTAATAACGGCGCTTTAATCACTTCATGCGTTTTTCGTTTAGCCATTCTTACCAAACGCTGATCCATAGTCTCTTGCACGTCTGATTTTGGCACCGACGCGTAAACATTAATACCTTCGTTCTCTAACTGCTCGGCGCTCTCAACGCCGCGGTTGAGAGCCGCTTTCACAAAAACAAGGGCAATCGATAACATACCGCCAAGCATTGTAGCCAAAACAACAATTAGAGATTTCTTAGGTGCAACAGCGCCTGGCTTGGTTGCCGCATAATCAAGGATACGAACATTCCCTACGGTGCCGGCCTTTAAGACATTGAGTTCTTGCATACGGTTGAGTAGTTGTAAGTAAATCTCTTGATTCACTTCAACATCGCGTGTGTAACGCAATACCTGTTGTTGTGTTTCAGGTAATTCTTGAATCTGTGAGCTCAAACGTTTTTGGTCTGCTTCTAAGTTTGCTTTTTGTTCAATCAACGCCTGATAGCTAGGGTGCTGTTTGGTATATAAACGGCTGATTTCAGCTTCTTTGAGCGTCAAGTCATTAATGCGCTTCTCTAATTCAACCAATTGCTCAAGTAACCCTTGCGTCTCTAGGCTTAAATCGACTGACTGACTCTGTAACCGATAAGAATTTAGCTTCTCTTCCGCATCATTCAAGTTTTCTTTAATCGTCGGAATTTGGCGTTGCAAGAATTCCAAACTGTTTTCGGCTTCAGCGGCATTGCGGCGGATATTTTGTAGCATGTACTCAGTAGCAATCGCATCAAGCACGCGCTCAGCAAACGTAGGTTCCTGATGTTGAATATTTGCGCTCAAAATTCCTGTTTGTTTTCCACGTTCACTGACAGTTAATGCCTCCTGCCAATTATTAATGGCTTTCAGGCGGTTTAGTTTCACCAACGTAAAGCTATTGGTGTTTTCTGTGACTGCATCTGAAATGTGAACTACCCAGTTTCCGTTTTCGGCTGGCGTTCCCACCACACCAGAGACAACTTCCTTGCCGTCAGTATCAATTAACGTGAACACGTTGTCTTCAATACGAAGTTCAAGTGCTTTACCTACTTGGCTTTCAGGTACTTGCAGTGCTTCTAGCACTACTTGATCAGTTTCACCTGAACGGCGTGCTAAAAACTCACCAATAAATGGCATGTAGTTTGGCTTAACCACATTGGTGAGCTCGAGTTGGTCAACAACGGCGCCAATCACCATCCGTGATTTCATGATTTCGATTTCAGTCGCAGCTTGGCTCTCGGTTGCGAACATTTCACTCATTTCACCAAGCGCAGGCATGCCCGAAGACTTCTCTTCAACCTGAAGCAAGGCATCCGCTTGATAAATCGGTGTGGCAAGCATCGCATACACAACGCCAGCAAACATGAAAATCGCGGTGATAACAGCAATCAGCCATTTGTGATCAATCAGTAAACCAAAAAGTCTGCCGAGATCGATCTCATCATCGTCGTTACGTTGCGGTTGGTTATTCGGGGTCGGCATTGTCACAGTTTTGTTTTCCATTGATCACAACTCTTATTAATTAATTCGAAGACATGCTGATACACCTCTTCGCTTTTTTTGTATGGGTCCGGAATTTCTTTTCCGCTTTGCTGAAGCCACTGACCTAACAGCATGGTTTTGGCATGCGCTTCGGGGTAACGGTTTGCAATATGGCTACGATTTTTATTTTCCATCACTAAAATTAAATCATAGTGGCCGATGAGTTCGCGTGTTAGCTGTTGCGCTTCATGCTTTGGAAACTCAAAGCCATTTTTTGCCGCAATTTCGCGTGCGGTTTTATCCATGTCATGGCCTTTGCCATCACGCACCATGGCAGTTATGCCGGCGCTGTGGATGGTTTTGTTTGGCAAGTGATGCTGCAGCAGGAATTGGGCTGTTGGGCTGCGGCAGATGTTGCCTAAACAAACTACGAGTATTTTATTGAACAAATTTGTAAACCTCGGATATTAACAGCGCTTTGCGCTACCCGGCGTGCAACGCCGGGCTACAACAAAGGGCGCGTAAGCGACCAACATTAGTTTCGTACGTCATCTTGGAATCTACCCAGTGAGTAGAGGCCGGTGATGGACGGGAGTAGTTGGCTGATGACGCGGTTCCAGCGGGCGACTGGGGCTGCGGTGACGTAAACGATGTCGCGTTGTTGCAGCTTGAACTGTTCCGCCAGTACCAATGCGGTCGCGTTTTTGGCGTTGAGTTGGTACACCTCTGCGACACGTCCTGTCGCAGGGTTGGCTGCGCGAATGACGAAAACGCCTTCGGCATCGGCGGTTGCTTCGAACCAGCCGCCTGCATCAGCAAGCGCTTCGGCTAACGTCATGCCGCTGCGGCCCATCATGTAGCTCTTCGGTTGGCGTACTTCGCCTAGCACAAATACTTTATTCTGATCATTGCGGGCAACGTGCAACACATCGTTTGGTTGCAGCAAAATGTTCTGGTCGGTGTTGCCCTGCTGGTATAGCTCTCGCAGGTTAAAATCGAATTCTTGGTTGTTACGTGTGAGAGTTACCGTTGTCCAATCGGCTTCCGGCGTTAAGCCGCCTGACGCGCTGACGGCTTCAATAAGGGTCATGGGTACGTTGGTGACTGGCAACACCCCCGGTTTTTGTACTTCACCGGTAATGTAAACGCGCTGGCTACGGAAGCTCGCCACAGTGACATCCACTTGTGGGCTTTCAATATAGGTAGCAAGGCGCTTCGCAATAATGTCGCGGATTTCACTCACCCGCATACCTTCCACTTCGACTTTGCCAATGTACGGATAAAAAATAGTACCGTCGTTGTGAACCCAGTTACCCGATTCTTGTGCGCTGCGCATAGAGCCCGCTGGAATAGTCAGCTCGGGGTGGTTGTATACAGTGATATTTAAGATGTCGCCTTTACCCACACGGTAGTCGTACTGTTGGCGTTGGTTTTCCAGTTCGTTGTTAAATTCGGGTTTGGGTGTTGCAGCGTTCAGTTCAGCCAGAAGCATTGGGCTAATGGTGTAGGTGCTGACTAACTTGCTGAAATCGGCTTCACTAAATTCTTGTTGGCTGGCGTTGCGGTTATTGTCGCTAAAGAGGTTGCCATCGGTTGGAATGTGGCCGCCTGGGGCGAAGGCGCAACTTGTTGTTAGTAGTGAGGCTGTGAATACTGTTATTAATTTTAGGTTCATTTTTTGAGCTTCTGTTTTGAATTCTAGAATTACAGCGCTTTGCGCTACCCGCCGTGGAACGGCGGGCTACCATAAATCCGCTACCTTCCTTCGGTCATGGGGTAGAGTTGGCGGCTGCGGTTGAGCATTTGGCCGCCATCACGGGTGATTGGGTTCCAACCCACGGTACCACGCATTTTTGTATGTTTTACAAAGAATAAATCAAAAGGAATGTTTAAGTAAAAGCCTTTTGTGAAACCACCTTCACCGTAATCTTCTGAACTCACGTTGGTAAAGGCGGCATAGGCGCCAGCAATTACGCCGGAATCGAATTCATGAGCGAAGTTAATTTGCACGCCCTTGTCTCCTGCTAAGAAGCGCCCCGCTTTTAACGTAAGCAACGTATCATCGATAAATGGCAGTTGCCAATACATAGCGGCGTGACCGGTCAGCACATCGTAATCTTCTAATGCCGTGTAACTATCTGGCTCGCGTTGCTTCACGTAATTTAAATCGAAGCCAAAAGCGATATCGCTATTATGCGGACGATACAAAATTTCGCCGCCAACACCTGCGAACATGCGCTCTAAATACCCACCGTAGGCTAACCCATACCAGTTACGACTAAATTGATGCGTGTAGGTTGCTTGTAGGTTTTGCAGCCAGATGTCGTTCGCAACTGAGTACTCGCGAATGCGGGTACGTACTCGGGGTATCGGCGTATCGAGGTTATCCACCAAGAAGTTAAACTCATCGTAGTTGTTGATGAGGTTTAAACCCACCGAGCTGTTGATACTGAAATTGGCGCTAGGTTGCCAGTCGGCGGTGCCAAACAAACTCAGTTGGTATAAGTAAAATGTTTCTGGGTTACCGAACGCTTGATCTAAATCGGGGCGTACGGCGAATTTCCATTTATCTTGCTTTGATGTTGCCGCTTCACGGGTGTAGAGGCGTTGAGTTGAATCAGCTGAGCTATATCGTACATCAGATTCACTGAGCGCTTGTTCGGTGGTTGCAAAGAACCGCTCACCGCGAGCCGCTTGTTTGAAGCGTATGGCATCAACGTTGTGTTGGGTTAATGCCAAACCGTTATCGGTTTGCGCCAGTTCATAACGCGCAACATTTTCAGGCAAATTATTAGCGAGAATACGCGCACCTTTTTCGGCGGCCTGCTCGCTATTTCTGTAGCGTGTTTGCGTGGTATAGAGCGTTACGCGTTGCTCATTTTTATCAGCTTCAACCGCATGCACTTTATAGCCAGCTTCGCGCAATAAGTCTTGGCTTAACCTTTCGTAATCAACTTGGTTGAGTTCGCGCGTTTCGCTGTAACCGACTTTTTGTGGCGCTGGCTCGTACTTGGCTTGGTTAATCGTCGCCAAGTTGAAATGGAAAGTTGCCCCAAACATGAACGTGTTACCGCGTTGATAACTGAGTTTTAAGTTCAGGTTTTCGGATACTGCGTAATTTGCGCCGAAATTCCATGGGCTATCGACTTGAATGGGGAACTCGACTTGCTCGTTTTCGTAATTATTGCCTTCGTACTCGGCGACAAAGTTCAATGCATCAATTGGTGTTTGGTACTTAATGCCTCCGAATACTGCAGCTGGACCACGAAACATTTCTTTGATTTCAAACTCGCCACCACTTCCAGTAGTACCAACTGGGCGTTCACAAAATTTATCGGTTATCTTGCAAAAAGGATTCGCTATATTGTTGCGCTTTCCAATATATCCCCAACCTAAACCCAAACTGATGTCAAAATCACCAAAGCGCTTATTCGCAACGACATATTCAGCCGCAAAGTGTCCAGTACCACCCATATCACGCAATCCAAGCGCCACCTGCGGTAAGTACTCACTTTCTTGCCACATCCTGAATTTGGCGTCGAAGCCTTTGTCTTTATTGGTTTGGTTGTTACTAAAGTCGGGGCCACCGCCCCACTTCACTTCGCGCTCATCCGTATATCTAGCCGTCGCTTCCAACCAAGGAAACACCTGCAAGCTCACCGACATTCGACGAAACTGCTCGTTATCCACATAGTTTAACGAGAACTCACCTTCATCATGCATGCGCGCAGTTGGAGTTTGCATTAAACCAACACCACCAAAATCACTCTGATTGACTGTCTCGGGCTGAAAGCTCATAGGCTGCCAAGCGCTACTTGCCAATATCACCAATGCCGAGCTAGTTAATGCCATTTAGTGCTGCCCTGCTACTTCGGTGAAGTGCCAGTATTGCATGAACAACCGTAGTTGCTGATTCACATCACGAAAGCCTTTCGGTAATTCATGATCAGCAATTGGTAATGTCGGCAACTGCGTTTGGTCGTAGTGCGCGCTTAGCGTAATAGTGTAATGCGGCTCATTGTTTAAACGGTGCTCACCAACCTGCGCGTGATTTAGCAGCGGATTCTGCGACAAATCCTGTCGCGCCTTAGCGCGCGAGAAATCTGTGACGTAACTTGGCTTTAATGGCCAGGTCAAAAAGTCACCAGCTAGTGCGTCAGATTTTGACGCAAGTTCTGTTTGGCCATCATATCGGTATGTTTGCGCCAACATTTTTAAGCGAACATACATACCTTGCTTACGTGCTTCAAATTGCTGATTCAGCGCAGGGCTGCTGATCTTCGTTTGCGGCCACATTACCGATTGCGCTGTTGGCACGGTATCAAGTAACTGACTTATGCGTGGCTCACCATCGGTGACGATATCTACTTTGGTGCCATTACTGCGCTCAAGGCGCACCCACAGTTGCTGATTGGTTAGTTGAGGTGGTTCGCTGAATAGCTGATCTTGCGAAAACATGTCATTTGACAGGTTTTTAGAGTCATTTGACACATCTTGCTCTTGAGATATGTCTTTTGATTCTTTTTCGTCACTATTTGCGTCATTTGACTGCATCAACCTGTCATTTGACAGGTATTCGCCATATGCCTTGACTTCTTGCTGCTGCAACATACCCAATTCAGGACTAATCCATTGGGTTGACTCTACCGGTCGGAAGGTGTCGTTATACTCGGCATATTCGAAGGTATTCGAAATTGAAATCGTCTTTGGCTCTATCGTGTCAGCGTTCGGTGACACGAGCACTGCGGTGCCGTTCTCACGAACGAAGCGATTCGCTTGCGTTTCTTCAACTTGAAATGTGGTATCTACCAGCCACTGACGTAATTGCCCATTGTGCTCGGTAGTAATCGTACGTTGCCAAGCATTGTTGCATTGCTGTGCTAGCTCAAGCGAAGGCGCGAACTGAATGCAGCTCAGTGAGTCTGATTCTGAGTCAGCAACATGTTCAAGATTGCTCAGCAAACTATCGGTGCGAATGACGCGCCCTGCGAAACTGGTGGTCAGTACCTCGCTATTCGCCGATACCCATTGCAACGAATGATTATCGTCATAGCCCAGTACAATCAGCGCGCGCGCCTGATCATCAAATTGCACATAGTTGGCTGCGTATGGCAGCTCGGCAATTTCTTGCTCCGTCAGTTCAACGTCAGGTTGACCAGCAATTGCATAGTACAAACTTTGTGAGGCAGCACTGGCAGATTCATCCAGCACCTGGGTTGAACGCATTAAGCTACAACCTGAAAGAGTGGTCATAGCAGCCAACGCGAAACAACCATAAAAAAGGCCACTTAAAGAAGTGGCCGTTTTGAATTGCTTTATCACAGTTTAGTTGTTCGTCACCGTGGTTGGTGTTTCGTCATCATCATCTGATGCAACGCTGGCGACAACGCCAACAGCTACAACCGTTGCAACAACTGCAGCAACAGTGACGCCACCGATGGCGCCACCAGCGGCTGCGCCACCCGCAGCAGCACCTGTTTGTGGTGCAGGCGCTGGAGCCGGTGCTGGCTTCGGTGCCGGTTCAGGATTTGCTAATGCGATTGGTGTTGCTGTCAAAGCAACGGCTGCCATCACAGCAGCGAAAGACGAAGTCAATTTTGTCATCTGTTGTTGTCCCTAAATGAATTTGAATGTTGCAGAAAGAATAGCAGGCTGTAGGAAATTAGCAAAAGAAATTGTGCGAAATTTATTCAGCACTATTGCCCGGAATTCGAACACGCTACCGCCCTTAGGTTACAGCTCCCACTTTGCTCCCTGGTCAAAGGCTCTTCATTATTGTGTTATTTAGCGCTTTGAATTGTTGTATTTTTATTAGCGACATTGGAGCATTTTAATTAAATTTTTACAACTGGAAAATTAAATTAAATTTATGTGAATGGCTTGTACGGTGCGGGGTTGCGGGGAGTATTCTTTGTCTAAAATGTAAACAGTTATTGCTTAAAGTAAGGTTAAATTTTCTTCACTTCCGTATACGAAAACGAGGCTTGTACGTCTTTTTGTAGCCAGTCGAGTAGAACAATACAACGAGAATCACCCTCTAAATCAATGATCTTCGCGATAAACCCGGCAAACGGGCCACTTGCAATTTCAACTTGATCACCAACTTGCGGCGATGACTGATGTTCCGCTGTCGCCTGAGTAATTGGGTCGTGTTCAAGTGTTTTTAATTCCTCAATTAGTGCGTCAGGAATTGTCGCAGGCTTATCACCAAACATTAACAACTTCTGTACTCCAAACGTGCTACGTATTTTATGGAAGCGTCCAGCAAAATCATCTAGCTGCGCAAAGATATAGCCAGGAAACAACGCCTCGGTTACCGGCACACGCTTGCCACGACGCACTTTGCCGACAGTAATTTGCGGCAGATAAGCCGCAATATCCTGATTCTCGAGATTCACCAACGCGCGCTGTTCTTGCCGCGGTTTGGTGCGGATGACGTACCATTTCATTAAAGTAGACCTACTTTAAACCTAGCTTTTTCATTTTTTCGATGCAAAGCCATATGCATGTTACTAGAAAAGGATAACTCATCAATAAATCATACTTCCGACTCAGTTGAATGTCTTTTCTGTTATTTAATTCCAATTCGATAATATGGCACCAATGCCTAATAACAGATATTTTTTTTGTTTTTAAGGCAGTAGCCAAAGTCGCTTGATACAGTCTTTTTAACACTGAGAGGTATACAGAATACGAATCTTCGTTTAAGCGAGCTTGAATATCTTTTTCTAAGCCTTTCGCTGAGTAAAAGTACCCTTCAATATTTCTACTCGATATCGAGGTCGTCGTGATCGAGCCTTCCCTGACACGCCGTTTGTATAATTGATTATCAAGTAATTTTATTTTATCTGCTAAAAGTAACAATGCAGGGGTAAAATGATTATCTTCGTGAATAATGCCATTAATAAAACGCAACGAAACTGCTAACTCACGTTTAAATGCGTACAGACAAGCAGATACAATAAATCTATTCGTCGCCAAAACGCGATCTAAATAGTCGACACCTCGTAAATTTTCTGGATAGTCATTTGCATGTCGAGAATATGCATCCATATTAAATTTCAAGCGCGTCGAATCGACTCCATCCTCAAAGATTCCAGCGGAATAGAGAATCACATCGGCTATACTGTCTTCGATGATTGACGAGAGTACTTCGATTGCGTTTGTCGACAGCATATCGTCCGAATCAAGAAACAGCACATACTCCCCTGTTGCCTTCTCAAGCCCTGTATTCCTCGCTGCCGATAAACCTCCATTAGGTTGGTTTATAACCATGACATTTGTCATCTGCGCGATCCATTGCTGCGCTTTAGCCATAGACTGATCTTGGCTACCGTCGTTTACGATAATAAGTTCGAAGTTTTGGTTTGACTGTTGAGCGAGCGACTCTAGACAATCATCAATATATTTTTCAACATTATATACAGGTACGATTACACTAATCATTGAAACTCTTTAAATATAAAGGTTGAACACGACTCAGTAATTCTCTTTGAGCTGAACTTAGAACAATATTTCGTTCAAACTCAGGCAGTGGCAGTCTATAAACCGTCGATTCGGTTAAATATGGTAGGGTGAGAAGCGCACTCGATAAGAATGATATAAATTCGTTACGAGGATTATTTACTCCAAACTCTTCGATAACACCATCAAAATCTAATGCAGAAAAGTTATTGGCGAAATACCAGTCAACATCTTCAGCTGGATGCGGTTTAACTAAAAATGCTAGTCGTTTTTCTCTAGCCCTCTGTTCTAGATGTTTTAATAGTTCTAAGTATCTTTCTTCAGTTAAAACACCCAATTTAACAAGTGGTTGCGATATAAATATTAAATGATTTACAAGTTCGTCGTCTTTCGAGCACCTTAATTCTGTCATACTTATTTTGAATTGCTCGACAAAAGATTTATCAAGTTTAAGAGATGCCTTATCAAAAATCATGTAGCTATGAACACTTGAAAAACGCTCAGCGACATTACTCATCAGCATATAGTTAAATATTTTCCGCTTTTCATTTAAGGTTGGTTTACCTCGCTCGCGAGTCACGGCGTTGATTTTCGAAGCGCAATTAACGTAGGTACCAAGGCCATCAGCAATTAAAACGACTCTATCCTGTCGGCGCAACAATACACTCTTAAGGCTCACATTATTCACGTAGAATCTTAATAACTTACACCCAGCTTCTTTAATAGCTTTAGAGTTTGGAAGAGCTCCAGCAGTTTTCACAAAAATAACATTATATTTTTCACAGTAGTTTGTATAACGGGATGGTATCTGGTTTGCGTGCCAGTACGGATCGAGAAACACATATGTAGCTTTGATCTCATTATGGTTCGCGCGAACATAACTCAAGAGAGACAACAACTGATACGAAGAGGCTATTTTAGGTGCGACGGCAATAAACTTAGTCATAAAAATAGCCTTGAATGCATTCTCAGTAATAACTATCAGTTTTTACTGGAGTGTTAGCAGCAATATCTGTACTCACTCGCTTTCCAAGAATCGACTCTAAATATTTAGGAGGCAAACCAAATCCAGGACGAACACTGCGTATACAATCAGGAGTAATGATATCACCAGCTCGTAGGTCTTTAACGAAATATAATGAACGTCTAAATTGTGCATTTCCTTGCTCACTAGATTTACGACCATAATCGATGCTTCCCAGAGCTTTCCAAGCTGTTTTACTATCTCGACACAATGCTGCTAACTCAGGTGGTTCCAAGGAAAATGAATCATCCGGACCGCCGCCTTGTCGATTTAAAGTGAAGTGTTTTTCGATAATAGACGCACCCAATACGACACTTGCAATTGCTGTGGTATTGTCCAAAGTATGATCTGACAAACCGGTAACTAAACCAAACCGCTCTATCATATCTGGTATAGTGCGCAGATTATAATCTTCTGCCGGTGCGGGATAACCACTCACACAATGTAGTATCGCCAGCTCTTTACAGCCGCCGTCTTTCGCCGCTTGAATCGCTTCAGCAATCTCTTCGGCATCAGCCATTCCAGTTGAAATAATCATTGGCTTACCTGTCGAGGCAACATATTTTATTAATGGAATGTCGACTGCTTCAAAGGATGCGATTTTGTATGCCGGTGCATTAAGATCTTCAAGTAGATCAACTGCTGTCGTATCAAATGGTGAGCTAAAAATAGTGATGCCAATTTGTTTAGCATGCTCAAATAGAGGTTTGTGCCACTCCCAAGGCATATGCGCTTCTTCGTACAGCTCATACAATGTGCGGCCATCCCACAACCCACCTTTTATTCTGAAATCATCATTATCTGAATTTAGTGTAATAGTGTCTGGACGATAGGTTTGAATCTTAACTGCATCGGCTCCAGCTTTGGCAGCTTCTTCGATTATTTTCTTCGCAGTTTCAAGCTTGCCATTATGATTCGCCGATAACTCAGCAATGATATATGGAGATTCCAAACTTGAGATTTCTTTTCCAGCAATGTTTATTTTAGGCTGTCGCATCTATCCACCTAGTTATTTAAATTAATATTCTGTGCGTCTCTGCTTAACAAGCCAAAGCAAATGACATCATGAAACTTGGAACCGTCAAAATGCTGCTCTCTCAACTGTCCTTCTTCGACAAAACCTAGCGAACGATGAAATTTTACTGAACGTTCATTAAACGCTAATGCCTCACCGCAAATTTTATGCAGTTTTAATTGGTTAAATCCAAATGAAATAGCCGATTTCCCAAATCGATGACCGGTTCCCTTTGGCGCTTCAGGATTCAAATAGAAACCCCAATTCGCAACGTCCTCAGTTCGAGTCGATGTAAAATTGAGAAAGCCTAGAGGCTTTCCATTTTCTTCATAAATGAATATCTTGATACTCGGATCGGACACGATTCGGTTGTACCAGTCCACGTGTTCCTTTTCGCTAATTTCATGCGTTGTATACATAAACCGACGAACACTAATATCATTACGCCAACTGCGAATCATCGGTAAATCATCAATTTTGACATCTCGAAGTTTAGACTCGATTAACTCAACCATTAAAACATTCCAACATCAAAGTTTCAGTTACCTTCCGTACACCGTTACCGTCCGTTATAGAACGCGCAACCTCTGAAATTCTTTTTAGCTCATCAGTCTTCATTAGATCGTTTACGATTGGAGTGATTCGATTTCTGAGAGACTGTCGCTCTGAAAGCACTATGGCTATTTCTTCTCTTGCCAAGGCTGCTGCCCCTGCCTTTTGATTCTCGGCTAAGACAATCACTAAACTCGGTAAACCTAAACAACACCTTTCCCAGGCACTTCCTCCAGCGGCTCCAATCGCAAAATCCGCAAGATGCATTCGCTCTGCCATATTTTTAACATTAACCGAAACAGTCGTATTGAATCGTAAATTAGCGATGCGCTCCCTGATTTTGTCAACATGTGGAGCAGAAGAACCCATTACGATATCAAGTTCTACGAATGAAGGTAATTCTGAAAAGTCGAGAGCATCAATAACGTCAGCTGTTACGTTATCTATATCGACCCCTCCCAGAGAAATCAGAATACGCTGTATTTTGGGAGAAACTCTTCGAGCTAAACTTGCCTCTCGAAGTTCCGTGAATTCTGATCGTAATAACGCATAACTGGGACCTACTAATCTAATACAATTTGAAGGTACTAGTTTTTCATAATGGATAGCCTTTCGACCCAAATTTTGGTCCAGTAAGACATCACAATCCAAAAATCGATTAGCTAAATCGTCTATAACCATAATGTTGTTGGTAGCTTTCCTTAAATCTCGGTGCCACCTATGATCAAGCGCATAATGATCGACAACTAGCCAATCAACGACTCTATTACCTAGGGACTGTCGCGTTTGTTGAGCATCTATGTCCCAAGGAACAGCCAACCAGTCGTGTACTCCCTCATTCGATTCTTTATGGAGATCTTCGTTTCGGTAACCTGGAGTCGTTAACAAATGAACAAAAAAATCTTCACTCTCAACTAATGACCGTAAGTTTCCAATATGATCTCGACAGACAAATTCACAGTCATGTCCTCTTTCCCGTAGAAACTTTGCTAACGTCAAACAGCGCATAATATGACCTGAACCAATTACTAGCGAGGCATCGGCTCTAAATACGAATAGCATCAGTCAATACCATTTGGGTTCATAATTTTGAAAAGAAGTTCAGCACGCGTCCAGTCTTCTGGCGTGTCGATATCTTGCACACGATGTCGTGGTAATACAATTGGGGCTGAACTCGTTCCAAAAATTGGTTTGTTTTCTTTCCAAGCTAGAGAAGTTCCCCAATAGAATTGACCAGCATCATGCCATGCTTCCTCAAGGTCTTGAGAGCGAACATTAAATAATTCGGGATGAAACATCTCAACGCGATTAGTTGACGAGATCTTTATTGCTCGCTGAATCGGAAACGCATAGCTCGTAACTGTGAATGCAAAGTCCAGAGATTCTGACTCCATCACATTGAGACCAGTTTTGATATCGTCAGCAGACACAAACGGTGCCGTCGCATAGATACAACACGCTAAATCAACATTTTCATTCTGTGCTTCAAACCATTCTATAGCATGAGCAATAACCGGCATAGTACCCGTGTAGTCATCCGAGAGCTCTCTAGGTCGTAAGAACGGAATTTCTGCACCGTAATCTTTTGCAACTTCGGCTATTTCCTGATCGTCGGTAGAAACGATAACTTTATCAAAACATCCGCTTTCATATGCTGCTTCGATGGAGCGAGCAATCATTGGTTTACCGCAAAATTCTTTAATATTCTTTCGCGGAATTCGCTTACTTCCGCCGCGCGCCGGTATAACTGCGATTTTCACCGAATAACCTCATGCAAGATTTCGATGACTTTAGACTGCTCTTCAAAAGTCATTCCATGGAACATTGGAATGCTAATTGCCTCACTGTAGTATCGATTCGCTTCAGGGAAGTCACCTGGTTGAAAGCCCATCGCTTGATAATACGGCTGAGTATGAACAGGTATATAATGTAAATTAACTCCTACTCCAAACGCTCGTAGTTCATCAAACACCTGCTTGTGACTTTTCGAAATATCATTCAAACGTAAACGAATCACGAACAAATGTAACCCTGAATAACTATCTGGATGCTGGTACGGGAGTACAATTGGTAAATCAGATAACTCATCATAATAGCGTGCTGCTATTTTATGACGAGCGACAATAAAGTCATCAAGGCGGTGCATTTGACTTACCCCTAATGCCGCTTGGAGCTCTGTCATACGATAGTTATAACCCAATTCGATTTGCTGATAATACCAGCCACCATCCGACTCTTTGGTCATTTGCTGAGGATCTCGAGTAATTCCATGACTTCTCAAGAGCGCCATTTTATTAGCTAAATCATCAGAATTAGTTACTGCCATCCCACCTTCAGCAGTGGTGATGATTTTTACAGGATGAAAACTAAAAACTGTGATATCGCTGTACTGACAATTTCCGATAAATTCGTTCTTATACTTCCCGCCAATTGCATGTGAAGCATCTTCAATTATTTTAAACCCATATTTCTTCCCAAGATTATAGATTGCTTCCATGTCACATGATTGGCCACACAAATGCACTGGAACAACTATTTTCGGAAGCTTACCCAATCGTTCTGCTTCAATTAATTTGGCTTCTAACTTCTCAGGACATAAATTGTAGGTTCTTGGATCGATATCAACGAAGTCAACTTGCGCACCACAATAGAGTGCGCAGTTTGATGAAGCCACAAAAGTAACTGGAGTCGTCCATAACCAATCACCAGGCCCTAAACCAAGTGCCAAACATGCGATATGAAGCGCAGATGTTGCACTATTTACTGCTAACGCATGTTTGACACCAACATGGTTTGCAACGGCTGACTCGAACTCAGGAACCTTGGGCCCTTGAGTTAAAAAGTCCGACTTCAATACATTGATGACTTCATCAATGTCCGCTTGTGTAATTGATTGGCGACCGTACGGAATCATTTTAGATTTTTCCAATTTGGTTGTAGTTACTTTCTATCCATGCTTGGAGGGCTTCGTCGGTCATCCACTCGGTGTTATTGTCACTTGAGTATATAAAACCATCGGCCACCTTTTTCCCGTCTTTTATGCGTTCAGGACTTGCGCCCCAGTCATTAATATTCGGCAAAATTTTAAAGTGTTCCGGATATTCGTAGGTAAACGGCGAGTCTTCTGCACCAATCATCTGTTCATGAAGCTTCTCACCCGGTCTGATACCCACAATTTCCTGCTTCGCTTCTGGTGCCACTACACGAGCAAGATCGGTAACTTTCATTGATGGAATTTTCTTAACGTAAATCTCGCCACCTACCATGTCTTCGAATGCATGCCAGACAAGTTCGACTCCCTCTTCTAAGGAAATCATGAAGCGTGTCATACGTTCATCAGTAATTGGAAGTACACCCTTTTCTTTAATCGACATAAAGAACGGAATAACACTGCCGCGTGAACCCATAACGTTTCCGTAACGAACTACTGAAAACTTCGTTGTATGCCCGCCTGAGTATGAGTTGCCTGCAACAAAAAGCTTGTCTGATGCCAGTTTGGTAGCGCCATATAGGTTAATTGGGCTACTTGCTTTATCTGTAGATAAAGCAACCACCCCCTTTACGCCTTTATCAATTGCCGCGTCAATGACGTTCATGGCACCATGAATATTCGTCTTGACGCACTCAAATGGGTTGTATTCTGCGGTAGGAACAATTTTCGTGGCTGCTGCGTGAACAACATAATCAACACCGTCTAGAGCTCGGTAAAGTCGGTCTTTATCACGAACATCGCCGATGAAGAACCTTAGTCGGTCATCTCCTTGAAAAAGTTTCGCCATTTCCCATTGCTTCATTTCATCACGAGAAAACACAATAATTTTCTTAGGATTATATTTTTCGAGGGTCATCGGGATGAACTTGTGGCCAAATGAACCAGTTCCGCCTGTCACAAGTATTGTTGAATTTTCAAACATTTATATTCCTTTAATTCCTAAAATCAAACCAAGGCATTGGGTGCTTCAGCTGAGCGACAACCCATGTAAATAAGAATCGGACACCCATGGCAATACAAAATGCGAGTGCAGCTCCTTGCAAGCCCCATATCTTAACAAAATTTAAAAGTAAAATAACATTAAAAAGCCCAGATAAAATCGTTACTGTCGACAAGAGGCCCGTTTGTTTCGAGTAAAAAATATAGTTGGTCACCATTAAATACATGCCGACAAACACATTGCCTAATACGAGTAAGCCTATTATTTCGCCTGAGCGAGCAAATTTTTCGCCTGTTAAAAAAATTAATAATGGAGGTCCAGCAACGAACGATAAAGCGGCACCGAATAGAATTACTGCGAACCACTTGTAAGTTGTTCTCACAATAAACTTATTTTGCTGCAAATTATCTTGCTTTAACCTCTCGAACAACCATGGAACAAACGCTTGATTAATTGCTGTAAAAATAAGCATTAATGCTCCGGCGGCTTGAGCAGCAACGGAATATATCCCGGTTTCTTCAAGTCCAAGTTCAGTTGTAATAACGAAACGGTCAATTGAAGAAAGCAAATAAATGCCGGCTATATGAGGAATTAACGGAATACCAAAATTGAGCACTTCAGAAAAATATTCTCGCTTAACATGCTTCAAATTAATTAAACTATCTTTTAGCAGCAGCGCAACGGCTATCAAGCCAAACAGAATGATAACCGCAACTTGAGCCCCAATTCTTCCGAAAGCTCCATACGCAAATACCACAACCAGTATAAGAGACAAACTTCCGTTTGCTAGGCTCTGAGTTATTTGAAATGCGCCATAGTTCGATGCTTTCTTGCGAATTTGCCACTGCCCGAGACGTATATTAATAGCCATAGTTCCAGCAGAGACAATTAATGAATAGAATATATATGGCTCAGGTATGCTCAACCAATGCGCTAGATAATTAGAGAAAAAAGCAAGAATGAATAGGGTTACTACGAATGAACCGAAAAGTACAATAAAGCAAGTAGCAATGAACCCAGCCATTTGTTCTTTGGATTGATCATTATCGTAAAATTTTCGGTTTGCCGCACCGGCAACACTAAGACCCACAATTGACGAAAAAAAACCGACTAAAACTTGAAACATTGCGACTTCACCGTACTCTCCTGGAGATAGGTAACGCGTCATAATCGGTAATAGAATAAATGGAATTGCTGCGACAATAATATTAGATAACATGTAAATTGCAGCGCCAGCTGCAAATGAACCTTTTAAACGATTACTTAAATTCATCGCCGTACACGTCTAACTAAATCGTCAGTTGATGCGTCAAATTCTGTCGCAGAATTGCCATCTAGAACTTGCAGAACTTCTTTCGCAAGCTTCTTACCTTTCTCCACACCCGGCTGATCAAAGCTATTCAAATTCCAAATCACGCCTTGCGTAAAAACCTTATGCTCATAAGCAGCAATTAACGCCCCAAAGCTTTGCGGCGTCAGTTCGTCTACGAATAACAAGTTTGATGGGTGATTACCAATATAATGGTTACGCGCTTCACCGTTTTCAGCCCCGAACCACATGAGGCGTCGGTGCGCTAAGCAATTCGCCACAGCAAGGCGCTGCTGTTCTGCTAGACCTTCTTGAACAGCCGGTTCAAAGTCAGGCGCGGCACGTTTTAATACTGCCACGAAGTCAGCGCAGAACTTGTCATAGCCTTGGTGTAAGTGTTGGAAGAACGCATGTTGACCATTGGGTCCAAAACCACCCCAAATAATTGGCCCGGTTGGGTAATCAATAGCATTGCCTTCAAAATCAACCTGCTTGCCGTTACTTTCCATATCGAGCTGTTGCAGGTAGCTCGGTAAGTAACGTAAGCGGCCATCGTATGGCAAAACAGCAAGGTTATTAATCTCGCGTACTTCACGGTTATAAACGCCCAACAGCGCCATTTGCAGTGGAATGTTTTGCTCGAGCGGTTCGTTGGCAAAATGATCGTCCATGGCTTTTGCGCCTTCAAGCATACGTCCAAACTGGTTCGACCCAACGGTTAGCGCAATCGGCAAACCAATCGCTGACCACAGCGAGAAACGGCCACCAACTGATTCTGCAAAACTTAGTTGTTGTGCTGGCGGAATACCAAAGTCGGTCATGGCTTGGTTGTTTGCTGAAACACCAATGACATGTCGGCTAAGCCACTGCTCTTGGTTGAGCGTTGGCTCAATCCATTTCCGAACGGTATCTACGTTCGCTAAGGTATCAATGGTACCGAAGCTTTTCGATGCAATAATGAATAACGTGGTTTCTGGGTCAACAATCGGTAGCACCGCATACAGCTGACCGCCGTCCATTGAGCTGACAAAGTGGACACTCAAGTGGTGAAGGCTGTTGTCGTCAGCGAACTCTTTCAGGGCAAAGCTACCCATCATAGGGCCTAAGTCAGAACCACCTACGCCAATGTTCACTACATCTTTAATGGGTTTACCTGTAGCGCCGAGCCATTTGCCTGCGCGCAGTTCACGTACTATGGTGCAGAACCGATTTTTACCGTTACCTGCAGTGACAACGTTATGGATTGAACGATTCAAACAGTGACTGACATGTCTATCTTCGGTTGCGTTATAAAACTCGCCACGCAGTAATTGCGTACGCAACTTGTCGAAGTTTTCCGGTAAACGCTTTGCAGCAAAGTCACGCAAGGCGTCGATATCGACGCCTTGGTAAGTGGTATCCAAGTTTAGAAAATCACTTTCTATAATCATTGTTCATCCATGTCTACTAGATAGCAGTTAGTGCAGCCAATGCGACGCCAATCTGATACAGAATCTGGGTTGCATCACGCCATAGTTCCATGTTGTTGGTGTACTCGGTATCGAGTGGCACCACAATGGTATCACCAGGCTCAAGACGGTTGTCTGATGCCAAGCTGAACCATCCGCCGAGCTCCACCATTTCAACGGAACCGTTTGCTTTCACGATAAAGATACGTTCTTCGTCGGCTTTCTTACGCGTACCGCCGGCACGACGTAGATAGTCTTCAACATTCAAGCTTCCGTCATACAAGAACGAGCTTGCCAGCTGAACTTCACCAATCACATTGATTGTGTTGCGCTGTGCAGGAATAACCAAGCGGTCACCGTCTTTCAACTGAATATCGGCATTCATACTGCCGCTCATCACGTAAGGCAGATCAATGACCAAGCGGCCTACTGGCTCCACTTCCATCAGATCTTGTAATAACTGACGCGTTTGCGAGTAACTCATACTGCTTTGGTTGTTACCCGTAATACTGTTAGTTGCAACTTCGTGCTGCAGTTCACGAGCTAATGTTTGCATACGCTGACGCTCAAGCTCTTTCAATTCTTCACGCGTAAAAATAGCACCTCGAGGGAACGCATATTGCGTAAGTCCGCCCGCACGTTCAATCAATGCGGTTAGCGTTTCGCCACGGCGAATGGTGTATTTACCAGGGAATCGAACCTCACCTTCAAGGGTAACTTCTAAGGTATTTTGCCAATCTGGAATCGCGAAGATATTTAAACTATCGCGACCTTTTACTGGCACGTTTTGCTTACCCATTAAGGCATCAAACAAATTAAAGCTTAAGTAATCCGTGACCGTTTCGCCGCCTTTTACTTGTGTACGCGTGATTTCAGCCCGAGCCAAATAAGCTGATTCTTTCAAGCCACCAGCCGCTGCGACAAGATCTGACGCATCCGCATTTTCAACTAACGGGTAGACGCCAGGATACTTCACTTCACCAGCCACATACACTAACGGCAGGTTACCGCTTTCGCTGAACTGATGGCGCAGTTTAGTGAGAATTGGCTCAAGCAGATTATTACGCGAATATTCAGCGTACTCCTGAATTTTCATCGCATTCATTTCATCGTCTAACGTGCGCTGGGTAAACAAACCTTGCAGCTCTTGCTGTGCTTCAGATTCACCCGTTTCAGCATCTTCATCAGCGAAGTCGCGTTGCTGTTGAATTACTAAGCCACGCAGATAATTCTGACGATAATCTTTCAGCAACTGCTCACGTTCTTTGCGTTGCTTCTCGGTTTCGCTCACAATCCAGTCTGTTAACTGCAGCTCTTGCAGTTTTTTATCTTCGTAGCGCGAAAAAATAACCAATTGGTCATGCGCTTTTAGTTGTTTGTTATGTTCAGCGTCACCCTCAACCGCAGCCGCCACATCAAATTGGTGCAACTCGATATTGCCGCGGTTATCACGTTCACGCACAATCAGGCCGTAGCCTAAATCAGCGTAGCTCAGCAAACTGGTTTTAACGTCAGTGATAACGTCTGACACTCTCATGCCAGCATTGAATTCATAGTAGCCAGGACGTGCAACCGCACCGACTAACATGATTGAATCGACAATTTCATTGGATACTTGTGGCACTTCAACAATGTCACCATTGCCTACGCTCAGCGATTTTGCGTTGGCAAGATCAACGGTGCTGACTAAACGACGTCCATCGCGTACTCGCTCGATGCGCGTCGCTTTCTTATATGCGGTTGGTAACACTCCACCGGCAAGCTCAAGCACTTCGGCTAAGCTATCTTCATCTTTTAATTCATAAATTGCAGGGCGAACCACTTCACCCTGAACAGTCACCATGTCGCCGCGCGATGGAATGAATACCATATCGCCGGATTGTAATAAGCGGTCGTTACCCATGTTGCCATGAATGAGAAAATCGTAGAGGTCGAGCGTTGCAATGGTCTCCCCATCGCGTTTCAGCTGTACATTACGCAACGAAGCGATATCTGAAACACCACCACTGACAAACAAGGCTTGAGTAATGGTGGTGAGTGAACTTACCGTATATGCACCTGGTTTGTGTGCTTCACCCATCACAAAAATTTGAATAGAGCGCAGTTCGCCCATGCTTACCGCGGCTTGCATACCAATAAGGCGCTGTGATACTTCTTGTTGAACCAGTTCGCGCATTTTGTCGAACGTTAAACCTGCGACCTGAATAGGGCCGAGATCAGGCACAGTGATTAGGCCTTGGCGGTCGACTTTTAACTGATGTGATTTAGATTCTTTGCCATATAGCTGTACCGAAATGGTATCGCCTACACCAATAATGTAGTTGCTTGGAACAGGTGCACCCGTTACTTGCGCAAACGTACTTGGCTCACCGGCAAATAGTTTATAACCGAATGGCTTCGGTACGCCTTCTTCTTCGGCAAACTGACTACGAATATCTTCAGGAATAATCGGGGCGCCATTTACATCGAACGTGGTACCACGCGGAAACACAGTTTGCGGATCTTCGTTCGTGCGACTGCCCGTGGTACTACCTTGTGAATCGAGTAACGACAGATCAAAACCATATTGACGCGCCAGCATTTCCTGCTGAGCGCGAGGCAATTGCTTGAATTGCTCGAGCTGCTGCGGGGTAACGCCGGCAACCTGTGCCTGCGCAGAATAAGAAAATGCAAAAAGGCCTGTCCATAGCATGACCATGGCTAGGCCAGTAATTGAGAGAATGCGGCGCACTACCGTCTCCTTCCTATATGTTTGTACTGCGATTATTTTTCTAGTTGAGCTTCGCTTAATGCGCGGGCTTTGCGTTTTAACATCTTAAACTGACGACAATATACCGCATATGCGCCTAAGAACAAGAGTAATGACGCCCATTCTGGGGTCTGAAGCTGATTCAATACAACGCCAATTGCCGCCAATACAATCGCTTGACCGCATAGAATGACTAAGGTTTGACGTGGACAATATCCGGCACGCATGTAGAAGTGATGAATGTGGTCACGGTCTGGCGTTGTTGGGTTGACGCCATTTTTCGCGCGACGCACCATGATGGTTACCATGTCCATGATTGGAACGGCCACTAACCACAATGAGGTCACGGGACTGATAACTGCTGTTTCAGCACTTGTGAATTGCGATTGCGTAGCTAGAGTAAGTAACCAAACAACGGCCAAACCGACGAACATAGAGCCAGCGTCGCCCATAAATACTTTACGGTAGCGTTTAGAAATCGAAAGGTTGCAGAATAAAAATGGTACTAACGCAAATCCTGCTAATGTCGCGATAAGTTGCAACTCGGCGTGACCATTTAAGAAAGCTAGAGAACCAATTCCAAAGAATGAGATTATGCCCATTGAGCCAAGCAGACCGTCAATGCCGTCAATCATGTTGTAGGCATTCATTGCTGCTAACACGGCAAGATAGGTGAAAACGATACCGGCCATGCCCATATTAACTGGTCCGTAACCGAACAAGTTACCTAAGTTTGAAATATATAAATCGCCACCGAAGATAATAACGCTGGCGGCAATAATTTGACCAATTAGGCGAAGGCGCACACTTAAATCGTATTTATCGTCTAGCATTCCGATAAATACCATCATGGCCGCACTTACCAAAAATAAGCGGCTGTGCAGGGCTAGTTCTGCAGAAAATAGCATCGCGACCGCAAGCCCACCAAACACGGCAATACCGCCAATAAGCGGTACTGAGCCGGTGTGCTGCTTGCGATTGCATGGTTTGTCCAATAAATCGATCAATACGGCTACAGGATGCATAAGCCGCAACATTAGAGCCGTTGCTGCTAACACGATCAGAATCGGTAAAACGGACATATTTTAAGCCATCTCCAGCGCACAATCTTTTTTTAACATTTTAACCAGCTGATGATCTTACCGCATGGTACGCTTTCATGCAAAGTTGTAATAATTATAGATAAAATCTCAGCAGATTTGAATCGAGACGTATTGTATATCAATTTCTGTACTTGAGTAGCCCATTTACACAGTAAGTTACAAAATAGTAACACGAGCGCAAGAGGGGTAATTTCTCGACCTGTCGGTAGACGTACCATTGATATCTTGCTGCTTTGAATTTGTTCTGCGATAGAGAGCCGCCACCAATACTATATTGCGCAAGCACCTCTTGAATACCATGGCACTCGCCACCCTTTCTAAGGAGTTCTAACCAAAGCCCATAATCTTGCCGACGTTTAATTAAAGGCATCATGACTTTGCCAAATACTTGGGTGTCGTACATTGCCGTCAAGCAGCCGACTGAGCAGGTTCTGAGCAAATCGTAATAACTTGCACGTTTTGGCGGCATAAATTCTGCGATTTTAGTGCCATCAACATTCACCACATCGTATCCGGAGCATACGAAAGCGACGTTGTTGTTTTCCATATATCCAAGCTGCGTCTCAAGCTTTTTCGGCAACCAGCGGTCATCGCTATCTAAAAATGCAATATAGCGACCTTTCGCTTGCTCGATGGCGAAGTTTCTTGCGGCTGCAGCACCTTGATTAGTTTTTAGTTGATGTACTTTTATACGCTCGTCTTGTTGAGATAAATCCAGCGCTAACTGATAGGTTCCATCTTTCGAGCAATCATCAACAATAATCATTTCCCAATCTGAGTAACTCTGAGCTTGCACACTGGCAACAGTTTTAGCTATTGATTTGCTTGCATTGAATGCTGGAGTAACAATTGAAACTAACGCCATAAAATATTTCTCGTGAACCTTAATAAGCTTCGATTTTTGATAACTATCGGCAATTTCTTTACCCAAAATAATAAGCGGTATATGTAGTGCGACTTAGGAAAGCAGCGCACGAACATTTCTCGCTTAGCAATTGTTTTATTCGGCGTACTAAAGAAATCATGACCAGACACTTCATCAGGGTGATATGCGAGAGTGATAGGATAATATTTTACTCGCAGTCCTGCTTTCAGTGCATCGTTGATAAAAATATACTCTTCACCACTTGGCAGTTCAGTACCCAGCCCAAATCGCTCATCAAAGAAAACGTCGTGTTCTCTAATCGCCTTCACGTCTAAAACCATATCAACGGAAGAAACACTTGCCGCGGAAATTTTGTTTAGTATGAACGACTCAGACTTGTAGCTTTTAGCCATTTGACCAGAAAAAAACTGATGTCGGCCCGAGGCAACTTGGATGCTCTCTTTGGACATTCTCTCGACCATTTCAAATATACCTGAGTAGTTGAATTGAATGTCATCATCAGCAATCAATGCATACTTATTTCGACTAGCTTTAATCGCACGGTTTCTGCTTTTAGATAGCCCTTTTTCTATTACCTTCAGGTAGCTTATATCTTCACGCTGCTCTAATAGTTGACTTGCTTCGAGAGCGTTATGAGAGAGTACAAAATCGGGAAAAACTTGGTGCACAATAACATAGTGCACGTTGTCTAGTGGTCTCAAGTCAGCTAAAGCAATAATACGATCATTACTCGTAGAAATTAAAATGTCTATCATACTAGTCACGTTTTAAATCGCTCTCTTGGTTCACCCAGACGACTCTTGTTAGCATTGCCGAAACGAGCGGTATCAAGACGAAAAGCAATGGGAATCGGTGTCGAACTGCCCCGCCGATATAAAATTCCCAGAGCGAGAATAATACTAAACCTGCCAATACCATCATGACGATGCCGCGAGCCTGTTTAAACATGACTATTGCCGCCAGATATATAGGTAAACAATACAATAAATCAAGCACTAAAGCCTTCATCTGTAAGGGAGGATTACTGTGAAGAACTGGCAGCGGTGCTAATATGAACTGCAAAAATAATAACGGTAGTGATAGTGCCATTTCCAAAAAACTTGTCCATGCGAAATCACCGCCATACACCATTCCCGACTCACCATATCGTTCAAAAGCCGCAGCACGAACACCTGCGAAAAACTCAGGTGTAATTGGGTACCCGGTTAACGCGCCAAATAAAGCGATAGCAATGCCGCCAGCAATTGGAAGAGCAAGAATTATTGCTAGCCATCTTACAGGAGTTGGCTTATTGAAAAAGAATCTATAAACAACAAAGAAGATCGGAAAAACCAGGATCAGTTGAGGTCGTACACATACAGATAGGACGACTCCGACGAAGATGAGCCACCAACCTTTACCATTAATACTTTTTG
This sequence comes from Pseudidiomarina tainanensis, assembly GCF_900115255.1. Lineage (NCBI taxonomy): Bacteria > Pseudomonadati > Pseudomonadota > Gammaproteobacteria > Alteromonadales > Idiomarinaceae > Pseudidiomarina > Pseudidiomarina tainanensis. Next base: position 1,194,409 of record NZ_FOYU01000001.1, read on the forward strand.
CGAGCCCGAGCATAAAAATCGATATAGCGAAGATGAGTAAAAACTCTCGCAACGGTATGGTTATAAATAGCAATGCAGATGGGTAAACAACGACTAACCAAATAAATCCACTAAACCTTCCTGTGACGATTTCCTTCTCTTTGCAGTAGAGTTGCCATGCTCGCCAAAGTATCAGTGCCGCACACAGATACAGGGTTCCCTGCAGTACTAAAAATGCGAAGACCCCATTCCAAGCTAATATTCTCAATGGCGCCGAGACATATTGATATAAGACGACGCCCAATGAGGGATGCGTTGCACCATCTAGTTTTATAATCTCAACGAATAAGGCTGTATCTGGGAAAGTTGGTAATAGTGAAATAAAAGGAGAAATCAGTATAAAACCCAAGAAAAAAAGGTAAGCAAGCCCGAAATGAATAACACTCTCCTGATCATAACGATTATGTTTCGTCATATAACCAAGCAACAGCGCTAAGGAAACCGCCCCCCAAAACAGACCGATTAATAAATCGTGTGAAGTAAAGTAGGCAGCGGCTTTAGGAAACTCTGTGGTTACTAAGTCAGCGCGCATAAACCCACTTCACCAGATTCTTAGAGGATTGAAATAGACTTTTTACAAAAATTCGTAGTGGTACTTCGGTTAAATTCTTGAAGTACAATTTTAATGCCGTGGCAAACTTTCCATCCAGAACAGCTATAGGCGCAGCAACTTTGATCAAATAAAGAGCTTTCTCTTTTACCGTAAGGTAATTTTTCATTTGCTCTAACCAATAAAAGCAGTAACTTGTCGATGCTCCTTTGGTAATCGTGGTTGTCTTACGCTTTTCTGGTTTGTGCCAAACTGCTAAAGGTTTCGGAATATAAACAAAGTCAGTTCCTAATGCAGCTGCACGAAGCACGAAGTCGTAATCTTGATGACGCCTAAAGTCAGGGTTGAATTCGATTTTATGAAATACCTCTCGTGGCATAACAAGGGTGCTAGTTTGCATTAACCCACTGTTTCCAAAAAGATATTCACCCACCGTAATATGCTGCGGCTTGCCAATTAATGGTCTCAATTCAAAGTTGCTGTTACCGCGAGCCTTAAATTTCAACTGGGTATAGATGATAAAATTTTCATTTGACCGCTGCGCAATTTCGTCACGACACACTTGCAGCTTTTCCGGTTCGAATAAGTCATCCGCATCTAAAAATGCAATATATTTACCGTGACTTAACTCAACACCGAGGTTTCGCGCTCCCGCCCCGTTTATATTCTTTGCCGTTCGAACTAACGTTAACGAAAGCTTATCTCGAAAGTTTTCAACAACCGATTGCAATTGCGCACTATCAGACGAGCAATCATCGATGATCACCACCTCGAAATCTTTCTCGGTTTGCTTGACCAAACTGTCTAATGTTTCGGAAAAATATTTAGCGGCGTTATGGCAAGGAATCACAACCGAAAATAACGGCTGTGATTCAATATTTGATGAAGATAAAACTAGTGTGTATTGCATCGTCGTGTTTACTTTAAGTAATTACGAATCAACACAAACATCACACTCAAAATGCCACCGAAAAAGGTAATAATAATGCATATCAACGGGCGCGACGGACCAGACTTACCGAGCGGAACAACTGCTGGATCAACAATCTGAAAAATATACTCAGGGCGCGCATTAGCTAACATAATAGTTTGCGTTTGCTTTTCGATAAGTTGATAAAACACCTGCTGCATATTTGCATAAACTGTTTTTTCCAATTCACTATTCAAGAAATCTAAACTGCGCTCTGCTTCTTGAATATCTCGAATGCGCATGACGCTATTAATATCATTTATTAAGTTAGTAAGAATTTCGTGAGCTACAACTGGTGATGGATGTGTCACTGAAATCGTCACAACACCTGCCTGCCCCGGTAAAACCTCAATCATTTCTTTAAGAATTGGAATATATTCCCACGGGTTAGGTTTTGGCTCCCATGGCGCTTCTACTTCGCGCAGCCACTTTTGAGTATTTTCATCATAGATTTCAGAATCGAGAGAACCTTCTTGTGCCCTATGGTTCCACTCGCCGTAAGCCATGATGTAAGGAAGTAAACTATGTTGTTCAACAAAGTTTGTTAGAAACTCACGCGACATCATAACTTCTAACGCTAGCGCTTGTTTGTCAGTTTCTTGAAACTGAGTAGACAACCCAGCCAAAGATGCTAAGCCTTGCAACTGCCCTGTCATGCCAGATAAACCGCCGCCTCGCGCTTCTTCTGTCGCGACAACTTTCGTTTCAGCAGTATAGACATTTTGCAAGCTCATTGCATACATAACCGAAATCACAGCAAAGGCGAAGGTTATACCGATAATCCACAGTTTGTCTTTCCAAAGCGTCATAAAAATGTCGCGCAGATTTATTTGATCATTTTCGGCTGTCATCTTGTTGTCCATTTCGGTTTTTTTAGTTAGTCACTACCAAACAAATCACGCGTATACACTTTATCGGCAACGTCGTTCAGCACGTCTTGACGGCGATTACTCACAATCACATCGCTCATCTGCTTGAACTCGTTTAAATCACGAATCACACGCGAATTAAAAAATGTTTCTTCTTTCAGCACTGGCTCGTACACGACCACTTCAATGCCTTTGGCTTTCAAGCGCTTCATGACACCCTGCACCGCCGAAGCACGGAAGTTATCTGAACCTTGCTTCATTACCAAGCGGTATACACCAACTACTTTCGGGTTGCGACGCAGAATATCTTCGGCAATAAAGTCTTTACGCGTACGGTTGGCATCAACAACCGCCCGAATCATATTCTGCGGCACTTCATCGTAGTTTGCCAGTAACTGCTTGGTGTCTTTCGGTAAGCAGTAACCACCGTAGCCAAAACTCGGGTTATTGTAATGGTTGCCAATACGCGGATCTAAGCATACGCCTTCTATCACTTGGCGGCTATCTAAGCCATGTACCGCTGAATAGGTGTCTAGCTCGTTAAAGTATGCCACGCGCATGGCTAAAAAGGTGTTGGCGAATAGTTTAATCGCTTCGGCTTCAGTGGCATCGGTGAATAATACTGGTACGTCTTGCTTGATGGCACCTTGCTTCAGCATTGTTGCGAATGCCTCAGCGCGTGGTGAGCGCTCACCGACAATAATCCGTGACGGATACAAGTTATCGTGCAGAGCTTTCCCTTCACGCAAAAACTCTGGCGAAAAAATGATGTTGTCGGTTTTGAATCTCGCTTTTAACTCGTTGGTATAGCCCACCGGAATGGTCGATTTAATCACCATCACGGCTTGTGGATTATGCTTTAAAACCGTTTCAATCACCGCCTCGACTGAACGCGTGTTGAAGTAATTCGTTTGTGCGTCGTAGTCTGTCGGCGTTGCGATAATCACCCATTCTGCTTGCGCATAGACGCTTGGGTCGGTGGTTGCTGTTAAATTCAGCTCTTTCTCGGCTAAAAACGCACTGATTTCTTTATCTTCAATTGGGCTTTTGCCCGCGTTAATCAGATCAACTTTTTCTTGCACAATATCGAGCGCATGCACTTGGTTGTGCTGCGCCAATAACACGGCATTAGAAAGGCCGACGTATCCGGTGCCAGCTACCACTACTTTTGCCATTTAAATTCCCTCTTAGTCAACGTAGTAAGGACTACGCTTGTCGGTTGCACCGTATAAGTTAAACTCACGACCCAATTTTTGTCCGCCGTCACGCGTTAGCGGGCTCCAGCTAATGGCGCCACGACCTGGGCTGTAACGTAACTGCAGTATGTCAAACGGAATGCTGATATAGAAGCCCTTGGTGAAACTACCCTCGCCGTATTCTTCGGCGGAAACGTTGGTTTTCGCAGCATATGCGCCAACAATAATGCCGCTCTCGAATTTATGGTCAACCGATACTTGCACACCGCGGTCGCCAGCCAAGAACTGCCCAGCCGCAACGGTAATTAAGGTGTTCGGCATAAAGCTTGGGCGCCAATAGCCAGTTAAGTGGCCAGTAATAACGTCATAATCGCGGAAGCCAAAATGGTTTTCCCAATCGCGCTGCTTGGCGTAGTTCACGTCTAATCCGACCGCCCAGTTGCTATCAAGCTCACGATATAATACTTCACCACCAAAGCCACCAAACATTTGCTCTTGGTAACCCACATAACCCGCAGCAAACCAGCTATCAGCAATTTGGAATCGGTGCACAAGTTGCAAGTTACGCAAGAATACGTCACTGCTTGTCACGTACTCACGCACATAGGTACGAACGCGCGGTAAGGCGCCAGTTTCGTTACCCGTGGTGTAGTTGAACTTGTCGTAACTGTCAGCCAGGCGCAAGCTGGCGGTACTGAAAATATAGGTATTCGGACTCAGCGAATAAAATACCCGTGCATCAACACCCAGTTGGTACATATAAAATGATTCAGGGCCACCAAAGCTTTGGTCTAAGAATGGCTTAACACTCACCGTCGGCAACTTGGCGAATTGGAATTCTTGTTCGTATATTTTTTCACCCGGCTCATCAGTCACTTCGCTGCGGCTGTACGACTGTTGTGTGGTGGCATTAATGGTTCTGCGCGCAATCGCATCTTTGAAAATTTCAGCGTCAATATTGTTCTGCGCGAGGTTCATGTCGCCCGACTGGTCCACAAACTGATAGGTTTTAATGGAATCAGGGACTTCAGTTGCTAGCACGCGCCCCATTTTTTCTAGACCCAGCTCACTGTCGCGGTATCGATATTGCGTGCCATATAACGTCAACGTTTCTTCGTCATCACTCAGTGCAATGTCACTCACCCAGGTGCTGGCCTCAGCGTTCAGCGCATTGCGAATTGTGGCAATTTCTTCCGGTTGTTTTAATTGCTCAACCGTTTGCAGTCGCGCCGGTGCAGGTGGACGCTTCGGTGAGTAGTCGAGTTTTGGCTGCGTTGCATTGGCTAAATTGGTACGGATGGTAAACCCAAACATGAACGTATTGCCGCGCTCGTAGCTGGCCTTAATGCTCATGTTGTTACCGAGATCGTATTCTAGGCCGTAGTTCCAACGAGAATCTTGCGGCATGACGACCGTCGATGGCTCGTTTATGTAATTGTTACTGTCATATTCCACTTTAACGCTTAGCGGATCCCACGGTGTTTGGTATTCAAGGCCGGCGAACCAAGCACTGTTGCCTCGGAACCACTTATCGACTTCAAAGCTACCACCACGACCGCCAAATCCGTCGGTACGGCTACAAAACTCGTCAGCGAGCTCACAGAATGGGTTGTCTACGTTGTTGTTTTTACCAAGGTAGCCCCAACCCATGCCAGCCGAGAAATCAAAGTTACCGAAACGTTTACTGGCAGCGATATATTCGCCCGCAAATAAACCGGTACCAGCAAGATCACGAATACCGACACTGGTTTCCGGAATCCAGCGACTTTCTTCGGTTAAGCGGAATTTAAAGTCAACGCCGCGGTCTTTGTAGGTTTGATCGCCGGAGAATTCTTCGAATTGGCTATAGCGTCGCGTGCGAATGTCGTTATACCGTATGGTTGCCTCTAACCATGGGAATAGCTGCAAGTTTAATGCCCAGCGGCGATACTCTTCTTGGTCGTAATACGTGAAGCTGAACTCGCCTTGCTCGGCATGGCGGCCGCTTGGCATTTGTAAAAGGCCGATGCTACCGAAATCACTCGTGCTTGGTCGCGGCTTTTTGTCTGCTTCACCAAATAGCAGTAGCGGCGGCTGCTGATCTTTCTCGCTTTGGGTGTACTGACCTAACGTAGTGAAATGGCTCGTTTCTTTTAACGTCGGTTGCAATGGGTTCCAGTATTTCGCCAGCTCGGCCATTTGCTCGTTAATGTTTTTAAATTCTTCCGGCAACTTATTCGTATTGAATAACGCGATTATTTTTGCGCCAGCTGAGAACTTTTGGCTGTAGGCGTTATATGGGTCAATCGCGATTTCTTGCACGTCGCTTTGTGCGGTGACTTGTAAGACTTTGTCTTTGTGCGCAATCGCTTCCAAGCGCTTGCTGAAGTTCTCTTGGTAGGTTGTTTCACGCGCAGTGAAATGCGGATGATAGGCCATCGTAAACGGCATCCACACGGCGCCGATGACTTGTAAGTTAGTAGTTTGATGCTCTTTGATAGTTGGCATCAACAATTGGTAACGCGCTGGTTGCTCGGCGGTACCTTGCGGTAACTGCGGATTGGCATTGATGTTTAAACGCGCTTCGTCGTAGTGGCTGGTTAAGCTACTCTTTTTGTTGATATCAACGCCAAGGGTGATGTCCTTTGGGCCTTGCTCAACATGACCACGACCGATTGGCTCGGCTCCTACCAACGGCCAGACGGCAACTTGGCTTGCAATACGATTGGCTAATTGCGCGTAGCTTCTCTCGTCTTCTTGTTGGAAGTAGCGCTCGAGTTGATACAACTGCTGAGTTAACTGCTTTTGCTTTTGAATAATTTCGCTGTGTTTAGTCGCGCTCACTAAACGCACGGCCGGCCAGAAGATTTCTTCGGTTTTAATTTGCGCGTTATCGTACACCTGACTAAGCCGCGGGCTGCCAGCAAATTGGATTTCAGGCTCTTTGCTAGGGCCTTGAATTTTGACGGCGACAGTTGGTTGCTGCTTTTGTTGCGTTTGGGCTTGAGCCGGTGTTGTGATGGCGGCTAACGCGGCAGCAATGGCAGTAAGCTTCAGAGTACGCGTAATCATCCGTTGGTCTTCACTTTTTCTAAGGTGTACGGCTTCACTTCTTCTATTTCAGCGAAGATGCTCGGTGGTGCAATCAGCTGATTCGATTTGACGATACGACCAGTATCGGTATCGATATAAAAGCTATTGGTGATGCTGGGTTGATTCGTCGCTTCGTTGTGCTCTTCGATTTTTATTGCGGTGTGCGTCTTGCCATTTGCTAGCGTAATTTGTTCAGTGGCGCCTACGCTGAATGTCGACGTATAGGTGTAAGCTTGGTCTTCAATATGTTCTGGGGTTGCGCTCGTGACCCAGATATCGCGCTGCCACATGGTTGGGCAGTTGATGAGATCTTGCTTGTTTATGACCGCTAAGCGGAAGCACTTTAGTGGGTCGTTGCTTAAATTGCTGGTATTGGCAATTGCGCCACTCATGTTGTTAGTGGCGATAATGCGGCCATGTTTGGTATGGATGATCTCTTCACCGCCGGTACGCCATTTGAGTACACCATTATCATCGAATGCCAATGCCATAAATGCGCGCGGGCGCTCGGTGACGCGTATGTAGCTACCAGCATATGGGAATTCTTCAATTTCTTGTGCGCTGAGGGTCACATCTTCTGGGGTATTGAAGAGTTCCGTGACGATTTCTTTGTAGTTTTGCAGGCGCACGCTACAGCCGCTCATAAGCGTGCTGATGAGAGCCAAAATGATAATTTGGATATAAAGCGTTTGTTTGGCTTTCATTTTTTGTTCTGTTTTGGTGTTGATTGCTGGGGTTTGGCGTTCTAGTTATGCGGGCGATATTAACATATTTATCACGTTCACAAAATAAAAAAGCCGCAAGCTTGCGCTTGCGACTTTTATTTTACTTCAAACTAACTTACATACCTGCAGTAGAGGTAGTGGTGCTAGTAGAAGTAGTAGTACCTGGATCTGGACCTGGGCCTGGACCCGGACCTGGACCTGGAGGCTCTGGAGTTACGAAGTCATCGTCGTCGTCAGTAGCAACAACTAAAACTGTAACTGCAGCAACACCAGCTGCTACCATTGCGCCAGTAGAGAATGCTGCACCTGAACCAGATGCTTCAGCGCCACCAGCTTGACCAGATGCCATTGCAGTTGGCGCTAAAGCCAAAGCTGCCGCAGCAAATAATGCTGATAAAGTTTTCATAGTATTTCCTCTTCCTTACTTCTTTGATTGGCCAATCAGCTCACGTCTATGTGAGTGATCACTTGTAAATCTATCAGTTAGTTAGAAAGCTGTCCAGCCGAATTTTGTAAATCAGAGGTGGGGTGCAGTCCAAGGACTGCACCCTCTTCCTTTAGAAGTGGAAGTTGCCGCTGAGCGCGACGTAGTTGTTGTCAGAGTCAACGAGCGTATAGCCGAGACCGAGGCTGAAATCGCGGTTGATGTAATACTGCCCGCTGATGCTCCACTCTTGGTCGCTGTCGTCGTAGATGTCGACGTGGCGCACGTTGGCGTCAACTTCGAAGGCGTCGGTTAGGCGGGTACGCATACCAATTTGCGCGTTCCAGCCAGTGTCGTCTTCGCTGAAGTTGCCGGCACCTGACGTGTCGATGTCAATTTCGTTATAAACCAAGCCACCGCTGGCATAGGCCACCATGTTGTTCATTTGGTAGAACTTGAAGCCAAGGTTGCCGTAAAGCGTGCTGGAGGTCGCGTCGACGTCGAAGCCGCTGACGGTGTAATCGTCGGTCGCGTAGATATAGTTGACATCAAAGAACCAGTCTTGGTTGATTGAGCGGTTGAACTGCAGGCCGGCGCCGTTGAGGGTTTCGCCATCGAGATCGTAATTGATGTAGCTAACGCCGAGCTTATCGAAGCTTGGCTGCTGTTGAGATTGTTGGGCGTGCGCGCTTGTCGCAGTGGTTAATGCGGCAATTACAGCTGCGGCTAATGACATTTTTGTTACGAAGGGTTTCATTGCTCTCTTCCTTTTGTTGAAGTCCTGGCTTCAGCATAGGCGAGAGGAGGGGTGCAGTCCAAGGACTGCACCCCTCTTTTGCTCAGAATTTACGTGCCTTTTTAGTCTTGCTTGTGCAAGTGCACATCCATTTGAGGGTATGGAATGCCGATATCGTTTTTATCAAGCGCAAGCTTAATTTCACGCATCAAATCCCAATAGACACCCCAATAATCGGTGCTTTTCACCCACGGGCGAACAATAAAGTCGACCGATGAGCTGTTTAACGCATGCACCTGAATATTCCAAGCCGGATCTTTCAGCAAGCGGCTTTCGGCTTTCAACACGCTTTCAAGCACTTCTTTGGTTTTGTGCAAGTCGGCATCGTATGACACGCCGATGAGCAGATCGACGCGGCGCGTATCTTCTCGGTTGTAATTGGTGATCGGCGAGCCAGTAATCTGTGCGTTTGGCACGAAGACCACTTTGTTATCTGGCGTTTTCAAGATAGTTTGGAAGATGTTTACTTCCTCAACGGTACCTGACACACCACCCGCATCGACGTACTCGCCAGCTTTGAACGGACGGAACAAGATGATCAACACGCCAGAGGCCATATTTGACAGTGAGCCCTGCAAAGACAGGCCGATTGCCAAGCCGGCAGCACCTAAAATGGCGATAAACGAGGTGGTTTCAACACCTACTTGCGACAATGCCATGAGCACTGCAGCAATAAAAATAACTGAACGTACAATGGCGCCAAGGAAACTAATTACGGCTTTATCGGTGCCGCGTTTTTCCATGCCTTTGCCCATTAATTTGGCAACCGAATTCGCCACAATCTTACCGACAATTAAGATGATAATTGCGACGATGAATTTCACCGTGTAGCTGAGAATTAGCTCTTGATTGTCGCTAATCCAGGTCATAACTTGATCCATAAATACTCCTTTTTACCATTTAAAGTTGTAGCGGCCTTGAGCGTCTGGTTTTCCGATGAAAACTAACAACTCGGAAATTGGCTGTGGTGTTTGCAGCGTTGGTTTTAGACTGCCGGTTAAGCTTACTTGCAGCGCATCGATACGCCCATTTACTTGTGCGTCTAAACGTAAACCGACGATGTTATTATCGTCGATTCTAACATTTATGCCATTTTCAGCGTTGCATGTGAGCGTTGCTAAATAATCACCAAGCTCATGCCACTGTTGATTGATGCGCATTTCTGTTTGCCGTGTGTTGATTGTACCAGCTAACGCATCGCAGATCTTTCCGCTATTAAAATCAGATACTTGATAATCATTGATATCAAGTTCGAAGTTACCAGCCATAGTGATTGGTACGGGCAGCTTTAGTTGTTGGATCGCCGGCTGCATGGCCCCTTTGAGATTACCTTTGAGTTGCGCTTGCGAAAGGCCGGCATGAATTTCGGCAGTGCCGTAAAGATAATTCTTCGACGGAATATCGAGTGCGATTTCAGCTTTCGCCAAGAACAACTTCCACGGGTTCAGTTGCCACTGCACATCTTCAAGAACTAATGTACCGCCGGTTGGCAATTCGGCACTAATGTTCGCCTTGCCGTTCCAAATCGTTCCGGCGGTGGAGGAGACGTGCAGTCCCTGCTCCGGAGCTAGGCCTGCACCCCACTTAACCACCGAAGCTGGCGTCAGCGCCACCAACGCGATTACGTACAACGGGATTAACCACAATAACCAACGCCACGACATCATTCAGCCACCTGCAAACGGCGCACGCGCACGATACCTGGTTCGCCGCCTTCTGTTGCATCAAGATGCTCAATAACGAGTCCGGCTTGCGTTTCGAGGTTTTCAATCAGCTGCAATAAGGTGTTGAACGGCACTTGGTCTATCACGACGACCAAACTATCCGATTGCGGTTGCATGCGTGTGACTTCAATTTTGGCGGCGCTGGCGAGGCGCGTGACGCGCTCGCTCATGCTACCTGACATGCTGGAAGTTGGGGTGCTGTCCTTGGACTGCACCCCTCCTGTTTGCGCGAGGTAGCGGCCGGTGTTTTCACGCACCCACTGCAATAACTCTTGCTGCGCATCGATTTTCGCTTCACGCTCGGCGATGCCATCAGCTAACGGCTTCCACGCAATGAAATACGCCAGCGTAATCACAAAGAGCACTGCGGCGACACTTACCAGCAGCTTCTCGCGCTGATTCATTTGATTTAACTGCGCTTCGAGACCCGGTACGCGCTGCACAAATTGCTGTAACAAATGAGCCATTACACGTCCTTCTTCACAGTTAATGCGCCGCTTACGGCACCGCTTTGATTAGTCACAGGACCTTGCTCGACGACCACTTGGCCGCCTTGATTCGCAACTTTTCGGAAATTCTCTAAGCTTGCGAAACTAGTCGCTGTTACTTGCATGCGTAGCGTCTGATCGTCGTACCGAATCAGCTCAACTCTGACATCGCGATTCGCTTTAAACGCACCTTCAAGATGCGCCAATAACTCAAGTGGCGATGATTTCGTGCCCTGCATCCCGATCGTCTCCAAATGACGATTCAACTGCGAGCGAACATTCACGATGCGTTTTTCATCTGGAAACGCATCGCGGTAAGTTTGCTCGATGGCCTGCTCAAGTTGCTCACTTTGCTGGCCTAGTTGGACGTAATTAAAAACCTGCGCGCTATAGGCAATCGCCAACAGCACGCCAGCCGCAATCGCCGCCGGTTTGTAAGTGCTCGCTTTCACGCCTTTGCCCTTTTTCCGTTGTGAACGGAAATCCTGCTGACGCAAATTAATCATCGGTGGCGCAGCTTTGCGGGCATTATAGGTTGTTGCGACAACACTCAGCGGCACCTCGATGTCCATTTGCTCGACTGGTTGCAGCAACATGCCTTCGGTCACCACAGGCGCCAGTGCTGTATCGGTTGTGAAGCCGGTGTATTGGCCAGTGCGCACTATAACGGTATCGCCGAGCGTGAGCGAGGTGGCGTGCAGTCCTTGCTCCGGAGCGCGATCTGCACCCCCTTCTTGGTTAGCTTCTAACGGTTGTGTGGTAGGTGCCGGCACCATAAAAATATCGGGGTACATTTCATCACATTCAATATCAGCCGAATCGAGGGCTTCCAGCCATTTTTGCATGGCGTCGCGGGCAACGACAGCAACGTGCAGTCCAAGGACTGCACCCCCCTTCTTCGCCGGAGGCCAAGCAAAGTGCAACTCGCCAATATCCTGCGCCAACTCATCTTCAAGCGCATTCGGCACCACCTGCGGCAACATGCGAATCGCACTAGTTGGTAACTCCACTTGCGTGAGCAGCACGTCGGTTCCCGGCGCATAACAAATCACCTCACGACTGCGCGCATGATCGGTCAGTTGGTTCAACTCGGACAAATCATTCAGCGTTCCGCTTGCAATTAATTCGCTTTGCGCTGGGTTCCAAATCAGCCAGTGCAACGGCTCGCGTTCTGCTGAGCCCAAGCGGATAAATAATTGTTCCATAATCTAAGGTTCTCCTGCGCCGCGATACAATATTTCTGCGGTCTCGCTGGTGATTAAAAACTGGCTCTCGGCAGCCATCACGAGGTCACCATAAGCAATTTTTGCATTTAATTGGAAATACTTACTCTTCACATCTAAATCGTCAAGCGCCCCACCGATGGTTTGCGCGGTCACACCTGCTGGCGTCACACCCCCACCAAAACTAGGCCGCGGCCCGCGAGTCGCAGCATCATTCAATGCACCATTATTACGCGCATCATCCATACTTTCATAGCCATCTTGCCGACGCGACGCCAAAAAGCTCGCGGCATCGCCCCTCGACATGGCACCCACGGTGACTGCTTGCAACAGCTCTGGTTGATTTTTAGCCACTGTATTGATGTTTAGTTTTAATGTGTTATCTCGCGGAATGACGCACACATACGGCTTTATTTGGTTATAAATACGCGCTGTCACACCACGCACCAAGCGCAATTCGCTCACATGAACCAGCCAACTGTTCGCTGCACGATACGGAAACTGCAAACTTTGATAATCGACTGATTCAGCGCCATAACTACCATCGATATCATCATCGCTGTCGAGCCAATCGGCCAAGGAATCAACGATCACATCGGCCGCATACGGCTCCATGTTTTCGTCAGTCGCCATCAATAGCATACGCAATTGTGCTTTGCGGCGCTCGCGTAATACGTCTGGCGCAATCGTGCCGCCGGTATTGCCGCTCGTATTAGCATTTGAATTTGTGTTCGCACCGCCGGTGTTCCCCGATGTGCTGCCCGAGTTTGGCGCTTGCGGAGGTGGGGGTGCAGTCCCTGCTCCGGTCCCAGCGCCGGAGCGTGAGCCGCTCCCATCCTCCACCCGCAACGAATTCAAGTTAAAGCAGCTTTGCAAATCTTGAATTTCACCTTTTATGGCACCGCCATCAACCGGATAAATACTGTCGCTTTTGCTCTGCTGATACCACATTTGTTGTTGGTGAACCACGCCATCGCTCTCGCTAATTTCTCGTTGTAGCAGTTCGCGTACAATTTCTTCAGCGCTTAACCAATACCAATAGGCTTGTTCAGCCTGTTGAAAATTCGCTGTTCTCAACACGGTGGTTTGTAAGCGCCCACTCAAGGTGACCGCCATGACGGACACTAATGCCACGACCAGCAACACCATTAACAAAGCGACACCACGTTGGCGTTTTGCAGTCGGTGCTCTTGCGCCTGTTAGACATGCTTCCACATTACGGCGACGGCTGTTCATTTAAGCCCCCGTCATTAATCAAGAACACCCGCGTAATGGTGCCCCAAGCTTCGGTTTCGATGGTGATTTCCAGCGCGGGTGGTAAGCCTTCGATGTCGGCATTGTCGCCCGAATTATTCCGCTGCGAGGTGGGGGTCTGTCCTTGGACTGCACCCCTCCTTAGCGGTTTCGCGGTGAACGCGGTCACGCCTTCAAGCACAACGCGTGATTTGGGCTCGGACGATTCGGTTACATCCACAAAGTTAAAATGTTCGCGCACGAGGTTACCCTCGCGAATCACATAAGCAACCGGCTGCAATTCACTGCGCGGAAATAAACCAAGCGGATTAAACCATCCAGAACGCACAAAACCTAAGCGACCGTCGTCGATAAAAATATAACGCCCTGTCGGATTATCTCGGGCGACCATTTGGCGGATATCTTGCTCTAAAATCAGCATACTGTACTGGAGCTTTTCAAGCCGCTCGATGGCCTTTTCACTCTGCTCGCTAGTACGCATAATCGCATTAATCACTGCTGCCGAAGCCAAACCAATCACCGCCATAATCACGACGGTAACTAACACTTCCACTAAGGTAAATCCGCGGCGGCGTTGCATCATGGTTGTGCCTCACCAGCACCAGCACCCGTATCCGGCCCAAGATAGCGGCTTAACACCACCAACGCACCATCATTGTTTTCAGCTGACTGAGGTTGTTCTTCGAAAACTCGCACAGTTACATAAAACACATCTTCGGTTTGTGTTTTCAACACTTCCGTGCGCCAAAACCATTCCCGCGAACCAACCATTTCCACCCCCGTCGCGCCGTTTTCTGGTGGATAATCCAAACTCACCCGCGCCATAGCATTGGCGGCAGCATATTGCGCCATCGATTTATCTTGCATGTAGTTTAAGTCGTTCAAGTGTTGGCTGGTGGCGGCGACAGCGGCCAGGGCCGCGAGGGCGAAAATACCCAGCGCAAACATCACTTCAACTAAGGTGAAACCGTGCTGACGCTTAGCCATTAGTCGCCACGCCCCTCATCTCGTTTCAGTTCGATCTCAATGCCATCGGTACTGGCAATACGCCAACTGACCGGCTCACCGAGCAAACCCACGTTACGCACAAACAATTCAAATGGTGGAAGATCGCCGCTACCAAAAATAAACAATTGGGGTGTGGGTTCACTGGGTGGTTCGTTATCTTCAGAACGCGTACCGAGATCGTCTTCTTCCACCGCGAATACTTCGTTGAGGTCGGTGTCGTCTTGCTGTAGGAGTTCAAGATCACCGGCTTCTACCAAAATCTCAATGTCGGTATCCAGTTCGGTTCGGCGCAGGCCGCGGTGTGTGATGTTTTGCCAGCGGCCATCGGTGAACTGCAAAAAACGATAGGTATGACCGTCGTCAATGCGCAAGCCTAGCACGGCATGACGCACTAAGGCGTATTCGCGTGCATAGCGGATGCGTTCGTACAATACGCGGGCGCTGTCAGCGGTTTCGTCATCCTTTTTATCAGGCACCACGAAGCTGACGGTGAGCGCCAGCATGCCGATAACCGCCATGGTGACCATGACTTCGACGAGGGTGAAGCCTTTTACGCGCAAGGTTTTACTCGATGTTCCAGTTGCCGATGTCGTCGTCGGTGCCGGTTTGACCGTCAGGGCCAGCCGAGAAGATGTCGAAATCGCCGAATTCCCCTGGGCTTAATAATAGGTATTCGTTACCCCATGGGTCAGACGGTAAGCGCTGAATATAGCCTCCACGACGGTAGTTGCGCGGACGCGGGTCAACGTTTGGCTCGTCAGTGAGTGCTTCAAGGCCTTGTTCTGTGGTCGGGAAGGTGCCGTTATCGAGGCGGTACTGTGCCACTGCATTTTCCAATGCAATGATATCAGTGCGCGCTTTTTGACGGTTGGCTTGGTCTGCCGAGCCGAGCACGTTAGGCAGAATTAATGAAGCCAACAGGCCAAGAATGGCGATAACGACCATTACTTCCATAAGGCTGAATGCGGATTGTTTTTTCATGGTGTTCCTCTAAAGTCCTACGCTTTGGTTGAGCGCTAATATTGGTTGAATGATGGCGAGCACGATAAGTAAGACCACGCCAGCCATGACAACGATCAGCGCCGGCTCGAATATTTTTAGCGCAATGTTCATGGTGGTTTCAAAATCGCGGTCTTGGTTATCGGCGGCGCGGCCGAGTAATTGTTCAAGTTCGCCTGATTTTTCGCCGGCGGCAATCATATGTAGCATCATCGGCGGGAATAATTTAGTTTGTGCGAGCGCGGCGCGCAGCGATGAGCCTTCGCGTACGCGGTCGCATGCTTCTTCAACCGCAATTTGCATGGCGCGGTTGGATAACACGCGGCCGGTTATACGCAAGCCATCTAGTAGCGGTACCGCTGAGGCCGCCAAAATACTCAGTGTGCGGGCAAAGCGTGCGGTATTCACGCCTTTTATTACGCGCCCAAACAACGGTAATTTTAATAGCCATCCGTCAAATTTGTCGCGGCGGGATGGTTTACGTAACAACTGTCCGCCAACGACTAAGCCGACTAAAATTATCCCCAGCAGGAATAACCCATAATTTTGTAAGAAACCACTGACTGCTAACAAGAACGTCGTAGTTGGCGGTAGTTCTTGGTCGAGGCCACTAAATTGCTCAACAATTTGCGGCACCACGCTGACCAGCAAGAAAATAATCACACCAATGGCAACCAACGTTAAAATGGTCGGATACACTAAAGCCTGCACTAACTGACCTTTGAGGCGGTTACGTTGCTCGGTGTAATCCGCTAGACGGTTCAGCACTTCATCGAGATGCCCAGAGCGCTCGCCGGCTGCTACCATCGCAGTAAATAACTTATCAAATACATGTGGGTATTCGGACATGGCTTCGGCCAAGGAGTAACCTTCAACGACTTTCGAGCGCACTGCCATAATCAATTTTTGCAGGCGTGGCTTATCGGTTTGTTCCGACACAGCAAACAACGCTTGCTCAATAGGCAATGCCGCTGACACTAGGGTCGCCAACTGGCGCGTGATTAAGGCTAAGTCGGCCGCGCCGACACCACGCGTTTGCAAGCGCTTTAGGAGGGGTGCAGGTCCAGCTCCGGACCCGGCTCCGGCTTTGGGACTGGTCCCCTCCTCGGCTAATTCAACGGCAACAGGTATCAAGCCCTGCTCACGCAGTTGCGCGCGCACTTGGCGCTCGGTGTCCGCTTCAATGACGCCTTTGGTTTTGCGGCCGCTGGCATTTAACGCTTGAAATGCATACGCTGCCACCGGCTACTCCTCGCGCGTCACGCGCAACACTTCTTCTAACGTGGTGACGCCGGCGATGACTTTCGCTAAGCCATCGTCACGAATGGACGGAGCCGCAGCGCGCACATATTTCTCAATCGCTTGCTCACCATGGCCGTTATGAATCAGTTCACGAACGCGCTCATCCACCACCAATAATTCATGAATACCGGTACGACCGCGATAGCCGGTGTGATTACACTTGTCACAACCCACCGCACGATACAACTGCGCACCGCCATCGACGGTGCCATCAGCAACATATTCCAATTCTTCGGCAGACGCCTGATACGGCTCTTTGCAATCGTCACACAAGGTTCGCACCAAGCGTTGCGCCAACACAGCTAGCAACGACGATGACAGCAAAAATGGCTCTACGCCCATATCTTCTAACCGGGTAATGGCGCCAGCGGCGGTGTTGGTGTGCAACGTCGACAATACTAAGTGACCAGTCAATGACGCCTGCACGCCAATTTGTGCGGTTTCAACATCACGTATCTCACCCACCATCACCACATCAGGATCTTGACGCAGAATCGCCCTTAATCCGCGGGCAAAGGTCATGTTCACCTTCGGATTCACCTGCATTTGGCCAATGCCTTCAATGGAATACTCAATTGGATCTTCCACTGTCAAAATATTACGGTCGCGTGAGTTGATCTCCATCAAGCCCGCATACAAGGTGGTCGATTTACCCGAGCCGGTCGGGCCGGTTACCAAAATAATGCCGTGCGGCTTTTTAATCAGTTGCGAGAAGATGCGGCGATTGGCTTCGGTCATGCCAAGCTGCTCAAGGTTCAAACGCGCGTTGTTTTTATCGAGTAAACGCAACACCACCCGCTCGCCGTGATTCGATGGCATGGTGGATACCCGCACGTCAACCGCACGCCCAGCAATGAGCAAGCTAATACGACCATCTTGCGGCACCCGCTTCTCGGCGATATCCAACTGCGCCATAACCTTGATCCGCGACACCAGCAACGAGCTCAATTTACGGTTTGGTCGAATCACCTCGCGCAACACGCCATCGATACGAAACCGTACCAACAAATCTTTCTCAAAGGTTTCAATGTGAATATCGGAAGCGCCTTCTTTGATGGCTTCCGATAGCATGGCGTTGATGAGTTTGATGATTGGTGCGTCATCTTCGCTTTCCAGCAAGTCTTCGGTTTGTGGCAGCTCATCGGCCAACGAAAATAGGTTACTTTCGTTGCCAATATCTTCCATTAACTGCTTCGCTTCAGACGAATCGCGTTGGTACGCCTGCGTCAAAATTGCTTCGAATGCTTCCGCGCTGTGCTCTTGCAAAACGAATGGGGTGCCGAGTACTCGGCGCACTTCGAGCAAGGCTTGTGGCGTGACGCCGTGACGCGCATGCACCACCGCATCATTCGCTGTACCATCATCTGCGGCACCGGCGTAAGCTACCACCACGCCGTGGCGTTTCGCAAACGCAAATGGCAACCGTCGCGGTGCCACTTGCGCGGCCACATTCGCGATATCAGTCATTGCCACTGCCCTTTTTCTCTTCTTCCATATATTTTTCAAACGAAGGCGGCAACGTTAACGGGCCATCCCACTCCGGCAATACCGGCTGGTCGGTTAATGGCATCAATGAAATGCCATCTTCGTCGGCTTTAATTTGTTCAGCCCGAATATAATTGTATTTCCGTGACGAGATCTGCGTTGCCGCTCCGCTATCACGTACAATGGTTGGGCGTAAAAACACCATCAAGTTGCGCTTTTGACGTGATGTTGAGGTGCTCTTAAACAGATGTCCCAAGAATGGAATGTCGCCTAAAATCGGCACCTTTGATTCTGACTCTTGCACGTCTTCGTCAATCAAGCCGCCTAATACAATGGTCTCGCCGTCGTCGGCCATCACCACAGTTTTCAATTCACGCTTATTGATGGTGATATCTACTGCGGTAGCGCCGCTAATACTCGACACTTCCTGCTCAATCACCAACTGCACGCCGCTACCTTCGTTAATTTGCGGGGTAACTTTTAATTTAATACCCACATCTTCACGCTCAACCGTTTGGAACGGATTATCGTTGTTCGAACCCGTCGTCGCACCGGTAATCGTCGGCACAGATTGACCGACCAAGAACGATGCTTCTTCGTTATCTACCGTCATAATTGACGGCGTCGCCAAAATATTCGAGTTGGTATTGGTGGTCACGGCTTGCAAAATTGCGCCCCAGTCATTTTTCACCACGCCAACCATCATGCCGTTCACATTCTGCAGCACCTGCGCCAACAACGACACGTCACCCGGACGATCCGGTTCGCGCGTGGTTACCATGTTGCCATCAACAATCGTGGTGGTTTCCGTACCCGGTTGCTCACGGGCTAAATATGCACCCGCCGCAACCTGACCAATCGGCGCCTGACGACCGTTGTTATATTGCACCATGCCGCCGTCTTCACTAATCCATTGCAGACCGAAATCGACGCCATCGCCTTCCATGATTTCAACAATAATCGCTTCGACGTGTACCTGCGCACGACGAATATCGAGCTGGCGGATCACGCTTTCTAAGCTGGCTAGCAAATCTGGCTGGGCGGTGATCACCAAGGAGTTGGATGCATCATGCGCACTAATTGAAATCTGCCCATTGGACGAACTGACACGGCGCGCCGCGGCAGTGGTGCCAGCGGCGGCCGATGCTGACTCTTTTTCAGCCTGCAAGCTTTGGCTAACGCCCTGCAATACTTCCACTAATTCTTCTGCTTTCGCGTATTTCAAGTAGTAAACGCGGGTGTTGCCTTCGGTTTTCAAATCTTGGTCAAGCTGGTTAATCAGCTTCATCACGCGCTCGCGGGCACGCGGCTCGCCGCTGATCACCACGCTGTTGGTGCGCTCGTCGGCAACGATTTTCGGAATCAATAACGGTGGTGTGCCATCGTTGGCTTTTTCAAACAAGCTCAAAGCAATGCGAACAACTTCTGAGGCCGATGCAAATTCAAGCTTCACCACGGTTACGTCTTGGTCACCGGCCCGGTCAACGCGTTCGATAATCTCGACCAAACGTTGCACGGTTTCACTGCGGCCGGTAATCATAATCACGTTCGACGGGTCATAGCTCACCACGTTACCGCCGCCACTCTGGTCGTTCAGCAAACGTAATAGCGGTGCGAGTTCACGTACACTGACGTTGGCGACCGGCACCACGCGAGTAATCAGCGTATCGCCGCCTAACGAGTTGTCATCGACCACTGGAATCGCACCGTTGCGGGCGTCTTTATCGCGCATGACTTTAATCACGCCCGACTCCATTTCAATGGTAGCGAAGCCGTACACATCCAACACATTCAAAAAGAACTGCCAGTACTGGCTTTCATTCATCACGTCGTAGCTACGCACATCAATACGGCCCCGTACGTCGGGGTCGATAATAATGGTGCGACCAAGGTTACGACCAACCACTTGAATAAATTCGGTAATATCAGTGTTTTTAAAGCTGGCGGCGTATTCAACTGGCTCATCCGCCGTTTGGCGTTGTTGCTGCGTTGCTTGGCGTGATTGCTGTGCGCTCACATCGTGGAATGTTCCCGAGAGCGCGGCGCCGAGTGTGATGGCCAATGCCAATGAGGTTTTACGCATACTTATCCCTTAATTTCCTTGCTCTTGGTCTTGCACAACCTCAGCAGGTAAATCTCGTATATCGAGTTGCAAGTCGACCGATTCATTGCCGCGTAGCACGGTTACCGTCGCTTCTGTCATGTCGCCGAGCTCGCTGGTGATTTTCATTGCGGTACTTATATTGGTTAAATCTTGGCCATTGATCGCCACCGCCAAATCGCCGTCACGAAAACCGGCTTGGCGAAATAATTCTGGGTTTTTGCCAGGGCTCAAACGATAACCGCGAATACCGCTACCGCCGCGTACAGGCATGATTTGAATATATTCGAGTAAGCTTTCTGGGTTCACTGCCGACGCGGTGACTTGTGTCGTCGTATCGCTGCGACGTGGGCTTGAACCTCCTTCACGCACTGCTCGACCTGACGTACGCACGTCAGCTCCGGTCATATTTGCCATCGTTAACGACAGGCCTTCACTTAGCTCGCCAATGCCTTCTAATTCAAGCGTTTCAAGACGGCCGTTGTTATCTAGAATCACACGATCCGCGTAGATTTCTTTAATAAGTACTTGCGTGCCCTCAAGCTTATCGCCCACCACATAAACTTCTTGATTGCCGCTACGTTCAATAATTGCCGCGGAGCGCTCCGGTACATTCGAAGCGGATACGCCGAGCAGACGGATATTCAATGACGTTTTTGGGGCATTGGAAGACGCTTGTGGCGCGGTGGCGATCGCGGCACCGAATAGATCGAGCGCAATAATCGAGCGCGCTGAATAGGAGATATCAGCACCTTGGTTGGCGATTTGAATGGGCCCCGAAGGCACCTCGCTGGCGGGCGTTATCAGCTGCCAGGTAAGTTGCGCGCCAAACCAAACTGCCGCGACTGCGCAAACCGCAGTGATCAGTGCGTTGACGTGCGTGTTCTGTATCTGCATGGGTTAATACTACGCTTTCGTTATAATTATGTGACAATTGCGTCTTTTGGTCATTCTAGCCTTACTATACACAAGAGAACAGATCAAATTCGAGGATTCTGGTATAATGCCGCCACTTTTTTACACAAGTATGACAGACGTATTATCACCATGAGCAAAAACGATACCCATTACCCGACCGATAAGCTGTTGCGCTATACGTTTTTAGAGCAAGACGTGCGTGGCGAACTGGTGCAATTGAGCACCAGTTATCAACGCATGATTCTAGGACATGATTACCCGGCGCCAGTTCAACGCTTGTTGGGTGAATTAATGGCGGCGACGTCATTGTTAACAGCAACGCTGAAGTTTGAAGGGCACATTTCGATTCAAATTCAAGGTGATGGCCCAGTGAATTTTGTCGCGGTAAACGGTTCGCATCATCAGGAATTGCGCGGCATTGCGCGCGTACGTTCAGACATTGCTGACGATATGAACGACTTGCGTACGTTGATGGGCGCCAAGGCAGTGATGGTTATTACATTAACACCACTGGAAGGCGAGCGTTATCAGGGCGTGGTCAGCGCCGATAACGATTCGATTGCGCGCGTTGTCGAAGATTACTTTATGCAATCTGAGCAATTGCGTACACGTATTTGGGTGCATGCTGATGGCGAACATGCTGCTGGGATGATGTTGCAAGTGATGCCAGCTGCTGGCACCACGTTGGAAGCGTTCGAGCACCTTGAACATCTCACCGACACCATTACTGCTTCGGAGTTGTTCACCTTGCCGGGTGAGCAAGTGCTGCACCGCCTGTATCATGAAGAACACGTTGAGCTGTACCCAGCGCAACCGGTGAGTTTCAAGTGTGGTTGTTCGCACGAAGGCACTTTAGAGGCGCTGGCTTCTGTGTCACCCGAAGAGTTACGCGAAATCCTCGCCGAAGAAGGCGCCGTGGTCATGACCTGCGACTACTGCCAAACCCAGTACCGCTTCACCGAACAGGACCTGTAGCCCGGCGTTCCACGCCGGGTGGCGCGAAGCGCCGTTATTGCCTGGGGCTTCCGCGATGGTGGTAGCCCGGCGTTCCACGCCGGGTGGCGCGAAGCGCCGTTATTGCCTGGGGCTTCCGTGATGGTGGTAGCCCGGCGTTCCACGCCGGGTGGCGCAACGCGCCCTTATCATCCGGGGCATCCCCAATGTTGGTAGCCCGGCGTTCCACGCCGGGTGGCGCAACGCGCCGTTATTACCCGGGGCATTCTGCAATGCCATACATTTCACAAAATTCGAGATTAACGGCACTACGTGCCACCCGGCGTAAAACGCCGGGCTACGCTATCTGGCGCGCAGCAACGTAAGCCAATATCCCACAGCAATATAAACTCGCCCAACCCGCCTTTCTGCGCAACACTCAACCTATGAGAAACGTTCGCAGATTTTTCGAGCGCGGTTACTACTTTTTCACTGTATGTACCTATCGCCGACAGCCAGTGCTAACTCGCCCCGACGTCATCGCAGCGCTACGCAATGCCGTGCGCGAAACAATGAAAACACATCCATTTGAAATTGAAGCCTGGACAGTAATGCCTGATCACATTCATTGTGTATTAATTATCAAAGATGATTTCGTTCCATTACGCTGGGGAAAAATAAAAGCGTTAACCACCAAGGCCCTTCCGGAATTTTCCTCAAAGTCCCGAAGAAATGCTAAGAATACAGAAGCTAGACAAGCACATGGGTATGGAAAATTATGGCAACATAGCTATTGGGAACATGAGATTCGCGATGAACGCGAATATATGATGTATATCCTCTACTGCTGCTTCAACCCAGTAAAACATGGTTACGTAAAGAATGCATGCGATTGGCCTTATTCAACCCTAAATCGCTATTTGAGCGAGGGGCGTTATCCAGATGATT
Organism: Pseudidiomarina tainanensis; assembly: GCF_900115255.1. Taxonomy (NCBI): domain Bacteria; kingdom Pseudomonadati; phylum Pseudomonadota; class Gammaproteobacteria; order Alteromonadales; family Idiomarinaceae; genus Pseudidiomarina; species Pseudidiomarina tainanensis. The sequence goes on from NZ_FOYU01000001.1 coordinate 1,217,433, forward strand.
GGAAATACATTACGCCGGCTTGGCTTGACGATAATTTCAGTGATTATCAAGAACCTTAATTAACTATTGGTTCTTAAACTTAATTAGTTCGCGACGCTCTTTTTTATCGGGTTTATGATCAGGGTGCGGATTGTACAACGCATTCATTTTACGTAGTTCGGCTTCTTTTTCGCGGCGTGCAATAGAGTCTTCAGTTTCACGGTAGAGTTCTTGAGCTAACGGCGCGCTGAGACGGTTTTCGCTTAAGCCCAAAACTTCCACCTCATAGATATCATGGCCGCGTGGGGCTTTGACAATTTGCCCGATGGCGATGGTTTTTGAGGGTTTGCAACGTTGGCCATCAACAGACACTTTGCCCGCTTGCACGAATTGGCGCGCAAGCGAACGTGTTTTGTAAAAACGTGCGGCCCAAAGCCATTTGTCGATTCGTACGGGGTCCATGTTTAGTACCTCGGCGTCGTAGCCCGGCGTTTTACGCCGGGTGGCACGTAGTGCCGTTAATCTCAAATTTTGTGAAATGTTTGGCATTGCAGAATGCCCCGGGTAATAACGGCGCTTTGCGCCACCCGGCGTAGAACGCCGGGCTACCAACATTGGGGATGCCCCGGGTAATAACGGCGCTTTGCGCCACCCGGCGTAGAACGCCGGGCTACCAACATTGGGGATGCCCCGGATAATAACGGCGCTTTGCGCCACCCGGCGTGGAACGCCGGGCTACTTTTTCTTCTTGAGGAATTTCATTAGGCGCTTGCGCTTGCGGGTTTGCGAGAGCGTCAGCTGGTTTTTGCGGCCGGCGTATGGGTTGACCGATTCGCGGAACTCGATTTTGATTGGGGTGCCCATCACGCCTAATGATTTACGGAAGTAGTTCATCAAGTAGCGTTTATACGAGCCTGGCAGCGAGTCAACTTGATTGCCGTGGATAATCACGCGTGGCGGGTTGTAGCCACCAGCATGAGCGTATTTAAGTTTGACGCGACGACCGCTCACCAATGGTGGTTGGTGATCTTCAACGGCGGTTTCCAAAATACGGGTGAGCTTCGCAGTGCCGACGCGAGCCGATGCTGAGGCATAAGCTTCAAGTACCGATTCGAATAGGTTACCAACGCCACTACCATGTAACGCCGAGATAAAGTGTACGCGAGCAAAATCGACAAAGCCTAGGCGACGGTCGAGTTCACGCTTGATTTCTTCACGGTGATCATGCGACAAGCCGTCCCATTTGTTCACGGCAATCACGATTGAGCGACCGGCGTTCAAGGCAAAACCAATCAAGTTTAAGTCTTGATCAGAAACTGTTTCGCGCGCGTCAATCACAGCAATCACCACGTTCGCGTCTTCAATCGCCTGCAAAGTTTTAATCACTGAGAACTTTTCAACGGTCTCGTCAATACGGCCACGGCGGCGTACACCGGCGGTGTCGATTAAGATGTATTGGCGGCCTTCACGCTCCATCGGAATATAAATTGAGTCGCGCGTGGTGCCCGGCATGTCATACACCACCACTCGTTCTTCACCGAGAATACGGTTAGTGAGCGTTGACTTACCGACGTTCGGGCGGCCGACAATAGCGAGTTTTAATGGCAGCGCATCGTAGTCGATTTCGTCGTGACTACGGTCTCCCAACTGGCCAATGATATTACCTTCGTGATCGATGATATTGCCATCGGCATCGACGATATTGCCGTCGCCATCGTAAACGTTGCCGTCTTCGTCGGGTTCGACAATATTACCATCGGAATCAATTGGATTACCTTCAGCGTCGAGGTTGACCGCCACGTCGTCCGAACCGGCGTTGCGAATGCGAACATCCGGGTATTCATCCAGCAACGGGTCAAAACATTCTTGCAGGAGCTGTTCGACGCCACGACCATGCGCGGCGGCGATACCATGCACATCACCTAAACCGAGTTCGAAGAAGTCGGCACGAGCCGCGTTGGCGTCAATGCCATCGATTTTATTAGCAACCACGTAAGCTTTTTTGCCAAGGCGACGCAAGTGTGTCGCAATGCCCATGTCAGCCGCCGTGATACCGTCACGTGCGTCAACCATGAAAAGCACGACGTCTGCTTCATCGATAGCGCGCAATGACTGTGATGCCATTTCAGCATCAATGCCTTCTTCGTCGCCATGAACACCCGCGGTGTCGATGACGATAAATTGGTAACCGTCGTAGTTGGCCTGGCCGTATTTTCTGTCTCGCGTTAAGCCAGGAAAGTCTGCAACCAAGGCGTCCCGGGTACGGGTAAGCCGATTAAATAAGGTTGATTTGCCCACATTTGGGCGCCCTACCAGGGCAACTACGGGTAACATATAACGTTAAATCCTTACCGCGAGTAAACTGCCGTCGCGTAACTGAACATAAAGGGTGTCGTCAACCACAATTGGTGCGGTATATACGTCTTCACCCACTTCTAAACGGCCTTCGGTTACGCCGCTCAGTAAATTAATAAAATGCAAATAACCGAACCGATCGCCGACCACAATGTAGTCACCAAAACGCACTGGCGCGGTGACGTTACGGCCGGTGTAGTCGTTGTTGGACCACAACTCTACGCCGCCTTGCGCGTCTAATGCAGACACTGAATCATCGGCATCGGTGACAAACAAGCGACCGCCAGCAAACAACACGTTTTGGTACGAGGAATAATCCCGACGCCACGCGATTTCACCGGTGTTGGCCTCAATTGCCGCTAATGCACCGTTGTATGCCACGTTATAAACAAACCGACCGGCTAAAACTGGGCGTGAGTCGACGTCGACTAGGCGTTGTAATTCAGTGGTACCGCTTGGAATTGCTAACCGTGCTTCCCAAGCTGGTTGACCGTTTTCGGCAATTAATACAATTACTTTACCGGTTGAAGTACCGACGAAAATACCGCCCTGCTCGTACACTGGCGATGACGTTCCGCGCAATGACAATGCTGGTGTTTCTGAGGTGTGCTTCCACAGCTCTTCGCCGGTTTCTTCATTCAACGCGATGACTTCACCGGTCGAACCTTTGACCACGACAAAACCACCGCCAATCGCTGGGTCAGACATGATCTCAGAGCGCACCACTTGATGCCACTTGACGCTACCGTCAGCGGCATTCAGCGCAACCACGTCACCGTTTTCGCTACCTAAGTACACCACGCCATTGAGCGCTGACAAACCGCCTGCAATACGCATTGGTTCACCGGCACTCCACCATGAGCTTTTTTCTAAATCTAATACCGAACGCAAATCAACGCGCCATAGTTCGTCGCCGGTTGCGCGGTCGAATGCTTCCACCACGCCACGACGGTCAGCGGCAATAATGCTGTCACCAACAACCACTGGATTCAGATGCGAGAAGAACGTGTCGATGCCGTCACCCACACTGGTGTCCCAAACGACGCGCGGGTTGATTTGCGCGTCAAATGTTTGCAACTCTTTGTAGGTGATCTCTTCGGTGCTAAATAGCGAACAACCACTGACGAACAGAGTTGCGAGCGCTGCTAGACCTAAGGTTTTTACTTGTTTCATGAACCCGCCACAATGCTGTTGAGTTTGATCTCGGCGATGCCTTGCGCACCAGCGTCGAGAGCGGCTTGATAAGCGGCACGTGCACCCGCGTTGTCACCTTTCGCTAACAAGATATCGCCTTTTAGCTCAGCGGCTTGTGCTTTGAAAGCTTCAACTGATTCAGCCGCTTGGGCTGCAGCTAGCGCAGCGTCGTACTGCTCTTGCGCCAACAATACGCGCGCTTGGCGAATATCGGCGACAGCGCGAAGTGCGGGTTGCGCGTTGTCACGTACCGTTTGCAATGCACTGACGGCCGTCGCTAAATCATTGTTATCCACGGCATGCTTAGCAAGCTCTAACGCTGCTAAAAGCGCGTAGGTGCTATCGCTTGAGTTCACGAACTCTTGTGCTGCCGCTGTGCTATTTTCTTGATCAGCTTCAAGTTGCACTAAAATGCTCTCAAACTTTTCAGAAGCAGCTTCTTGGTCAGCACGCACTTGGGCGTCGTAGTAGCGCCAGCCGTAGAATAGTGCAAAGCCTACTACGAGGCCGGCGACGATGCCTTTGCCGTGTTCGTTCCAAAACTGTTTAATTCGTTCGACTTGTTGTTCTTCAGTTTCCATTTTTAACTCCCGGTAGCCCGGCGTTTCACGCCGGGTGGCACTAGGTGCCGTTAATCTTAATTTTTTCTGCAATGTTTATAATTGCGACTTCCGCAATCTTTATAATTGCGACTTCCGCAATCTTTATAATTGCGACTTCCGCAATCTTTATAATTGCGACTTCCGCAATCTTTATAATTGCTAAGCACTGACACCGCTTAAGCCCATATATTTACGGCGCTGCGCGCCACCCGGCGTGAAACGCCGGGCTACAGTTCCTCTATGCTGTTTAGCAGCTGCGAGGGGGTGGTGCGGTCGCGCAGGTGCTTTAGTTCGAAATCGGTGTCGCGGACCAGTAAGGCGTAGGTGGCGCCTGACTTATCGGCTTTGGCCAATTTCTTTTTCATGTTCTGGGTGCCGCTGTGCAACTGAACTTTCAGCTGCGGCTTGGCACTTCGAATTTGTTCGGCAACGGCTGGGGCGATTAGTTCCGCCGTTTCAGTTGCTGCAATCACGTAAATATCAATGGCTTGCTCTGCTGGGATTTTACCTTGCGATTCCAACAATAAAACCAAGCGCTCCATGCCCATAGCGAAGCCAACGGCTGGGGTTGGTTTGCCACCGAGCTGTTCCACTAAGCCATCGTAACGCCCGCCGGCACAAACAGTACCTTGCGCGCCTAGTTCGGTGGTCACCCACTCAAACACGGTGCGGTTGTAATAATCGAGACCACGTACCAAGCGCTCGTTCAAAACGTATTTAACGCCAGCAGCATCAAGACGCTTACATAGGCCATCAAAGTGCTCGCGTGATTCGTCGTCCCAATACTCCGATAACTTCGGCGCATCTGCAAGTACCGCCTGAGTTTCTGGCGATTTGCTATCAAGTACACGCAATACGTTGGTGTCTAAACGGCGCTTCGAATCTTCGTCCAGCTTGTCTTCATGGGCACGCAAAAACTCACGCAACGCCTCGCGATAACGCGCACGCGCTTCATTTGAAGCCAATGAGTTCAGTTGCAATTCGACTTGCTCGCTAATGCCAAATGCTTGCCACAACCGTGCTGAGAGCAGAATCACTTCAGCATCGATATCCGGGCCATCCATACCGAAGGCTTCGATACCAAACTGATGAAATTGGCGATAGCGGCCTTTTTGCGGGCGCTCATGACGGAACATTGGCCCTAAGTACCACAAACGTTGCGTTTGGTTATACAGCAAGCCATGTTCATTACCGGCGCGTACGCAACTCGCTGTGCCTTCTGGGCGCAGGGTCAGGCTGTCACCGTTGCGATCATCGAAAGTGTACATTTCTTTTTCGACAATATCGGTGACTTCGCCAATGGAGCGCTTAAATAGATCGGTGCTCTCGAGCACCGGCATGCGGATTTCTTGGTAAGTATATTGGGCTGCGACCTGACGGATCACGCCTTCAACGTATTGCCACGCTGGCGATTGATCCGGCAGGATGTCGTTCATGCCGCGAATTGCTTGAATATTTTTTGCCACGTTCGAGTTCTTTTCTGCTTAGGGTCTACTTAAGACGGAAATTTATTACGAAAAATGGCGCATAGTATACCGCAGCTTTACGCTTGCTTCACGGGAATCTGTTCAGCTTCTAAACGTTTTACCTGTTCACGGATACGTTTTTCGAGCTCATCAACCAAATCGGCGTTGTCGAGACGGTCTTTTTGACGCTCACCATTGAGGTAAAAACCGCTCTTGTTCTTCGCACCAGCTAGGCCGACATGCGAAATCAGCGCTTCACCTGGGCCGTTCACCACACAACCGATAATTGATACATCCATCGGCACGGTCACGTCTTCAAGGCGTTGCTCCAGCGCATTGACGGTGCCAATCACATCGAATTCTTGGCGTGAGCAGCTTGGGCACGCGATAAAGTTAATGCCGCGGCTACGAATACGCAGTGATTTTAGGATATCAAACCCAACTTTGACTTCTTCAACCGGGTCGGCCGCCAGCGAAATACGCAAGGTATCGCCAATGCCTTCGGCCAATAGCATGCCAAGGCCAATGGACGATTTTACTGAACCGCTGCGCAGGCCACCGGCTTCGGTGATACCTAAGTGCAACGGCTGCTCAATTTGTTTTGCTAATAGACGATACGACTCAACCGCTAAAAATACATCAGAGGCTTTCACGCTCACTTTGAAATCTTGGAAGTTCAAGCGATCGAGAATGTCCACGTGACGCATGGCTGATTCTACTAACGCGGCAGGTGTTGGTTCGCCGTACTTTTCTTGCAGATCTTTTTCGAGCGAGCCGCCATTCACACCAATACGAATTGGAATCCCGCGGTCACGTGCCGCATCGACTACTGCGCGAATGCGCTGCTCATTACCGATGTTACCCGGGTTAATCCGCAAACAGTCGACACCGTACTCAGCCACTTTCAAAGCGATGCGATAATCAAAGTGAATATCGGCCACGACTGGAATCGGGCTTTGCTGTTTAATGAATTTAAACGCTTCAGCGGCGTCCATGGTCGGTACGCTTACCCGCACCAAATCAGCACCGGCATTGGCAATCGCTTGAATTTGCTTAACCGTCGCAGCCACATCGGTGGTCTCGGTATTGGTCATGGATTGCACAGCAATGGGTGCGCCATCGCCAATCGGCACGTTACCAACGTAGATACGGCGTGAAGGTCGACGTTTGATGGGGTTTAAATGCATTGTTTAAAACCTTAGTGCGATACTAGCTATTGGATATTAGATATTAGCAAAAACTGCCTTGTTCTAATATCTAATATCCAATAGCTAATATCATAGTTGTTCTTACTCAAGAGTCATGGTGACGCTGCGGTTGCGGCGATAGTTGCTCAAATCAACCGGTTCACCATTATACGTCAATTCGACGAATTCTGGTTTGCATAAAATGATATCAAATGGAGGCTCGCCCGTCAGCGGCATTCTGTAGCCGGCTTCTTTGACACCAATGGCGATATCGGTACCGGTGCCGTCGGTGACTTTAATCCAGCAGGCGCCGCTGAATTCCATGATTAAGCTAGCTTGATTCGCAGCAACATTTTCGCTTACAACGGGCGCTTCACGGCTGGTGTCGGCGACGACTTCTGGTTCATCATCGGCATTCGATGTTGGGGTAGAACGCGAGGTTGGCTCCGGCTCTTCGGTCACCACTGGCGATTCTTGTTCGTTATCGACTGCGGTGACGACTGGGCTGTTGGTATCCGCCGTATTGTCAGCTTGACTATTGGTATCAGTGTTACCAGCATCATCAGCTGTGCGAACCGGTTCTGGCTCTGAAGTGGTCTGCAATTGTTCGCGTACTTGTTCTTCGGTGCGACGCATTGGTTCACGCTCGGTGATTTGCTGACTTGTGCCGTTATTACTGCTGCCATTCGCGTTGGCAAACATGTCGCCGGCGTTGCTGTCTTGCCACCACCACACCACTGCCATGGCAATCACAATCGCGATAATCAAATAGCTAATGAGCATCAAACGATTATCGTTGCGCTCACGCACTTTGCGCTTAGAGAAGCTTTGCATGGTAATCGTACTTGGCGCTACCTCACCAAAGCCCATTTTGCTGTAAGCCTCGAACACGCGCGCTTCGTTGACATCCAGTGCCTTACTAAGCGAGCGCAAATAGCCACGCACGTACGTTGGCGACGATAATTTGTCGTATTCGTCGGCTTCCATATACTCAACCACGACCTTGCGTAACCGCAGATTATCGGCCACTTGCTGCGTAGTTAAGCCTTTCGCTTCGCGCGCTTCACGGAACATTTGCCCCGGTGTTTCGCCGGTATATGGCTCCGGCTGTGGCGCAGCCTGTTCTTCGCTATTTTCATCAAATAAGTCTTTATCTTGTGCCATGGGGTATCGCTATTTAATAAGTTTTAGATAATCAGTCGCTTGCTGCGATGCAGGAAAGCGCTGCACAAGCAGATCGCCAAACTGTTGTCGTTTATTCTTCTGGTTCTGGACATGGGCTAACTGCACTTCTAACCATAGATACTGTGCCGATAACTGGGGGTAATTACTGCGACGCTCGATCATGGTTGCCGCTTTGTCGTAGCGCTTTTGCTGCATTAACAAAGTAGCGTAATTCTCTAATATGGTGACGCCACCACCGCTGTGATTTAGCGCCAATTCATAATATCTATCCGCGTTGGCCATATCGCCCTGCTCGGCAGCACAACGAGCAGCGTTCTCGTAGGTGCTGGCAACCTTGACATAGCCTGGTTGCGCGACGGCTTTGCGAAACATTTGGTCGGCATCATTGTAGCGCTGCTGACCACATAACAACACGCCTAAATTGTTGTAGTTGTCACCATCTTTCGGTTTTAAATCAATAGCTTTACGGTAGTGCGCTTCGGCGCTTTTGAAGTCACGTACTTGCTGATAGTAATACGCAAGGCCGGTATAAACGTCGGCGTTATCGGGAGTATATTCGCGGGCGCGCTCTAAATTGGCTTTCGCTTGTTCGAAGTTGCCACTGCGCAAATACTGCAAGCCCAACGCGAGCCGAGTTCGTGACGCTTCTTCGGCATTGAACTGTTGAGCTGGTTGTTGCTTGCCATCGACAGTGCGCTGACTGACGCAACCGGTTGTTGCGAGCACAGTAAACAGCACAAGCAGTAGTATCCGCATGTAAATCCCCCTGTAAAGAAAGCTATCTTAACCTTTATCAGCGGCAGATCAAGCTGTGCGGCGTCAAAGGCGTGTTAAGTTTGTCTTAAGTAGGGGTTTTGCGGACGTTTAAACGGCTTTGACTTGAATCCCGTCGCCACCGCGTTGCGCTTGTTGCTTTTTCAAGATGCGTTTGGTGCGGTCAATCACATCTCCCACTAACTGACCACAAGCAGCGTCAATGTCGTCGCCACGGGTGCGACGAACCACCACAATGTAGCCTTTTTCCATCAGCACTTTGGCGAATCGATCGATACGTGAATTGCTCGAACGACCATAGTCTGAACCTGGGAATGGATTAAACGGAATCAGGTTGATTTTGCACGGTGTGTCTTTCAACAGCTCGGCAAGCTCGGCTGCCTGCTCCATGGAGTCATTGATGTGATCGAGCATTACGTATTCGATGGTGATGTTCTTGTTGGCTTTGCTACCGTCAATGTAATCGCGGCTGGCTTTTAGGAATTCTTGAATGTTGTACTTTTTATTGATGGGTACAATTTCGTTACGCAGCTCATCGTTTGGTGCGTGGAGTGAAATTGCTAAGGCCACATCAATTTCTTCTTTCAGCTTGTAAAGCGCTGGCACCACACCTGAGGTACTCAGCGTGACGCGACGCTTGGACAATCCAAAAGCATTGTCATCCAGCATCAAGTCCATCGCTGGCACCACGTTGTTCAAGTTGAGCAATGGTTCACCCATGCCCATCATCACCACGTTCGTCACGGCTTTCACGCCAGTGTCGCCAAAGGCTCCAAGCAATTTGTTGACGCGCCAAACTTGACCGATAATTTCCGCTACTTTGAGGTTACGGTTAAAGCCTTGTTGTGCGGTCGAACAGAACGTGCACTCGAGTGCACAACCTACCTGTGAGCTCACGCACAAGGTCGCACGGTCACGATCCGGAATCCAGACGGTTTCCACATCCTGACCATCAAATAAGGTCATCGCGAACTTAATGGTGCCGTCCGATGATTGCTGCTGCATGCGTACTTCAGGCGCACGAATTTCGGCAACCTGCTTGAGCTTCTCTCTTAGAACCTTGTTGAGGTTGGTCATTTGATCGAAGTCGTCGACGCAATAGTGATACACCCACTTCATCACCTGATCGGCGCGAAATGGTTTTTCACCCAACTCTTTGAAGAACGCGCGCATACCTTCGCGGTTCAAGTCGAGTAAGTTCACTTTTTTGTCTACAGCATTCATATAAAACCTTAAGGCGATATAAGATATTAGATATTAGATATTGGATATTAGATATTGGATATTAGAAAAAGCTGAAACATCAGGGCTAATATCTAATATCGAATAGCTAATATCTCAAAGGCTCGGCCTGCCGAGCCTTTGAGCTTTTTGTTCTTAGCGAGTGCGGGCGCAGAGTTCTTCTTCAGTGAAGAAGTATGCAATTTCGCGAGCCGCTGATTCTAACGCGTCAGAACCGTGAACCGCATTCTCATCAATAGATACAGCATAGTCTGCGCGCAAAGTTCCTGCCAATGCGTCAGCTGGGTTCGTTGCACCCATGATGTCGCGGTGACGTTTTACTGCGTCTTCGCCTTCAAGTACTTGCACCATGATTGGGCCAGAAGTCATGAAGTCAACCAAAGCGCGGAAGAAAGGACGCTCTTTGTGTTCAGCGTAGAAGCCTTCTGCTTGCTCGGTGCTCAAGTGCATCATTTTCGCTGCAACGATACGGAAACCCGCAGTTTCAAAGCGGTTGTAGATAGCGCCGATGACGTTTTTGCCAACTGCGTCTGGCTTGATGATTGATAAAGTGCGCTCTAAAGCCATGATTTTCTCCAATCGAAGTTAAATATAAAAGGGTCAAAATTTTAGTCGCGCGGATTATACATAAAACGTATGACAAGCGAAAGGAGGGGTGCAGTCCTTGGACTGCACCCCTCCTTTTACTTTTTCGAACAAGGTAATCGAATTTTCGAGTTATACGAACTCTTACATACATTCGTGCATGTATGTAAAATATCGCCTTGTGTTGGATAGAGTTTTTAGCGCTTGTTGTAAGGATGTAGGCGTATGAAAAAAATACAAAATATTGCATTTGGTTTGTTGTTTTTTGGGGTTGTCTTGATGGCGGCGATTGTTCCTAAGGCACATGCCGATGAGGCGCATCTGGCGGTGAGCTACTCAACCGAGCATCTCAATGGTTTGCGCGCAGGCTATCGTTGGACCGATGGCCCGAAATTTTTGCCGCAAAGTTGGTTCGATTTGATTGGTTCACCGCGGGTACATTGGGAAGCGGCGGTCAATACATGGGTCAATTCGCGCAACTCGCATGATCGTATCAATGCGGTGACTTTTAGTCCTGTTTTGCAGTGGTCGCTGACCGCTGGTTCACAGCCGCTGCTATTGGAAGCTGGAATTGGTGTGTCACTGCTTGATGATCAGCGGATTTCAGACCGCGAGTTGTCGATTTCATTTCAGTTTGAAGATCGAATTGCACTGGCGTGGCAGTATGATCCAATCAGTAAGGCGCGCTTGAGTTTTGGCTATTCGCACTATTCGCAAGCTGATATTAATCGCCCGAACGACGGTTTAGATTTGTGGGTTCTCACTTGGCACGTGCCTATTTAGAGAAAGGAGGGGTGCACTCCAAGGACTGCACCCCTCCTCTTGCGCTTTGGGTGGAACGGGCGTAAAGTGTGGGCATCTAGACGTCCATATAATTTAATGAGGTAGTTATGACGCAGCAAATTACATTAGGCGGTGGTTGCTTTTGGTGCCTTGAAGGCGCCTTCAAGCAAGTTCGTGGCGTACTCAAAGTTCAGTCCGGTTACGCTGGTGGTCATAAAGCGGAACCGACTTACGAAGAAGTCTGTAAAGGTGATACGGGTCACGCTGAAGTGGTTCAAATTACTTTTGACCCGACCGCGCTGAGTGTGCGTGAAGTTTACGAAATCTTCTTTGCGTTGCATGATCCGACGCAGGTGAACCGACAAGGAAACGATGTCGGTACGCAATATCGCACCTCGATCTTCTATCAAACTGACGAGCAAAAGCGTTTAGCAGAAGAAATTATTGCTGAAATGGAACGAGAGCAAACGTGGGATGCGCCGATTGTGACGACCATTGAGCCGCTCGAGAAGTTTTGGCCGGCCGAGGAATATCACGAGAATTACGTGGAACGTAATCCTGAAAACGCTTATTGCCAGGCGGTCGTGCATCCGAAATTGGCGAAATTCAAACGTACTTTTGCCGAAAAGCTCGACGGCTAATTTGGATGAAAAGGAGGGGTGCAGTCCTTGGACTGCACCTCTCCTATTTAATAATACTGCGCAGGATTTCGATGTCGCCCGCACCCACGCCGTGGTGTTTGAAGTAAACCTGCCATTCTGCGACTAACTCTTGTACCTCTTTCACAACCGCCCGAGCTTTATATGGCTGTAGGCCAAAACGACGCGACTGCGATAATACGTTTTCCACCGTGCCGGCACGCCCGTCATCACCGATTCCAAAACCATGCTCTTTGCTATTGCTAATGGGGAGAACGTCATACGCCGGCGCCAAGCGCCAGTGACGCTCTTGTAAATGCCACAACATGGCATGATTTCGTGCATGGTCGTCGGTATTACCAATCAGCACGTTAAATACCATGCGCTTGAATAACTCCGGGGCGTCGTCTGCTGACGCACTGTGCTTACGCAATAATTCTGCGAGCGCGCCATAGGAATACCAACTGCGTAATGCTGCCTCGTTGACATGGTCGTCCATCAATAGCGAGTTTGCACTAATGAAGTGATGCGATACTGATTCGCTCTCGCCATCCAGTCGTCGATCGAAACGCTTTACCATCAGCACATCTTCTTCACCTTCAAGCAACCGCACGTCAGCAGTGCGAACACCATCGAGCTCTGCTAGCATCTGCATGGTGGCGTACTCAACTCGAGCCACATTATAAAGATCATCAGCTCTATTAAACTTCAATAAATACGTCTGATTGTTATCTACCAATAGTGTTTTAGGCCGGGCTCCGCCCATTGAATCGCCGAATTGAAATGCTTTTTTTACTTCAATACTGACGTCTTCAGCATTCAGAATCGCTTTTTTACCACGTAGCAATAAGTCTAAATCTGCCAACGTATTACGAGATTGCTTCGCCTTTGCTTTGCTACGCGACAAACTAAAGCTTATTGCACCGACACCCATCGTGGCACCGGCTATCAAGAACTCGAGCTCGTTTTGTGGCTTGGTTCGGCGTAATTGCAAGATGAGTTTGCGCCCCCAAGCATCGGCGCCGGCGTCACTTAATACACCGAAGATACCTTTGTTGAGTTTGGTGGTAAAAATCTCTTGGCTTAGTGGCAAGTGAATGGGATCAAGCGGGAATGCATCCTTGCGTGCTAAATATGACTTTCCGTAACGCAATTGGCCTACTTTACGCGTCACGTCATAACGAAACTTCGCGCAGATGACTGGCTCTTCCTCCAAGCCTTCAATAAACACGTAGGCTTCAGAAATCATTGGAGAAGTCCTCGATCGGTTTACGACGCTTGCGCTCTGGCGCATCGACTACTTGCGCGAGTTGCTCATCAACCACATCAGTGAATTCTCCCAGCAAGCCGAGTAATTCAAGCGCAGATACGAGCGTCATTGCATTCACGCCCTGCCCGTTTTCCATTCGGTAAATGGTATTCACGCCACAGCCCAAGCGCTTAGCGAACTCTTCTTGATCCATAGTTTGCGTGCGGTGCTTCTTGATCAACTCACCGACGGATTGCAGGAATTGCTCTGAATTCATAAACCACCAAATATCATCGATAAATAGCTAATAAATGAATTATGGTGGATAAATTAAAATCGTGCAAGTTTTGAGCGGCAGGAGGGGTGCAGTCCTTGGACTGCACCCCACTTACTTAGTGATTTTCTTTGGCGTGGTTAATGCTGTACTTGGGTATTTCAACTACAAGATCTTCGCCGTCCACGCGCGCTTGGCAGCTTAAGCGTGAATCTGGATCGAGGCCCCAGGCTTTGTCCAGCATATCGTCTTCGTTTTCTTCGATTTCATTCAACGAATCCATGCCTTCACGAATGTAAACGTGACAGGTGGTGCAGGCGCACACTTTCTCGCAGGCATGTTCGATGCCGATGCCGTTGCGTAACGCAACGTCTAGTACGGTTTCGCCGTCGGCGGCCTCAATGGCTGCGCCTTCTGGACATAATTCTTCGTGCGGTAAAAAAATAATCTTCGGCATAAAAGCAACCTCTTGTAGCCCGGCGTTCTACGCCGGGTGGCACATCGTGCCGTTAATCTAAAATTTTCCTGCAGTGTCGGTGAATTAGCATTGGCTTTGAATTCGGTTATAACGGTGCTTCGCACCACCCGGCGTAAAACGCCGGGCTACGGCACTACAGTTCGTCGACTTTGCTGCCGGAGAGGGCTTTACGAATGCTCTCGTCCATGCGGCGGGCTGCGAAATCATCGCTGGCTTTATCGACGGCTTCAATAGCTTTTTCAATGGCGTCGGTGTCAGTACCGTTGCGGGCAATACGTAAAGCTTCCATAGCATCATCCAATGCACGACGCTCGCTGTCGCTTAACAAGGCACCATCTGCGGCTAATGCACTGCTCAATGCTTCCAACACGCGGTCGGCTTCCACTTGCTGTTCGCGCAACATACGCGCCGCCATGTCTTCTTTGGCGTTGGTCATCGATGATTGAATCATTTTGGTGATGTCATCATCGCCTAAGCCATAAGAAGGTTTAACCTGTACCGATGCGGTAACGCCGCTCGATTTTTCCATCGCGGTAACGCTTAGCAAACCGTCGGCGTCCACTTGGAACGTTACCCGAATATGTGCTGCGCCCGCTGCCATCGGAGGAATGTCGGTTAAGACGAAACGGGCCAAGCTTCGGCAATCATCGACTAACTCACGTTCGCCCTGTACCACGTGGATCATCATGGCGGTTTGGCCATCTTTAAACGTGGTGAATTCTTGTGCTTTTGCCACTGGGATTGTGGTGTTGCGCGCCACAACTTTTTCGACCAAGCCGCCCATGGTTTCAAGACCGAGTGATAACGGAATCACATCGAGTAACAGCATGTCTGAGTCTGGCTTATTGCCAGCTAAGATATCGGCTTGCACTGCGGCACCAATTGCCACAACTTGGTCCGGGTCGATGGAGGTTAATGGCTCACGTCCAAAGAACTCGCCAACCGCTTCACGAATACGTGGCACGCGGGTTGAGCCGCCGACCATGACGACATCGAGGATTTCATCGGCACTGACGTCGGCATCTTTTAGCGCGCGACGGCAAGCTGCTAGTGTGCGACGCACTAATGGCTCGATGAGCTCGTTAAATTTTTCAACAGACAATGCAATGGCTGCCTTCGATTCAACACCGTTGACTGGTTCGATATTGACGGCTTCACCACCCGGCGAACCTTCTGCATCTATTCGAGATTCACGGTGCTGCGCACCACCCGGCGTGGAACGCCGGGCTACGTCCGTCAATTGCTCTTTTGCGGCTTTGGCAGCGTTGACGAGGTCGCGTTCGGTGCGGGCGTCGACGTTGTCGGGTAGTTGCCACTCTTGCTTGAGCCAATTGACAATGAGTTGGTCAAAGTCGTCGCCACCAAGGGCACTGTCACCGCCGGTTGCTAATACTTCGAACACACCGCCTTGCAGGCGCAGAATAGAAATATCGAAGGTACCGCCGCCTAAATCGTACACGGCAATCAGACCTTCGCGGCCAGAATCTAAGCCATAAGCGACAGCGGCTGCGGTCGGCTCATTTAATAAACGTAATACTTTTAAACCAGCTAATTGCGCTGCATCTTTGGTGCTTTGACGTTGTGCATCATCAAAATAGGCTGGGACGGTGATAACGACGCCCGTCAGTTCACCGCCTAATGAAGCTTCGGCACGCGCGGCTAAAGTGCGCAAGATATCGGCTGATACTTCAACGGCATTTTTTTCACCAGCAGCAGTGTGGAATACGGGTACACCGTTGTCCGTCTCGCTCATACGATACGGTAAATTCGAGAAATTCTTTTGCACATCGGCAATCGTACGGCCGATAAAACGTTTCACAGAAACGATGGTGTTTTCGGTTTCAATGCTTTTGTCAGCATGCTTCGCCAGTGCTTCGTGCCCAGTCAATACTTCATCGGCACCGTAATAAACAACGGACGGTAAAATGGCGCGGTCTTGCTCGTCACGCAACACTTTGGCTTCGCCACTGCGAACGCTGGCAACCAATGAGTTGGTGGTGCCTAGGTCGATGCCGGCGGCAAGTCGATGTTGGTGGGGGGCGGTGCTTTGGCCCGGCTCCGCAATTTGTAGTAAAGCCATTTAAAACCTCTTTTTAAATTACAAGAGCGATATTAGCTATTAGATATTGGATATTAGAAAAAGCGCTAAACATCAGATCTAATATCTAATAGCTAATATCGAATTCGCTCTTCAATCTGTTCGAGTTCGTGGTGCAGCTTGTGCATAAACTTCAACTTACGCACCGAATTCGCCGCATTCTCATTGTCGTCGCTGTTTAACTGCTGCTCTAGCTCACTTTGCAAATCGCGCATTTGCTCTTGCAAGTCTTTGTAGGCGGCATCAAGTGATTCCCAATCGTCGACTTCGGCGATGCGTTCGCGCCACTCCATTTGCGCCATGAGAAACTCAGGATCTTGCAATGTGGTTTGCTCATGCGCGAGTTCGAGACCGCGTAATTCCAGCAAGTATTCTGCGCGGGATAACGGTGAGCGCAGGGTTTGATAGGCATCGTTCAGCTGTGCGGTGCGTTGCACCGCCATCAACTTGTCACGTTCGCTGCCGTTGGCGAAGCGATCGGGATGCAATGTTTGCTGTAATTTTCGGTAGCGCTGTTGTAATTCCGCCGCATCCAAATTGAATGCGGCGGGCATATCAAACAGTTCAAAATGATTCATTTTTTACCTGTTATACGTTGAAGCTCTCACCGCAACCGCACTCGCCTTTGGCGTTAGGATTACGGAATTCGAAACCTTCGTTCAGGCCTTCTTTGACGAAGTCGATTTCAGTGCCATCAAGATAAACGAGGCTTTTGCCATCGATGACAATGTTGACACCTTTGTCTTCAATGATCGTGTCGGTATCGTCAACCTCGTCAACGAACTCCATCACGTAAGCGAGGCCAGAGCAGCCGGTGGTTTTAACACCTAACCGTATACCCACGCCTTTGCCGCGTTGTTCCAGAAACGAACGAGCGCGCTGCGCCGCCGCTTCAGTTATGGTAATTGCCATTTGTGAACCCAATTAACCTGCGTGTTTCTTTTTGTAGTCAGCGATTGCTGCTTTGATTGCGTCTTCTGCCAAGATTGAGCAGTGAATCTTCACTGGCGGCAACGCTAACTCTTCAGCAATTTGCGTGTTCTTCAATTGCTCAGCTTCAGCAATAGACTTACCCTTCACCCATTCGGTGACCAGCGAGCTTGAAGCGATTGCAGAACCACAGCCGTAGGTTTTGAATTTCGCATCTTCAATGATGCCTTCGTCGTTAATTTTCAATTGCAATTTCATCACGTCACCACAAGCTGGTGCGCCAACCATACCGGTTGCAATTGACGGGTCGTTTTTGTCGAACGCGCCTACGTTACGCGGGTTCTCATAATGGTCGATTACTTTTTCGCTATATGCCATACCGTGTTACCTCTTTTAGTGTGCCACCCATTCGACCTTGGTTAGGTCGACGCCGTCTTTGTACATTTCCCAAAGGGGTGACATGTCGCGTAGACGACCAATTGAATTATTAATTTGCTTAATGGCGTAATCCACTTCTTCCTCGGTGGTGAAACGACCGAAGCTAAAGCGAATTGAGCTGTGCGCTAACTCATCGTTGCGCCCTAACGCACGTAATACGTACGACGGCTCAAGACTTGCTGAGGTACAGGCAGAACCTGATGATACCGCTAAGTCTTTCAATGCCATGATCAAGCTCTCGCCTTCAACGAAGTTAAAGCTGATGTTGAAAATGTGCGGCACCGCATGTTCTTGGTTGCCGTTCACATATACTTCTTCGATATCTTTTACACCGTTCCATAAACGGTCGTGGAGCATTCTGAAACGCTCGCTTTCGGCAGCCATCTCTTCTTTCGCAATGCGTGCTGCTTCACCGAAGCCAACAATTTGGTGTGTCGCTAATGTGCCTGAACGCATACCACGCTCATGACCGCCACCGTGCATTTGCGCATTCAAGCGCACCCGTGGCTTACGACGCACGTACAACGCACCGATACCTTTCGGGCCATACATTTTGTGCGCTGAGATACTGAATAAATCGACAGGTAATTTTTCCATGTCGACATCGATTTTGCCGCAGCTTTGTGCGCCATCAACGTGGAATACGGTTTTGTTTGCGCGACACAAGTTACCGATGGTTTCGATATCTTGAATCACGCCGATTTCGTTGTTAACGTGCATCACGCTTACCAGCACCGTGTCTTCACGCAATGCGGCTTTGAATGCGTCGATGTTAATCAAACCGTCTTCTTGCACATCTAGATAAGTGACTTCAAAACCTTCGCGTTCCATTTGACGGCAGGTATCAAGTACCGCTTTGTGCTCGGTTTTAATGGTAATGATGTGCTTACCTTTTTTGCTGTAGAACTCTGCTGCACCTTTAATCGCAAGGTTGTCAGATTCAGTCGCACCTGAGGTGAATACGATTTCACGCGGGTCTGCGTTGATGAGTTCTGCGACTTGATTACGGGCAATATCAACCGCCTCTTCAGCTTGCCAACCGAAGCGATGCGAGCGCGATGCTGGGTTACCGAACTGCCCGTCTGGGGTCAGAAACTGCATCATTTTCTCAGCAACACGCGGATCAACCGGTGTGGTTGCTGCATAATCAAAATAAATCGGTAATTTCATCAAGCTACTCCTCTTGCCAGACTGCTTACTGGCTCAATGCAATTTGGTTTTCGCGTTTTTTCTGGTCGGAAATTATCTTGTTTTGACGTAAGGCCACTTGCGCAATGTCTTCTTGCTTGACCAGCTCTGCCAACGTGATGTTAGCCAGAAAATCTTCGATACGTTCACTCAAGTCGGTCCACAACGAGTGCGTCAGACACCGACTTCCGCCTTGGCAGCCGCCTTTACCTTGGCAGCGCGTGGCATCAATGCTTTCATCCACCGCTTGAATGACTGCACTAATTGAAATTTGATGGGCTTCTAAGCCTAAACGATAACCGCCACCTGGTCCGCGCACACTGCTTACCAGACCTTGTTTACGCAAGCGCGCAAATAATTGTTCAAGATAACTCAGTGAAATACCTTGGCGTTCAGATATATCCGCCAACGGTACTGGACCTTGTTCTGTATGTAGCGCGACATCAATCATCGCGGTAACGGCGTAACGGCCTTTTGAGGTTAAGCGCATAGCGGTGTTGCCTCCATTTAGTTAGGCCACAATTTTGCCATTCCCGAGTGTTTTAGTCAAGTATTAGCGACAAAGTCGCTAATACCGTAGCCCGGCGTTTCACGCCGGGTGGCGCGCAGCGCCGTTATTGCCTGTTATCAGGCGATGTTTGTATGTTATTGCCTGTTATCAGGCGATGTTCGTAAATTATTGCCTGTTATCAGGCGATGTTCGTAAATTATTGCCTGTTATCAGGCGATGTTCGTAAATTATTGCCTGTTATCAGGTCATATTTATGACCAGACAATTACCGCCTGCGGCGTCCCGGCGTGGAACGCCGGGCTACTTTATTTTCTTGTCGATTGAAGTCAGGATGCCGCGCAGGATATTGAGTTCCGCTGATTCTGGGCGCGCCCGATTAAACAATCGACGCAGCTTTGCCATCACCTGACCGGGGTGGTTTTTGATGATAAAGCCCGTTTCACCCAAGGTTTCTTCAAGGTGCACATAAAAGCGCTCCAGATCTTCAGCGAGTGGGTACTCACTTTGCTCACGGTCTGGTTGCGTGTCGGCTTCTAAAAATTGCATCCGCACTTCGTACGCCAGCGTTTGCACCGCCATGGCAAGGTTCAACGAGCTGTAATCAGGATTCGATGGAATGTGCACATGGTGTGTGCACTGCTGCAATTCTTCGTTGGTTAAGCCACTGCTTTCGCGGCCAAACACCATCGCCACCGGATAATTCGGCGCTTCCGCTAGCACTTTGGCGGCCGCTTCTCGCGGGCCCAACAATGGCCAATCTAATGTTCGGTTACGCGCACTGGTACCTACCACTAAACCGCAATCCGCAATTGCTTCGCTTAGCGTGCTTACGACCTTCGCGTTATACAACACATCGGTCGCGCCAGCGGCGAGTGCCGATGCATGACTATCCGGCTCCTGCACTGGGTCGACGAGATAAAGTTCGCTTAGCCCCATGGTTTTCATGGCGCGAGCCACGGAACCGATGTTACCGGTGTGGCTGGTGTTGACTAGCACAATTCGAATTTTTTCCAGCATGACTTAAACCCCAACTTCGATATTAGCTATTCGATATTGGATATTAGAAAAAGCCTATCACAGCGCTAATATCTAATATCCAAGTGCTAATATCGTTTTTGCTCTTAACGAAGTGATTCAGGTAAGTGCGGGCGGGCTTTGGTTAACAAGTGCTGCACCACTTTCGGATTACCCGCAACCACGTGACCACTGCGCATAAAGCTATGACCGCCCGCGAAGTCAGTCACGATACCGCCTGCTTCGCGCACGATCAGTTGACCGGCGGC
This sequence comes from Pseudidiomarina tainanensis, assembly GCF_900115255.1. Taxonomy (NCBI): domain Bacteria; kingdom Pseudomonadati; phylum Pseudomonadota; class Gammaproteobacteria; order Alteromonadales; family Idiomarinaceae; genus Pseudidiomarina; species Pseudidiomarina tainanensis. The sequence continues at coordinate 1,237,872 of NZ_FOYU01000001.1, forward strand.
GATATCCCACGGCTTCAGGCTGAATTCCCAGAAACCGTCGATACGACCGTTGGCAACATATGCAAGATCTAATGCGGCTGAGCCGTCGCGACGCATGTCGGCAGTGTGCTCGAATAGCGATGCGAATACCGCCAAATAATCTTTGGTCATGTCTTTGCGTTTAAATGGAAAGCCGGTTGCTAATAAAGCACCGTTGAGGTCGCGTTGTTTGGTCACGCGTAAACGCTTGCCGTTAAGCTGAGCGCCTTGGCCTTTGGTGGCCGTGAATAGCTCTTCGCGTAGCGGGTCATAAATGACGGCTGCATGCACAACACCTTTGAATAAATAGGCAATTGAAACGGCGAAGTGAGGAATACCGCGCAGGTAATTGGTGGTGCCGTCGAGTGGGTCAATAATCCACTGATGGTCGCTATCTTTGCCAACCACTTCACCGCTTTCTTCAGCTAAGAAAGAGTGATCTGGGTAGGCTTTTTGAATGGTGCGAATGATGGCACTTTCAGCCGCTTTGTCGATTTCAGTGACGAAATCGTTTTGGCTTTTTGTTTGAACGTTAAGGTCAACTTCTACGCCAAAGTTTTTGACTAAAATTTTGCCGGCCGCACGCGCTGCGCGCACCGCTATGTTTAACATCGGATGCATACCAATTACCTGTGCTGTGAAAGAACAATTTTGTGGGCGCGGATTATACGCAGAATCAGGCAGCTACGCAAGTGTTCACTTTTCAAACAGCTCGTGTTATAAGGTTGTTGCGCTATGCAAAAAACAGGCGATTGATTAGAACAACAACATAATAAAAGCCGGAGGATCCAATGGATCATTCAGAAGAGCTAAAGCAAGTTGAATCTAAGTCTAGCAAGAAAGCAGCCCCGCGAAAGTGGCGTGAAATTGAGATGCTCAAAGAAAAGTATCGATTACGCGACGAACTCCAAGATATTGATTTCGAATTCGACGCCGAACTCGATGAATTAGACCTGTAAATTCGTTACTCGCTGTTCGTTATTCGTTATTCGGAAAACCTAAACAAAACTTCGTATAACCAATAACGAGTAACTAATAACGAATAACGCCTTTGCCCTGCTGCGTGAGTAGGTCGTTGGTGTGGCGGAAGTGACCGGCGGTTAGAAAACCTCGATGCGCTGACAAAGGCGACGGGTGTACCGTTTCTAAAACATGATGGCGCTTGCGATCAATCAATGCGCCCTTCTTCTGCGCATGCGCGCCCCACAGCAAGAACACGACGCCCTGACAATGCTGATTGATTTGTTCCACCACCTTATCGGTAAACGTTTCCCAACCCCAACTAGCATGCGAATGGGCTTTGCCTTGCTCGACTGTTAATACGGTATTCAACAACAACACACCTTGCTGTGCCCAATGCTCGAGATTACCTGACTCCGGTATTTGAAAATCAGGATAATCGTGTTGAATCGCTTTGAAAATATTGCGCAATGACGGCGGGTGTTTCACGCCATCTGGCACCGAGAAGCATAACCCATGCGCTTGCCCCGGCCCATGGTATGGATCTTGTCCGAGTATCACCACGTTTAAATCAGCCAATGCCGTGAGCTTAAACGCTTGAAATACCTGATCGCTTGGTGGGTAAATTTGCTTGCCCGCATCGCGCTCAGCTTGCACCCGTTGCATGAGTTCGAGAAAGTAAGGTTGCGTCTTTTCATCGCCGAGCAGGTCGCTCCAGCTGAGTGCCTGTGCTGTCATTTATGGGCTAACCTTTGTATTATTGTGTCAATGTCTGTTCGATATCCTATCATCGACACGAATGATGATACCAACAAAAGAGAGCATTTGATGAGTAAGCCCTACCCGCCACTAAGTGTATTTGTGATCACCCTCAATGAAGCTAAGCATTTAGACGAGGTGTTGGAGAGCGTGCGTGGTGTCGAAGAGATTGTAGTCATCGATTCGGGTTCTACGGATGGTACGTTAGAAATCGCCAAGAAGCATGGTGCGCGTATTGTGCACAATGACTGGCCGGGTTATGCCAAGCAAAAAGCGTTTGGTATCGAGCAGTGTACGCACAATTGGGTGCTGAACCTCGATGGCGATGAAGTACTCCCGGAAGGTGGCTTACAGATGATTCGAGAGCGCATTGCTGAAGGTGATATTAATGGCATCTGGATTCATCACGATGACATTTTTATGGGACATAGCCTAACCAAAGCACGTCACCACAAATACCGTCGCGTATATCGAAAAGATCGTAGCCGCATGGATACGTCGGTTTTAGTTCACGAACATATTCATGTGGACGAGCCAACGGCTTATTTGCCGATTTATCTCAAGCATTATGGTTATGACACAGCCCACGGCTACATGGACAAACTCAATAAATATTCTAAGCTCAAAGCTGAACAACGTATGGAGCAAGGCCGTCCATGCAGTCTGCCGCGCTTGTTAGTAATATTTCCGTTAATGTTCTTGAAGTTCTACCTCGGCAGGCAGATGATTTGGTCGGGCTGGCGAGGGTTTATCAAGGCAAACATCGACGCATTTCATTTTTTCTTAACCGAAGCGAAACTTTATGAAATGCATTATCGTCAAAAGCACCAGCAAGACAAGTCAAAAAATGAGTAGTTAAATGTCATGAGGGGGTAGTGTGAAACAGCCTGTTCAGCCTAAATTCAAAATATTTATCATTAACTTGGCACATTCAACTGAACGTTGGCAGCATGTTTCACAGCAACTCGACAAGCTTCAACTTCCCTATGAGCGCATTGATGCCGTTTACGGCAAATCCCTCACCGACTCAGAGATTGATGCTGCATTTTCGAAAACTCTTGCAGATAAGTATTTCCACTATCGTCTAACACGCGGAGAAATTGGTTGTTATCTCTCTCATGTCAAGGCTTGGCAACGCATCGTTGATGAAAGCCTAGATTTCGGCATTGTGCTTGAGGACGATATCAATTTTAACGCCCTATTCGCTGAGGTTCCGCAACGTATTGCAGCCTTTGAGAATGCATGGGATGTGATCAAGCTCGCGGCGCCATTTAAAGATCAACCGTACGACATCATTGAATCCGATCGGCAACTTAACGTGGTTCATTATCGACGCAAACCACCAATGGGGGCTTGTGCTCAAGCAATTAGTTATGCCGGCGCACGTCAGCTGTTGCGTTTGCGTCCACCGATTTTCAGACCTGTTGACGTTGATCTTCAGTGGTCGTTTGAACTTGGCATTCAAACGTTCGGGTTGGTGCCTTACACAGTGGATAACACGCACCAGCATGGCAGTGAAATATTTGCCGTCGAGAACAGACATGATGTTCACAAAAGTGGTTGGCGCCGCTTGAAGCATCAGGTTGGTTTGTATTTTGATAACAAAAAAGCGCGACGTCGAACGCCGCGCTTGTAATATATCACCGTTGCTTCTTGGTTATTTGTGCTCTTCAAACCAATGCAGAATATAAGCCACTTTCGACATCAAGTTTGACGGACGACCAGCAATCCCATGAGGGGCATCTGGAATACGCACCATGGCTGTTTCCACACCCGCTAATTTCAATGCTTGGTAATACTGTTCAGACTCTGAAATTGGCGTGCGATAATCCGACTCTCCGGTTAACAACATGGTCGGTGTTTTCACGTTGCCGACGTAACTAATTGGTGAATACTTCATGTAGTGCTCTTGGTTTTCCCAAGGTAAGCCTGGGAACCAATACTTCGTGAAGTAATTGTACATATCGGCAGTCAGCACAAAGCTGTACCAGTTTATTACTGGTTTGGCGACGACGGCACCGGCGAAACGGTCGGTATGACCGACAATCCAAGCTGTCAGCACACCACCACCACTGCCACCGGTAACGTACAAACGTTCTTCATCGATAAAGCCTTTTTCGATGACAGCGTCAACGCCATCCATCAAATCGTTGTAATCTTGGCTTGGGTAGTTGTGATGAATTTCTTGTGCAAATTTTTCACCGTAGCTGGTGCTTCCGCGCGGATTGGTGTACAGCACCACATAACCTTTCGCGGCCATCAATTGGATTTCAGCAGCAAATGAACCGGCATACGCAGTGTGCGGACCGCCGTGAATTTCCAAAATCAGTGGGTATTTCTTGGTTGGGTCGAAGTTCGGAGGATACGCAATCCAACCTTGGATTTTGTAATCATCTTGACTGGAGTCATACCAAATTTCCTCAACACGACCGAGCTCTTTGTGAGCCAATGCGTCATCGTTTAACGCGGTTAACTTACGTTTGATTTTACTCGTTTGCAGCATTAAATCTGCTGGGCGATAGGGGTTCGCCATGGTGAATACCAGATCACCATTTTTGCTCACGTCAAAGTCACCGCCACTATACGGACGGGTGTAGCTCAAGCCGCCCATTGCGTCGGTTAAAACACGACGGCTACCACTTAAGCTCTGGTAAACAATATTGCCTTTACCTTCTTTGTCGTAGCTAAAATACAGACCACGGCTATCATCCGACCATTTGACGCCGTCAACTGAATAGTCGAGCTCCGTCGTCATGAGTTTTGGCGAATCTTTACCGTTCAAATCCATCACATACAAATGGGTTAGCTGGTAACTCTTATAGTTATCGTCGTAACCCAACCATGCGAGCTTTTTACCGTCAGGGCTAACTTGTGGTGAACGGTCTGGGCCAAGTCGGTCGGTAAGCTGCTTGATTTCGCCATTTTCTAGCGCAACTTGATAGAGCTCAGAATTATTCGGTTGCTCAAAGGCATCATCACGACGATTCGCTGAGAAAATAATATTCTGGCTATCACCTGTCCACGTCAACTGGCCACCGTGATTGAAATCGTCATGGGTGATTTGGCGCGGCGTACCGCCACTAGCTGGAATCACGTAAATTTGTGTGAAGCCTTCTGGCGCATAGCCCGCACCATCAAAACGATAGTTGTCTTTGTCAATATAGCGCGCTGGCTCGGCCCACTCCGCGCCTTTTGGCTTGCCCGGCAAGCTAACCGGTGCTGGCTTGCTGCTCGGGGTAAACATGGTAAACGCTAGCCATTTACCATCTGGTGACCAAGTTAGGTTACTTGGGCTGCCGGTTAAGCGTGTAACTGGCGCATGATCACGCGTGTCCGTCCAATACAAATGGATTTGGTTAGCACCTGTTCGGTTCGATACAAATGCTAATGTTTTGCCATCAGGTGACCAGGTAGGTGAGTGATCATTGGCGGTACCGCCGGTTAGCGGGCGCAACTCACCTTTATTATCCACGCGCCATAGATTACCTAAGCGACGGTCGCTCATGATATCCATGTAATTGCGCACAAATACGGTATAGGCACCGTCTGGATGAATGGTGGGTTGACTGGCGTATTCGAGCTGAAACACGTCTTCAAGCTGAAGGGTGTTGTCGGTGTTGGCGAAGGCGCTTGTCGCTGCCAAAGCCAAGCTAAGCGTTAAGAGTTTTTTCATCGCTGAAACCTCGTTGTTCGTTATTCGTGCGCTGCGCTGTTCGTCCGTGCTTCGCACTGTTCGTGTATTAAAGATAACGAAACAATCAGAAAGTAAAACAATAAACCCGCCGAAGCGGGTAGATAATGCGCCCAAATACACTCCCGAATAGCGCAGCGCACGAACAGCGCAGCGCACGAAAACCGAACAGTGTAACGGACGAAAAAAAACCCGCCGAAGCGGGTTTTTTCTTAGAAGCTGTAGCTGAAGCTAACGGCTGCGAAATCGCGGTCATCAGCTGGGTCAAACTCAGCACCGTCGGTGATGTTATAGCCGACACCAACTTTGTATTTGCTCAGGTAGCTGAAGTCAACACTCAAACCGATAGTCTTACGACCTTCGATGAAGTTTGAGTTGGCTGAGTAACCTTTCACGTCGTGACCAAATGCTAGGGTTGGCGTCATGTTCCAGCCAGAAAATACGTTGTTGTATTCGCCGACGATACGTGCGCGATAACCCCAAGAAGTTGCGGTTACGAAACCTTCACAGTTGATATCAGCTGTAGCAGTTGGGTTGCCTAAAGCTGCTTGATCAGCAACTGTTAAGCATTTACCGAATACTGGGTTACGGCCGTAACGCTGCTCATCTAAGCCTGCTAAACCATGAACTTTGCTCACTGCAACTTCACCGATAAAGGTGATACGGTCAGCGCCAAGTGCGCGGTCAAAGAAACGCACACCAGTTAACTGCCACTGGCTCACGTCATACTTATCGTAACCTTCTTGGAGTTCGCCCAAGTTGGTGATTGCACCCGTTTCATCGCGCTGGATACGATTAGAGAACGTGCTCGGTACGCCTGCGCGTAAACCGGCCGTCAAGATTTCAGTGGTGTTGATTTGCACTGGCATGTCGAAACGATGGCTAACTTCACCACCAACAGACCATTCACCAACCAAGGTTGAAGCACTGAAACCAAGGATTTCTTGGTCTTCAGGGAATTGCAACACATAGTCAGGACCAGCAATTGGAATACCATCTGGGTGGCTTAGCGCAGGTGATGGCTGCTCAACCCAGTTATACGCAGAGATAATTGGAGTCTGCGTGTGAATGTTCATGTAGTACACACCGAATTCAGTGTCGATGTCGGTTGCATAGTGACGCAACGCAAAACCGTACTGACCGCCATCGTCTGGCTCGATATCAGGGCGACGCTCAAGATAAGTACCAAATTGGATTGATTCCAAATCGCTCAAGCTTGAGCTTGGCACACCGGCTACCAGAGTCGGGTTAAGGGTAACTTTGTTACAGCCTTCACCGCCTAAGATATCAACCGTAGAGAAGAAAGTACCACAACCATCGAGTTTGTAGTCGTCCCACTCATATTGATAGAACATGTCTAAGCTGGTTTCGCTGGTCAAACCTAAGTTGACGTTCAACATACCAACTGGCAATAACGCTTCTTTAATTTCAACACCAGGACGACGAATCGCGTTCACGTCTACTGGGTTAATGGCGTTCACGCCGTTGAAGATGAAAGTACTTTCACCCCAACTGAGTACTTGGCGACCTAGGCGCACGTTAACTGGCACATCGCCCATGTCAAAGTAGCCATAAACGAAAGCGTCAAGCAACTTGATTCCTGAACCGGTTGACCAATCGTCAAGACCGTCGTTATCAAGCGTTACGTTTGGATAGTAATTGGTAGAAGTATGGCCGTGTGCAACTTCCTCATTCTTGATGACATCGTCATACCAGTATTTGAAACGAATGAAAGCACCGTAGTCGCCACCATCGATACTTAAATCGTGCACACCTTTAATAACAGAAGAGACCATGTCGCCTTTGTCATAGTTCAGGTTACCGTCATCGGCTACACCTGACTGACCCAGACCACCTGCCATGTTACCTGGGTGGATGAAGCGCATGTCACGCTCTTCCATACGCCATGCGGCACCATAGGAAATAATGGAATCGAACTTAACGCGGAAGTCACCTACTTCAAACTCCGCTGCCTGGACGCTTGCTGTTCCTGCTATTGCCAGCGCGATAGCTGACGCGATAGGTAATTTTTTTAGCATAGTTGTTCTTCTTTTCATGTTAGCCACCTAATCCGATTAGGATGTTATAGGTTCAATCATGTCCGATGAGTTACAAATATGCAAGTGATTCGTTAGGAAAAAAACAAAGTCGATATTAGCTATTAGATATTGGATATTGGAATGGCAAGTTCGATATTAGCTATTAGATATAGGATATTAGATAGAGCTCGACATTTCAGGGCTAATATCTAATATCCAAGTGCTAATATCATTTTTGAATTCAAAGGTGGCGTAGGAGTGCGCCGTGATCAGAGTTACTCATCACTCCCTCAGTGCGCAACTGCTTCGCCAAATGACTTACGCAGGAAACATAATCACCACGATTTCGCGCATCTGCTTCGCAGGCTAAAACTTTATCAGTCACAGAGCAGCCGACGCTATCGACACTGTTCGTCACCCTAGTATCGTTGGCGCCGACTACCACGCTGCGACTGATATCTGACGCTGGGCAGGCATCAACATCATCATTAATGCCATCGCCATCGTTATCTGCCGTGAGATAATTCACTTCGGTTACTGGCCCATATAAATAGACGACGTCGTCACCCTCGGCTGTTTCCACGTTTGAAAACAAAGTAGCGTTCACGTACCGGGGAGTGTTTACGAAACGTGGAAACTCAGCCGTGGATTCGAACAGGCTATTACTTGGACCGCGTAAATTAAGGTTAAGTTGACTATTCATACCATCTGGTGTCATGACAGTCATTGCCCAACTGGTGTAATTTGAGCGATTCCCGTAATCAAAATACAGCGTATTGGTGGTCGGTTCATTTAACTGACTAGCGCTGAGCGGTTGACGTACAGTTAAAGCATTGCCCGCACTATCATAGACGCTCACGGAAACGCGCTCGATTGCATTAGAATACTGGCGCCATGTGCTGGCTTGATAAACCAACGGCATTTGCGCACCTTGCACAATTTCAAGGATATATTCGCCGCCGTCATACTGTGTGACGCCAGCTGGATTGAGGCTATAGCCAAAATTGATTTGGCCGCGCACTTCGATTGTTTCGGCGTGCGCTTCTGGTGCATTGATTAAAGTTAGGGCGGTGGTCAGGGTTAATGCTGTCAGAGACTTTATTGGTGTTATTTTCATGCCTTGAGCATCCTTCAATATTAACGTTGATATATGATCATTGACGTATACAGATGTTATAGCAACGGTCTCGAGAACTGTCCACGCACTTTGCATAGTTAAAAAACCGCAAAGACGATATTAGCTATTGGATATTGGATATTGGATATTTAGAGAGGATGGATATTAGATATTTGAGGGGATGGGTATTGGCTAATGGTTGAGCGAATGAGATAAAGCCCGAATCATCGGGCTAATATCTAATATCCAATAGCCAATATCGCTTTTGTCGTTTTAAAGCTTTTGCTCTAACTCTGGCAATACATCGAACAAATCAGCCACTAAACCATAATCTGCCACTTGGAAGATTGGGGCTTCTTCGTCTTTGTTGATTGCCACGATAACTTTTGAGTCTTTCATACCGGCTAAGTGCTGGATAGCACCGCTGATACCCACTGCGATATAGAGTTCAGGGGCAACGATTTTACCGGTTTGGCCAACCTGCATGTCGTTCGGTACGAAACCTGCGTCTACCGCGGCACGTGATGCACCTACTGCAGCGCCAAGTTTATCAGCGACTTTTTCAAGCAAGTGGAAGTTCTCACCGTTTTGCATGCCGCGACCACCTGAAATCACGACGCGTGCTGCGGTCAGATCTGGGCGTTCGGATTGGGCAAGCTCTTCGCCAACAAACTCAGATTTTTCGTTACTTACGACGTTGTCGATTGACGCAACGCTACCGTTACCGCCTTCAGCTGCGACCGCATCAAATGCAGTTGCACGAACAGTGATCACTTTGATGGCGTCTTCAGACTGTACGGTTGCAATTGCATTACCGGCATAGATTGGGCGCTTAAATGTATCTGCGCTTTCTACCGCGATAATGTCCGAGATTTGCGCAACATCAAGCAGTGCAGCAACACGCGGCATGAAGTTTTTGCCGGTAGTTGTTGCTGGCGCCAATATGTGCCCGTAGTCTTTTCCTAAATCAGCAACCAGCTGACCTAAGTTTTCCGCTAAGAAGTGGCCATAAGCTGCATTATCGGCGAGCAATACTTTGCTTACGCCGTCGGCTTTGGCAACTTCGTCAGCGACTGCTTGGCAACCTGCGCCAGCAACGAGTACGTGAATGTCACCGCCAATTTGCTTCGCCGCAGCTAAAGTTTTTAGCGTAGCGCCATTGAGTTGTGCGTTGTCATGTTCGGCAATAACGAGAATGCTCATATCACTTTTGCCTCATTTTGAAGTTTTTCAACCAATTCTGCGACGTCTGCTACTTTGATACCGGCGCTGCGTTCTGCAGGCGGTTCAACTTTGAGCAATTTCACAGTACGAGTCACGCTAACGCCCAATTCATCTGGCGTGGTTACATCAAGCGGCTTCTTCTTCGCCTTCATGATGTTCGGCAATGACGCATAACGTGGTTCGTTCAAACGTAAGTCGGTAGTGACAATAGCTGGCAATTGCAACTTCACAGTTTGCAAACCACCGTCAACTTCACGCGTCACGTTCACGCTGCCATCAGCAACGTCTACTTTTGATGCGAAGGTGCCTTGCGGCATGCCCGTCAGCGCACCCAGCATTTGACCGGTTTGATTGTTATCAGAGTCGATGGCTTGCTTACCCAGAATAACCAATTGTGGTTGTTCTTTTTCCACCACGCCTTTTAGCAATTTGGCTACCGCAAGAGAATCTGGCAGTTCGTCAGTTTCAACTTGAATGGCGCGATCAGCGCCCAATGCCAACGCTGTACGCAATTGTTCTTGCACCGCTTTCGGGCCGATGCTCACAACCACGACTTCTTCAGCAATGCCTTTTTCTTTGAGTCGTACTGCTTCCTCGACAGCGATTTCACAGAACGGGTTCAGGGCCATTTTCACGTTGGCCAGATCAACGTCTGATTGGTCCGCTTTCACGCGAACTTTCACGTTGTAATCAATGACGCGTTTGACCGCCACTAATACTTTCATGTTGTCGTTCCTGTTGTTTAAAGTTCTGTTCAAATGAATTAGAGACCGAGCAAGATTAACATTTTTCGGCACAAAAATGGTACTCTTACAGGCGTTTTTATTGACTAACCTGACGAATTAGCACTTTTCACTAGGAATGACATGTACGGTATTTTGAGCGAATCTGATCTGTTGGCACTGCGCGAGCAACTTGGCTCACGGGAAAATCGTATGCGTTATTTGGTGCAGTTGGCGAAGCAAGCGGAGATACCTGATGGCTCTCGTGCCGATGCCAACGAGGTGTTTGGTTGCGAGGCGCGGGTTTGGGTGAAAGCTGACTGGTTGCAGGGCCGGTTGGCGTTAACCGTCGATAGTGAGTCACGCACCGTGTTGGGGCTATTGATGGTGATTCGTAAAGCCTTGCATGGTGCTAACGCAGAACAAGTTTCTACTTATTCGTTAGATGAGCACTTTGATGCGCTTGGCTTAGCTGACTTCGTAACGTCTTCGCGCGGCAATGGCCTGCGTAAAGTTATCGCTAAATTGAAAAGCAGATAACGGCGCTACGCGCCACCCGGCGTAATTGGCATCCGATAAGCCCCGAATATTAACAGCGCTACGCGCCACCCGGCGTAGAACGCCGGGCTACAGTTTTTTCAGGAGCAGTGCGGTGGCGTGCATGGCGAAGGTGGCGGTGACAGGCATCGCGGCACCGAAGCCTGTGGCACAATTCATGCGCATACTGCCAGCGCCAGGTTTGGCGTGCGACCATTCGCCATCACCCGTTGGATAGCGCAATTGCTCGGTTGAGTAAACGGCAGTGACGCCAAACGAGCGTTTCGGGTTCTTCGAGAAATTAAAATCACGACGTAGCATTGAACGCACTTTCGCTAATAGTGGGTCTTGCGTCGCTTTGGCTAAATCGGCTGAAGTAACCTGACTTGGATCAACCTGTCCGCCGGCTCCGCCACAAGTTACCAGTGGCAATTTTCGCCGTTTACACCATGCAATCAATGCCGCTTTTACAGTCACACTATCAATGGCATCTAACACAGCAGTGACGGGGTCGCCGAGATATTCATTAAGATTTTCCGCCGAAAGAAAATCGTCAATGACGCGTACGTCGCAATCGGGGTTAATATCTTTCACGCGTGCAGCTAACACCTCGGTTTTTAGTTGACCAATGGTGCTGCTGAGGGCCGGAAGCTGACGGTTGATATTCGTCACGCATACATCATCAAGATCAATCAGTGTAAGCGCGCCAATACCTGAGCGCGCCAAAGCTTCCACTGCCCACGAGCCAACGCCACCAAGGCCGATTACCGCAACGTGGTGGTGCTGAAATGACTTTGCCGCAGTAGCCCCGTAAACACGTTGAACACCTGCAAATCGCTCTTTACTCATGAACTGGATAACTCAGCTGACTAAAAACTGCGGCATTCTACCAGTTTTGTCTCGATTTTCACATGTGTTGGTAACAACGCTTACGCGTCGACTGGCACCAATAAACTCTCGTGAATATAGCCCTGTGTGCCACTTGCTAAGCGGACAAAAAACCAAGCTTCAAACGGCTTTTTCTTTAATATGATGACGCGTTCATTTGGTCCCACCGAGGCAACCACTGCCGTTTGTGTTGAGGTGCCAGCTCTCACGTTGACGTTACTATTTGCTTCAACACGATACATCACGCCTTGGGCAACGAGTGTGTCATTTGTTACCCATTGCACGTCATTAAAACTTGTGAGTGAGCGGTAGTAGTCACCGAGCGGCAACTCACCAAGCACTTCACCGAGTTTACGCCCCCAGCTGTCTTGGGCAGCCGCCGGCGCACTTGCGATGAAACCTATCGCCACGACCATAGCAGATGTCAATTTCATTATTCCGCGCATTAGTCATCGCCTCCAAATAAACTCAAGCCAGCTTCCAATAAACTCGCCGCGTGCTCCAATGATTCAAATACAAGCGTACTCATCTCGCTATCGACGGTCGCTTCGAATTGTAAAATCGCATTACTGCCGTTGCCGGCGATAATCTGATTAATGAGTTCCAACGCAAGGTCTTCGCCAGCTCCTTGCGCCAACTCCTTCATGGTCTCATTTAACTCATCGAGAATATCTTGTTTGACTTGCTCTGATACACTTTGACGCGATGGAGGCACCTGATTTTGGCGAGTATTAAAGGTGTCACGAAGCATCGCCGTGGCACTAATATGGCCAAAGGCGTCGGCACTGGCTTTAAAGTTACTCGGTAACTGCGGTTGCCGTAACCCTGCGCGCCATACTTGTTGCTGATTAGCTCGGTAGAATACTGTGGCTTCAATCGTTGGAGCCCCAGATGTCAAGCGGCCAACCGGTAACAAATGAAACTGTAACTGTTGCTGCGCAAAATTAGCGAGTGTGGTATCACTAAATAGTGCCGTACCCTGTCCGCCTTTGCTTTCTTCAGGAAAGTACGCGGACATGATGGTCGCCAGGGTGTGACGTAGCTGCTTCGAAAAGGAGCGGTGGAACACATGATCTTGCGACCGATCAGAGATTTCTTGAAAGAGCCGTTGAATAAAATAAGAGTGCGCCAATTGTCGCACTATCGGTTGTTGTTGCTCGGTTAATGTTCCGTGCAATAACTGCTCTACGAATGCCAAAAACTGACCAATTTGCTCGTTGACAAATTCTTGGGCGCTCTCAACTTTCGCTAGCTGTTGGCGAATCGTAGCAAAACTGGTGCGCTCATCTGCATATCTCTCAGCGACGTCACGTAGCGTGAATGCGTTGACACCAAGCGCACCCCAGCGCTGCTCATATTCCGTAAGTTTTGCGCGTTCAAGTGCATTCAAGCTGTCGTATTTGGTCAGTTCATTATCTGGACCAGTATAGCTATACCAACCATCTTGTACTTGAATATCGAGCGCTAATCCCGCGGTTTGTTGCGTTTCACGCTGCTCAAGTTGACGATTTATGAGGTGCATAAAATTGGCAACCAGATACAGCTTGCCATAACGCTGATAGGCGCTGGCGTCACGTTGTTGCAAGGTACTACCGGCATTACGATATAACCGCTCCAGTGTTTGCACACGCTGACGATAGGTTTGGAAAATGGCTTGATGCTCGTGCTGGATGATTTCTACTATTTTTCGCGGCGGCCAGCGATAACTTTGGCAAAACTTAAGCGCCTTTTCATAAGCCCAAACGGTACCGTGTTCACGCGCGCTATCGAGTTGCTCTTGGCACAGTCGGTTGCGCCGCGGAAAATACAAGATTCCACCCAAATTGGACAATCCGCCGAACTTACGCTGAATGAAAAACGCGAGATAGGTTGCAGGGAAAATCCACCACCAAATATGCAATAGCCAGTTGGCACCAGTTGGCGGTACAAAAGCTAAGTTTGCACTTTTGGCTAAGTCATCATTAAAACGTCGAAACTCTTTGGTTGTTGGGTTGTAAAGCCCAACTCTCGCACGCTTCGCCTCGGTGGGTGCTAACTTGTTGATTGCCCAAGCATAGTGATATCGGGTGCCACTGGCATCATCGCGTAAGGTGGTGGTGTAGTCGGTATGCACAACATACGACGGCGGACCAAAGAGCATACCGAGCAATGCGGCGAATGCCGTCAGCAGGATAAAGCCTCTAAATTTACGGGATTTGAAGAAAAAGAATACTGCTAGAAATAAAACCGCTAAAGCTATCCAAGCTATTGCTGACATCCGGAGCTCTCAATTGTTGTTATTATGAACTTACTTGGATGTTAGCAAATTGTTTTTGAAGAGATAAGAGCTAAGACGATATTAGATATTAGATATTAGATATTGGATATTAGATATTGGATATTAGATATTAGATATTAGAGGTCGAGGCGGTGGTTGTTCGCGATCTCGCTAATGAGATCGTTGGGTACCAGTTGTTCTTTGGCGAGCTTTGACCACAGCGATACCGCCTGTGTTGTTTCCTCCAGAATTCTATCAATGCGCTTGCGAGTAAATAGCGGACTCACTTTTTCGAGGCTGTACAAGTCGGTGCGGGTGAAATCCTCACGTTTGCCATTCAGTTGCATCCAGTGTTGATTGACCCATTTACTGCCAGGCTTGTAGCTATAAGCGACATCATACGCTGGCGCTAATTGCCAGCGGTTTTGATGGTATAGAAATGCAAAATTTTTCGCATGATCGTCATGATTGCGAGCCACAATATTAAACACCATACGGCGCAGTAACTGTTCTGCCTCGTGAGCATTCAGTTTTAGTTGGCGAGCAACAGCAAATAACTCGGCGTACGAGAAACTACCCGGCTTTTTGAAGTCGACATGTGCGATTCCTGTCAGCGTTTGCACATGGAGTTTCTCGTTTTCGCGTCGGTCAAACCGTTGGGTGAGGAAGTGGCGCCGATCACCTTCGTCAAGCAAATGACATGGCATCATCTCAATTCCGCACTCACGCGCCATGAGGTAATAGACGTACTCCATTGCACCGAAGCCTTGTGGGTCGTCGAAGGTTTCACGCTGGATATTGCGCTCGGTCACCCCGTCAAACTTCATGATGTAATGAACGAAGCCTTCAGGCGCGTCGGTTTGACCAGAGCACACTTCAGTGAAGTCGCCACTAAATGCCAACACCGCTTTAGGCCGGGCGCCGCCGGCACTCATCCCAACCGAAAGTAGTGATAACATGGCTTCTTGATCAGCTTGACCACTCGGATCAAGTTCGACGTGAAATTGTGAGCGCTTGTTGAGTACTTCTTGCGCCACTTTAATCAGCTCTTTGATCTCAACGTCTTGCGATTTTTCAAACCCCCGCAGTCGTGTTGCCGGGCGGTACTCTAGCGCGCCCATGCCGCGCTTTCCGGTATATTGTAAACGTTGCAACGGCGTAATATCGCTAGGTTGTCTGCCTTGGCTGGCAACCCAGGCATTGAGCACTGCGTTTCCAAAATCATCGGGCAGTGAATCGGCCGTTAATCCCGGAAGCCCGTGAAACGTTTCAAAGTTTAACTCTGGGAAGCTATAAATTTGTTTTCGTAATGGCATTTTCAGCGGTGCCAACTCAATACCACTGGCTAGAAAGTCTGGCGTATATTCAAACGCACCGACACCTCTTTCGGTATCGAAGCTTAACGCCCCGACTTCGTGGTCTTGGTACCATACGCCAATGACTTCCATTACCATGCGTCAACATCCAGTTCGTCGTCATATTCTTTGCCACGGCTACCCGTTGCGCGTTGACGCTTTTTTCCCTGCAGCTTTTTCAGTTGCACAGGCGAAATAGGCTGTGGCGGTAAGAAATTGTTTAATTGCTCGGTTAGTTCGAGTGCCTGCATTAATGCCACAAAATTCTCAAGCGTGGCTTGGCCTTTCTCAGCATTCAGCACAATCTTACGTGATACCCCCGCCTGCTCTGCAAGCTCTACTTGGGTAATATTCGCGTTAAGTCGCGCTTGTTTGAGGCGTTCGCCGAGTTGTTCGGCTTGGGCTGACGGTGAGAGCATGACTTTACGTCCGTTATTGGTTATTCGTTATTGGTTGTTCGTTAAAGCGTAGACCTTAAAACACTTATTGTAAAGTTACCTATTCAGAACTTTTATGAATAAAAATAGATATAAAATTCTATTTTTTGCACTTAATTCTTTAATAAAACTAATTATTAAGCGATGGATCCTAGCTATGTACGTGGTGGGGTCTGATTAGAAACACAAAGATACTTAGGTGATTGTTTGGTTACCAAGAATGGACTTTATATAGATTATGCTGGCACTTGATGCAGATATATGGACTTTATAATGTTCGATGATCATACTTTTGAAATTTTCAAATAATTCTTTAATGACCTTATAACTGCACATTAAATTAATAAAAATGAGTTAAAGTTACGCTTTCGTTACTTAATGTATGATAATGAGTTTTGATATTTTAGAATAAGGGGGCATACATAGGCGCTCTCCCTTCGAGTAACGAATAACCAATAACGAATAACGAATCGCTAGTAGCCCCAGATATTCACGGCGCTTCGCGCCACCCGGCCTTGCCTTACAAAGGGACGCCGGGCTACACGCTGAATGGGTAGGCAATTGGTGGGTGGTGTTTGTAGTTGTGAACGGCGAAGTCGTCCATGGTGACCCAGGTCTCGAGGTCTTCGAGAGTTTTGATGTCTGGGTTAATTTCTAATTGTGGCGCTGGGTATGGTTCGCGCTTTAACTGCACGTCGCGCATCAATTCAACTTGGTCTTCGTAGATATGGGCGTTGACGATTTTATGGTAAGCCACGCCGGCTTTGTGGCCGGTGATTTGCGCCATGAGCGCTAAAAATGTAAACACTTGTACTTGGTTAAAGTTAAGGCCCAGCGGTACATCGCATGAGCGCTGGTAGCTAGTTAAGTACAAGGTGTCGCCCAGCAGTGAAAAGTTGTGGGTGTGCATGCATGGGCGCAGGCAGCCCATGTGGAATTCGCCTGGGTTATAGAAGCTAATAATTTCGCCGCGATCGTCAAGGCCACGTGACAGGTTGTCGACCACTTTACGTAGTTGATCAACGACGCCGCCATCAGGCTTTGCCCAGGCTCGACCTTGCACGCCATAAACACGGCCCATGTCGTCTTCGCCTTTGCGGTGCGGGTTAGCCAACCAAGCTTCGTTTAAGTTCGCGTTCGCGTCCCAAGTGGGTGTACCGATTGCGCGAAAGTCTGCTGCATTTGAATAGCCGCGAATGTAGCCGAGTAGTTCTGCAATCGCCGCTTTCCAATAGCTTTTACGGGTAGTAATTAGCGGAAACTCATTACGGTCGACGCGATATTCAAGGTCAGCGTTAATCACAGTTAGGCAGCGTTTGCCGGTACGCTCATTTTCAATCCACACGCCTTCATCGACAATACGTTGGCATAACTCGAGGTACTGTTTCACGCTTTCGCTCCGTTTTTATTATTTTTATACGCTAACAACATTAGCACGGCGCCAGCCAGAATCATCGGCGCGGACAACCACTGCCCCATCGACCAACCGAAGGTTAATAATCCCAAGTGGCTGTCTGGTTCACGAGCATATTCCACCACGAAACGCGCCAAACCATAGCCAATCAAGAATAAGCCACCGATAGCGCCAACCGGGCGCGGTTTGCGGCTATACAATGCCAATACAATAAATAACACCAGCCCTTCAAGCAACGCTTGATAAAGCTGTGAAGGATGGCGCGGTAATGGCCCCGCTGCAGGGAAAATCATCGCCCACGGAACGTCGGTAACACGGCCCCATAACTCGCCATTAATAAAGTTTCCGATGCGTCCGGCACCCAAACCGACCGGCACCAACGGCGCGACGAAATCACCGACGGCAAGGAGCGATTGCTTCGTCTTTGCCGCAAATATCCAAAGCACCGCGATAACACCAAGCATACCGCCATGAAACGACATGCCGCCGCTGGTGATATCGAATAAATAAAGTGGATTTTGGATGAAATACTCAAATTGGTAAAACAGCACATAACCGATGCGGCCGCCCAAAATGACACCCATAAACGCCCAAAATAACAAATCGCTGAAGCGCTTCTCGGTCCAGCCTTGGCTCTCGTAATGTGGCATCCGACATTGACGGTTACCCCACCACCAAGCAAATAGAAAACCAACGAGATACATTAAGCCATACCAGCGCAAATCAAGCGGCCCGATGCTCACAATAATCGGATCAATATTGGGATGCACCATATAGTCGGCTGACAAATTCGCTGTTTGCATGAATTATCCTATCGCTAGTTTTATTGAAATAATAACCAAGAACACCGCAAATCCGCGCTGTAAATGTTTCACCGGAAGACGCTGCGTTAAACTGGCGCCAAGCGGTGCACACAGCATGGAGGTAATTGATATCGCTATCCATGCCTTAACATGCACGTAGCCGAGCAGCCCGTCGGCGCCTTCAAGTTGTTGGCCTAGCACGATAAACGCGATAACTGCGCTTAGACCAATGCTCAAGCTACCAATGGAGGATACCGCAATTGCCTGACGGATGGGAACTCTTAAGCGTTGTAATAGCGGTACCGTCAGCGATCCACCACCAATACCTACCAACGCAGATAAAGTACCCATAGCGGTGCTAATCAGTGCCATCAAACGCTTTGATACGTCGGTAAGCGGTTCACCGCCGCGTTGCGGAATCAACATTCGAATCGACAGCAACATGAGCACACCGGCAAAGATACGCTGCAGCCACTCAGGGTGGATTAACGTGGCCAGCCAAGCGCCCAAAACGGCACCTACCATTAACCCGGGAATTAAACGGCGTACCCAAAAGAAACTGACTTGCCCATGCTTTAAGTGAGAACGCGCTGAACTACTGGTCGTCATGATGATGGTTGCGAGCGAGGTTGCCACAGCCATTTGCACCACCAAATCGGGGGCGACACCCAGCAACGGCAGTAAATAGATGAGTAAAGGAACAATAACAAGGCCGCCGCCAATGCCGAGCATGCCGGCAAGTAAGCCTGCCACCATGCCTCCGGCTAAACACCATAACCAGCCCGTTAAGAGCACTGCTTCTCCTTAACCACCGGCACGAACAAAACCGCCGAGGCCGGCGTTTTCCAGTGCCATGATAACGTGTTGTTTCACTTCTTGCGGGGAACGCGCGGCCAGTGCGCGCTGTAAAACCTGCTCTAAATCCGCCGCTGCAATATGCCGAATAATCCAGCGGATACGATCTATATTATAGCTATTCATGCTGAAATTGCGGAAACCCATAGCAAGTAATAACAAGGCACCACCTGGTTCACCGGCTAACTCACCACATACCGATACCGGCTTGTTCAGTTCATCGCAACGTTCAATAATTTGCTTCAAAGCGTGCAATACCGCCGGATGGAACGCGTCATAGAGGCTTGCTACACGTGAATTGTTACGGTCGACTGCCAGCATGTATTGGGTTAAATCATTGGTGCCCACTGAAAAGAAATCGACTTTATCGGCCACACAATGTAACTGATAAATCAACGCAGGTACTTCGATCATTACGCCAATTTGAGGCTCAAATAATTGCTCATCAACGCTGCATTGCAATTCTTCGGCAACTTCATGGTAGGCCTGATGAATCATGCGAACAGCTTCATCAACTTCTTCCGCACTCGTGATCATCGGTAGCAAAATACGTAAATTATTGCGCCCCACAGATGCCCGCAGCATGGCACGAATTTGCACCAAGAAAATTTCTGGATGATCAAGTGTCATCCGAATACCGCGCCAGCCTAAAAATGGATTCTCTTCATCCATGGGTAGATATGGCAACGGCTTATCGCCGCCGACATCGAGCGTTCGCATAACGACCGGTGCACCGCGGAACTGCTCGAGCACCGCACTGTACAATTCTTCTTGTTCATCTTCTGTTGGCAAGCGCTCACGCATCATGAACGGAATTTCGGTACGATAAAGCCCAACGCCATGCACGTTCAAATCGTTTAACCAATCGCGCTCGGTGTTTAAGCCAACATTCAAATTAAGTTGAACACGCACACCATCGGTAGTTTCGGCTGGCAGGTCACGCGCCTGCATTACTTTTTGCCGCAGCGCTAATTCTTCATCCGCAAGTTGGCGGTATTCATTTTCGACCTGTAATGGCGGGTTAACAAAGACATCACCGTTGTAGCCATCGACAATCAGTGTTTCGCCACTGACTTCATTCAGCTCGATGTCGTCAACCCCAAGTACGGCTGGAATACCCATGCTACGCGCCATAATAGCAGCATGAGAATTACCCGAACCGCGTAGCGATACCATGCCAATAATTTCAGCCTGCGGTAGCTCCGCTAACATGGTTGCGGTGACTTCGTCAGCAACCAAAATACACTGCTTCGGCGGATTAAATTTGCGCGCTTCGCGGTTCTGCAAATGAGCGAGAATACGATTCCCTAAATCACGCACATCACTGGCGCGCTCACGAATATATTCGTCATCGAGGTTCTCAAACTGATTGACCAACTGCTCAACCACCAGTTTTAAGGCCGTTTGCGCACGCCAGCCATCATTAATCGTTTGCTCAACCTCTTTACCAAGGCTCGCCGAATCCATCATGGCGTGGTAGACGTCGAAAATCGCTAACGTCTCTTCGGCTACCTGCCCTTTCATGCTATCGCTAATGGTTAATAGTTCTTGGCGAGTGCGGGCAACAGCGGCGCGAAATGCGCGGATTTCATGTTCCGGCATATCACTGCGTTTGGGCGTCACTTCACTAAGACGTGCCGGTGGTTTCACTACAAACGCTTCACCGATAGCAACGCCAGGTGCCGCAGGTAATCCTTTAATTGTCTGTAACCATGGGGACTGCTTAGCGGTTCTCAACAAGCCTTTTGCCTCAGCGTGAGCAATCACCACAGCTAACTGTGCTGCGAGTGTTACCACAAAGGCTTCTTCATCGCGGGTGAAGGCTCGTGCCTGCTCTTGTTGCACGGCCAGCACACCAAGCACGCGGCGACGATGAATCACCGGCGCTGCCAGCATCGCTTTGTAGCGATCTTCAACCACGTGTTCCAAGCGTAAGAAAGCTGGGTGCTCCGACGCGTTGGCAATATTCAACGGTTCTTCACGCGAGGCGGCAAGGCTGATCACACCCTCACCAAAGGGAACATGAATCGGTTTATCGGAGCGAATTTCTAGGCCATCAGTTGCCGCTAGGGCAAATTGATGTTGTTCGTGATCAGCAAGATAGACGGTACAGGAGTCAGTGTGCAGGGCTTCTTTAACTTGGCGCACCATGGTTTGTAGCGCCAGCTCGAAATCTGGCGCTTGATTCACAGCTTCAACGATGCGTTGTAGTACTCGAAGCATAGGCTGCCTTGTAGATCACCAACGGTTTGTTTAAGAACGACGGCGGCGCGGTGGCTTTGAACGGCGTGGCATTGCGTTCATCACAACGGCAGAAAACTCTTTTAGAACCCGTCGATAAACTTCTCGTTTGAACGACACAACTTGCCGCACAGGGTACCAAAAACTTACCCACCGCCAATCATCAAACTCAGGATGTGACGACTGCATGACGTTCACATCGCTCTCGTTGCATTTTAACCGCAGTAAAAACCATTTCTGCTTTTGACCAATACAGGTTGGTCGTTGTTCGCGTCGTACCAAACGCTTTGGCAGTCGGTAACGAAACCAATTGCGACTGGTATAAACAATTTCGACTTGCTCGGGCTTAAGCCCTACCTCTTCCCAGAGTTCACGGTACATAGCTTGTTCAGGCGTTTCGCCATCATCAATACCACCTTGCGGAAATTGCCAGCTATGTTGCCCGAATCGACGCGCCCAAAAGACTTGTCCCTGCTCGTTGCAGATAATGATTCCTACATTGGCGCGAAATCCTTCTGCGTCTATCACGCGAGCGCCCTCATAAATTCGACATATGGCTTGGATTTTTCCATAATCGCGGCATGAATGAAAGGATTAATCCGTTTAGACGAGGTAATTGTGCAACTCAAACAGCTCTTTGATCAGGCCAGCGCGCTCGCTGGGCTTAGTTTTGCAGAGTTGGCGACGCAACTGGGCATGACCGTGCCTAATGATCTGCGCCGCAACAAGGGTTGGGTTGGACAACTTCTCGAAGCTGCGCTCGGCGCCAGCGCAGGTTCACAAGCATTACAAGACTTCCCCGAACTCGGTGTGGAACTAAAAACTATTCCGCTTGATGCCCAGGGCAAACCGCTCGAAACAACCTTTGTGTGCACCACCCCGCTCATTGATGTGCATCAGTTAACTTGGGAGACCAGTAACGTACGCAACAAGTTGCAGTGTGTACTTTGGATTCCCATCGATGGCCGCCGCGAGGTGCCATTAGCGGAACGCACCATTGGTACCGCCTTTTTGTGGCAACCCAATACCAAGCAAGAAGCGCAATTGCGCGCGGACTGGCAAGAGCATATGGACAAAATTGCACTGGGTGAAGTGGAATCGATTACTGCACACCAGGGCGAAGTATTGCAATTACGCCCGAAAGCAGCCAATAGCCGTGCGCTCACTGAAGCGATTGGGGCGAACGGTGCGGTCATTCAAACCTTGCCACGCGGCTTTTATTTAAAAACCCAATTTACCGGTCAAATCATTCGTGAAACGTTTGGTTTGTCCGATCCGGCTCGTGCCTATGAATGATACGTCGACACCCGAACGCATTGTTTATGTGCAGCCGCTCACCCGCTCGCATGGGCTCGGATTTAATGCGCTTGGCGTGGTCATTTTTGCCGTAACCATGTTTTTATGGCTTACTGATACCCCGATTATAGCTGCCGCCTACGGGCTTCTATTTATCACCAGTGCAGTATTGATATTTTTAGGCAGTGCCAAGATTTTTGAGCCCCCAGTTAGTATGAGTATCACGCCGCAGACAATCACGTATTTGCACCGGCGTGGAACTTGGCAAATTCAGTGGGATAATATTCTACGTTTTGATATCCCTCGATTGCATCGCGGTCTTGAGCTCGAATCTATGCCTTATATTGGTTTTCGTCTGCACGATATAGAACCTGTGCTGCAGAGTATTACCCCGCGGCTTGCCGTGTATTTACTCAGCGAACAACGGCATTTATTGATTGCCGCCCTGCGTCATGAGCGACCAGATTTACGTGAGTACTCGCCATATTTCGAAGTTCCAGACCGTTATAAGGGCGCCTCGGGTACAGAGTATCGCGGCGTACAAGCGATGTTCGCGGTAAGATGTGAACACTTTCGCGAATTATTAGGTTATGATTTGTTTGTTTCGGCGACGGCGCTTGATCGCCCTCCGGAAGAATTCATCACGTGGTTACAACAGTTGAAAAACACAAGAACGTAATTCGTTATTCGTGCGTTCACTTCGTTCACTGTTCGTCCGTTCGGCTGCGCCTCTCTGTTCGCGGTTATTATTGTCGAACAGCGCGTAGCGCGGACGAACAGCGAAGCGTACGAATAACGAACAACGCTTTTGATCAGTAAGGGATTTTTTATGCAAACACTTGGATGGCGCGAATGGGGTTCACTCCCCGAGCTTGGCATCGACGCCCTAAAAATGAAAGTAGATACCGGCGCACGCACCTCTTGTTTGCATGCCTTTAAGCTTGAACCGTTTGAGCGCAATGGCGAGAACTGGTTACGGATTTGGTTGCATCCAGAACAACACAGCGACCGTGAATTGATGTGTGAAGCGAAAATTCACGATCAACGCGAAGTGACAGATTCTGGAGGTCATACTGAGCTGCGATATGTTATTCTATCGACATTACATTTAGGTGAGTTTTCGCAACCGATTGAGTTGACGTTGACGAACCGCGACACCATGAAATTTCGTATGCTGTTGGGGCGCCAAGCCATGCGCGGCCACTTTGTCGTGGACCCTGACAAATCTTATTTACTCGGCCAGCCTGGAGCTACCGCATGAGAATTGCAATTTTATCGCGAAACCCGCGTCTTTATTCAACCCGCCGCTTAGTGGAGGCTGGCGAAGCGCGAGGGCATATTGTTGATGTGCTCGATCCGCTACGCTGCTACATGAATATCAACGCCCGCGAAAGCTCCATTCACATGAAAGGTAAAGATCTGCCGCAATACGATGCGATTATTCCACGTATCGGTGCATCGATTACCTTCTTCGGTACTGCTGTGCTGCGCCAATTTGAAATGATTGGCACGTATCCGTTAAATGAATCTGTAGCCATTTCACGTAGCCGCGATAAATTGCGCTCACTGCAGTTGCTGAGTCGCAAAGGCATTGGGTTACCAACGACTGGTTTTGCAAGTCAGCCGCAAGATATCCCCGATTTGATTGAGATGGTCGGCGGCGCACCGCTGGTTATCAAACTACTCGAAGGTACTCAAGGTATTGGTGTGGTACTTGCCGAAACGCGCCAAGCGGCAGAAAGTGTTATCGAAGCCTTTATGGGGCTGGAATCGCACATCATGGTGCAGGAATACATTAAAGAAGCTGGCGGCGCCGATATCCGCTGCTTCGTGATTGGCGATAAAGTTATAGCGGCCATGAAACGCCAAGCTAAGCCTGGCGAATTCCGCTCAAACTTGCACCGTGGTGGTTCAGCTAGCCTCGTAAAATTGACACCAGCTGAGCGCGCAACCGCAGTGAAAGCCGCCAAAACAATGGGCCTGAATGTTGCTGGTGTAGATATCTTGCGCTCCAACCATGGTCCACTGGTGATGGAAGTCAACTCATCGCCAGGCCTTGAGGGCATTGAAGGTGCGACCGGCAAGGATGTGGCTGATCAAATAATCAGCTTCATTGAAAAGAACGCAAAAGCGAATAAAACCAGAACCAAGGGTAAGGGCTAACACCAAAAGCGTTATTCGTTATTCGTGCGTTCACTTCGTTCTCTGTTCGTGCGCTCTTCGCGCTGTTCGAAGTTAACATCGAATAGTAAGGCGAAGCCGAACGGACGAACAGCGAAGCGCACGAACAACGAAGAGCGTAGCGAACGAATTTTATGAAGCATAAATCTTTTCAGTTAGCCAACCAGCGCATTGCTCCTGGCTCGCGGCACAGCGTCAAAATACCTGCTGCGCGGTTATATAACGATACGCCGATGGATTTGCACGCGGAGGTTTTTCACGGTGTGAAGCCGGGTCCAACATTGTTGGTGTGCGCGGCAATTCACGGTGATGAACTCAATGGCATTGAAGTATGCCGGCGTTTAATGGGTGAGCTGGATCCGTTGCAGTTGGCAGGTACGGTGATTATTGTGCCGATTGTGAATGTGTTTGGGTTTATTCAGCAATCGCGCTATTTACCCGATAGACGTGATCTTAATCGATGCTTCCCAGGCTCTGAACGGGGTGCATTGGGTAGCCGTTTGGCGCACTTGTTCAACGAAAGTTTGGTGCAAAATGCCACGCACATTATCGATTTGCATACCGGTGCAATTCATCGCAGTAATTTGCCGCAGATTCGGGTTGATACCGATAATGGCGATGCGCTAGAAATGGCTGAAGCGTTCGGTACCCCGGTTATTTTGCATAGTAAGGAGCGCGATGGCTCGTTACGCTCGTTGGCGTCTGAATTGGGTATTCCGCTGATTCTTTATGAAGCCGGCGAAGCGCTGCGTTTCGATTATGCTGCTATTAAAGCCGGCGTTACTGGCGTACAAAATGTGATGAAAAGCCTGAAAATGTTGAAGGGCCGGCGTAGTCGCAAGAAAGTGAAGCCGATTGTGGCGCATCGTAGCGCTTGGATCCGCAACGAATATGATGGTTTAGTGGTACCCAAAGTAGAGCTTGGGCAGACCATTAATAAGGGGCAAGTTGTTGCGCAAACAGTGAACCCGCATGGAGATGATCTGCATGCGATTAAAAGCCCATACCATGGTATTGTAATTGGCATTAGCAACATTCCGGTTGCCAACGAAGGCGAAGCTTTGTTCAATGTGGCACAATTTGATGGTGAGCGCATTGAGCACGCCAGCGAAAACGTTGATGTTTTCGTGGAAGCGTACGATCAGAAACCAATATAACGTTTAGAGAAGCACATATTGAAGCATTTGAGTCCACCCTCACAACTTGTTCTGCGCCAGCAAACTCGACTCGAAGATGAGCCGTTGCTGGTTGTTAACGCTCCTGATGCGGAGTTAGCCCAGTTATTACCGGTGGTCAGTTGCTGGCAGTGGCATGCAGGCTACGCGCAGAAGTGGCAACGCCAAGCGCCCGAAATTTTGCACCATTTTGGTGCAGACGCCCCGCAAGCCGGCTCTGCTAAAGCTGCACTCGTTTGGTTACCGAAAGAAAAGCAACTCACTTTATATGTGCTCGAAGCACTGCGTCATGTGTTACCCGAGGGTGCAACTATTTGGTTGGTTGGCGATAATCGCGGTGGCATAAAGAGCATTCATAAGCAATTTCCAGATACGGTTGCACCGGCGCAAAAAATGGCCGTGGGGAATCATTCCCTACTGTTAAGAACCAGTGTGAATCAGCACGCTGAGCATTTTAACGTTGACGACCATTTTGCTTACGTGGAGTTAGAACAGCCACAACAAGGCTCGCCGTTGAAATTAGCCAGTTTACCGGGCGTATTTGCGTTCCCAAGTATTGATACCGGTAGCGCAATTTTACTACAGCATCTGCCAGTGTGGTCGCAAGGTAAGGTACTCGACTTTGCCTGTGGACATGGCGTTCTCGGTGCTTGGCTTAATCGGCAATCGCCAGCCCTAGAAATCACTTATTTGGACGTGAGTGCACTAGCCTTACGGGCAACTGAACGTACCCTTGAACTCAACGGTTTGGATGGTTCGTGCATTGCCAGCGACGGCCTCGACAAATCATTAGGGCAATTTAATTACGTGGTAAGTCACCCGCCGTTTCATACCGGCCTATCAACCGATTACGAAATTGGTAAGCAATTTTTACGGCAGGTATATGACCATTTGTATGGGCATGGTGAACTATGGTTGGTTGCGAATCGCTTCCTGCCATGGCCAGAGCTGATCGAACAAGCGTTTGGTCACTGCGAGCGTGTGGCCGAAGATAACAAGTTTGCGGTTTATCGTGCGACTAAAAAAAGCACGGCAAAAAACCATACCAAGCGGCGCTGACGAGGTATGGCTACGATGACGTTTAAAGTCAGTTCAATCAAACGCAGCGTCACCAGCTTAGTCATTTTAATTACGACTATCTCGGTGGCGTTGGCGTGTATTGTCCTGAGCTTTAACTTCATTCTCGATACCCATCAGCGCTTACTTCGTCAAACCGACGAGCTAGCGAGTTTTATTGCCGGCAATGCAAACGCTTTCATGGTTTACAATCAAGCCGACTCGGCGGAGCGCTGGCTGCGCTCATTTCAAAGCTCGCCATTAATTAAACATATTCACCTCTACCGCCACGATCCTGATAACGATTCGCTCAGCTTTTTTGCTAGTTATTACGCCGAGCAAGAAGCCTCTATTCCGGTACACTTTGAGCGCGCTCGCACACTAACTCAAGCGCGCTTTACGGACACCTATGTGGAGACTGCACGCCCATTGATGGTTGAAGATTCGCTACAAGGCTATGTCTACATCCGCACATCGCGTGAAGATTATGACCGGGCACAGTTGTTCTCGCTGGCTATTAGTGCGGCAATTACTACGGCGAGTTTAATTTTAAGTTGGTTGATGTCATTGTGGTTGCGGCGCATTATCACCCAACCTCTCGATGAGATGGTTGAGAGTATTCAAGATATCGCCCGCGATAAAAAATATGGCACGGCGCTGCACGAATTTGAACTGCAAGAGCTCGACCGTGTGGCTATTGCGTTTAACTCTCTCTTGAGCCGTATTCAGCAACATATCAAGCGCCAAGAACAAGCTGAGCGCCAAGCCAGTGACTTGAATGCTGAACTTGAGCTGCAAGTGAAACAACGGACACAAATGCTATTTGAGTCCAACCAAGAATTGCAGCAAGCGCTTGCCACCGCGCACCAATACCAAAATGAATTGGTGCAAGCGGAAAAAATGCAAAGTTTAGCCAAGCTGGTTTCTGGTGTGGCGCACGAAGTAAATACTCCGGTTGGTTTGGCGGTGACGTCAACATCGATTCTGCAAGATAACTTGGTCTCGATGAAACAGAAGTTTGCGGAGAAGAAGCTGACCAGTCAGGAGTTTCAGCGTTACATGACATCCTTTGATGAAAACTTAGCGCTGATTAGTCGTAATATTCGCCGTACCGCTGACTTAATCAGTAACTTTAGTAAGTTATCGATGGATCAGTTCAGTGATGAAGATCGTCCCGTACAGATTGCTAAATTCTGGGATGATATCGAGCAAAGTTTGCGCAGTCGTCATCCCGAGTTGGCGCAGATTCAACTGAGCGCTGAATTCCCAGAAGATCTTACAGTGAATGTGCGACCGGGCCCGCTTAATCAAGTGATCAATCAACTGGTACAAAACGCATTACAACATGCATTCACGCATACCGTAAAGCCGAGCATTAAATTTGAGTTTCGCTATCACGCCCTCGAAGACGATGCTGAACGCGGTGAACTCGAGTTGAATTATTATGACAACGGGGATGGTATTCCAGATGAATTGCTGAAAGTGGTGTTCGACCCCTTCGTAACAACGAAACGTAGCCACGGAGCCGCAGGTCTTGGTTTGCACTTGGTATATAACTTGGTGGTTCATGCGTTACAAGGCCAAATCAGCCTAGCCAGCCCGTCACAGCGCGGTACCGAGTTCCATATTAGCGTGCCGGTAAGACAAGTCGCACCAAGCAAGTAAACTTTTGTAAGAATAGTTGCATGATTATGAAGCTATATATAAAATCGCATGCTACACTATATTTCATTACCAAATTTCAACACATGTTAACAGATTCTTGGAACCCTCTATGAGCGCCAGATTACTAATCGTTGAAGATGAAGTTGTCACACGAAATACGCTAACTCGCCTATTTCAGCAAGAAGGCTATGACGTGTTTGATGCTGCCGATGGGATGCAAATGCAACGCATTATGGCTCGCCAGCAAATTGACCTCGTGATTATGGATGTCAACTTACCCGGTAAAAGCGGTATCGAACTTGCTGAAAAGTTACGCGAGAACGACAACATTGGCTTAGTATTCCTGACTGGTCGCGATGCTGAGGAAGATCGCTTGCTCGCCTTGGAACTGGGCGCTGATGATTACCTCATCAAGCCTTACAATCCGAAAGAATTAATTATTCGCGTACGCAACTTGTATCGTCGAATCGAAGCACTGAAGAGCCAGCAGAAAAACGTTGGTCATGACAGTGTGGTGTATGAATTCAATGGCTGGCGTTTAGAGAGCGACAGTCGCTGCTTATTCTCACCAGACGGTAAAATGTTCCGTTTACCAAAAAGTGAATATCGCGCGATGGAATTATTCCTGACTAACCCAGGTAAAATCCTTGACCGTGAAACCTTAGTGAAGAAAATGCTCGACCGTGAATTGCGCCCGAATGACCGCACCGTTGATGTTGCCATTCGTCGCATCCGTCGTCATTTCGAAGCACAACCTGATTCACCAAATCTGATTACCACCATTCATGGTGAAGGCTATCGCTTCATTGGTGATGTTTCAATTCAGCACCTTGAGCAACCGTCGTTAAATGCCCCGAGCATGTAACCAGCGACGTAATTGATGCTGGTGCAGTGGCAATTCAATCGCCCACTGCTCCAGCAAATCATCTGCATCATCCCAGTACCAATCTTCGCGTTCTAAGCGCTCCATTTGACTTGCTAATTGACGTAACCCAACAGCGCGACAGGCGCCTTTCACTTTATGAGCTTGCCGACGTGTTTCTATTTCGTCACGCTTTTTTACGAGATGTTGAAGGTGGTCTAAATAACCGGCAATGTTGTCACTGAAGGTATCGTACATTTCGTGTACACCTTCATTTCCGAGTAGCTCGTGGTACTGCTCTAATAATTTTTCATCCAACATCGTGGTTTCCTTATCCATATTTTTCGATTCACCTAATCGAAAACTTTTCCTTCGGTTATAAACCCAATCTGGCAAACTACCGTATTGAGCATAATTCTTGTATACTATCGCCCCCTTTCGCAGGGATCAGTATTTTTAACGTTTGGAGCCGTACAAGCATGCCAACAGCTACACCAACAATGATGCCAGACATCGCCAATCAAACTCGCGCACAAACCGAGGGCAAACTCGATTGGGTCGGCATGAGCAATATCGAGATGCCTCTGGTGGTCGGTGCTGCACAAGAACCTGAGCGCCCAGTCAGTGCGCATGTTGATGCATTCGTCAATCTTACCGATCCGAAAGCGAAAGGCATACATATGTCTCGCTTGTATCTATTGTTGGAAGATCTATCAAACAATGATGTATTGAGCCATCACTCACTCGGTAAATTATTGCATGACTTTATAGATAGTCACGATGGGCTTGCAGATCAAGCTTATGTGAAATTTAGTTTCGATTACCACTTGCGCCGTAAGTCGTTGATCAGCAAAAAACAAGGCTGGAAAGCGTATCCGGTGACGGTAACTGGTCGTTACGACAGTGGCAAATTGAACCTCGAACTCGGTGTTGAAGTACCGTATTCAAGCACTTGTCCATGCTCAGCGGCGCTTGCCCGTCAGTTGATTCAAGATGCGTTTGCCAACCAGTTTGGCACTGATGCTGAAGTTGATGCCGAATTAGTGCACCGTTGGTTGGGTACCACACAAGGTATCGTGGCAACGCCACACAGCCAGCGCTCCATTGCACAAGTGAAGGTCATCATGGGTGATAACGTGAGTGAATTGCCGATTATTGCCCTGATTGATGCCATTGAAGATGCGTTGAAGACGCCGGTACAAGCTGCCGTAAAACGCGAAGACGAGCAAGAGTTTGCGCGCCTCAACGGACAAAACTTGATGTTCTGTGAGGACGCTGCGCGCCGCTTACAGCATGCATTGAATTTACAGGCGCAATTCTCTGACTTCTGGGTTCGTGTAAATCACTACGAATCACTCCACGCACATGATGCGGTCAGTATCACCACCAAGGGCGTTCCTGGCGGTTACAAAGCTTAACCAATTTATCGACCTACTAATCCGGCTGCGGTATACTTTGCGGCCGGATTTTTTGTTTTATAACGTAATGAAAACCTTATACGAGAAAGGCATGGAACCTATTGATATCGTTGGAATTGGCAACGCGCTCGTTGATCAGGAATTTGAAGTCACAGACGAATTTCTACAGCAGCATCAAATTGAAAAAGGCATGATGACGCTGATAGAAGATGAGGACCAAGAGCGCCTTATCAAGTTATTGGCTCAACGCGGCGAATTAAAGAAGCAATCTGGCGGTGGTTCTGCAGCCAACTCGTTAGTGGGTTTTGCCCAGTTTGGCGGCAAAGCATTTTATTGCTGTAAAGTTGCTGATGACCACGCTGGCAAATTTTATTGTGAAGATTTGGAGCAAGTTGGCATTACCACCAATACAGGTAGCCAAAAGCACGAAGGTAAAACCGGTCGCTGTTTGGTGATGGTCACCCCAGACGCCGAACGTACGATGCGCACCTACTTGGGTATCACTGCCGATCTATCTGTTGACGAGCTTGATGAAGACGCGATTGCGCGCGCTCAGTATCTCTACATTGAAGGGTACCTGGTCACCTCAATGGTCGCGCGTGAAGCTATCGTTCGCGCGAAAGAGATTGCCCGTGCCAACGGTACGAAAATCGCTGTCACCTGTTCCGATCCAGCCATGGTGAAGTATTTCCGTGATGGCATCGATTTGATTCTTGATGGTGGCGTTGACGTTCTATTCTGTAATGAAGAAGAAGCTGGGATCTTAACGGGCACCACAGACGTACAAGAAGCGCTGCAGCAATTACAACAGCATGCCGATTTGGTCGCGATTACACTAGGCAAGAACGGCGCTTTACTAGGCGACGGCGAACGCCAGGTGGTGATTCCTGGCGTAAAAGTTAAAGCGGTTGATACCAATGGTGCGGGTGACATGTTTGCTGGTGCCATGATGTATGGGCTCACGCGTAATTATTCATTGGCGGCATGTGGTTTGTTGGCGAGCCATGCGGCAGCCGAGGTGGTATCGAATTTTGGTCCTCGGTTGAGTCTTGATCGGCAGCAGCAGTTGTTGATTCGCCTCCAGCACGAACCCGAATTTAGTTAAAAGCAAACATGATATTAGCTATTGGATATTAGATATTAGCCCTGATGTTTCGATTTTCTCTAATATCTAATATCCAATAGCTAATATCGAACTCGCTTTTTGAGTAACGAATTAAGAGGTATTTATGCAAGATTACAAAGTCGCAGACATTAGCTTGGCCGATTGGGGCCGTAAAGAAATTGCTATCGCAGAATCTGAAATGCCAGCATTGATGACCATTCGTCGTAAATATGCTGATAGCAAGCCGTTATCTGGTGCTCGCATCATCGGCTGCATTCACATGACCATTCAAACTGCGGTTTTGATTGAGACCTTGATTGAGCTTGGTGCTGAAGTGCGCTGGTCATCTTGCAACATCTTCTCGACGCAAGACCACGCAGCAGCAGCTATGGCAGCCGCTGGTGTGCCAGTGTTTGCTTGGAAAGGTGAAACTGAAGAAGAATATGAATGGTGCCTCGAGCAAACTTGTCATAAAGACGGTGAGTTGTGGGATGCCAACATGATTTTGGATGACGGCGGTGACTTAACCCTGCTGATTCACGAAAAATATCCGCACATGCTCGATAAAATTCACGGTATCACCGAAGAAACCACAACCGGTGTGCATCGTTTATTGGAAATGCTCAAGCACGGCACCTTAAAAGTACCTGCAATCAACGTGAATGACTCGGTTACCAAATCGAAAAACGACAACAAATATGGTTGCCGTCACTCGTTAAACGACGCGATCAAGCGTGCAACCGACCACTTATTATCAGGTAAGAAAGCTTTGGTCGTTGGCTACGGTGATGTTGGTAAAGGTTCAGCGGCAAGTCTGCGCCAAGAAGGCATGATCGTCAAAATCACTGAAGTGGATCCGATTTGTGCTATGCAGGCATGTATGGACGGCTATGAGGTTGTATCGCCGTACATCAATGGTGTTAACACGAACTCTGCCGATGGCATCAATCGCGACTTGTTGCAAAACATCGATTTGATTGTCACCACCACCGGTAACGTCAATGTGTGTGACCGTCACATGTTGGCAGCGTTGAAATCAACTGCTGTGGTTTGTAACATTGGTCACTTCGATAACGAAATCGACACCAAATTTATGCGTGAAAACTGGCGCTGGGATGAAGTGAAGCCTCAGGTGCATAAAATTCATCGTAGCGATGATGAGAACGATTACTTGTTGTTGTTATCAGAAGGCCGTTTGGTAAACTTAGGCAACGCAACGGGTCACCCAAGCCGTATCATGGATGGTTCTTTTGCCAACCAGGTATTGGCGCAAATGCACTTATTTGACGAGAAGTTTGCTGATTTGCCAGCGGCTGAGAAAGCTGCCAAGTTGCGCGTTGAAGTATTACCTAAGCAATTGGATGAAGAAGTTGCGCGTTATATGGTGCAGGGTTTCGGTGGTGTGATGACGAAATTGACTCAGCAGCAAGCTGATTATATTCACGTGGCTGTTGAAGGACCGTTTAAGTCCGACGACTACCGCTACTAAAATACGAAAACGATATTAGCATTTGGATATTAGATATTAGCGATGCCGCTCTTACTAATATCCAATATCTAATATCTAATATCGAACCTGGTTTTTATGATTGAATATAGACAAATGACGGCCGCTGACTATGCGGCCGTACTTGAATTAGGCAACCGCGTACATGGCGATAACTACTTAACGCCAGAGTCACTTGCGGATTATGATCAGCGCGGCCGCGTTGGCGATATCAACCTGAATTGGTTAGCGTTTGCCGATGGCAAATTGGCCGGTATTCGGCTGACGTTTGCGCCGGGCAACTGGGATATTGATGGCCATTGCAGCCCATCTGATTGGCCAGTGCCAGCTGAACAACTGTGCTACTTCAAGTGTGTGGCCGTTGACCCCGACGTACGTGGCGGTGGTATTGGTCGTGGCTTGCTTGACCATTCGATTGCTGAAGCGAAAAAGCTCGGATGCACGGCGGGTTTAGCACATATTTGGATGCAGAGCCCTGATAACGCGGCGTTCGAATACTTCACCCGCTGTGGAGGTGAATTGATTCAGGAGCACGATAAGCGTTGGTATGACCTATCCATTAACGAAGGCTACCACTGCCCTGTCTGCGACGGTGTGTGCTATTGCACCGCGGGTGAGATGATACTTAAATTTAATTGATTCAATAAGGCCTGGTGCAATGTACGATCCTCTTCACGACAAAAATCCAGGCCCCAATCAACCCTATCCTGCCAGCTATTGGCACGCACACACCCAAACTTCGTGGCCGCAATGCGCCGACACCTTACCTGAACAAGCTGATATTGTGGTGATTGGCGCCGGCTATACCGGTCTGAACGCTGCCCTTGAGCTCGCTGAGCGCTTTCAACAA
The DNA here is from genome assembly GCF_900115255.1 of Pseudidiomarina tainanensis. Taxonomy (NCBI): domain Bacteria; kingdom Pseudomonadati; phylum Pseudomonadota; class Gammaproteobacteria; order Alteromonadales; family Idiomarinaceae; genus Pseudidiomarina; species Pseudidiomarina tainanensis. The sequence goes on from NZ_FOYU01000001.1 coordinate 1,272,304, forward strand.
CGCGTTGTTGTGGTGGAGGCGAATCAGCTCGGCTGGGGGTGTTCAACGCGCAATGCCGGCTTTGCAATGCCAGGCACTGGTCGCTTGGGTTATGTTGCTTGGAAGAAACGCTGCGGTGAGGCCGTCGCGCAAGCAATTCAAAATGAATATCAACTCGCCTTTGAACGTCTTGAGCGTCACCTGCAGGCTTGTCCAGAACAGCTGCAAGTGCAACGTGGTGGCTATTTGAAAATTGCTCACAAGTCCGCAGCAATAGGCGAGCTTGAGCAACAATATCGGGCGTTATGCCAATATGAGCCGAACACAAACTGGCTTGATTACGACGCAATTCAGGCCCGAGTGAAAAGTCCACAAGCGTTTGCGGCCATTCACTTTCCGCAAAGTTTTGGAGTGAACCCACTGTTGTTGCTTGCAAGTGTTGCACGGCAAGCAGTCGCTGCCGGTGCCACCCTAGTTGAAAATGCACCAGTTGAACATTGGCAAACACTCAGTAACGGTCAGCATCAATTAACGACGCCACGCGGCAGTATTGTTGCGAACAAAGTGATTGTTGCCACTAATGGTTATACGCCTAACCATTTACACCCAGCCATTCACGGACGCAGCCTACCGGTTCTCTCGAGTGTCTTGGTTACGCGCCAATTAACTGATGCCGAGCGCGCCGCCATTGGTGTTGCTCCGCACGAACTCGTCATGGATACTCGCACACTCAAATATTACTTCCGGCTGTTGCCCGATGGTCGCCTATTATTTGGTGGACGCGGTGCCATCCGCGGCAAAGATGCGCACAAGGAGCGTTATCAGCGCCATTTATTGAGTGCTATGGCTGATACCTTTCCAGCGTTAAAGCAATTGAGCCAAGAGAAACCTGAATACAGTTGGAGTGGTTGGGTATCGGTGGCGCTAGATGACTACCCGCGCATTTATAGCCCAGCCGCAAACGTATTTACGAGCATGGGCTATTGCGGCGCAGGGGTGACGTTTACGCAGTTAGCGGGTCAGCGAGTCGCGGAATTAGCGATGGGCGAGAAGCTTCCAGCGCTACCGTTTTATGAGTCGCCGTTACCGAAGTTTCCTCTGCCGCAACTGCGCCGCCTCGGCCAGTGGCTTTACTATCAAATTCAAAGTCGATATTAGCTATTGGATATTAGATATTCGAAGTGCAAGTTCGATATTAGCTAATGGATAATGGATGTGATGTAAACGGGTATTTATTACTTTTCTAATATCCAATAGCCAATAGCTAATATCGTTTTTGGGTTTAAAGACCGAAGACGACTTTTTCGCTGGCGAGCATCCGACCAATCACGCGAATAATCAACAAACTCACAATTGCCGTTACCACCCCACTCACCACCAACGGCAACCACTGCAACGCCTCGCCCTTAATAATATCGAGTAGCGCTTGGTGTTGTCCCGTCAGCGGCAAATAGTACAGTACAGGGTTCTTAAGGCGCGCAAATTCAACGCCAAATACCGCAAGCATCGGTAACATCAGCAAAAATGAGATATACGTTTGAGCTTCTTTAAAGCTTTTTGCGCGGAAGCTGACAAACAACTGCAGTGCGGTTGCAAATAACGCTAATGGCGCCAGCATCAACACCATCAGCAACATCATCGGCCATTCAATGGCGACGCTAATCCCAATATCGTGTAATGGCAAAAAGCGGAAGATTAGCGGTATCAGCACGACACTCAAAATGCCACCAAACATCGCAAAACAACTCGCTGCAAATGCTTTACCAAGCACCAGCTGATGCGAACTAAGCGGTTGTGACAATAGCAGTTCGAGTGAGTTACGTTCACGCTCACCGGCACTGATATCAATCGCTACATTCATACCTGAAAAGAACACTGACAACAGAATAAATATCAGGACACTGCCCATGAGAATAGCCGAGCGCGAGCCTTTGGTTGCCGTGTCGTGTTTCACTAAGTCAATAGGCTGCACCACGCGTGGGTCGAGCCCGCGCATTTGCATACGAATAAACGAGAGTTTACTCCCGTAGCCTTCAATAGCTTTCTCAATACGGCGAATATCCGAACGTTGTTTAGTCGCACTAAAGTCAGCGGTTAACGTAATCGGCGCCGGCTGCGCTTTAGCGATATCATCGGCCCAACTCTCACCGATCACTAACTCAATAGGTTGCTGCCCTGCTGGCCACGCCTTTTCACGTTCAACAATACCTTGCTGTTGTAAATATTCGATGAGTGCCGGTGCGTGTTCTGCGCCTTTAATATCGATTTCAACATCACTCGGATCCGTCAATTGACTGATCATGACATAAAAGGCAACAGCCATTAACAATGGGCCGAAAAATGCGTAAGACATAGCGGCCATAACTGAGCGTTTATCACGAATAGCGTCTTTTAATTCTTTGCGCCAAACAATTCCTATTGGACTGCGAACAGACTTGCTCATGCAGCGATTCCCTCATCGGTTCCGATTATTTTTACAAACGCTTCTTCGAGCGCTGATTCACCCGTTAACTGACACAGTTCGTCGGTGGTGCCTTGTGCTGCGACTTTCCCTTTCGCGACTACAACAACTTGGTCACAAAGGGCCGCTACTTCTTGCATGACATGGCTTGAGAACAAAATACTGGTGCCTTGACTACGCAGCTCACGTAATAAGTCGCGCAAAATTCGGGTACTCATTACATCGAGACCACGGCTAGGCTCGTCGAGAATAAGATGCTTCGGACGATGCACAATGGCTTGTGCAAGCGCAACTTTCATACGCTGCCCTTGTGAGAAGCCGGTCGCCTTTCGGTCGGCAATCGCAAGCATATCGAGGCGCTCTAAAGCTTCCTGTACAGCCGCCTGCCCGGCGTCTTTTTCAAGTCCATGCAGTGCCGCAAAATAAGCGACTTGTTCACGCGCAGTTAATCGCTCATAAAGGCCGAATTTATCTGGGAAAATACCGATATTGCGACGCGCCTCTAACGGCTGTTTGCTGGCATCGATCCCGTCAATTAATGCTTGCCCGCTGTCTGCTTTTAATAACCCATAAATGGTTCGAAGGCAGGTTGTTTTACCAGCGCCATTCGGCCCTAATAAACCCGTAATTTGCCCTTCTGGGGCGGTAAAAGTAAGCCCGTCTAACGCGGTGACTTTTCCAAATTGTTTACGCAGTTCTGTCACTTGAATCATGGTCGGGTACCTTACAAGCCTTTGCCGTTGGCATTGAGAACAAACGGCATTGGTTTTTGATTTTGCAAACAACTGTCATCCAGTGCCGCAAGATCAAGTGTATTGATAAACTGCGTCGCTAATTTATTCGCGCATGTATGGCCGGCGATCGTATGCGAGCCATTTGGGGCAATCAGATGACGGCTATTGGGTAGCGTTTGCGCTGCTAATGCGCCCCACGTTGGTGGCGTTACTGGGTCTAAACGACCTGACAGTAACAAGCTTGGAATATCACTCGCAACTGGTTCAAACCATGACTCAGGGCGCGGCACCGATGGCCATACCGAGCACATTTCAACAAATGCATCGGCAGTACGCGAACCAATGAAATCGTTATCGCCATCTGCTGCTAACAGCTCATCGGTTGCACGTGGCAAGTCTTCGCTACAAAGTACCGATAAGGTTAATCCCATATACATTTCAGACTGCGACATGCTGCTGCCAATTAATCCCACCAACGGGGTGTAGTTGCCGCGATGCGTTTGTTGAATCGCATAGGGTAATAATTGCCGCGTTACCGGATGATAGAGCCCGACACGCATCACCGACGTAAAACGACCGGCGGTGATCAGAATATCGGTTGGTTCATTGGTAAGCGGGTCGTTCACGGTCAACGGTACCGGCTCGTCTTCGAGTTTTTCTAGGGTTTCCGCGTAAGTATTTTTCAGTTCAGGAAAAGTTGACTGACAAGCCGCTGATTTAGCGCAGTGCTCTAACAACAAGTTGAATGAATCCGCACCATGGCGCCCAAAGGGGCCGACCACAACTTCTGGCGGTGCCACAGCATCTAATACCGCAGCTCGCACAGACTCCGGTGCTTCACGCATGTAGACTAAACCGGCTCGCGTGCCATACGAGCCGCCGTATAAGTTAACTTGCGGGTAACCTAAATGCTCACGCACTGCTTCGAAATCACGAATTGCATTCACGGTGTGGTATTGGGTGAGGTCTTCATCTTTATATTGCGCTAAACATTCGCCTGCGATTCGCGCTAAATCGATATCATCATCCGCTTTGACCAACTCATCAACATGACTAAGCTCGCAACTAAGAGGATTTGATTTCCCGGTACCACGCTGGTCGATTAACAGAATGTCGCGCTGTTTACGAACATCGCTAAACATGCGGTTAATCATAGCAGCTAGCTCAGTTGCAGCTTGCCCTGGTCCACCAGCCAAAATCAGCAACGGATCGGCCTTCTTGTTTTCACTTACGGCAGGTAAAACAGCATAATTAATTGATATTTGGCGCTGCTCTGGTTGGTCATAGTTTTCGGGAACCATGAGTGAGCCACATAAAACTTGCTCGCTAATATTTTTTAAATAGCACGAGGTGAGTTTTTCTTGTTGCTGAAGCGCAGGTGATTCTTGACTGGCATCGTCTTGTGACGCTGCAAAGGCAGCTTCTGGAGTACCGATGTATAGTGTTCCCCCTAGCAAAAGTGCTAGAGCTGATATTCCCTTATTTCGCATGATTTGTTATCCGGTTGTAACAACTGTGCCCAGTCTATCCTTTCTCGGTGGTGAGCGGAAAGCTACAAAAAATAAAAGTTTGTTTTAGTTTATTGAGATACTTGCTGCAATCGTTCTTCGATAACTTGGCGAATGCTATTTTGCTGAGGCAGCTGACGAGCCCAACTCACATCGCCGACATCGTACAAATCACGAATCAGTACACTATTGGCAATAAAGCGGCCGATTTCCGCAGAGCCGCTGTGGTGGGCAAATTGAATCATGCTTTCACCATTACAGCGAATACGTGGGTAAATGTCACGGATGCGCAAGCGATACTCGCGCAGTTTGTTACGGAAATCCTGTGAGTTGTTGTGACGTACTTGGCTACAAAACAGTAGCGCAACATCATCGCCGAACGTCGCGAGTGCTGGCTGTGCGCCGACAGCTCCGCTGGTCAGCAGTAATGCTGTACTCATTACCGTCAGTAAACTCTTTTTTGCCGTACCCAAACCGATCATACACTTTCACTAAATCACTATTTGAAAGGTATGTTAACGACCGCTATCTGCGTTCGCAACGGATTAAAATGTTAAAAAACAACCGCCGTTAACGGGTTTTTTACACTTTATTTGGCTTAGCGGTCAGCTGTTTCGCGCTCGTAAACTTCTGTTACAAATGGGTAGGGATTTTTGTCATCGGCAGGATGTTCAACCGATTCAACCAAATTCCATGTTGCTTGCGCATGATAATCTGGGAAAAACGTGTCGCCGTCGGTTTCTAACTGAATCTGAGTTAAATAAAGACGATGCGCATGCGGTAAAAACTCCGCATAAACATGACCACCGCCAATCACCATCAATTCATCGGTATGACCAGCAGCGTGCACGGCTTGCTCTGGGCTACTGACCCAAATCACACCTTGCTCATCGGTATACGGCTGTTGGTATTTGCGACTTAAGACAATGTTGGTGCGCCCTGGCAATGGGCGCCCAATCGATTCGTAAGTTGTGCGCCCCATAACGACTGGTTTACCGAGCGTCACACGTTTGAAATGTTGAAGTTCTGCAGGGAGATGCCAAGGCATTTTGCCGTCTTTGCCGATGACGCGATTGGCCGCCATAGCCGCCACTAAAGCAATATGCATATCTCTCCCCCTCAGTGCAAAAGCGATATTAGCTATTGGATATTAGATATTAGCGAAACACTAATACCCGATACATCAGTTCCACTAGCCAAGATCGAACTTGCCGCTCTAATATCTAATATCCAATAGCTAATATCGAACTTGTTTTTATTTTTGGTAGATCACTTCCACGTCGTAATCATCGTCGTCGTAGTCATCATCGTCATCATCTTCGTCTTCAAACGCTTCAAGCTGCTGCTTGTGATAATCGTCCCACTTGAACTCAACACTGGCCTTCGCTTCCGCTTCCATTTCTTCTGGCGTTTGCTTTGGCAGTGATTCTAAGTACGCGATGATTTCTTTACATAGCGCATCTGTGCCGATGTTTGATAGGCCTGAGATTTGGTAAACAGGACCATCCCAATCAAGCGCTTGTTTGACGCGTTCGATGCCTTCGGCAATTTGCTCTTTACTTAGCAAATCAACTTTATTGACCACTAACCAACGTGGTTTCGCCGCAAGTTCCGGACTGTATTTTTCTAGTTCGCGTACAATTTTCACCGCTTGCTCAGCTGGATCGGTTTCATCATACGGTGCTAAATCAACGAGATGCAACAATAAACGGCAACGTTCAAGGTGTTTCAAGAAGCGAATACCTAAGCCTGCACCTTCAGCGGCACCTTCAATCAAACCTGGAATATCGGCGATAACGAAGGTTGCATGTGGCACTGGACGAACAACACCGAGGTTAGGAACCAAGGTGGTGAATGGGTAATCGGCTACTTTTGGTTTAGCTGCTGAAACAGAGCGAATGAAGGTTGATTTACCAGCGTTCGGCATACCCAAGAGCCCCACGTCAGCAAGCAACATGAGTTCGAGTTTCAGGGTGCGGATTTCACCTGGTGTGCCCATTGTTTTTTGGCGTGGCGCACGGTTAGTCGAGCTTTTGAAGCGCGCGTTACCCAAACCATGGAATCCACCTTTGGCAACCATACGACGTAAGCCGTGGCGCGTTAAATCGCCCAGCACTTCGCCGGTTTCTTGATCGGTCGCGCGGGTACCTACTGGTACTTTTAAGACTAAATCTGCACCGCGTTTACCGGTACAGTTTTTGCCGTGACCGTTTTCACCACGCTGGGCACGGTGGAAACGCTCAAAGCGGTAATCGATCAGCGTATTTAGGTTTTCATCGGCTTCTAGATAAACGTCGCCGCCATCGCCACCGTCACCGCCATCGGGACCGCCCTTGGGGATATATTTTTCACGTCGAAAGCTAACAACGCCGTTACCGCCGTCGCCTGCTTCTACGCGAATTTCGACTTCATCTACAAACTTCATGATTTTACCTATCTGCTTACATGAAAAAACCCCGCCACTCCGGACGGGGTTTCAATACTTCATTGTTAGCCGTATTTGAGACTTAGCGTAGCTGTGGCGAGATTCACCGTCGCTGCGCCACGTCCCGGCGTAGAACGCCGGGCTACGATTATTCAGTTACGATGCTAACGTATTTGCGGTTCTTAGGACCTTTCTCCGCAAAAGAAACTTTGCCGTCCGCCAATGCGAACAAAGTGTGGTCACGGCCGATACCGACGTTGTCACCAGCGTGGAATTTAGTACCACGTTGACGAACGATGATGCTACCAGCTAAAACTGACTCACCACCGAAGCGCTTAACACCCAGACGTTTACTTTCTGAGTCACGACCGTTACGAGTTGAACCTGCGGCTTTTTTGTGTGCCATGTGTCGTTACTCCTTCAATTAACCTTTAATACCAGTGATTTTCACTTCGGTGAACCACTGACGATGACCTTGACGTTTCATGTGGTGCTTACGACGACGGAACTTGATGATGTTCACTTTGTCTGCACGACCATGGTTTACTACTTCCGCCTTAACAGAGCCACCAGAAACAAAAGGTGCGCCGATTTTCACGTCGTCACCGTTCGACAGCATTAATACTTGGTCGAACTCAACCACATCACCAGTGGCTGCTTCCAGCTTTTCCAGGCGGACGATTTGGCCTTCAGTTACACGGTGTTGCTTACCGCCACTTTGGAATACTGCGTACATGTTTTTCTCCGATTTTCCCCGAGGGGGCTTATTTGAATTAAATTCAGGGCGCGAATTATATGCCCCTACGGGGCGAAATGCAACTACGATATTAGCTATTGGATATTAGATATTAGAAAAGCAAGAACGATATTAGCTGTTAGATATTAGATAAAACACAAATACCCGATACATCAGCTCTAATATCTAATATCTAATAGCTAATATCGCTTTTGTTTTTAAGCGATGCGATCGACGGCGATGGCTGCTAGTGCATGCAGCGCCTCGCGATACGGCGACTCCGGCAAATGCGCCAACTGTTGCTGTGCCAATTCTGCTTCTTTTAGCGCACGGTTACGTGTGTATTCAAGTGCGCCGGTACGTTGCATCGCTGTCAGCACTTGTTGCAATTGATCGCGACCGTCACCTTGTTCAATCGCAAAACGAATCATTGCGGCTTCATCATCATTGCCATGCCACATGGCGTACAACAACGGTAATGTTGGCTTACCTTCAGCGAGGTCATCGCCAGCTTGTTTGCCCATCGTTTCGCTATCCGCGGTGTAATCCAATAGATCGTCTACTAACTGAAACGCGGTACCTAGGTGGCGACCATAGGCAGCTAATGCTTCTTCGACTTGCTGTGGTTGCTCAGCTAACACGGCGCCAAGTTGTGTGGCTGCTTCAAAGAGCTTGCCAGTTTTGCCGTAGATTACATCAAAGTAGCTTGCTTCGGTGGTGTCTGGGTCGTTGCAGTTCATTAACTGCAACACTTCGCCTTCGGAAATGATATTGGTCGCATCGGCGAGAATCTTCATCACCTTCATGGAATTCAACGTCACCATCAGCTGAAATGCGCGGGTATAGAGAAAGTCACCAACCAACACACTCGCTTCGTTACCGAACACGGCATTCGCGGTTTCTTTGCCGCGGCGCAATTCTGATGCATCGACAACATCATCGTGTAATAGTGTAGCCGTGTGGATAAATTCAATGATTGTAGCGAGGGTTAAATGCCCTTGCCCTTCGTAATTTACGGCACGTGCAGCGGTCACGGCAAGTAGCGGGCGCAAGCGTTTGCCACCACTATTGACAATATACAGACCCAATTGATTGATAAGAGCGACATCCGACTGCAGTTCAGCACCAATCAGCTGGTTCACTCCGGTCATGTCGGCGGCCATCAAGGCGTTGATTTCTGATAACTTCATAGCTTCAGTGTGACTGTTAAATTAAGCCAAAGATTGTACACGAAATTAGCGAATGAACACAGTCGATTAGCTACTTGGTATTGCGCTTCAACGCAAGTTTTTCGGCAAAAACTAGACTAACTGCGCCTATCGCCCCGCCGACATGTGCAAATACAGCAATTGCATCGCCTGTTTCTGGTTGATCCCAGTCCATCAAGATTTTTATTACTAAGGCGGCGAACACGACACCGCCAATCCAGTTGCGGTTGAGTGTATCTTTGAGCGCCGCGTAAGCGAACACCCCATAAAGAGTGCCGGAGAAACCAGCGTAGACTTCGTACGTGGGAGCCCCGAAGAGTTCGATAATACTGCTGGAAAGCAAAATTGGGACAATAACGATCCAGTTATGCGGTGTTTTTAGTTGCTCTGGGAATAGTAACCAAGCTATCCAAACACCGGCGATGTTGAACCATAAGTGCGGTGCATCGTGATGCATGAATTGACTGGTTATAAGTTGCCACCAAGCACCATCCATCACGCGCGGATAGCGCATTAATAAATCGTCGTGCCAAGGTGTGAGAAAATAAAAGCAACAAAAAAGCAGAGCACTTATCACGATGGGTGGTAAGACGCTCTGCTTAGGCATTGTGAAGCTGTTCTTATTTAACGAAATCTAAGCCGATTTGAATGTCGTTTTTCAGACCATCCAACATGTCAGCTTTCGCTTTTTCTTCGTAAGCACTGAGTTCGCCATACGACAGAATTTCTTCAACACCATTCGCGCCAAGGCGAACTGGGTGAGCGAAAAACAAAGCATCTTTGCCATCAGTTTCAACGTAGGTGCATTCAACAACGCTGTTGTCGCCTTGCAACGCTTTAACCAACGATAGACAGAAACGCGCTGCTGCTTGACCCATTGATAAGGTCGCTGAGCCGCCGCCAGCTTTCGCTTCAACAACTTCAGTACCAGCGTTTTGGATGCGCTTGGTTAAGGCTTCGATTTGCTCATCAGTGAAGCTCAGGCCAGTTTGTGACAACAATGGCAAAATAGTCGTGCCGCTGTGACCACCGATAACTGGAACGGTTACTTCAGCTGGGTTTTTGCCGTGAATTTCAGCAACAAAAGTTTCTGCACGAATCACGTCAAGTGTGGTCACACCGAACAATTTGTTCTTGTTGTATACGCCTTTTTTCTCAAGAACTTTCTTCGCGATAGCAACAGTTGTGTTGACTGGGTTCGTGATAATACCAACACAGGCATTCGGGCAGTTGTCAGCAATTGCTTCAACCAAGTTAGCAACGATACCAGCGTTGATGTTAAATAAGTCTGAACGATCCATACCTGGCTTACGTGGTACACCGGCTGGAATCAATACGATATCGCTACCAACTAATGCTGATGCTAAATCGTCTTTGCCGTAGCCTTTTACAGACACCGCGGTTGGAATGTGGCTGAGATCAACAGCAACACCAGGAACAACAGGCGCTACGTCATACAACGCTAGCTCAGAACCAACCGGTAATTGGGTTTTCAAAAGTAATGATAGTGCTTGGCCGATACCGCCAGCTGCACCTAAAACTGCAACTTTCATCTCAGACTCCATCCAGTTATGTGGGGAAATTTTAGGCCGAAAACTTTACTCTTTTTACGCCCAAATTACAACCAAGGGCGCTGTTATGCGCGCTCTGAAATCCTTGCGTAACTCTTGCTTAAGTCTGCCGCACGTATATGATGGACGATTATTTTGAGAATTATTTTGCACGAAGAATTGAGCGATTAACATGCCAACTAAAAAAACAGAAGACATGATTGAAGCCTTCAAGGCGCTATTAAAAGAAGAGCGATATGGTTCGCAAGGTGAAATAGTCGACGCCTTGAAGGAATTGGGTTTCGCAAACATTAGTCAATCGAAAGTGTCGCGTATGTTGAGCAAATATGGTGCCGTTCGTACGCGCAATGCACGACAAGAAATGGTCTACTGTTTACCCGCCGAACTTGGTATTCCAAGCACCCGTGCGCCATTAACCCAGCTTGTTTTAGATATACAGCATAATGATGTGATGGTGATTATTCGCACCACACCAGGCGCAGCTCAATTGATTGCTCGCTTGCTTGATTCGGTTGGCAAAAAAGAAGGCGTGTTGGGTACCATTGCGGGCGATGACACGATTTTCATTGCACCGCTGAAGGTGTCGGAGATTGATTTCACGCTACAAAACGTGAAAAAGCTATTTGAACAACAGCAAGAGCGTTGATCGTTATTCGTGCGCTGCGCTGTTCGTCCGTTCGGCTACGCCTCACTGTTCGTTGCGTTGTCGAACAGCGCGAAGCGCGGACGAACAGTGAACGAAGTGAACGTACGAATAACGATTAACGGTTTTTAAGGAACTCGATGGAGGGGGCGAAATAGGCTGCGTTAGCCGTCGCCTCAATGTAATCCAGTAACGGATCATACTCACCCTGCTCGTCCGCAACATATCGATTGCGCAACCATTGCACCACATGTTTTGGCTTACCGGTAAAGTACATCGCCAACTGGCCTTGCTCGCGTAAATTTCCCCACGGCATGTTTTGTCGCAGTAACTCTAATGGCTGATCGTTGGCATCAATTAAGCGCGCTTTTTGCGTGTGGGTGACCATGCTTAAAACCGCTTCGCTAATCCGTTCGCCGGTTACTTTTTTACGCCCCATCACATGCTCTTGAATTTCCGTGCTTAATTGCTCCCAGCGGCGCAAATCATAGCGGAACTTTTGCGTAAAGACATAGCTGCCACCTTTGAAAATAGCATCATCGGCAACCACAGATACTTCGCGTCGACGCATGCCTCGTGGATTGTCAGGCGAGTCAATAAAGCCCAGTAAATCGCGGCCATCCATAAAGCGGAAGGTATTATTTTGTTCGACTAATTCGACATCGTGACCGAGCCACTCCATGAGTGTGCGTGCTGCTTGAAAATTCACATCAAATCGATCAGAGCGAATGCAAAGCAATAAATCAGCTGACTCTCGCGGTGTTTGTCTATCGCCGTCACTCAAATCCGGAAAACTAGCAAGCTGTAGCGGACGCACGTCTGGATAAAGTACATCCCAATAATCACTGCCAATGGCGATAAAGCCGTTGAGCATCGACTCTGAAAAACGTACATCGAGGTCATCGATGAGCTGTGGCACCCGCGCTAATTTACGGCGCATATAATCGGCATCATCGGTCATAACATTCAATAAAAGCGTTATGCCGTGTAGATTGGGTTCTGCATAAATGCCGGTTTGCGCGTTATTCATAGATTCCTCATTGGCCACAATTTAGCGCGGTTCCTCGCCGAAATTAACGCATCAATCGCAATGCTCTTGTGGTAAAGGTTTGGTTGTGCCATAGATTGGTTTTAATTGATAAATGATTTTTACCATAAATTGACACGTTTGTTGATGCTTGTTGATATAAAAGTCTAGCAAATTCATGTCATATTAAAACGTTATAACTCATTGAGCCAACTGCCGGAGATATCATGCGTTCAGATTTAACCGTTGTGTCACGCAAAAAACCACTGTTTCAAGCGACCTTATTAGCAACCTCACTCACTTTTTTACTCGGCGGTTGTGCCGCGACACAAGAACCGAAACCTGATATCGCAACGAAACAAGTTGTTGAAAGTGCAGATAGCCGTTATCAAACGCTGGCCAATGATATTTATGAAAAGCTACAAGCGCAGAATCCATGGCAAAGCGATGCGCTGCCGGATATGTCGGCGGAGTTATTAAAGCAGCGAGCTGATTCACAAAAAGTGTGGCTTGCGCAACTTGAACAAATTGATGTCGAGGCCTTATCTCGCCAAAACCAAATTAACCATCGCATGCTGACCTATCGATTGAAAAACGATATTGATGGTTACACCTACAAAGAACATTACATGCCGTTGAATGCTGAAGGCGGTTTTCATAGTAACTTAGGCTTTATGGTGCGTAATGCTAGCTTCCGTAGTTTCGAAGATTATCAAAATTATCTGCAGCGTCTGCGCTCTATCCCACGCTACATGGCGCAGCAAACTGATTGGCTGAAAGCGGCATTAGAAGAAGGCTACACGCAACCGAAGGCAGCGATGCAAGGCTTTGAAGAAAGCATTGCCGCTTACATTGTGCAAACACCTCAAGACAGCCTATTTTATCAACCGTTTCAGGCTAGCAAGCCAATATTCGTCAACGTCGATCAGTGGCAAGAATTACAACAACAAGCGGCACAAATCATTGATGGTCTCGTGCTTCCTGCTTATCAAGACTACTTTGATTTTATGGTGATGGAGTATCTGCCGAATAGTCGCGAAAGCGTTGGTGCAAGCGAGTTACCAAATGGTCGCGAGTACTACCAAAACCGTATTAAACACTACACCACGTTAGATTTAACGCCTGAAGAAATTCATCAGCGCGGTCTCGACGAGGTGAAACGGATACGCAATGAAATGGCGGTCGTGATTGAAAAAACCGGTTTTAAAGGGAGCTTCGAGGAGTTCACGGATTTCTTACGAACTGACCCACAATTTTATCCGAAAACCGCCGATGAATTATTGAAAGAAGCATCGTTTATTGCCAAAAAAGCCGATGGCGAATTACCGAAGTTCTTTAAACTGCTACCGCGTCAGCCATACGGTGTCGCCCCGGTACCTGCAGAGATTGCGCCAAAATACACAACGGGCCGCTATGCCGGCAGTAATCGAAGTGATCGCGCAGGCTTTTATTGGGTGAATACCTATGCGTTAGATCGCCGCCCGCTCTATCAATTAGAGGCTTTAACCTTGCACGAGGCGGTGCCAGGTCACCACTTACAAGGCGCGTTAGCGCGAGAAATGGACGATCTTCCTGACTATCGTCGCTACACCTATATCTCGGCCTTCGGTGAAGGTTGGGGTTTGTACTCTGAGTGGCTCGGTAAAGAAATGGGCTTTTATCAAGACCCGTACAGTGACTTTGGCCGTCTGAGCTACGAGATGTGGCGTGCCGCGCGATTAGTGGTCGATACTGGCATGCACGCCATGGGTTGGACGCGCGAGGAAGCAATGGAGTTTATGGCTTCGAATACCGCTTTAAGTTTGCACAACGTCAAAACTGAGATTGACCGCTATATCACGTGGCCAGGTCAAGCGTTGTCGTACAAGCTCGGTGAAATGTTAATTCGTCAGTTACGTACCGAAGCCGAAGCGGCACTGGGTGCAGATTTCGACCTACGTGAATTTCACCATGTGGTACTTCGCAACGGCAGCGTCCCTCTCGACATTCTCGAACAAGAAATCCGCAACTGGATAGATGAAACCGTAGCCCGGCGTTCCACGCCGGGTGGCGCGTAGCGCCGTGATTGCATGGGGATAATTCGGTGTTGATGCGCCGGGTGACGCGTAGCGCCGTGATTGCATGGGGATCATTCGGTGTTGATGCGCCGGGTGGCGCATAGCGCCGTGATTGCATGGGGATAATTCGGTGTTGATGCGCCGGGTAGCGCGTAGCGCTGTGATTGCTACTTCGCCGGAAACAGCACTTCCGGAGGGAGCGGTTCGTCAGGGGTAAGGCCGACCCCTTCAGGTAGCGTAGTGCCGCGGCCATCCACCACTTCTTGCGGCGCGTACATTGATAAACCAACCACCCAACCATTGGGTAAGTTTTTCACAGTTGTCGGGGCGAATGCGCCCCGCGAATTCTGCCCGCGCAACACAAAACCACGAAGCCGTAATGCCTGTGCAAGATGTTCGGCTGCACTTGCCGTGACTTCGGTCATCAAAACAGTGCCACGTTGATGAAGTTCGCTTAAGTCAGGCGTGCGCTGCTCATAAACCGCCTGTTGCCGTATTATCGTTAACGGCTCATCGCGACTAACCAAACTATTCGCAAGCTGACTTGCCAGCAGCAAACTGCCACCTTCATTAAAACGCAAATCAATTAGGAGCTTTGGTTTTAAGCCCGTCGCCTGTGCGGTTAAGCGTAGATCGTCTTCAATGTCACGCAGGGCGCGCTGCAAACAGCGTTGTCCTGCCTCGCTATAGGCCGCATCGGCTGCGTATAAATGCAAACGCTGCACACCGATATAATATTCGCCGGACGCTAGTAACCCCCACCACAGCCCTTCGTTGCAACTTTGACTGAGTCGACTATTACGCAAATCTCGCAATAGCTTTTGCCGGGAATGCTCACGCTGGGATTCGCCGACGGCGAAATCACTGACGCGGTGATAACGTTGAATATCGTTTGCCAGCGCAAAGGCGTGTTCATCGCCACTGTCTTCCAAAACCTCACTGACAACCTGAAATAGAGCTAATTTTCGATCCAAACTGGGCATCGATGTCGCTTTATCAAGCAGGCTTGCCTCGTAACGCCAGCGTAATAGGTCTGCTTGTGAGAGGCCATGTTGAAATTGCGCCAGTATTTCGGCAACCGTATCGACGACTGCAACCGCACTGGCATCTGGTGGTGTATCACAATGACGTGGTAAAAACGGCTCACGCGTAAACATCACCGGCAGCCCATCCGACAACCGTTGCAGTACCAACGTGCGCTCACCAGCACCAATCCATGTGTGTTGGCCTGGGTTTTGTGAACTGGAAAATACTCGAGGAAGTAAGCCTGCATCAGCCGCCCAACACTGGCTTGGTGTCCACTGATAACGCGTGACAATTGCATCATCAACAACGAGGTAGCTTTGGTAATGGCTGGACCAATACACGCCGTCATTGAGGGTCAGTGATGGTGGCGGCGTTGAGCTACTGCATGCGGCAAGTAGCCCAATTAATCCGCAGAGAATCCATTTGAATGCGCTCAAAGCACAGTGACTCCTGAGTTTGCTGTGCTTTAGAGCGTAGCGCTACAAATAGCGGTCGTAAAGCATTTGTAGTGTTGCTTGTGCTGCGAGCTGGCCTTGCTCTGCCCATAACTCAAGCTCTTCCTCAATGACTTCATAACCACCCGGTTGAGCTGTCACGCCGGCAACTTGGCGCGGACGTTGCAAATTATAGCCGCCTGCGCCAGCGCGATATTCCATCAAACCTTGTGGAATTGGAATACGATCATCGGCTAACAAGGTGGCATCTTCCAGAGACGTCATCGTGATTTGATAACCAATCGGTTCAAAATTAAGCTTGGTTTCGCGATAAGGCATGACTTCTAGAAGTAGGTTTGTGTGCTTACGCAGCATGTCCATTTCAAGACGTTGATTATCATCTTGTGGATTTCGTTTCGAATCCGCACGAATTTCAGAATCCAATAAGCGCATCGCGACGGCACGATTGACCAAACGCACGCCGTATTGCATCAGGGTACTCTGATAGCCGCGTTGATATTCGTCCCATTGTGCTGCAGTGAGCATCGTTGAACGGCGCGGATTTGCATAGCTGCGTTGTTCGACTCCCACTTGCACACTTTGTGATTCCGGAACGAATGTCCCCTCAGTGCCCGTTGCTTGAGCATTGACACTCACGCGGCGCTGCATGTGCCAATCCGACACCATATCACTGAAAGGCTCCCCCACTAACATCACTAACTTGGGTCGGCCTGCTTTATCGTAAGCCGCCTTAAACGTAGCTTGATCAACATTGAGCAAGCTAACTTGTTGTTCTGCGGTGCGCGCACGATCAAAATAGCTGTCATTCAGCATGGGTTGTGCGGGCGCATCTTGCGCATTGGCAAAGCTGCTACCCAATAAGGTGGCAGCCGCACACAAAGTATAAATATGCACGGCTTTCATATTATCGACCTTCTCTAAGTTCTACCAAGAAATACTCGGCACGATCATTCAATGAGGTTTCTTTATAAATCGCTGTACCATTAGCTGGCACATAGACCCGTCGCCACATCGATTCGTCCATCAGTGGTGCTTGGTTTGCATCAAAAAACAACGCTTTGCCTTCAATCTGCAAATCGTAATCTGTACGGTTGCGGATCATCGTCCAAACTTCGAGTTGTCCCGTCGCTGTGTTACTGATGCCGCTACGATCAAGCGTCACTTTTACTGTATCGCGAACACGTTCACCCAAAAAAGATTTGGTGATATCGGTACGGTTTAAGTTGTGATCAATAAACACAATAGTGTTCATTTCATTGGTGGTTGTGCGCTGTACTGGATGTGCGCCACTATAACCATTTTGAGTGCTACCACAGCCGGCTAACGTGAGTGCGATACCTGCTGCAATCAATAACTTACGTTTCATTGTTGGGTTCCTTATTGTTCTTATCGGGCCCGTGAACTGTGCCAAACGATATGATTACCCTGCGGATCTTGATAGTGTCGAAACACACCAGATTGCAAGGCGACTGGATTGCCATCGATATCGGTATAACTGGCCTGCCATTGCGAGACATCGGCAATGTTGGCGCGCATCGTCGAGGTATGCACCGCGTCAGGTAAACGTGACCAATAGCGAATATCAGCACGCGGCTTCACATTCGCAGATAACGCCATGCTTGCCACACCAATTAATGCCAGTGTATTCCCCACTTGACCACTACTACCGCCAAGTGCCGGTGAAAATACCCGTGCGGTGACGCCAAGCTGAGCTAAATCGCGACCAAGATCTGCGGTGGTATTCGCAAACGCAGCCTTGCCTTCAATAATTGCATCAACCGGACGACCACCTCGCGAGGTTGCTTGCCAATAAACACTCTCAATGGGTGCTAACTCGAGTTGTTCAGCCCCGGTGTCGAGAACAACATGTTTTTCTTTGAAGTTTTTACCCGGGCGGAACACTAATTCATAATGTCCCATGCCATCTGCAAGTTTCCGCGGTGAAAACCCTGTTTCCGCAAGGATCAACACATTGTCATCGGCCGCAGGGATTGGAAAATCAGGACGTAAAGCGCGAAGTTCATCGTAGGCTTCTTCAGCTAACACTGGACTTCCCATTTTCTGAGCTGACCAGCCAGCCAAAAGCATCATGACCGCAAAATCACTACGATTTTGTTCTTCTTCAGCAAATGCATCTTGCATTAGACCACTGACAAAACTCGCGCGGGCATTGTCGTATTCGCCATCGATAAGATAAATGAGGCCGCGATAGTAGTAAGCCATCGCCCGCTCATACGGTTCCCCTTTAAAATCTTTACGACCTTCTTCGTGCCATAAACTGCGTGCTTGTGTCGCCGCTTCATTGTCAGCATAGACCGTTTCAATGGTTTCTAATGCGGCATCAAAATTCTCACGTGCTAGGTCAAGGTCGCCACGATAAAAAGCTGCAGTGCCGATTTCCATGCGATTCAGAACTTCATTACGCTTACCTTCTTGAAACAGCTTACGGTAAAGCGGTTGTAGATAAGCTGGCTTGTCTGCAACGGCGTCTTGTTCTTGTGTGTTTAGCGCTAGTGGTTGGTATTGCGCTGGTCCGGTACTTGTACACCCGGCCAACGCCAATACCAATGCTGCACTAGCGATAGATAACGTCGTCTTGTGCAGTTTTTTGGAATTCATACATGCCACTCCAGACATAGGTTCCGAGTTCAAGGTCTACGAGTTCAAAGGTGATCTGATGATACCGAGAACGCTCTTGGCTACGGGTATCCATGGCATCAAGTGACATGATGCGTCCAACTAAACGAAAATCAGCGCCTGCTGTGGCCTGTGTTGAACGAATTGTGCCGCCATCAACAACGCCCATACGTTTCAACTCGCGCTCTTTTTCAACCATGTCAGCATATTCACGACCGACGAAGACCAGACGCCCATTGGCTGCACGGTTCAAATTGATGCGTAGCCGATCGGTCAACATGTTTTTGTTGATACGAGACGAGCTTTCATTGGTGAAGTATTGGCTATCGATAATGATTCGCGGTGCAACCTCACGACTGACAAGCTGTGGATTGCTGAGCATATCGCGCATCATTTGATCGGTTACTGCCATGATATCCTGCGACTCAACGCCAACCCCTTGCACTTTGCCTGGCGAACGCGCATCTTCATAAACAGTTGCGCGACCCGCGCTATTATCAATCGTCGTACTTGAGCAGCCGGCAAGCACAAGCGTGCTTGCCAAGGCGGCTGTCATCACTAAATATTTCATAACAAATGCCTTTGATTGGTTAACTTAGGAATTAAAAACCTGCTTGTGCAGAAGCTTGATAAAGCGACTGGGTATACACTGTTTTCAATTCTGGGTAGATCGACATCGCAGATTCGAGTGCATCTTGATAATGCGGATGCGCTGAATGTGTGACGTACATCCATACCGAAAGCTCATACAGGCTGTTGAAAGAAATATCTGAAGTACCACGGATAACTTCTTCACCACCGGCCATTTCTAAAGCGACTTCACGGCCAACCGTATTACCGATTTCTTGACCCAACCAACCGCCGATAAATGGAATATTTTCAGCAAGCTTTTGTCCGGCGTAAGCACCGGCCATACCGCCGATTGCAGCGCCCATTTCAGCGTTACGCGCATTGTTAACCCATTCAGCTAACACGCCGTCTGACGTGTACGGGCTCATGTATTCACCACTATTGTCTTGAATAGCTGGAGGAGCCGTTAATTGGTAAGGTTGCGCGAGTTGAGGACCATAAGCGCAAGCACTTAAAGCCAAAGCGGTGAGGGCCACGAGGGCGAGTTTGAGTTTATTCATTGGAGCTCTCCGTGAGCTGGAGTTATTGTTGTTGTTTTACATCTGCGTACTGCCTAAGCAGTTACGTTAAGATTATGCAAAGATTGACTTATGGCAAGTTAAATTTATGATTTTTGTTTAAGGGATTGAATTTTTGAGGAAAAAAAAGGAGCTCGGGAGAGCTCCTTTTGTTGGACTAAGTAGCGAGGTCGCGGACATCGCGGAAGCGAGGTCACGGACATCGCGGAAGCGAGGTCACGGACACCGCGGAAGCGAGGTCACGGACACTGCGGAAGCCCCGGATATTAACGGCGCTTCGCGCCACCCGGCATTTCCTGACCGAAAAACGCCGGGCTACGCCACGTTAATGGTTGGGATGATGTTGGCTTTGGCGGCGGCTTCTGCCTCGCGGAAAGCGTCCATCTGATCGAAGTTTAAGTACTTGTAAACTTCGCCAGCCATGGCGTTAATGTCTTGTGCGTATTCCATGTACTCTGCAGGCGTTGGCAATTTGCCTAAGATAGCGCCTACTGCAGCCAATTCCGCTGAAGTTAAGTACACGTTTGCACCGTCACCTAAACGGTTCGGGAAGTTACGCGTTGACGTCGACAATACGGTAGCACCTGGCTCAACACGTGCTTGGTTACCCATACACAGTGAACAACCTGGCATTTCAGTGCGCACGCCGTTGTTCGCGTAGATGTTGTAATAACCTTCTTCACGCAACTGCGCTTCGTCCATCTTGGTTGGTGGCGCAATCCACAAACGCGTGTTCAACTCTTCGGTGTTCTTCTCAAGCAACTTACCAGCCGCACGGAAGTGACCGATGTTAGTCATGCACGAACCGATGAACACTTCGTCAACCTTGTCGCCAGCAACTTCACTCAAGAATTTCGCGTCGTCTGGGTCATTCGGGCAACAAACGATTGGCTCTTTAATGTCCGCCAAATCAATTTCGATCACCGCAGTGTATTCTGCGTCAGCATCAGCACGCATTAATTGCGGGTTTGCTAACCACTCTTCCATCTTACGTGCACGACGCTCAAGCGTACGTGAATCACCGTAGCCTTCGTTGATCATCCAACGCAACATGGTGATGTTCGAACGTAAGTATTCCGCCACAGACTCTTCTGACAAGTTGATAGTACAACCTGCAGCAGAACGCTCTGCTGACGCATCAGACAATTCAAATGCTTGCTCAACCGTTAAGTGATCCAAGCCTTCAATTTCAAGAATGCGACCCGAGAAGATGTTCTTCTTACCGCGTTTTTCAACGGTCAATAAGCCTTCTTTAATGGCAAACGCAGGAATAGCGTGTACTAAGTCACGTAGCGTGATACCTGGCTGCATTTCACCTTTGAAACGTACCAATACTGACTCTGGCATATCCAACGGCATAACGCCTGTTGCTGCCGCGAATGCGACCAAGCCAGAACCTGCTGGGAACGAAATACCCAATGGGAAACGCGTATGCGAGTCACCACCCGTACCAACGGTGTCAGGTAACAACATACGGTTCAACCAGCTGTGGATAATACCGTCGCCCGGACGCAAGCTGACACCACCACGGTTCATGATGAAATCTGGCAAGGTGTGTTGCGTTTCTATATCGACAGGCTTCGGATACGCTGCCGTGTGACAGAATGACTGCATAGTCAAATCAGCGGTGAAACCTAAACATGCCAAGTCTTTCAACTCGTCACGGGTCATTGGGCCGGTAGTATCCTGTGAACCAACGGTGGTCATTTTCGGCTCACAATAAGTACCTGGACGCACGCCTTCCATACCACAAGCTTTACCAACCATCTTCTGCGCTAAGGTATAACCTTTGCCAGTGTCAGCCGGTTGCTCAGGCTTCAAGAACAAGTCAGATGGACCCATACCTAAAGATTCGCGAGCTTTTTCAGTCAAACCGCGACCGATGATCAGGTTGATACGACCGCCAGCACGAACTTCGTCTAGAATCACGCGTGAAGCGTAGTCGTATTCAGCAATAACGTCGCCCGCTTCATTTTCAATTTTGCCGGCATATGGGTAAATGGTGATCACATCACCCATGTTCATTTTTTCAACGTCGGCTTCAAACACCAACGCACCTGCGTCTTTCATGGTGTTGAAGAAGATTGGAGCAACTTTGCCACCAATACAGATACCGCCAGCGCGTTTGTTTGGCGTACCTGGCATGTCTTCACCGATGAACCAAAGTACTGAGTTGGTTGCTGACTTACGTGATGAACCGGTACCAACAACGTCGCCAACGAATGCGACAGGGTGACCTTTTTGCTTCAGCTCTTCAATTTGCTTCGCCGCATCAGTCACGCCTTCGCGTGGCATTTTGTACATGGCTTTCGCGTGTAATGGAATATCCGGACGTGACCAAGCATCTGGTGCTGGTGACAAATCGTCCGTGTTAGTTTCGCCAGTTACTTTGAATACCGTTGCTTTAATCGCTTCTGGCATTTCGTCACGGCTAGTAAACCACTCGGCATCGGCCCATGATTCAATTACTTCTTTCGCCAATGCGTTGCCGTTTTTCATTTTCTCTTCCACATCGTGGAAGGCATCAAACATTAACAAGGTATGCTTCAATTCGGCTGCAGCTAATTCGCCAAGCTCAGCGTCATCAAGTAGCTCAACCAAGGTTACGATGTTATAACCACCGTGCATGTTGCCGAGCAATGATACCGCAGCATCTTTGCTGATAACTGGGCTGCTAGTTTCGCCTTTTACGATAGCTGACAAGAAGCCTGCTTTGACATAAGCCGCTTCGTCAACGCCAGGAGGCACACGCTCAGAAATAAGCTCAACCAGGAAGTCTTCTTCACCGGCTGGTGGGTTTTTCAATAATTCAACTAAATCAGCAACTTGCTCTGCTGTCAGTGGTTTTGGCGGAATGCCTTCTGCGGCCCGCTCTTCGACATGCTTACGATATTCTTGCAGCACTGGGTACCCCTTTTGCTGTTGCGGTTTAAAAGTGCGCGGAATTATACGAGGTTTTGTGGCTGAATTAAATTCATAAGAGGATATATGCATCAATCTTTGCGATAAAAGCTGTGAATGGAGAGCAAAAGCGATATTAGCTATTGGATATTAGATATTAGAGAAAACATATATACCCGATACATCAGTTCTAATATCCAATATCCAATATCCAATATCCAATAGCTTATATCGTACTTGTCGTTGATAAGTTCTAACATTTTTGTTAAACAGAAGTAGGTGCAATGGCAGTGGTTCGCGCTCAGAACAACAATAAGGATATTGGAATGCGTCGATTCATCCTCACTACTTTAAGTATTTCTGCGATGCTGTGCGCAATGAACATTGCATGGGCGCAAACACAACAAAACTGGATTGAGACTTATCCGGCTAACGTGGACACCTTAGACGCATTCTTCCTAGAGCAAGATTGTGATTTTCTGCAAAATGCTGGTCATGTTTTTGATTTGGCGAGCGAACGTTGGTTAAGTGCTGAAGAAGTCAGTGATAAATTTCCACAAATTTCAGAGCACATCTTCGACTTCGGCTGTGATTTTCAAACCTCGCGAAATGAATTGGAAAAGTTGATCAACTATCCCGATGCCCTGCCAACAAGCGGTTATGCATTAATTTATTTTGATTTGGCTGTCGCCGATAACGGTAAAACTCATATTTCGATGTTTTCTGATAGCTTTATCGCAAACTACAACAAGCGTGTGCAGGTGCTTGGGCAATTCGATAAGACCGTGAATATTCGAGTTCTTCCTAGTTTAGTGGGTACACAATCTCCTTAAGGTGGCAAAGCAATGCTTGAAGTACCTGAAACTGAGTCAAAGGTAAAAAAGACTGTCGTAATTATCGGCGTTATTTCTCTCGTGGCACTTTTGCTATGGGGAGTGACAGCGTCACTCGATACACTGGCTAATGACAGAGCGCAATCGAGCATAGTCGTCACTACCGAACAAGGTGATGTTATCCAAACTGTTGGGGCATATGGACGACTACAAGCAAGACATAGTAGTAGTTTGATTGCCGAAGTTGATGGCGTTATTGCTGACATTGTGCGATTTCCAGGAACCGCCGTCGAACCTGGTGACACCGTTATTATTCTTGAGAATCCGCAGTTGCAACGTGACTTAGAACAAGCACAGCTATCGGTACTAGAAGCAAAGGCGAATCTTGAATTAGTTGAGGCGGCACTTGAAGAACAACGAATTGTGCTACTTAATGAACTCGAAATGATAACGACCGAAATATCTCTCTCACAAAAAGAACTTGATACAAAAAAGTTTCTCTCTGAACAAGGCCTTGTCACACAGCTTGATTTCCTCCGATCCGAAACCAATCTGAAAAAATCAAAATTGAGTCACAGCCTTCTGCAGCGACGCATAACAGCTCTTGAAAAAACTGAGGTCGCTGAGCGAAACATGGCCTTATATAAATTGCAGGAAGCAGATAAGCGTCTCGAATTAGTCAATCAAGATCTCGCACATTTACAGGTCACTGCAAAACGAAATGGACTACTGAGTAACCTTCATGACGATATCAAAATTGGAAACCCCGTCACCCGTGGTCAGGTGCTTGCCCAAGTTACCGATCCCGACAATTTATACGCCGAACTGCTCATGTCAGCAAATGATTCTCAGCTTGTTTCGAGCGGGCAAGAAGTATTGCTAAACATTCGCGATGAAACTGTTCACGGTAGTGTCTTACGGATTTTCCCAACAGCTGAAAATAATCAAGTTCGTCTTGATGTTAAATTGCCGCAGAAACTTCCCCCAATTGCGCGAGCAAATCTTGATGTGTCTGCGAAAATTATTGTTGCCCAGCTAGAGAGTGTCATTAAGGTGAAAAAACCGACGGATGGGCTCAAGCAAGGGTCACTCAATCAGCTATTTGTTCGCAACAATGACAAATTTATCAAACGCGATGTTCAGTTTGGACTTGTTGGCGATAGCAATGTTCAAGTACTCAGCGGCCTGGATGTTGGCGACGAGGTGCTGTTGACGACGAACCCTGAGCTCATTAAGCAATCAGAAATTTCAGTGGACGATGTGCAAGATGAATAAGCTCATTGAGTTGCGAAACATTACTCGCTCTTTTGGACTTAACCAGCAAGTAGCAAAAGTACTGGATTCCATTAATTTAACCATTGATGACGGGGACAAACTTGCTATCGTAGGCCCATCAGGGAGCGGAAAGTCAACCCTCCTCTCAATTATTGGCTTGCTTGATCCGCATTACCAAGGTGAATATTTACTACGCGGTCGTGAAATCACAACGCTTGAGAACAAACAGCTAAGCCAACTACGTAACAATCAAATCGGTTGGATATTTCAAAACTTTAATCTAATTAGTCACCTAACAGCATTAGATAATGTCGCGCTACCGATGCGATATAACCAAAACATCAAACCCAAAGAATATAAAGAACGTGCACTACACGCTCTCGATATCGTTGGCCTTGCGGATAAATATACGTCTAAACCAAGCGAACTCTCAGGCGGTCAACAACAACGTGTGGCAATTGCACGTGCACTCGTGAACGAGCCAAGCTTAATTCTCGCCGACGAACCCACCGGTAATCTGGACTCACACACGTCAGACAAAATTATCGAACTGTTGCTTAATTTACCTACTTCTGGCGCGACGTTAGTTATCGTCACTCATGACACTAATATCGCGCAGCGATGCGACCGTCGCATTAAAATCCACGATGGATCTTTGGTTAATGATTACCAATAACATACTGTTTTCATTGCGTTGCGAATGGAATCGCTGGGACAGTCAGCGCGGTAAATTAGGCGCTATTTTGCTCGGCTTTTCATTTGTATGCATGCTCACAGCTATCTCATTGTTACTTGGTGATAGATTATTTTTCAGTAATCCACCGTGGGTTCAAAACAATGAGCGGTTTTATACGCTTTCAACTGCTTTCGAAGATGGGCGTCAGTCCGGCACGAGTCGACAATCGATAGACTATCTTAGCTCACTAGCAAGTGTTGACGAGGCTTCATGGCTCATGGCAAAGCGCTATGATATTAAGTCTTCAGAACATCAATTAAATACTCCGCTGGCGATTGTTTTCGATGAAGCTCTCATTTCTTTACTGGCGATTCCGTTTCCGAAAAATCAGTCAATTGAAGAAGGCGTTTGGCTGAGTAATCGTTATTGGAAAGAGACATTTTCGAGCGATAGCGACGTTGTCGGCAGTTACCTCTCTCATTCAAGAATTCCGACAGGCATACAGGTTAAAGGCGTTTTGCCACCATCGATGGATTCAATAGGCCCGTGGCAACCTGATATATGGCTTCCCGGTTCGTATCTTCAGTACACAACACCGTTTGCATCGGAAAACGCTGTTCTTATTGATCGGTTTCTTCGCGCGATTCCCGAATACTACGGCGTGTTTACGACCGACCGAGATATTGATGTGACACAACTTACTTCAATTATGAAAGACGCCGATCTATCGGTTTCTGGCATGAGCATGCAGGGAACCGGCGCAGCATTAGAAGTTTTTGAGGGTGTTGAGTTAAACAATCCAGTAACGCAAGCCATGAAGACGCAATGGCAAATATTAATACTTCTCGTTATTACGCTTGCGTTTATTTTCTCCTTAAGCACCATCATGATTCACAGTAGCCGTTCTGTTCTTTTCCAACAGGAATTGCGAACGTTTCATGTATTAGGTGCTCGCTTTCAAGATATTCTAAAATCCTCGGCAGTAGCCAGTGCTATTCAGTTGCTTATCATTGCGATACTTTCAATATTTTTGCTACTCACATTGTATACTGCGACATTGGAGTATTTCGGATTTTTAGAGTTTTCCGCAACAGTTACATCGTTTGATTTATTTAAGTATTGGTTAAGTGCATTCTGCCTTGTTACTGCCATTTTCATATTTTGTACTCTGCTACCAATAACCGCATTAAAAAATCGTATGTTGTTCTCAAGAATGGTTGGAACAATACGAAGTAAAACACAACTGATGTTGGGACAAGTTAATTTGATTATTCAAATAACAGTCGCTCTTGTTGCCCTGAATTTCAGTTTTTCTCTGATTAATAATCAACTCAGTAGTTTTCATTCTCTCGGCTTCAAGCCTGAAACGCTAACGTTTGAGATTAATCGTCAGGGCGGCACGCTACCTTTGCAGACTATGGAAAAAGCCGCGGCTACTCACAACAACCCGATTGAAATTGCCTTCTCAACACGCCCATTTAATGACGCTGTTACTGTTGCAAATGAACAAATAAGCGACCAGGCTCCGCCTCAAATTGACGTTCACTATGTTACGGCCAACTATTTTGACGTTCTTCAAGCTAACATATTGAAATTAGATGAACCTTGGCGTTTTGGTGTTGTTATCAATAAAGCGGCGGCTAATCAATTAGCTCCCGACCAAGAAGTTGCCGCGCTAATCGGTCGACCAATTGAATTGGGTAAAATAATGGGCCGTCAAACTATTATCGGAATCGTCGATGATTTGGCACATACAGGTCGATTCTCGGGCCGCAAGCCAACAGCATATGTGCTAGTTAAAAATGACACCCATTCAGATGTGAATACGGCTTATTTATCGGCAGGCCCAACTCGTCATCAAATTCAAGAAGCTCAGCAAATGTTAGCCGCGACTTTAGTAACACCGAATTTTTCAACGACCAAGCAACTCGGGGAAGTTGTTTGGTCATACGAGCAACGAAACATGAATTTAGTTTTCTTTTCTATTTTGCTTGTACTGACTATTTCATTCAGCATCTTCGTAAACCTTAGCTATCAAGTAAAAATGCGCCTCGCACTCGAGCAGCATCAATATGGATTACTTCGCGCTATTGGGGCTCCTAATAGTTCACTGTTGATGCGCGGATTTCGGCAACCTATTTTAGCTTTAGCCATAAGTACGTTATTGGCGACCTGCCTATTTGCTGGCATTAAATTGATTATCGAGCAATCATCGTTTGCTATCCAGCCAAGCGTTATTGGCGCGTTATTGGCAGTCGGTTTACTGAGCATCATTATTTTGTTGGCGGTGATTCGACCAATGATGAAGTTGATTCGTAAGCCAATTTCAGAATTATTAAAAAACGCATAACGTTTCGGATCCAACGGTTACGCTTTTTTACAATTCCGACATAAACCTTTCACAAATTTGGACTATCTTAATACATGACATCTCGTGGGGGGATTAGTCATGAACACACATCTATTGAAAGGTCTTTTCTTAGCTGCAGCACTTACTTCTGCAGCACCAGTTTTAGCTGAATCCGTCGAGTCAACCGAGTTTGTTGATATGCCAGTGTATCGCTTTGTTTATTCTGCTGAGCGAGCAGTTGGTAGTTGGGATCACAGCGTTGATGTTGCACGAAACGATATTCGTAACGAGACATCGAATGACATTAGAAGCGACTCGCACTTGAGTCTGCAAGCTACTGGGGCGGCATTACGCGTGCAGTTTGGTTACGCAATTTATAAACCAGAAATAAAGCAGCCCTTAATCTGGAAAAAACTTGTTTAAGTGCAAGTTCGATATTAGCTATTAGATATTGGATATTAGAACGAATGTATCGAGTATTTGTGTTTTCGCTAATATCTAATATCCAATAGCTAATATCACTTTTGATTTTCAAAAGTAATCCCAGATTATTTGAGCGGCGGGGCCAGCTATACGCTCGGCTGAACGCACCAAATGCACCTCTAAGTGAACTTGGTTGATGAAATCGGGAATGTCGATTCGCACCAGATCACCGCGCGCCAGCTCATCCACAATAATATCTCCCGGCACGATGCCCCACCCCATACCAGCAACTAATAATTCACGTTGTGCAATGGAATCATTCACACGAATGCGCTGTTGTCCGGGCATACGGATCATTCTATCGAGGTTAATGCCGACGTCTTGGTTTTGCGGCATGAGCATCGGGATATCGAGTAAATCACGGCGTTGCTTGGGCAACCCATGCTTGGCAGCAAGACTTGGTGAGATAGCAACTAAAAGCTCAAAAGGACGCACGAGTTTGGTCTCAAAGTCACCATGTTGCCTAAAGACTGGTAGCCAAGGTGTGAGCGCCAAGTCGGCTTCACCTTCGCGCACAGCTCGCAATGATTTTAATTGCGCTTCGCCATTCAATAATAAATCAGTTGCTGGATAGCGCTCTTGCACGGCGCGCATCGCTTTAAACAAACTGGCCGGCGCACAGGTATGATCGTAAGAAATGCGTAATAGTGGCTCAGCGCCTTCGCGTAATTGTTGCGTTAAGCTTTGCAGACGCTGCTGTTGCCTCAATACCTCGCGCGCCTGCCGCAGAAACTGCTCGCCAAAAGCGGTGAGCTTCAAACGATAACCCTCACGATCAAACAATGGGAATCCCGCCTCGTCCTCAAGCTTTTTAAGTGCCATACTGACAGCAGCTTGCGTTCGGTGGAGTTGCTCGGCTGCACCTTGCAAGGTACCCGTTTCACTTAACGCATTGAGCATTTGGAGCTGCTGAATTTTCATGAGCGATTGGCCTTGTTAAGCTTTTCTGAATAAGTAATCAAGATTAATTCAATATAAATTAACAAGAAACAAGGTAAAATCAAGTGCGATATTAGCTATTGGATATTAGATATTAGGGAAAACACACATACCTGATACATCAGTTCGAGTATCCAATAGCTAATATCGAATTGGCTTTTCTAATATCTAATATCCAATAGCTAATATCGTCGTTGCTTTTAAAGGAGAATTTATGCGCATTCAGGTTTTAGTGCTGACCGGACTTGCCGCCCTCACCAGCTTAGTTGGCTGTAGCGAAGGCGTTGCGCCCGTTGCTCAGGAAGAAGTGGTGCAGCCGGTGAAGCTCTACACGGTTAACTTCTCTGATGATCAGCGGATTCGTCATTTCCCGGCGGTGGTTGAAGCAGCGCAAGTGGCACAATTGGCGTTTCGGGTTGGTGGTGAAATTACTGAGTTTCCGGTGAAGGCTGGTAACGAAGTGAAGCAAGGTGAATTGATTGCCAAGCTTGACCCGACCGACTACCAATTGGTGTTAGATCAAGCGCAGGCACGGTTTGAATTGGCGCAAGCTCAGTTTCGTCGGACCGAAAATCTGGTCGAACAGGGGGTGATTTCGCCACAGCAATTCGATGAGGTGAAGTCCAATTTAGAGGTTGCACGAGCCAATTTGGAGACGGCACGCGCAAATGTGCGTTATACCGAATTACGGGCTCCTTTTGCGGGCACTGTGGCACATGTTTTCGTTGAACGTTACGAAACGGTCCAGCCCCAGCGTGCTATTGCCACGTTACAGATGAATAATGCGATTGATGTGAGTATTCGTGTACCTGAGGGATTGTTTGCACGGGTTCAGCGCAATACGAACTATCAACCGGATGTTATTTTTGCAGCTGCTCCTGAGCAAAAGTTCAAAGCGACACCGAAAGAATGGGACACCACTGCCGACCCGGCGACAAACACCTACAAGGTCGTGTTCACGTTACCCACACCCGAAAATTTAAATGTGTTGCCGGGCATGTCAGCAATGGTCGCGGTGGATGCTCAAGCGGTTTCACAGCAAATGGATGCGGCGCTAATTATCCCCGCATCGGCGTTATTTTCGCCACCAACAAAAGCCCCAGACCAAGGTCATTTTGTGTGGGTATATGACCCGCAAACTGAGCGCGTGACTCAGCGTGAGGTCAACGTGCGTGCGTTGACAAATCGCGGAGCAGAAATTACCGACGGTCTTGCTGCCGGCGAGCAAATTGTAATTGCCGGTGTTCACGCGATTAGCAATAACCAACGTGTACGTCCGTGGGTGAAGGAGCGTGGTCTGTGATGAATATTGCACGCTTCAGTATGAAGCGCAGCACCACGAGTTGGATGCTGCTGCTGATTCTTTTGCTGGGTGGCTTGGTGGCGCTACAAAATATTGGGCGTTTGGAAGATCCGGAGTTCACCTTGAAGCAAGCGATGGTGATTACGCAATATCCTGGCGCCACCGCACAGCAGGTTGAAGAAGAAGTGACCTACCGACTTGAAAACGCGATTCAAGAGCTCAGCTATGTCGACCACATTACGTCGGTCTCACAACCGGGTTTAAGTCAAATCACTATCGAAATGCATAGCACCTTGCGTAAGCATCAAATGCCGCAGGTGTGGGATGAGTTGCGTCGTAAAGTCAGCGACTCACGCAAAACTTTGCCACCGGGTAGCGGCGAGCCGATGGTCAAAGATGACTTTGCCGATGTGTACGGTATGACTTTTGCCATTAGCGGAGACGGATACACGTATCAGGATATTGCCGACTACACCGATTATTTACGCCGCGAGCTGGTTCTCGTTAAAGGTGTTGGCAAAGTCATGGTGGCGGGCAAACAAAACGAGCAAGTCATTGTTGAGGTTTCGCGCGAAAAGCTAGCTAACTTTGGTATCCCGCCTCAACAACTCGTAAATCTGTTACAAACCCAAAACGCGGTTAGCGACGCTGGCCGGGTGCAGGTAGGTCAAGAGCGTATTCGTTTACAAACCAGCGGCGAATTTAATAGTGTGGACGAGCTGGCCAATTTAATGATCAGCAATCCTGGCGCTGACGAGCGTATTTTGCTGCGCGACGTCGCAACGGTAACCCGTGAATACCAAGAGATTCCAACGCACTTAGTACGCTACAACGGGCACGACTCATTATGGTTGGCGCTGTCTTTTGCTGAAGACGTGAACGTTGTTGAAGTTGGTGCGCGAGTAATGCAAAAGCTGGATGAACTGCGCTATGCCCAGCCCGTTGGTATGCAAGTCGACAAAATTTATGACCAACCTTCCGAAGTTGATCATTCAGTAAATAACTTCCTCATCAATCTTGCTGAAGCAGTCGTGATTGTTGTGATTGCGCTACTATTGACCATGGGCTTGCGCTCCGGCGTGCTGATTGGTGGGGTACTCCTCATTACCGTTCTCGGTAGCTTCATTTTTATGTATCTGATGGATATCCAATTGCAACGGGTATCGCTTGGTGCGCTGATTATTGCGCTGGGTATGTTGGTTGATAACGCCATTGTGATTGCCGAAGGTATGCTAGTTGGCGTCCGGCGTGGCTTGTCGCGCATTCAGGCAGCCAGTGACGTCGTCCAACAGAATATTTGGCCCTTACTGGGTGCTACGGCTATTGCCGTGATTGCGTTTGCGCCGATTGGTCTTTCGCGCGACGCAAGCGGTGAATATGCAAACTCACTTTTTTGGGTATTGTTTATTTCATTGCTATTAAGCTGGTTTACGGCGATCACGCTTACGCCGTTCTTAGGAAATATTCTATTCCGCAAAGACGCACGTGCGCGCTCGGCTCGCGAGCAACCTGAAGATGACGACCATGTTTATAACCACTGGGTATTCCGGGGTTATCGTGTGATGCTTCATCGTTTCTTGGCATGGCGCAAAACCACGATTGCGGTCATGTTACTGTTACTCATTGCGGCGGGTTACGGTTTCACGACCATTAAGCAATCATTTTTCCCGCCGAGCACAACGCCCATGGCATTCGTGGATTTGTGGTATCCGCAAGGTACTGATATTCGCGCGACGGCACAGCAAGTGAAACAACTTGAACATTACCTCAACGAACAATCTGACAGCGACGGATTGGTGTTTACCGCGGCAACGATTGGTCAAGGTGCTCCGCGCTTCACGCTAACCTACTTAGTTGAGAAGTCTTACGAAAGTTATGCACAGCTGATACTTCGCGCTGACAACACCGACCAACTCGAACAGGTATTGCTCGATTTCGAAGACTTCTTACGTACAGAGCAACCTGACGTTGAATACAAAATGAAGCCTCTTGAAATGGGCCCGACCCAAGCAGCCAAAATTGAAGCTCGTTTTAGTGGGCCTGACCCTGTGATATTGCGTCAATTGGCTGCGCAAGCTAGAGAAATTATGGCGCAAGACTCAGGCGTTCGTAATTTAAGGGACAACTGGCGCCAGCGTACGAAAGTATTAGTTACCGATTTCAATGAGGCGGCGGCACGGCGGTTGGGTATAACGAAAGCCGATGTAGACGACGTTCTTAAACGCAATTTTGCCGGGCAAACCGTTGGTATTTATCGCGATGGCACCGACTTGCTACCGATTGTCATGCGAGCGCCAGCTAACGAACGTAGTGACATTGATAATTGGCAAGAACTACAAGTGTACAGCTCGGCGCTCCAGCAGCATGTGCCGTTAGGTCAGGTCGTTCGCGATGTGCAACTCATGGCTGAGGATAATTTGATTGTTCGTCGCGACCGCAAACGGACGATTACGGTGATGGCGGATCACAATATTTTTGGCGATGAAACCCCAGCGATGGTGCTTGCTCGGGTGCGCCCTGCGATTGAAGCAATCGAACTGCCAGCGGGTTATGAGCTGACTTGGGGCGGCGAGTTTGAGGCTTCCAATAAAGCCACCGGTGCGATTTTCCAAGCACTGCCGTTAGCGTTTTTGGTGATGTTTATCATTACCGTATTGCTATTTAGCTCGATTCGTCAGGCCGGTGTGTTATGGACCACCGTGCCGTTGAGCGTCATTGGCGTCACCTTGGGCCTTGTGCTGACCAATCAACCCTTCGGATTCATGGCATTATTGGGCTTTCTGAGTCTCTCCGGCATGTTGATCAAAAACGGTGTGGTCTTGCTCGAGCAGGTTCGCGTGGAATTGCACTCTGGCAAAGAAGCGTTGCAAGCGTTAGTTGATGCATCAGTCAGCCGTGTGCGGCCGGTTACAATGACAGCAGCGACCACCATTGTCGGCATGATTCCATTGTTATTTGACGACTTTTTTGTCAGCATGGCCGTAGTTATCATGTTTGGTCTCGGCTTCGCCACCTTGTTAACATTAGTGGTGGTTCCTGTCATGTATGCTTTGGTGATGCGCGTTAAATGAACATCAATGTGTTAGGTGCCAGTGGTGGCTTAGGTGGGCTCACTGGCACTACTTGCTTGCAAGTGAATGAATCGCTCTTGATTGATGCCGGCACTGGCGTCACGCAGTTGTTACTGAAACAAATGCAGCAAGTACGGCATATTTTTTTAAGCCACAGCCACAGTGATCATATCTGCTGTTTACCCATGTTACTGGGTAATCTCTTTAACGTTGCCGATGCCAGCTCGCCAGTGACAGTGTATGGTTCCCACGACACCCTAGAGGCACTGCGAGAACATGTTTTTAATTGGGTGATTTGGCCGGATATGCGGGAGCTCCCGTCCAAAGACAAACCCTTGTTGCGTCTGCAGGAAATCAGCGCCGGTGAACAGATTTGTATTGGTGATGTGTGCATTGAGCCATTTCGTACCTACCACACTGTTCCCACCTTCGGTTTTGCAATCCGCAAAGAGAACCAAACCACGGCGTTTGTAGCCGACACGGGTTATGCCGACAGCGTGATTGAGAATATCAACGCACTGGGGCCACTCGATGACATCATTTTTGAATGCTCATTTCCGAATGAACTTGAATCGGTTGCGAATCAATCCTGCCATT
Organism: Pseudidiomarina tainanensis; assembly: GCF_900115255.1. NCBI lineage: Bacteria > Pseudomonadati > Pseudomonadota > Gammaproteobacteria > Alteromonadales > Idiomarinaceae > Pseudidiomarina > Pseudidiomarina tainanensis. Next base: position 1,306,347 of record NZ_FOYU01000001.1, read on the forward strand.
TAACGCCGCAGTTATGTTTGCGATTGCTTGAGGGGCTGCATTCACAGCCCCGCCGCGTATGGATTAATCACTTGAAACCTGATGTGGCTGATGCGGTGCATAAACAACTTCGTGAACTTCAGCCACCGCAAGGGTGGCAGGTGCTGCTTTAAACGTTATTCGTTATTCGTTATTCGTTATTCGTAAGTGGCACTTTAAACAAAGTGATACTTCTTTGCTACGAATGAGAATGTATTGTGAAAGTTGAACTGGTTACTAGCTTGAAGCGCCGAGCTACCAAAATTCCCACGACGTGGTCGCATACCTCCTGAATTACCAAACTCGGTTTATCGTGAATTAGTCGTCCCGCCGTGTCGCATTTTTTGTAAATGCGAACAGCAGCGGGTTATCATTGTGCATGTGATGCGAGACGAGCAACAGTTACGCCTGTTTATGCTCGGCACGAGCTAACGTGTAGCGGTGATACAACCAATACACGGCTGGTAGCACGAATAAGCTAAGTAGTGGCGCAGCGACCATACCGCCAATCATGGGCGCTGCGATGCGCTGCATCACTTCACTTCCGGTACCGTGGGTGAGCATAATTGGCAACAAGCCAGCAATAATAGTAATTACCGTCATTGCCTTAGGCCGAACACGCTGAACCGCACCTTCCATAATCGCATCGTGTAATCCTTGTTCCGAGCGCGACTGACTGTCACGCCAGGCGTTATTGAGATACAACAGCATCACGACCCCGAACTCAGCCGCGACGCCTGCCAGTGCGATCATTCCGACCACGACAGCAATGGATAAGTTGTAACCAAGCAACCAGATGAACCATAAGCTTCCGGCAAGCGCCAGCGGCAAGGTTGCCATAATGAGCACCGCTTGTTTAAAAGAACGGAAAGTTAAGTAAAGCAGGATCAGAATAACCGCTAGGGTGACTGGCACGACTTCTTTGAGTTTCGCTTGAACGCGTTGCATTGACTCATATTGCCCTGACCAACTGACGCTGTACCGCGGTGGAAGTTGGTACTCACTTACAAGAGGCTGTGCTGCTGCTAATACATCACCAACTGCAACATTATCGGCGACATCGACGAAGACCCACCCCGTTGGGCGAGCATTTTCGCTACGGATCATGGCCGGCCCGACGGTAACTTCGACGCTAGCAACTTGTTCCAGCGTTACCCATGCACCATCTTTGCTCACTAAGGGTAAGGTTTTCAAACGCTCAACATGATCACGATCTGCACGCGGATAACGTAAGGTAATTGGATAGCGCTCAGTACCTTCGACAGTTTCCGCAATCGTCGCACCACCGATACCGAATTGGATGGCAGTTTGGATATCGGCTTGGCTTAAACCGTAACGCGCTGCACGAGCTAAATCAGGACGAATTTCAATATAACGTCCGCTTGCTGGGCGTTCCGCAAATACTGATTTAACTCCCGCAACATCCTGTAAGCGCTGTTCTAAGTCGGCGCCAATACGCTGAATTTCACTTAAGTCAGGCCCTGCGATTTTTAGACCCAGTGGCGTTTTCAAGCCGGTTGAGAGCATATCGATACGTGTCTTAATCGGTTGCACCCACGCATTCGTGATACCTGGCACACGTACGGTGGCATCCAACTCAGCGATAATATCGTGAATAGTAAAGCCTTCTCGCCACTCACTTTGCGGTTTCAGCTGAATGGTGGTTTCTAGCATGGTTAACGGCGCTGGGTCGGTTGCCGTTTCCGCACGTCCGGTTTTACCAAACACGGTATCAACTTCAGGTACTTGTTTAATGAGCCGATCGGTTTGTTGTAGCAATTGACCAACCGCCGCAGGGCTAATTCCTGGCATTGTGGTTGGCATATATAGTAAATCACCTTCTTGCATGGTTGGCATAAACTCGCTACCAATCTTGCTATAAGGATAGTAAGCACTCACTGCCGCCAGTATCGCAACGACAATCGTGAATCGCGGCCAATTCAAAACCACGTTCAGTAATGGTCGATACACTGCAACCAGTAGCCGTGTGATGGGATTACGCTGCTCGCTGATAATTTTACCACGTACGAAATAGCCCATTAACACCGGTACGAGTGTAATCGACAGCAATGCGGCCGCAGCCATCGCAAACGTTTTCGTGTATGCAAGCGGTGCAAATAGCCTACCTTCTTGCTGCTCTAACGCGAACACCGGAACGAAACTTAAGGTAATAATGAGTAGCGATAAAAATAGTGCAGGACCAACTTCCGCTGTGGCTTTTGCCATAACCTGCCAATGTTCAGCGCCACGTGGTTCATCGCCATGCTGTTCACGGTAACGCTCAAGATGTTTATGCGCGTTCTCAACCATCACAATGGCAGCATCAACCAATGCACCGATGGCAATCGCAATACCGCCAAGGCTCATGATATTGGCGTTGATACCAAGCCAACGCATCACCATAAAGCTGATCAGTACGGCCAACGGCAACGTAATAATCGCCACCAGAGCCGAGCGCATGTGCAATAAAAACAGCACCGTTACCAGAGCAACAAAGGCCATCTCTTCAATGAGTTTATTGGTTAAGTTGTCGACTGCGCGTTCAATCAATTGCGAGCGGTCATATACCGGCGTAATTTCAACGCCTTCCGGAAGGCCTTGTTGCAGAGTTTTAAGCTTATCGCGCACACGTTCGATGGTTGCTAACGCGTTCTCGCCATGACGCATCACCACAATTCCGCCGACCACTTCGCCTTCACCGTTAAACTCAGCGATACCGCGACGACTCAGCGGCCCACGACGTACTGTCGCCACGTCATCCAATGTGATGGCTGTGCCTGCGCTGCTACGCACATTGAGTGGCAACTGACGTAAATCGTCGAGCGACTGAATATAGCCGGTACCGCGCACCATAAATTCAGCTTCAGCCATTTCCACAATACCACCGCCAACTTCTTGGTTAGCTGCTTGAATAGCTTGACGGATATCAGCAATGGTTAGGCCATAAGTTTGCAGGCGCTGCGGTTCTATGACCACTTGATAGGCCTGCACCATACCGCCCACTGTGGCGATTTCAGATACGCCGCTCACGCTTTGAAGTTCTTGTTTTAAGAACCAATTTTGCAAACTAGTCAGCTGACCCAGATCGTGCGTGCCTGTGGTATCGGTGAGCACATACTGGAATACCCAGCCGACACCGCTGGCATCGGGGCCTAGTTCAGGCGTCACGCCTGCTGGTAGTTGCTGTTGTGCCTGACTCAAATATTCGAGAACTCGGCTACGCGCCCAATAAATATCGGTGCCGTCTTCGAACAGGATATATAAATATGAGTCACCGAAGAATGAGTAACCGCGTACTTCTGATGCACCAGGTACTGCCAACATGACATTTGCTAGCGGCCAAGTGACTTGTTCTTCCACCAGTTGTGGCGCTTGGCCGGGATAATTCGTTTTGACAATCACCTGTACGTCGGAGAGATCTGGTATTGCATCCAATGGTGTGGTGGTCATCGCGCGCCAGCCAAACCACGCCGCAAGCATGGCGGCAATCAGCACCAGCATGCGGTTGCGTAGCGAGGCATTAATGATGTGCGTGAGCATCAGTTGCCTCCTGTTCGCCGGTTGCGCGGCTATTTAACAAAGTCGCTTCTGAATCTAATAAGAATTGACCGGAAACCACGACTTGTTCGCCAGCCTCAAGACCATGCAAAATTTCAGCTTGCTCGCCAATGACGAGACCAACATGAACGTCGCGCTGCTCAAAGGTGTTGTCATTCGTTTTCACGATCACGCGATTGTTTGCACCGGTAACAATCAGGCTACTTAATGGCACCGTCAACGCTTCACGCTTGGGTCCACCATACAACTCAACCTGCGCTTGCATACCAACTAATAAGCTATTACCCACTTGGCTATTGGGTAGTTTTATCCGCACCCGTTGCGTTCTCGCTTGTTCATCCAGCGACGGATAAATGTATTCGATTTCAGTTTCGTAACCGTTGAGGTTCGCCTGTGGCAAAGTCACATCAACCGGCGCGCCCACGCGAAGCCAATCGCTGTACCGCTCAGGCACATCGGCAATCAGCCAAAAACTTTCATCACCTATGAGTGTGAGCATGGCCAAACCGGGCTCAACGTACATACCTTCGGCAACGTTAAGCTGCGTGACAACACCTGCTTGCGGCGCAAACACGGGTACGCGATACATGATTTCGCGACTCTGCTCGATTTCCTTAATAAGTTGCGGAGCAAAGCCAAGTAACTCAAGACGTAGCTTGGCATCGCGCACTAATCTCGCATTGCTCGCGCTGTTGCTCAAAACTTGAAGTAAATCCTGCTGCGCCACCACAAGTTCACGGCTGTATATGTCATAAATACGATCGCCTTTCTGGACTTGCTTCCCTTCGCTACGCACATAAAGCTTTTCGATCCAACCGGCGGCGCGGGCATGCACATGATGGCGCGCGTTATCATTCCAAGCCACCTGCGCGATGGTTGGGTAATAACGCCACAACGTATCGTATGTCACGGCGGTGGTACGAATGGCAAGATTTTGCTGCATCGAACCACTCACTTGCACCGACTTCTCCTCTTGGCGCTGACGCGGCTCAAGATCCATGCCGCAAATCGGGCACGTGCCGGGCTCATCACTGATAATATGACTGTGCATAGGGCACACATATTCGGTGCTTTGTTGAGACTGTTCGCTTTGTTCGCTGTGATTATGGTTGAGTTCGAACTCTTGCGCGTGACCCTGCGGCAACGCGAATGCCAAACACAGTATTGCAGTGAATAAACGTAAAATTGTCATAAGAAAACCTGCCAATAAAAATTAAAACGCACAAGCATCGGTGCTTGCGTTGCAACGAGTTTTAATTAGGCAGACATTGGAGGGCGCAGTTGGCCTTCTTGACGCGACAACGGCACAGCTTGCAGGCTTGGCCATTGCTCGAAAATACTTAGGTTAGTTTGTAATTGAATCGCGGTAATCAAACCACTGGCTGAAGAGCTACAGTGATGCTGACAATCACCGCAACTGTTATCGCAGTTGGTGTGAGGGTTTGCTGAAACTTGTGCCTTTTCAGTATCGCAACAATCGTGATTGGCATGAGTGCCTTCCATGTCTTGATCAGACATTTGATGTTGCATGTGCTGATCTGGCGTTACTGGCATAGCTTCCCATGCTTGCCCCGAAAACGGCGCCAGCAATAAGCTTACAATAATCATCAGTTTCAACAATATTTGCATGGCAGATAGTATAAACCCACTTCTGGGGTAATTACCAGAAGTGGGTTTTGCACTTAATTAGCCAACTTGCCTTACCAAATGGTAACGCGCTCTTCTGGCGGTAAGTACAACTCATCGCCTGGCTTCACATCAAAGGCTTCGTAAAACGCTGGAATGTTAACGACAGTACCGTTAACGCGATAGTCTGCTGGTGAGTGCGGATCGCTCAGCACTTGGTTACGAACGAATTCGTCGCGTGCTTTGTTTTTCCATACTTGTGCCCAGCCTAAGAATACGCGTTGCTCACCGGTAAAGCCGTCCATGACTGGCGATTCTTTGCCGTTCAATGAATTGACATAAGCACGATAGGCAATGGTTAAACCAGCCAAGTCACCAATATTCTCACCCAAGGTCAATTTACCGTTGATGAAGGTTTCTGGAATGACTTCATAGCTGTCATATTGAGCGGCTAATTGTGAACCACGCGCATCAAACGCTTCACGGTCGCCGTCAGTCCACCAGCTATTCAAGTTACCGTCGCCGTCATACTTCGAACCTTGGTCATCAAAACCATGGCCTAATTCGTGACCGATAACCGCACCGATACCGCCGTAGTTCACTGCGTCTTCAGCATTCATATCGAAGAATGGTGGCTGCAAGATACCTGCCGGGAACACAATTTCATTACGCACTGGGCTGTAATACGCGTTCACGGTTTGTGGTGTCATACCCCAGTCTTCTTCTTTAACCGGCTGGCCAATTTCAGCGATGTTCTCTTGGTAGTCAAACGCATACGAACGCTTCACGTTTTCGACCAAGTTATCGTCAGAAACAACCAAGCCTGAATAATCGCGCCATTCGCTCGGATAGCCCACATATGGGGTAAACTTGCTGAGTTTTTCGAGCGCTTTTTCTTTGGTCTCGTCAGACATCCATTCAAGATCTTTAATCGACTCGCCATAAGCCACAATCAAGTTGTCGACCAACTCTTCCATGCGCGCTTTGGCTGCCGGCGGGAAGTATTCTGCAACGTATAACTGACCCAACACTTCGCCTAAAGCGTTGTCGGTTGCGTCTACACCACGTTTCCAGCGCGGCTCTTGCTCTGGCGTACCACGGAGTACTTTGCCGTAGAATGCGAAGTTACGATCGTTGATTTCTTCAGTGAGCATTGACGCAAAGCGGTTCACTGTGCGCAATGTCATGTAATGCTTCCACGTTTCAACGCTCACGTCGTCGAACATGTCGCCAAATGTTTCAAAGTAGCTCAACTGAGACACAATGTATTGGTCAGCAACGTCAATACCGGTGATTTTTGCGTAGGTTGGGAAATCAAAACTACCCATCAACGCAACCATTTCGTCGGTTGATTTTGGATTATAGGTCGCTTCCGCATCACGGCTTTGCACGCGGCTCCAATGTGCTTGAGCAATTTTGGTTTCGAGTTCTAAAATCGCATCCGCTGCTGCTTCGGCTTTTTCGTAATCCACCAACGCCAAAATATCTTTGATATAGGCTTTGTATTCGTTACGAATTTCAACGAATTTCTCTTCGTCTTTCAGATAGTAATCGCGGTCTGGCAAGCTCAAACCTGACTGACCCATATACAGTGCATTGTAATCAGGGTTTTTCTTGTCGCCGTAAACATAGAAGCCAAATGGACCACTGACGCCAATTTTCGCCAGCTCAGCGAAGCGTTCAACGACATCGGCATGAGTTTCAACTTGTGCAATGGCTTGCAAGTCTGCTGCGATTGGCGTGTAACCCAGGCTATTTAACTTTTCGACGTCCATATAGCTGTTGAAGAAGTCACCGATTTTTTGAGCATTTGAGCCCTCTTCCGCTTCTTGTGCTGACGCGGTTTCAATCAGTGTACGTAGACGTTCTTGATTACGCTCACGCAGTTCAAGAAACGAGCCGATACGTGATTTGTCGGCCGGAATTTCTGTATTTTCATACCAAGTACCGTTCACAAATTGGAACAGGTCATCTTGTGGACGTACGTCGGTATTAAATGCATCTAGACGCAAGCCTGAAGTGAGCTGCTGCTGTGGTTGTTCTTGTTTGGCTTGCTGATTTTGTTGTTCGGTTGTTTGTTGTGGCGAGCATGCAGCTACACCTAACGCGAGCGCAACGCTCAGCGCAATGGTACTTACTTTATTCATAGGTTCCCCGTTTGTTTTATTGACCAATCACGTTGTCAGTAAATGTTTAATAACCTTTCTACCTTAAGCCATGCGCCATTTGTGTACAACAGAAATGCTATGCTAAGTACCGCAGTTGCCGGATTTTTGGTCGCAAATTGTTTCGGAGAGGGAAAGAAAAAACCCCGTGAGGTGAGTCACGGGGTTTTGGTAGTTACTTTTTCGCTTTCTTGTTCGGGAGGTCGGTGATTGAGCCTTCGAACACTTCAGCTGCCAAGCCTACTGATTCGTGTAGGGTTGGGTGCGCGTGAATGGTCAGTGCGATGTCTTCTGCGTCGCAGCCCATTTCGATGGCCAAGCAGATTTCGCCGAGTAATTCACCCGCGTTTGAACCAACTATAGCACCACCGATGATGCGGTTGTTTTTATCAAACAACAACTTGGTGAAGCCGTCAGTTGCGCCTTGCGCAATCGCACGGCCAGAAGCTGACCATGGGAATACCGCTGCTTCGTACTCGACGCCTTGCTCTTTCGCTTCTTTCTCGGTCAAACCTGCCCATGCCACTTCTGGATCAGTATAAGCAATTGAAGGAATCACTTTCGGATCGAAGAAGTGTTTCTTACCGGCAATGACTTCGGCAGCAACGTGGCCTTCGTGAACCGCTTTGTGCGCCAACATTGGTTGACCAACGATGTCACCGATCGCGAAGATGTTCTTCACGTTGGTGCGCATTTGGTTGTCAACTTCAATGAAGCCACGGTCAGTCACATTCACGCCAGCATTTTCTGCGCCAAGTTTCTTACCGTTTGGTGCACGACCTACGGCAACCAATACCGCGTCGTACTTCACTGGTTTCTCAGGTGCTTTGTCGCCTTCGAAAGTCACGTGAATGCCGTCTTTCTTGGCTTCAACTTTCGCCGCTTTGGTGTTCAACATGATGTTGTCGAACTTCTTCGAAATCGACTTGGTGAATGCTTTGATAATGTCTTTATCGGCTGGTGGTATCAGCTGCTCGGTCATTTCGACCACGTCAACTTTCGCACCTAATGCGCTGTATACACAGCCCATTTCTAAACCGATGATACCGCCGCCTAAAATCAACATACGACCTGGGACGAATGGTAATTCTAACGCATCTGTCGAATCCCAAATACGCTCGTCGTCGTGCGGTACGAATGGCAATTTGATTGATTGTGAGCCCGCAGCGATAATCGCGTGCTCGAAGTTCACCACGGTTTCGTTGCCGTCTGCGTCTTTTACTTTCAGTTGTTTGTCGCTCGCGAATTCGCCAACGCCATTCACAACTTTCACCTTACGCATTTTCGACATTTGGCCTAAGCCACCGGTTAACTGACCGATAACTTTTTCTTTGTGTGCACGAATTTTGTCGAGGTCGATTTTTGGTTTGCCGAATTCGACACCTTCAGCGCCCATGTGCTTGGCATCTTCAATATGCTTGGCAATGTGCAACAATGCTTTCGAAGGAATACAACCGACGTTCAAACAAACGCCGCCTAAGGTGCTGTAGCGCTCAACCAATACGGTTTCTAAACCTAAGTCAGCAGCACGAAACGCTGCCGAGTAACCACCTGGGCCGCCACCGAGAACGACAACTTGGGCCTTCACTTCTTTGCTCATATCAACCTCGTTAGAATTCGGTAAAAACTCTTCGGTAAAAACGTTGGGGCTGATTATAACAGCCCCGGCACGATTTGTTTAATTTATAGAACTAATTTGCGAATGTCAGAAAGCACCGCGCTTAAGTACACACTAAAGCGCGCGGCTACGGCTCCGTCAATGACACGATGGTCGTAGCTTAAGCTCAATGGCAACATTAAGCGTGGCTCGAAGTCTTTGCCATTCCATTTCGGCTTCATCTCGCTCTTCGATACACCCAAAATGGCAACGTCAGGCGCGTTCACAATTGGTGTAAAGGCTGTACCGCCAATGCCACCAAGGCTAGAAATTGAGAAACAACCGCCTTGCATGTCTTGCGCTTTCAGCTTGCCGTCACGCGCTTTTGCACTGATTTCAAGGAGTTCGTCCGACAATTCATAGATGCCTTTTTTGTCGACATCACGAATCACTGGAACCACCAAGCCATTTGGCGTATCGACCGCGATACCGATGTGCACGTATTTCTTCATGATCAGGTGCTCACCATCGTCCGCCAGCGACGAGTTAAATACTGGATACTCGCGCAATGCTTTGGCAACCGCTTTCATGATGAATACCAACGGCGTGATTTTCACACCGTCTTTTTTCTTCGCTTGCAGCTCGTTTTCCTGCTTACGGAAGGCTTCAAGCTCAGTGATATCCGCTTCATCAAATTGCGTGACATGTGGAATCGTCACCCAGTTGCGGTGCAGATTCGGGCCTGAAATCTTCTGGATGCGCGTTAATGGCACTTCTTCAATTTCACCAAACTTGCTGAAGTCCACTTTCGGTGGCGCAATCACTTGTAAACCGCCAGCACCTTGAGCGACACCACTAGAAGCTGTTGCTTTCGGGCGTGACAATTCATACTTCACGTACTCTTGCACGTCTTCTTTCAAGATGCGCTCTTTGCGACCTGAGCCTTTCACCTGATTCAAATCAACACCAAATTCATGGGCTAAACGACGTACCGCAGGTGATGCGTAGGCCAAGCCTTCGGCTTTCGACTTCTTATCGAGCGGGTGATCCGGAACTGGTGGTTTGCGCTCGGCGGATTTGTCGGGGTCTTTGCCTTCGTTTGATGAATCGGTTTTAGCTGGTGACTTATCGGCGTCTGCTGAGCCGGTAGATTGGGTGTCAGACCCCGCTGGCGCGGCGTCAGACACCGATCCGGCTGCGATTTCAAGTTTTATGACGAGTGAACCTTGTTTGACTTTGTCGCCAACTTTGACTTCCACTGACTTCACCACACCCGCTTCTGGGCTTGGTACGTCCATCGTTGCCTTGTCGGTTTCCAGAGTGATCAAACCGTCTTCAGCATTAATTTCATCGCCTTCGCTAACCAACACTTCGATAACGTCAACTTCGCCATCTTCGCCAATGTCAGGGACTGTGACTTCGATGATTTTTTTCTCGTTGGCTGCAGGCTTGTCTTTGTTTGATGACTCTGCTTCAGCTGGTGAGTCTTCTTCGTTTGCTGAGCCGGTAGGTTGGGCATCAGACCCTGCTTCCGCAGTGTCAGACACCGGCTCGGCGTTGGAATCAGACACCGAGTCGGCTGCTGCTTCGAACATCGCCAACAGGTCGCCTTCTTTGATTTTGTCGCCCACTTTGACTTTCATTTCAGCGACGACGCCAGCAAATGGCGCCGGGATATCCATCGACGCCTTATCGCTCTCAACAGTAATCAGCGAGTCTTCTGCTTCAAGGCTATCGCCTTTGCTAACTAATATCTCGATGACTTCAACTTCATCACCGCCCACATCGGGGGCTTTTACTTCTTTTAAATCTGCCATTATTGCCTCCGCTCCCGGCGCTTACGCGTACAGTGGGTTGATTTTGTTCGTATCAATGCCGAAGTCTTTGATAGCTTTTTCCACTACCTTGGCATCGATATCGCCCGCTTTCGCCAGCTCAGTCAACGCAGCTACTGCAATGTAATGTGCATTCACTTCAAAGTGACGACGTAAATTATCGCGGCTATCTGAACGACCGAAACCATCCGTACCCAGCACACGGTATGGTGTTGGTACCCACGCACGAATTTGGTCAGCGTATTGCTTCATGTAATCCGTTGCAGCAATGGTTGGGCCTTTCGCCTTGCTCAATACGTCAGTGACATAAGCAGTTTTCTGCTTTTTGCCTGGATTGAGCATGTTGTAACGCTCAACGTCATAGCCGTCACGCGCCAATTCGTTGAATGACGTTGCACTGTAGACCTTCGCAGTAATACCGAAGTCATCGGCTAATAATTTCGCCGCTTCGCGTACTTGTTGCAAAATAGTACCCGAGCCTAACAACTGAACTTCACCCTTCGCACTTTTCGCTTTGTGCGTTTCGAACTCGTATAAGCCTTTGAGGATTCCCTCTTCCACGCCCTCTGGCATTTCTGGCTGTTGGTAGTTCTCATTCATCACGGTGATGTAATAGAACACGTTCTCTTGCTCACCATACATACGACGCAAGCCGTCTTGAACAATCACTGCCACTTCATAACCGTAGGTTGGGTCATAAGTAATACAGTTTGGCACGGTGTTGAACAAGATATGACTGCTACCGTCTTGGTGCTGCAAACCTTCACCATTCAGCGTGGTACGACCGGCAGTACCGCCGACCAAGAAACCGCGCGCTTGGCTATCGCCTGCCGCCCATACCAAGTCACCCACACGTTGGAAACCAAACATCGAGTAATAAATGTAGAACGGAATCATCGGCTCATTGTTGGTCGAGTAGCTGGTTGCTGCCGCCACCCACGACGCCATGGCGCCTAACTCGTTGATACCTTCTTGCAGTACTTGGCCTTTTTTATCTTCACGGTAATAAGCAACTTGATCAGAGTCTTGTGGTTCGTATTTCTGACCTTGACTCGAGTAGATACCTACTTGACGGAACAAACCTTCCATACCAAAGGTACGTGCTTCGTCAGGGATAATCGGCACAATACGCTGACCAATTTTCTTGTCTTTTAACAACGCTGTGAGAACACGTACAAACGCCATGGTGCTTGAGATTTCACGCTCACCAGAACCTTTGGTCACTGCCTCAAATGCTTTCAACGAAGGAATTTCAAGCTCAACCGTCGTTTGCGGTAGGCGCTTCGGCATGAAGCCGCCAAGCGACTCACGACGCTCGCGCATATACTTCATTTCTTCGCTGTCTTCAGGGAACTTGTAGAACGGAATGTCTTCAAGCTCGCTGTCTTTAATTGGAATGTTAAAGCGGTCGCGGAAGTGTTTGATCGCTTCCATGTCCATTTTCTTCACTTGGTGCGCGATGTTTTTACCTTCACCCGCTGCACCCATACCGTAACCTTTCACGGTTTTCGCCAAGATAACCTGTGGACGACCTTTGGTGTTCACCGCTTTGTGATACGCCGCGTACACTTTCATTGGATCGTGACCACCCCGGTTCAAGCGCCAGATGTCCTCGTCGGTGAGGTTCGCGACCATGGCTTTGGTTTCTTCCGTTTTACCGAAGAAGTGCTCACGGGTATACGCACCACCTTTCGCTTTGTAGTTCTGATATTCACCGTCAACGCTGCTTTGCATGATGTCGGCAAGTTTACCTTCGGTATCGCGATACAGGAGAGGATCCCAATAGCGGCCCCAAATCACTTTAATTACTTCCCAGCCCGCGCCACGGAACGTGCCTTCAAGCTCTTGAATGATCTTGCCGTTACCACGTACCGGACCGTCTAAGCGCTGTAAGTTACAGTTCACGATAAAGGTCAGGTTATCCAAACCTTCGCGGGTTGCTAAGCCAATTGCACCCAAGCTTTCCGGCTCATCCACTTCGCCGTCACCTAAGAAGCAGTAAACGCGCTGGTTCGAGCAGTCTTTGATGCCGCGGTCGGTCAAATACTTCAAGTAGCGAGCTTGGTAAATCGCCTGCATTGGACCTAAGCCCATGGATACCGTCGGGAACTGCCAGAAATCAGGCATCAAGTGCGGGTGTGGGTACGATGGAATACCCTTGCCATCGACTTCCTGACGGAAGTTATTTAATTGTTCTTCGCTGATGCGGCCTTCAAGGAAAGCGCGCGCATAGATACCTGGACATGCGTGACCTTGAATGTATAGATAGTCACCGCCGTCTTGCTCGGTTGGCGCACGGAAAAAGTGGTTAAAACCGACATCGTACAACATGGCCGATGAAGCGAAGCTGGAGATATGACCGCCAAGCTCTAGATCTTTCTTCGAAGCCCGCAAAACCATCGCCAATGCGTTCCAACGAATCGCCGAACGAATGCGATGTTCGATGGTGCGGTTACCTGGCATTTCCGGCTCTTGGCTGGCCGGAATCGTGTTGAGGTAAGCCGTGGTTGCATTAAATGGTAGATACGCACCGCTACGGCGAGCTTTTTCAATTAAGCTTTCGAGCAAGAAATGGCCACGTTCTGGGCCGTCTTCTTCCAACACGACCTCGAGGGCTTCAAGCCACTCGCGCGTCTCTTGCGGGTCGATGTCGTCTTTTAAATGGTCAGTCATACTTCTGTCCTTACCCTTGCTGAGTTCGGCGTAGCGACCGCTGAATCCGCGACTGTTCACGGTTCGAGGCGAGCAACGCATGTTCAATATAGGCTAGCAACTGATGACAAGCTTCACGCGCTTGTTCGGGTTCACCAGCCGTGATGGCAGCAACAATTTGCTGCCGATGTTCATGTAACTGCTGCATCACTCCAGGCTTGTGCGCGAGGTCATGCAGGTTTTGCTGAATATTTTTCTGCAACAGTGGCAGCATACTGCGTACCAAGTGCAATAGGATCACATTGTGTGACGCTTCGGTAATACGCAAATTGAATTCGGTCAGTGCCTGCGCCTGTGCGGCAAGCTCCCCACCTGGGTCCTTTTGTAATGCCTCAAACGCCGCAGCAATTGCTTCAATATCTGCGGCAGTGCCGCGCATGGCGGCATAATACGACGAGATACCTTCAAGCGCATGACGAAACTCAAGCAAATCAAATTGTGATTCCGGATGTTGCGCCAGTAAGTCTAGCAAAGGTTCAGCAACACGCTCTTGCATGTTATCGCACACGTAGGTGCCGCCACCTTGACGTCGCTCAACTAAGCCGCGAGCTTCGAGTTTTTGAATAGCTTCGCGCAGGCTTGGCCGCGATACCGAGAATTGCGCGGCTAAATCGCGCTCAGACGGGAGCCGCGCTCCTGCTTCGAGCGTGCCGTCGACGATCATGCCTTCAATGCGGTCCATGATGACGTCGGATAGTTTGGTTTGCTGTATGCGCTGGAAAGTCATAGTTAACGTCAAACCCGATATTAGCTATTAGATATTCGAAGAGCCATTTCGATATTTGCTATTGGATATTAGACAAACAACAAATGCCCGATACGTCGGAGCTAATATCTAATATCTAATATCTAATATCGCTCTTGTTGGTTTTTGGTCATACCAATAGACCAGCATTTTAGATCAGTGGCGTAGAAAAGCCAAACAGATTCCGCTTAGAGCCAGCCGCCAATCGTCAATAACGCAACGAAAACGATATATAACAAGAAGTTACGCTTCACAAGCGCGGTAGTGGTCGGAGCAGTGAGGTCCTCGGCAAGCTCTGCAACTTTGGTCAGTGCAATAAAGTTATTTTGTGGTTTATTGCCGATGGAGTTGAGCCACGTTGCCATTGCTTTTGAGAAATTGCCGACAAGTAAGAAGCCTAAGGTCATCAAGCGTGTTGGTAACCAATCAATCAGTTGATTGACTAATTGCCAACGGGAGTTGTGCGGATGGCGCATGTCGCGCAGTGTGGCGTACACCAGCGCGCCAGCTACGCCAAGTAACACGAAATAAATCATCACCGCAAAGTAATGGCGTAAGTGTATCCACAAGAGTAGGTGTTCGACCGGTGCGGCTTCGCTGCGGCCTGATGCTTGTTGCAGCAATCTCAGTTGCTTTGCTTGTTCTGCGCCATCTTCGTCTTGCTCTGCTTGCAGATAGGCTTTGTATGCTGCGCGTGCGGCGGGTGCTTGAATAGCACTGAGTAGTCCGGCGGTGCTGACTAAAAACGTAAGCAGAACGTTGTCGAGTAGCAGCAGAACAAATCCAATCAGCAACGCAGGAATAATCGCCCAGAGCACGTAGCCGAGATCATGTTGCCGCCAGTCTTCCAACTTGGTATTGCGCACTTGCCAGTGTTGCCAGCGCAGAATGATGCGGCGCCAGTGAAGGTTGCGAGTAATCTCGAGCGTTCGTTCTAATGAGTATGCAAGCAATATTGCCAACAAATACATGCTTATACCTTTTCACTAACAAGTTGTTTGAAGTATGACCAATCAAATGCTGGGCCTGGGTCGGTCTTGCGCACCGGCGCGATATGTTGGTGCCCTACTATACGATGCCGCGTTAACGCTGGGTAGTGCTGTAAGAGTTGTTCGACCACTTCTGCTAAACGCTGATACTGTGCTTTAGTGTACGGCTGCTCGTCGGTTCCCTCAAGCTCAATACCAATACTAAAATCATTACAACGGCGGCGGCCGCAATATTGCGAGCGACCCGCATGCCATGCACGACGATGAAATGGGACGTATTGTAAGAGCTCGCCGTCGCGTCTAATTAGGCAGTGGGCGGAAACGCGTAAGCCTTCAAGTATGCTGAAATCTGGATGGGCGGTCGTATCGAGCGTACCCATAAATAAGTCATCAATATACGGCCCACCAAACTCCCCGGCTGGCAAACTGATTCCATGCACCACCAGCAAGTTAATATCTTCTGGATCAGGACGCTCGTCGGCATGCGGTGATTCGCGCTTGGTTGCTTGTTTTAACCAGCCGTTGTTAATCATAGAACATCTCAAAGCCTCGTTGGCAGCATACGTTGATGTATTATTCCGTGAATGACTATGGTGTTTTGCTCAACCATGTAAAAAATTATATGACTCTCAAATGGATAACTCTGATATTTAGAATCTAAATTTATATTCAGTTTCCCTAGTTGAGGAAATTCACATAATAGCTTTATTGTCGATTCGATTTGTTCAATGTAATCATTCGCTTTTAATACTCCCCATCGACCAACTGTATACTCCCGAATTTCCACAAGGTCATCTAGTGCTAACGGCGTAAATTTATAATCAAGCATCAGTCATATTTGCCAGCGAGTATATCCGTGAATACAGTTTGTCCGTCGTGAAGCAGACCTGCTCGCGCTTGCTCTTCAGAGGCTTTCAGCCTTGCTTTCAATGCTTCGAGCTTTATTTGCTCAATTAATTCATATTCTTCAACTGACATCATCACAGCAACAGGCTTACCGTTCTTATTTATTCTTACGGGAGCACTCTGCACACTCATGATGAGTTCGCCGAAGTGTGTTTTCGCTTCATTGGCGGTGACTGTCTTCATATTAACTCCGATTAAATCGAACGATTTAATTAAATTAGTCCATTTCATCAAGCTATTCCACTTTAATTTTTAATAGAAAGACAGCAATTAGTAATTTAATTTGATTACATTTTTATATGTAACTATATTTAATTACTTAATCGCCTTGCTTTATTATCTAAGGAACTCATCACATGCCTGCTCAATTTGCTGTGTTAATGGGAGATATCGTTGAATCTCCTAATCAAAGCGCTGATAGCCGCCGACATCTCGGTGCGCATATTGAGCTTGGGTTGAGGCTGATTCATGACTATATCCCACTTTCATATGAAGTTTTTCGAGGGAGTCGCTTCGTTATCGAAACCGAGCACGCCGAGCAAGCCGTAACTATTGCGTTATTGCTACGCTTATTTCTTAAATCTAAGCAGCAACAAGAAGATTGGGATATACGCATTGGCGTGGGTGTTGTAACTCAATCGGCAAGCGACTACACGACTATTAAACACCGCGCTGAAAAGCTTGCTGAAAAAGCGTTGAGAACAATTAAAAAAGAACGTTTGTGTATTCAAACTGAAAACAACGACCTAAATGAGCGATTATCTCTGACAACCAAATTCGCCGATGCGTTACTTACAGCCTTAACGACGACGCAAGCGCAAGTGCTTAGTTACTATCTGCGATTTATGCCAATGACCCATCAGGCTTTAGCGACCAAACTCAATAAGTCACGCGTTAATGTCACGCAAATACTCAATAGTACGCATTACAAATTGTTTGAACTGTATTTGTTAGAAGCCCGAGAAATTCTAAGTATGCGTGAATAATCACGAAGCGCCTTGTGAGAAGTTGCTGGCCGCCCTACAATAAGCGCAATTTTGAATTCGCTACATATATATGAAGGCACACCGATGGACACTCGAGTCGACTCTACTCTTTTAGCATCTGATCGTGAGCAAATGGTGCAACGCGCCTTGCAGGAAGATTTAAACGGCTTAAGTGCCGAATTAGATATTACCGCGCAGTTGATTCCAGCAACGGAACAGGCTCGAGCCACTGTGATTACCCGAGAAGATGCTGTGGTGTGTGGTGTCGAGTGGGTCAATGAAGTTTTCAAACAACTTGGCGACGCCGTTGCGGTCACTTGGCACGTTGCCGATGGCGACGCCGTTGAAGCCGATACGGTACTATGCGAGCTTGAAGGTCCAGCCCAAGTGATCTTAACCGGTGAACGTACCGCTTTGAACTTTCTACAGACGTTATCTGGTGTTGCCACGACTACGGCACATTATGTTCGCCACCTAGAAGGCAGTGATACGCGCCTGTTAGATACCCGCAAAACAATTCCTGGTTTACGCACCGCATTAAAGTACGCCGTGGTCTGTGGTGGCGGCTTTAATCACCGGATTGGCCTGTACGATGCCTACCTGATTAAAGAAAACCACATCATGGCCTGTGGCGGTATAGTGCAAGCAATACGTAAAGCTCGCGAACTAAATCCAGGCAAGCCCGTCGAAGTGGAAGTTGAAAATTTAGACGAATATCAAGATGCTCTGCAAGCAGGGGCAGACATCATTATGCTCGATAACTTCCCTTTACATGATATTTACACCGCAGTAGAACAACGTACAGGTCAGACCCGCTTAGAAGTGTCCGGCAACATAACGGATAAGCGTTTGAAAGAACTGGCCTTAACCGGCGTTGATTACATTTCATCAGGCGCTCTAACAAAAAATATACAGGCCATTGACCTTTCTTTAAGATTTCAAAAACTTTAGCTATTGACGAATTTAAATCATCTGCTATGTTTTACATGCAATGCGCAACTAAGTGCCAGAAATGGGCTTAGGTGCCAGGCATGCTTTAAAAGGCAAAGCCACCGAGAGGTGGTGACGCAAAACCTCCGGTCCAACTGGGATGCTATATAAATTTCCAGCGGATAGCGGGGCTGCAGGCTAAAGTCTGGTGGATGAAGTAGCTTTCCGATGTATGTCGACAAAGCAAATACCACTTGTTCTTTCGGCTGATGCAGAAGACTTGTAGTGGTCGTTTAAAGCGGCCATCCAAGTGCTGAATTGCATCTGGATGCTACTTTTTAACTACTACAATAACTAAATAAGTTGAAATTACTTTCGGGAGATATTTCATGAAAGCGCAAGTACAAAAAGGTTTTACCTTAATCGAATTGATGATCGTTGTTGCGATTATCGGTATCTTGGCTGCTGTAGCAATTCCTATGTACAGCGACTACACCCAGCGTGCGAAAGCTTCTACTGGCTTAGCTGCTTTATCTTCTTGGAAAACTGCAGTAGCTATGTGTTATCAGCGTGAAGGCGCTCTTGACGACTGTGATGCAGGCTCTAAAGGTATCCCAGCTGCTTATACTCAAGGTGCAAACGCTGAAGATAACATCAACGGTTTAATTTCTGTGGGTGTTACTGATGGTTTGATTTCAGCTCAGTTGGATGCGAATGACGCTGCGACTAACGCGAAAGTTGATGTCGTAATGGTACCAAGCGCTAACACTGGTGCAAACGTTAACTGGGTAATTGGTTGCTCAGATTACGGAACCGATGGATCAGATTCTCGTGTAGATGGTTGCACAATGACTGATGCAGACGCTACCGCTCTATTAACGCCAGAAGTGCCAGCATAAAATTTATAAATTTGTGTTGTAGAATTTAATCGTTCGGTCTAAATCTAACGCTAAGATTTAGACCGAACTTTATGTTATTCACTTGACCCTTAAGCGAATTTAAAATCATGCTGCATCACTCCCTCGCGGCGCTGTTGCTGCGTGATAAATTAATCCCTGAAGATAAGCTCACCAAATGCAGTGAGTATGCTTGGGAAAATAAACTTCCATTTAGTGCCTGCTTAATTGATCAGAAGCTTATTTCGCCAAGCGAACTCGCCAATTTTTGCTATCTCGAATCAAACGCCCCTTGGCTCGATCTCGACGCCTTTAATCCGGATTACATTCCTCAAGAATTTATTAATGAACGCCTGATTCGTAAGAATCATGCGATTCCGCTGTATATGCGCGGCAACGTGTTGTACGTCGCAGTCTCGGACCCGACGCGCATTGAAACGCTTGATGAATTCCAGTTTCGTACCCGCATGCAAGCAGAAGCGGTATTGGTGGAAGAGAGCAAGCTCCAAAAACTCATTGATAGCGTTCTCGAAAATGACTCGTCGGCACTAGGCGTTACCGCAGAAGATGAACAAGAACTGCGGGATATTGACGCTGAAGGCGAGCGCCAAGATGACTCTGGTGCCGTTTCGGCCGACACTAAGAACGATGCGCCGATTGTCATCTATATCAACAAAATGCTCTTGGATGCGATTAAACGCGGCGCATCAGATTTGCACTTCGAACCGTACGAACAGGAATATCGCGTACGATTTCGTATCGACGGCGTACTCCATGAAATTGCTAAGCCGCCGGTTCAATTAGCTGGACGCATCGCCGCGCGTTTAAAAGTAATGTCACAACTCGACATTGCGGAACGCCGTTTACCGCAAGATGGCCGTATCAAACTCAAGTTATCGAAGCATAAAGCGATAGACTTTCGGGTGAGTACCCTACCGACGCTGTATGGCGAAAAAATTGTACTGCGGATACTCGATGCTGCAGCGGCAATGATTGGGATTGAATCACTTGGTTATGAGCCTGATCAGCAAGAACTTTATGAAGAAGCATTGGAAAAGCCGCAAGGCATGATCTTGGTGACGGGTCCTACCGGTTCCGGTAAAACCGTTTCGCTATATACTGGTTTGAACATCTTAAATACCCCTGAGCGTAATATCTCCACCGCGGAAGACCCGGTAGAGATCAACTTGATGGGTATCAATCAGGTACAAATTAATGTAAAAGCCGGCTTGACCTTCGCCGACGCGTTGCGCTCGTTCTTACGACAAGACCCGGACGTGGTCATGGTGGGTGAGATTCGAGACCTAGAAACCGCTGAAATTGCGATTAAAGCAGCGCAAACCGGTCACTTAGTGTTATCTACCCTCCACACCAACTCGGCTGCAGAAACTTTAACGCGCTTGATGAACATGGGTGTACCGTCGTACAACATTGCTGGTTCAGTAACCTTAATCATTGCGCAGCGCCTTGCTCGTCGTTTATGTAACACCTGCAAAGACGAAGAAAAATTGCCCAAAGAAGAAATGCTACGCCAAGGCTTTTCTGAAAATCAGGTAAAGACTGCGAAAATATTCAAAGCGGTCGGTTGCGATCAGTGCACCGGCGGGTATAAAGGTCGTACAGGTGTATACGAGGTTATGCCCATTACAGATAGCATCGCTGATCTTATAATGCAGGGAGCTTCATCGTTAGAAATTGCGAAGCAAGCACGACGCGATGGCATTAATTCATTGCGTCAATCGGCGTTGTTGAAAGTTTTAAAAGGTACCATTAGCCTGGCGGAAGCCAACCGTGTCACCAACTTCTAATTAAAATAATCAGAATAATAAAGGTGCTGTCATGGCCAAAAAGCCGCAAGCCATCAAAGAAATTTCCGAGTTTGCCTGGACCGGCATCAATAAGCGTGGCCAACGTGTCAAAGGTTTGATGCGCGCCGACAATGATAAACATGTCCGCGCCAAACTGCGCGACCAAGGCGTCACCCCAAAAACCGTGAAGAAGAAAGGCAAATCGCTGTTCGGTAATAAGAAAATTACCGGCAGTGACATTGCGCTATTTACTCGTCAAATCGCGACTATGTTGAGTGCTGGCGTACCACTCCTACAATCGTTAGAGATGGTTGCTAAAGGAGTTGAGAATCCGAAGATTCGGGATCTCATGCTCACCATTGCCAACGACGTAGGCGCCGGTTCGCCATTGGCGTCGGCTCTGCGTAAACATCCTGCTATTTTTGATTCACTCTATTGTGACCTTGTAGAATCGGGCGAAGATTCAGGTTCACTTGAAACGATATTCGATCGTATCGCGACGTATCGCGAAAAATCAGAAGCGCTCAAGGCAAAAATCAAAAAAGCCTTAGTGTATCCGGCCTCGGTTATTGTCGTGGCGCTGGTGGTTACCATCATCTTGCTCGTTTTCGTGGTGCCACAATTCGAAGCGGTATTTAAAGATTTTGGTGCTGAGTTACCAGCGATGACACAATTTGTCGTGACGCTTTCTGAAATCGTACAAGCGTATTTTATGTACGTCGCTGCAGGCTTCGTGGTTGCCGGCTGGTTGTTTAAACGGGCTTACGTGAAAAGTCAAAAGTTACGTGATAAAGTGGATGCCTACTCGCTGAAGATCCCTGTCATTAAAGAGATTCTCAATAAAGCGGCGGTCGCCCGATTTGCTCGCACACTGTCGACGACTTTCGCCGCTGGTGTGCCATTAATCAATGCGCTTGAATCTGCGGCCGGTGCGTCAGGCAACGCTGTTTACCGCGATGCCATTTTCCGAATTCGTGAAGAAGTTACTACGGGTATGCAAATGAATACCGCGATGCAATCCCAAGATTTGTTCCCAACGCTTGCCGAACAGATGGTCTTCATTGGTGAAGAATCCGGCTCACTCGACGATATGTTAGCGAAAGTTGCGAGTATCTATGAGCGCGAAGTAGATGACCTCGTGGATAACTTAACCGCCCTACTCGAGCCGATGATCATGGTCGTCATTGGTGTGCTCGTCGGTGGCTTGATCGTAGCCATGTACTTGCCAATTTTCTCGCTCGGACAGGTGGTTGGCTAACATGGAATTTATTGTCGATTACCCAGCACAAACTTGGTGGGTTACGGTTTTCGGTTTGTTGCTCGGGCTTGTTATGGGCAGCTTCTTAAATGTGGTCATTGGCCGTTTTCCGGTCATGATGCAACGCCAGTGGCAGCGAGAGTGCGCAGAAGTGAATGGCGTTGAGCCACCGCCGCATGAAACCTTTAACCTCGCCAAACCAAACTCGCATTGTCCGAAGTGCCAAGCGGCGATTAAATGGTATGACAATATCCCGATTATCAGCTGGTTGGTATTAAAGGCAAAGTGCCGCAGCTGTGGTGTACACATCTCTGCGCGTTATCCGGCCATTGAACTCTTAACGGGCATGATTTTTGCGGTTGTCGTGTGGAACCTCGGCTTTACATTCACGACTTTCGTTTATTTATTCCTCGCTTGCCTGCTGATCAGCATGTTCTTTATTGATGCCGACCACATGCTATTGCCGGACCAAATGACCTACTTGATGCTATGGACAGGGCTTGGGTTTGCTATCTACAGCGGCCACCTTCCATTAAAAGATGCCGTGATCGGTGCAATGGCGGGCTATTTAGCGCTGTGGAGCGTCTACTGGGGCTTTAAACTGCTGACTGGCAAGGAAGGTATGGGTTACGGCGATTTTAAGCTCTTAGCTGCATTTGGCGCGTGGCATGGCTATCAATTGCTGCCGGTCACGATTATTGCGGCCGCTGCCAGCGGCGCCGTGATTGGAATCGTGTGGCAGAGCATCAACCGCAACAAACAAGGTCAGCCGATCCCGTTTGGTCCATTTTTGATTTGCGGCGGCGTGATTGCGATGCTTTGGGGTGAGCCCCTCATGACCAGTTATCTCAACTGGGTTACACGTTAATGTTCGTGGTTGGTGTTACAGGTGGCATTGGTAGTGGGAAAACCACGGTCACTAATTTATTTCAGCAGCACGACATTGTTGTCGTGGATGCCGATGTTATCGCTCGTCATATTATGGATAAAGGTGGTGAAGCACTCGCCGCAGTGAGTGACCGTTATGGTCAGCAAGCATTGTTCGAGGACGGCACCTTAAATCGTGCCTGGCTGCGTGAGCGGATTTTTCAACACCCTGAAGACAAACAATGGCTCAATGAACTCACGCATCCGCTGATTCGGCAGCAAATTCTGACACAATTACAGCAAGCGCAATCACCTTATGTGATCTTATCGGCACCACTATTGGTCGAAAACCGTCTAACGAAGCTGTGTGATCGGGTATTGGTTGTGGATGTAAGTGAAGCGACCCAACTAGAACGCACGCAACAACGCGATGATGTCAGCGCTGATCAAGTGCAATCGATTATGAACGCCCAGGCTTCGCGCGAACAGCGCTTACAGGCGGCTGATAATATTATTAATAATGAAGCTGACGAAGCGCAATTGGTTACGCAAGTCGAAAAACTTCACGAGCTTTACCTACGTTTAGCACTCGCGAAACGCTCAACTCATTGAAACTTCGTAATAAGCGGCTATGATAGTGCAGATGGATAACAATAATAGTCATGCGACCATAGCCTACGAGTACCCGCTTCTCGAGCGGGTGCGCACGTATTTGCGCCTTGAACATATCCTACAGGCGCTTCAACCAGACACACCGGTCACCCTACAGAACTACACCCGATATTTCAGTGCGCTCTTCGCTATTCTCGATTTATGTGAACGCAGTGACGTGCGCACCGACGTACAAAAAGATTTAGAGCGGCGCAAAGCGCAATTAAAAGTTTGGGCGCAACACCCTGATGTGAATCAGGATTCGTTAGAGCAGACTTCAAATCATGTGAATCAAGCCTTGCAGGCGATTCAACCCATCAATCGCGTCGGTAGCAACCTCAAGCAAGATCGGTTGCTCAGTGCAATTCGTCAACGCTTTGCCATGCCGGGCGGCACCTGTAATTTTGATGTGCCGCAGCTGCATTTTTGGTTACATCAACCGCAGCAAGTACGTGATGAAGACGCCGCGCGTTGGTGGTCTGAACTTGAGATTTTGGTGAATGGTCTGCTATTAGAGTTGGAGTTGATGCGCGGTCAGGCACGGTTTCAACCGGTAAGTGCACCAAACGGTTTATTACAAGAAAGTACCGAGCCGCTGAGTCTATTGCGTATTCGAGTGCCTGCGGATTTAGCCGCGTATCCAGTGATTTCAGGCCATAAACAACGTTTCAGTATTCGTTTTTTACGCTATGAACCTATCAACGGCAAAGCATCCGTCGACGAACAAGTCGATTTTGAGCTTGCGCTGTGTCCATAACATCCTGATTTTTACTTTTTCGAATTAGTAACGCGCGTTCTGCGCAAGCAATCGGTCGATAATCGGCTGGTTGGCGGCTGGGAACGGATAAGCGTCGAGTTGATGCAACGGTACCCAAGCCCATTCCTGACCTTCTTGTTGGCGAACAGCACCCTGAAAATCAGTCACCACCCATACATCCAACAAAACCTGCTTATCGGGATAATCAAAGCTAATGGCAGTAAATGGCGCAGCGGCCGTAACCGTAATATTGCACTCTTCAAGTAACTCACGGCAGAGGGCTTGATAGACATCCTCGTCGGCTTCAACTTTACCGCCGGGAAATTCCCATTTGTTACCTTGGTGAAGGTGGGCGTGACGACGACTAATGAACACATCGCCGTCAGGGTTTTGAATCACCCCGACAGCGACGTGGATACGCTTAGATGCGGCCATGGCACTGTTTAAATTTCTTACCAGAACCACATGGGCAAGGATCGTTACGACCCACTTGAGCTGCCGCCGCTGCGGCTTGCTGTGGTGATGGCTCAGCACCGCTGGTTGGCACGCCTTCGTGCTGATATTCTTTTTGCTGAGCTGCTTCTGCGGCACGGCGCTTCGCTTCAACAGCTTCCACGTCTTCTTCGGCACGCACGCGCACTTTGCTCAGAATCGTCACTACTTCAAGTTTCAGCGCTTCTAACATCTCAGCAAATAACTCAAATGCTTCACGCTTGTATTCTTGTTTCGGGTTCTTCTGCGCATAACCGCGAAGATGAATACCTTGACGCAGGTGATCCATTGCTGCCAAATGCTCTTTCCAGTGTGTATCAAGGCTTTGTAACATAATGGTTTTTTCGAACTGGCGAATTACCTGCTCACCAACCATTTGTTCTTTGTCTTTATAAGCTTTTACGAGCTCATCAAGAATACGCTCACGGAGGATTTCTTCATGCAATTTATCGTCTGAATCCAACCACTGTTGAATCGGCAACGGTAACGCGAAGTCGGCACGTAAACGCTCTTCAAGCCCTTCGATATCCCACATTTCAACCAACGATTGTGGCGGAATGTATTCACTGATCACACGGTCGATAACGTCTGCACGAATGGCTTCAATGGTTTCAGAAATATCGCCTTCATCAAGCAACTCGTTGCGTTGCTCGTACACTACTTTACGTTGGTCGTTGGCAACATCATCGTATTCGAGCAATTGCTTACGAATATCGAAGTTTCGACCTTCAACTTTACGTTGCGCGTTCTCAATCGCACGGCTCACCCACGGGTGCTCAATAGCTTCACCGCGCTTCATGCCTAAACGCTTCATCATGGTCGCCATACGCTCAGAGGCAAACATGCGCATCAAGCTGTCTTCTAATGACAAGTAGAAACGTGATGAGCCTGGGTCACCTTGACGGCCTGAACGACCACGGAGCTGATTATCGATACGACGCGATTCATGGCGCTCGGTACCAACAATATGCAAACCACCCGCTTCGATAACGGCATCGTGGCGCTTCTGCCACTCCGCCTTCGCTTGCTCGATTTTTTCTGGGGTTGGGTCTTTCATTTCAGCAATTTCGGTCTGCAAGTTGCCACCCAACACGATATCAGTACCACGACCCGCCATGTTGGTTGCAATCGTTACCGCGCCCGGTAAACCTGCCTGCGCAACAATTTCTGCTTCACGCGCGTGGAACTTGGCATTCAACACGTTATGCGGAATTTTTTTCTTCTTCAACAACCGCGAGAGCAGCTCAGAGCTTTCAATCGAAATGGTACCGACCAATACCGGACGCTTGGCAGTACGGCACTCTTCAATATCAGCCACTATCGCTTCATATTTTTCTTCGGCAGTGATGAAGATTAAATCAGCGCGATCATCACGGATCATTGGACGGTTGGTTGGAATCACCACCGTTTCTAAGCCGTAAATCGACTGGAATTCGAATGCTTCGGTATCTGCCGTACCCGTCATACCTGCCAGCTTGGTGTACAAGCGGAAGTAGTTCTGGAACGTAATCGATGCCAACGTTTGGTTTTCGTTTTGAATCTTCACGCCTTCTTTGGCTTCAATTGCTTGGTGCAAGCCCTCTGACCAACGACGGCCCTCCATTGTCCGACCGGTGTGTTCATCAACAATCACAATCTGGTCTTCTTTGACAATGTAGTCGACATCTTTTTGGAACAAGTGATGCGCACGTAATGCGGCATTCACATGGTGCAATAAGGTAATATTTGCTGCTGAGAACAACGAGTCATCTTCAGCCAACATGCCGCGTTCTTTGAGAATCTCTTCGACATGTTCCTGACCGTGTTCGGTCATATGTACTTGCTTTGATTTTTCGTCAACTGTGAAATCGCCGTCGCCGCGCTCTTCTTCGGAGTCTTCTTTTTCCTGACGCACCAACAGCGGAACAATCTCGTTCATCTTGATGTACATGTCAGAACTATCTTCAGCTGCACCTGAGATAATCAGCGGTGTCCGCGCTTCGTCAATTAAAATGGAGTCAACTTCATCCACAATCGCATAGTTTAAATCACGTTGAACGCGCTCTTGCGGGCTAAACGCCATGTTGTCACGCAAGTAGTCGAAGCCGAATTCGTTGTTGGTACCGTAAGTAATGTCAGCAGCATATGCGGTACGTTTGTCGGTAGGGTTCATACCTGGAATGTTGAAATCAACCGTTAATCCGAGGAATTCAAACAATGGGCGGTTCGTTTCGGCGTCACGGCGTGCTAAGTAATCGTTGACGGTTACAATGTGCACGCCCTTACCGCTTAATGCGTTGAGGTAAGCTGGCAGAGTTGCCGTTAGCGTTTTACCCTCACCGGTACGCATTTCAGCAATGCGGTTGTCGTTTAAGATCATCCCGCCGACCAATTGCACATCGAAGTGCCGCATTTTAAATACACGCTTCGATGCTTCACGCACTGTCGCGAACGCTTCAACGAGTAGATCATCGAGTTTTTCACCCTGCTCGATTCGTTGCTTAAACTCGACGGTTTTTTGTTTGAGTTCTTCGTCGCTAAGCGCTTCAAATTCAGGCTCAAGTGCGTTGATTTGCTGAACTTTCTTTTGCAAACCTTTCAGAATACGGTCGTTGCGGCTACCAAATACCTTGCGGAATATACTACCTAACATGTGAATCTATGTTCCTGTTGTAACAATC
Source organism: Pseudidiomarina tainanensis (assembly GCF_900115255.1). Classification (NCBI taxonomy): domain Bacteria; kingdom Pseudomonadati; phylum Pseudomonadota; class Gammaproteobacteria; order Alteromonadales; family Idiomarinaceae; genus Pseudidiomarina; species Pseudidiomarina tainanensis. Next base: position 1,333,803 of record NZ_FOYU01000001.1, read on the forward strand.
GAACGGCCTTAGTCGGCCGAACGATAGACATATTTATATGGGTCGATTTGACGATTGTTGCGCAGCACTTCGTAATGAACGTGTGGCCCCGTAGAGCGACCAGTGCTTCCGAGCAGAGCAATTTTTTGCCCGCGGGTAACAACATCACCTTCTTTCACCAATAATTCTTTGCTGTGGCCGTAGCGAGTTTTCAACCCACCACCGTGATCAATTTCAATCAACTGACCATAACCTGAACGCTCACCAGCCCATGTGACGACACCGGCACCAGTTGCATATACACCCGCACCTTCTTCTAAACTGGCGAAGTCGAGACCTTTATGCATGGCAGGACGACCATTGAATGGATCTTTACGAATACCGTACTGTGACGAAAGCCAACCTGAATCAACTGGACGCCCGGCAATAAAGCTCTCTGCTGAGATATGGTGACTCATCATCACTGACTCAAGTAGCGACAACTGTTTTTGTTTACTGGCAAGTTCACCCATCATGCCTTCGATTTTGTCGATGACATCGCGGCCATCGACTTTAGGCGCATCAGTAATGGACGCTTCAGGTCCCCCCATGATCTCAACCAGCGGTTGCTCAAAGGCAAATTCGCCGTTATCAAGATCAGCAACCGATGCTAGCCGTTTACCAAGTGCATCGAGGCGACGCAGTTGCGACTGCATCTCACCCAAATAGATGGTCATGGCGGTGAGTTTTTTCTCGGTTTCGTCTTTTAGTTCACGTACAGCTTGCTGTTGTGCAGCCAACGCGATTTTCTCTTCTGTAATTTTTGCGCGTGCGGCTTCTGGATTTAATCCCTGCGGCTCCCACGGCTTTGTTACAGCAAGTACACCAAGTGCAGCTAAGCCGGCCAGCGACATCAAGCGTCGACGGCTCAGCTCAAAGCTGAATTTTACTTTGGTGCCTCGGTAGAAGACTGATAAACTCATGCAATCTCTCGCTGCTAATTATAATTAAATGGCACGCAAACATGGCTCGAAAACGACCTCGCGATATCCAACAACTGTTTGGCGGTCAGCGCTTACAGCGTTTTACTGACTTTACAGAGCAATACCAACGCTGGCAACAGCAATTGCAACAATGTTTTGTTGCATTGCAGCTGTCGCCGCTGTTGGCTCATTGTAAAGTGGTGTCGGTTCGTGCGCACACCCTCGTGCTCGAAGCCTCATCGGCAGCCTTAGCCAGCCGCATAAAACTTCAGCAAAGCCGCATTATAACGCATTTTCAAGATGAATCTACGGGGCATATCTCTCGTCTTGAGGTGCAGGTGCGTCCAAAAATCCATACGCCTTCGCCTCAGCCTGCTGAAAAATCAGCGCAACCGACTCAAAACGTGGAAAAAAATGATGATGATACGGTTGCGAAATTAAGGCAACAGGCGGCGTTGTGCGAGGAGCCGTTACGGTCGCAATTGCTTGCGTTGGCGGCGAAATACGAGAAAAACTAAGAGCGTTATTCGTTATTGGTTATTCGTGGACTTCGTTCGTTTGAGAATTTTGCCCAGAGTTAGCGCACTTTTGTTTACGCATGTTTTGGTTTTTCGTTTTTGCTTTTTCGAATAACGAATAACCAATAACGAATAACGGATATTAACGGTGCTTCGCACCACCCGGCGTGAAACGCCGGGCTACGCGATGACTGGGGTGGCGAAAGCGATTGGTGCTGCTTCCGCTTCATCCTCAAAGGTCACAAATTCCCACGCTTCTTGATTCTGCAGAACCGCGCGCAATAACTGATTATTCAGCGCATGGCCTGATTTAAAGGCGCGTAAATTACCCAGAATTGCATAGCCACCCATGTAAAGGTCGCCGATAGCGTCAAGAATTTTGTGCTTAACGAACTCATCGTCATAGCGCAGGCCGTCGCTGTTGAGAATACGGAATTCATCCAACACCACGGCGTTATCGAAGCTGCCACCTAATGCGAGGTTGTTCGCACGCAACATTTCGATGTCTTTCATAAAGCCAAAAGTACGTGCACGGCTAATTTCTTTAATGAAATTGCTACTACTGAAATCAATGCTTAGTACTTGGCCAGTGTCGGCAATCGCCGGGTGGTCAAAGTCGATCGCAAAGTCGATACGGAAACCGTTATGGGGTAACAGTTCCGCCCACTTATCGCCTTCTTCAACCCGAACCGGCTGTTTGATTTTGATAAACTTTTTCGCTGCGCCTTGCTCTTCAATGCCCGCGCTCTGTAGCAGGTATACAAAGGGGTGAGAGCTTCCGTCCATGATCGGGATTTCGTGGCTATCTACTTCAATAACAAGGTTGTCGATGCCCATCGCCGCGACCGCCGCAAGCAAATGCTCAACGGTAGATACACGCACGTTGTCATCGTTAATCAGACAGGTACACATACGCGTATCCCGAACTAACTCAGCGTTAGCAGGAATATCAACCGCAGGATTCAAGTCAACACGGCGAAACACCAGACCTGTATTCACAGGTGCTGGGCGCAGCGTGAGCTGAACCTTGTTGCCTTTATGCAAACCAACACCAGTGGTTGCAATCGGCTGCTTGATTGTACGTTGTTTAATCATGTCTGTTCTTCTCAAAGTTAAAGAAGTTTCTAGTCCTTTGACTAGCAAAAGGCGCAATAGTTTACCGGATTATCTAAAAAACCGCAAGAAAAGCCGGTTTCTAATCGACTTGTCGGCGTAAAAATGCCGGAATGTCGAGATAATCCATATCTTTGCCTTGATTTGCCTGAGGTTTTGACGCTGGCTTCGATGCCACCGGCTCTGCCTCCATCGGCTCTTCATCTACTTCTGGCTCAAGCTGGCGAGCAGTTGCCGTGTTGCTGTAGTTACTGCTACTAGCTGCACTAGTACCGCTACGGCTGCCATAACTTGGCGCTGGTTCGCGACGATTAACCAGCGAAATATCAGGCTTTCGCTCACCACCAATACCGGTTGCAACAACGGTGACGCGCAACTCTTCCGACATATCCATATCGATAACGGTACCGACAATCACGGTCGCGTTTTCAGACACAAAGCCTTTCACGACGTTACCGACAATCTCGAACTCTTCCATGCTTAAGTCCATGCCAGCGGTAATGTTCAACAATACGCCACGCGCACCAGAAAGATCGATGTCTTCCAATAGCGGGCTGTTGATTGCCATTTCAGCTGCTTCTTGTGCACGGTCTTCACCACGCGCCACGCCGGTACCCATCATTGCCGTACCCATTTCGCGCATGACCGCACGTACGTCAGCAAAGTCGACGTTGATTAAGCCGTCACGAGTAATGAGGTCGGAGATACCTTGAACCGCGCCCAATAATACGTCGTTTGCCTTAGCAAATGCATCTAGCAAACTGGTGCCTTTACCTAAAACTTTCAAAAGTTTTTCATTCGGGATGGTAATCAGTGAGTCAACATGACGACCCAGCTGTTCAATCCCCTCTTTGGCAGCAGCCATACGGCGTTGACCTTCGAATGGGAATGGTTTGGTTACCACTGCCACGGTCAAGATGCCTAATTCACGCGCGACTTCAGCAACCACAGGAGCTGCACCGGTACCGGTACCACCGCCCATACCAGCGGCAATAAATACCATGTCGGCACCTTGCAACTGCTTGCGAATTTCGTCGCGTGCTTCTTCAGCCGCTTGGCGACCCACTTCTGGATTGGCGCCAGCACCGAGTCCTTTGGTGATATCACTGCCAAGTTGAATCGTTACGTGAGCGCCGTGATTACGCAATGCCTGCGCATCGGTGTTAGCGACAATAAATTGCACGCCTTCAATCGACTCACTAATCATGTGTTTCACGGCGTTGCCGCCGCCGCCACCGACGCCGATGACTTTAATCACCGCATCAGTATCAAAGTTGTTGAGTACTTCAAACACTTCTTCTGACATGTTAATTCTCCTTTAACCTGCTTATTGTACTACCCCTAAAGTCATATCCAAAATGTTGTTTTAATTAAAATTCACCCTTAAACCAGCTCAATAAACGTTTCCCCATTCCTATAACGTTCGTTGAGCTCGCTTCAGTTTGACGATTTTGGACATCTTGTTGGCCATAACGTAACAAACCAACCGCTGTCGCATAGGTTGGATCTTGTACGTAATCGCTCAATCCGTGCATGCCAAGTGGCTCACCCAAGCGCACTGGCATTTGAAATATTTCTTCAGCAAATTCAATTGCACCTTCCATACGGCCGCAGCCACCGGTCAGCACAATACCTGCCGCTATTTGATCTTCTAAGCCGCTTTGCGTGATTTGATCACGGATCAGCTCAAATAGTTCTTGATAGCGCGGTTCCACCACTTCGGCCAAAATATGGCGCTCCATGCTCCGCGATGGCCGTCCACCTACCGAAGGGACTTCAATATGGTCATCTTTGCCTACTAGTTCGCGTAAAGCGCACGCGTACTTGGTTTTAATTTCTTCGGCATGATTCAGTGGCGTACGGAAGATTTTCGCGATATCGCTGGTTACCTGGTTACCGGCAGCTGGAATCACCGCGGTATGGCGCAATACGCCACCGGTATAGATATTAATATCAATCGTGCCAGCGCCCATATCCACCAACGCCACGCCCAGATCTTTTTCATCGTCGGTTAGCACCGCATAGCTTGATGCCAACGCCGAGAAAATCAGACGGTCGACACTTAAACCACAACGCTCGACTGCCTTTTCAATATTCTTCGCCATGTCATTGGCGCAGGTAATAATGTGAACGCGAGCTTCCATACGCACACCAGACATGCCGATTGGGCTCTTAATACTTTCTTGCGAATCGATAATAAACTCTTGCGGCAACACATGAAGAATGCGGCGTTCTTGCGCAATCGGAACTGATTTCGCGGCATGAATGACGCTATCTACGTCGTCTTGCGTTACTTCCGCTTCATTGATTGGCACCATGCCTGATTCGTTTTGGCAAGCAATATGGCGACCGGAGATATTCAAATAAACCGAAGCAATGCGGCAATCGGCCATGAGCTCGGCTTCTTCTACCGCACGTTGAATCGACTGCACCACTAAGTTCAAATCGTTGACGCCACCTTTATCCATGCCGCGCGCAGCTGCAGCACCAACGCCAATCACGCTGATGTCACCGTCAGGCATCACTTCGCCTATCAGCGCCACCACTTTGCTGGTACCGATATCTAGCCCTACTACCATGTTCCGTTCTGCTGCTTTCGACATGCTACTTTCTCTCTTCTTCTTTCCACGCCACCGCAACGCCGGTGTCATAACGTAAATCCACATAATCTATTGGCTGCGCTTTATGGCGAACGATGGTCGGGAACACATCAATAAAGCGTTGTACCCGTTCCAACAAGCCCTCGCGGCCTAAACGCAACTGAATGCCGGACAGCAACTCGACATCCACTGCAAAACGCTCTGTCAGCGTCAGCGCCACCACTTGGTGGCCGTTAATCTGAAGCAGTTCGCTAACTTGCTGATACTGCTCCACCGTTTCTTTCACTGCGTGTTCTGGGCCATTTAACTTCGGTAACAACACGTCAATAACTGACTTGTCGACCTCGAACACTTCGCCCGCTGCACTCACTAATGCTTGTGGTCGCGTCGCTTCATTCCAGTGGCCAAGCGGCTTTTGCTCAACCAAAAACACTTTTAAAATATCCGGCCATTCTTTGCGCACGGATGCTTGTTCTATCCACGGCTCGGCTTCTAAGCGCTCGCGAATGACATTCACATCCGCCGAGAAGAAACTACCGAGCTCTTCGCCTGCCAGCGCATCACGTACCTGATTGCGCTCTAAAAACCTCAATTCGCCTTGCACCACTAACCGCTTCAATGGCACTTCGTTGGCGTCCATCGCCAAGTAATACAACCACGCGACGCCCGCTATGGCTCCGATGACGACGCTGAGAAAAAAACTAAATCCCAGCCAAAACTGCCAGCGGATTGCCGCCACCCTACACCTCGCTAAGTTCGAGAATGCTTAAAACCAGTTGCTCGAAGCTCATGCCCACCGCTTTTGATGCCATCGGTACCAAGCTCTTGGTGGTCATGCCTGGCACCATGTTTGCTTCAAGTAACTTAAAATTACCGTTGTGATCGCACATCACATCAATGCGACCCCAGCCCTTGCCGCCAACCGCATGAAATGCCGTTACAGCCAATTGCTCTAAGGCGCGTTCTTCAAGTTCGCTTAAACCTGCAGGGCAATGATATTGCGTATCTCCCGCCTGGTACTTCGCGTCATAGTCATAAAATTCATGAGTCGACTGCACACGAATTGCCGGTAAAGCACGGTCGCCGAGAATCGATACGGTATACTCAGGACCACTCAACCAGCTCTCAACCAAGGCTTCACGATCGTATTTGTGTGCCAAAGCAACTGCTTGCTCAAGCTCTGCAGCATTGCGCGCTGGGCTCATGCCAATACTGCTACCTTCTTGGGCCGGCTTCACCATCACCTTGCCGCCCAAATCAGTGATCAGCGATTGCCAATCGATAGCACGCCCACGAGCGATGACAGCACTTTGCGCAACTGGCAAACCAGCGGATTGCCACACTTGCTTCGTGCGTACTTTATCCATCGCCAGCGCGCACCCTAACACGCCACTGCCGGTGTACGGAATGCCTAAATATTCGAGTGCACCTTGAATAGTGCCATCTTCACCACCGCGCCCATGCAATACAATAAATGCCCGGGTAAACTGTTGTTCGACTAACGCCGTCAATGGCTGTTCAGCTGGGTCAAAACCATGCGCGTCAATACCTTGCGCTTGCAATGCAGCGAGAACCGCCTGGCCCGAGCGCAACGACACTTCGCGCTCTGCTGAATGGCCGCCGAACAACACAGCGACTTTGCCAAACTCTGTCTTCGCGACCATTACTTGGTTTCTCCTTGCAATTCTTCAGCTTTCTGACGCAACTCGCTTGGTGCCAATTCAGTGGCAACTAAATCGCGGGCAATCGCGCCAATGTTGCCAGCGCCCTGCGCCAATAACATATCTTGCGGTTGCAATACATCAGCGAGTACTTTGTAAAGTGACGCTCGGTCACCCACATAAATCGGTTCCATTTGCCCGCGCATACGAATGGCGCGCGCTAAAGCACGGCTGTCGGCACCAGTCACCGGTGCTTCGCCGGCACTATACACATCCAGCAGCAACAACACATCAACTTCGCTTAACACATTGACAAAATCATCAAATAAATCGCGCGTACGTGAGTAACGATGCGGTTGAAACGCCATCACGATACGACGATCAGGCCAACCTGCGCGCGCTGCGGCAATGGTCACAGCAACTTCAGACGGGTGATGACCGTAATCATCAACTAACAAAACGTCACCAGTCTGACCATTGTGTTCGCTGGCAAACGCACCGAGGTGCTCAAAGCGACGACCAATGCCACCAAACTTTTCCAATGCCGCAATAATGGCGTCGTCACTGACGCCTTCATCGGTTGCCACAGCAATCGCAGCAAGCGCATTCAAAGCATTGTGTTTTCCCGGCAAATTCACAGTGACTTGCAATGGCTGATGGTGGGGACGATACACGGTAAATGAGCTCTGCCCGCCACGTTGCTGATAATTTGCAGCACGCACTTCGGCATCTTCGCTAAAACCATACGTGATGATTTGGCGGCCAACACGTGGGAGTAAATCGCGCACTACGGGATCATCGACACACATCACAGCCAAACCATAAAACGGTAGGTTGTGCAGAAAATCGATGTAAGTATCGAGCAACTTATTAAAGTCACCACCATAGGTGTCCATGTGGTCTGCTTCAATGTTGGTCACCACGGCCACCATCGGTTGTAAGTGCAAGAACGACGCGTCGGACTCATCGGCTTCAGCAATGAGATATTTGCTGGTGCCGAGTCGTGCGTTCGTACCGGCACTATTAAGCAAACCACCGATCACAAAAGTCGGATCTAACTGGGCTTCAGCAAACACACTCGCAATTAAGCTGGTCGTCGTTGTTTTACCATGCGTACCGGCAATCGCAACGCCATGCCGGAAACGCATCAGTTCAGCCAGCATCTCAGCACGACGAACCTGCGGAATCATCTGTTCCTTCGCCGCAACTAATTCTGGGTTATCCGCCTTGATAGCGGATGAGACAACAATGACATCAGCACCCTGAATGTTTGCCGCAACATGACCAATAAATATTTCTGCACCGAAGTTACGCAAGCGTTGCGTATTGGCGTTTTCAGCAATGTCAGACCCAGCAATGGTATATCCTTGGTTCAGCAGCACTTCAGCGATGCCGCCCATACCGGCGCCACCAATGCCGACAAAGTGAATGCGACGCACGCGGCGCATTTCCGGCACACTGACGACTGTAAATGGGGCTGACTTCTCTTGCTTCATTACTATTTGCCTACGTTAATTTGTTCTGGATTTGCCCAACGCTCACATTGGCTCACAACCACCTCTGTGGCATTCGGATAAGCAGCTTGCGCTGCATTCTTTTGCATCAGTTCGCGGGTTTCGCGATCTTGCAGTAATTCGTTTAGTAGCTGCACTAATGGCGTAATTTCTTGTAATTGCGCTTGTGGCAATAAACGTGCCGCACCAGCGCGAACTAATTCATTGGCATTCGCCGTTTGATGATCATCGACAGCGTGCGGTAATGGCACGAAAATCGCTGGCGTTGCAACCACAGCGAGTTCAGCCACAGTCAGCGCACCTGCTCGGCAAATCACTAAATCAGCTGAGCTGTAAGCGCTGTGCATATCATCGATAAAATCTTCGACGACTAAATTTGCAACAGTTGCATTGCTGTATGCTTGTTGCACCTCATGGCTCCGCCCTTGACCACATTGATGGTGGACGCTCAATTGTTGCTGAAGTTCAGCACTTAACTGCCCGATTGCCGCAGGCACTGCTTGGTTCAATGCTTGCGCACCAAGGCTGCCGCCAACAATAAGTAAGCGCACACTATCACTTGGTGCTTTATTCCCATTTGGCTTCAGCCAGTCAGCACGCAATGGGTTACCGACCACTTCGGCATTTGGTAGTTGCGCTTTTGCCGCCGCAAAACCTACCATCACGTGGTCGGCAATACGCGCTAGTACTTTATTGGTCATGCCGGCTACGGCGTTTTGTTCATGCACCAATAATGGAATACCCAGCGAACGAGCTGCTAGCCCCGCTGGACCACACACATAGCCACCAAACGACAGCAATAATTGTGATTGGTGGTTTTTTAACAAGTGTCGGCATTGACGAAATGCCTTAAATAAGCGCCACGGCGTACCCAACTTGCGCAACAGACCATGCCCACGCACACCTTGCATGGTAATTTGTTCCAATTTAAAGCCAGCGGCTGGTACAACCTTGCTCTCTAAGCGTTGCTCGGTGGTACCTAACCACACGACTTCCCAACCATAGCCTCGAAGTTGCTCAGCAACGGCTAATGCGGGGAAGACATGACCACCGGTTCCGGCAGCTGCGATCATGATGCGATTCATGCAGCACCTCCGGCTTTTGTGGCGCTGCGTCGACGCGGCGCAACTTTAATCTGACTAACGCGAACCTCATAATCGACTCGCAATAAAATGCCGATAGCCACACAGCTAATCAGTAAGCTGGTACCGCCATAACTAATCAATGGCAATGTCAGGCCTTTGGTCGGCAAAATGCCAGCAGCAGCGCCAATATTGACCATGGCTTGAAATGCAAACCAAATCCCAATGCCATAGGCGACAAAGCCACCGTACTGGTGACCCGCATGCAGGGCTTTGCGGCCAAGTTGCATGGTGCGAATCACCAAGGCAAACGACAGCACTAGAATTAATACAATGCCAAAGAAGCCCAACTCTTCGCCGACCACGGCCATAATGAAGTCGGTATGCGCCTCGGGCAAGTACTGTAATTTTTGAATACTGTTACCAAGGCCTTGCCCGAACCAATCACCTCGACCAAACGCCATGAGTGATTGGGTTAACTGATAACCGCTACCGAAAGGGTCTTCCCACGGGTCTAAAAAGGACACAACGCGACGCATCCGATATGGCTCTTTAACAATCAGCAAAACAATTGCCGCTGCAAAAGCAATCATTACGCCGAAGAATTGCCATAACCGCGCACCAGCCAAAAATAGCATCCCCACCGCAATACACGACATGACGACTAACGAGCCAAAGTCTGGTTGTAAGAGCAGCAACCCGGCGAACAAGAACAGCACCAATAATGGCTTCAAGAAGCCTTTGAGGTTTTCTTGTACCTCACCAACTCGGCGGGTTAAGTAGCTCGACATGTAAATAACAAAAAATAGTTTAGCGACTTCGGCCACTTGCAACGTGAGCGGACCGAGTTTAATCCAGCGTTTGGCGCCATTTACTTCATGACCAATAAACAACACCATAATCAGCATGCCCATTGAAATGAGTAACAGCGAGCTACTGCCGCTCGACCACCACTGGATGGGCACTTGAATCACCGTCAACATCAGCGCAACGCCAAGGCCAACATAAATGCCATGACGAATCATAAAATGGAATGGATTACCGGTAAGTCGCTCGGCTACTGGAAACGAGGCTGACGTTACCATGACCAAGCCAATCGCCATGAGCGCCAGTGCCAACCAGAGGAGCATACGGTCATACAAAAGCGTACGGTCAGTGGCGATCCACCAATCACGCCAGCGTTGCCAAGGCGGTACACTCATCGCCTCAAGCGACGACTGGATACCAAGTTCCAGCTGTTGCTCGGCGCTATGTGATGTACGCGCTTTATGCGCTCTTGCGACCATAATGGGCCTCCACTGCGGCGCGGAATTGCTCTCCACGCTGCTCGTAGTTCTTAAACATATCTAAACTGGCGCAAGCTGGTGACAACAGCACCATACTATTTGGCGTAGCCAATTGCGCGGCTGTTTCAACGGCTTCTTCGAGTGTTTTCACCCGCACTGCATGCTCGACTTGATTGGCGATTCGCTCACCATCTTTACCCAGCACAATCAGCACATCCACTTGCTGCAAAGCGGCACGGAAATGAACGAAGTCAGCACCTTTACCATCGCCGCCAGCAATCAGAATCAATTTCCCTTTAACCAACTGGCGGGTACCGAAAATTGCCGCTTCAGCGGCGCCAATATTCGTTGCCTTCGAGTCGTTAACCCACTGTACTTGTTGATACTCACCGATGAGTTCACAACGATGCGGTAACCCTTTGAACTGACGCGCGGCCTCCAGCACCTGTTCTGGCTCAACGCCAAAGGCATACACTAATGCCAGCGCAGCTTGCATATTGAGCAGGTTATGCACACCAGTAAGTTGTAACTCGCTGGCTTTTAATATGGGTTTGCCAGCAAAACTAATCGCGATTTCGCCGTTGTTATCAACGAGGCCAAATTTATCCGTGCCATCTTCAGTGCTTGGCGATAAACCAAAGGTCAACTGTGCATTGAGGGGCACCAATGATGGCGCAGTCATTTCTTGTTCACGATTCCAAACAGCGACATCAACGCGGTTATAAATACGATGTTTGGCGTTGGTGTAATCACGTAAATCGCTGTAGCGGTCCATGTGATCGTCACTAATATTCAAAATAGTTCCGGCACGCAGGTGCAGGTCATGCATCAACTCAAGTTGGAAACTTGAAAGTTCAAACACAAACACATCCGCTGGCTGCCCCACTAAATCTAAAACTGGGACGCCAATATTGCCGCCCATCGCAACTTTCTTGCCCACCGCAGTTAGTAATTCAGTCACTAATCGGGTTACCGTTGACTTACCATTGGAGCCGGTAATACCAATAACCGGCTTGTTAGCATGGCGCGCAAATAAATCCATATCACCAACAACTGGAATTGCGGCGTCTATGGCTAATTGCAAAGCTGGCGTACGCAAATCAACACCAGGACTCACAATCAGTAAGTCCATTGCTAAAACATGTTCAAGTTCGAGCGCGCCGGTGTGTATCTCGAGTTCAACGTCGAGGCTCTGCAATTCTTTCAGCCCTGGCGGCTCTGCACGCGTATCGAAAATAACCGGCGTAATATCGCGCTGCAGCAAATAGTGCACACACGACAACCCAGTCTGGCCGAGGCCGACCACACCGATTGTTTCATATGTATCTAATGCTGCTAGTTTCATCTGTTATCTCAGTTTCAAGGTTGCTAAACCAATCAATACGAACACCAAGCTTAAAATCCAAAAGCGCACGATGACGCGCGGCTCCGGCCAGCCTTTTAATTCGTAGTGATGATGAATAGGTGCCATGCGAAAGACCCGTTTGCCGCGCAATTTATACGAACCGACTTGTAACATCACACTCAGCGTTTCCATCACGAACACACCACCCATAATGAACAGCACGAGTTCTTGTCTCACCATCACCGCAATCACACCAAGTGCTGCACCTAGCGTCAATGAACCAACATCCCCCATGAATACCAGTGCTGGGTAGGTGTTAAACCAGAGGAAGCCGAGACCAGCACCAAATATAGCGGTACATACAATCAGGAGCTCACCGGAGAGCGGTAAGAATGGGATGTTTAAGTAACTGGCAAAATTAGCGTTACCTGAAGCATAAGCGAAGACACCCAATGCACCAGCGACCATTATCGTAGGTACAATCGCCAAGCCATCAAGGCCATCGGTCAGGTTCACAGCGTTACTGGTACCCACAATGACGAAATAGGCCAACAAGATATACATGAGGCCAAGTTGCGGCATAACATCTTTAAAAAATGGTACCAGCAACTGGGTTTCTGCACCCACAGTTGCATGCGCGTATAAATAGACTGCTGCGAGCGTCGCGATAAGCGATTGCCAAAAGTACTTCCAACGTGCCGGCAAACCGCGTGGATTTTTTTGGACGACTTTGCGGTAATCGTCAACAAAGCCCACCGCACCAAAGCCTAGTACTACGGCAAGTACAACTTGCACATAATGATTCGTTAAATCAGCCCAAAGTAAGGTTGAAAACACGATTGAAGCAATAATCAACACACCACCCATGGTTGGTGTGCCGGCTTTGCTTAAGTGACTTTGTGGACCGTCATCACGCACCGCTTGGCCAACTTGTAAACGTTGTAGATATTTAATGAGGGTCGGCCCCATCCACAACGAAATCAATAATGCGGTCAACACACTTAAAATCGCGCGCATGGTGAGGTACGAGATGACGTTAAACGCACTCGCAAATTGCGTGAGGTATTCCGCTAACCACACTAACATGCGTGCTTTCCTTCTGTTGAAGCCATTGGTTTTAATTCTTCCTGACGTTCTTTAAGGGCCTGCACCACGCGCTCCATATGCGCACTGCGTGACCCTTTCACTAAAATAGTAATAGGTGCTGGTGCTTGGTTGACTGTTTCGACAATCGCCGTCACCGCATTTTCCAATGTTGAAAAGTGGCGTCCACCGCGACCATTAAAGACTTCACTCGCACTTTGACTAAGCACGCCTACGGTATATAGGTTATCGATACCGGCGGTAATGGCATAAGCGCCGACTTCTTCATGATATTCGCGCGCTTGGCTGCCTAACTCGCCCATGTCGCCGAGTACCATCATGCGGTAACCGGGATATACTGCGAGCATGTCCAGCGCAGCTTTCACCGAGCCAACATTGGCGTTGTAGGTGTCGTCAATCAGTTGAATATGATCATTCAGACGGATCACATTCAAGCGTCCAGCAACTGGCGTTAATTGCGCTAATGCGGTCTGTGCATCGGCGAGCGCACAACCTACCGCAACTGCAGCACGAATGGCTACTAGTGCGTTGTCAACATTGTGTAAACCAGGCAGGTTCAGTTTAATATGGCCGGTTTGTGGTTGCTCACCAGTCAATTCGATATCGAATTCAGCACAACCTTGGGCGTCAACTTGCACGTTTGTTGCACGTACGGTTGGCTGTTGTTCACCTGAATCTTGCACCCGCCCAAAGGTTTCGTGCTTGGTACCCGCCAGCATTTGCGCCCAACCTTGGGCAAACTGCGAGTGCAATGGCGTGAGTGCAAGACCATGCGGCCCGAGCCCACGGAAAATTTCTGATTTCGCACGATACACACCGTGAATATCACCAAAGCCCTCAACATGCGCCGGTGCCACGTTATTGATAATGGCAACATCTGGTTGCGTGAGTCGTGTCGTGTATGCGATTTCACCCAGGTGATTAGCGCCTAGCTCAATCACTGCAAACTCATGTTGTGGCTCAATCCGCAACAAGGTTAATGGCACGCCAATGTCATTGTTGAAGTTACCGGCTGTTGCGAGCACCTCGCCACGCTGACGCAATATTGCGGCAAGCATTTCTTTCACGGTTGTTTTCCCGCTGCTGCCCGTAATAGCGACTGTTTTTGGTGCGACTTTCGCTTTCACGGCCGCGCCGAGTAATCCCAGTGCATAGCGAGTGTCATTGACAAAAATCTGGGGTGCTTTGGCACAAACGTCATCGGTTAGTTCACGCTCAACCATAATCGCTGCCGCACCGCTTTGTAGCGCTTGCGCAGCGAAGTCATGCGCGTCAAAATTTGGCCCTTTTAAAGCAATAAACAAGCAATCTTGCGGCAGCGTTCGTGTATCTGTGCTGACCTGATCGATCGTGCGGTTAGTACCGACTAAACGCCCTTCAACAGCAGCGGCGATCCATGCTAAATCAATACGAATCATGAGAGCTCCTCCGCGGCTGGTGCGGCGATGATTTCAGCAACCAAGGCTCGCTCGTTATAATCAATACGTTGTTGTCCAATTACCTGATAGTCTTCATGACCCTTACCCGCTAACAGCACAACATCATTAGCTTTGGCTTGGGCAATAACTTGGCGGACGGCGTTTTCGCGCCCCATAATCACCTGCACACGCTGGCGAGTTGGCATACCGGCCACGATATCCTGCACAATTTGCTCAGGTAACTCGGTACGCGGGTTGTCATCAGTCACGACGACCCGATCTGCCATGTCAGCAGCAACCGCACCCATTTGGGGACGCTTGCCGCGGTCTCTGTCACCACCACAACCAAAGACACACCATAATTGGCCAGCACAGTGCCGGCGCAATGCACCAAGAACTTGCTGGAGTGCGTCTGGCGTATGAGCGTAATCAACAATCACCAGAGGTTTGCCGTTGCTACCACCAAAGGCCTCCATACGCCCAGGTACCGCATGTAAATCATTACAAGCAGCGGCTACTTGTTGTGGTTCGTGCCCTAAACTAATCACTGCGGCCATTGCCGCAAGCAAGTTGTACACGTTAAAGCCGCCTAGGAGTGGTGACTGCACTGCTAATGTTTCGCTGTGCTGCGCGTCATAGCGCACATGCAAATTAAACTGGGTGCCGTCATGTTGGTATTTCACTTGCTCAGCCCAGATACTGCGGGCGGCGCTTTGTGGCGTTAAGCTGAAGCGCCAACTATCGCTACGATCAGGTAACCAAGCGGCAACCGCTGAGTCATCTGCATTTAACACGCTAAATTGGGTATCTAACTCGGTGAATAAGCGCCGCTTCGCGCCCGCATAGTTCGCCATAGTGCCGTGATAATCGAGGTGATCACGACTGATATTTGTTGCCACACCAACTTTAAAGTGCACAGCTTCAACGCGGCGCTGTACCAGTGCGTGTGATGACACTTCCATCGCCACCGCCTGCGCGCCTTCGCTACGCATGACATGCAATCGATGTTGCACGGCAATTGCATCGGGTGTGGTGTGTGTTTCAGGTAGCAAGCGACCAGGAAAGCCTGAGCCGGTTGTACCAATCACACCACAAGGCACGCCAAGCGACTCAAGCAATTGCGCCGCAATGTAGGTGACCGAGGTTTTGCCGTTGGTACCCGTCACGCCAATCACCTGTAGCGACTGCGAAGGTTCATGGAAAAAGCGCCCAGCAATGGCGGACAGTTTGTTCTTTAATTGCGGCACTTCAATTACCCAAGTGCGGCCGCGCAACTCCATGCCGACCGTTTCTGAGTCGGCCAATACAACAGCAGCACCGGCTTGAATGGCAGCATCGATATATTGACGACCATCCACTTGATAGCCAGGCACCGCCACAAACGCATCATTCGCTGCAACTTGACGACTGTCGAGTTTCAAACCACCGACTTTTACAGCCGGAAGTTGTAACGGATAATCTGGGAGTAAGGTCATCAGATCAATCATCTGAACCTCCAAAACCGGCAGCTTTTAACTGCGCATCGGCCAAATTATCTGGTGGAATGTTCATCACGCGTAACGCATCACTCACAATTTCAGCAAACACAGGAGCTGAAACCTCACTGCCATAATACTCATCGCCGCTCGGTTCGTTGACGGTTACCACCACCGCTAAGCGTGGATTACTAACTGGTGCAATACCAGCGAATAAGGTCACATACTCTTCGCCATAGCCGCCAGCAATAGCCTTCCGCGAGGTACCAGTTTTTCCTGCCACGCGATAACCGCGCACCTGCGCACGTTTACCTGAGCCATTCGCAACCACACTTTCAAGCATGGCTAACACAGTTTTTGCTGTTTTTTCAGAAATAACCTGCTCACCTTCCGGCGCACCTTCGCGGCGCTGAATGGTCAGCGGAACGCGCTTTCCACCGTTGCCAATTATCGCGTACATTTGTGCTAACTGGAGTGTGGTGGCTGACATACCATAACCGTACGACAACGTCGCAATCTCAAAATCGGACCAGCGTTGCCGATTCTGTAAAATCCCAAAACTCTCACCCAACATGGCGACCCCTGTATCATTCCCAAATCCCACCGCCGCGTAGGTATCTAACATGTTGTTAATTCCCGTAGCTAGTGCGATTTTGGCAGTGCCAACGTTGCTAGAGTTCTCTAAAATTTGTGTAATTGTTTGCTCGCCACGGTTAATCGGGTCGCTCACGCGGCGTCCGCCCAAGCGTAACCAACCCGGACTGGTATTAATCACATCATCAGGTTTAATCGCGCCCGCTTCTAAACCGGCAATCACCGCCAGTGGCTTCACCGTTGAACCCGGCTCATAAGCATCAGTAATCGCCCGATTACGCAGTTTATGTGGCTGCAAATCGTTGCGGTTATTAGGGTTGTAGGACGGGCTGTTGACCATTGCGAGTACCTCGCCGGTTTTCACGTCTAGAATCACTGCCGAGCCCGAAGTCGCCTGGTGATAGCGCACGGCCTTTTTGACTTCGGCATAAGCCAGTGATTGCAGACGTTGATCAATACTCAGCGTCAATTGTTGTGGTTGTTGCGCTTCGGTCACCCGAATTTCTTCAACAACCCGTCCTGCCGCATCCTTGCGATAAACTCGCTCGCCGGGTACACCGGTAAGCACTTGATTGTAAATCGCTTCTAAACCTTCAATACCGAGTCCGTCGATATCGGTAAAGCCCACCACATGAGCGGCAATTTCACCAGCTGGATAAAAGCGACGCGACTCTGTTTTGAGATAAACACCAGGGATACCCAGCTGTCGCACAAAGTCAGCAACGCCAGGTGTCACTTTACGTTCCAAATAAACGAAGCGACGCGACGGATCGGCTACTTTTTCAAGCAAGTCGTTTACATCGGTCCGGAACACTTCAGCAAGCGCTAACCAACGTTCGCGATTCGCCAAGCCGTCCCCTTCATGAACCCGCTTCGGATCCGCCCAAACGGTTTGTACTGGCACGCTGACCGCTAATTCGCGACCATTACGATCTAAAATGCTGCCACGTTGTACGGTGGTTGCATCGGCGCGAAGCGAACGACGGTCACCTTCGTAGATCAAGCGCTCAGGCTCAATCAATTGGATGTATGCGGCACGTGCCACCAGCGAGCCAAACACACCGAATACCACTAACAAGGCGAAGTAGAAACGTCCCTTGCTCAAATGTGGTTGCGCTTTTTTAACAGCGCGGCGGTTTGGCTTCGGTGTTATTGCCATGGCACTAGCACCTCCTGCTCGGCTTCAGCGCGCACCATATTGAGGCGTTGCTCGGCAATACGCTCAACGCGGTTATGTTCGGTTAAGGTATTCTGTTCAATTTGTAAATGGCGCCACTCAATATCAATCTCATCGCGTTGTGAGAGGAGATCATCACGCTCAATAGTCAGTAATCGATGGCTGTGTGAAACGTAAATCACTGCCATGGCGCTACCTATGACCATTAAAAACAGCAAAACCAACACGAGGTGTTGGCGCAAATCTTCAAACAAAACTGTCAACAACGCTGGTACTCGGCTAGCTTTCATAATCTAACCTCGCAGCAATTCTTAGCACGGAGCTCCGCGCTCTGGGGTTCACTTTAATTTCTGCCGCCGATGGTTTGATGGCTTTGCCAACTAGGCGCAAAGTTTGGCCGCGATCGAAGTCCGCGTCTCGGATTGGCAGCCCGGCTGGAATGGATCGGCCCTGTGCTTGCGCTCGCACAAAGCGCTTCACCATGCGGTCTTCGAGACTATGAAAACTAATCACCGCAAGCCGCCCCTCTGGTTTCAAACCACTCACAGCGGCAGTTAAGGCCGTTTCGATTTCATCGAGCTCGCCGTTGATATGAATACGGATACCCTGAAAGCTGCGGGTAGCAGGATGTTTGTGTTTGTCCTTAAATGGCACCGCCTGCGCAATTAACTCGGCAAGTTCACGCGTTGTTGAGAGCGGCTTTTCTTCACGTTGTTTCACAATGGCTTGCGCGATACGCCAAGCAAAACGCTCTTCACCGTATTCACGTAATACAAATGCAATGTCATCAGCGCTTGCGGTATTGAGGAAATCCGCTGCTGTCATACCAGTGCTGGTGTCCATGCGCATATCGAGTGGGCCTTCGCGCATGAAACTAAAACCTCGCTCAGCATCATCCAATTGTGGGGAGGAGACACCGAGGTCAAATAAAATACCGTCGAGCTTGCCGCGCAATTGCTGCGTTTCAAGCACCTCGTCTAAACGAGAAAATGGCGTGTGGATAATGGTAAATCGCGGGTCGTCACGCAAGGCTTCAGCGGCAGCGATAGCGGTGGGGTCGCGATCGAGTGCATAGAGTTTACCTTGCGTGTTTAATTCGGCCAGAATAGCGCGTGAATGCCCCCCTCTACCGAAGGTTGCATCTAAATAAATTCCGTCTGGTTTGATCGCAAGAGCCTCTATGGACTCTTGTAACAACACCGAGACGTGTTGTTGCGCTTCTATTGTCATTATAATGAGAAGTCTTGTAGTCGATCACTGTGTGCCAAGTCGTCTTCTTGCTCCGCTGCCATATCGGCTGCGATTTGCTCTTGCCATGCCGCTTCAGACCAAAGTTCGAACTTGTTGAGCTGACCAATAATCATGATCTTTTTGCTCAAGTCAGCATGTTGGCGCAGTGTTGGTGCGATCAAAATGCGACCATTTTTGTCCATTTGGCAGTCTTCGGCGTGACCCAGTAGCAAACGCTGGAGACGACGCTCCGCGGGGTTCATGCTTGATAAGGTGGTGAGCTTCTGTTCAATCAATTGCCATTGTGGCAATGGATACAGCAATAAACAGGGTTGCTTGATGTCGATGGTGCAGACCATTTGCCCGTCACAATCCAAAAGCAGACTCTTGCGATACTTTGCTGGTATCGCGAGCCGACCTTTGTCATCTAGACTGAGTGCTGCTGCGCCACGAAACATATTATTTGATCCACTATTACCCACAAATCCCCACAATGTGACAGTCTAGGTGCCGATCTTTCCACCTGTCAAGAAAAAATGATGTGTTTGCGATGTGTAACAGCGCTTGACGGAAAGGATTAGGTAAAGGATGATGCGAATACTATGTCAAACAGCATATAATTCTAATAATAAGCTTTCTCATATAAATGAAGCAGATAGATGTTGTGAGTTTTCCAGATAAGTTCGGTAAGCAGTCCGAACGATGGCGTTTATTGCGCTACCTTGTTGTTGTGCTATTTATTGCATCGGCTTTGTTGTACGCGGTGTACTTGGTTGTCGACGGCGAGCGACAGCAGCAACTGGAAATAGAAAAACGTCGAGCTAGCGAACACTTAAGCTCGATGCGCGGCCAAATTGAACAGCGCCTGCAAGCCAACATGCTCGCGTTACGTGCCCTGCGTCCTGAAATTCTATGGCAAGATTCGCCCGACCGTGTTCGTCTTCAACATATCATCGATGAGTTTCTCTCTTCTAATCTCGACATCATGCATGTCGCGCTTGCGCCTGATTTAATCGTTAAGTTTGTTTATCCGGTTGAAGGTAACCAATCCATGATTGGTTTTAATTATCGCCTTGATACCGACCAATATGCAGGTATATTGCGCGCAGTCGCCGTCAAAGATGTGGTATTGACGGGGCCATTGCGACTGACTCAAGGCCGTGATGCATTGATTGCACGGATGCCGATCTTTCGCAACGACCGATCATTGTGGGGCGTCGCCTCTTTAGTCATTGATCATGTGCACTTACTTGAAGGCGTTCGGTTTTATCAACACCCAAATTATTCGTTTGCCATTCGTCATGCAAAAAATGACTTAAACCCGAATCCAATCCCGTTTGCCGGCAATGCCGATGTGTTCAATGCCGACGCACTCACTGCCGATATTTCCTTCCCACGCGGTCGCTGGGAGCTCGCTGCGTTTCCGCGTGATGGGCAATGGGTTGCCACCAACGCCGACTTTTGGTTGCATTGGGCGATTGGCATTGGCCTTACAGCAGTAATCTTATCCGCATTCTTGATGCTGATTTTTACCCAGCATCGCTTACGTGGCGCTATTTCAACGATTGCCTATCAAGCGCGTTACGATGGCTTAACCGATTTACCAAATCGTAATTTCTTCTCTGAACAACTGGGCGCCGATATTCGATCAGCATTGCGCAACCAGCAGAAATTTGCATTGTTAGTGCTCGACCTTGATCACTTACGCGAAATCAACGATGTATTAGGCCATGAAGTTGGTGATGCGCTATTGCAGCGCGTTGCCGAACGTATTCGTACCAGTATTCGTGAAGATGATTTATTAGCACGGATTGGCGGCGATGAATTTGCCATTGTACTGCGTGACCTCAACGACCCGAGTGAAGCGGAAATTCGTGCCAAAGCGATTATGAACGATCTCTTGCACACGCTCGATATCGAGCACAACCATATTAATATGACCGCCAGTACCGGTATCGCGATGTTCCCGCATGACGGCCAAGAAGTGCAACAGCTATTGAAGCACGCCGAATTAGCGATGTACGCAGCCAAAGCGCAAGGCGCAATGAGCGTGCACTTTTTTGATGAGCAACTGCGCCAAAGTACCGAGCGCGATATTAATTTGCACCATCAAATTATTAAGGGCATCGAGGCGGAACAATTTGAAGTGCATTATCAACCTGTCATTGAAACCGAAACTGGGTTACTGACACGTTGTGAAGCGCTCATTCGATGGACTCACCCAGAACGCGGCGCGATTTCGCCAGCGGAATTTATCCCGATTGCAGAAAAAACCGGTGCGATTATTGGGTTAGGTGATTTCGTATTACGTCAGGTGGTACGCGATTGGAAGAAAATGCATGAAGCTGGTCTTGATTTGGCCGTTGCGCTTAACCGTTCGCCGCGCGAATTTAACGACCGCCAAGCAGCAACACACTGGCTTAACGTGATTGCGGCGGCCGATGTTCCAACCAACCGCCTGATGTTCGAAATTACCGAATCAATGCTCATGCGCAATAAAGAACGACAGTTCGCTAACTTAAGAAAGCTGCGCGATGCCGGTATTTCGTTAGCTATTGATGACTTTGGTACCGGTTACTCAAGTTTGAACTACCTGCGCTCCTACCCCATCGATGTGATTAAGATTGACCGTAGCTTCTTGCATAATGTACCGCATCAAGGCCAACAAAAAGCGCTAGTTGAAGTGTTGATTCGTATTGCTCACACGTTGAATATGAGTGTGGTTGCTGAAGGCGTTGAGCATGAACAACAAGTTGAGTTCTTACAACAGCAAAAATGTCATTACCAACAAGGCTTCTTCTACGGCCGAGCGATGCCACTGAACGAGTTTATTCGTTTTACTCAACAATTTAATCGCGATGTATTAGAGGGTCGTTCTGATACTGAAAAAGATGTGTCGGGAGCCAGCCGATAAGCCGGGTTCTGTCGAGGACAATCATTCGTCTAGCCACTAGATCACTCTAGCGTTCAAGCAGTCTACCCGGGTTCAACGCGGGCCGCGCCAATGAACCCCTATTTGACCTTGCTCCGGGTGGAGTTTACCGTGCCACGAACTGTTGCCAGTCGCGCGGTGCGCTCTTACCGCACCCTTTCACCCTTACCTGATCCTACTTGCGTAGGCCATCGGCGGTTTGCTCTCTGTTGCACTAGTCGTCGGCTTACGCCGCCCAGACGTTATCTGGCACCCTGCCCTATGGAGCCCGGACTTTCCTCCCCCTATGCTAACATAGGCAGCGATTGCCTGGCTGACTCCCGGAGCGCATTCTACTGGTTATCTTGCTCGAGCGCCAGCTGATACAGTGTGTTTTTGCGCGCCCCATGAATTTCCGCGGCAAGCGCGGCGGCCTTTTTCAAAGGAAGTTCTTTGCGCAACAAATTTAGTGTTTTTAACGCCGCAGGATTGACGTCATCAGCTTCAACTTCAGGCGCGCCGCCAAGAATTAATACCATTTCACCACGCTGTTGATTACTGTCACTCAGCACTTGCTGTTGTACTTCAGCAATTGTACCGCTTAAATAAGTTTCAAATTGCTTGGTGAGCTCACGTGCCAGAACAAGTGGACGCTCGGTGCCGATCGTTGTGACCATATCCGCTAAGGTGTCGACAATGCGATGTGGCGATTCATAAAAAACCAAGGTCCGTGTATCTGTGGCCACCTGCTCGAGCCGTTTACGACGTTGCTGCGGCTTGGCTGGCAAAAATCCTTCGAAACTAAACCGAGCAGTCGGTAGCCCAGCACCAGATAACGCCGTGACAAATGCACAGGCACCCGGTAATGCGACAACTTTTAGACCGGCTTGACGACATTGTTGGACCAACACATAGCCAGGATCAGAGATTAGAGGCGTGCCGGCATCACTGATAAGCGCAATGGTTTCGCCCTTTTGTAATCGCTCAATGACTTGCTCTGCGCGTTGTCGCTCGTTGTGTTCATGCAATGCAAACAAGTTGGCACGAATACCAAGATGCTGCATTAACTGTCCGCTATGGCGGGTATCTTCAGCAGCAATGGCATCACAAGAGCGTAGGATTTGAATTGAACGCTCCGTCATATCCGCCAAATTACCTATGGGTGTTGGCACAATATATAAACAGCCAACGGTTTCGGTACTCATGTTAACCCCTTGTAAGAACCTCGCGGCGCGATTGTGATGCCTTGCCGTACGGTTTATAGTATGACCCATTGCAGAAACCATGGGTAAATTCAAAATGTCTGTTGCTATTGTGCCAAAGAAGCTCCTGTTGTGCATGGTTATTGTCACACTTTTCAGTGGACTCAATGGCTGTTCGTCGGGGCCGCGAGCGCCATCATCACAACCAGAGGTCAGTGAATCAGCATCTGAGTTTACAGCAGTTCCGTTAGATGAGCGTTTTCGATCTGCACAGAGCTGGCTCGCCAATGCCCGATTGATGACCGGCAGCGAACAAGTTGATGCATTATTACAAGCGGCGGCGACGTTTCAGCGCGACGGCGAATGGCAACAAAGTGCGGCGGTGATTGCGCAAGTTCAACGCCACTTTGAATCAAACGAACTCAGTAGTGCGCAACAACAACTGATGGCGTTGTTAGAAGCGCGTTTCGCTGGCCGCGAAGATCGTTGGACCTACGTCGAGTCATTACTCAAACCGCTTCTTAAACCGCGTTTATCAGTAAATTATCCAACTCAGACTCTCGAGCTTGCATTAAAATCAGCAAGCGCGCAGCAACATTGGGAAGAAGCCGCTAGCTATCATCTACAACTACTCAATGTGGCACCGGAGAGTACCTCACCCGAACAAGTTTGGCGGACCTTGCGTCAAGTGAATAAACCTGAACGTATCGTGCTACCGCCGAGTTTTGAACGCAGTGAAGAAGTAGCTGGTTGGTCGGCATTGGTTAAGTCTTTGCACCAAATTAGTGCAGCGCCTGAACAGCTGGATTCCATACTAACCCAGTGGCAGAGTGAATTTGCTAATCATCCGGCTCAATTCGTCGTTGATAACTTAATAGCGTTGACCGCACAGTCGCGCCAGACCGCACTCGTTTTGCTCCCATTAACAGGCCAATATGCAGAGCAAGGTTTAGCCGTGCGTGACGGTCTAATTAAAGGTTTAAGCCGATTACCGCAAGTACACGCGCAGTTTATTGATACCAATACGCTAGATTTCGCATCGCTACCTGAATTACTCCAGCAATACCAAGCGAATGTGCTAATCGGTCCATTGTTGAAACCGAATATAGCGGCTATTGATGCAACGCTATTACCTGAAGCGTTACCTTGGCTAACGCTCAATGAGCCGAGTGGTCAACTCGCCACCACATTATCGCAACAATACTTTTTTGCGTTAGATGCCGAGACAGAAATTCGTCAAGCCGCCAAACATATGGCGCAACAAGGGCATCGCCATCCCATTGTATTAGCGCCAGCGACGGAACGCGGTTCGCAACATGCGCAAGTATTCAAAACAGCTTGGCAAGAACAGTTTACTGATCCCGCAGCGATTTCAATGGGCGATTATCGCAATACGGAAGAGATGAAATCGGCAGTGCAAGATCAACTGGGGGTAACAGCCAGTGAAGCGCGAATTTACCAGGTAAAAATCGCCGCAGGTAAAATTATTGTGGATGCGCAAGCGCGCAGTCGAGCCGACGTCGATGCAGTTTACTTAGTAGGAGGCATTGAGCAAACCCGCCTGCTTAAGCCTTTTATTGACGTCAACATCTCACCATTTATGAAAGCGCTGCCTGTTTATGCAAACTCGGGTAGCCACACACTGCGTAACGATTTAAGCGAGAATGATCTCGACGCGGTGCGCTTTACCGATGCACCATGGCTATTGCCAGGGCACAGTGAAGCACAACAACTCGAAGATTTACTCGAGTTAAGAAGCAATTGGGGCTACAGTACAGCGCGCTTAGTCGCCTTTGGCCATGATGCGTTACTGTTGAGCCAACGATTGCCACTATTACAGACGATGCCGGGCATTACTGCCCAAGGGCTAACAGGAGAGCTAACCGTTCACAATAACCAAGTGATTCGCGAGTTAAACTGGGCTCGTTTCGACGGGCACGAGGTTGTCGCTGGTCAGTAACTCAATGAGGGGCAAGGAATGTCACGCAAAGATATGGGTAAGGACGGGGAAGATCTTGCCCGTGGATTACTTGAGCGTCACGGTTTAGAGCATGTCGAAAGTAACTATACTTGCGATATGGGCGAAATTGATTTGATCATGCGAGATACGGATACTTGGGTATTCGTTGAAGTGAAAAGTCGCAGTAACGAGCAATTTGCCAGTGTCGTGGAACAGATTACCGCTGCGCAGTGTCAAAGAATCAGACGTTGTGCTCAACTCTTTCTTATACAACAAAATTTGAATGAGCACGTCACGCGCATGCGCTTTGATGTGGTCGCCATTGTCATGGACTATGAGCAAGCGCAGTGGTTGCAAGATGCGTTTTAACGAGGTGATATGCAGGATCCTATAAAAACCTTATTTACTGAATGTATTCAAACTCAAATTGCTGCGGCTGACATGTTGCAAGAGCCCATTGAGTTAGCGTGCAACCTATTAGTCGAATCACTCCTGAATGGACGTAAAGTCTATTGCTGTGGTGAAGGTCTTGCCCATGCAACGTCACGCCATTTTGCGCATATTATGCTGACTGGCTTGAGTTTCGAGCGCCCGCCCTTTCCGGTAACATCATTGCACGCCGACTACGGTGCGCTTGAATACAATCGGATGTTTGCACAACAAATACAAGCGGTAGGCCAGCCGAACGATGTACTTATTGTATTTAACGCCGCGGAGCGTGCTCCGCGTGTTAGCCGTGCGATGGAAGCGGCACTCAGTCGCAATATGCTGATTATTGCACTCACGCAAAATAGCGATGTAGATATTGCCGGCTTGCTCGGTCCTGATGACGTTGAAATTCGTATTCCAACCAGCAATGCCGCACGTGCAAGTGAGCACCTGTTACAAATTTCAAATATGCTGTGCAGTGTCGCAGAACAACGAATTTTCCCTCAGGAGACAGATTAATGACCGAACGTCGGAAGTTTTTGCCTGTAGCGGTATTAAGCACCGCATTAGTTGTGAGTTTAAGTGGTTGTGCCGCGGCACTCGTCGGAGCTACCGCAGTTGGCATTTCAGCTGCCACGGACACCCGCAGTATTGGGACTCAAATTGATGACCAAACCATTGAAGTGCGAGTTATCACCGCACTGAAGGGCGATGATCGCCTCGACGATTCACGGGTACAGGTCGTGTCTTTCAACCGTTCAGTATTGTTACTAGGTCAAGTGACAAATAGTTCTTTGCGCGACTTAGCAAGCCACATCGTGCGCAATACGCAAGGTGTCGACCGCGTTCACAATGAGCTGAAAGTCGCCCCTGTAATTTCGCTCGGTCAGATCAGCAAAGACACTTATATCACGAGTAAAATCAAAGCGAAGTTTATCGCAAATGAAAATATCAAAACCAGTGATATTAAAGTCGTAACCGAAAACGGTGAAGTGGCATTGATGGGGTTGGTTGAGCGTGATATCGCGCGTCAGGCAATTGATATTGCGCGTAACATTAACGGTGTGACTCGCGTCATTGATGCCTTTGAATAAAGGCAATTAGACTCTTATTTAACGACGCGCAAATGTGAACCGGAAGATTTTTTCTTCTGGCTTTCTTTTTTCTGTGGCTTAGCACTTTGCTCTTCAGACTTATTACCGGATTCAACTGGCTTTGGAGAAACCGGCGCTACGGCAGCAGGATTGTCATAAAACGGTTCCGGTTCAAACATGCTCCCGGCGCCATTTTCACGTGCGTACATTGCTAAAATTGCCCCCATTGGGACAATAACTCGGTGTGGGTCGCCCGAGAATCGGGCATTGAATTGAACCGCATCGTTGTCAGCAATGAAGTTAGTGACTGCGGTAGGGGAAATATTCAAAATAATTTGTCCATCTTGGACAAACTGCCACGGCACCTGACAACCAGGATAATCAGCATCTACCGCTAAATGAGGGGTTAGCTGATTATCCAGAATCCATTCATACATCGCCCGCACTAGGTACGGGCGACGTGGTGTCATCGCCTCATCACTCACCGACCTAGATCTCTCTCAACATCGGTAAGCGACTCTTGGAATGACTCACGCTCAAATACGCGAACCATGTAGGCTTTTACTTCCTTCGCACCAGCACCTTCTAATTGGATACCATATAGCGGCAAACGCCACAGCAACGGTGCCAAATAGCAATCGACTAGGCTGAACTCTTCGCTCATGAAGAATGGTGAATCAGCGAACAATGGTGCTAGCGCAAGAATACCTTCACGCAGTTCTTGACGTGCTGCATCTGCGCCTTTACCACCTGCCAAAATTTTATCCGCAAGCGCATACCAATCACGGTCGATGCGATACATCATCAAACGGCTAGTACCACGTGCAACCGGATAAACCGGCATCAATGGCGGATGCGGGAAACGTTCATCAAGGTATTCCATGATGATATGAGCGTTATATAGCACTAACTCACGATCCACCAACGTTGGCAATGCATCCGCATATGGGTTGAGTTGCATGAGATCTTCTGGGAGATTATCTGGCTCCACAAAAGTAATCTCAACGCCCACACCCTTTTCAGCAAGCACGATACGTGTTTGATGGCTGCGTAAGTCATTTACGCCCGAATATAAGGTCATCACTGACCGTTTGTTTGCCGCAACCGACATGTTGTTCTCCATAAAACTTATTTCACATCCTTAAAGAATTCACGTTTCAGCAGTACCGCGAATACTAAAAAGACTAGTAAGAAACCGAACACATACCAACCGATACGACGCTGTTCCAACATCATTGGTTCACCGGTGTAAACCAAGAAGCTAGTTAGGTCGAGTGCGGCTTGATCGTACTCAGCATCTGTCAGCATACCGCTGCCGTCGGTTTTAATGCCTACGTATACATCTTGCATTTCACCGTCAATCATTCGCTGTTCGGTGGTTTTGCGCGGAATACCTTGTAGCTCTTCTAATACGTGCGGCATACCCACGTTCGGGAACACAGCATTGTTTACGCCAAATGGACGTGATTCGTCAACATAGAAAGAACGTAAATAGGTGTAAATCCAGTCCGCACCACGAACTCGCGCTACTAACGTCAAATCTGGCGCTGCAGTACCAAACCAGTTGCCAGCATCTTCAGTGGCCATGGCGTTGGTAATAAGATCACCGACTTTTTCACCCGTAAACTGAAGGTTTTCAACGCCTAACTCTTCTGGGATTTCTAAATCACGGAAAGTACGGTTGTAGCGTTGATACTGCATTGAGTGACAACCCAAGCAGTAGTTCATGAACAATTGTGCACCACGTTGCAACGACGCTTTGTCATGTAAATCAACGTTTGCTTTGTCCAGTGGTACTGTTGGGTCAGCTGCAAAACTTGCAACTGACCACAGTGATGCTGCTACCAGCAGAGTATTTTTGATTAACTGTTTCATCACTTAGTAATCCTCTCTGGAACTGGCTTCGTGTTTTCATTCTTACTGTAGAACCACAGTAAAACGAAGAAGGCGAAGTACAAGAAGGTGAAGATACGAGCGAACATGGTGTAAACCTCTGTCGCTGGCTTCAGACCCAGATAACCGAGTGCAATAAAGCTAATTGCAAATACAGTCAGGTTTACTTTGTGCAACGTACTACGATAGCGAACAGAGCGCACTTTACCGCGATCCAACCAAGGCAGTACAAATAGTGCGACAATGGCACCGAACATCAAAATAACGCCCAGTAACTTGTCAGGTACCGCACGCAAAATTGCGTAGAACGGTGTGAAGTACCATACCGGTGCAATATGTGCTGGTGTCTTCAACGGATTCGCTGCTTCAAAGTTTGGTGGCTCAAGGAACAAGCCGCCCATTGCCGGAGCAAAGAAGATAACGTAACAGAAGAAGAATAAGAAGATTGCTACGCCCACTAGGTCCTTCACGATGTAATACGGGAAGAATGGGAAGGCATCAACAATGTCATACTTCTTAGTGAAGCGCTCATGGAAGGTAAACTTCGGCTTCTCTGAATCTGGCACTGAGCCCTTCGGTTTCTTGATTGAAACACCCTCAGGGTTGTTCGAGCCGACTTCGTGTAGCGCGATGATGTGTAAGAACACCAAAATAACCAGTACTAATGGCAATGCAATGACATGCAGTGCAAAGAAGCGGTTCAGTGTCGCACCCGAGATAACGTAGTCACCACGAATCCAAAGCGTTAAATCATCACCGATGATTGGAATCGCACCAAACAACGAGATAATTACCTGCGCACCCCAGTATGACATTTGACCCCATGGTAATAGATAGCCCATGAAGGCTTCAGCCATTAACACGAGGAAGATCAGCATACCGAACACCCACAGCAGTTCGCGCGGCTTCTGATACGAGCCGTACATCATGCCACGGAACATGTGCAAGTAGACCACCACGAAAAATGCGGACGCACCGGTTGAGTGCATATAGCGAAGCAACCAGCCGTACTCGATATCACGCATGATAAATTCAACTGATGCGAAAGCGCCCTCAGCTGAAGGTACGTAGTTCATGGTTAGCCAGATACCAGTCAAGATTTGGTTGACCAAAACTAACGTTGCTAGCACACCAAAGATGTACCAGAAGTTAAAGTTTTTTGGAGCTGGATATTGAGCTAAGTGGATATTCCACGTTTTGGTCATCGGAATACGTTCGTCAAACCATGCAATGAGTTTATTCATTAGGCTTGCTCCCCATCTTCACCCACCAAAATGGTGTTATCGTTGATGTAGTAATGAGGCGGAACCACCAAGTTATAAGGGGCAGGAACGCCTTGGAACACTCGACCAGCGATATCAAAGATAGAACCGTGACACGGACAGAAGAAACCAGTCTCAGCGCCCTCTACATATTCACCCATTCCCGTATCAAGGAACTGTGGTGAACATCCCAAGTGTGTACAGATACCGACAGCGACAAAGAATTCTTCTTTGCGCGAGCGGTGAATATTCTTCGCATATTCAGGCTGCTGAGGTTCTTCAGAATTAGGGTCGCGAAGTTGGTCACTCACGGCTTCAAGCGATGCCAACATTTCAGGGGTACGACGTACCACCCAAACCGGTTGACCACGCCATTCAACACGAATCAATTGACCCGGCTCGGCTTTTCCAATGTTCACTTCCACTGGGGCACCCGCGTTTTTAGCTTTTTCGCTCGGGTTCCACGACGCAATGAAAGGAACGGCAACACCAACCGCGCCCGCTGCACCGACGACAGATGTCGCGACGGTCAGGAAACGACGGCGGCCTTTATCTACAGGCGCATTGCTCATCCACTTACTCTCCAGTTTGGACGCTTCGCGAGACATCGCCGCGAAGTCAGTAATTAGCTGCTGCGATAGGTTCACCCAAGTGATTTTAGGCGAACGGCAAAAAAATGCCTTCAGATGATAAAGAAATGCCCTGATTTTTACAAGGATAAAGACAAAAAACCCGGCACAAAGGCCGGGTTTTTGATGCAGTCGAGATTTCGAAGAATTAACGCTTCGAGAACTGTGGACGCTTACGTGCTTTATGCAAGCCGACTTTCTTACGCTCAACTTGACGCGCGTCACGAGTTACATAACCCGCGCGACGTAAGTCACCACGTAAAGCTTCGTCATATTGCATCAGTGCACGGGTGATACCGTGACGCACTGCGCCTGCTTGACCACTTGCACCACCACCTTTCACAGTGATGTATAAGTCGAATTTTTCAACCATGTCGACCAACTCAAGCGGTTGACGAACAACCATACGAGCGGTTTCACGACCGAAGTATTCTTCTAAAGTGCGGTTATTGATGCTGATGTTGCCGCTACCTGGACGCAAGAAAACGCGTGCAGTTGAGCTTTTGCGACGACCAGTACCGTAGTATTGATTCTGTGCCATAGTCTTCATGCTCCGTCTTAAATTTCAAGTTGTTTTGGTTGCTGAGCGACATGATTGTGCTCTGCACCAGCGTACACTTTCAGTTTACGGAACATGGCACGACCTAGTGGACCACGAGGTAACATACCTTTCACCGCTTTCTGAATTACCATTTCAGGCTTCTTAGCAATCAACTTCTCGAAGTTGATTTCTTTGATACCACCTGGGTAACCCGTGTGTGAATAGTAGATTTTGTTTTGCGCTTTGCGGCCAGTTACAGCAACTTTTTCAGCGTTAACGATGATGATGTAATCACCAGTGTCAACGTGAGGAGTGTACTCAGGCTTGTGCTTACCGCGCAAACGACGGGCAACTTCAGTTGCCAAACGACCTAAAGTTTTACCTTCAGCGTCAATAACATACCAGTCACGTTGTACTGTTTCTGGTTTTGCAACAAATGTACTCATTGAGAATTACTCTTTCTTTAAGGTTCACGACAGTAGTTCCGGGCTTCCCCGCGAACCACAACAACCGTTGTGGTTGAGCCACAAATTCGGTTAGTTGTACCTGTAACGTGGGCTGCGCGGATTATAGGGAAAAGCGCTTAAAAGATCAACGACGTTATTCGTTATTCGTGCGTTCACTTCGTTCACTGTTCGTCCGTTCGGCTTCGCCTCTCTGTTCGAAGTGTCTCTCCGAACAGCGAAGCGGACGAACAGCGCAGCGCACGAAAAACGAAAAACGCTTTTAGGTTTTGAGGGCGGTGATGATTTCGGCGCTGCGTTCCCACATACTTGCCAACTGCATCAACGCCGCCCCTTCCGTTGGTTCTAACTCGTTTGCTGCGATGCGATTTAACCATGTGTGACGGAGCAAGTTGCGCGTCGCGCGTATCGAGCTCACAAGAGAAGCCCAGTTTGCTTCGGGACGATCTTTCATGTCGGCGCCGTTAAGTAACTCGAGTAACTGTTCGCGGAGTTGGTGGTTCAAACTGGCGTCAATTTGTGTCGGTGTTGCGGCACGTAGTTTTTCGACAATATCACGTAGATCGCGCAAGCGAGCATGGCTGGTATGCAGTTCGGCAAGCAGCAATGCTTCATCGCCATGCAGTTGTTTGGCGCTTAGCTTGGTCAGATAGGTTTGAATATGAGCTAACAATTCACCGGTTGCGATATCTTCCTCGGTTTCCTTTAAAGCGCCTTCATCTTTGAGGAGCATGCGCAGACGTATAACATATTGACGCAATACGCGGTTGAGCTCCTGCTGTATTGCGTTCAGGCCCATTGAAGGAACTTCTAAAACGGTTTTATCGAGAAAACGTGGTTCACCAGAACGTAATGGCGGTAACCGGTACCAGCTCTCAACTCGCCGGAAAATACGCTCATCAAGAAACCACATAAGAACTAAGCCGAGCACATTGAATAATGTATGAAAGATAGCGAGGCCGGTACTAATATTGGTGACCTGCTCGCCCCCTGAAAGGATTTCAGCAACCCACCACATTGGCACGAGCAATATCAATGCCACAACAGCGGTGACAGCGTTCATCAACACATGAACTGCCGACAAGCGCTTGGCGTGAGCAGTCGCACCAATACTCGCAAGTAGTGCGGTCAGTGTGGTTCCAATATTGGCGCCAATGACAACCGCTGCACCGGCTAAAGGTGTAAATGCGCCGCTGACTGAGGCCGTTAAGACAATTGCTAGTGCCGCTGACGAGGATTGCATCAAGGCTGTCAGCAACACACCAGCAAAAACGGCTAATAATATGCTTAATGGCCCACTCACAGAAAACTGCTCTACCGGCATGATAGTGACAAGTTGCTCGAAAGCATCTCGTAAAGTGTCTAAGCCGACGAAAAGAACACCAAATCCAGCGATAGCTAACCCGACACTGCCTGATGGAGAAGAGCGACGCACCAATTGCAATAGCATTCCGAGGCCAATAAGTGGCCATGCAATCATGCCAACATTAAACTTCAAACCAATTAACGCCACAATCCAGGCTGTCATGGTGGTGCCGACATTACTGCCGAAAACAACCCAAGCAGCTTGTTTGAGCTTGAGCATCCCAGCATTAGTAAAGCCGAGCAAAGCGACAACTACTGCGCCAGAAGCCTGCACCAGCGCCGTGACGGTAAACCCGGCAAATGCTGCGCGCAACCGTGTCTGTGTCGAACGCTCTAAAAAGCTTTGCAAATGGGTGCCGGCGGCAGCTTTAAGCCCGTCGGTTAGCAGCTGCATACCAAGGAGTAGCAGGCCAAGTCCACCCAATGCTAAAGTCCAATCAGTCAACGTCATGGTTTATGGGCCAGTCCTAAATATTCGTGGCTTTGCATTTCAAGTAAGCGACTTACACAGCGTTTAAATTCGAAATTCAACTTGCCTTGCGTATACAGCTCGTCCAATGGCGCTGCACCAGACATGATCAATTTGACGCGACGCTCATAAAATTCATCCACTAATGCAATAAAGCGCCGTGCCGCATCATCGTTTTGGGCGCCCATTTGTGGCACTTCGCTAATTAATACCGCATGGTAACACTGCGCTATTTCAATATAGTCGTTCTGTGAACGAGGACCACCACAAATGGCGTCAAAGGAAAATAACACCACATCGTCGCACTCCATCCGAACAGGAATATTGCGATTATTCACTACGATGTACCCACGTTCGTCGCGGTTACAGTGGTCTGGCGCTAATTCAGTAAAATAACGCTGTAGGTTTTCATCGGCGCCGGCATCAGCTGGGGCGTGATATATTTCAGCACGAGTTAGCGTACGCAAACGATAGTCGATACCACTGTCAACGTTGATCACTTGGCAATGCTGCTTGATCAGTTCAATTGCAGGAATAAAGCGCTGCCGCTGCAAGCCGTTACGATACAGCTCATCGGGGACGATATTGGAAGTTGCGACTAACACCACGTTGCGCTTGAACAGCTCTTGCATTAACGTGCCGAGGATCATGGCATCGGTAATATCTTGCACAAAAAACTCATCAAAACAGACCACACGCGCTTCACTGGCAAGCTTATCTGCAATAATTGGCAGTGGGTCGCTACGCCCTTTAAGCTCTTTCAATTCGCTATGTACACGATGCATAAAGCGGTGAAAGTGAACGCGAAGCTTGCGTTCAAATGGCAAAGTTTCGAAGAATGTGTCAACCAGATAAGTTTTACCGCGACCAACGCCACCCCAAAAATAAATTCCCTTTGGCGTGGGCTGACCACCACCAAAAGCCTTCTTCAAGCGACTCAATAAGCTCGACTTAGCTTCAGCTTGATGAAATAAGACCAGTTCGTCATAGAGCCGCTGCAATTCCTCTACAGCTCGACGTTGCGAGGCGTCCGGCTGAAAATTGCCAGTCGCTAAATCCTGCTCATACTTTAATAATGGCGTAAGCTTGTTCGTTGTCACTACCACTTCGACCCTGTTCTGGATTATGCTAGTAGACAGTAGTTTATCATGCGAAATGCATTTTTAAGGAGTTTTTATGAGCTGGATTGTTGGAGTTTTACTCGTCATAGCAGGCGCAATCGTTGGTTTTTTTGTGGCGCGTTACTGGCTCGCAGAGCATTCGGATGAAGCCGAGTTAAACCAACAAGTTACCCAAACCAAACAACAGCTTGCCGATTATCGTCAAGAAGTTGCCGAGCACCTTGCAACTGCTCAAGCTCTGGTAGGTCAACTCGAAGAAACTCAAGACAAGCTAAAAGCGTATTTACATCACAGCGCTGACTTATTACAGCGTGAGCAAGAGCAGCCAAGTCTGCCATTTTTCGCGGAAGATACTATTCGCGAATTGCGAATGGCAAACAAGGTAAAGGGCGAAAAACGCCGCTCGGATGATAAGGCGCCAAGTGATATGCCGCGTGATTACAGCGACACCAAATCCGGCCTATTCAAATAACCCCAAAAAAACGATATTAGCTATTCGATATTAGATATTAGGACTGATGAATCGGGTATTTCTGTTCTCTCTAATATCTAATATCGAATAGCTAATATCGCCTTTATTTTTTGTTTTACATCTTGAAACACATCCACGGTGAACTTATTTAATCTGAGTCAGTCTTTAACTGCATCTACCTGAAATTATTTCGACCCCTGCTAGCGACATCTTCTAGCAGAATTTGCATGTATAGGAGTTAACTCTGATGAAAGTGAAGTTCATTGCGGTTCTGGCATTGGCAAGTGCATTGATTATTGCGCCTGTTTCAGCCGGCATTCCTTTTTTTGGTGACAAAAATGAAACGCCTACGCTGGCCCCTATGCTTGAGGAAGTCACCCCTGCGGTGGTGAATATCTCAGTAAAAGGTAAGCGTGAGGTGCGCCAGCGCATTCCAGATATGTTTCGCTTTTTCTTTGGTCCAGGTGGCCCTCGTGAGCAAGTACAAGAACGTCCATTCCAAGGATTAGGTTCTGGCGTCATTATCGATGCTGATGAGGGTTACGTGGTCACAAATAATCACGTAATTGACGGCGCGTCTGAGATCATGGTGACCTTGAAAGACGGACGCCAATTTGATGCCACGGTTATTGGTACCGATGATCGCTCGGACATTGCACTGCTTAAAATAAAAGACGGCGAGAACCTCACTGAAATTAAAATTGGTAGTTCAGCTGATTTACGTGTGGGCGATTTCGTTGTCGCTATCGGCAATCCGTTTGGTCTTGGCCAAACCGTGACCTCTGGTATTGTCAGTGCGTTGGGGCGCAGTGGCTTGGGTATTGAAGAGATTGAAAACTTCATTCAAACCGACGCGGCAATTAATAGTGGTAACTCTGGCGGCGCATTGGTGACGTTAAACGGCGAGTTGATTGGTATCAACACGGCTATTTTGGGACCAAACGGTGGTAACATCGGTATCGGTTTTGCCATCCCAGCTGACATGATGAAGAATCTTGTTGCCCAGTTGGTTGAGTTCGGTGAAGTGCGTCGCGGTGTGCTTGGTGTTCGTGGTAATGATTTGACTCATGAAATTGCCAAAGCGCTCGAACTGAAGGCGAACCAAGGCGCCTTTATCGCCGAAGTCATTCCGGAAGGAGCGGCCGATAAAGCGGGTTTGAAATCAGGCGATGTTATTGTTGCTGTGAATGGTGAAAAAATTCGAACCTTTGCTGATTTAGGTGCGCGTGTTAGCACAATCGGTGCCGGGAAAGAACTGAGTATTACGGTTTTACGTGACGGTAAAGAGCGTGATTTCGATGTGGTGTTAACTGCTGACGAACAGGCGGTAACGGCGGCGGCTCTGCATCCTGCACTTGATGGTATCACCTTGGTTCCGGACGAACGCGGCGGCCTCAAGGTTACCGAAATTGAAGAAGGTTCATTAGCGGAGCGCTATGGTATTCGCAAAGACGACGCCATTATCGGTGTGAATCGTAGCCCTGTTAATAGTATGAGTGAGTTACGTGAAGCATTAAGCAACGCCGGAAGCGTGGTCGCTCTGAATATTCGTCGCGGAAACTCGCAATTATACCTTGTGTTACGCGGCGGCTAGTTAGTTACGCTGCGAATGTTCAAAAGCAACGTATGACAAAACGAAGGCAGTTGAGATACTGCCTTCTTTTGTAAACAGTGTTATGCTTTGCAGTATTCTTAATCAATAGGTTACAAGTCGCTATGCAGCTACGGCAATTCGCTTGGTATATTGTTCGATCAGTCATTCTTGGCCTCGCAGTCGCAGCTATCGTGATTTATGCCCTACCTCACCTGCGTGAACAGTTCACTGGTGATTCACAGCAATCAGAGCAACCATTTAGCTTCTCCACAGCGGTTCAGCGCGCTGCGCCAGCAGTGGTAAACATCTACAGTATCGGTTCAACGCGTGATTCGTATTACTCGCGCCGACCGAACACGCTAGTGCGCTTAGGCTCTGGTGTTATCATGGATAATCGCGGTCACATACTCACCGCGTATCATGTTGTTGCCGATGTGAATGAAATACAGGTCGCATTGCAGGATGGCCGTAATTATAGCGGTCAAGTAATTGGTTATGATCGGATAACCGATTTAGCGGTGGTACGTATTGAGGCGGATAACTTACCAACGATTCCTCAAAATGAAACGCTGACAACCCAAGTTGGCGACGTAGTTCTTGCCATTGGCAACCCTCACAACTTAGGTCAAACCATTACACAAGGTATTATCAGTGCGACCGGTGGACGTATGGGGGTCATTAACTCTCACGCAGATCTGATTCAAATGGACGCAGTGATTAATGAAGGCGCCTCCGGTGGTGCCCTTATTAATAGCCAAGGTTATTTGGTGGGAATTAACAATGCGCAATTTCGTGACGCCCGCGGCCAAGGCATTGATGGGATTTACTTTGCCGTTCCCTACCCGCTGGCACGTTCGGTGATGGACACGCTGATTCGAGAAGGTGAAGTTGTACGCGGTTATTTGGGTGTACAAGCAGGCGAAACGCCGCAATCTAGTCCCTATACACAGCCCGGAATTTTCATCACTGGCGTCGACCCAAACAGCCCAGCAGAGCGAGCAGGCTTGCGCGCCGAAGATTATATTACGGAAATTAATGGTCAGCCGATGCAGTCGGCAGCAGAGGGCTTAGCACTGGTTGCTAACACCAAACCTGGCACCACTTTGCAGGTTCAGTTTTTACGAGACAATAAAGAAGAAACAACGGCAGTGACGATTACTAAACTGCAGTAAGAAGAAACGCGTGAGATCAACTCACGCGTTTAATATCGGCTCCAAGCGCGGAAAGCTTTTTCTCAATGGTTTCATAGCCGCGATCAATGTGATAAATCCGCTCTACAACCGTTTCGCCTTGAGCAACAAGTCCAGCAATAACCAGCGATGCTGAAGCGCGCAAATCGGTACACATCACCTGAGCACCAGTAAGCTGTTTCACACCTTTCGAAATTGCGGTGTTGCCTTCCAACTCAATGTTCGCACCCATACGACGCAGTTCCGGTACATGCATAAAGCGATTTTCAAAGATGGTTTCACGAACCCAACCGGCTCCATCAGCAATAGCGTTTAGCGCGCAAAACTGAGCCTGCATGTCGGTTGGAAATGCAGGGTGAGGCGCCGTCACGATATTGACTGGTCGCGGACGTTCAGTTGCTTGAATACGGATCCAGTCTTCGCCTTTGGTAATGGTTGCACCGGCTTCAGTTAGCTTTTTCAATACCGCATCTAACATGGTTGGATCGGTATTACGGCATGTGACATCACCGCCTGTCGCCAAAGCCGCGACCAAAAACGTACCCGTTTCAATTCGATCCGGTTGCACGCGATAGCTGCCACCATGAAGTTTTTCTTTACCATAAATGGTGATGGTATCCGTACCAGCGTCACGCACATCGGCGCCCATACTGTTCAAAAAGTTCGCTAAATCTTCAACTTCAGGTTCGCGCGCAGCGTTCTCAATGACAGTGACTCCTTCAGCAAGAGTCGCTGCCGCCATCAAATTTTCGGTACCGGTAACGCTAACCATATCCATCAAAATGGTCGCACCTTTCAAACGGCCGTCAACTTTTGCATTTATGTAGCCATTTTCTACGGTGATGTCTGCACCCATTTGGCGTAAACCTTCGATATGCAGATTCACCGGGCGTGCGCCAATGGCGCAGCCACCAGGCAATGACACTTGCGCTTGGCCGAATTTAGCCAGTAATGGGCCTAATACCAAAATCGATGCCCGCATTGTTTTCACCAAGTCGTAACTCGCGACATGATGATTAATACCTTGTGGCTTAATCAGATAACTATTGGGTCCCAACGTTTCGCTCGCAACACCAAGCTCACCTAATAGCTTCAAACTGGTACGCACATCTTGTAATGCCGGTACATTGTCTAATTGCACATCTTCAGATGGTAATAACGCCGCCATGAGTATCGGCAGTGCCGAATTCTTGGCACCAGAAATAACCACTTCGCCGTGCAGAGGAGTACCGCCGCGGATAACTAGTTTTTGCATCGTTTACTCTGCCGCTTAACTGAGCATCGCGAGCTTTTTCTCGCGTTGCCATTCGGTCGGGGTATAGGTACGAATTGATACAGCGTGCAATTCGCCGCTAGCGATTAATTCTTTGAGCGGTGCATAAACAACTTGTTGCTTTTTAACCCGCGAGAGTTCGGCAAACATTTCACCAACCACGGTAATATTCGCATGGCTGCCGTCAAGCTTTACCAAAACTTCAGTTACATCGAGCTCATCCAACAATCGCTGTTGAATTGATTCTGCTGTCATCATATTCATTTAATCGCTTTTATTTATTTGTGTGTTCATTCAGTTGTAGTAGTGCCGACACACCACTAACCTGCACCATGGCGTGCAGCTGTTGGTTCGCATGAGTTATAGCGAGCTCACGTTGATCTGCTAACACTGCACGTTTGGCTTCAAGCAGCATCGCCACGCCGGCTGAATCTATTTTGGTGACGCCTTGCAGATTTAGAGTAAGCACTTGCTCACCGCTTAGCCAGCTCTTACGTTGCTTCCAAAGTGCAGGTACAGTCATCCGATCCAATTCACCGATGAATTGAATTTCGTTGTCTTCACCACGCTGCCACTCGCAAGTTTTCATTATTCGGCACCTACGCCATCATGCGGCTTCACTGATTCTTGCGCCTTTTCGCGTAACAATGCAATCGTGCCATCAATCCCGTTACTACGGATCACTGCGCTGATTTCCGCTTGCTTACTATTCAGTAAGCTAACACCTTCAACGACGAGATCGTATGCTTTCCAAACGTTATCGCCATTGTCATAACGCATTTTAAAATCCATACGCACGGGTGGACGACCTTCTTCAATCAGTCGCGTGTTAACAACCACCATGCGGCTACCTTCTTCAAACCGACCAGAGTCACCGAACTCGATGGTGTGCTTGGTCTCGTCATATTGGGTAAATGCACCCGCGTATGTGGTGATTAAGTAATCACGAAATACTGTGTAAAATTCTTGCCGTTGCTCTTCGGTAGTATCAGTTAAGTTACGACCTAACACACGCTTGGCGGCGTAAACGTAATCCACATATGGCATCATTTCTTCGCGAATGACGACACGAATATGGTTGATATCTTGATCAATAAGTTCACGATCTTGCTCAATTCGCTCGATAGTTTTATTCGCGAGTTTCTCCAATAAGATGTATGGATTCTCGTCACGAATTAACTCGGCCTGCGCAACACCACTACCGGTAACTGCAACTACCGCAACTACAAGTGCTAACAACCATTGTTTCATACGTACTCCTTAATCTTTACCCTGACTAAATAGGAACTGCCCAATTAAGTCCTCTAATACCAGCGCTGATTTCGTGTCATAAATCTGATCGCCGTCTTTTAACATCTCAACGGTGTCGTCAATAAATCCCGGATTCAAGCCGATATATTGCTCACCTAATATTCCTGAAGTCAGAATTGAGACCGATGTTGTATCAGAAAATTCACTGTATTCTTGGCTAATTGTCATCTCAACCAATGGTTCATAATAATCACCGCTAAGTGAAATCTTGCTGACACGGCCAACAACAACACCGCCCACTTTGACAGGCGAGCGTTCTTTTAGTCCACCAATGTTGTCGAACTTTGCATAAAGTTTATACGTTTCACCATTCGTCACAACACTTGTATTGGCTGCTTGCAAGCCTAAAAACAACAATGCCAGAACGCCAATAATGACAAAGAAACCGACTGCGAGTTGTGTATTTCTTGATTCCATAGCTCTTATCCAAACATCAATGCTGTTAATACGAAGTCGAGGCCGAGCACTGCTAAGGATGCAGTGACTACCGTCGATGTTGTGGCACGACTTATACCAACCGAAGTCGGTGTACAGCTGTAGCCTTTATACAAAGCAATCCAGGTGACCACAAACGCGAAAACTAAACTTTTGATAATGCCGTTGACAATGTCTTGGCCCCATTCCACATTCGACTGCATGACCGACCAGAACGCGCCATCGTCAACACCTAACCAACGTACCCCGACTAAATAACCGCCGTAGATACCAACCGCCGAGAACACCAAGGCAAGAATTGGCATGCTGTAAAAGCCCGCCCAAAACCGCGGTGAAATAACACGACGTAACGGGTCAACTCCCATCATCTCAAGGCTCGACAACTGTTCGGTCGCTTTCATTAAGCCGATTTCTGCCGTTAGTGCTGAGCCAGCACGACCGGCAAACAGCAACGCAGTGACCACTGGACCGAGTTCACGAAGCAACGACAGTGCCACCATCGGACCCAGTGATTGCTCAGCACCGAAGTCCACCAATATGGTGTAACCTTGCAAGCCAAGCACCATACCGATAAATAGGCCGCTGACGACGATTATCACCAACGACAAGACCCCAACCGAGTACATTTGCTGCATCAACAGCGGCCACGATTTACGCAAGGTAGGTTTTCCCACTAACGCTCGCATCAGCATAAAAAACGCTGCTCCGGCACCTGCAATCGTATTTAGGGTGGTTCGCCCTAGTGCGGCAACTCTATCGAGCATTGTCCACCCCCAATAATTCATCTTCGAGCGATGGTGCGGCATAATGAAACGGCACAGGACCATCGGCTTCACCATGTAAAAACTGATGAACCAAAGGATCGTCAGAGGCTTCTAGCTCACTTGGCGTACCATGACCAACAACCTTTTTATCCGCAATAATGTAGACGTAATCGGCAATGGTCATAACTTCCGCAACGTCGTGCGTCACCACAATGCTGGTTAACCCCAGCGATTGATTCAGTTCTTTAATCAACTTCACGATAACGCCCATTGAGATTGGATCTTGTCCAGCAAATGGTTCATCGTACATGATGAGTTCAGGGTCAAGCGCAATTGCCCGAGCCAGTGCCGCACGCCGTGCCATACCACCGGATAACTCAGCTGGCATAAGATGACGTGCACCACGCAAACCAACCGCTTCAAGCTTCAATTTAACGATGGTTTCAATAATTTCTTCAGGGAGCTGGCTATGCTCACGAATTGGAAACGCAACGTTGTCATACACCGTCATATCAGTGAACAACGCACCGCTTTGAAACAACATACTCATTCGTTTGCGCAGTTCGTATAAGTCTGAACGCCCCAACGCATGAATATTTTCACCAGCGAAAGTAATTGTCCCTTGCTGAGGTCGCAACTGTGCACCAATTAAGCGCAACAAGGTTGTTTTACCGATACCACTTGGCCCCATCACAGCCGTGATTTTGCCTTTGGGTATACGCATGGATAAACCGCGATAAACTTGATGAGCGCCGAACCCGTGCGCGAAGTCAATGTCGTCGATAACAACTAATGCTTCGTCGTTACTATGAGTTTGTGGCTGGTTGCTCGTTGATTTTTGAGCCGTCTGCATCGCCTTGATATCTCCCTTTTCGAGCCCGCTAGTGTACCAGATTTAGCGCTTTTTCCAAAGATTAAGGCGGTAAAAATTGTGACAATTCGTTAGTTTCTATGCTTTTTACGTCTGCATTTCGCTTTTCGATCGGTTATTATCTGAGTTTAGGACAAGCAATAGCACATGCCATCACATTGGGTCGGAGCAAAATCAGTTATGACAGATTCCAGCAACCGTTCATTTCGCGAGCTTGGCGAGCGCGTTATTGATATCGAGACTGCCGCCGTTTCTGGTTTAAAACAGTATCTCAACGACGATTTTGAGCACGCTTGTGAGTTGCTCTTAAATTGCCGTGGCCGCGTGATTGTGATTGGTATGGGTAAATCTGGCCATATTGGCGGAAAAATTGCAGCGACACTGGCGTCAACCGGCACACCAGCCTTTTTTGTGCATCCGGGCGAAGCAAGTCACGGTGACCTTGGCATGATAACGGAACACGATGTGGTATTGGCGATTTCCAATTCCGGGGAAACTGGTGAATTGCTGGCTATCGCCCCACTCATCAAGCGCCGCGGCGTTAAGCTGGTCAGTATGACTGGCAACCCGAAATCAACGCTGGCCGACATTGCGGATGTGCATGTTTGTATTGCAGTTGAGCAAGAAGCATGCCCGCTGGGGCTAGCACCCACGTCGTCTACAACGGCGACTTTGGTCATGGGCGATGCCCTCGCTGTGGCACTTTTGAATGCTCGC
Organism: Pseudidiomarina tainanensis; assembly: GCF_900115255.1. NCBI lineage: Bacteria > Pseudomonadati > Pseudomonadota > Gammaproteobacteria > Alteromonadales > Idiomarinaceae > Pseudidiomarina > Pseudidiomarina tainanensis. The sequence continues at coordinate 1,376,828 of NZ_FOYU01000001.1, forward strand.
GGTTTTACTGCTGATGATTTTGCTATGTCGCACCCAGGCGGAAGTCTTGGCCGCCGATTGCTACTACATATTCATGATGTCATGCATGATGGTGAACGCATGCCGATGGTTGCCGAACAAGCGACGATTTCTGAAGCTTTATTAGAAATGTCACGCAAAGGTTTGGGAATGACCGGTGTTGCAAACATCGAAGGAAAGCTCGCAGGTATCTTTACCGACGGCGATTTGCGTCGTATCCTCGACCAGCGAATCGATCTGCACAGTACCCCAATAGCGCAAGTGATGACACGTCAACCTGTAACCATTAAACCCGATGTGCTTGCTGCGCAGGGTTTGAAGTTAATGGAAGACCGTAAAATTAATGGCTTGTTTGTTGTCGATGAAAACGGTATCCCTCAGGGCGCCTTGAATATGCATGACCTTTTGAAAGCCGGAGTGATGTAATGGAAATGATCAGTACCTGGTACGGCGACATTAATGCGACATTATTTGACCGATTCCAGCAAATTAAACTGGTGGTTTGCGATGTCGACGGGGTGTTTTCTGACGGCTGTATCTACTTGGGTAACCAAGGAGAAGAACTTAAAGCGTTTAATACACGTGATGGGTTTGGCGTCAAAGCACTGCTGAATGCTGGCATCGAGGTTGCTGTGATTACCGGGCGACGTTCGGCCATTGTCGAAAATCGTATGACCGCGCTGGGGGTAAAGCATATTTATCAAGGCCAAGAAGATAAATTAACCTGCTTTGAGCAGTTGTTGACCAAGCTAAACTTAGATGCACGTGAAGTTGCCAGTATCGGTGATGATGTACCTGATGTTGACATGCTCAAACGCAGTGGCGTTGGTGTGTCAGTGCAAGATGGGCATCCGTTTGTGCAACAATCGGCAGATTATGTCACCGCACAACGCGGCGGTTACGGTGCCGTGCGGGAATTAAGCGATTTAATTTTGTTGGCACAGGGACAATTACAATTGCACGGTGGAGTGAGCCTGTGAATCGGAATATTCTGGTTATCATTGGCATTATCTTTCTCGCAGCAGCAGTGCTGATTTGGCGACCGTTCGATGACAGCGTGAGTACCGAAGAACAGCAGGGTTATCGAGAAATAAAACCTGACTTTACCGCCAAAGGTTTAATTGTGCGGGTATACGGCGAACAAGGTGAACTTGCTCACAAAATAGCTGCCGAACAAATGACGCACTACAGCCCCATTGGACTAACCGAGTTAATGGCGCCAACTTATATTGTGCAGCTCGATAATAACGGGCCGATGTGGCAAGTTGAAGCCGAACAAGGTTCGTTTTATGCAGATAAAACACTGGTATTAGAACGTAATATTGAAATGACGAGTCTGTCTGCCGAAGAATTTGTCGAACGTATTGAAACCAGTTATTTGACAATTAATACGCGCGAAGAATTGGTTATCACCGAACAGCCGGTGTTAATTATTGGTCGTGACTTCACGGCAAAAGGTGAAGGAATGCGTGCCGATTTGCGCGCCCAAACATTGGAAATGACAAAACATGTTGAAACGATTTATACCGGTCGTAGCGCTACTAGCAATTAATGCTATAAGTGTGAATGAGAGCGCTGCGCAAGGTCGCGAAGACTTTGATAAGCCGATTCAGATTAATGCCGAACGTGAGTCATTTGATGTGGCCAAAAAAGTAGCGGTGTTCGATCAAAATGTCGTGATTCGTCAGGGTAGCTTATCGATTCGTGCCGATCATCTTGAAGTGACACGTCGTGATGATCAAACGGATGTATTCACCGCCACAGGTAGCCCCGCTGTTTATGAGCAGCAGTTGGACGATGGCTCGCCCATCACGGCTGAAGCGGAAATAATTAGTTACGATCAAAGCCAGCAATTATTGACACTCTCTGGCAATGTGAAGGTCTCGCAAGAAAATAGCGTGATACAAGGTAGCGAGATTATCTATAACTTTGCGACGCAACAGCTTTCAGCTAACCGTAGCGAAGATGATGCGGATCGTGTGACCACCATTTTTATGCCAAAGAAAAAGAGCGACAACCAGAATGAGCCGACTAATCGCTGAGCATCTCGCGAAATCGTACAACAAGCGGCAAGTAGTAAAAGACGTCAGTCTAACCGTAGAATCCGGTCAAATTATCGGCTTGCTGGGCCCGAATGGGGCTGGTAAAACGACTACTTTCTATATGATTGTTGGCTTGGTCAACAACGATAAAGGGCGCATCATGATTGATGACGAAGATATTTCGTTGCTTCCAATGCATGAGCGTGCGCGCCGCGGTATTGGGTATCTGCCGCAAGAGTCCTCAATATTTCGAAAATTGACCGTACGTGACAATATCATGGCGATCTTAGAGACGCGCAAAGACCTCGATGCCAATGGCCGTGAAGAACGTTTAGATGGTCTGCTCGAAGAGTTTCATATTGGCCACATTGCGAATAGCCTCGGGATGAGCTTGTCCGGCGGTGAACGTCGTCGCGTCGAGATTGCTCGTGCTCTTGCCGCTGACCCAGCGTTTATTTTGCTCGATGAACCGTTTGCAGGCGTCGACCCCATTTCAGTTCTCGATATTAAAAAAATTATTGAGCATCTGAAAAATCGCGGCATTGGTGTGCTAATTACTGATCACAACGTACGCGAAACCCTCTCGGTTTGTGAAAATGCTTATATTGTTAGCCACGGTGAGTTGATAGCGACCGGTGACGCCCATACCATCTTAAATAACCAACAGGTTAAAGACGTGTATTTGGGCGAACAATTCACCCTCTAGGTGGTTTAATGAAACAAGGTCTGCAGTTTAAGTTCTCTCAGCAGCTGTCAATGACACCACAGCTGCAGCAGGCGATTAAACTGTTGCAGCTTTCAACGCTGGAACTACAGCAAGAAGTTCAACAAGCGCTTGAAGAAAATCCCCTACTTGAACTTGAGCAAGCCGAAGCGGAGGGCGAAACCGCAATCAGCGACGACGATGAATTATGGGATAGTCCTTGTTCTGCTTCTTTAGGTCAGTCAGCATCGAGTTTCGATGGCGAGGATTCAGTATTTGAAGGCGCCTCAAGCACAAGTTTGCACGACCATCTAATCTGGCAAATGCAGCTCTCGCATTTTTCTACTGTTGATGAAGTCATTGCCCTCGCCATCATTGACGCCATTGATGATAGTGGTTACTTAACCGCCTCGCTTGACGACATCATTAGCGCCGTCAATCAGCAGTTAGACGAGCCAGTTGAGCTCGATGAAGTGGCTGTTGTACTTAAGCGTATTCAACATTTTGACCCTATCGGCGTCGGCGCTCGCGATGTCGGTGAATGCCTCGCCTTGCAACTTCTACACTTACCCACCGATACACCGTGGCGCAATGAAGCGTTTACGGCAGTTCGTGAGCATTTAGCTCTTTTGGGCAGTCGTGATTACCGAACGTTGGCGCGGCGATTACGCTTGAATGAAGACGACTTAGCCGCAGTCATTGAGCTCATTCAACAACTACAACCGCGACCGGGCGAGGCGTTCAATCAAAGTGATGACGACTATGTGATTCCGGATATTTTAGTGCGCAAAAAAAATAATCGCTGGATGGTTGAGCTAAATCCAGAAAGTGTGCCTAAACTTAAGGTAAATGAAAGTTACGCGAAGTTATGCCAAGGATCGCGCCAAACTGATGACATGCAATACATACGCCAGCAAACACAAGAAGCCAAATGGTTTATTCGTAGCCTTGATAGCCGCAACGAAACGTTGCTCAAGGTAGCCAACGCTATTGTTTTGCGCCAACAAGGCTTCTTTGAATACGGTGAAGAAGCCATGAAACCGATGGTTTTAGCCGACATTGCCAGTGCGGTTGATATGCACGAATCAACTATTTCACGAGTAACCACGCAAAAGTATATGCATTCGCCGCGTGGTGTGTTTGAATTGAAGTACTTCTTCTCTAGTCAGCTTGGCACTGATACGGGTGGAGAAGCTTCATCAACGGCGATACGCGCGTTGTTGAAAAAGCTAGTTGCTGCGGAAAACCCGAAAAAGCCGCTGAGTGACAGTAAATTGACTGAACTCCTAGCGGAACAGGGTATCCAAGTAGCTAGACGGACCATTGCGAAGTATCGAGAGGCACTCAATATTCCGCCCTCGAGTCAACGCAAACGTCTTATCTGAATCTTGGACAACAGAAGGAAGATGTTATGCAAATTAATCTGACTGGTCATCACGTAGAAATCACTGACGCCTTGCGCGAGTATGTTGATAGCAAATTTAGCAAGCTCGAACGTCATTTTGACCACATAAATAACGTCCATGTCATTTTAAATGTTGAAAAGTTGACGCAAAAAGCGGAAGCTACGCTGCATTTGAATGGCGGCGAAATTTTCGCAGATTCAGAGCATCAAGATATGTATGCCGCCATCGACGGGTTGATCGACAAACTCGATCGGCAGGTTATTAAACATAAAGAAAAGATGAAACGTCACTAAATCATGGATTTATCCACCTTGTTAAGCCCCGACTGCACGCGCTGTGCAGTCGACGGCTCAAGTAAAAAGAAAGTACTTGAGCTCATTGGCCAACTGGCCGCGCCTCGCCTGTCTGGCACAACCAGCTTCGATGTCTTTGAAAGCCTGCTGAATCGCGAACGATTGGGCAGCACCGGTATCGGTATGGGTGTTGCAATTCCACATGGTCGGTTAGCGAGTGCTAACAAACCTGTAGCAATACTCATGACGCTATCAGCACCTATCGATTTCGATGCCATTGATAATCAGCCGGTCGACATTATTTTCGCGCTATTGGTACCTGAAGACCAGCATGAGCAACATTTGCAAACGCTGGCGTCGGTGGCACAACGATTAAATGATAAGAATTGTACGCGGGCTTTACGTGATGCCCAGAGCGATCAAGAATTATATGACCTGTTCACGGGTTAAGTAGAAGCATCATGCAATTAATTATTGTCACAGGCCGATCCGGCTCCGGGAAAACTATTGCGCTGAGAGTTCTTGAAGATCTCGGCTATTACTGTGTCGATAATTTACCGATTACTCTGATGCCTACACTTGTGCATGCAGTCATTGATCAATATGACAAAGTTGCGGTCAGTGTTGATGTGCGCAATTTACCTGCCGATCAAAATGAGCTTACCGAAGCGCTCGATTTTCTGCCCAGCAAAGTTAAACCAGAAATCCTCTACATCGACTCATCGGAAGCAATTTTGCTAAGACGCTTTGGCGAAACCCGTCGCCTGCACCCGCTCTCACAAAAAGAAATGCCATTGGCGGATGCCTTAGCCGCTGAAGCAGCGATGCTTGAGCCATTGGCGGAACGCGCAACTTGGCGTATCGATAGTAGTGATTTGAGTGTTCATCAGCTCAGCGAACAAGTGTCCGAGCGCGTGCTTGGTAAAGCCGCTTCACGATTAATTGTGGTGTTTCAGTCCTTTGGCTACAAATATGGGCTACCGCCTGATTTAGACTATGCATTTGATGCGCGTATTTTACCCAACCCACACTGGGTGCCAGAGCTCAAGCCATTAACTGGCAATGACCCGGCAGTACAACATTTTTTTGAGCAGCAGCCGCTAGTAACTAAGTTTATTCATCAGCTTGAAGTGTTTTTTGAAACCTGGTTACCACATTTTCAGCGGAGCAACCGAAGTTACTTAACCATAGGCATCGGCTGTACGGGTGGCCAGCATCGCTCGGTTTATATTGCCGAACAACTTGCCAAGCGTTTCGCTGAACAACCATTCAAGGTGCAAGTGCGACATCGTGAAGCAAGTCGCCACGCAAAATCATAACGCCTAAAGCTCCTTAAAGGTTTTCTTATGACCGATGTCATCCGTCGCACCGTTACCATCCGCAATAAACTCGGCCTGCACGCACGCGCCGCAACCAAGCTTGCTAAGCTCGCTCATCAATTTGATGCCCAAGTATCTATTGTACAAGGCGAACAGCATGTGGATGCCTCGAGCGTCATGTGTTTACTGCTATTGGCGAGTGGTCAAGGTCGTGAGATTGATATCGTTGCTGAAGGTAACGAAGCAAGCCAAGCCGTTGATGCTATTGCAAACTTAATTGAATCTCGCTTTGATGAAGAGCAATGATGCGGTAAACTTCTCTTATTACTGAGGGTTTAACGTATGCTAGCTGAAGTCGCCGACAAAGAATTTGCCGAACAACGCATTCAGGAAGTTTCTGAATCGTTAGCTCGTGGCATGTACGTGCAGGCGCGACGTCAGCTTCATAACCTGCCGGCCTGGGATGTTGCCCTTCTTCTCGAATCATCCCCGCCTAAAGCCCGTGCCATCATCTGGCAATTAGTTGATGCCGACGAGCACGGTGATATTCTCGAGGAACTCTCGGAAGAAGTTCAGAAGTCCGTTATTCGGCAAATGGCGCCAGAAAAGTTGGCCGCAGCAACCGAAGGTATGGACACCGATGACCTTGCCTATGTTTTACGTGGTCTGCCAGAGCAAATCTATCAAGAAGTTCTAAAATCGATGGACGAGCAAGATCGTCATCGTGCAGAACAAGCTTTGTCATACGCCGACGAAACTGCCGGCGGTATGATGAATACCGATACCATCACCTTACGTCCCGATGTCACCATCGATGTGGTCCTACGGTATTTGCGACTGAAAGGCGAGCTCCCAGAAGCCACCGACAAATTGTATGTGGTTGATCGCGATGACAAGTTTATTGGTGAGATTGGTATTACGCGATTACTTACCGTTGACCCGACCAAGCTCGTTAGCGACGTCATGGATCAGGATATTCAAGGCATTGCGGTCGATATGGATGAGACCGAAGTCGCCAAGCTATTTGAACGCCAAGACTGGATCTCGGCGCCCGTTGTTGATGATGAAAACCGCTTGCTCGGTCGTATCACCATCGATGACGTAGTTGATATCATTCGTGAAGACGCACAACATTCAATGTTGAGCATGGCCGGTTTAGATGACGACGAAGATACGTTTGCGCCAGTACTCAAAAGTACTCGGCGCCGCAGTATTTGGTTGGGCGTTAACCTCATAACCGCACTCCTCGCCGCAGCGGTGAGCTCAATGTTCGAGGACATCTTGGCGCAAATGGCAATTCTTGCCATCTTAAACACCATTGTGCCAAGTATGGGCGGCATTGCCGGTTCACAAACTTTAACATTGGTGATTCGCGGTATGGCGTTGGGGCACATTGGTCAAAGTAACCAACGTTGGTTAATTGGTAAAGAGCTGGCAATTGGTGCGCTCAACGGTGTCATTTGGGCAATTCTCATTGCCGGTGTCGTTGCGCTATGGAAACAAGATCTTGTGATAGGAGGTATCATCGCATTTGCGATGATGGCGAACCTGTTAGCCGCTGGTTTAGCGGGCGTCACGGTGCCGCTGATTTTGAAAAAGTTTGATATCGATCCGGCTTTAGCCGGCGGTGTGATTCTCACCACCGTAACCGATGTCGTTGGTATTTTTGCCTTCCTTGGCACTGCCACTCTATTGCTGGGTTAAACCCCAGCAATACGCATTTCTTCTAGTAAGACCGACCCAGTGCGCACGCCATGCCGCGCATCAACATCACCCGCAATAGCTACAATATTTGCCAACATATCTTTTAAATTGCCGGCAATGGTGATTTCTTCAACTGGGTACTGAATCTCGCCATTCTCAACCCAGAAACCTGCAGCACCGCGCGAGTAATCGCCATTCACAATGTTCACACCCTGCCCCATCAGTTCGGTTACCAGCAATCCGGTACCCATTTTTTTGCACAACGCAGCCAAATCTTTCTCTTGATGATTCACTTCCCAAGTATGAATACCGCCGGCATGGCCTGTTGGCTGCATACCCAGTTTGCGCGCCGAATAACTGGTTAATAAGTAAGTTTGTAGCACACCATCTTGAATGATATCGCGATCATGCGTCGCCAACCCTTCATGGTCAAACGGACTACTCGCCAGTGCACCACGCAAATGTGGACGCTCTTGCACAGTTAGCCAACTTGGCAACACTTGCTTACCCAAGTGGTCCACAAGAAAGCTCGATTTACGATACAAACTACCGCCACTTATACCGGCGACCAAATGTCCAAATAGGCTATTCGCGACATCGGCACGGAAAATCACAGGTACCTTTGCGGTGGCAATTTTGCGCGCATCCAAACGCGATACGGTGCTTTGTACGGCGTCTTCGGCAACCTGTTGCGGTGTCCATAAATCGTCACGATGGCGCGCCACGGTATAGCTATAATCACGCTGCATCGCATCGCCACTTTTCGCAATTAATGAGCAACTTAAGCTATGCCGCGACTGTAAATAACCGGCAACGAAACCATGACTATTACCATACACACGATAGCCAACATGGCTACTGTAGCCAGCACCATCAGAGTTAACGATGCGCGGATCAAGCTGGAGTGCGTGATTTTCACAAGCAAGAGCCTGCTGGAGTGCAAACTCGGCACTCTGATCGGCGGGATGACATAAATCCAAATCAGGGATATCCGTTGCCATCATTTCAGCCGGCGCTAATCCAGCATATGGGTCTGCCGAGGTATAGCGCGCAATATCGTTTGCCTTCTCTACTGCTGCGCGAATCGCTTTCGCGGTCAAGTCGGTGGTAGAAGATGAACCTTTTTGCTGACCCCGAAAAACCGTAATCCCCAGTGCGCCGTCTTGATTGAACTCAACCGTTTCTACTTCACCTAACCGAGTGGCAACGTTGATGCCACTACTGCGGCTCATCGCGCACTCAGCTGCACTTACGCCAAGTTGCTTGGCGTAGGCTATGGCGTCGGTGACAGCCTGCTCGACGTCGTGCAGTTCTGTTTGTAGTTCATTTTTGTCAGGAATCATTACCTCTCCTTTGAAAACCTTACTGCGATATTAGCCATTGGATATTAGATATTAGCGACGACGCTTCTAACCCTGCTTTTTTAATATCTAATATCCAATAGCTAATATCGTTTTTGTATTTATGTCTCTTGTTCGGGTACAATTCGCTCGAAACCACAGAGGCATCCCCATGAGCGAATTTGAGCACGACGATGAAATCGTCAGTAAATCCGAACTAAAACGCGCCGCCGAAGCGCAACAACAGCTGGGCGAACAACTCGTCAGCCTTGCTGAAGGCAAATTAGCGAAAATTCCTCTCGATGAAGAGCTACTTGACGCTATTCATCTGGCACAGCGTATTCGTAATACGCGCGAAGGCTATCGTCGCCAATTACAGCTCATCGGTAAAATGATGCGCCATCGCGATACCGGGCCAATTGAGCAAGCACTTGCTGAACTCGAACATTCGCATCACGAACAAAACGCTTTGTTTCATCAACTTGAGAAACAGCGTGATGCGATATTGGCAACTGGTGATGATGCGATTCAGCAATTCATCGATACTTATCCAAATGCTGACCGGCAAAAACTTCGTCAGTTGTATCGTCAGGCCAATAAACAGGCTGAACAAAACAAACCGCCGACCGCGAAGCGCGAGCTGTTCAAATACTTGCGTGAGGTGGCCACCGCTTAGTCGGTGCCACCCACCGTCATCGCATCTAATTTTAAGGTTGGCTGTCCAACACCAACCGGAACACTTTGACCATCTTTTCCGCACACACCTACGCCTTGGTCTAACGCGAGATCGTGACCAACCATGGATACCTGTCGCATGGCATCTGGACCATTACCAATTAGCGTCGCGCCTTTCACTGGTGCGGTGATTTTACCGTCTTCAATCAAATACGCTTCAGATGCTGAGAACACAAACTTGCCTGAAGTAATATCAACTTGGCCACCGGCAAAGTGCGGAGCGTAAATGCCGCGTTTCACACTACCAATAATTTCCTCTGGATCATGTTCCCCAGCAAGCATGTAGGTATTGGTCATGCGCGGCATTGGTAAATGGGCGTAGCTTTCACGACGACCATTTCCGGTTGGGTTCACGCCCATTAAGCGCGCATTCATTTTATCTTGCATGTAGCCAACCAAGCGGCCCTTTTCAATCAGCACGTTGTAACCCGCTTCGGTACCTTCGTCGTCAATGGCTAATGAGCCGCGACGGTCGGCCAAGGTGCCATCATCTACGATTGTGCACAATTCTGAGGCTACCATTTCACCGATTTTACCGGCATAGGCCGATGCGCCTTTACGGTTAAAATCGCCCTCTAAACCGTGGCCCACGGCTTCATGCAAGAGAACACCCGGCCATCCTGCACCAAGCACCACCGGCATGGTTCCAGCAGGCGCTGGACGTGCTTCTAAATTGACCAACGCTTGGCGAACAGCTTCATCGGCGTAGGTTTGCCAGCGCGGCTTGTCGCTCACATTGGCAGTAAAGTAATGGTAGTCAACACGAGCACCGCCACCAGCACTGCCGCGCTCACGACGACCATTGTGCTCGACGAGTACCGTACAATTCACGCGTACGAGAGGTCGAATATCGGTTGCAAACGTGCCATCGGTTGCGGCAACTAACACTTCGTCATAGCTACCGCTGATGCTGGCGATCACTTCGACTACTCGCGAATCCAGACTGCGCGCATAGGCATCAATTTCACGCAGCAACTCGATTTTCGCTTGCTCATTCAAACTCGCTAATGGGTTCACTGGTGCATATCGCATGCCGACAGGAGCCGAAGCAAATGCTTGCACCTGCTTATTTTGACCAGCTAAGCTGATGCCGCGAGCAGCGGCTGCAGCTTTTTGCAGTGCTTGCGTTGAGATATCGTCGGCGTACGCGAAACCGGTTTTATCCCCATGCACCGCACGTACTCCAAGCCCCGCTTCGATATGAAAGCTTCCTTCTTTGACAATACCGTCTTCGAGAACCCACGATTCATTTACGCTACTTTGCAAATAAATATCTGCAAAATCTATTGCGCCGGTGTAAAGCGTCGCCAACGATTGATGTAATTTGTCACTATCTAATTGGTATTGGTGAAGCAGGTTTTGCTCAACGTTCTGTGCTTGCATGAATAACCTTTTTACTACGGTTGAAGTGTTTCGCTACGGGAATATCTTGGCGGATTTTGTGTAAGCTGTCGGTATTGACCAACGCCGTCGCTAACCCCGGTTGCAGCGTTTCTGTTTCAGCTAATATGCGGCCCCAACCATCAATAACAAGGGCGTGCCCATAAGTCTGACGCCCATTTTCATGTTCTCCAGCTTGGGCGGCGGCGACCATAAAGCATTGTTGCTCAATCGCTCGCGCACGGGTCAGCACATGCCAATGCGCATTGCCGGTAACCTGTGTAAAGGCTGAAGGCAATACGAAAATATCTGCACCAGCATTTCTTAAGGCGCGAAATAGCTCGGGAAAGCGCACATCATAACATACTGCAAGCCCGATCGTACCGAACTCTGTGGTGACCGTAACAACGCTATCACCGGCTTCTGTCCAATGTGACTCTCGGTAGCTTTTGGTTTTGTCGGCAACGTCAACATCAAACAAATGCATTTTGTTATAACGCGCGACGCACTCGCCCTGAGGATTAAATACCAAGCTCGCCGCACTAAATTTTGTATCATCAACGTTGTCGATGAGAGGCATAGTTCCGCCAATTAACCACACGTTAAATCGCTTGGCCAATTCTGCGAGGCCGTCTTGCATTGGGCCTACGCCAGGGAGTTCGGCTATTTCGCGCTGACGTTTGTCACCGGCGCCGAAGCAAAGACAAGCCTCAGGTAGTACCACAAGTTGGGGACGAAAATCTGGGAGTTGTTGTAATTGAGCCTCAATTTCCTGAAGATTCTGTTGCGGTCTCGGGCTGCTGGTTAGTTGCAGCGCCGTCAGTTGTACTTGATGGCTGTTCTGTTTCTGGTTCAACTTGCACCTCCGGTGGAATTGGCGCATCGCGGCTATCTCGCGCGACTTCCTCAATTTGTGGCTCATCCATAGTGCCAGAAATTTTGTATTCAAGACGGCTAATTACTTTGGCGTCGTGCAACATGCGATCAATCACTAACGCAGCTAGCCCTGATGGTGGATTAATCATCCAAGCTAAAATAACTGGCAAACTTGAAGTGACTTTCGGCACAAACTGCAAGTCGTAGTCTAAGCTGCGCGTCATTAAATTGGTTTGGCCTTTCACTTCCATATCGCCCGCAGCACCGTTGAGTTGGGTGTTATCTGTCGCGACAATGCCATTGACGATATTGAAATCCCCACTAAAGTTCGTGTAGAACAAGCCATTTGCGAATACATCACGAAAGTCGAAACGTAATTTGCGCAAAATACTATCGAGACTTAGTAGCGAGAATAATCGCGCACCACGATCACTCACATCATTCAGGTAACCTTGTCCTAAGCGCCAGTTCACGGTGCCATTCAACGAACTTGCTTGTAATTCTTGCGGCGCACCAAGGTAGCTTAGATCAAAAGCAATTGTTGCATTACTATCCCGCACCATTGAGGTGAACTCGTAGTTTTCCAGAAACTCACCAAAATCTGGTGAACTAAATTCACCGGTGATACGTGTTTGCGGGTGCTGTGTCGCTGTTTCCAGCGCCCAGAAACCGCTCGCCTTCAGGGTATGATTGCGATGATTCGCGCTGAATTCAACCAGTTCTAATTGGTTTTCGTCGCCGCGTAAGTGAAGACTCACTTCGCCTAAATCATATACGTTGTAGCGACAGCGTTTGCAGGCTAAATAGATATCAGGCAACTTTGCAAAGCTTTGTGGATAACTGCTTTGCTCTCCTTCGAGTACTTCATCGAGCTTTTCTTCTGGCTGAGCACCCTGTAACTCAATAATGTCAGCGTTCAATAATAACTGCGCACTGCCCGTTTCGGCTGTTGCTGGACGCCACTCAACTTCTGTAATGACTTGCTGAGAATCGATGCGCGCGCGCCAATTCTTTTGTTCTGGCCAACCAACAACAGTCACGTCGTTAAGCACCACACTGCCATAATTTAATTGCGGACTTAAAAGCTGAATATAATCCGGTTGTAACAGCTTAGCGAGTTGGCTTTCACCAGAACCCTCAGGCATAAAACTCAATAAGTGCTCGTAGTGTTCCAGCCACACTTCAACATCACTCGGCGGTAAGTTTGCCTCGACCGTAAACGTTGGATTGAGCCTCAAAACATTTGGGTTTGGCGCTTGTGATACAGCGTTACCAATACGCGCATAACCCGATTGAAGAACATTGGCGGCGCCATCAAATTGCAGCTCCAGCATGGCTCTCTCACCAAGCTCAGCATTGACCAAAATACTATCTTGGCTGCCGGAAACGATGAGCTCTAACTGCTCTGATTCATCGGCAGTTTTAGCAAATGGCGCAGGAACATTAATGACCGTCGGCTGTAAATCTGCGGTTTGTTGCCACCGAAAAGAATAACCACCGTCTTTGGGTAAACTTAAATTGAAATCGGCCTGCCAAGGCATCTCACCGGCAGTAAGCGGAGCAAATTCATCAAGTTGCCACGTGCCCAACGCCGCAACCTCAACATAGTAATCATCTTCGCGTTGTGAGCTATTCAAATTTGCCTGCAACGGAAATCCGCGCCAGGTCATAACCAAATCTTGCGCGTCAATCACATCATTACGAAAATGTACGCGACCGTGTAGATTTCGAAAACTCTCTTTTAAACCACGCACATACATACTGACATCATCTAACTGTGCATAGCCTTCCGCAACAACTTGAGGTGATTCCGCTAACGGAATGGTCAATTTTAGCTGACTCGTCATTGGCCCGCTTAATTGAAGTTCAGCAAACGTGGTACCCAGCGAATTTGCCAGCGGGCTGTCGTCAAAAATTGGTTTTAACTCGTTCGCGTTAGCAGCAATATCGGCGGTAATATCTAAACGCGCTTGCTCACCACCGAGTAAGTCAGGTAGCACCACATCGGCGCGCTCGATTTGCACATTCCCTAACAGTCCATCAGTCGCTTTGATGTGCATGCGCTCGTTACGAAAGTTCACCACGGCGTTGGCATCGTAAATCGGCCGCCAGTTTGGTTGAAACTTATAATTTAATCCGGAGATTCGAGTGCGCGCTTCGAATATCCCTTGATTATCATGATAAGGAAAGTGTTCGACGGCACCACGCCACACCATGGCGAGATCTTGCGCCTGGCCATCTTGTAAGGCCACAGTAAGATAATCATGAAGATTGTCGCCCATAACCACGGGTAAATGATGCCGCAATACTTCAGCATCAATTGGCTCTTGGTTCAAACTCGTTGCGATGGCATCAACATAAACCGACTCGTCACTCGGTTGCAATGTAGCGACGAGGCCAATTGATAAGCCATCTAAATGCAACTCACTACCTGGAGCAACCTGCAAGCGCCAGCCACCATCCTCAAACCATACGAATTGCCCCGACAAGTCGATTTTTGGCAGTGCCCATGGGTCGTCATAATCCAATGCACGGCTAATAAACGAGGCATCCGTACCATCTAACTGCCAACTTAATTGGTTATCGATACCTCGTACGCGTAAATTGACGTTACTTAAGCCAGGAACGCCAGCAAATTGCCCCCAGCTTAGTTTTTCGCCTTGCGCGAACCACCGCGCGCCGGCATTAATATCACTTTCATAAACCACATCAATTAAGCCTTGTGTGTCACGCTCTGCGAACTGCTCGCTGACTTGCGCACCTTGGCTACCGAATAGGTTTAATAATTGAAGTACTGGTGCCAACGGGAGGTCATCGACACTCACAGCCGCTGTTGTCGGCGTCTGTTCCCAGCTAAAGGTTGGTAATTCCCAACTGCGTTGATTGTGTTCAATAGTTAATGGATTTGAATTGACGCGCCAGCCATCACGATAAGGACGCAATTTAAGCTCACCACTCGGAATGCGTAACTGATGTTGCTGTTGATCAACTTCCCAAACTAAGGCCTGCTCACCGAGTTGCAGTAGGCCATCGGTAAATTTATTTTGCTTAAAGTTAAGCCAGAGCTTGTAATTAAATTCAGCCGTTTTGATTTCGGTATCAATAATCTGTTGTTGTACCCAAGGCGTTATATCAAGTTGGTTTGCGGCCACATAGACTTGGCCATTTAATGCGCGTGAATCAGAGCCCTGTACATCGATAATAATATCTAAGGTGTTGTCGGATACCTTAGAAAACGCTAACTTTCCAACACCTTGATGGCGTCGTTGTTGGTTCGACCAACGTAACTCGGTAATATCAATTGTACGTGTTGCACCAACTAAGTTCACAAGCTCCAGCGTACTATCAACAACTTGAATGTAATCAAGCTGTTGCAATAATAAATCGGTCAGGTTATTGGAAAGCTTGAACTGCGTATCGGCGCCATTGCCATAACTGTCGCGAAGGTCGTAATGTAAGCGCATAGCATCCAGTTGGACACGCTCAAATTGAATACTGAATGAACGGGCGCTTGCCCAAAAATCAATCAGCACCCGCGCTTCATTTACTTCTACGCGTGTTGCCTTGGTTGCGTCAGGCCGCACCACTAATTCATGTAATATCAACTCAGGGCCACTGCGTCCCCAGTCAGCACTTATTTGTGCAAGTGAAACTTCGGTTGCATAGTTATTAGCTAGAAACGCTTCGACTTGTTGGGTCACGTCAGGCAGTTGCGGTAGTAAATAGCGAAGCCCACTAATCAGCAACGCAAAAAGCACCAAAGCGATTGCGATAGTGTAAAGTAAAGTTCGGTAGACAAACCCAAACGCCTTACCCGCCATAATTACATCATTACCACGTCAAACTGTTCTTGATGGTACAGTGGCTCAATCAGCACTTTAACCTGCTTGCCAATAAACACCTCGAGCTCAGCAAGCGCATGCGATTCCTCGTTTAACAGCATATCTGCTACTGCTGCAGATGCATAAACCATAAAGTGGTCAGCTGCATAAGCACGGTTAACTCGCACAATTTCTCGCATCACTTCGTAACAAACCGTCTCAACTGTCTTCATTGAGCCGCGGCCACCACATACCGGACACTCTGAGCATAGTACATGCTCTAAGCTTTCGCGGGTTCGTTTGCGGGTCATTTCAACTAAGCCAAGTGAAGTGAATCCGTTAATGGAGGTTTTCGCGCGATCTTTACCGAGCGCTTGTTCAAGGCTGTGCAAGACGCGGCGACGGTGATCGGCATTCTGCATATCAATAAAGTCAATAATGATAATGCCGCCTAAGTTACGTAAACGCAGCTGCCGCGCAATGGCTTGGGTTGCTTCAATATTGGTGTTAAAGATGGTTTCTTCGAGGTTACGATGCCCCACAAAACCACCAGTATTGATATCAATTGTGGTCATCGCTTCTGTTTGATCGATGATAATTGAGCCGCCTGATTTCAACTCAACTTTACGATCTAGCGCGCGCTGCACTTCATTCTCAACATCAAATAAATCGAAAATAGGACGCTCGCCAGCGTAGTATTCCAATGCATTACTGAGCTCAGGAATAAACTCTTTCACGAACTCGTTGAGCAAGTCGAAGGTGACGCGAGAATCAACTCGAATTCGTTCAATTTGCTCGCCCACAAAGTCACGCAAAATACGACAAGAAAGATTTAAGTCCTCATAAACTAAACCAATGTTACGCATGCCTTTGCGACGTTTTTGGATGGTGTCCCATAAACGACGTAAAAACTTCGCATCGCGTTGCAATTCGTCATCACTCGCACCTTCGGCAGCGGTGCGCACAATAAAGCCGCCCTCGTCGTCGCAATACGGCATGGCTGCTTGCTTCAAGCGATTCCGCTCCGCTTCATCCTCGATACGTTGCGAGATACCCACATGAGGCGATTGTGGCATTAACACCATGTAGCGCGATGGAATGGTGATATCGGTCGTTAATCGCGCCCCTTTGGTGCCAAGCGGGTCTTTCACGACCTGAACTAATATTTTTTGTCCTGGGCGCACCAGTTGTGCGATGTCTGCGGCAGGCATGGTGCCACGCGCGATGCCTTCAGCTTGTTCGAGTTGCGTGACAATATCAGAGGCGTGCAGAAACGCCGCTTTGTCGAGGCCAATATCTATAAACGCGGCTTGCATGCCGGGTAATACCCGCGACACCTTGCCGACGTAGATATTACCTACCAAGCCACGTTTGGCTTGGCGTTCAATATGAACTTCTTGCAAAATCCCATTTTCAATTAACGCAACGCGCGTTTCGGTGGGCGTAACGTTCATCAGAATTTCTGCACTCATACGCTCCCCTCAATCGTTTCAATAAGTTGTTCGGTTTCATACATCGGCAAACCTACTACGGCAAAGTAGCTGCCGTTTAAGTGGGTTACGAACTTCGATGCTCGCCCCTGAATACCGTATCCGCCGGCTTTGTCTTGCGGCTCGCCTGAATGCCAATACTGGTCAATTTCACTATCACTGAGCCGTTTAAAATGAACCTCAGCTTGGCTAACAATCACATGTTCTTTTGCTCCCAGCACCGCCGCTACAGCCGTGATGGCAAAATGGCTACGTCCGGAAAGACGCTTCATCATGTCGACAAAATGATCGTAATCGTGAGGCTTTTCGAGCACATCGTCATCGCACACCACTACGGTATCAGCACCCAGAACAAAGCTATTCGGTTCGGCGAGCTCTGCACCAGCGCGCGCTTTGCTCAGCGCCAATCGTTGCACGTAAGCCGAGGCCGACTCGTGGCTTTCTCGCTGTTCAGGAACATTCGGCACCACGACACTAAATGGTCTATCAAGTAACTTCAGTAACTCTTGGCGACGCGGCGAGCCTGAGGCCAATACGAGTGCATTAGCGAACAAGGTAATGCCTCCGGTATTTGCGCAAAATCAGGTAAACCCATGGCCAAGCGATCGCCGAGGATAGAACCGGATAGAGATACGCGAAGTTAAACACAGCATCGTTTAAGACGTGTTCAAGCTCATACACAATCACGCGCTTGATGAGAATTAATACCGCTACCACAAATGCTTGTTGGGTAAATGAGTAGTTGCGAATACGCTGAAAATGCCGAATGGCAGGGTAAGCCATGATTAGCAAAGCGGTCGCATAAATACCAAACACCGAACCCATCAAAATATCGGCAATCAATCCAAGGATTAATACTGTGCCCATACCAACTCGATGCGGAAGCGCCATGACCCAATAAATAATAACGAGACTGAGCCAATCTGGCCGCCAAGCCTCCAAAAACGAAGGCATCGGCATCACCATCAATACTAACGCAATCAGATAGCTCACAAGCAGCGGTATTAAACCCGATTTAATCCACATTGTTGGTGCTCTCCGTGTCGTCGTATACGGGCTGCTCGGTAGCGCTCGGCGGCCATAGTAATAGCACCGTACGAATACGATCGAGTTGTGCAAATGGTCGTGCCGACACGCGCGCATACTGAAGCCGTTCATCTCGGTCAATTTCAGTGATTTCCGCTACCGGATAGCCTTCTGGGTAGACACCACCAAGGCCAGAGGACATCAGCTTATCGCCTACTTCAAGCTCACTTGAGTGCGGGATATACATGAGCTCAAGCCGTTGCAAATCACCAGTACCGCGCGCCAGCACACGAATATCGTTGCGTTCGGCTCGTAGCGATAATGCATGACTTTGATCGCTGATAAGCAACACCCGCGCAGTGCCTCGTCCGACACTCATCACCTGCCCTAAAATGCCGCGATTATCGAGTACCGGTTGCCCTTCATAAACACCGTTAGCACTGCCTTTATTAATCACCACCTGATGCGAGAACGGATCGGTTGCTACCGCAACGACTTCAGCTGCCATACGTCGACTCGCTTGACGAATATCCGAGCCGAGTAATTGGCGCAAGCGGTCATTTTCGTTTTCGAGAAAATTAAGCCGTTGCACCGCCATTTGTAACTCTTGTAGCTCTTGTTTCAGTGCTTTGTTTTCTTCGCGTAACGTAGTGCGCGTAGTTGATAAATAAACGAGGCGATCGAGAACTTGCTCTGGTAATACAGCAAGATATTGAACAGGGGCAACGAGGGTCGATAAAAACGAACGCACCGGCTGCATGGTATTGAGCCGGTGGTCGAGAAACATCAAGGTACTGGCGCAAATTAGCGCCAATATGAGTCGTGTGAGAAGGGTTGGCCCCCGTTCAAAAAGCGACTTCATGGTGTCGCTTACTCATAACTGAACAGGTCACCGCCGTGCATGTCGATCATTTCGAGTGCTTTACCACCGCCACGAGCAACACAAGTTAGCGGGTCATCAGCAACAATTACCGGAATGCCAGTTTCTTCCATCAGCAGTCGGTCGAGGTCACGCAACAATGCGCCACCACCGGTTAACACCATGCCACGCTCAGAAATATCCGACGCAAGTTCTGGTGGTGATTGCTCTAATGCAACCATAACAGCGCTTACAATACCCATTAACGGTTCTTGTAGCGCTTCTAAAATTTCGTTGCTGTTCAATGTAAATGAACGCGGCACACCTTCAGCGAGGTTACGACCACGAACTTCGATTTCGCGAACTTCTTCACCTGGGAATGCTGAGCCAATTTCATGCTTGATACGCTCAGCAGTCGCTTCACCAATCAGTGAGCCGAAGTTACGACGAATGTAATTCACAATTGCTTCGTCAAACTTATCACCACCGATACGCACTGAAGACGAATAAACAACACCGTTTAACGAGATGATGGCAACTTCAGTGGTACCGCCACCAATATCAACCACCATAGAACCCGTCGGTTCAGAAACCGGAAGACCGGCACCAATCGCTGCCGCCATTGGCTCGTCAATCAGATAAACTTCACGCGCGCCTGCACCTAAAGCTGATTCACGAATTGCGCGACGCTCAACTTGCGTTGAACCACACGGCACACAAACAAGAACACGCGGACTTGGACGGAAGTAGTGACTATCGTGTACTTTTTTGATGAAGTGCTGCAGCATTTTTTCAGTCACGTAGAAGTCTGCAATCACCCCATCTTTCATTGGGCGAATGGCTTTAATATTACCCGGCGTTCGACCTAGCATTTGTTTGGCTGCTTGACCGACAGCAGCAACGCTTTTCGGGCCGCCAGAACGTTCTTGACGGATCGCCACGACTGAAGGTTCATTCAGAACAATACCTTCGTCTTTCACATAAATCAGTGTGTTTGCTGTACCCAAATCGATCGACAGATCGTTGGAGAAGATGCCGCGTAACTTCTTAAACATGAGGGGATGTTCCCTTACTCGTAATTTGGTGGACTGAAAAACTGTGTAACTTTACCAAGCTGACATCCTGCGGGCAAGCGTTATACCTTGTATATTAACTGCAATTACCCACCCGAATATAGCCTTGGCTTTGCACGCAAACGCTTCGTGCGTTCGCACCATTTATTTGTAATTCTACTGAGCTTTGACCGCAGTTCTCCGCAGTGGTTGCATGGTTGGTTGAAACCGGACAGCCCAGCGCATTAAAGCGAAACCCAGTCGATGCACTTGGTAATGTCGAAACCACAGTCAGATTATTCGCCTCAGGCAACGTTATAACTCGCGTATTTTCAATGGCTTGACCACAATCAAATGGTGTCACTACGGTACTACTTAGGTTAACTCCGTAACAACGATTGACGACATCTTGCATTGCTTGTTGTTGTTGCAAACGCAGCAGACTTAGCAATTGTCGCTCAGTAACGACTTGATCGACACCGCCTGAACCAAAAATTCGGGGGCCTGCGGTCACAGCCAAAATACCGACCAGTACAATAACAATAATCAATTCAACAAGCGTGAAACCTTGCTGATTATTTACAATTTGGCGCTGTTTGGTCGAGGCAAATCCCATGGTCTCGTTAGCTCTATGTCGTTAGTCATAATTGGCGAACAATTTATGCAGTGTAAACGAAAAAAGTGTAGTATACAGAACAATATATCAACAAATTATAAGAAAAGTAGAAGCTGCGAGGCTTATCTATGCCCAGAACGTCGAGCACACAGCCATTGATGCACTCAACCCAGCGTGGATTCACGCTCGTTGAGATTATTATTGGTATTGTTGTGCTTGGCATTTCCATCGTATTGCTCACGGTACTTGTATTTCCGCAGGCGCAACGAAGCGCCGAACCGCTGTTGCAGCAACGTGCGTCGGCTTTAAGCCAAGCGTTTATCGACGAAATTAGTGCAAAATCGTTTGATGAAAACAGTGACCGTCAAGGCGGGTTGATTCGCTGCGGCGAAGACAGCACAACGTGCACGGTTCCCGCCAATTTGGGTCCCGACGGCGAAACCCGTGATATTTTTGACGATGTTGACGATTACCATCAACTTGAAACCACAGCCGCTACTCTTGAAGATGCGCTTGGCGATGATATCGCAGCCCGCTACCAAGGCTTTAGTTACGCTATTAATGTTTGTTACAGCGACAACGCGGGTAACTGCCAGACGGTCATCACCGAGTTCAAGCGTATTCAAATCACCGTGACCACATCATTCGGACAAAATTTTGTGTTCAGCACGTTGCGAGGTAATTATTGATGCCTCCGTTCGCTTCTGAACTAAACCACAAGAACCGTGGCTTTACTCTGGTCGAGCTGATTATTGTGATTGTGCTACTCGCACTAACTGGGCTGTTTGTGTTTAATTATTTGGGTTTCGGTGCGCAAATATTTCGTGACACGACCGAGCGCGATCAACTGGTATCACAATCAAGGTTTGCGCTAAACCGACTCACCAGCGAACTGCGCAATGCGGTTCCTCGAAGTGTTCGAGTGCGGGCAGCAGATAATCAGCGCTGCCTCGAGTTCATGCCGATTTTAGCTAGCAGCCAATATGTACGGATGCCGCGGCCTGGTCCGCCATCAGTTTCAAACGTGCCGTTTACCGCAATTGAACCAACCTCACTTACTAATTTGGTGGGGGGGTACTTACTGGTTTATGCTACCACCACGCAACATATTTATGGCAATTCGACTCAACGGCGCAAAGAGGTCACTGGCATTTCCACGCCATCCAATAATCTCGTCGAGATTACCTATACACCAAGCACGTTTTTTGTAACCGATAGCCCAGTACGACGTTATTATATCGGCGGTGACCCAGTGAGTTGGTGCTACGACGAAATTAACCACAATCTATTTCGTTTTGCCGGGTATGGGCGCTTGAATAATCAACCAACGCTGGCCGATTTGAAAGCTAGCGCAGCGACGAGTGCCGAAGTGATGGCAGAGAACATCTATAATGATCTCAATAACAGCGAATTCCCATTTCGCGTCTACGAAGCAACACTGTATCGGAACAGTTTAATTCAGCTTGATTGGCGCTTTCGTCGCGCAAATGCACAAGAACCTTTAGAAATATTGCACGAGGTGGCGATACCAAATGTTCCCTAAACGTCAAATACCTTCACCTCAACAACAACGTGGCGCGGCTCTCGCTGTCGCGGTGTTTATTATTGTGGTGATGGGGCTGATTGGTATGGCCATGGTTCGTATCTTAGGTGACGCTTCAAGTGCCACAGTAAGTGAAGTGCTTGGTGCGCGAGCACAGGCGGCAGCTCGCAGCGGTGCTGAAACATTATTAGTTGAATTATTTCCGCTTGGCTCGGCAAACGCCGATATCAACGTGTGCCCAACGAGAACTAGCGGAGTGCCAACATCAGTTGTTGTGCAGACGTCGTATACAATTGACGGATTAGCGAATTGCGACACAACGGTGTTGTGCGACCAAGCAGAGCTCACTGCGCCATATACTGGTGTGCATTTTCGGATATTGGCACAGGGTAGTTGTAGCGCAGGTGACATGACCTATTCAAAGGAAATAATGTTGGAGGCGAGCGATGGGGTTTATTAGATCCTGCTTAGTTGTTTTTGCGTTAACACCGCTTATTGCTCATGCCAACTGGTCTCTCCCAAACGATGCCATTAACAACGTCGGCGATTTTGCTTCGTGCAGCTTTGATGGCGGGCAAACTGTCACCTGTAATAGTGCCATTACGCTGACGACAGTGGATGCCACGTTAAGCCTGACTCAGAATTTGAATTTAGTGATCAATGGCACGTTCACGACTGCTGACGGTATTACGATTAACCCCAGTAATAGCTATGCCTTGGCCATTCAACTTGGTAATAACGACTTCTTTATGAGCGGTGACAACGCGACCATTAACGCCAATATTGCCGCAGGTAATATCACCATCAGTGGATTAGAGACGGTGGTTAATGGCGACTTAACCGCACTAGGGAACGTTTCAGTGCAAGCGGGCCCTACTGTAAACGGCGATATTACCGCAGGTGGCTCAGTCTCCAATAGCGGACTGATAAATGGCAAAGTAATCGCTGCAGGGAGTTTTGTTAATAACTCCGGCGCTGTGCTGAGTGGTCGTGTCGACGCTTCCGGAAGCGTACAAAATAGCGGTACGGTGACTTCCAATATTGATGCGCTAGGTTCTGTTTCAAATAACAGTGGCGCAACCGCGGGTAGTATTAACTCAAGTAGCCCAGTGGTCAATAACGGTACCGTATTAGGCTATATTAATGCGCCAAGTGTTAGTGGAACCGGCACTGCTCCGTTCGCCTGCAGTATTAATTCTTATGTTGGCCCCTGCCCCGGTGCGCAAGATCCAGAATTTGATTATTGCAGTGAAGTGACGTTGCTCACTTCATACGGTGTTGTCGGCAGCGGAGGCTTTACCTTTGGAAACGGCTCTGAAATTAATGGCAACCCGATAGATGGCACCGGGAATACTCCTACACCTGTGGGGCAAGTGGATACCGTTGACTTGGACTACCCGCCTTTAGATCCGTTGGTTTACCCCACATTTAGTGGTGGCGCAGATCTTAATATCAGTAAAAAGAATGACCCTGAAGATATTCCCGCTGGTACCTACGGAACAATTAATGTCGCTGGGGGTAAGAATGGTAATTTCTTGGGCGGCACGTATTACATTGACCAACTCATCGTCGGAGCCACTGGCAGCGGCACGGGTATTACCTTAGGTGCAGGTGATTACTTCATCCGTGAAATCATCTTTAATTCCGGTATTTATGTGAATACCACCAGTGCCGGACCTGCTCGATTGTTCATTGAGACCAGCATTGGCGAAAGTAATGCCAACCAACTTGAACTCAATAGTTCCGGTTCAGCAGCGAACTTTCAGATTTATCTCTATGAAGGTGCCACCATCATGCTCGGTAACGGGAATATGGGTGGTAGCAAAGATACCTTAAATTTTAATGGGACGATTTATGGTCCGTTTCCCGATAACGATATTAGTTTAGGTAATAACAATACGTTACAGGGCAGTATCCTTACTGCTGGGACCATTGATGTAGGTACCGATACGGTATTCAATTATAGTCCGGAAGTTCAGGCAGAGGTCACCGCCTCACTCGGTTGTGCTCCAGTAGACGCCGAAGTACATCATTACCGTTTGCTTCACCCGCAAGTTTTAGTGAGTTGTTATTCAGCAGCAATTGAAGTGATTGCATGTGCCGATGATACCTGCTCGGCAACCTATGATGACCCGGTTACGATTACTATCACTTCAAGCGATGGTGATAGTGTTTGGCAAGGTGGCAATCTTGATGCCACCACCGGCGCTGAAGTTAATTTACTATTTAGCAACGGTAGCGGTAGCAGCGGTCTACGTAATGTGAATGGTGGCACAGCAACATTAACTCTTAGCAATGCTTCGCCAACCGCTGTTGAAGCCACGCAATGTTATGACAGCAGCGGTACGGTACCAACAAGCTGCGAGGTCACGTTTAATACCGCAGGATTAATTATTACAGATACCGATGGAACGAGTCCTCTACCGTCAACCTTTGCCGGTGTAGATTTACCCGCCGCTTTGCGCGCTGTAGAGACCAACACAACCACCGGTGCTTGTGAAGCCCGTCTGACCGGCACTCAAAACGTTAACTTAGGTATGCAATGTTTAAACCCCAGCGCCTGCCAACCCAGCCAGACACTCACCATTGACGGGCAAGCAATTGGACTTAATGCTGCAGGAGGCACTGCAAACACACAAACGCTAGCGTTGACCTTTGATGCAACCGGGCGTGTTGATCATGATTTGCTGATTAATTATTCCGATGTCGGACAAATTCGGTTGTTTGCATCATTACCACTTACCGAAGCGCCTTCAGCCTCTAATCCGGCTCTGAGCGATCCTGACATTGAACTCGTCGGCACCAGTATCAATGACTTTGTCGTAAAACCTCACACGTTGGTAACACGCGCGCTAGATAGCGCCGGCGATCTTTGGACAAGTACAACGAATACCGGCGCTGGATTTACTGCCGCGGCAGCACCATTTAGTATGGTTGTGCAATCACTCAACGCAGCGGGCAACCCGACCCCAAATTTTGGTTTGGAGACAACCTCGGCGGGCGTGCAAGTGCAGTTTCATTCAATGGCCTACCCTAGCCCTGCCGACGTTGATAGTAACGGCTCTAAACTGACTCTGAATAATCCGTTTGTGATTGATCCAACCTATCCAGGTGCAAAACGAACCTCTGGGGCAATTTGGAAGGAAGTTGGCACCGTGAATCTGACCGCACGTTTGACGGCTGATGATTATCTCGGCGCCGGTGATGCTTTCTCACGCCCACCTAGCCCAATAGGTCGGTTTTATCCAGATCGCTTCGCAGTATCTGCGGCCAACGTGCTCAATGCCTGCGCTGGCTTTAGCTACATGGGACAGAATGGCATCAACGTAAGCTATACCGTACAAGCATTGAATAGTTTGGGTGAGGTAACCAAGAATTACGCCAACACTGGCGGTGTACTCTATAACGATACCGCAACCGTGCAAATGCGGGCGGCGAGCCTTACGCCTTCTGACGTTGTCGCTGACGAGTTTTACAATCGGCTTGATTTTCTACCACAAACAACTTGGTTAGCCGGTGAGCTTAGTTTTGCTAGCAGTGCAATAGCGTTTAATCGTCGCACTGATAATGCGCCTGACGGCCCCTATCCCGAACTTCAACTTGGCCTGCAACTCATTGACCCGAGTATTGATGGAAGAAATTTCGCTGCGGCCGATTTGACGATGCTGGTGCAAAATGATCCGTTATTAACTTTACCAACAGTCGCAACACCAATCGGTGGCCTACTCGAACTGCGCTATGGTCGGTTGCGTTTAGAGAACATCTTCGGTCCTGAAAACGAAGATTTACCGATTGTCATGTACAGTGAATATTTCGACGGTAATCGCTTTTTACTCAATGAGCTAGACTCATGTACGAGTGTATTGGCCGCCAACCTAAACATTGTTGAGAACCCCGATGCGATCGACACCACAGCCGATCAAACTACTGGACCTATTTTGCTCACAAATGGTGAACTGAGTTACGGTGATTTATTTTGGCTAGCACCCAATGCACCAAATAACTTTGGTGAGATTGTATTCGAGTATCAGACGGCTCCATGGCTGCGCTATGAGTGGGGCAATGATTCAACTGAAACCAACGAGAATCCGCGCGCAACAGCCGGTTTCGGTCAATATCGCGGTAACGACCGCGTCATCTTCTGGATGGAGCGCCAGTAATCCGGCCAAGGCCGGATTACCGTAGCCCGGCGTTTTCTCCGCAAGGTAATGCCGGGTGACGCGAAGCGGCGTTAATCTCTATTCGTTATTCGTTGTTCGTTATTCGTTATGCGATGTTCGTTATTCGTGCGCTGCGCTGTTCGTCCGTTCGCTTCGCTCACTGTTCATTAAATTACAGGCAATAAAAAAGCGCCCGAAGGCGCTTTTCAACATGTCTAAATGTTTATTAGCAACCAGTTGTCTCAACAGTAATAGTTGGACGCGCACCGGCTGCCGTTACATCAACATACTCAACGTAACATTCAGTGATAGTCGTATGGTCTGTAGGATCTAGTGCCGCAGTACCTGTTGTCGGAGTGGTTCCTGCAGGAGCAAAGCGTACTGTTGCAGCTGCGGTTCCAATTGCTGTTGAAGCTGTGTACGCAATATCCCAGTCATCTGCTGTTATATTTAAAGCTGAAGTAATACCTGCTGCAGTCGCTGCTGGATAACCATAAACTACTTCAATAGTGTCTACGGTGACGTATGCTGGTGTGGTTGCGCCGTCATTCGCATCACCTTCAACGCCTTGAATCGCTGCTTTGCCGAAAACTAAGTCAGCTGCGCCGTTCATTGAGCCTTTAAGACCATTCAGAGTTGACTCGCGTGCATCTGTTGAGAAGTTAAAGAACTGTGGCGCGGCAGTTACGGCTAGGATGCCGAGTACCACGATAACGATGATCAGTTCGATCAATGTAAAACCTTTTTGTGCTTTCATAACGCTTTCCCTTTTAAAAGTAAGGAGTATTCCCCAAAGTATAAATTAATTATTACTAAAAATACTGACCCCACCGGTACGTGGGTTGTAAACAAACACGTTACCGACAGAGAGGTAGTCGGTGCCGCTTGGCGCTGAGGCCAAGTTTTTAATGGTATTTGCGAGATAATAAACGCAAATATCATTCACACCGTTATTTTCGCGGGTCACGTAATAACGGTTTTCACCCAGAAGGGTAAAACTGGTTGTTGCCGTTGGCGCACCTTGCAGTATCGCTTGCATCATGGTGCGGCAATCTTCACTTGTCACGTTTAAATCATGGGCAT
Organism: Pseudidiomarina tainanensis; assembly: GCF_900115255.1. Classification (NCBI taxonomy): domain Bacteria; kingdom Pseudomonadati; phylum Pseudomonadota; class Gammaproteobacteria; order Alteromonadales; family Idiomarinaceae; genus Pseudidiomarina; species Pseudidiomarina tainanensis. Next base: position 1,404,294 of record NZ_FOYU01000001.1, read on the forward strand.
CAAGATTGTTATCGCCGCTCACGGGATAACCGGTGCTACCGTCAACATTCACGCTGATACCGTCCATCACTACCACGGCGCCAGCACCATCCGCATTACCTTGCGGACGACCACGTAGCTCCCATTCGGCACGCACTAAGCCAACGGCACTTGCAAAGCCGCCAGCCACGCCTTCTACGGCAGCGTCTTCGGCATCAGCCGTCACGCTCGTGAAACGCGGCAACGCTGAGGCTGCTAACAAACCTAGAATGACAACCACAATAATCAGCTCAATCAGAGTAAAACCTGATTGTTTCGCTGTTGAAGTAATTTTTGTCTGCACTGCTTGCATCCCTTATTCCCCGTAGCTTTATTATGATTTTTATGACAAAACCATGCAAATATTAATAGTTATCTACACTTGTTGCATTATTGTTGTGTTAGCGCCCTCGGTATGCATCCATCATTTCCCACATTGGCAGGAATACACCTAATGCCATGATGGTAATAATAACTGCCACGAAAACCAATAAAATAGGCTCAATACGGGCTGTTAAACTCTTGAGGTCATAATCAACTTCGCGTTCATAATAACCCGCCACTTCAAACAACATTTCATCAACACGTCCAGTTTCTTCGCCCACTGCTATCATTTGTAATACTAACGGCGTAAATAGTTCACTACTGCGTGTTGTGCGCGTGAGGCTCTCACCACGCTCAATATTACGGCGCATGTCGTTTATTCGGCCACTCATCCAAGAGTTATCAACTGCTTCAGCAACCAGTCCTAAGCCTTGCGTGAGCGGGACGCCAGCTTGCAACATCACCGCAAACGTTCGAGCAAATCGGGCGAGTAACGAGCGCATAATGATGTCGCCAACTACCGGCATACGCGTTTTAAACCTGTCCCAGGCTAATTTGCCAGGCACTGTTTTCACGTAATTAATTGCGCCAGCAATCGCAATCACCACAGCACCAAGCATTAGTGGCCACCAGTTCACAAAGAAATTTGATGTCGCCAAAATAATTCGTGTTGGCAGTGGCAGCTCGACATTAAAGTTAGCAAACATCTGCGCAAATGGTGGTATCACCCAAATATTAATAATTACCACAGCGGCGACCAGCGCCAACATAATAAATGTTGGATAGCGTAATGCTGATTTAATCGCCTTGCGAGTTTCTTGCTCTTTTTCTAAATAATCGGAAAGCTGTAAAAAAGCTCCTTCTAACTCACCAGTGTTCTCACCAACATGGACAATAGCCACCAATAAGCGTGGGAATACGCGCGGATGTGCAGCCAATGCTGAGGACAATGATCGTCCCCGCTCTAACTGATCCACCAGATCTTTCAAAATGACGCCAAAGCGTTTATTGCTGGTATTCTCTGCTAATCCTTCCATTGCCCGTAACAAGGGGATACCAGCTTTGGTCAGTGAGTACATTTGCCGAGTGAAAATAATCAAATCCACATGGCTAATGCGCGGCTGAAAGAGGCTACCGGATGTCGACGCGGTTTTTGTCTCATTTGCTTCTACTTGTATCGCTAGCGGGGTGATCCCCCGACGCAATAGGCTATCTGCCGCCGAACTCTCGCTGGCTGCTTCAATGACCCCTTGCACTGGTTGGCCGCCGTTATCACGACCACGATACTTAAAGTTCGCCATCGCCCTTCTCTATAGCTGGTGCGGTTATCCGCAACTCTTTCTCTTCTACTGTTTCCGCTAAGAACAATACCTCATCAAGTGAGGTGATACCTTGTCGCGCATACTCTAGCGCCACACTTGCTAACGGTTTAAAACCTTCTGATTGACGTGCAGCCTGAGCGAACTCACGCATATTGCTATCGCGCAGGGCGTCTATCATGGTTTCGTTCATTTCGAGTAATTCAAATACACCGATTCGGCCTTTGTAGCCGGTGTGGTTACAACTACGACACCCCTTGCCCCGCACAAAGCCACTGCCGTCTGCCGGAATACTCGAGTCCATTCGACGCAAAAGCGTTAGCTCTGCCGCTTCGGGCGTATCCGTGGTTTTGCAGTTTTCACACACGCGTCGAATTAACCTTTGCGCTAAGACACCACGTAATGCCGCGCCGACTAGGTAAGGCGCAGCACCCATATCGATTAGGCGCAGCGCACTCGTAATCGAGTCGTTGGTGTGCAATGTCGTTAATACTAAGTGACCGGTAATTGAGCCACGTAAACCGATTTCAACCGTTTCATGGTCGCGCATCTCACCCACCATGATAATGTCAGGGTCTTGGCGTAGTGTGGTACGCAATACATTCGAGAAGCTCAAACCAATTTTACTGTTCACTTGCACCTGGGAAATTCGCGGAAGTCGATATTCCACCGGATCTTCCACCGTAATAATCTTTTTCTCAGCTTGGTTCAGCTCACTTAGCGCGCCATACAAGGTTGTGGTTTTACCCGAGCCCGTTGGACCGGTAACAATCAACATGCCGTATGGACGATGGATCAACCGCCGTACACGCTTGAGAATGTGTTCCGGCATACCCGTTTGCTCTAACTGCAACAAACCGGCTGATTGATCAAGTAAACGCATCACGCACGATTCGCCATACTGAACCGGCATGGTGGACACCCGCACATCAATTGAATGGTCGCGCACCTTGATGTTAAACCGGCCATCTTGCGGTAAGCGTTTCTCCGATATATCTAACCCTGCCATCAGCTTTAATCGAAGCAACAATGCGTTGGCGATATTGGTTTCGGTAAGCACGTTTTCTTGCAAGACGCCATCAACCCGCATACGAATGCGCAAGGCTCGGTCGTCTGGTTCAATATGAATATCTGAAGCTCTTACCTGCACAGCATCGGCAAAAATCGATTGCAGAAGTTTGGCTACCGTCGCTTCGTCATCGTCATCATCGAGTGACAATGCGCCGAGATCGAATTCCGCACCATCTTGCGTTTCGGTTTGTAGCTCTTTCGCAAATTGCGCGATATCTTTGGTGCGGCGATATAAGTTATCAAAGGCTTCAAGCAGCTCGGCATCAGGAACTACCGCTAACTTCATTTCGCGCGGTTGTAAATACTGTGATATCGCATCAACCGCCGCCAAATCAGCCGGATCGCTCATGCCGACCAGAGCCGACTTGTCATCTGCCTCAATCACTAAGGCACGATGGCGACGCGCTTGCACTTCAGGAATAAGATTAACGACCTGCTGTGAAATTTTTCGGTCACCCAGCTCAATCAAAGGAATATTGAGCTGACGCGCCAAAAACTCTAATAAATCATGTTCATCGATAAAGCCAAGATCAATGAGGGTAACACCGAGCTTACGACCATTTTGCTTTTGGTCGGCAAGGGCTTGTTGTAGCTGATTCTCGGTGATCATGCCGTCTTGAACGAGTAAGTCACCAAGGCGCATTTTTAAACGTGGGCGCATCTTAGAATCCCTCCAACACAGCAAGTCGCTGCTCAATGTACAAGCGCGCGTCTTGGCCTAAATCATTTTGCTGTAAGGCTTGTCGATAACTTCGTACAGCGGCATCAAGATTACCGCCATCGTCGTAGGCGACGGCTGCAGCTAACCACCAACGTCCTTCATTAAACTCTGCAGCTAGTGCGGTGTAATCAGCTGCAGCTTCATTAAAATAACCAAGCTGAGTGGCTGCGGCCGCCCGCAACTGCAACAATTCTCGGTGCTCCGGTGCTTGCGGTGAAATTACAGCTAATACTTTGTAGGCTTGTTCAATACGGCCAATGCGCTCGTAAATGCGCGCCAGCAACAATTGCCATTCGGCCTGTTGCGGTTTCAGCTCAAGCCCTTGGTGTAACAGCGTTGTTGCGCGGCTTGTTAGGCCTTTGCCATACCAATATGCCGCTAATTCAGAGCGAACTTGTACGTGATCAGGCTTAACAATTAACGCTTTTTCCAACAATTCTTGGCCGCGTATTTGTTCACCTTTTTGCAAGGCTTCGCGTGCTTTGGCTAAGTTGGTATCAGCCAGTTGCTGCGGTGATAATTGCACACGTTCGACGCTAAACGATGATACGGACTGTTCTTGCGCTGGCTTCTTCCGAACGGCTGGCGTCACTGGTGCTGGTGGCTCTTCAGCCGCGGTTACTGCAGGTTCAGCAGACGACTGCGGTTGCTCTTCATTAATCGCCGCCAACTCTGGTTGCGAGACTGACTGTTGCTCTGATTGCGGTTCTGTTTGTGGCCCTTGTTGCCGTTCTGGTTGCGAGTCAGGTAAACGTTTCACATCGACAATCGCCGTTGACTTTGGTTTTGAAACAACCGGTTCGATAACTTGTTGCGCCGGTGGTGGTGACACACCTTCCGAAGTCGCAAGCGTTTGCTCTGGAGTGGTAACCGGCTCTGAAGAACTGGCACCGTACATCCACCACAGATTCAAAGCGCCGATAATCACCGCGAGGCTTAACAGCAGAATACCCACAATCCAGGCCCAATGAATCGGCTGAGGAGCTACTGCTGCTGGCGTATAAGTTTGCTGATTCTGATGCTGTTGACGCTTATCAAGATCACGTAACATGCGATTAATCACACTCACATGTCACCCCCAACAAACCATTGCTGGTAATACCCCACCGCGGCCACTCCAGCAATTACGGCAGCCCCTAATAACCACCATGGCCAAGTTGCTTTAGGTAAAGTTGCATCCTCGGTATCCTCCACAGCGGTACGAACATGCTTAGGCGTAACCGGATATACGCCCTCGCCGTAGCACAACAGGAGCACTTTGTGACACAGCACATTAGCCAAGCGCGGAATTCCGCGGCTGGCTTGGTGTAGCATACTCACAACACGACCGTTGAAGATTGGTGCACCCTTATAGCCGGCGATATGTAAACGATGAGAAATGTAACGAGCGAGCTCGTGTACTGTCATCGCCTGCAAGTGGTAGCTAAATGAAATGCGCTGACGTAATTGGCGGTGCTCGCGCGCAGCTAAACGTTCATTTAATTCAGGTTGGCCAAACAACACAATGTGAAGTAACTTACGCGTTTCCGTTTCTAAGTTCGAAATTAAGCGCAAAGCTTCAAGCGAATCACTTGGCAATGCTTGCGCTTCATCCAGCACAATCACCACCGTTTTGCCGGCTGCATTAATTTCCATTAAACGTTGCTGAATAGCCTGAGTGACCAGTTGCTGACTGCTCGCCTGAGAAATATCGACTTGTAACTCGCGCGCAATTTGCGCACGTAGTTCGTCTGGATTCAAAAACGGATTTGGAATGTATGCAGTAACATAATTTTCTGGTAATTCATTCAAAAGCTTTCGACACAGCAACGTTTTCCCGGTACCCACTTCACCCACAACTTTGATAAAGCCTTCACCGGTTCGCAGTGCGGTTAACAATACCTCTAACGCTGCGCGATGGCCTTCCAGATCACAATAGAAACTGGTATTCGGCGTTAGCGTAAACGGTAACTCTGTTAAGCCGTAATGCTTTTGATACATGTCAGTCTCAGTTTCCGTACCATTGCTTTAAAATTTCACTGGAACGGTCCAGCTCGTCCTGCCAGGTGTCAACACCAACAACGGTCGGACGAATTAAGATAACTAACTCTTTCTTCTGCTCAACACGACGTTTGTTTTTAAACAGGTTTCCAACTACCGGAATATCGCCGAGCAATGGTGCTTTCGCTTCGGTATCGGTGTACGAGGTTTGCATCAAACCACCGAGTACCACAATCTCACCGTTGCGCGCTTTGACAATTGTATCGCTCTCGCGAATGTTGCTTTGTGCGAGCGGAAGCACAAAGGTGTCGTTATTGAGTTTCACCACTTTTTCTTGCTCTGTGGTTTCGACCACCGACGGGTGGACATGCAAAATCACTTCGCCGTCTTCACTAATTTGTGGTGTGATATCCAGCGAGATACCAGAGAAGAACGGTGTTAATTCAATATTTGGCGTTGATGTTGTTGCCGTACCGGTAACGGTTGTGGTTGAGACGTTAGTGACAAAGTATTCGTCCTCACCAATTTTGATCACTGCTTTTTGGTTATTGGCAGCACTCACGCGCGGATTCGACAAAACTTGCACGTTTCCTTGTGTTTGGAGCAAATTCAGGGCACCGGTAAACTCACCAACATTTAATGTCATGCCAAATACGCCGCCAAGGCCGCTACCGACAACGCCTGACCCGCTCATGCTGATAGAACCAGTAGAGTTTCCGGCTTTAAAAATATCATTCCAATTGATGCCTTGCTGATAGTCATCGTTAAGAGCGACTTCAACAATACGCGCCTCCAGAATCACTTGCCGTTGCAGGCGACGTTGCGCAGATTCAAGAAACTCGCGCGCTGCACGTAACTCACGTGGTAACGCAGTGACTGTGACCAAACCGGCTTGCGGAGCAACCACCACGCGGCGACCATCGCCAGAGCCAATAATTCCTTCAATAATGGCTTGCAGCTCGCTCCACCAATCCGTCTCTGAAGAGCTACTGATGGATGAGCCATTGGTTTGCATACCATTTAAGTTTTGCGACAACGGATTGTTATTCGCACCACCTTGGTTACCTAATAGATTGTTATTGGTATTGCCGCCATATTGATTGTTACTGCCGCTATTACGGTCGTTTTCTTTTACACCACCAGAGCTGACACTCGTTTGTGACAACCCCATACGGCGTAGAGCTAAATAATCCAGAGCAATGGTTTCGCTACGCAAACCGGCAGGGAAAACACGAATCATATTGCGCTCTTTGCGCACTTGATAGCCATAGATATCACTAATCACATCAAGCGTTTCGGTTAACGTGACATCTTTTAGGTTCACTGTAATAGTGCCGCTTACCTCAGGATGAACGACAATATTGTAAGGTGAATCAGTGGTTAACCCAGCAAAAAACTGTGCCGCTGGAACGTCGTTCGCAGCAATTGAAAAACGCGGTTCAGCCAGCAATTGCTCACCGGCTTCACGCACTTGGTTGTTCTGACCACGCAGACTTGCTCGCACTGACTCAGGCAATGGCGGACGCTCTGCGCCAGCACGATCAGACGCGCGCTGTTGCAACGCTTGCTGTGCATCAACAGGCTGCCGCTCAGGTTGATGGGCACAAGCGGCCAACACTAAAACAGCGACACTAATAAGGCCTGCTCGAATCATAAACTGCTCCCTGCTGTCGGATTAACTGGTGTTGCTGAAAAGCCAAACAGCCGTATGGTTAAATCTTTACTGTTACGCGTATCTCGCAAAACTACTTCACTCATATGTATCGCATTCACTCGGTATGGGCCTACACTGTCACCAACTTGCTTCCATGAGCCTTCAATCAGTGCTTTACGTTGTTCGCCAACCCATTGAATAGACTGTAATTTTGGTACAGTAACAGCCGTCGCCGTGCTACCGGCACGCTCCAACACTCTTGGCGGTGCGGTTGGGTCGCGCAATTCTTGCGCCACGAGTGTCGACATGCCTACCAACGGCAAGATTAGTAGCGCTTTAACTCGCCACATAATCACGCTCCAAACTGATGGTATAAATTTCTAAAGTCAGCTCCGCCTCAGGCGCTTCCAAAACTTTGTAATCCAAGCGTTGCCAATAAAACGACCAATCTAACTGCTCCAATTGCTGCAGATAGTTACTCAACGAGTAATAATTACCGCGAATAACCAGTTGTAACCGATGACGAAAAATTCCCGTTTCAGAATCTACTTCATCCTGATAAATTAACTCTGCTGGCAACGCTTGTGCCGACTGTACCTGCACACGACTTGCTTGATTCAACAGTTCTCTTAATAGCGCACGGTTGTCGGCAGCGCTGACATAATTTGCTTCTTGGTTCAGTTGCTGATTCACCTCAAGTAAGCTAGCCTGAAGTTGCTCTAATCGACGCCGTTGGGCAGCCTGAGGATCGCCTGCTAATCGTTGTTGTACCTGGGTGACTTCGCGTGAAACTTGATCAATCTGCGCCTGCTGCGCTTGTTGCTTGTTTCTCTCGCTGGTAATAATTTCCAGCGCTGGACGCACACCAAACCAATAACTGAGATACAAAATCAGAAATACGGCGGCAATCAACCATATGCGTCGCCGCTTGGCATCGACACTTTCAAACTTTTGTTGCCATTGTAGCCATTGCTCTTTCATCGTGCCGACCCCGAATTCATGCGTGGTTGCACCAGCAAACTGCTATGCTGCAAACTCCCCACGGTAAAATCGAGAACGCCACGCGTGTCCACGTCGCGTAGTTCGAATACACCAAACTGACGACCACTCAACGTCTCATAATCAGAGAAGCTGGCTAGCCACAATGGCAGAGCACTCGCATCGGCGGTTTTACCTTGCAGCGTCAGTTGGCCATTGGTAATCAGTATGCGATTTAGCCAAATGGCATCGGTATCGGCGCGCGCCAAATCGACAAGCACGTCAGCAAAGCTCGCATTTGCGGTTTGCGTGACGCCGCGCATTTGTTGCAACAAACGTTGACGTTGCGCGAATTCGAGCTCTACCGTTTCAATTTGTTGCGCAACTTGCGGATCGTTCATCGCGGTACGCAGCTCGTTTTGCTTGGCAACTAATTGCTGTTGCGCCTGACTCAAACTATGGGCCATGCGTTGCGTTGCAATCGTTTGTTGATTGGCCCAGAAATTTAATGTGATGCTAGCAAGAACCCCAACCACCAACACAGCTGCTATAGTGATTGCGACACGCTTGAAAGTTAAGGTTTCACGCTTCGGTTGTAGTTCAGGCACATAGAGGTTCGCTATTTTTTTCATGCGACCTCCGCCTTACTGGCGCGTAAAACTTGCGCCAGCAATACTCCGCCAAGTACTGGAAAATCAGAGAAATCACCGGCGGCCAACTCTTGTGCCCACATTGGGTATTCGGCCCAGCGCGAGGTTAAACCTAAATCTTCGTCTAGCTGCTGCGTGATACCTTGACGGTGCTTGGTACCGACCGCTACCACAACCTCGCGAATCGGACGTTGGCGTAGCTGCCGTTCAAAATAATCTGCAGATCGTTGCACTTCGACGCTCAATGGCGCAGCGCCGCCCAACTGAATTTCATCTGCACTTAACTGCGATAATTGCTCAAGGCTACGCACAACTCGGTTAACCTGTAATTTCCCTTGTTGATAGACCTGCAACAATGCTGGCTCAAGATCGTGCTGATAGGCAATCACGATGGGGTCTTGCTGTTCGCTAAAGAGTTGCGCAATCGCTTGCTCTTCGGAAACGATGCCGACGATATTCTCGCTGATACTGTGTAGCTCAGTGAGCACCGGCTCAAGAATCTTTTTGTCCGCGACAATGGCATTGATCTTGTCTTGCCCAGCAAGTTGCACCGGCGCATCGTAATAGTCCGCAATAATGTCTGCTGGCGGAAGCGTCACTAAATCACGCAAGTTGAAACGTAATGCCTGTGATATTTCTTCAGCAGGAAGGTTTGGACGTTCGAGTTGCACGCTTTGATAGAGAGATGGCCCTAAAACAAGCACCACAGCTGGGTTGGTTTTGGTATAGCGCGCATACTTGGCAGTAAGCGTTTTAATTGCTAAAGCCCAATTACCATCGGCAACTTCAAGGTGGTCAGAAACAATCAAGGCAGGCGCATGACTAGTGTCATCATCGGCATATTCTGCGATCGCTAGAGACACAAAACCTGACGCCAACGCGTACGTTAGCACCAGTCGATTGTTGTGTTTAGCGCGCCACAAACGAATCAAGTTGATTTCCTTTCAAATTATAATTTTTATTATAGTTCTATTTATAAACTCTCAAGCCATATAAGACCATGTCTTGAGGGGGATTACTAGATTGTTAAATTGTTCAACCGATTGTTTATTTTTTGTTGATTATTATTTTAGCTGCCAATTTAACATTTCGCCAGCCCAATATGGCACCATCGGCCCAACGGCTGTCATCACAGTTTCTGGTACTCGCCACGGCGACTTAATTAAAGTAACAGTTGATGTTGCGCGTTTATAACCATAAAAGTCAGCACCAAAGCCACTGGCAAAATCGGCTAATTTATCAAGCGCACCCATTTGTTCAAAAAACTCTGCATACAAAGGTAACGCTGCAGGCGCTGAGTAACAACCCGCACAACCACAAGCATTTTCTTTTTTCGATTGCGCATGCGGTGCAGAGTCCGTGCCGAGGAAAAACTTCGGATTACCGGACACGGCGGCGCGACGCAGTTCCAACTGGTGATCGCGACGTTTCAAAATCGGTAAACAATAATTGTGCGGACGAACGCCACCAACAAGCAAATCATTGCGGTTCATCAACAAGTGTTGCGGTGTAATGGTTGCGGCAACATTGTCGCCTTGCTCTTCAACAAATTTCACTGCGTCAGCCGTGGTGATATGCTCCAACACCAATTTTAATTTCGGATGGCGCTGCAGTAATGGACGCAAATGACGATCAATAAACACTTTTTCACGGTCAAAAATATCGATATCCGCCGTGGTGACTTCGCCATGCACTAATAATGGCACCTGCAGTTTCGCCATTTCAGCAAATACGTCGTCTAGGCCATCAACATCGGTAACACCCGCATCAGAGTTGGTGGTAGCACCTGAAGGGTAGAGTTTAAAACCAATGATGTTGGTATCTGCCGCCGCTGCACTCACCGTTTCTAAGCTGGTGTTTTGCGTCAAATACAATGCCATTAACGGCTCAAAAGAATTTGCTAGCGGGCGCTGTGCGAGAATACGTTGGCGGTATTGTTGCGCTTGCTCCACTGAAGTTACCGGCGGAACTAAATTCGGCATAATCACGGCGCGCGCAAATACATCCGCAGTTGCAGGTACTGTCGTTGCTAACAAGTCGCCATCGCGAAGATGTAAATGCCAATCGTCTGGGGTTGGAATGGTTAGCTCAGTCGCCTGCATGTGTACCTCTATGAATTAAATTTTGGGATGCGATGAATTATCGCACTATTATACCTCGTTTGCGGCGATACAGCGATTCCGTCCGTCAGATTTTGCTTGGTAAAGAGCTTTGTCAGCCCGCGCAAACCAACGGCCGATATCTTTGTCGGTTGATAACAGTTGTGCGATTCCAATGCTTACCGTAACCGGAATACGTTTACCCTGCCATTCGAAACTAGCTTTCTCAACCCTACCACGGACGCGCTCGGCAACCAACAAGGCCTGCTCGATGTCTGCATGAGGGAGTAATATGGCAAACTCTTCACCACCTTGTCGCCCAAGTAAATCGCCATCTCTCAACATCTCTCGAGTAATATCGGCGAATTGCTTCAACACTTTATCGCCGGCCGCATGTCCGTATGTGTCATTCACGTTTTTGAAATGATCTAAATCGATAATCGCAACGCTCACAGGAACGTCGTAACGATGTTGCTCGTTGAATTTTTGCCCAGCCGTTTCAAGAAATATTCGCCGATTCGCGACTTGGGTCAGCTCGTCAATCGTTGCCATACGGCGCAACTCTTCGGTTGCCGATAGCCGTTGCTCCTCGATACGACGGAAGTGCATCAGAGTTCCCAACGTATTGAGTATCGGTTCAAGGGTTAACAACAAATCTCGAGTGTATCCGGTTGAGCTATTCGCCAGTAATAAGATACCAACCACTTCACGATTGAAAAACAGTGGCAGTAAATACGCATTATCAAATTCCGGTAAGTCTATGGGTTGAAGTAACACTTCATCCTTTTGAACCGGATAAGGACAGAGTTGCGCTTCGCCGTCACTCAACACTTGGCGGATGACACGCCCCGTCACCTCAACTTCTAAGCCTTGTTGAATCAGTTTCTGATAGGCTCGATTTTTGTTGTCATCATCGTAGCGACGAACGCCATGCAACCAGAGCAAATCCTGCGTATGTGAATTACCGGGTAGCTCACCGATAATACCAACATCACTCTGAGTGAGCGCCATCAACTGCGGCAATGCGATATCACAGACTTCGCTAAACTCCTTCACGAACAGAAACTCATGTTGTACGGCAGTCACGAGATTTAAGATGGTTTCTTGTTGACGGCGACGTTCCTCGTTAGCAACTTCTGCAGTGATGTCGTGATGAATGCCAACCATTCGCACGGCAAGACCTTGTTCGTCCGACTCAATAACTTTGCCGATACTATGCAGCCAAATATAGTGACCATCGACGTGTTGCAAACGAAAGCGTGCTTCGAAACGCTCATCAAGGCCCTTCAAATGACGTTGCAATGCCGCACGGGTTGCTTGAAAGTCATCGGGATGGATTAATTGCGCCCACCTATTTTGCTGCGAATAGCTTTCATCACGCCCAAGTATTTCATCCCAGGTGTGGTTAACATTGACGGATTGTTTGAGTAGGTGCCAATCCCAGGTGGCTAAGTTGCCAGCCGCAAGGGCTAACGCAAAGCTCTGGTTCGCTTGTTTTAAGCTAAGTTCGAGTTGTTTGCGCTTGGTATTGTCATGCAAATAACCGCGCACTCTAACGATATGCCCTTGGCTGTCATAATCGGCGCGCGCATAATGCTGTACCCAACGAAGCTCATTTTCTGGCGTAATAACCCGATACTCGAGTTCCAACGAAGGTTGTTTACCGTCTAATACCGCATGCATTCGCGTTAATAATTCGCGGCGGTCGGCGCGGTGCACGATGGACTCATAATTGACTGCAGGACTCAGCAAGTGGTCACGCGAATAACCGAGTACTTTTTCCACATTTGCAGCAGCATAAATTAAATGGGCTTCTGGCTCTACTTGCCAAACAACCGCAGCAATTGGTCCTTCAGCGAGAACTTGGCGCTCTTGTTCATAATTACTTATTGCATAGCGATTCGTTAGCTCGTTCTTAACCCATTCAGCCAGACTTTCTAACCACTCTTTTTGCTGCACGGAAAATTGGCGGGGCTTGGAGTCAACAATGCACAGTGTTCCAATAATAATACCGGGTTTGAGTTCCAGCGGCGCCCCTGCATAAAAGCGCACTCCCTCTGCCGCAACAACAAATGGATTATCTGCGAAGCGTTCGTCTTTCGTGGCATCTTCAACCACCATGGTGGAGCCTTGCATAATCGCATGACCACAAAACGAAACTTCGCGCGGCGTTTCACACTCTTGAAAGCCAATTTTTGACTTGAACCATTGTCGTTCGCTGTCGACGAGGGTTATAAGAGCAGCATCAACATCAAATAACTGCTTTACAAATTGCGTAATATTGTCGAATACCGGCTCTGGCTCAGTATCAAGAATGTCGAGCTCATGTAACAAATGCAACCGTTCTGACTCATTGTTCGGTATCGGTGCTGGTTTCATTGACTCTCCACTTTGAGTAAATTCAACTTCTGTTTAAATAGTAGCAGACTTTTCCCAAAGCATTTGATGTGACTAATTATTTTACGATTTAAAGGCCGAGTCGCTCTTTCCAATGTTTACGACAGCACGAGATGTATCGATCATTGCCGCCGATAGCAATTTGATCACCAGCCTTTACTGCGTTGCCTTCGGCGTCGATGCGAAGATTCATGGTGGCTTTGCGACCACAAAAGCAGATTGTTTTCATTTCCGCTAACTTATCTGCCACGGCCAGCAATACCGCACTCCCCGGAAAAGCTTTACCAAAAGCATCGCTGCGAATGCCATAGCACATCACCGGAATATCCACCCGATCGACAACATCGGTTAGCTGCCAAACCTGCGTTTCCGTTAAAAACTGCGCCTCGTCAATCAATACGCAATCAATGTGTTTACGTTGATGCCGCGCTTCAATCAATGCCGCTAAGTCGGTGGTGTTTGAAAACGCCAACGCTTCCCGATCAATTCCAAGCCGCGAAGCAATGCGCCCATGTCCAGCCCGATCATCAATCGACGGCGTTAATAATAAAACGTGTTGATCGCGCTCTTCGTAGTTATGAGCAACTTGCAGTAAAGACGTGCTTTTACCGGCATTCATTGCCGAATACGTAAAATAAAGTGAAGCCATAAGTCGTTATTCGTTATTCGTTGTTGGTTATTCGAAGTGTCTTTCTAATATCTAATATCCAATAGCTAATATCCAACCTTTTTCGCCTTTCTTTTTGATATAATTGCTCAAATTCGAACAGGAGAAGCTCATGACCACACCTTATTCGCACGCCTTTTTAAAAGCCATGCCAAAGGCTGATTTGCATTTGCATTTAGACGGTAGCCTGCGCCCAGACGGCCTGATCGACATGGCGAAACGCAGCGGCATCGAGCTTCCGTCGTATACAGTTGAAGGCTTGTACGATTTGGTTTTTAAAGAATCGTATCAGAATTTAGGTGAGTACTTAAACGGCTTTCAATATACCTGCGCGGTACTGCGCGATATGGAAAACCTCGAGCAAGCTGCGTATGAACTTGCGCAAGACAATATTGCCGAGGGCGTTATCTACATTGAGGTGCGCTTTGCCCCGCAACTGATGATGGATCCAGCTCGCGGTATCGATTTTGATACGGTAATGCATACCACCAACAAAGGCTTAAAGCGCGCCAAAGACGAATACAACGCGCAGGCGGATGTCAAAAACGGCACCAAGCCACCATTTGATTACGGTATGATTAATTGCGCCATGCGCATGTTCGGTAAAAAGGGCTTCTCGCCATACTACACGCAGCTTTTCCAAATGTTACGTAACCATGAGCCGAAGCAAGTGATTAAAACGGCGGCCATGGAAATGATCCGCGCCAGCGTCCGTCTGCGCGATGAAGAAGGCTTACCGATTGTCGGGCTCGATATTGCTGGTCAGGAAATGGGGTATCCAGCGCACGATTTCAAAGAAGTGTACGAATACGCCCACCAGAATTTCTTACTGAAAACCGTACACGCCGGCGAAGCTTATGGCGCCGAGAGTATTTTTGAAGCACTGACACAGTGTTACGCCGACCGCTTAGGTCATGGCTACTCATTGTTTTCACCGGAGATGATCCAAGACCCGGCAATAACTGACAAAGAAGACTATGCGCGGCGGCTTGCATCATTTGTTGCCGATCGCCGCATTGCAATTGAAGTGTGTATCACCAGTAATCTACAAACCAATCCAGACATTGGTGATGTCGCTAACCACAACTTTAAGCACATGTATGCGAATCGATTAGCGACGGTGATTTGTACCGACAACCGATTGGTTTCACGCACAACCGTGACACAAGAATATGAACTGGCCTTAAGTGCCGTTGACGTGCCGCTGAAGCGTTTAAAGGATATGGTCGCCTACGGTTTTAAGAAGAATTTCTTTGCCGGTGATTACATTGCGAAACGAGCCTACGCAAAGCAGGCATTAGAGTACTTCGATAAAGTTGCCACAGAGCATGGCGTTCGTTAAACCGACAACGATGAGAGGCGCAAATTTGCGCCTCTCACGTCTTATTTAGTGAACGTCAGCTTTTTAAAGTCATCGAGTGCCATCGGCTTATGAAAATAGTAGCCTTGGCATACAACCTCCGTTGAAAGGCGTTGTAAGAAATCGAGTTGCTCTTTCGTTTCAACACCCTCAGCAACAATGCGTAATCCTAGGTGTTGCCCCATTGAAATAATTGTCTCAACAATTTTATCTTGGTTCGAGTGGCCTATGCCTTGCACGAAGCCTTGATCAATTTTCAATTCATCAATGGCTAAGGTGGTCAGATAACTTAGCGATGAATAGCCCGTACCGAAATCGTCAATTGAAAACTGCACACCAGTTTCCTTCAGCGTTTTCATTTTCAAAGTAATATCTTGTATATCATCAACCAAGAGGTTTTCAGTGATCTCCAAAATAAGTCGGTTCGGCGAAACACCGCTGCGTACGAGTTGTCGTTCAATAAAATAAACAAAATCATATTTGCGGAAGTGCCGTGGGCTAATGTTTATTGCAACCGTCAAATCCTCCGGCAATTCTGCCGCAATTTCGAGTGCTCGTGTGATAATCCACTTACCAAGTTGCACAATCAGGTCGCTTTTTTCAGCGATTGGGATAAACACGCCAGGCGATACGTTGCCAAGTTCCGGATGCTGCCACCGACAAAGTATTTCAATACCCACAAGCTTGCCATCTGGTAATTGCTGTGGCTGCATATGCAATTGTAATTGCTCAGTGCCTATTGCGTCGCGCAATGCCCGTTCAATTTCAAAGTGTTGTTCCAGCGCGTAACTATAAGACGGGTTATATACCATCAATTGGTTACCGCCAGCTTCTTTGGCATGATGAACTGCGGTTTCGGCGTGGCGAATGATCGACTCTGGCGTATCACCATATTCGGGATACATCACCATACCGGCACTCGCAGTAACAATAATACGTTCCCCGTCGACAAGTAGTGGCTTACTAATTTCATCTAGAGCTTCTTTGATAAGCACTTGGGTGTGCGCAAGCACATGCTCACGCTCGCCAGTCGCAGGCAGTAAAAGTGCAAATAAGTCGCCACCGAGATTACCAAGTGTCGCATTACTTTCATGTTGCACCACTTGGCTGAGGCGGTCTTTGATGGTGAGTAATACCTGGTCACCAAACTCGAAGCCGCGTACGTCATTAATACGTTGCAATCCATCGACATCCAGCAACACAACAGCGCCATATTTTCTGGCTTCACGGCCGCTCAGTAACTGCTGCAAAATTTCTGAACATTTGGTGCGGTTCGGAAGCCCCGTCAGCACATCAAAATACGCCAGATAGTTCACTTGCGCTTCAGCGGCACGACGTTCGGTAATATTCTGTTTACTGGCCAGATAATTTATAACGTTTCCATGATCGTCTCGCAGCGGTGAAATAGTTGCCCACTCGCGATATTCACTACCATCTTTTCGGCGGTTATAGAGCTCGCCCTGCCAAACTTTACCTTCAGTGAGTGCGCGCCACATCGATTCATAGGTCGACTTAGGGGTGTTTCCTGATGCAAGCACATTCGGATTGAGTCCGATAACTTCATCGGCGGTATAGCCGGTGATTTCAGTAAATGTTGTATTGACGTATTGAATACGCGCATCAAGATCAGTAATGACAATACAATCGCTACTTTGCTCTACTGCCGCGGATAAACGGCGTAAACGCCCCTCATACTGTTCACGGGCTTGTGCGGCATTCACTAACGCATCGGAGAGTAAACCGAGTTCGTTATATGCCTTTATTTGTACATCCCCAATTGGCTCACGCCGAGAAAACCGATCGAGTGCTGTCACAATGGATTGCATTGGGCGAACAATCAGCGTTTGTAATCCAAGCCACAACAAGATGCCCAGTGTTGCTAAAACCATGACAAACACACTTAATTCCTGCACAGCGAGCATACTGAGCTGATACCAAGCATCGTCGTGACGGTATTCCACGACAAATAAATTACGTCGTAAAGCTGCACTTAGCTCTCCAGGCGGCACCACCGGTACAATCGCCACAAAGTGCTTGTGCTGAGAATGATATTCAATCGATGTCACACCTGATCGTGAGGCCGACTGAATTTGGTCAATCGATAGCCGTTGAATAAATTCAGGTAGTTCTGGCGCAATTTGATTCATCGCATAAAAGCGCATCAATTCGCCGTTACTATCAAGCAAAAACGCTTTTTCAATACGCGGGTGAACATGCACCTCACTTAACAATTCCGGTACCGACTCCAATCGATTCAAACCAAACATTCGATTAAGTGAACCCTGCGCAACCACGAGCATCGAACGTAACTCAAGTTCCGCTCGCTCAAATGCTTCCTCTTGTTGTGCACGGATAAGATAATGGCTCAAACTTGCCAAAATAATGAATGCGATCACCACAATCGGTACGGTGATTTGTAGGCTTAAACGTTGGTAAAGCGGCAACTTCATCACAAAACACCTTGGCAAGGAGGTAACATTTTCGGCACCTCAAACATACCCGATTCTTGCAAATGAGCCGCGACTTTTTTACTCACATCGCTATAACCGGTTTTCAAAAACTCACGACTTTGGTTCGCATTATAAAACTTCAATTGTGCCATCAAGGTGTTCAGCTCTTCATCTGACAAATCAGATAACTTCATCAAGGCGTTGAAAATATCAGAATTGGGAACTTTTGCTTGAGCCAACGCTGTATCCCAAGATGTGGTGACTAATGGGAGTAAACGATCGTGATACTGCTGCCAAGTCGCTTTTCGAACCACCACGGTGTCTATGATCTCATCGGGTATCTCGCGACTCGAAAAGATAACTTCTGCACCATGCTCCACCAAATTTTGGGTAAATGGCGCATAGGTCGCTATGACATCAACTAGGTTGGTGTTTAAAGCTGTTTCTTGTCCAGGTGGTAAGACAATCATCCGATTTACCCGCGATGGGTCAATGTTATGTTCTTCTAACCACCGCGATACCACATAGCGCGCCAGCGCGCTGTCTTCCATTCCGACTCGAATTGGGGCGTCTGTTTTGAGCTGTGGAACAAAGTCAGGACGAGTCAGAATTGCATCAGCACCATCAGAGCTCGAGAGTGCAAGCGCTATACAAAAATCAAGATCGGTTCGAGAATTTAAACTAATCGCGTTGTCCAAACTCAACATAGCAACACTGGCTGCTTGGTTGGTCAACATCCGAATCACGCTGATATCTGACACCAACATGGTTAGATGAACATTGCTGGGCTGTTGCTCAGGATGCAACACATGCTGGGCATACAACGGTTGGTAACCAAGCCACGAGTTACCAACAACGTTGATAGGTTCTTGCGGCGGTTGGCAACCGACGAGTAAAAAAAGACTAACGGCGGTGAACCATAGATTTTTTTTCACGTAATCACTCCGGACGCCAACGGCTATGCTAAATAACATTCGTTATACTATAACAAGTTGCGGCGCTTGAAAGGAAATTTTGTCATTTGCAGTCAATATAGTTTAGATTAAGACGAAATAAAGAAAAAGTGAGTTTGTATGGAAAACAATGAAACGCTAACCTCCCACTTAAGTGCCATTATTGAGAGCTCCGGTGCTGGCACTTGGCAATGGAACGTGCAAACGGGAGAAACGCGTTTTAATGCGACTTGGGCGGCAATTGTAGGCTACACCTTAGAAGAACTTGCACCAATATCGATCAAGACATGGGAACAACTCAGTCATCCTGACGATCTTGCTGAATCCGCCCGACAATTACAGTTACACTTTGATGGACACGCACAAACCTACCGTTGTGATGCACGCATGCGTCATAAGAACGGACATTGGGTGTGGGTGCGTGATACTGGCCGTGTTATTTCATGGACTGCCGATGGTCAGCCGGAGTGGATGGTCGGCATGCATTTTGATATCACGGCCGAGAAACAGGCAGAACAACAAGCTCGCACAACAGAACAAAATTTGCGTCGCGTGATAGATAGTTCACCAACTACGATATTCGTGTGGGATCTCGATACTGACGAGTTACACCTCTACGGTGAACGTGTCGAATTATTGCACGATAGTGACGAAACCATCATGAATGCATCACGATGGTGGCAGCATAATATCCATCCGGTTGATGGTAAAACCATGCTGCCGAAATTGAGAGAATGGATAAAATCTTGTTCTGAACAGCCATTGTCACGCCGTTACCGTATTCGCGGTGCCAACGGCCAATACTACTGGCTAAAAGAGCGGATGCGGCCGGTGATTGAAGATGGTCGCATGAAACAGGCAATCGGCTCTATTATTAATGTCACCGAATCGGTGAATTTAGCCGAACGACTCGAGGCTCTTTCAAGCTCGATTCCCGGCATGATTTACGATTATCGCTGGTATCCTGATGGACGCTCGTTTTTCCCCTACGCGAGCGAAGGGGTACGACTCATTTACGGCTGTTCACCCGAAGATATTCGTACCGATGCATCATTGGTGTTCAAGCGCATTCATCCTGATGATGTTGAACGCGTCACTGAAAGCGTCTTGAAGTCAGCTGACGAGCAATCCGTTTGGGAGGCTGAATATCGAGTTATTTTGCCGGAAGTTGGTGAAAAATGGGTATCTGGACGGGCTACACCGATTCGATTACCTGACGGAGGAACCAGCTGGCATGGCGTTATTTTTGACGTTACGGCGGAGAAAAAGCTTGAGCTTGAGCTACAACAAAAGCAAATCACTCTCGAACGCGCTCAGGAGATTGGTCAGCTTGGTTATTGGACCTCGAAAATAGGCTTTGATGAATTATATTGGTCGAACAAGATTTATACTATTCTTGGGCTCGAACAGAACGCTATCGCGCCATCAGTCGAGGCCTTCCGCGACTTCGTTCATCCCGATGATCGAGAGTTTTTTGACACAAGTCTTGCTGCTGCAGAGGCGACTGGCACATACAACATTGAACACCGAATCGTCCGCGCTGACGGCCAGCTCCGTTGGGTGCATGAGCTCGCGAGTTTCTGCAAAATTAATAATGAAGACTATTTTGTTGGCACCATGCGAGACATTACGCAAGCCAAAGAATATCAAGCGCAACTTGAAGAACTGAGCGAAACAGACGAGCTAACAAAGCTCTATAATCGCCGATATTTTATGAGCCAAGCAAAGCTTGCCTATTACCATCTTGAGCGATTTAATCATCCGACAACGCTTGTGCTCATTGATATCGATCACTTCAAAAAAGTCAACGATGAGTATGGGCATGACGTTGGCGACATCGTCTTAAAAACATTAGCCAATTATCTAAAACAAGCCGTTCGCCCATCTGATGTGGTTGCCCGACTTGGGGGAGAAGAGTTCGTTTTGTTGCTACACCAAACGGAACTATACCCGTCGTTACCGCGGCTCGAGGAGATTTTGAAAGGTATTGGTAAGCTCGAGATTAAAACAAAAGGCGTTCACATATCAGTGACGGCGACTTTTGGCGTCACCGAAATTAAGCCCGATGATGTTGATGTGAGCGTTGCCCTCATACGCGCCGATCAGGCACTGTATGAGGGTAAACGAAAAGGCAGAAACCAAGTTGTCGTGAACTTGGCGAAGTACTAAGGAGCCTTTGTCAGGGCTAGAACGGAATGTCGTCGTCGAAATCTTGGTCGGGCACAAACGGTTCTTGCTGTGGTTGTTGTGCCGGCTTCTGATTAAAGCTCTGTGCCGGCGCTTGGCGCTGGCCACCTTGTTGACCACCGAAGCCACCTTGACCTTGACCACCTTGAGGCGCTTGACCACCGCCCTGCTGGCCACCGAAACCGCCAGATTGTTGTTGGCCACCACCGTAGCTACCTTGACTGCCACCTGGACGACCATCCAACATTTGTAGATCGTTGATCACAATTTCAGTGGTATAACGCTCAACACCATCTTGACCTTGCCATTTACGTGTTTGTAAACGACCTTCCACATAAACCTTAGAGCCCTTTTTCAGGTATTCACCTGCAATTTCAGCCAAACGGCGGTAGGCAACGCAACGATGCCACTCGGTTTGCTCACGCGGCTCACCAGTTTGCTTGTCTTTCCAAGTTTCGCTGGTAGCAACAGATAAATTAGCGATGGCTGTGTTATTTTGCGTGTAGCGCACTTCTGGATCGGCGCCTAAGTTTCCAATTAAAATTACTTTGTTGATGCCGCGACTGGCCATGCCATCTGCTCCTTCACTTGTCTTTTATGTTCAATACTTATGTTCGGTACGGCGCTAAATGCGCCTCTATTTCAGAATCATTGTAATCGGTTTTATGAACTTTTAAATACACTGTTTGCTCGGCGGCCACAATGCGAACTTCCTCAACACCTGCCACCTGACTAAGTTGTTCAGCGAGGCCATCAGCTTGGTCTGCAGTCAATTTATCGAGCGTGAAACTCACACTTTGCTGTTGCGGTGGTGGTTGCATGCCAAAGCTAATTGCAAACCAGCATACTAGCAGTACCGTGCAGAAAATCCCAACACCTAACAAACCAAAATATTGATAAATTGAACCACCAGCGGCGCCGCCAATAAACGCACCTAAGAACTGGAATGTGGCATAGATTCCGCTCGCACTGCCCTTGCGCCCGGCTGGTGCAAAGCGCGTAAGTGAGCTCGGTAATGTTGCTTCTAAGAAATTGAAGCCGGTAAAAAACAGCACAACAGCTATCGCCAAATAAGTCCAATGCGCTGGAATAAATACGATAACGGCTACCGCTAAAATGACGAGGGCAATTGCAATGCGGAAATAGCGCGGTTGTTGCCGTTGGCGCTCGGCCTTTATCAGCATTGGGATCATAAACGCAAACGATGCAATTAACGTCGGCAAATACAACCAAGCATGCTCATCGGCAGCCAAGCCGCCGCGCATCAGTTGTAACGGTACTACGACGAAAAATGCGGTTAACACACAATGAAGTACCAATACGCCAAGATTTAATCGCGCCAATTGCGGGTCTTTAAATAACTGACTCAGCTCGCTTTTCAATGGAATCAAGTCGCCACGTGCGGACTTTTGTGCAACTTTAGGAACAGCCACAAGCAACACAAAAATGCCGAAAACGGCACTGACAGCCGTGAAATAAAACAATCCGGATAAGCCAATTTGAGCACCAAGCAATGGCCCTAACACGAGAGCCAATGCGAAGGACAAGCCAATAAACATGCCTATTGTCGCCATGACTTTAGGGCGCTGTGAATCGCGGGTAATGTCGGCTGCCAAAGCTAAAATAGCAGCGGCAATTGCGCCCATGCCCTGTAACGCGCGGCCAATAATGACCCCCACTAAGGAGTCAGCCCAAGCCGCCACCAAACTGCCCACGGCAAACACAATCAGGCCGCCGATGATAACGGGGCGACGCCCAATGCGATCAGACAGCATACCTAATGGAATTTGCAACAATGCTTGCGTTAACCCATAGGCGCCAATCGCTAAGCCAATCAGCAATGGCGTGTAATCGGGGTACTGTTGTCCATAAATCGCAATAACGGGCATGATCAAAAACAGCCCGAGCATACGTAATCCAAACACAGCAGCTAAAGCACCAGAGGCGCGCCGCTCAATTGGGGTGAGTCGATTGTCTTGGTTTTGCTGTCGCATGAAATTCTCATAGCTGCAGGAAAAAATCGCTGGCCATTGTACCAGAAGGTACCGGTTGTGCGATAATACTCGTTTCATTCAATTGCTTGTCATTGGCAACGGAGAGTTGTAATTCTCATGGATAAAATAGAAATCCGCGGTGCCCGCACCCACAACCTGAAAAACATTAACGTGACCATACCCCGCGATAAACTGGTGGTCATCACAGGACTGTCCGGCTCGGGAAAATCTTCGTTAGCTTTTGATACGTTGTATGCGGAAGGCCAGCGCCGCTACGTCGAGTCACTCTCGGCCTATGCGCGCCAGTTTTTATCGCTTATGGAAAAGCCCGATGTTGATAGCATCGAAGGCTTATCGCCGGCAATTTCGATCGAACAGAAATCGACCTCACACAATCCGCGCTCAACGGTTGGTACCATTACCGAAATTTACGACTATTTGCGCTTGATGTTTGCGCGTGTGGGCGAGCCACGTTGCCCAACGCACAATGTGACCTTAGCGGCGCAAACCATTTCACAAATGGTCGACCAAGTATTGGCGTTGCCAGAAGGCGAAAAGCTAATGATTGTGGCGCCGATTATTCAAGAGCGCAAAGGTGAACACACTAAAGTTTTAGAAAACCTTGCAGCGCAAGGCTTCATTCGCGCTCGTATTGACGGCGAGCTATGTGATTTAAGTGATCCGCCGAAACTCGAACTACAGAAAAAGCACACCATCGAAGTGGTTGTTGACCGGATTAAAGTACGCGAAGGGCTTGAGTTACGTTTGGCCGAATCGTTCGAAACCGCATTAGAGCTGAGTGGCGGTACTGCGCTTGTGGTGCCAATGGAAAGCGATTCTCAGGTTGAGGATATTGTGTTCTCAGCTAACTTTGCTTGTCCACATTGCGGCTACAGCATGCAAGAGCTCGAGCCACGCTTATTTTCTTTTAACAATCCAGCGGGTGCTTGTGGGTCATGCGACGGCCTTGGTATTGAGCAGTTTTTTGACCCAGCCAAAGTCGTGACGAACCCTGAGCTTAGCCTCACCGGCGGCGCGATTCGCGGCTGGGATAAGCGTAATTTTTATTATTACCAAATGCTGCAATCGCTTGCGCGCCATTACAAATTCGACCTCAATAAGCCATTTGCGAGCCTCGATGAGAAACACCAAAATGTGGTGTTGTTTGGCAGTGGCAAAGAAGAGATCGAGTTCACCTACATGAACGACCGTGGTGATCGCGTTGCGCGTACTCATGCCTTTGAAGGTATCATTCCAAACATGCAACGCCGCTATCGCGAAACGGACTCCATGGCGGTACGTGAAGATTTGTCGAAATATTTGGCGTCACAACCATGTAAAAGTTGCGGCGGTACCCGTTTACGCCAAGAAGCACGACATGTGTTTGTAAACGATACGACATTGCCACAAGTCGTTGAACGCTCGATTGGCGACGCACTCAAGTTTTTCCAAGAACTCGAGTTAGAAGGTCAGCGTGCCAAAATTGCTGAAAAGATTCTCAAGGAAATTAACGATCGTTTAGGCTTCCTCGTCAACGTTGGTTTGAATTATCTGAGCCTATCGCGCAGTGCCGAAACACTCTCCGGTGGTGAAGCTCAACGGATTCGCTTAGCTTCACAGATCGGCGCAGGATTAGTTGGCGTGATGTACGTTTTGGACGAGCCTTCCATTGGTTTGCATCAGCGAGATAATGAACGTTTGTTGAACACTCTCACACGTTTACGCGACCTCGGTAACACCGTGATTGTGGTTGAGCACGATGAAGACGCCATTCGCGCAGCAGATCATGTGATTGATATCGGCCCTGGTGCCGGTGTGCATGGTGGTCAGGTGATTGCGCAAGGCCACTACGAAGAAATTGTTGCCAATGAAGAGTCACTTACCGGTGACTACCTCTCTGGTCGCAAAGCGATTGAGGTGCCCGCAAAACGTCATCAGCCTGGCAAACATTGGGTCAAGCTCAATGGCGCTTCTGGCAACAATCTGAAGAACGTCAATGCAGAAATTCCGGTCGGCCTAATGACCTGTGTAACTGGCGTATCAGGCTCGGGTAAATCAACGCTGATTAACGATACTTTATTCCGTATTGCGCACCGCGAGCTCAATAAAGCGACGGCTAATGAGCCAGCGCCTTATGAGAGCATCGATGGCATGCAATATCTCGACAAAGTGGTCGATATTGATCAAAGCCCAATCGGCCGAACACCGCGTTCAAACCCAGCCACTTATACCGGTATTTTCACACCGATTCGTGAGCTTTATGCCGGTACCGAAGAAGCACGTTCGCGCGGTTATAAAGTTGGTCGTTTCAGTTTTAACGTTCGTGGCGGCCGTTGTGAGGCGTGTCAGGGCGACGGTGTCATTAAAGTTGAAATGCACTTCTTGCCAGACGTTTACGTTCCGTGTGACGTTTGTAAGGGCAAGCGCTACAACCGCGAGACCTTGGAAATCAAATACAAGGGCAAGAGTATTCACGAAGTATTAGACATGACCGTTGAAGATGCGCGTGAATTCTTTGCACCGATTCCAGCGATCGCACGCAAATTGCAGACTCTAATTGATGTGGGCTTGTCCTATATTCGCTTAGGTCAAAGTGCCACAACCTTATCAGGTGGTGAAGCACAGCGGGTGAAACTGGCGCGCGAGCTCTCAAAACGCGATACCGGTAAAACGCTCTATATTCTTGATGAGCCGACGACCGGTCTGCACTTCCATGATATTCAGCAGCTGTTAACGGTATTGCATCGCTTGCGCGATCATGGCAATACCATTGTGATTATCGAGCACAACCTTGATGTGATTAAAACAGCAGATTGGATTATTGATTTGGGCCCAGAAGGCGGCTCTGGTGGCGGTGAGATTTTGACCGCCGGCGCACCGGAAGATATTGTAAAGTGCGAGGCGTCGCATACGGCTCGATTCTTAAAACCAATGTTAGGGTAACTATGACAGCAGATGTGATCAGTGGCGGCCAGTCCATCCACGCTCCGGATAACCTCAAGTCATTGCTGGAAAGTATTCTGCAGCAAGCCTTAACGGTGAACGATGGCAAAGTTGCTGATTACATCCCTGCCCTCGCCGAAGTCAAATCAGACTACTGTGCCCTGACGGTGGCAACGCTTGATGGCAAGGTCACTTCGGTCGGTGATTCAGATAAGTGTTTTTCAATTCAGTCTATTTCAAAAATATTTGGTTTGATGCTCGCAATGGAACGCTTAGGCGATCCACTTTGGGAGCGGGTGCAAATGGAGCCATCCGGTCAGCCGTTCAATTCCATTGTGCAGCTGGAATGGGAAAAGGGCATACCACGCAACCCGATGATTAATGCCGGCGCGCTGTTGGTTAGCGACGTGTTAGTGAGTCATTACTCCGCCAGTAAGTCAGCGCTACTGAGTATGGTTCGCGGGTTATGTGGTAGCGAAGATGTGGCTGTTGATTCACGGGTACACGAGTCGGAACGCACCCACGGCGCGCGCAACGCCGCCCTGGCTTATTTGATGAAAAGTTTTGGCAATATCGAAGCTGACGTTGAAGAGGTTTTAGATCATTATTTTTGGCAGTGCGCATTAACGATGACGACCGAACAGTTAGCGCGCAGCTTGGCCTTTTTAGCCAACCGCGGCAAATGCCCTCGAAGCGGCGCACAAATCACGTCACATCGCGATGCACAGCGCATTAACGCGTTACTGAGTACCAGTGGTATGTATGACCAATCGGGGCAGTTTGCGTTTACTGTGGGGCTACCAGCGAAAAGTGGTGTAGGTGGTGGCATTGTCGCGATTGTTCCCGATTATGGTGTGATCACAGCATGGAGCCCACCGCTTAATAGCTACGGTAACTCAGCGCGCGGCATGTTCATGATTCGTGAATTAGCCAATCACTTAGGCTTAAGTGTTTATTAATCTGATGTATGGATTACCGTTGGTAGCTTAAAGCTTTTAAAAATGGCATTTAGTTTGCCATTTTCTTTTAAACGTCGAATAAGCTTGGCGACATGGGTTGCATCCACGTTTTTGTCTTTATTAATGACCGTGGCCATGTTGAACACGCCATATGGCTTGTTTGAAATGAGTAATTGCCGCTTCACTGCATCTGAAACCATTGCAGCAAGATACTCATCCGATAGCATGACGAGATCGAGACGCTCATTCAATAACATTTGTAGATTGACGCGATGTGAATGCCCTAAATAAATGCCATATTTTTCTTCGAGAATTCGATGGTCTTTTTCGTTTGCTGCAAACGGATAGTGATAGCCCACGATACCGCCGAAACGCAGCCCTTTCATCTCGAAGAAGCGTTGATCACGATTAGGGTGCTGTAGCGCAACAAAGCGCTCTCTGCCCACCAGCAATGGCTTCGTAACATGAAGGTCTATATCCTCATCAGCCCAACCCCACGCAACGTCTTCAAACAGCATCAAATCACAACAACCATCTGGGCCTAGTGCCAAATAACGGGCATTAGGTGCAATCGGTTCAAGAACAAAATGATAGTCTTGTTGAAGTTGATTTAACGCGTTAATGACTTCGCCAACCAAATGCGTCGGCATATTCTCAGAATAGTATGGTGGGTACTCGTAGGCAGCTACTCGAATCTGAATAGGCTCTGCGGCAGCTTTAAACATGAAATTGGCGAGAATGATGATTATTGTTGTTAGATACTTCAACGCGTCGTTTACTCCGTTAACTCTTGTGTATCCTTCACACATCAGCGCTCAAAGTCAAGGGCGATATTAGCTATTAGATATTGGATATTAGAAAAGCGGTCTTGGGCTTTCGTGTTTTCGCTAATATCTAATAGATAATAGCGCTTTTGCTTTTCAAAAACAAAAAAGGGAGCCGAAGCTCCCCTTTTATCAATATCCGTTAACGGATACCGAGGCTATTAAGCGATGATCTTAGATACAACGCCTGCGCCTACAGTACGACCACCTTCACGAATCGCAAAACGAAGACCTTCGTCCATTGCGATTGGGTGAATCAGTTCTACTACGAACTTCAGGTTGTCCCCTGGCATAACCATCTCTACGCCTTCTGGTAACTGTACTGCACCAGTTACGTCAGTTGTACGGAAGTAGAACTGTGGACGGTAGCCTTTGAAGAATGGAGTATGACGACCACCTTCTTCTTTGGTCAATACGTACACTTCAGCTTCGAACTGAGTGTGTGGCGTGATTGAACCTGGCTTCGCCAATACTTGACCACGTTGGATCTCGTCACGCTTCGTACCACGCAACAAGGCACCGATGTTCTCACCTGCACGACCTTCGTCAAGCAATTTACGGAACATTTCAACACCAGTTACAGTCGTCTTCGTAGTATCTTGGATACCTACGATTTCTACTTCGTCACCAGTACGAACGATACCGCGCTCAACACGACCAGTTACTACAGTACCACGGCCTGAGATTGAGAATACGTCTTCGATTGGCATGATGAACGGCTTGTCGATATCACGCTCTGGCTCTGGAATGTATGAATCCAATGCTTCTGCCAATTCGATGATTTTCTTTTCCCACTTCTCTTCGCCTTCCAACGCTTTCAACGCTGAACCTTGGATTACTGGCAAGTCGTCGCCTGGGAAGTCGTACTCAGAAAGAAG